>JAJRWT010000024.1 GCA_024276675.1 Myxococcota bacterium | reverse complement strand
GTTGATGATGACCAGCGAAGAAGTGGCTCGCCTGGGCCTGGGGGCCATGTTCAAGGGCCGCCGAAGCATCGTGGCGGGTTGGTTCAACGCCTTCAACGCCTATATCGTAAGGCTCATGCCCCGGCGCCTGGCCGCGTGGATTGCCGCCTGGTCCATGGACTGGGGGGCGGCGCGGGCGTGGCGCGCCATCTCCCGCGGTTGGTCGGAGCCGAGCTTGGATGGCGGCGGGAGCGGCGTCAGTAGTTGCTCACCACCCCCCAGAAACCCGCGTTGGGAATGGGCTCCTCCACCATGTAGAAATCAGATGCGTAGGAGCCATCTTCCAGGACCCGCCAGACAGAGGGATACTGGCCCCCGGCGGCGGTGACGTAGTAGTCTCCGCTGTCGCCGTCGATGGTGAGCACGTTGGGGGTCCACTGTTCTTCCCAGCTCACCCGGTCCGACCACTGGCCGGTGCCGAAGTCGAAGCTGGCGATGCTGAGGGCAGCGGTGCCGGAGTCGGACTTGATGCTGTACCAGCCGCCGCCGTCTCTACAGGCTCCCGCGTATGTGACGACGCCGTCCCAGTTTTCCAGGTCCGGGCGACGGTGGATCCTGAGACCGGAGGATTCGTTCCAGGTGGCGAAGCCGCCGTAGTAGCCGAAGAGCCCCACCTGGCCGTCGGCGGGGTCGGCGGCCAGGGTGTATGGGATAAGGTCGAAGTGTTCACTATCCGAGAAATCGGCATTCCAGCTTGCCACCTGGCGCCTGGTGCCATCTTCGTCCACCCGCCAGAGCTTGTCCAGGGTGGAGGCCAGGTAGTAGCCGTCGGGGTGGGTGCAGATGCCGGCCAGGAACCAGTCGGTGTCGTCCTCGGTGAACTCCGCCAGCACCGTGCTGTAGCCGGCCTCGTCCAGGAGTTCCAACGTGGTGTAGGAGTTGTTGATGACCCAGGGAGCACCGAGCCCGTGGTCCAGCCACAGGGGAAACACCTGGGTGTCCACGATCTGTACCTGCGCCGCCAGGCGCCCCACGCTGTCGATCTCCAGCACGGAGCCCGCTCCGTCTTCGTCGTAGAAAGCCACGGTCACTCCGGACCATTCTTCGTCCAGGCGGCCGTCGCAGTCGTTGTCCTTGCCGTCTTCCGGGTCTTCGTCCCAGCCGGGATTGACATAGGGATCGCCGTCGTCGCAGTCGTCGTCGGTGCTGGCGTAGCCGCTGGGCCTTTCGCAGGCCAGCGCCGTGTCGCCGGGTACGCCGTGGCCGTCGCCGTCGGCGTCCGGATACCAGGTTGCGGGCTGGGCGCAGCCGGTGTCGGTGGTGTCGGCGCTTTCCTGGACAGCGGGCTCCTGCTGCTGCTGGGAGCTGCAAGCCGACAGCAGGAAGAGCCATTGAAGCGATACCCGGAGTCCGGCAGGGTGCATTTGTGACTCCCGACTGTGTGTTGACAGGTTGGACGATTGTACGGGCCCGCGGGCAGCCTTTCTCCTGTAGCCCGTCTTTGGGGTGGATGTCCGGAACACTCCCCGTGGGAGGGATCTGGCCCGTTCCCAGTCCAGGCGATACGATGTGGGCAGGAGCCAGGTACCACCAGTTGTGGGTGCAGGGTTTCCGCCGCGCCCCTCAAGCAGGTTGAGAGAGCCCATGAGCGAGATTAGACAAGTCGGGAGCCGTGCCTACGCGTTTCTCATCGATCCCCTGCTGGCCGGTGCGCGCATCATGGTGCGCGAGCGTGTGGCCTCCGGGGCCAGCGTGCTGGACGTTGCCTGTGGCACCGGCGACCTGGCCCGCCTCCTGGCGCCCGGTTGCCGCCAGGTGGTGGGCGTGGAGTTGGACCCCCGTCGGGTGGCCTACGCCCGGCGGCGCGCTGGCCCCAACCAGAGCTTCATGGTCGCGGACGCCAGGCGCCTGCCCTTTGAGGATGGGCGCTTCGACGTGTCCACCATCTCCATGGGTCTCCACGAAATGCCCATGGAGCATCGCTGCACGGTGTTGAACGAGCTGCTGCGCGTGGGCAGGGATCTGCTGGTGGTGGACTACGCCACGCCGCTTCCCCGCAACCCCGTGGCCCTGGGGGTTCGCCTCATCGAGCGCGGCGCGGGCAGGGCCCACAACGCCGGTTTCCACAGCTTCCTGGCCAACGGTGGGCTGGTAGCCCTGGCACGGCGCTGCGGGGCGGTGGCGGAACCGGGGCCCAAGACCGCCATGGGCTGTATCCAGCTCTGGCGCGTGGTGCGGGCAAGCCCTGGGAGTTCTGAATCCGCGTGAACCACGGGCACTACGCCATCTGGGATCCATCGGGAAATCTCGGGCCCGCTGCGGTGCGCCATGCGCTGCTGCGCCGGGCCCTGCTGGACATCGTGCAGCGTCTTCCCCCCCTCCCAGCCTTCCCCCTGGGGGCTCACCCTGGGACACACTTGACACGGGGGCCCCCCCGCAGCACGGCGGGGGGCGGGTTGGGGATCGGGATCGGTGGGTTCGGGGGGCGGGTTGCCCGGACGGATCTGGTCCGAAAGCAACTCGCTCCTGCTCGGTCCGCCATTTCCGGATGGTAACTGGCGAGCAGCACACTCAGGATCGCTCCCTCCAGGGAAGCGTGCTGCTCCGTACCCAGC
>JAJRWT010000023.1 GCA_024276675.1 Myxococcota bacterium | reverse complement strand
CCTGCTCCAGGGTGGCCGCTTGCTCCAGGGCTTCGTCCAGGTGTCGGAGCACGGCCTTCAAGCCCAGGCGCTCCAGGTTTCTACGAAGCTCGTCGAGCACAGTTGGAGTGATGTCTCTACCCTGATGCCAGAGCCGGTCAGGCAGCGGAAGAGCCCGAGAAGGGCTCGTAGGACAGGTAGGACAGGACTGCACTGGATGAGTCATCTACGGCGTCGAGCGCCGCACCCAGATCCAGCCATCCGGTACTGGGCAAGTCTGCAGCTGCAGGTCATACGACAATCTGCTCGCCCGCCAGCATCCAGCCGTCACATAGCCCTGTCGGTTTTCCCTGGAACCACGACGAGTTGCGCGGATCAACCTACCCCATGGTGGTGCCCATTCCCGCTACGCTGCACCTCGGGGACGGTAAACTCGGGCTGGCGTATTCGACGGCCATCTTCACGACTCCCCAGCGGAAAGGTGATCAAGGTCGAGCCGGTCGCTCTCGACGTAGTCGCGGGCCGTGAGGTCATCGAGGGTCTGGACCAGTCCTTCGATGGATGTGAAGCGCCCGCCCTTGGGGAGGCGGCCCAACCAGGCATCGAGGTAGTGGTCCCAGGCTCTTTTTTCGAAGTGCGGCTCGTCGTCGTTGCGGATGAACCAGAACGTGAGAGCGACCTCAAGAGCGTCCCAGGAAGGTGCTGCGCGCACCCGGATCTCGCGCAGAACTCGCAGCGCACGCCCCTCGTCGCTGTCCTTGTCATGCTTGGAGGCCATGCGCCGCATGAGGTTCGATGCGAGGGCGACGAAGTCGTCGGGGAAGGCGACCCGCGCTCGTTTACTTGCCAGCGCAAGAGACAGGAGACGAACGTCGCCATCATCGCGGCATCCCTCCGTGCGTGGCCACGCTGCGACGACAGCTTTCTCGACCGTCATTACCCGGTCGAGATGGGTGACGAGCCCGTGGCCCGCCACGCCAGGCACGAAGGCGTAGTTCGGCCGGCGCCCTCGTCGGATCTCTCCCATTCTCTCGGGGTCAACCTTCACGAGCGGGCAGACCTCGATGAACGGTCGCTCGCTGCAGCCGCGTACGATGTCGCAGGTCTGCGTCGCGACCATGAACCCGCGGACCTGGGCCTCGCCCGCATCCGCACCTTCGTCCGCCGCGTGGGCGGCATCCTCGGTCAGTGGAGCCTCGACCTCCAGGCGGAAGAGGAACCAGTGTTCTCCGAGGACGCAGTCTCCCTGGCGCCAACCCGACAGAGCTTCGTTGATGCGTTTGCGGGCAGCCTCATCAATCACGCCCACGGGGCTTACTCCTCGCGGTTCGAGCTGCGCGGCCGCGCCCGACATCGCGGTGAACCCGATCCTGAAGAGAGTCGACCAACTCCACGGGCGGCAGCGGCTCGCGAGCTTCCAGCGCCTCCCGAGACAGTGGTGTCAGGTCAATGCGGCGCCGGCCGCGGCCCGTGCCTACGAACACCAGGAACTCGTCGTACCAGCCCGCGGTCAGGAGGTCGATGGGGATCATGCCGTCGTGATCGCGAAGCAGCATCACTCGGTTCTCCTGGGCGCTTCCTCGATCGGCTTGCCTAAGGACCGCGAGCAATCTGCGAAGGCGTTCCTCGTTCGTAGCGTTGATCGGTTTGCCACTTGCCCAGAAGTGGAGGCTGCGCCGCGCGACCCCGAAGACGCGTGCGAGCTGCTCCCAGGTCAAGCCCGCAAGACGCCGGAGTTCCGAGATGGCCGCGCCCGTGTCGAGGGGCTCTTGTTCCCGACCTCCGCTCGTCCATATCCAGCTACTCGTCCCAGATGGTCCCAGCAGCGAGCCCCTCCATTCCTCGATGGACAGGCTTCGAGCGGCAGTGCCGAGCGTAGACAGAGAGCCGGGTACGAAGATGAGCTGAGGGCTCGGAGCCGCCCGCATCGCTCCCTCCGCTGATGTCGGCAGTGTTGCGCTCGTGTCGATGGCTTGCAGGCTCATGGTTCCCCTCCGTACCGGCGCAGGAACTCTTCGGTGACCGTCCACCTGAACACCGTGTAGAGGCGTTCAGCAAAGCAGCCAAGGTCTTCGATGAGCGAAGTCGCCGCGAAGGGCTGCTGCTTGGCCGAGAACATGTCGATGTCGAGGACCCAGCTTCGCTCGTGGATCGGCTCAATCGCGTTGGGGTCCACGGTGCCACCCGCCGGCAGGTGTCCCCAGCGCGCCAGCAGTTGTTCGCCGGTGTCCGGGACGCTGAGGAGCGTTTCGCTGAGTTCATGCCGCGCGTGCTCGTAGAGCGGCGTATTGACAATGCCGAGCATCTCCGGGCGGACCAGCTTGGCGATGTCCTCGAGCGCATCACCGGTGACTCGATCGATGTAGCGCAGGCCGACACGTTGAACGACCGCGGGCTCGATGTGCTTCGCCACAGCTCCGAGGACGGCTTGCATGCGGCCAATGAAGTCGCTCCGGCTCGAGTAGTCCGTCGTTTCGAGCGCGACGAACTCCGGAGCGAGCGAGACGCGCCAAGCGCCCTCGACATCGGCGAGGCGCCACGCGACCTGCTTCTGGCCCGTGGCGATCCCCTGCAGCCCGACGAGGAGGCTCTGCGCGTGCTCCTGACGCAGGACCGGGTACGCCGCGCGGATGGCCTCCTGAAATGGCGCGATGAACTCCGGCTGCTGTACGGAGAGTATGGGGGAGAACCGCACCTGGGCGATCACCCTCACGAGGGGGGCGTCCCGGAGCCGTACCTTCTTCGGAGGAGGCGCCACCAGAGGGTCGTATTCTGCAGTCAAGTTGCCTCCTTCGGCGGTCTCGGGACCGCCCATGCCGGGCGGGATGCGGACGACGGCCGCCACCCCGTGAAGATAACGCCAAACAGCCGGCCTGTGAAGAGGAGTGTGAAATCTGGGCATCGGGCAGCCAGGAACGCGGTCTCCGCAGCGCCGCCGGCCCGTTGGACCGGGAACCGCGTCCGTTGGACCGGGAACCGCGTCCGTTGGACCGGGAACCGCGTCCGTTGGACCGGCCCGGCGGCCCGTTGGACCGGGAATGGCATGCAAGGTGGACCGGTGATCTCGTCGTCGAGGGGTCAGTCTCCGGTTCGCGCTCGTGGCGAACGACGCATGACGACCTGGTCCCCGACGCCGTGGCCCGGACGATCTACCGAACGACAGACCGCCTGGTCCAGACGTCCGGGCGACCGACATCGCTTATGGGAGGACCTCATGCCCAACGTCGTCACCTACTGCCCAGTCTCCTCGGACGAGCAGGCCCAGAAGGATCTGTCCATACCCGCCCAGCTCATCAACCAGTTCTACTCGATGAACCTCGCCACCGAGAGCGACCACTGCGGCAGCCGCTTCGTGGGCCGGCGCCAGAAGAAGACGCCCAAGAACGGCGCCGAGCCCTACGACTACTTCCGCTACTACTGCAACGGCTACATCACCAAGGGCCGGAGGGTGTGCCCGCCGGTCGGCATCCATCGCGAGTGGCTCGAGGCGCCTGAAGAAACTGTTGGGTCGAGGGCTGCTCCTCCTCGACTGCCCCCTGCTGCTCTCTCGCTCGATGGTGGCCCCTCGAGATGATGTCGCGCATCGCGCCCATCGCCAGGCCTACGAGGCCGCGGTGGCTGCCGTGGAGGGCTTCTGGGCGGGACACCGCGACCGCCTGTTTCCCTGGGATCCCACCGGCCCGGCGAACTCAGCCACTCGGTGGCCCCCGAGCTGGACGCAGTGGTCGAGCGTGCGCTCCATCGCCTGCCTGAGGACCGCTGGCCATCGGTGGAGGCGATGCGTGAGGCCTTCATCGAGGCGAGAGAGAGCCAGCTTGCGGCCTCCCCTCGGCCGTCTCCCGCGTCGGCGAGCGATCCTGAGCCGGCTGGTCCTTGTGCACGAGCAGATGCGGGATCTCGAGCGGGCCGAGGCGTTTCGGAAGGTGCTGGCGAAGGTGGAGCGGCAGGGGACCTAGGGTGGGGGAGGGACGTGTTGACCCCGTTCTACACCGCCACGTCGTACCCGAGCGCCCGCAGCGATCGGACCACCCGCGCGTTGCGCGGCGGGCACTCCTCTGGCCTGGCCTGGCCGGCGGCAAGCCCAGGGTGGCGTTGTTCACCTGTCGGGCGTGCTCGCGGCAGGCGTGGGGGAGCCAGGCCACCTCGGTGAGGTGCGGGACGTCGAGCTTCTCGATGGCGGCGGGCTGGAGCAGTTCGCGGAGGCGGCGGGGGTTCTCGTTGCACCACTCCGGCCAGGGCCAATGGCCGCGCTCGTGGACACCGTTGAAGGCGCGCCACTGGGCCAGGGCGGCGCCCGCGAGCTGCTCGCGTGACTGGCGACAAAGGAAAATGTCAGGAAAATCAAGGACATGGGCCCTTGCTGATCATCGCAGGTCACGCGCTGCTCCAGCCTTCACGCTCCGGTCTTTCCCATCGCCGGAGCGGTCTATTCCTTCGCCGGACGCGTAGCGAGACGGGCCCTGTTGGACATCGTGCGTTTCGAGGGCTCCTGGTCTTCGCAGATCTCCACTACATAGGCCTGGATGGCGCCTTCCGTGTCACCCCAGTTGGATGCAAATACTACCCGCCTGCCGTTGGGAGAGGGCGAGGCGTGGGTCTCGGTCCAGTAGTTTGAGGTCTCGGCCTGGTGGGTATGGGCCAGTCGGGCTACTGCGTAGCTGCCGTTCAGCGGGCTCATGACCACTTCGTTGAGGTAGGGGGCGTAGAGCGCGGAGTCGGTGTCGAAGCTGCTGAACACCCAGCCATCCAACTGTGTGTTGCGCGCAGAGGTGTGGGTCACCCAGGGACCAGGTGGGGTGAGCGGCGTGACCACGCCGTCGGCGAGACGCCGAGCGATGACCTGCCCCGAGTCCGGATCATCCTTGCTGCCTCCCACGAACACCTCTTGGCCGTCGGGGTCCAGCGTCACGTCGCCGTGGCCCGGACGGTGGTACTCGGGCCAGTACTGGACTTGGGCCCCGTCTCGATCAAACACCGTAACCTCGTCCATGCCGTGGGTGAATACGATGTAGTTCCCCAATGCCGAGATGTAGACCGACCCGGGCAGATCGTACCCGGAAAGGTCGATGTCGGCGTGTCTTTCCGCGTTCTCGAGGTCAAGGGCGAAGCATACCAGCACACCATCGTGCCTCGCCCTCACTGCCATCCAACGCCCGTCGTGGGAGACGTTGCCCTTGCCGGGACCGAAATAGAGATCGCCATATCCCTCGGTGGACAGGTCGATGATGACCGTTCGTTCCCCAGTCCACACGTTCCATGTACCGACAGTGCCGTCGGTGCCTACGTAGACCCGCAGATCGGGCTCGGTGGTGTGCCAGCGGTCCTCGTAGACGTAGGAGGGTGCTGCCCGCTGGAACAAGGGTTCATAGGTCTCGGCGTCGAGGTAGAGGTAATCGTGGTCTCCATTGTACTTGCCCAGGAACATCAGTGACATGTCGGCGTTCCACACCGGCCCCACCGAGTAACGATGCCGCTCTATGGTTCCCCATGTGCCGCCGACCACAGGAATCTCATCGCCCGGATCACCCACGATACGGATGACTCGCTGCCCGAAGACAGGATCCAGTAGCGGTTCGAGGTAATCGGGCTTGTCGATGTCAGGAACCTCCTTCGACTCGTAGTCGGTCACCAGAGTATCGCAGGGAAACCCAGGCAAATCGCCTGTATCGCCACCGGAGTCGCCACCGGAATCGGTGTTGTGCCCAGTCCCGGGCACGCCTCCGGTGTCGTGGGTATCAGCCGCCCCCCGGGAGGTGGTATCACCGGTGCCGGCATGGGCCGAACCTGTCTCGTCTCCGGACTCCAGGGTTTCCTTGTGAGCGGAGCAGGCGAGCGTTAAGGTGAAAATCAGCGCGAAGGCGCAATACATGTTCATGGGGCCGCATTGTAGCCGCTTTCGAGAGAGAAAGGAATGCACTCTGGTGTAGGGCTCCCAAGAGTAAGTTTGCCGCCGAAGGCGTTTCGGTGGTGGAGCCGGAACGCGCTCAGGGGCAGGTGCGAGCTTTCCCGACGGCCCTTGGCTAGTTCCCATCCGGAAAAGGCGGACCGAGCCGGGGCGAGTCGCTTTCGAGCCAGGCGCATCCTGCGTAGCCCGCCGGAATAGCAGCGCTATTTCAAGTGGTTGCGCGGATGTGCCTGGCGAAGGAATGGGCCGCTCCGGCGATGGGAGCCATTTCCGGATGGGAACTGGCTGGAGGCGCTCGCGGTCTTCGTCGCCCAGCAGTACATGAGCTTTGATGGACCCTCGCTTCGATGGGATCCTGCGCTCCTGCCCTCCGCGGCGCATCAACAAACCTTCACAAAACAAAGCCTTCCTTTGGAAGAGCCCAACACCCACCAAACAGGCCGATCCTATGATGTCTTCACGGGGCGCGAGCACAGGGGCGGCGCGTTCCCGGCAATACCTCGTGACAACCAGAAAGGAGCAGACAATGAAGTCCATCATCCGCACGACAATCTTCGCGGGAGCGTTCTCGGTCCTGGGCGGCATCGCGGCCCTTGGCGGGCAGGCCGTGGCCGGGCATGGGTACGGCGCCATGGGCGGAGGCAACTGCATGGGCGGGCACTGCTACGGACAGGGCACCATGAACGGGTCCAACTGCATGGCTGGCCGCATGGCGGCCATCGCCGATGATCTGCAGCTCGACGACGAACAGGAGGCAGCGCTGCAGGGCATCCGTTCCTCTCTCCTCCAGCAGTTCCAGTCCCAGGCTGGTGATACGGTATCCATGCCACGGCTCCTGGCACAGGCCATCGAAAGCAACAACGCCGACGCCGTCCACGCCGCGCTGGACTCCCACATCTCCTGGCGTGCGGAACTCATGCACGACCTCATCGACCAGGTCATGACCTTCAGCAGGAGCCTGGACGACGGGCAACGCACCATGCTGGAGGATGGACTCGAGAGTTTCCAGGGCGGCTGCGGCTGGGGCTGGGGCATGGGCTGGGGCTGGAAAAACTGAAGCCACGCTGGGCCGGGGCCACTGGTTCCCGGCCTCCCAGCGCAATATCTTTCCTTCCATCTTCCACCGAAGCCCCGCCGCCACCCTGCTCCAGGCAGGGTATCCATCGGAGGCGGCACTTGAGCGAGGGGGGCGCGACTTGCACAGGATTCTGGTCATAGACGACGATCCCCGGCTGGCGGCACTTCTCCGCGAGTACCTGCAGGGGCGTGGCTTCCAGGTGGACACCGCCCCGGACGGTGAGTCGGGCCTGTAGCGCATCCGCTCGGGCGGCCTGGACCTGGTCGTCCTGGACATCATGATGCCCGGCAAGGATGGCTTCCAGGTCCTGCGCGAGATCCGCGCCCGCTCCCACCTCCCGGTCATCATGCTCACGGCTCGTGGAGACGAGTTGGACCGCATCGTCGGCCTGGAGCTGGGCGCCGATGACTACCTGCCCAAGCCCTTCAACCCGCGTGAGCTGCAGGCCCGTATCCAGGCCGTTCTACGGCGTAGCCAGGCCGGCCACGACGCCGAAGAGCAGCCGCTGCATGCCGCCGGCATCGCCATCGACGTGGCCAGGAGAGATGTCCGGCTGGACGACCGACCGGTGAGCCTCACCACCACCGAGTTCGAGATCCTGCGGGCACTGGTGGCCGCTGCGGGTCGCGTCGTACCCAGGGAGCGCCTCATGGAGCTGGCACGAGGCCCCGACTGGGCGGCCTTCGAGCGCTCGGTGGATGTCCACGTCAGCCATCTTCGTGCCAAGCTGGGCGACGATCCCCGCGACCCCAGGCTCATCAAGACCGTGCGGGGCGTGGGCTACCTGGTGCCTGGAGGCAAGGGGTGAGCCTGGGGACACGGGTTTCCATCTCGCTCATGGGATTGATCCTGCTCACGGTCCTGGGCGCATGGCTCATCGCCATGGGCATCTTTCTGCGCCCTCTCCTGGCATCGCTCCTGTTGGAGCGGGCCGACACGGCCCTCTATGTGGCCGGGCAGGTGGAGCTTGCCCAGGACCCGGAAAAGCGCATGGAAGACCTGGCGCGCGAGCTGGGGGTGGAACTCCAGGCCATGCGGGTGGAAGACCTGCGTGGCTTCTTCGAGGAGAAGAAGCTCAAGAGCCTGGGAGAGAGCCGGGGTAGCGGCTGGCGCATCCGCGGCATGGGGGCCGGCTGGGGCGGCCAGGGCATGGGCTGGACCGGGCAGGGGTGGCGATGCCGACTTTCGCGCAGAGGGCGCACCCTCTGGGTGTCCAGGGGCGTGAACACCAGGGTCTTCGTTCCCGATGTCGAGGGCGGCCAGGGCGTCCTGGTGAGCTTTCCCCTTCACCTGAGCAGCCCCTTGCGCCAGGTCAACACCGGCTTCGTGGTGCTGGGTCTCCTGGCCCTGCTTGGAGCCATCGGCATGCTGCGCTGGATTCTCAAGCCCCTGAACCTCGCTTCCTCCGCCATGGAGCGGGTGGCTGCCGGCGATCTGCAGCACCGCGTACCCGAGGGCAGAGACGCAGCGGGACGCATGGGGGCTACGTTCAACCGCATGGCCGAACGCGTGCAGGCACTGGTACAGGGGCAACGCCGCTTGATGGCCGCGGTTTCCCACGAGCTGCGGACACCGCTGGCCCGCATGCGCATCAGCTCCGAGATCCTGCGAGACGAGGGCGCCCCTGGCAAGCGCCTGGATTCCCTGGAAGCCGACATCCAGGAGATGGACGTCCTCGTCGGCGAGATCCTGGAATCAGCCCGCCTGGACCAGGGCGTGGTGGCCCTCCATCGTCGCGAGTCGGACCTGCGCGGCCTGGTGGAAGATGCCCTGGAGCAGTCCCACCTCCAGCAGTGGGACGTCGAACTGGACATAGAGGAGGGCCTGATCGCCCACCTGGACCCAATCCGGATCTCCAGGGTGCTGGGCAATCTGCTGAGCAACACCCGGCGCTACACCCCTCCTGGCAGCACCGTCTTCATCAGGGCCAGCAGGCGGGGTGGGGGATGGCTGCGCCTGAGCGTAGAGGATCAGGGGCCCGGAGTGCCCCGGGAAGACCTGGAGCACATCTTCGAGCCATTCTTCCGCAGCGACTCCAGCCGCTCCCGCAAGACCGGGGGCCTGGGGCTGGGGCTCATGCTGGTGAGCCAGGTGGTGAAGGCCCACGGGGGCAGGGTCAGGGCATGGAACCGCCGCGCAGGCGGCCTGGGAATCGAGATCCTGCTCCCACTGGGCGGACAGACATAGCGGTCCCATGCCCATGCGCCGGGACTGATCAACGGTGCATGCCCCTTTGGTGGTTCTCTCGCCGAGGATGTGGGCGAACTCTATGAGCCCTCGGGAGAACTCAGTGCCCGCTGCATGTTACAGCCGAGAAGCAGCCCAGGAGCGGGAGTCCAGGTGCCGCCCCATGTGTTGCCTGGATTTCCAGGGTGGCTGAACACGAGTCCGGCCGTGTTAGTATACCTGGACTTGAAAACGAAAAACCGAGGACTACGACCCATGACCAGGCAGAACTGCTGGGATTTCATGAAATGCGGACGGCAGCCAGGCGGCCCGAACACACACACCCTGGGCGAGTGCATCGCAGCCACTGAGAGCCGGATAGACGGCATCAACGGCGGCAAGAACGGAGGACGGGCATGCTGGGCGCTTGCGGGGACTCTCTGCGGAGGTAGAATCCAGGGGACCTATGCCACCAAGCTGGCCAATTGCCTCTCCTGCCAGTTCTACGAGCTGGTCAGAAACGCGGAAGCCGGCGGCTTCATGCTGGCAAGGGACATCCTGGACCGCGTCTGACCACGCGTTCCCCGGCACTCATGGCCTGAAGTGATCGAAGCCTGCGGGGACGACGCGGCGCCAGGCAGCGCCGCGCCTGGCCGACAGACCCGGCTCGGAGCGGATCTCTCCAACCCGGCTGGGGCGTAGGCCCATCTCCCGACGGCAAAGCGAGAGCATGCGCTTCTCGGAGGCTGGTGGAACCGTGAAGAGCAGCACGTAGTCTTCTCCCCCCGAGACGGCCCAGTCCAGCGGATCCCTGCCTACCCGCCCGGCCAGGTCCATGGCTTGGCGCGACAGCGGCAGGGCTTCCAGGTCGATGCGAGCACCCACTCCGCTCTCCTGACAGATCTGCCCCAGGTCCGAGAGAAGGCCGTCACTCAAGTCGATGGCTGCGCTGGCGAGCCCCGCGGAGGCGAGCAGGCGCCCCAACTCCACCTGGGGTTGGGGACGTTGGTGTGCGCGCAGTAGTGGAGCGAAGTTCTCGGTGCCCGGCACCGGGTCCTGGGCCGACAGCAGGAAGAGTCCAGCAGCGCTGTCACCGACGACGCCGCCCAGGTATACCAGGTCGCCCGGTCGGGCCCCGGATCGCAGCAGGGCCATCCCGCCGGGCACCTCGCCCAGAAGGGTCGTACAGAGCAGCAGGGAGCCGGGCGTGGAGACCGTATCGCCCCCCACAAGCCTGGCGCCGTAGGCACGGGCACAGTCCATGAGGCCTGTCTTCAGCTCGTGGACCAGGGTGGAGTCCGCCCAGGCAGGCAGGCCAAGCGCCAGGAAGGCGGCCCGTGGAGTGCCCCCCATGGCCGCTATGTCGCTGATGCTCACCGCCAGGGCCTTCCAGCCCAGGTCCCTGGCGGAGATGGTGTCCTTGCGAAAATGCACGCCCTCCACCAGCATGTCGGTACTGATGAGCGACTGCTGCCCGGGGGCCGGCTGGAAGACCGCGCAATCGTCGCCGATAGCCATTCCCGGACCGAGACCATCCGAGGATGCGGCTTCTCTGAAAATGGAGATTACTCCACCCTCACCAAGCTCTCGTAGCGACTTTGCCAAGGTATGTACTCCACCGAGGGTCGCGGAGCATGATAACCCTGTATTCCAGGGATGAGAACAGGGAGGTGAACCTTGCGTGCCATGGTACTGACGAAAGTGGGAAGCCCCCTCCAACTCGTGGATATGCCCGTACCAACCCCTGCCCCCGGCCAGGTGCTGGTGCGGGTGCTGGCCTGCGGTATCTGCCGCACGGACCTGCACGTGGTGGACGGGGACATCGCCCGGCCAAAGCTCCCCCTCGTACCCGGTCACGAGATCGTCGGCAGGGTGCAAGGCGCCGGATCGGGGGTGAGGGGCTTCTCCCAGGGGCAGCTCGTGGGGATTCCCTGGCTGGGCCACACCTGCCGGAGCTGCTCCTACTGCCGATCCGACAAGGAGAACCTGTGCGACGGGGCTCTTTTCACCGGCTACCATCTTGACGGGGGCTACGCCGAGTTTACGGTGGCCGAGGCCCGCTACTGCTTCCCCATACCTGGGGACTACCCACCGCTGGAGGCCGCCCCCCTGCTCTGCGCCGGCCTCATCGGCTACCGCTCCTACACCATGACCGGCAAGGCCGCCAGGATCGGCATGTACGGATTCGGCGCCGCCGCCCACATCATCACGCAGGTGGCCGTACACCAGGGCAGGCGGGTCTTCGCCTTCACCAGGCCCGGCGACAGCGAAGGACAGGAGTTCGCCCTGGAGCTTGGAGCGGAGTGGGCCGGTGACTCCACCCAACCCCCTCCAGAGGAGTTGGACGCGGCCATACTGTTCGCCCCCGTGGGCAGCCTTCTCCCCGAGTCGCTCCGCCGTGTCCGTAAGGGTGGCATCGTCGTTGCCGCCGGGATCCACATGAGCGACATCCCCTCCTTTCCCTACCACATCATGTGGGGAGAAAGGGTAATACGCTCGGTAGCCAACCTCACCCGGCGGGACGGCCTGGAGTTCCTGTCCCTTGCCCCGCGCGTGCCGGTGCACACCCGTGTGCGGGCCTACCCGCTGGAACAGGCCAACCGGGCCCTGGCCGACCTGCGCCATGGCAGGCTCAACGGCGCGGCGGTGCTGGCGATGGCCCCAGAGTCCATGACCTGAGGTTCGGGGTAGTCCCTCGGGGTCGTGAACTCCGCGACGCTCCTCGCGCCGGCAGCTCGATGCCTGGAGCACAACCAGGCGCCGGTCGTGCGAAGCCCAGCAGCGGTCCCGGGTCTTTCCGTGTGGCCCCAGGAGTTACGGGTTCAGTGTTCGTGCCACGCGCAGCCCCACCACCCACCAGCGATTGTTCGGTGAGTACCAGTTGCGGTAGGCCAGCCGGAGGTAGGCCTGGCCGGTGTTGAAGGAGCCGCTCCTGCTGATGCGGTCCTCGCCGCTTTCGGGACCGTAGGGGTCGACCATGTCGCCTTCCTCGCCAGTGTAGATCCGGTACCAGTCGTGGCACCATTCGTCCAGGTTGCCCACGACATCGTAGAGGCCGTACGTTGGGCTGGTGGTTTGGCTGGGATCGGCGGCGAGCATGTTATTCGCCTGCAGGATCCAGGTCAACCGGCAAGTCACCTCTCGGTGGCCGCAGCGGCATAGCCGAGAGCTTGGCCAAGCCCTTGCGCCTCTCGGGCCCGGCAGGAGCGGCGAGAGAGGAGATGGAAGGAAAAACGATGATTCGGGTTGAGTGGCCCCCATGCAGCGGTCCTGCGAGTCAAGTTCCTTTGCCTGGGGGTTCCTGGCCTGGGGAAGCTGCCCCACCCCTGCCAACGCTGTGATCCGGGGGCCCCGCCGACGGCTCCTGGGCGGGCTTGAACTCCATCGCGACGAAGCCCGCGCCATCCACTGTGCCCGGGAACGGGGCCGCGTAGGGGTCCACTTGGTCTCGAGGCCCCTCCAGGAGGCAGCTCATGGCTCTGGAGAGCTGGAAGCCCGCCTGTTTTGCCAGGTCCAGAACATGTTGGATGCCATAGAAGCGTGCGAACGAGTAGAAGGCGTGCCCCGTCCTGGCCTTTTCCTGGTATTCCTGGCCCCATGGGCTGTCGGCCGGTACCAGGCCCAGCACGAGGCTTCCACCCTGGTGCAGCACGCGAGCGGCCTCCCGGAGGGATTGCAGGGGGTCCTGGACGAAGCACAGCGTAACCACCATCAAGACCCCATCTTGACTGTTGGACTCCAGTTGCAGGGCTTCGGCCCTACCTTCCAGCACCCGTATTCCGCGGCTGCGCGCCAATGACAGGGCCGGCTGGGATGGGTCCACTCCCAGGGGGATGCCCAGGGCCTGGGCGAAGTGCCCAGTGCCGGTGCCCAGCTCCAGCCATCCATCTCCGCCCGGAACCAGTTGGCGCAAGCATGACAGCTCCTGGCTCACTAGTTCCCGTCCTGAAAAAGCGGACCGAGCAGGAGCGAGTCGCTTTCAAGCCAGGCACGTCCGCGTAACCCGCCGGAATAGCAGCGCTATTTCAAGTGGTTGCGCGGACGTGCCTGGCGAAGGAATGGGCCGCTCCGGCGATGGGAGCCTTTTCAGGACGGGAACTCACTATGGCCCTGCCTCGCGGGCTGTCGAATCAGTCATCGTATCTCTGGGCGAGTCGGTCGAAGGGGTTCAATCCTGCCTCCTTCCAGGCGAGTGGAAGAGCTGGGCCTGGAACTCGGAGCGTGGGCTGCTCCGCCGCCGCCAGGTGAATATCATCGGGTGTGCGGTCATGCGATGCGCCCGTGTAACATTCCGCGGCTCTGCTGAGTCTTTCAATGTCTCGACATTTCTTTCAATGTTTCGACATTTCCATCCAAAAGACTGAGAGGCAGAGCATGGATGACGTAATGGTGCTGGGAGGCGGCTTTGCTGGCGTCGAAGCCGCCATCTACCTCAGGAAGGAGGGCTTGGACGTAACCCTCGTCTCCAACCGTTCCTTTGCCTGGATCTATCCCGTGTCCATCTGGATCCCCACGGGAGCCACCACTCGCCAGAAGGTCTCCATGCCCCTTGAAAAGCTGGCCCGGGTCCATGGGTTCAAGGTCGTGCTGGACGAGATCGAGTCCATCGATCTCCACGACAGGCGCCTGGTCGGGAAGGGAGGGACCTACTCCTGGGAGTACCTGGTGCTGGCGCCCGGTGCTTCCAAGATGCGACCCTCCGGCGTCGAGCACACGTTGTCCATTTGCGGAACCCCCGATGACGCGGAGCGCATCAGGGATCGGCTCCAGGCCCTGGCGGAAGCCGGCGGTGGGCGCATCGCAATGGGGTTCGCCGGCAACCCCAGGGATAGCTCGGCGGTCCGTGGTGGACCGGTGTTCGAGCTGTTGTTCAACGTGGATCACTGGCTCCGCCGCAGGGGCCTCCGTTCCAGGTTCCAACTCACCTTCTTCTCCCCCATGCCCGAGCCCGGCAAGAAGATGGGGCCTGGCGCATTCGGTCTCATGGAGCGCTTTTTCAAGCGGAACCAGCTCGACCACCGCGTAGGCGTACCCATTCGGCGTTTCTCGGAGAAGGGCGTTCACTTCGCGGACGACAGCGTGCTGGAGACCGATCTCACCGTCTTCGTTCCTGGAGGCCTGGGATTGGAGTGGCTGAGGAGGTCGGGCCTGCCCGTGAACGAGGCCGGTTTCGTGCGGGTGGACGATCACTGCCGTGTGGAGGGGCAGGAGCGTACCTGGGCGGTGGGCGACACGGCGGCGGTGGAAGGGCCACCCTGGCGTGCGAAGCAAGGACACCTCGCCGAGGCCATGGGTCGTATCGCCGCCAAAGACATCGCCCTTGCGTGTAGGACCGACGGCAGGGAGAGAGCCACCGAGAGTTACAAGGACCACATGGAGATCGTGTGCCTGATGGACTCGGGCAACGGTGCCGTGATGGTACAGCGCAACGAGCGCCGTTCGAGGCTCTTGATGCTGCCCATCGTGGGGCACTGGCTCAAGAAGGCCTGGGCGCTGTACTGGAAGCTGTCCAAGCTGAAGCGGATACCCAGGATTCCGGGGATGTGATATTCCCCGGTCCGAACTCACGGGCCATGAATTGGTGATGTGTCGCTACGCCGCCAGGTCAGGAGCTGTTGCCACGGGGTCTTCGGGTTTTCGTAGAGCGTGCGGCATGAGCGCTTCGTCACAGGTTCTGGCGGCAGCAGAGAGACCCGACTCGAGTTGAAATCGCGCACGAGGCAACAGGCAACGGAGAAGATCGTTGGCATCCAACGTCAGCCCGACCGCCGCAACCCTGAGCAATTGCACGAATTCCAAACCACCTGAATGAGAGCCTGTGCTGAGGCATCCATGGTCCCCCAGGCCGTCGTCCCATGGGACCCATACACACCCTGCCGTGTCTGAAAAGCTGCATTTGCCCATTGGTCCATTTTTTGCATGCGCTTGGCATGTAAACCCGGAGCCCCCAATGAGACACTGCCTTCTGCTGCTCCCCTTGCTCCTGTCCATGCTCCTGTCCGCACCCTCGCACGCCGCACCCAACTGTGGTGAAGGGGCGGTTGATGCGACCTCCACCGATCTTCGTACTGCACTGACCGGCCTGGAGAAGGCAACACCAAGCTCGAAGGGCAGCCCCACCTCGCTCCGGTCCGATGCCTTTGTGGACCAGGGGCTCAAGCAAGATGTTCTCTCACTGGCTCTCAAGGCTTTCCAAAATGCCTGGGAGCGTGGAGAGGTGGACCGTAGGGTGCTGATGGTCGTGGATTTCTCGCTCCCCATGACAAGCAAGCGTCTGTGGATCATCGATCTCGCAACGAACGAGCTGCTCTACAACGAGTGGGTCGGGCACGGCAAGGCAAGCGGCAGGGGCAACAGGTCCACACGTTTCTCCAACGTTTCCGGGAGCAAAAAGTCCAGCATCGGCGTCTATTCCACATGGATCTACCGCAGAACCAGCGCCGGCCAGCGCCACCACAAGGGCTCGGCCCCTGCGCTGGAGGTACAGGGCCTGGAGGATGGCTGGAACGACAACGCCAATGATCGCGCCATCTTGATCCACGAGGCCTGGTATACCTACAAGAACCATGGAGGCCATTCTGAGGGCTGCTTCACGGTGCGCCCCCAAGTCAGATCCGGCGTCCTGTCCAGCCTGTACGGGACATCCTACGCCCACAGGCACCAGGCGAGCAGCGAGGACGCCAACCACGAAGGCGAAGGCCACCACAGCTTGATCTTCGCCTACTACCCCGACAAGAACTGGCTGAACTCATCTTCCTACCTGAAGTGACCCGGCCCGAAAAAACGGGAAGGCCCGCGCAGAGAGTCTCCCAGGTACCAGGAGCCGTCGGGAAAGCTCGGGCCCGCTGCGGTGCGCCATCCGCTACTGCGCCGGGCCCTGCTGGACATCGTGCAGCGTCTTCCCCACCCTCCCAGCCTCCCCCCTGGGGCTCACCCTGCCCCACACCCAGGACCGGGGGGTAGGCCGGGGCGCTCCTTGGGGTGCTCGAGGATACCGCCGCTGACCGGCGGCTCCTGGCGCATCAACTCCACCACCATGGATCTCATGGCCCGCAGATGCTGCTGCTGTTGGGGAGCCCATGGCCACTCCACCGAGTCGAGTACCGCGCAGGTTTCGCTGGCGGATCTCGTACTGGTTCCGCTGGGCCTGCCACTCCCGGCCCCGGCCTTCGGCGATGTTGAGCGCCACCGACCCGGCCGCCCGCTGGGCTTGGTCCTTTGCCCAGGCCATTCCGTGAGGGGAACGTGCTACCGAGCCCCAGCGACTGACCTGAACCGCCAGCCCGAAGGCCCGAAGGGGATCTCGCCACACTCGATACGGCAGCCCGCCCCCCCCCCCTCCGATCCCGATCCCGCCACATCCTCTCCGACGAAACGCAAAAGTGAAACGCCCAGGGCCCGAAACGGTTTCAGATCTGCGTTTCCTCTCCGACGAAACGCAAAAGTGAAACGCCCAGGGCCCGAAACGGTTTCAGATCTGCGTTTCCTCTCCGACGAAACGCAAAAGTGAAACGCCCAGGG
>JAJRWT010000001.1 GCA_024276675.1 Myxococcota bacterium | reverse complement strand
CAGGGTGCCTCGGAGCAGGGCCAGCCACCTCAAGCTGTCCCGCCCCAGGGCCAGCCACCTCAAGGCATCCCGCCCCAGGGTGCCTCGGAGCAGGGCCAGCCACCTCAAGCTGTCCCGCCCCAGGGCCAGCCACCTCAAGGCATCCCGCCCCAGGGTGCCTCGGAGCAGGGCCAGCCACCTCAAGGCATCCCGCCCCAGGGCCAACCACCTCAAGGTATCCCGCCCCAGGGTGCTTCTTCCTCGGGCTTCCTCTTCAAGCTCTACGACAACGCCGGGCTCCTGGAAACAGCTCCCACGGTGGAGCTGTCGTTCCAGGGGGGCGGCCTGGAACAGATTGTGCCCCACGACCTTGGTCAATACCCGGACGTCACTGCTGGTGACAGCATCTACACCGAGGCGGTGCTGGAGTCGCCCTCCAACAAGATCACGGTCTCCATTCGAAGTCCTTCGTTCACGGGAAGCATAGAGGCCGAAATGGATCCCGACGACCCGCGGCCTTCATTGATTCTGGGCATACAACCTGGCGGCGAGCTGGAGATGATACGGGAAGACGACACCCCGATTCATTATGTCACCAAGCTGCTCCTCGCCGATCCCTCGGGCAGAACCATTATTCATGCCACGACCACCACCATGCAGGGGATGTGGCCCTGGGTGCTGGTGGTCTCGGGCCTTGGTCTGCTGGGCGGCCTGGGACTGTCCACCCTTTTGTACAGACCCTCCCCCCCCGCCAGGCTGGCCCCAACGGGGGAGACGCGGCCACGTTTCCCGGCTCTTCGCGTGCGCCACCGGCACATGGGCAGGCTCCTGGACCAAGCCCTGGCGGACCATCGCGTGGTCCTGCTGGGCGCCCAGGACCATCGCTGCCACGTCGTCACTCCCTCGCAAACCCCTGCCCATTCCTGCCACGACCCCAGGGATCTGCTGGCTGCGCTGGAAAGGCTGGCCAGCCGGCCGGGACCGCCGGTGGCGCTTGTCATCGCCGACAGCTCCAAGCTGCGGCAGCCGGGCCTTCAAGATCCCCTGGCGCTCCTCGCCCGCGGCATTGGCGGGAGATTCCCGTTCTTCGTCGCGGGGAGCCACATGCCGTGGAACTACTGGGAACCGCCCTCCGGGGAACATGGCCATCTCAGGGGCAATCCTCCCCAACGGGGTCCGGAGCGACACCCGACAAGTCGAAGAGGTATTCCTGCTCCGTGACGGCGACGGGAGCGCCCAGCACGTCAGAAAGTCCCTGAACACAGGCAGAAGCACTTTCTTCGTCCTTGAACCAGTCCCTGTGTATCACCAGCCAACGAAAATCACGGCTGGCAAAGCAGGCGACAGATAGTGACCAGTCGTCGGAAACGCAGCTCATGAGGGGCTGGTAGTCCCGCCAGCGGGTCAGGCGCAGGTTCACCGTGGCCGGGATGGGATGGTGGTGGCTGGTCTGTGCCAGGAACATGGGGCCCGGCGACAGGTCGGTCCCCCGCCACATGCGAGGTAGATCCGCCAAGTTGCCCTCCCCGACCGCGTGGCTGTAGATGTCCGAGACATGGGCATCGGCCGCGTTCAGCAATAGGGGCACGGGTAATACCACTACCCGCTCCAGCAGGGTTCCGGCCAGGATCAGGCCAGCCACCAGCCAGGCTCTGGTACCTCCGGCAATTCCGGCCATGAACTCCGCCACTCCGATGGAAGCCAGTATGGCGAATACACTGACGAATTCCCAGACAGCGGGCAGGCCTCCCCAGAAGGGCACCAGGTTGACCACCGTGAGATAGAAGGGGTTTTCTAGTATCGACGAGCCCACCTGCACCATGGGACCCAGGGACATGGCCAGGAAGAGAGTCCCCAGGCCCAGTATGCCCAGTGAGCGGCTGTGGCCGCGGCGCCATGCCATGACTGCCCCTGAGAGAATCACCAGCAGCGGAATCCAACCCAGGTAGCAGAGGTTGTAGAGTTCGTCGTCCAACAGCTTGGGCTGCTGTTGGTGGACGGCCCAGGGGTCGAACACCGTGGCCAGCGTGGCCACTTCCAGAGTGGGCGAGGAAATCCCGATGGTGGTGGCCACCCGCTCCTGGTTGATCTCGGCCAGGTAGCCGGGCTTGGTGACAAACCAGCGTATGATCAGAAAACAGGCAAGCAGCGTGCCGGCCAGCGACAGGTAGATGGGAACCAGTCGTCTGAGCATGAAGGGCAGCCGCGCTGGGGTCATGGGCCAGAGCAGGACCGGGAGCATTCCGGCGCACAGCAGCACGGCGTACATGGAGAAGGTGGGGTTGTGGATGGCCATGAAGGCCACCAGGAGGGTGACAAAGAGCCCGGAGCGCAGGCGCCGCCCCCCCCGGCGCTGGCTGTCCAGGCCCAGGATCAGCATCGGGAAGACCCAGAGGACCAGGCGCTCGTGGACCCCGCTGGTGAGGCCGTGACCCAGGATGTAGGGTGTGGTCTGGGCCAGCAGGCCGGCCAGCAGCGAGCCCTGGTAACTTCCGGTGAAGCGGAGGCACATGGCGTAGGTGGCAAGACCTATGGCCAGGAGCGAAAGCCAGACCCAGAGGTTGGCCGCCAGGACCGGTCCCGCCAGGAGAGTGACCGGGGCCATCAGGATGGATGGCAGGAGCATGACGTCCAGGAGTACTCCGCCATCGGGAGCACTCAAGAACCGGGTGTGGGGCCAGGTGCCCTGGGAGAAGACCGCCAGGCTGTGCCAGTATGGCCAGACATGCTTGTAGATGTCGCCGGCGCTGCTGCCCGGCAGGGAGGTGCTGGGGTGCAGGAGCACCCTGGCCAGCGGAAAGGTGGCTCCCAGGGCCATGACGGCAACGGCAGGCAGATGTGGCGCTGCAACGTGGCGGTCTCGGCTGTTACGGACACTCTTTCCTGGAGCAGGTGTTCGCAGGGGCTCGTGGTCTGCGCTCTTGCTGGCTCTGGTGGTTCGGAACATGACCTGCCCAGGCTACCACGTTCAGGGGAACCCTTGACCGGGCGGCGGTGGGCAGGGTATCGAGATACTCCATGCAAGGTATGGTTCCAGACTGCTTCAAAAAAGGAAGGCGTATCACCAGGGCTGGCTTCAGCCTGGCGGTGGTGTTGCTCTTCCTGGGCCTGCTGGAGCTGGCGGGCCGCCTGGCAGTTCCGGCGACATCCAGCGATCCGGCCAGGTTGGGTGAAAACCAGCTCGTGTCGGACCCGGAGCTGGGCTGGGCGCTGCCTGCCTCCTCCACGTTGTTGTGGCTGGGCCAGAGGGTAACCACCAACTCGCTGGGGCTGCGGGGTCACGAACCGCGAGCTGAGGCCGACTTCCGGGAAGATGCCCCGGCTGTTGCCGGGACGGCGGGCCCCTCGTCGCCAACGCCATGGCGAATACTGGTGACGGGGGACTCCACCGTCTTCGGTCACGGTGTCCCGGACCGGCAAACCATGCCCCAGAACCTGGAGAACCTACTGCGTGAAGATCTTTTCGTGGATGTGCAGAACGGAGGTGTGCCGGGCTACACCTGTGTGCAGTCCAGGCGCCTTGTGCATCGCATCAGTCAGAGTTTCCCACCGGACCTGCTGTTGGTCTATTCCATGCACAGCGACAGGCGCGTCGCGCTTTCTCAGGACCAGATCTTCCTGGGCACCGGCCTGGGCATCCTGGGGCAGACCGGCACCCTGCGCCTGGCCCAGTGGCTGGCCTATCGTCTGCGAAGCAGCGGGAACTGGCCCACCACTCCCGTGGAAAGGTACGAGAGCTGCCTGCGTCGGATGTGGCGGGAACAGGAGGCGCGGGGCGGGCAGACGGGGTTCATCCTTCCCATCGTCCGAGAAGACCTGCTCATCGGCATGGCCTCTCTGGCCCCCGAGACCGGCGCCGTCGGAACGCGCCTTGCCGACTATCGGCAGGCCATGATCCGCGTTGCCCGGGACACAGACAGCATCCTGGTGGACCTTCCCGCCTGTTTCAGGGCCAAGAACCTGAGCGACTCAGTGCTGATGCTGGACGAGGTCCACCTCAATGGCGCCGGACAGGCGATGGCAGCCGAAGCCATCAAAACTGCTCTGGAACAGCATGGATTATTTTAGTTCCGGCGCAGATATCACCCTTCCTCCTCCGGTCACCCAGTGTGATCTGGCCATTCACCCTTTGTCAAGGACTATTTCACCACCCTTGACTCGCCGTGTCCGGGTATGGCGGCGACAACCGCCAGCCCCCGCCCCGAATACCCACGGATTTTTCCCTTGAGCACGCTATCATGGCTGCATCAGAGCAGGAGTGATCATGCGTGCGAGATGGCTGACCCTGTTGCTGTTTACCGCCTGCAACAGCAACCCCGAGTCCCCCCCCCCAGTTTGACCCGGGCATGGCGCCCCCTGCCCAGGGCTCCATGCCACAGATATCTACGCCCCTGGTTTCGGCGCTTCTTTCCCCCCAGTTGGCCGAAACCCTGGATGACGACGCCCAGTCCGCCCTGGCAGCGTTGAACGTGGAACTCCAGCCCAAGCTGGTCAAGGCCGCTCGTGACATCGACCTGGCGGCCAGTGATCTCTTGTTCGCCTTGACCGAAGGCCGAAGCCAGCAGGAGGTCCAGGTGGACCCAGCCACGTTGAAGGCCTTTCACGACGCCCACGCAGCCTGGGGGGCGGCCAACCTGGCGGGTATCGTGGATCTGCTGGATTCCCTGGGGGCCGAGAGCCGTGCAACCTTCATCATGAGCGGCGAATCCGCCAATGCATCCGCCTATTTCGCTGTGGTGGATCTGATGCTCACAGCTCACATGGCCCAGTTGTCCAACGTTGTTGAGAACTCTGGGGCGGAGCCTTCACAGGCCACGGCTGAACTCAGCCTGAAGGACATCTCCCGATCAAGGAACCTGACAAACGCATTCTCCCAGGTCTTCCTCGATATTTCCACTCTCAAGCCATCCGCCGCCACCTACGCCCAGGATTTCTCGCTGGCCTTTCAGCCAGGCCTGCAGGCACTTGACGAGAGCCAGCAGCAACGCACCAGGCTGGCGTTGGATCTACTGCAAGCCGTTCCCGTGCCAGAACGCCTTCAACTTCTGGTTTCCAACACCTTCAGCGACTACATGGGGCTCACCAGCATGGGTTCGCCCTTCACCTCCGTGCTGCTGATGCGAGGGGGCAACGGTCCAGGCAGCGCTCCGGGGGGCGGCACTGCTCCGGGGGCTGCGGGTGGCGGAGGTTTCCAGGGGCCCGGCGCACAGGGCTTCCAGGGCCCGGGAGCACAGGGTTTCCAGGGGCCCGGCGCACAGGGCTTCCAGGGCCCGGGAGCCGGAATTGTGCCGGGAGATCCCCAGGGGGCAGCCCCCGGGCGATGGGGTGGCAACAGCCAATAGCCGCGAATGCTCCACGACGCCTTCACAACAGCTCCCGGGGGTTGGACGGAAGTATGGCCCACCGGGAGGGCTGGGAGCATTGGTTCAGTCTGTGGCATCCCAGCCGGGGTAGGGGCGCGCCTGTTTGATCCACAGCTCTTCTTCGCCCGATGTGCCCCAGTCGTCGTCGAACTTGAACTCCACGTCCATGCCGTAGAAGCCGCCGGCGTTGCCGTACACCGGGTAGAAGTAGGAATGGATAGCGGAGAGGGCCGTGCCCAGATCGTAGATCTGGCTGGTGGTCAGCACGGTTTCGCCGTCTTCCAACAGGCTGCTGTGGGCCAGGTAGACTATTGGCTGACCCGGCATGTCGTAGTAGTAGATGAACTGGTCCGTGGTCACGCCGTCTTCGGGCTGGACCACCGATGCCTCGCCTTCCTGGACGTTGACATAGAAGGCGGGCTCCAGGCCGGAGGTGTCGTAGATGTTGGCGGTGATGGCCACGCCGTTTGCTTCTTCGTCGGGGAAGGAGTGGTGTACCAGCATTGCCATTCCGATGTCGGTATGGGGAATGGAGAAATACTCCCGCTCATCGTAGGCCCGGTAGTTCCACAGGCTCGCCCAGACCTTCCTGATGGCATCGTCTACAGGGTAGTCGGGATCGTTGGGGTCGCCGGACTGGGAGGTGTAGAGGCCCGCCCCGTTGAAGCCGGAGATGTCTTCGGCGTTGGTGCTGGAACGGAAGCGCATGCGCAGACCGCTGTACTCGGAGTTGCACTTGTCTATGACCATGTCCAGGAAGTCCTGGTCTATGGTGCCTGCTTCGATGGAGTCCCTCAGGTCCTGGAGTCTCTCCTGGCGGTAGGAGCTGTCGCCTTCGAACTGCTGGTCGTTCAAGAGATCGTTTACGACGTCCCACAGGCCGTTTTGTTCCATGAACTGGTTGTAGTAGTAGACCGGGATGGCGAAGGCGTCCGGTAGCGGGACGTCGTCGCCGATGTGAACCAGCCCCCCGAAATGGCTGGCCTTGCCGCCGAAGGCCGGAATTGCCATGGAGAGAGCATCGGCCAGGTCGTAGCTTTCCAGGTCCAGAACCTGCTGGATGTCCCAAAGGCCCGTCACCGAGAGATCCATGGGGGTGACCTCCAGCGGATCGGGCTTGTGTTCCTCCCACCATGCATCGGCTTCTTCCTGGGTGACCTCCCGCACGGAGTAGTCCATGGCTTCCACCGTCAGCTCGATCCACCTGCCCTCCAGTGAAAGAAGCTCTTCGTCCTGGAACAGGGTGCTGAGAGCCATGTTGGGCGTGCCGCGGTTCTGGGAGAGCACGTTTATGTGGGAGAGCGGGGTCTGGAAGTCCTGGGTGATGATGCCCGACACTACGGCGATATCGGCCGGTACATTCTCCAGCGCCACGATTTCGCGGTAGTTGACGGCGTCTTCCTGGAACTCGTCGGCCGCATAGAAGGTGAGCTTGCCCATGGATGTGCCGAGATTCAATGGCTGGTAGGTGATGCCGGCGTAGAGTTCCTCCGTGGTGATGATGGGGATGTCGTCGGGCAGGTTTTCGGCCTCGGCCTCGACGGATTCGGAGCTGGGGTGGAAGTAGAGTTCATCGCCGAAGTAGGCGTTGTCCCTTACGAGGTAGAAGGCCGTGGCGATCATGTCGGCCGTGGCGCTGTCGTAGGGCGAGATCTCGTAGACCCATACCCCGGGCTCTTCGTACCAGGTCACGGCCCCAAGGATGAAGCGCCTGTCGGGGCTGTAGTACTCGGTGCTGTTGAATGTGGCCATGTCGGCAACGATGGGCAGGCCGTCGCCCGACAGGAACTCCGAGGCGAAGTCCCAGTGTACCTGGTAGAGCTTGCTGTTCTGGAAATAGAGCGCGTCGTCGTCGGAGCGATCCACATCGGTCTTGACGGAACGAGCGCCGGGAATACTGGCATCCAGCGGGTCGGAGGCCAGCAGGTCGAAGTCGTCCCAACAGCCTATCTGCTGGCTGAAATCGACTTCTTCCCCCTGGTCCAGCAGGCACTCCCAGGAAGATGGATTGCCCGTGTCCACTCCGGGACGGGAAGAGCAGCCGCAGCACAGAAACATGGGGAACAGCAGGGCCAGGAAAAAACGACCTTGGATCATATCGGGTTCCCTCTGGTGTTTCGGGTTTCCGGCAGCCCGGGCGCCCGGCGCAGCGCAACTTGCGGAGCGTGCCATGGAAGATCTACTGTTGATAGACCCATTCCCCTCCTTCGACGCCGAGCCGGAGGCCGAACAGCCTGCCCCTGGACCGCTCCATCACGTAGAGTACGTCGCTGCGCCAGCCTTCTACGCCGTTGCCGAAGTGCATGTTGGGAATCCAGGAGGCTCCTGTTTCCACCACCAGATCCGCGTCGCCGCCCTCGGGGGGGAAACGCCAGACGTAGCCCATGATGTACTCGGTCACGTATACGTTGCCACAGACATCAGCGTTGATGCCGTCCAGGCCTCCGCGGGAGTAGCTGTTGGCCCATGGTTCTTCGCAGGTGGTATTGGAACCGTGGCTCTCGCATTCTCCCACGTAGGGGGTGATGGGATCCTGGACCTCGCACTCGTCTCCGTCGGCGAGACCGTCACAGGCATCGTTGGAGGAGGAGTGGTCGCTGCTGAGGTAGCAGATGTCCACATCTTCCCAGGTGGTCTTGCATGTGCCGGAGCTGCCGTCCACGTAGCAGCGCTGGTTGGTGTGAAGGTCCAGGCAGGCTTCAAGCCTGTCCAGGTCGGCGGTGGCACAGAAGAGGACGCCGTCGCTGCCCTCTACGCAAAGGCTGTCCAGGGTTTCGCCGTAGGCCTCGGTCCTGCAGGAATCACCCTCGGAGCGCCCCATGCAGGCAGCTTCGTCCAGGACCAGGGTGCACTCCAGGCCGTCGTCGGTGGAGAGGCATTCGCCCAGACCGCCATCGGCCAGGTAACACTCCTGGCCTTCGGCGTGGTCTTCACAGGTTTCGAAGTCGTCGGTGGAGTTGCCATCGGGGGTTTCACCGAAGAGTTCCGGTTCGGTCCAGACGCTGCCTGATCGTTGCACCGCGTGGACGGTCCCTCCCCCGAAGCTGCCGATGTAGAGGGTCTGGAAGTCCGGGCTGAAGGTGAGTCCGTTGGGGTTGTAGAGGTCTTCGGCTATGATTTCGTAGTTGCCGGTTTCCGCGTCCACCCTGCGGACTCTTCCCGCCGACTGCTCGCTCACGTAGATGAAGCCGTCGCTGTCCACTGTCAGGCCATTGGGGTAGTTGAGACCTGACAGTATGGCGGTCTGGGCACCCTCGGGAGTAATTCGTACCAATTCGCCCCTGCCCACGTCGTTCACAACGTAGTCGCCGTTGGGGAGTATTCCCACACCAGCCGTGGAACCTATACCCACAGCGATTATCTTGGTGTCGCCCGAGAGCGACTGCCCGGTGAGTTTGCCCTGGTCCACGCTCACCAGGTAGCCTTCCCCGTCGATGGCGAAGTCCTCGGCGCCGCTGAAATCCTTGAGGGTTTCGAATTCCGCCGGTAGTGGAGGCAGAGCATCGCATTCGTCGGGCTGGACGCTGCCGGTGTCCGTGTCTTCGAAGTGGTTCCAGGCGAAATCGGCCCCGGTGTCTTCTGCGTAATCGGTCACGCCGCTGTCGGGCACGACGGTGCCCGAACCCGTGTCGAGAGGTACAACGCCAGGTCTTCCCGAGCAGGCCCCGAGGAGAAGAACTGAAAGCGAACGGAGCGCGGTGCTTCCGTGGAAGGGCATTTTTTCCCCTTTCACTCGCAGATTTCCAGGAGTTCGTTGCAGGATTCGCCCGGCGGACAGTCCTTGTCGCTGTAGCATGGCGTGTAGCCGGAGACGCTCACATCCGGGAAGCGTGGCGAGCTGATCTCGAAATCCACGCAACCGTCGGCCACCTGGGCGGAATCCACGGTGTGGCGGTTCAGGCTGGCGTTGGGAAAGCCGGAGACACCCGCTTCCACGAGCCCGGTCACCAGGTCGGCGGGGATCTCACCGGAGCCGGTGTCCTGGAATTCGCACCACAACGAGATGGGCGTGTTGCCGTGCTGGTCGATGGTCAGCTCCAATCTTACCGTGGACCTGCTTGTTCCCTGTGGAGGGTTCCAGGTGATCAGCAGCGCCTGCCCTTCGGTGATGGCCAGGTCCTCTTCCCCTGGCTCCAACAGGTCCACTCCCACGCCATAAAGCTCCAGGGCTTCGTAGGCCCCACCCTCGGTCCGGAGGGTGACCAGGTTGCCCGGCAGGAATGCGGGATGGGGGACATCGGTGTCGAAGTAGTTGAAGCCGGGCTCCATGGGGTCCATGGCCACTGCTTCTTCGAGACCGACAATAGCAACCTGCCCGAGATCCTGGGTTTCAGGGTAGGGAATACAGCTCCCGTCGAAGTCGCAGGTTTCGCCGGCATCACAAGGTGGGTCGCAGTAGGGGTTGTCGCGCAGCATGAGGAGGCAGTCACCCTCGGCCTGGATCTCTTCCAGGATGGTGGCGGGAACGACTCCGTTGGAGACGGTGCCGGTGACATAGGAGTAGTCGGTTTCGGCCACGACCATGAAGCCGCCCAGGTCATCTTCCAGGTCGCATGCTCCGTTCAAGGGCACGGTTTCGGGGTCCGGATCGCTGGCCGTGTCGCCGGAGTCGCTGCTGGAGGAGGGAGCGGTGTCTCGTGGTTCGGTGGTGGAGAGACCACCCTTGTGACAGCCCATGACCATCAGCAGGATCACGGTTGCAAAGTGGAGATTATGGAAGTGCATGTAGCCGTTCCGCTGTAGGGTTGAACTGGTCCCGTGTGGGCATGATAGCAGGAAACAGGCATCCTGCCCAAGGCAATTGCGAGCGATTACCCAGGGCGCGACGGAGGCCTGCTGCTCTCCCCTCCACGCCTCCCATTGTACCAAAGGAGATGCCGTGAGTCGTCGTTGCGGAAGAAGCACGCCCAAATACCTCTGTTCACGATGATGAGGAGCCTTGTGGGCCCGCCAATACGGTTATACCTGTCCACCTCCGGTGAGCCGCCCCAGCAAAACCTGCCCCGACAAGACCTGCCCTGGCAAAGCTGTCTCTGGAATGCCCCATGACCAATTCAGGCACTTGGACCGGTATGTGGAATCGTGTGCCCAGGGGAGTACGTTCTGCCCTCTCACTGGTCACCTTCCTTGCCGTGCTGGACGTTTTTTTCGTCAGCATCGGCCTGTTGAGCGCGTTCAAGGCTGCCGGGAAGGGCTACGGCCACGAGTTGATCCTGGAGATGGCCACCAACCCCCTCATCGGGCTCATGGTTGGCATCCTGGTCACCTCCATCATCCAGAGTTCATCCTCCACCACCACCCTCGTGGTGGGGCTCGTTGCCGGGGGCGCCCTGGGCGACAACGTCGACTCCGCGGTACGCATCGCGATACCCATAATCATGGGGGCCAACATCGGGACATCGGTGACCAACATCCTGGTATCCTTTGGTCACATCGGAGACCGTCGTGAATTCGAGCGCGCCTTCTCTTCGGCCACCGTACACGATTTCTTCAATCTTCTATCCGTCATCGTCCTGCTTCCCCTGCAGGCCACGACCAACTTCCTGGGAAAGCTGTCTCTGGCCAGCGTGGAACTATTCACCGAAGCGGGCGGGCTGTCCTTTTCCAGCCCATTCAAGCTCTTCGTCAAACCCCAACAGCACGCCATCAAGGGCCTGGTCGCCCACGAGTCCGTGGCCACATTCATCGTGGCCGCGGTGTTGATCGCCGGGGCAAGCCACTTGCTGATCGTGTTGGGCAGGCGCAGCGCCAGCGGCCAGCAAACCGGCTGGCTGAGACTCCTCCTGGTATTTGGCGGAGCGGGGCTCGCCGCCGTTTTCAGCGTTTATCCCGTTCTTTTGCATTCCTCGGAGCTGGCTACCTTCGTGCTGGCGCTGGCGGGCTTGTTCGGCTCGCTGTACGGCATGGTCAGAATCATGCGAACCGCCGTGTTGTCCCGGGTGGAAAGGCTGTTCCACGACTACATCTTCCGCACGGCCCTGAGGGCCTTCGTGTTGGGCCTGTTGTTGACAGCCCTCGTACAGTCCAGTTCCGTCACCACGTCGCTCATCGTGCCCCTGGCTGGCGCGGGTCTGCTCACCATTCACCAGGTTTTTCCATATACGCTGGGCGCCAACGTGGGCACGACCGTGACAGCCATGCTGGCGGCACTCTCCCTGGGTGAACCGGCGGCAATAGCCGTGGCCACGGCACATCTCCTGTTCAATATCTGTGGAATAGCCATCTTCTACCCGCTGCGGGCAATACCCAAGTTCCTTTCCACCCGCCTGGCCCGGCTGGCTGCCGCCTGGCCCCCCGCTGCCGTGATCTTCGTGATCGTGGTATTCTTTCTTACACCCATGGCACTCATTGCCATCACCAGGTAGCTTCCGCCCCATGGGCGCCTCTGAAGGAATCACATGCTTGACAAGTTCTGGAAGTGGATATCCGAGCAAGACAACCTCGTCGCCGAGGCCCGTCGGCGCTCCGTGGGTATGCTCAAGACCACCCACGAGATGTTCCACAGCGTGATCCACGCCCTGCGCGACGGCCCTGGCGGTGGATACCGGCGCAAAGTGGCCGACATAGACAAGGAAATCAACCGCGAACAACGCGAGGTCCGCCGCATGGTATTCGAGCACCTGGCTCTATCCTCGGGCCGGGATCTCCTGCAGGGCCTGCGCCTGGTCACCGTGGTCATCGACATCGAGCGCATAGGAGACCTCACCAAGAACATCGAGGAGCTGTTT
>JAJRWT010000022.1 GCA_024276675.1 Myxococcota bacterium | reverse complement strand
GAGAGTTCAGCGCAAAACTGGCACCATACCTCCAGCTTCAGCGCAAAACTGGCACCATACCTCCAGCTTCAGCGCAAAACTGGCACCATACCTCCAGCTTCAGCGCAAAACTGGCACCATCCCCGCGTGTGCGGGGGAGCCTCGACGGCTGGGATCCAGAAGACCGCCCACCGGGGTCCATCCCCGCGTGTGCGGGGGAGCCCTTCGCTCCCAGGTGAAGTGCTTCATCTCATTCATTCTTTTTCCCGGCTCATGGGTGTTCCCGCAGCAGCAACAGCCCGAAAGCGGCATGTTGCCATCGACAGCCGTTCTATCCGCTGCTATGGTATGTCCATGTTACCATATGGAGGAGAGATGCGGACTTTTCCCTACACTGCAATCGCCATCATCATGACCGGGATGTTCTTCCAGGGGTGCTCATGCAACTCTGACGATTCCAAGAACGAAACCGGTACTCCCGAAGCCGACACCGACACCGATGCGGACGCCGACACCGATGCGGACGCCGACGCCGACACCGATACGGACGCCGACGCCGACGCCGACGCCGACGCCGACGCCGACGCCGACGCCGACGCCGACGCCGACACCGACACGGCTGATACTGCCGTCCTGGACACCCGAGACGGCCTCTACGAAGGTGACTTCCAGATCACCGGAAGCGTGGACATGGGGGGCTTCTCCATTTCGGATGTCTGTGAAGGTAGGGCGGATCTGGCGGTGGACGAAGTATCCGATCCCCAGATCAACGGCACCGCGTGCTGCACCTTCTCGGGAATCCTGGCCGAGCTGGGTTACGTTGACGAGTACTGCGCCGAACTCGACGGCAGCATCGTATCCGATCCCGATATCGAGGGAACAGTCTCCCTCACCCTGATGGGCGAGTACATAGCTGCCGAGTGGACCGGCCGCTTTTCCTCGGCAAACACCATGACAGGCGAATTCGCCGGCACCTACCCCATCGACATCTACGGGAGCATCTACAAGGTGGCATACGACGGCTCCTTCGAAGCCACCAGGTAGCAGACGACCCCGCTATGGAGCGGGCGCCGAACTCAGTCATCCACCGTGACGGTGACCCCATAGGCCAGACCGGGGCTCTCCCGATCACCGGCCAGGAGCACCACCTGGTCATCGAAGCGCTCCTTGGTGCTTGTGACGTTGTGGATGATGTCTCCCCCCGTTATCAACGGGGCCTGTTCGCTGAATCCGATGGTGGCGGTGGCACTTACGCGATACATGATGTCGCCACTGTCGCGGGAGGTGTAGGCCACCAGCAGGAACCCGGGTGTTTCGTCCAGCAGCACCACGGGGCGGGTAACGTCGAGATCGCCGGGGTCAACCTGGTACTGGGCATCCAGGGGGCTCCACGTACCGTCGTGGTGGCGCACCAGCAGGACCACCAGGGGGTAGTCATCGGTGTCGTACGAGGTCTTTACCGCGAAGTACAGGGTACCATCCGATGCCACCGCGGCGTTCATGTGGTCGTCGGCCATGCCGTCGCCCAGGGCCAGGCCGGCGAACTCCCCTTCCGCTGCTGGTCGCTCCGTGTCGCCCCAGTCCTGGGGGGGATCGGCGTCCAGGTGTACTCTGAAGCCGAACTCGCCGGTGTTCTGGTTGGACCACAGCACACCGATTGAGGGCTGAACTTCGTCGGGGATTGCCACCACCAGGCAGATGTCGTCGTCGTCCAGGCCCGACGCCAGGGGGTCGGGAAGCCGGGTCCAGTCGTCGTAGGGGCTGTCGGCCCAGCTCAGCCAGACCTGGTCCGTATCGGCCCAGGCCACCCATAGACGGCCAGTGCCGTCCTGTTGGATGGTGGCGGTTTCAACGCCTGAACTCAAGGGAATACCGGCGAAATCGCCGTATTCTTCCCAAGGACCGTAGGACTGGCTGGCGGAATCATAGGCGACCGAGATGATGCCCGTCTGATCTTCGCCGTCGTAGAGCAAAATATGCACGAGGTCGCCGTCGCTGAGGCAATCGGCGCGAAAGGCACCGTGGGTGGAGAGTCGCAGATGCCTGCTCCAATTGCCGTCGGAAAGCTGCCAGATCCACGTGCCTTCCGAGTCGGCCAGCACACACCACCACTTGCCGTCGTGGAGCCAGACCTTGGACTGGGGCTTGTCGCCAGTGAGTTCTCCTTCGGTGATGGAGATGGGCTCGTGCTGGATGATGCTCAACTGCAAGTCTTCGAGGCCATCGTCGTGGCCGTCGCAGTCCTGATCCGTGCCGTCCAACAGGAAGTCGGTGGCCCCCGGATGGGTTTCCGGATCGGTGTCGTCGCAGTCGGAGTCGTGGTATACGCCGTCGGAGTCGAGATCGTCGTCCGGAGTGGATGTGTCGCAGTCGTCGTCCAGGCCGTTGTAGGGGATTTCCTGGGCACCAGGGCTCACCGCGGGATTTTCGTCGTCGCAGTCAGTGGATTCTCCGTAGCCGTCGCCGTCGGCATCGGTTTCCACAGGTTCCTGGCTGTCGGGGGCTGCGCCGGTTTCGTGGGGGGATGTGTCGCCGGATTCACCCACCGAAAAAAGGTAGCCACCGCCGCAGGACAGGCTCATGAGTCCCAGGAAGGGCAGAGCCGGCAGAAATGGAAAAAACATGACTCGGACTCCGGTTGGAGGTTGGGAATAACGGGTTGCCGGCACATCTCGGGGGTTTCAGGCTCCTCGGGCGGTCTTCCATGCTGCGATGATGGCCCCGGCGGCCCGGCGGATCTCTTCCTCGGTGCTGCCACGGCCCAGGGACAGGCGCAGCGTGCCCATGGCGGCGACGGCGTCCAGGCCCATTGCCATCAAGACCTGGGAGGGGCGCTCGCCCCCCTCGTGGCAGGCCGAACCGGTGGAAGCAGCCACCTGGGGGGCCAGGGCCAGAAGCTGGGAGCCGGTGACGCCGGGAAAACGAACGCTCAAGGTGTTGGGTAGCCTGGGCGCCGCTTTTCCGCCGTTGACCGCGGCCCCGGGAATCGCCGATAGCAGTAGATGCTGAAGCAGATCCCGTAGTCCAGCCACTCGGAGCCGCTCTCGTTCCTGGGTGGCCCGGGCCACCTGGCAGGCCGCCCCCAGCCCGACGATGGAAGCGACGTTTTCGGTGCCGGGGCGAAGCCCCCTTTCGTGCCCCGCTCCGCGCAGCAGAGGTTCCAGGATCGTGCCGCTTCGCAGGTACAAGGCACCGACGCCCTTGGGAGCATAGAGCTTGTGGCCGGCCAGGGAGAGAAGGTCCACCCCGAACTCCTGCACGTTCAAGGGGATTTTTCCTGCTGACTGTGCCGCGTCGGTGTGGAACAGGGCTCCATGGGCATGGGCGGCTCGCAGCGCGGGGCCGATGGGCTGGATGACGCCGGTCTCGTTGTTGGCGTGCATGATGGTCACCAGGTCTACTCCCCGCTCCAACTGGGCTTCCAGGTCCTCCACGCGAAAGCGCCCTGTCCCATCCACGGGCAGCAAGAAGAGATCCCAACCCTGCCGCTCCAGGTGGCGACAGGGTTGGAGCGTGGCCGGGTGTTCGATGACGGAGCTAACGATTCGCCCAGGGCGCCCCAGAGATGCCGCCACACCGCGGATTGCCAGGTTGTTGGACTCGGTTCCGCCGGAGGTGAACAGGACCTGTTGGGGAGAGGCGCCCAGGAACGCTGCCACCTGCTGCCGGGATTCTTCCACGGCACGATGGGCGTGCTGGCCAAAAACATGGCCGCTGGATGGATTGCCGAAGTGTTCCCGCAGGTATGGCAACATGGCATCCAGCACCTGGGGCAGGATGGGGGTGCTGGCGTTGTGATCGAGATAGACAGGTGGGGCTTCCATCCGTTGTTCTCCTGTGACGTTGAAACCGGCTGTTCCCTCATGGATCTGTTACCCGGATCCTGGCGCGAGGCTCAGGCGCCCGGTCTCGTCACAAGATAACCCCGATGTCGTTACAGGTATCGTTTACGAAAGGAGCGCACACGTGCAAGTGGAATACAGCTTCATCATTCCCACCAACCTGGAAAAGGTGGCGGCTGCCCTTTGTTCGCAAGCCTTCAACCTGGAAGAAAACAACTCTCGCGACGAGGTGATCTCCGCCACCTACACCTTGCTGGAACGTGACGAAAACCACTGTGTCTTCAGGATCGACTGCCAGGAATACGGGCGGGGGGTGTCCGGTGGGCTGGATCGTCGGAAAAGAGCCACGTCCTCGGCCACCAGCCGTTGGGATCGAACCACCAGGACCCTGCGCTGGGACTGGCAAAGCTCCGAAACCGATAGGATCCGGGTCCAGGGCACGTACTACCTGAACCAACTTCCCGCCGGCACCGAGGTTCGCCTGGTCCACTCCTTCCAGGTCAGAATCCCCGTGATCGGCTCTTCCATCGCCCGGCTCATCGCCCGGGACTCCCGGAAGGCATTTCCCCAGATCCAGGCCATCCTCAACCGGCACTCTCTGGCCGATCCCCCTGCCCCCCAAGCATCTGGCTGAAGCCTCCGACCGCCAACCCTCTGGGCCGTCCCTCCGGGCCCCGACCCACCGCATCGCCCCCCGGCACACAGCCATGACCGACCACATCCCCAATGATATCGCCCTTCTGAGGGACCGTTACGTGGGCTGCCTCCTGGGGCAGTGCCTGGGAGACGCTCTGGGTTTCGTGGTAGAGGGCCATCCTCCGGCAACGTGCGGCCGCTACGTCCGGGACTACCTGCGACAGGGCAGGGCGGGCGAGCTGGGCAGGCATCCATTTCCCTTCGGCCAGTACAGCGACGACTCCCAACTCGCCCGGGAGTTGCTTCAAAGCTATGTCCGCATGCGGGGCTTCTCGGCCCCGGACTACGCGGCCGCCATCGCGCGAATCTTCAGCGAGGGGCGCATCGTGGGGCGTGGGCGCGCCACCGAGGCTGCGGCCACGCGCCTGCAAAACGGGCTGCCTTGGTGGGAATCCGGCACGCCGGCCCCAGCCGCCGGCAACGGTAGCGCCATGCGCGCCGGAGTCGTGGGCCTGCTGGAACCAGCCAACAGGGAAGAGCTTGCCCGCATCGCCCATCAGCAGGGGCTCATCACCCACGCCGATCCCCGCTGCTCCGCTGGCTCCGTCGTGGTGGCCCGAGCGGTTGCCCTGGCCCTGGACCATCGTGGCTGGAACACTCACGAAATCCTGGAAGACCTGGCGGATCTGGCGGCCCCCCTTGCGCCGTCGGTGGCCTCGGCGGTGCTGGACCTGGGAAACTGGCTGGAACTGCCGCCGGAGCAGGCTGTGGCCCCGATATCCAGGGCCGGCATGGACCCCGACCACCGCGATGGCTGGCAGGGAATCTCTCCCTTCGTGACCTCCAGCATCACCTGGAGCCTCTATTCGTTCCTGAGGAACCCGGACGACTACATGGAAACCATCTCTACCGCAATCGCGGTGGGCGGAGACGTCGACACCACCGCCGCCATGGCCGGCGCCATGGCCGGCGCCCGCAACGGAGCCCGAGCATTGCCTCGCAACCTGGTGGAACGTCTAAACGACCGTGGAACCTGGGATCACCTGGCTCTCACACGCCTGGCAACCGAAGCAATGCACAGCAGGCAAGGCAACTGACACTCACCCCTGTGTACCCCTCTGTTGGGCGCACCCGCCACCAAAGCTGCTCATTCTGCCACCTCCGCCCTTATTGGATGGGAACTGTCAAACTGCGTGGTTCGAGGTATATTCATGTTCTCTTCCCTGGCCTGCCAGGAGCCGACAGATGAAAGAACAGAGACCAGGTTCTGCGGAACAAGGCCAGCCCCACTCAACCCAGCTTTCCAACGCACCCGCCCACAAGGGACCGGCTGCCCGCAACAGCACCGGCTCCAACCGCATCATGGGAATCCAGGAAAGCTACGGCAACAGGGCAGCCCTGGGCGCAATGGAAGCCCCATCGCCAACGGAATCATCCACCCTGGACTCATCTCAGGATTCCGCTCTTCTCTCCCAGGCATCGTCCGGGGCTCCTTCGGCTCCTCCGTCATCCACCCCCGACGATCCCCTGGCTTCGCGCATGGGCGCTGCTCCCGTGTCCCTTCCCTACCTGGCGGAGATGGAAGAATCATTCGGCGAGGATCTCTCCGGAGTGGAAGCGTGGCTGGGCGAAACGGACCAGATGGACAGGCTGGCCGCCCAGGCAGCATCGAGCCAGGAAGTGGTGGTGTTCCGCGATTCCGATCCCAGCCGGGAAACAGTGGCTCACGAAGTCGCCCACATCTTGCAGGCTCGTGGGGGCAGCACGCCCCCGGGCGTGGGAGCCCCCCAGAGTGCCGCGGAGCACGAAGCGGAGCAGGCCGAATCCCGTGCCTCGGCGGGCATGACCCAGGCCAGCCCCCGGGCCGGCCCCGGCGGGCAGGTGCAGCTCGATCCCCAGGACACCTGGCGGGAAGCCCACCGCCGAGCAATGGAGATCAAGGACGCCCTCCTGGATCACTGGGACGAAGACGAAGAAAAAGCCCTGCGCCAGATAAGGGGCCAGTCCACCCTCATGCTTCGCGAGATCCGAGCCCAGTATCTCTCGCTCACCAGTCATGTCCTGGAAACCGACTTCCAGGAATACTGCAACTCGGATCAATACCGAGAAGCGCTGGGAATCCTCTGGGCAACCATGTCGCTGGAAGATCGCATCCGGAGCAACGTCGAGGAGGGCTGGCTCTGGGACAGCGCCAACGAAGAAGGCATCCTGGACGTGCTCCGCACCGCCAGCACCGCCCAGCTTCGGGAAGCCGCCGGCTCCGAGAACCTGATGCAGCTCCTGCGCAATTCCCTCGACGACGACGAATACTACCAGGCCCGCAAGATCATCAGCCCCGACCATATCTACGACATCGTGGTGGAGCGCATTCGCAACGCTCGTGGCTGGATCGACGACGACGAGTCCGCCACCTTCAACGTGATCCTGGATCTCTCCGTGGCCGAGCGCCGGCGCCTCTGGAACGAAAACCAGGAGATCTTCTCCTTCCTTTCCGACAGCGAAAGGCAGAGCGCCAGGACCATGTGCCTGGGCACCCAGGCCGACGCCCTACAGGAAAGAATGGACATCGCCACATCGGGTTGGGGCACCGACGACGACGCGGTGGCCCTCGTGGTGGGCCAGACCAGCCAAGCCGGCCAGCGGGAGCGCCTTATTCGAACAGCCCTCAGGACGGGCCAAGGTCCCAACGGGCAGCAGTTGACACAGGAAGAACTCCAGCAGTTGAGACAAGCCCTGGCCAACCTTGGTGGAATCCAGGAAAACCTCCTCACCGTGCAACGCGATACCGACGGCGAGATAGCCCAGGACTCTTTCCTGGGCATGATGCACGGCGACCTGAGCGAAGGCGAGTTCCAGTCCTTCTCCGCTTCCATGGGGGTCGACCGCTTTCAGTTGGCCAAACAACAGATCCTGGACGCCATCGGTTTCTGGAACGACGACGAAGCCTCCATCCAGCAGGCATTCAACACGCTGGTGGGGCAGCTCGACCTGGGCGAAGACGAATCCCTGCGGGATCTCTCGCCTGAAGAACGCGCGCGCCGCCAACGACAGGCCAACCAAGAGCTGCGTCAGCGCCTGTGGGACGACCCCGACGTGCAGCAGGCCCTTGGGCACCTGAACCAGGGGGAGCTGGACGTGGTGGAAGACTATGCCTCCGCCGACACATACAGGATCGCCCTACGAGAACTGGAATCCGCCTTCTACGCCTTCGACACCGACGAGGAACGCATCTTCCGCATCGTCGCAGCCATGAGCGCCGAGGATCGCGCCCGCTTCCTGGAAGAATCACCCCGTCTCTGGATCACCATGCAGATCCAGATGTCTCGCCAGGAGGTGGACCTCGTCCGCCAGGCCCTCCGCACGGGCAGGATTCCCACCCAGGCAGCACTGGACTGGGCCTTCGGCGGCTCCTGGGACGGAACCGAAGACGAAATGATCGCGCAGGTTTTCGGCACCCTGACCCAGGAGGAGCGAGCTACCTACCGGCTGGGCTACTGGCTCTACAGCGAACATCGCGAACCCGCCGACGAGCACCAGCGGGCAGCCCTGCTGGAGTTCACGACGCTCTACCAGCGAATGCAAGGTGAGTTGGGCGACGACGATCTCCAGCAGGCCATGGATCAGCTCATAGGAACTCCCAGCCCCCAGGAGCTGCAGACCGAAGAAGGCCGTCTCATGGCGGCGGGCATCATGCACGCCCGGATGCAGGACAAAGAGTCCCTGGGCTCGGGCCTGGCCGACGCCTTCACCGACACCGACGAAACCGCCGACCAGGCCTCCGTGCAACTGGAATCCGCCTTCCAGGACGCCATGGCCGACGGCGCAATCTCCCAGGAAGAGCTGGCCGTGCTGGCTGCCCTGGATGCCAATTTTGCCAACCGATACCAGGAACATCTCCAGACCGTGGACCTGGTGCGCGGCATCGCATCCACCGTGGCGGCCATCGCAGTTGGGATCCTGGTAACCGTGCTCACCGGAGGAACCGCCGGTCCCGCCGCTGCCGGTCTCCTGGCGGAATACGGCGCTGCCGCCCTGGCCGGCGGTCTCGCGGGAGCGGCGGCCAAGGTGGGCACGGCCGAGGCATTTGCTGGAGACCACTACGACACCTTCTCCACCGAGGGGGCCACCGACGCCCTGTCCGGCTTCGCCGACGGTGCCACTGCAGTCCTGGCCGCCGGCATAGCCACCCGTTTCACCAACCTTGTGGGGCTCACCCGAGCCGCCCTGGCTTCCGAAATGACGGCCGGAGCCCTGGAAAGCACGTCGGCCGCCATCTCCTACGCGGGCCGTAGCTTCGCCGCGGGGGCCCTGCGCGGAACAATCGAGGGCTTCCTGGGCGGAGCCGTGGGCGAATTGATACTCACCGCCGCCGACGCCGAGACATGGCGCCGCTCCGTCTGGGATGTCATCTGCCGCCTGGGTCTGGCCATTCTCCGTGGCGGTGGGATAGGCGCAGCCACGGGCCTGGCCATGGGCGGGGCGGCCGAAGCCCTCTCGGCGGTGGTACAGAGTCGTCGCGTCACGGGACTGTTGACCCAGCTCCAGGATGCCGGACTGGACCAATCCCGACTGGACGATCTGGGGCTGGACGTCGTACAGTCCCTGGGCCAGGCCGACAACGCACTTGCCAACGGCAACATGGATGAAGCCGCCCAGATTTTCAGATCCCTCAGAAGCCAGCTCTCCCCCGACGAACTTCTCTCCATACGCAGGGCACTGACCCTGCACCACACCGGCGTGGATCCGCTTGCCTCCCACCTGGACCGTATCCAGGAATTGAACGCGACGGGCGCATTCGACAACAGCGGTTTCCACGGCAGCCAGTCCGACATGCTGGACGGCCTGGAAGACACCGAAGGCCAGCTCATGTCGGCCCAGGCTCTCCATGACCGCAACGTACAACAGGTTTCGGGCGAAGGCGATGCGTTCAGCGGTGCATCCGGTCTGAAGCAGAACATCTTCATCGGTGAAGGGGAACCGGGCCTGGGAACCAGCCTCGCCTATGCCCAGGCTGCCGGAGATCTGAATCACTACAACGTACAGCGATACACTTTCCGAGAGCTGGAAGACGAAATCGACCGCATCAACACAATCCTCGACAACTGGGAAAACATCGACGTCCAGGTGGGGGGCGTGATCGCCCCGCACGTCACAAAGGAACAGGGCCAGTTCGCCGCACAGCTTCAGCGCCTGCGCGACGAGATGGATCTCCGCATGGCTCTCCCCGCCCATCACCCCCGCCGCCTGGGCGGCCCCGGCAACGTCCAGAACTACCCCATACTCTTCGAATTCGACACCAGCGGCCTCGACACCACCCCCATCCCCCGCGGTGGCGCCGGCAGCCCCCTGGCCGGCGAAGCAACCGTACCCTATTCCCTGGATCTGACCACCCGGCTGCAACGGGTCTATGTTCCCCTGGACCAGGTGGACGATGTCCAACAGCGGCTGGCGGGCATCCTGGGGCACAGCGACTTCGAAGTCATAGCCATCGAAGCCCTGGACAGCCTCCCGGCCACCGGGGCCATCGGCTCCACGCGAGCCGCCACCTACGACACCCTGGGCGGTCTCCAGGACAACTTCCTCAGCATCCAACGGGCCTACGAGCTGGCCGCCACAACCGGCCAACCAATCGACGCCGAGTTCGCCTTGCGCGAAATCCTCAACCAGTGAACGCTACCCCCTCCAGCCAGGTCGAAACATGGCACGAGCAAGCAACACACGACAAGACCCCGCCCTGGAACGGGCGATGGCCATGTTGGATTCGCCGGTATCGGTCCACAGGGCCATGGCCGCCCGGGAGTTGGCCCGCATGGGAATTGGCGGCGCCATTCCACGCCTGAAGAGCCTACTGGAAGACAGCTCCCCCTACACGTTCCGGCACGGCTCCACTCTCATGCTGGCAGAAGTACGCTCAGCAGCTCTGGTGGCCCTGGAACAACTATACCGCCAGGTTGGCCTGAGACCTGATTTTGGTCTTTTGAACGTGCGCAAGGCCATGCCTGCGATCCAGGCTGCGGCCATGTATCGCGACGCAGTTGCCGCAATGTCGAAAGAAAACCGCGATACACTCTCCCGAGAGATTGATGCAATACTCTCGTCCCGAATACGACCGGATGTATCGTCAAGGGACGCCCTGCGGGCCTACGTGGCGTTGCAGAACCTGGGCTTGGTGGAGTACTCCCTCGAACAGGTGGACCCCGACACATATCTCACCCCTACGCAGGCCGCCGTGAGTGCCACTCAGACCCGCAATGAACGTCCGTTTCCACATCTCAGGGTGTTATCCGACGCAGTCCCTCCAACCATCCTGGGCTATGTCTACAAGCTGCCGGAGCAACGCCGTTGGATCCTGGATTTTGCCGAGGATCCCCAGGCTCGCCGGGCTGCCGCGTTCGTCCGCAGCCTGCTGCGCATGGAACGCGACACCTTTCCCGGGGTTCGGCGGGACATCCAGGGGCAACCCATCACCTCGGCCGACGGCAGCTTCGTCTTGTATGGCAGCCTGGCGCTGGAGTCCTGCGATCCGGCGGAGCTGCTCCGCAGCTTGGAGGCCTTCGTCCGCCGCAGGTACCCATACAGCCTTGTCCAGCAGGAACCGACTCCACCGGCTCAGGGGAAATCATGACAGGTGAAAGCGCCCCAGGCGGGGCGGCTCTCCGTTCCATCTGGCACCGCTCTCGCTGGTGCTGGCCCGGCCAGGAGCGTGACCTGGAGCTTATCCGCTGGCGTGATGCCTTGGGCGCCAAGTGGATCGGCCTCCAACTGGCCGACGGCGATCCCTGCTCCGGTCTGGCGCCTCTGCTGGAGGCCAGGCGCGAGGATCGCCTGCACCCGTTGAGTTCCAGCGTGGGCCATGGCAGGCTCTACCAATGGAATCGGGATTCCAGGACTTGGTTGCTGGACACGCGAATCCCCGACGATCCCACCCGTTTTCGCCTCTGGCGCGTGGGGTCCCCTGGCATCTCCTACGGGCCGAGGGCCGATCTCCTGGCCTGCACCGAGTTGTTGACCCGACTGGTGCTGGCGCCCTTCGATGAAACCCCCACCCCTCCAGCCTGGGTCCACCTGCTGCGCCTCTCCCATGTGCCGCTGCTGGCATCCATGGATCCTTCGCTTCGACTGGTGGGCCACGGCACAACCTGAGCTGCCCGGCACCATTCCAGCCGCGACACGACATTTTTTCCTGGGTATATTGTTTTCACCTTTTCCTGCCAGCAACCGGCACTCACCAGGGAACGGCCAAAACGGGGGGGATCTCATCATGAAGTGGACTCCGAAAAGGGCCTTCCCCGGTGAAAAGGCCCCGTACTGGGCAAAAAGGATCTGCTTTCTCCTCTCCTCGACCACCCTGCTGCACGCGGTCTCATGCAGAGAAGAAACCCTCGCTCCCATACAAGATGTCCACGCCGAAATCGAAGACATCGGCACACTGGTCACCGTGGAATGGCTTGTCCCCGGCAGTACTCCGCAGCGCTCCTGGGTGGAGCTTACAGGCTCCGATGGCTCGGAAACCTCGGTCGAAGCCCAACGACAGGAAGACGGCACCTACCGTGCACAGGTATACCAACTCAAACCCGGCATGGTCTACGAGTACCGGGCAGCTATTTTCAAGGACGGCTACATCGCAAGAAGCGGCGACTACAAGCTCACAACCAACACCGTGCCCGTGGTGTTGCCGGATCTGGACATCTACACCTCGGATGCCTCTGGGGGCACGGATGGGTTGATACTCACTACACTGATTTCCAACATATCCTATCCAGTCATCCTGGATGCAGACAGCGATCTCGTGTGGTGGTACGTGGAGGACAACGGCAAGCTCACCGCCACCCGGGCCCAGCTCTCCGTGGACGGTGAATCGATTCTCTTCAACGGCTTCAACATCGATGACTACTTCGTGGGGGAAGACGGCAGCACCGAAACCGCCGAAGACGATGCCTTTATATACAAGGTCTCCCTGGATGGCACCCAGAGCAGCGTCTTCACAACCCCGACGGCCCACCACGACTTCACCGAGCTGCCCGACGGCACACTGGCCTATCTCACGGCGGAGTTCCAGGAGGTCGGGGGCAAGATGGTCCGGGGAGACGGAGTGGCGGAACTCTCACCCGACGGGAGCATCGTCCAGGTCTGGTCCGCATGGGATGATCCCGAGTTGTACGCATCCTGGTATGACTCGCACTACTTCACCCTGCCCATGGCCAACGCTCTTGAATACGTGGAAAGCGATGATGCCTACTATGTCTCCATAGGGCAGGTCCTGGATGGGGGCTGTTTTTTGAAGCTGGACCGCAGCAGCGGCCAACTGTTGTGGGTCTTCGGTGGCGAAGCCAGCGACTTCGACATGGCCGCGGTGCAGAGAGCCTTCAGCCACCAGCACCAGTTCGATGTCCTGGACGGTGGCCTGCTCATCTTCGACAACGGCGTGGACAACATCATGGATTCCCGTGCCGTGGAATACTCGCTGGACCAGGACTCCATGCAAGCAGACGAAACATGGAGCTACCACGCCGATCCTCCGCTCTACACCTACGCCCTGGGCGACGCCAGTCGGCTGCCGGGAGGCGGAACCATGATCACCTGGGGTACGGCCGGGCAGCTCGATGAGCTGAACCCGGATGCAGAACTCGTACGCCAACTGCGCACCGAGATCGGAGCGGGAATAGGCTACATCAGTTGGCTGGACGGCTTGAACGCCGAGCTTTGACAAGCCGGCAGCCTTCGGCCGCCTTGTTCCCGACGGCTTCCAGCTCCTGTCCTGCCCCAGGGGGCACTGCCCAGGGTGCGCGGTATCGGAATCGAACACTGGACACCGGAGTATGAGCTGTATACCCTCACGCCCGTACCGTGACACCAGGAGCTTCCAAGGATGAGCTTTTCCCGCCACCCCCACCTGACAACGCTCGCTGCGATGGACTCCACCTGGAACCCCCTTAATCCCGGCCGGCTACCAGCCAAGGCTTCCAGGCCCACTCCAGATCCCACCTTTCCTGGCTTCGCAAGATGAACGAACCAACCCCATCCCCCGGATTTCTGTCTTCCCGGGCCTGGTTCCCCTCGCCCCATACCCGTCGCCCATGGTTCGTATTGGCGGCGCTCATGCTGTCGGGCTGCAACGGTTCGGATGACACTGGGGCCCCGACCACCGACAGCGATACGGAAACCACGGGCGATGTGGGAATCGATATCGTGGGTTTCTCATTGAGTGACATCGTTCCCACCGTCGCCACGGTGACCTGGACCACCGACGAACCGGCCACGGGCCACATCGAGTACGGTCAGACCTCCTCCCATGGCTCTGTCACGGCCACCGAAACAGAACCCGGCACGGAGCACGAAACCGTGCTCCTGGGTCTCAAGGCCGGTATGCAGTACCATTTCCAGGCCGTCGCCGAAACCACCGCCGGCACCATCCGGAGCCAGGACCAGGTACTGACCACCGGCCCGCTCTCATCCGAGCTTCTGTCCTTTACCCAGCAGGGCACTCCCTTTGACGGCTACTACATGGTTCCCGTCATCGGTTCCGTCTTTTCACCGGTGATCATTGACGGCGATGGCGATGTCGTCTGGTACTACTTCGACGAGAGCGGCGACCTTGTCTTCCGATCCAGCATCGCCGAGGATGGCAGCGCGGTGCTGTACAACAAGATCTCAAGCACCGACCGTGTCGACGATGGCGCCATAGTCAGGGTTTCCATGGACGGCACCCAGGTCTCCGAAATCAAGACACCGGGCATGAGCTTCGACTTCGTCGAACTCGAAGACGGAAGCTTCGGGTATATTTCCCTGGACGTCCGCGACTACCAGGGCCATGGCTACTGGGGCGATGCCATCAGGGAAGTATCCCCCGATGGCACCATAAGAACCGTGTGGTCGGCCTGGGACAGCTTCACCCCCACCAAGGAAGACCTCAAGCAGAACTACTGGACCCACGCCAACGCCCTGGATTACGACCCCGACGCCGGAGTCTACTACGTCTCGCTGTTCTTCATGGGTTGTATTGTCTGCGTTGACAGGGAAACGGGCGAGCTGCTGTGGACAATCGGCGGCGGCGATGCCAACGACTTCACATTCGAACCAGAAGAAAGCGCCTTCGTCGGCCAACACCAGTTCCAGTTCTTCGACGACAGACTGCTGGTATTCGACAACTACTCCTACACCGACTGGAATGGTTCCGCGGTGCTGGAGTACGTCCTGGACATGGACGACATGACCGCAACCCTGGACTGGACATACGTACAGCAGGACAACGTCAACGTCTATGCCCTGGGCGACGTCCATCGCCTGGAGGACGGCAGCACATTCATCGCCTGGGCCACTGCCGGCCAGTTGGAGCGGCTCGATGCCCAGGGCCAGAGTAGCTGGTCCCTCTCCGTACAGGTGGGCGGCGGCCTGGCCTACGGCAGCTTCTACGATACGCTCTACAACTGACTACGCATGGCCATGCCCGTGCCCGCGGCCCCCAATGTGCGAAACCGCCTCTCGTTCCCGTAGAGGTCCCTGGGCTGGCGCCCGGAGTCAGCGACCACGGCCCGGACCCGTCCCTTCCCCGACGACTTCGACGGTCATGGTGTTGGTGGCTCCGCGGGTGGGAGCCCGGCCCGTGAGGATCACCACCTGCTGGCCAGGCTCCACGAGCCCCCGTTGCAGTAGGACCCTCTCGGCGGCGACGATCATCTCTTCGCTGCTCTCAACCCTGGGTACCGGCAGAGTGGTCACTCCCCAGGCGAGGGCCAGGCGATTGGGTACGTCGGGGTTGGGAGACAGGGCGAACAAACCAGCCGGGGGGCGGGACTTGCTGGCCAACTGCGCGGTGGTGCCGGACCAGGTGTAGACCACCAGCGGAATTCGACGATCCCTGGCGGTATAACATGCGGCCATCGTGACCGTGCCCTCCACGCTGCTGAAGTGGGGCAGGTCGGACAGGGATGGCCTTTGGAAGAAACGGCTCTGCTCGGTCTTGTTGGCGACTCGGTCCATCATGCCGATTGCCTGGATGGGGTACTCTCCGGCGGCGGTTTCACCCGTCAGCAGCAAGGCGTCGGTGCCGTCCAGGATGGAATTGCTCACGTCGGTCACCTCGGCCCGAGTGGGGCGGGGCTGCCTTCTCATGCTGTCGAGCATCTGTGTCGCGGTGATCACCAGCACGCCGGCCCGATTGGCGGCGTGGATGAGCTGTTTCTGGATGACAGGCACCCTGGCCAGGTCCATCTCCACGCCCAGGTCGCCCCTGGCCACCATGATCATGTCGCTGGCCCCCAGGATGGCGTCGATGTCGGAGAGGGCCTGGGGTTTTTCGATCTTGGCGCAGATTGGTGTGAAGCGGTGGCCCAGCGCTTCCATTTGGCTGCGGAGTTCCAGGATGTCCCGGGCACGGCGAACGAATGAAAGGGCAACAACGTCGATGCCGGCCTCCAGACCGGCCCGCAGGTGTGCAAGATCCGACGGGGCCAGGGATGGGGCGGACAGGGGCAGACCGGGAACGTTGATACCTTTGCGGGAACGCAGCACACCGCCGTTTTCCATGACCAGCACGATCTCGGCGGGCTCCCGGCCCAGGTGCAACTCGCGCACATGCCCGGCCATGGCGCCGTCGTCCAGGAGCAGGAGCGCTCCCGGTTCCAGGTCGGCAGCCAGGCCGGGATAGGTACATCCCACGCGGTTGGAAACTGCGGTGGCCTTGGGATCCATTACCAGGACCAGCTCGTCCCCCTGTCCAAGAGCCAGGGGAGCGGGCAGCAGGCCGGTGCGAATCTTGGGACCTTGAAGGTCCAGGAGGATACCCAGGGGCCGATCAAGCTCCCTGGCCACGGAGCGGATTGATGCCACGTCGGCGCCAAGGCTGTCGGGCGTGCTGTGGCTGCAATTGATACGGAACGCATCCGCGCCTGCCTGCACCGCGGCCTTCAGGGTGGCCCTTTCCCGGCAGGTGGGACCGATGGTGGCGATGATCCGTGTTCCACGTGGAACGGCGTGTTGTTCCTGCTTCATGAAGGCCTCGTTCCAGGCAGGTCGGAGCACGTGCTTCCGGCCCGGTGGCTGGCGTCAGGGTTCGCGCATGAATAACTTCCTGTGTCCGGGGTGCCGCTCCATCCCGCCTTGCCGTGTCGCTCGTCGCTTACATGTACCAGGTGTTTTCGTCTTGTTGGCGGGCTTCTCGCGCCATGGCAGGCGGACACCTGGGCACCATCGGTTCTACGGAGTTTTTGCGCCATCCCTTTAATAACGTGCTGAAGCCCGGCTTCAGCGGGAAGCCAACCATCGGGAGTCCATGTGGATCACCTGAACGACATCGAGGTCGAGGGTCTGTGGGGAAAGATCACGCCCGCTGCGGTGCGCCAGTCGCTGCGGCATGAACCGGCAGTCTTCGGCAGCCCATATCCCCGGCGCTCCAAGTCAGTGGCGATCCGCCGCCTCCACGGGAGCATCTCATGAAAGCTCGGCCAGTTTCTTTTTTTGGGGCATTTCACGGGCCCTCCAGGCTTTTCGCCACCTTCATGGTGTTGGCCAACATCCATGCGTGCAGCCCCGAGACTGGGCTGGACAGCAGCCTGCTGGAAACCGATACCGACGGCCTGCCCAGCCGATCCGACGCCGCCCTTCTGCTGGCCATGCTCTCCGACGACGGCATATCCGTAGAAGGCAGCGTATCCGGGCAGTTCTACGTAGACACCGACCACGTTCAAGACCAGCAGGAAGGCTTTCGCTACCAGGTGCTGGACTCAGACTCGGAGCTGCTGTTCGAAAGCAGCACCCGGGGCCCCGTGATAGTGCGCGACTTTCTGGATTACTACAGCGACATGGCGGGCCTGGATATTCTGTCCATCTACCCCGAGCTGGGCGCCTTTCCAGTGATGGTCCCCCTGCTGGACGGGGCGGAGACGGTTCGATTCCAGGTTCGGGACGAGGCGGGCGAGTACCAGGACCAGGGCGAGTACCAGCTTTCTGATGTCCAGGGCGACGACGTGGGGCTCTCCGAAGTCGTGGTGGACTGGGAAACACTCCACCAGAGTGGGGCTTCTTCCAACAGGCTCGACATAGTGCTCACGGGCGATGGCTACACAGAAAACGAAATGGCCACCTGGTACGCCGACGCCCAGGCCCTGGCCGACGAGATCCTCTCCACCGAACCCATGGCTGATTTTGCCGGGCACATCAACATCCACCGCGTGGACGCCGTCAGCGCCGAGAGCGGCGCCTCCTACGACTGCGTGGACGACTGCCGCTTCAAGGACACCGCCTATGGGAGCGTGTTCGCCGTCGAGATGGTCAACCAGCTCATGAACACCAACTACCGTACCGAGGCCGTGTTCCAGATGGATCAATGGGAGGTGGCCCGCGCGGTGTCTGTGGTCCCATGGGACCTGGTGATCGTGGTGGTAAACACCGAGCACGACGGAGGCATGGCGATACACTACGCCACGGTTTCCACGGCCCAGGACGACAACTGGGCGGCCACCGGCGTCCACGAGATGGCGCACGTGTTGGGGTTGCTGGGGGACGAGTACATGGGCGATGTCTGCCTGTACAACGAATCTCTGGGCCTTCCCGGCAACATCACCGATGACCCCGAGGATCCCCCCTGGCCCCTGTGGATCGAAGACGGCACGCCACTTCCCACCCCGGACCAGCTCGAGTACTACGACCTGGTGGGCGCCTTCCAGGGGGCCTACAACTGCTCCTTTCTCTACAGGCCCGCCCACACCTGCCGCATGAGGGCATCCGGCCGGGAAGATTTCTGTCCCGTCTGCGCCGAAATCCTGGCCAGGTGGATCTTTCACTTCGCCGACCCCACCGATGACATTGCCATCCAGGACGACGGGGACCTGGTCACTCTTCAGCCGGTCACCCAGGCTGAGGGAATCCTGTATGACTGGTACGTGGACGACCAGCTCGAGGCCTCCACCACCAACGAACAGCCCTTCGTGCTGGATGCCGCCGCCTGGGGCGACGGCCAGCACAGCGTTGCGCTGCACGCCCAACTCCCCACGGACTGGGTGCGGGATGACCAGGGCGATCTCCAGGAGGACTGGAGCTGGACCTGGACTCCCTGATCTCCACTCGACGGTTCCCGTCCGGAAATGGGGACCGAGGCTTCCCAACCTGCTCCACGCCGGCTGGGACGCTAGCTCCACCGCGGTATATCATGGCCTTGGAAAATGGTAGTCGTCCAGTACCCTGCGTTGGGGGCCGGTCAGGCCCCATGCTCGCTCCACCAGAGCATCCACCTGTGCCGGCGAGGTCTCGCCGGCGGCCACCGAGTCGTGGACTTCCCTCACGTCCAGCCAGGTCGGGAGGTCAGCGAAAGGGAACGGGCCGAGATATCGTGGAAGAAAGTGCAGATATCCACCCCCTCTTCGCGTGCCTCCGTAGAAGTGCTCGTAGAGGTAGTGGAACAGACGTGAGTTGAGTACCAGGGTGATCCACTCAAGCCAGCCAGCCTTCTCATCACTCGACGACAGGCAGCGCAGGGAGAGGAATGTGTCCTTGAGTACGTAGCCCAGCCGGTCAAGTGCCACCCTGGCGCGGCGAGCATTCTGGCACACGACCACCTTGGGGGGCTTGAAGATTTCCAAGGGCGGCAGGTGGTTCCTTTCCCTTCGGGCGCGGGCCTCGTCGTAGTCGATCCACCATCCTCCCCAGGTGATCCGGTAGGGTTGAACCTCTCGGTTGCCCCGGAAGCGCCCGCCACCCAGGAACTTCATGGGGCGGCCCGTGGGGTTGGGGGGTGGGCCATCGAACGTGAACTCATCGCGAAGACCGGCACGGTGGAACGATACGCACCATCGCACGGCGACGATTTCCTTCAGCGGCCTGAAATCCCCACTGGTGAGCGCCCGCTGGAAAAGCTGCCGCCCCCCCGTGGTCCTGGGCGGCAGCGGCATCATTCCCGCTGTTTCCGCCAACACTGACGCGACGGGCAAATGGACGGCGTCTCCCTTTTTATCCCATTCCTCGACCAGATACCCCCGCTCGCTTCCCTTCCTTGCCAGCAGGATTATCGGGTAGACGGAGGCATCCTCGAAGACGCGAAGGGTGGACAGGTCCATCACTCGAACCAGCGAGGACTCCAGCAGGAGGGCTCTCAGGGCGGCGGCATGGCCCACCACCAACATTCGGTTCGGGATGATGAAGCACAGCTCGCCATCATCGGAGAGAACCCTGAAAGCCCGCTCCACGAAGGCGCTGTACATGTCGAAAGCTCCACGGGCCGCGATGGGGCAGCAGCTCTTCACATGCCGCTTCAAGCTGTTGGGCATGCGCTTGGCTTCCAGGTAGGGTGGATTCCCCACCACCAGGTCGAATCGCTGCCCGTGGTCCACGAGAGCATCTCGCTGGTATAGTCGTGGTATGCACCCCAGGAAACCCAGCTCCCGGGAAACAACCTCCAGCCGCAACCTGCATGTCTCCAGGGCGCCAGGGTCAATGTCCCATCCTTCCATGGCGCCCTTCAACAGCGCCATGGCATCTTCATGCCCAAGGGCCGAGTCCGCCAGCTTTCGCATGGCGGCTTCCAGGAAGACCCCCTCTCCACAGGAAGGGTCCAGGAGTCGTTTCCCTGGACCTGAATCGGGCCAACGAACGCGTTCGAGCATTTGGCTCGCCAGTCCAATGGACGTGTAGACCCTGCCGTTGAGTTTTGCCCGAGACGTGGCCTGCCCCACGAGAGATGCTCGCTTTTCGACAATGGGCCGTGGCAGGCTGGTGGAAGCTGGAACAGGGCTGTGTCTGTTGGGCATGAAGTTTTCCTGTTCCCACGGGACTATCATCCCATGGGCTATGCTTATAGGGAAAAGGCGGACCGATCGCTGGCCGGGAGCCCGGTGGGTGGGGTATTGGAAACCGGTCTTGGACGGAACTCAACACAGGAGTTCAGGTGAACGCCCTCTTCGCTCTGGTCTGGCGCCTCTCCGGCTTTATACATCCCGAGTGGGAGCTGCAAGTAGGAGCGGGACCTGCCGCTGAAGGGGTGGAGTCTGGCCCGACCGGCATTTCACTTGAGAATTGCACTCTCCATTCCCTTCCCCACGAGCAAAACGCCCCTCGTCGCTACGCCCGCCTGTTGCGTTGTTCCCTGGACTCGGCTTCCGTGGAAAACACCTCGGTGGGGCGCATGGATGCCTGTAGAGCCACCGGATCCCGCTGGAAAGGCGTGGAGGTGGATCGCGTCGTGCTGTGCAACCTCGCCCATTCGCGACTGGATTCGGTGGTAATCCGCGACGTGGTGGCCAGCTCCATGCGTGAAGCCAACATCGAAGATGGAGTGCTGGAAAACCTCGACCTGGTGGATCTCTCACGGGCCAGGCTGGTGTCGGTACGCATGGGCAGAGCCGTGGCCGTGGATTTCACCGGGGCGGTGTTGGAGCGTTGTGATCTCTCGGGAGTAGACCTGCGCGGCGCGGTGTTGCGCAACGTGCGTTTCGTGGACAGCGATCCCGGGCTGGCCCTGGTGGCCGGTGCCGATTTCCGTGGGGCTCGCGGCTTCGACAGGGCAACACGCCGAAAACTCCTGGAAGCGGGTGCCCGTTTCAGAGCAGCCTATTGGCTGCGATTGATGGGGAATGTTTTTCCATCCGCGGATCCCGTGAAGCTGGAAAGGCTCACGCTGGTCCTGCACTACGTGTTGTTGGTATTTTCGGCTCTTCTGTGCCTCCTGGCCCTCCGGAGCGTAGTGTGGCCTCCCCCGGCTCCTCCGGTTCCAGAAACCCCTTCGGCACTCCTCCGCCAGGCCACCGCCATGGAGGTGGAGCGAACCCAGCAGAACCTGGCCCGCCTGCGGGAAGCCATCGCCAGTGCGCATGAAAACATGTTGAGGAACGGCGGCTCCAAGTCCAGTTGGCCCACCCTGGCCGACGTTCAACAGGGGATGTACGACCAGGACGGTGACGGGCCCGCCGAGGCTCGCGCCGAGCTGTTGGCAGGAGGCCTGCCCGACAACTTCCTCACCGACTCGGTGGGGGTCGTGCTCCCCTACTGCAACCAGGTGCCCAGCCAGGGGACCCTCTCGGGGGTGGATGCCGACTGGCACTACTGCGAGGAAACCGGGCGCGTGATGGCCAGCGCGGGCTAGACCAACCTGCCCACGGTGGACTGGTAGGCGGGTCGTTCACCTGCCCAGCCACGGCTCCCAGCTCAAAGAGGCAACACATACAGGGATTCCACGAAGTACAGGCCATCGGGCAAAGGGGGCTTCTGGACTGCGCTCGTGAGGCCCTGAAAGCCGTCGTCGGTAGCGGCGATGCCAAAAGTCCAGACCGATTCGTCGTCCATGGCCAGATAGGCGCCGTATAGAGAGTCCCCTACGCTGGCATATCCGGTGGTACCCAGGATGGCGCGAATTTCCTCGTGAAGTTGGCCTATTCCCAGGTATTCCAGCGTCGGGATGGTGACGGCGACGGCATCGCATCCGGAGTCGTCGTCGCCGAGCTGGATGCTCCACCAGTAGAAGATGGTCTCGTCGGGTGGTTCCAGCAACTGGGCGCTGGCCAGGCTGGAGGTGACTTCACAGAAGGTGTTGGATTCGATGTCGGTCTGCTGGCCCTCGATGGCGCGGACTACCTGCGAGCTTTCCAGTTGAATGGCGCCATCCACCAGATCGAGACTCGCATGGAGGGTCCAGTACGTGGGCTCGATTTCGACAGCGGTATCCATGCTGTCGATGTTACCGGAGTCTCCAGCCGTGTCGTAGCCGGCAACGGCGGAATCAGACAAGGAGAAGTCGTCCAAGCCGGCTTTGGAGCCTGCACAGGCGGTCGTGGCCAGGGACACACCGAGGACGAGTGCTGCTGGTTGGAAAACTGACATGACTGCTTCCTCTCGCCCTGCCCCTTGAATCCAAGTATAGCCCCGCCGAACCCGGTGCGCTCAAAACAAAAGCGGGGCGGTCCAACAGAATCCACGGCATTTCATTGGGGAGAGAGCAGATCCCAGGCGTAGGCTGGCCAGAGAATGAAGGTCTCTTCCTGGTTCCAGCCCTGCCCTGATGGAGCCTGGTCGGATTCCAGGGCTTCGGGATAGGCGTAGCCATGGGCGTCGAGCCCCTGGTCCGAAAAACCTATGTACCAACCCAGGGAGAAGCTGGGATAAGGATCGGCGTCGGAAAGCTCGGCAGGCACATCGCCGATGGCCATCCTGGTGGGGCCCAGGTAGGAAGGGTTGCCCTGGATGTAGTCCGGACAATCGCTCTCCATGAGGGTCAGCTCCAGGGTGTAGGCGGCAACGCAACCGGGACAGACATCGGTGTCGGGGCAGTCTGCGGAATCACCGTGTAGCTCCTGGGCGATGCTGCACTTGAAGTATTCGTCTTCGTGGTGCTTTTCCCAGCCGTCCACGTAGAACTCCCAGACGTGGTAGCCTTCCAGTCCATCCTGGTTGGGGATCACGGAGCCCCAGTTGATGGCCCATGATGGTTCGGCGTCCAGGTCGGGGTTTCCGCCGCAGGAGGCCAGGACGACGGAAATGAGAGCGGCGGCCGACAGGAACGAGAGCTTTGGCCGAAAGCGGCTCCTGGTTCCAGGTATTTCCGGAGGAAAGGCTGGGATCATCGTGATCTCTGTCCTGTTGCTTGGTGCGCCGAGACCCGGCGGCCTCTACATGTTTGTGGCAATGACCCGTTGAACACCCAGGAAGATATCATGCCAAAGCGCGACAAACCCATGATCTCTCATGAGAACATGGGTTTCTTTTTCGTATCGAGAGCCGCGAGCCGAAAACCCGTTCCCATGAAGGGAACTGCTCCTGGAATGAAGATTCCACGAGGGACAACTTCAAAATCAGGATAGCCGATGGTCTCTTGCCCGCGGAAGGTGCTATCTTCGTGCCGGAGGCCGGCGTGGCTGGACTAGAGGTACCACATGTACATCGAGAAAATCTGGTAGTAGACCGGACCTGCCTGCGTGACGATAGGTTCCAGCAGGGAGGGCGTTTTGGGGTCGATGACGCTGTTGTTTTCGTCGATCTCGTAGGCCCAACCCACCAGGACTTCGTTGCTGCTGCTGCCGCTGTACTGGGTGCCATCCTGGGCGAGAAGTCCGGCGAAGGTGTCGTCGTCGTCGTACAGGTCCCATTGTTCCAGGTAGGAGATGACGTCGGTGTCGGTGAGAGCAGTGATTCCCACTTCCCAGCTACTGGCCTGCAGCCCCATGTAGTCGTCGGAGTAGATGTTGGGATCCAGCTCGTCGCAGGAGCTGTCGTAGGGGGTGAGGGTGAGAGCCAGATCATTCCAGGAATCGGCAAACATGGTACCCGGCGCGCCTTCCATGGTGAAATACATGTCGCAGGCGTAGCGGTCGTCGTAGCTGTCCAGGTATTCTTCTTCGTAGATGCTGATGATGGCGAAGGGGGGGCTGCCGTCTACGTCCACCAGGCCTTCCTTGGGGCTGTAGCCCATGTAGAACTGGAAGCCGATGGCAAAGGGTTCGAAGTACTGGACATCGGTGTCGGTGTCGGTGTCGGTGTCGGCATCGGTGTCGGTGTCGGTGTCGGCCTCGACAGAAGTGTCGGTGGTTGCGGTGTCGTCCTTGCTGCCGCAGGCGGTGAGGAGCAGGCCGAGAGAAGCGAAAAGGGCGAATGAGAGACGTGCTGACGTCATGGTGTCCTCCATCTTGGTTGAAACCCATTGCTGGGGTGGGAGCATAATATCCCGATATTGGTGGGACTTGCCACTAATGGAGTGTTCAAACTTTATTCGCTGCCACCGGCCCAGCGTGGGCGTTCGCCGAACAAGTGGCGTCAAATGCCAGATAACCGGCCCCCTTCCACAAGGGCCGACATGATCATACATCAGGCAGCGGTCATCGTTGCGAGGTGGGGGGCTGGCCGCTGGTCCCGGGCTCGGTGCCGGCCCGGTTTTTGGCGATCTCTGCCCTGGGGCCTGAAGGCTCCAGTCGGAGATACGAGTCCCAACTCTGGCGGGCACGTTGGGCCTTGCTGGGGGAATTCCCCCCGTACTCCAGGTAGTGGCGGGCTCTTTCGAACTGGACTCGCCCCAGCTCCGGGGCGATTTCGGCGGCCAAGTCCAGGTAGGTGGCGGCCCTGGTCTCGCGCCCGTGCTGCTCATGGGCCATGGCCAGGAGCAGGTAGATCCAGGGGTCACGAGGAGCCAGCTTCAAGATGAGGGGTTCGATTGCCCTGCGATTACGGTCACCCGCCAAGAGCCGCGTTGCCAATATCGCAGGAGCAAATCTTCGATAGGCGTCCGACCAGGATCCCATGGGGGTGTCGAGACGGGGCAGAAAGCGCAGCGCCTGGACATTGCGCCCGTTTCGAGCCAGGGCGTAGCCCATGAGCCAGCTCGCCTCGTAGTCCTCGGGGTGGGACTCCAGGTAGGGTTTCAAGAGGCGACTCGTTTCAGCGAGATCGTCGTCTCCCACCGCCGCCAGCCACGCCAGGAGGACGGGGAGGCGCTCCCTGTCGGGAATCCAGCCAGCCACGTTCCGCACCTGGATCCTGGCCTGGTCCAGGCGATCCAGGTAGATGAGCGACCTGGTGGCAACGAGCTGCGCGTCCAGAAAACCAGGGGCCAAAGAAGCAGCCTGTTGAGCATGGGACAGGGCTTTGACCGTCTGGTACGAGCCTATTTCTGTCAAGGCCCGTTGATAGAGCAGTTCAGGGTCCGTCTGGTCCATGTCGAATGCTCGCGAGTACGCCGCGGCCGCCTGCCTGGGGTCGCTGGCGATTCCGGGGAGCCTGGCCAGCTCCTTGTACATTCCGGCCTGGAGACGCGCAGGTAGCTGTTGGTCCCTGGAAAAGTCGGACAACCACTGCTCCACCGCTTTGAGACGAGCCTTGGCGGGCAGGCGCGATACCTCCAGTACCTGCCGGAGCATCCGAGTGCGGTCGTTCATGACATGGGCTTCGTCCATGGCGTCCAGCACCCTGTTTGCGGCGTCGATGGCGCCGGAGCGAAGCAGGATACAGGTTTGCAGGCGCTGGGTCCGGGGGGAGGTGGAGCTTGCGATGGCCTTGTTGATGGCCGCGGCGGCCGCGGGGAGATCATTGGATTGCAGGGCCATGGAGGCTTCCAGGATTTGCCTGTCAGGGTCGTCCGGGGACAGGTGTTGAAGTGCCCGCATCGAGGCCTCGCGCCGGTGCTCCGCCAGAGCCAGCTCTGCCTGGGCAAGATATGCCACGGTGGGGATGTCGTCGGCCTTCATGGAGCTGGTGATGTTTTTCCGGGCAGCCTTCAGCCGCGATGTGTCGCCCAGGTAATCGGTCCACAGCAGGAGTTCTACCCGCCCCAACATGGCCTGGGCTTCCGGGAGGGGATCTTCGCCTGCGGAGACCAGCTTGTCCAGTCTGGCCTCGGCGTCGAGAAGTGGGAGGAAGGTGTCCGAGGAGATGGCCCCATCTGCCTGCTCTACCAGTTGCCCCGGGGACGTGTGCAGGCAGCTTCGGAGCAGCAGGACTGCCCCCGAGAATAAGCCCAGCATGAGCACCAGGAGGATCAGCAGGGGTTTTGCAGGGTCCACCGGAGGTCGCTGTGTTACCGCGACGGGCTTGATCTGCTCATCTTCAGAGGGAGCCGGCCCGGCCCCGGGTGAGGCATGGACATTCGCCGGGCTGCTGGTGGGCGTTGGATGTTTTTCAATGACCTGGATCGGAGAAAATCCAGCAGATAACGACTCTATCGGTGGTTTGGCCGGATGGGGGGGGGGATCCTTTTCTTCACGCCGTGTGACCACTACCAGGTCTTCGTCTTCTTCTTCCAGGAAGTCGTCGTCCAGGTCGCTCTGGGGGTCGGGCCCCGCGGGGGGCAGCTCGGAATCCATTCCCATGTGGCGCCGGTAGCCGGAGAGGTCCAGGCTTTCCTTGAGGTTGAAATCCGTGGAACGCTTCTTGTGGAGCCTTGAGCCCGGTTCAGGGGCGGTCACACCTTGACCCCTGATTACCATCATTATTTGTGTGTCTTCCGGCTTGTTGAAGGTGGGGCGGGCATCGTCGGATTCCGACCCCTCGTAGAGGTTGGGGTTGGTGGATGAAGGAAGATCCATGGAGATCTTCTGGGTGACCTCTGCGCTGTCGTCTTCGGTCAAGGGGAGCAAATCGGGGAAGGCCTTGCGGAATAGACTTGGAAACTCGGCTTCTTTCTGGTCACTCCCCGGAAGATCAATCCTGGCCGCGGTCACGTCGTCCATGTTCATGAAGTCGTTGGACTCTGCGTTGGAGTCGGTTCTTTCCACTCCGGGTGCCAGGTGCGCCGCAATCTCTACAAGAGGCTTGTCACCTTCGGAGAAATCGCCCCTCAAAGCCCATAGCAGGTCGTCTATCCGCTTGTTGTAGGGATCGGAACGCTTGAGCTTTTCCAACAAGGTGCGGGCACGGAGGAAGGATCCGGTGGCCAGGAATCGTTCCGCCAGGACGAGCTGCTGGGCGGAGTTGCCGTCACGTTCGATCTCTCTGGCATTGGGGGGGATGTGCCTGGGTGGATGACCCGCTCGTTCCAGCAGCACCTTCACGGCGGGATTCCCCTCCAGGGTCCTGGGAGGCGATGCCAGGAGCTTGCGAGCCCTGGAAGGCCAGCCCCGTTGGATGAACATCTCGGAGGCCAATAGCAGGCCTTCAGGATCTTCAGGGTCGGAGTCCAGTATTTCGTTGATCTTCACCCAGGCACGGTCCATGAGGCAGAGGTGCAGGAATGCCCGCACCTGGTGAAGGCGAGCTTTGCGGGTGGGGTGCCCGTATTTGTTCCAGTGTTCTACGAAGGTGATGACCTGCCGGTTCTTGTCCGACAGTGAAAGGTGCTCCACAACCCGGTCGAAGTATTCCCGGGACTCCGCCTCGGAATCTACGGTCTTCTGGGAGCTTGTTGTTGACATGTGCTTCGCTTGTTGGGTCGATGGAGGTGTCTGGCTCCCTGGGATTCCCTGGTGCCATTCCGGAAAGGCCGAGGGCCTGGGCCAAAGGAGTAACTTATCGTATTGTGTAGTTATTCTAGCATGTTGGCGGCGCTCTGGTTGCAAAGGCTTCTTCCTCTTCCGTCGCCACGCCCGCCGGTTTTTCTTCCAGGTTCCCGTCCGGGGAAGGCGAACCGAGTGGGAGCGGGCCGCTTTCGAGCCAGGTGCGTCCTCGCAACCAGCCGGAACAGCAGCGCTGTTCCAGGAGCTTGAACGACGATATTTTCGCCTTTTTGCCGAGGCTCTCGCGCCTTGTCGCGTGAGCGCTTCGGCGTCCAGGGTATTTCGGAGTTATTCTGGCGTGACCACTGGAGGCCAGAGATGGCCAGGGCTTCATCCACGGAGGGATCCGCACCGGGATTGTGTCGGCCTCCGCACCAGGCAACCAGCAAGGTTTTGCGAAATGTTGGCCGCCCGTCCTGACATCGTGGAACTACGAAGAGCCCCGGGAGCCGTCCCAGTCGTGCTGGTGCTGTGCATGTTGGGGGCTACGCTGGGGATCTCCGGCTGCGCGCACATGCGGGAACCAGGCAGCCGGATCGTGCGCTCCATACGCTTCGACGGCAACGGAGGTTTCCTTGGCGGTACGGGGGACTACCAGCTTCGCAGGGCCATGGCGCAGCAGAAGTCCTCCACGGCATCCATGTTCCTGCCATTCATCGAACCGGAGTACCTGGACAGCAGCACGCTGGAAAAGGACGCCTGGCGAATAGAAGTCTGGTATGCCCACCACGGCTTTTCGACGCGCGTTTCGTGGGCTGGAGCGTCATGACCCATCGCCAGGCCGGGCGCTCCAACAGGAAGGGGCGCCAGAGACCGGCCGTCGTGCGAATCAGGGGCCTGGTGGAGCAGGGGCAACCCACCCTGGTACGATCCGTGCGGTTTCAGAACCTGGACATAGTGGGCGCACCCATCCTCGATCTCTTCAGACGAACCGCCGATGTGCAGGTGGGAGACAGGCTGGAACTCGAAGCCATCGAGGCCACCAGGGACGGCATCGTCCAACGGCTGCAGGAGCAGTCCTTCGCCTTTGCCAGCGTCCGAATCAAGGCCGACATCTATCCGGATCAACACTTGGCCGATGTCAGTTTCGTGGCCGACACCGGCCCTACATGCAGGTTCGGACAGGTCACGGTGACAGGCAACGTCGCCGTACCCGGGGCCTTGATCCAGGACGAGATACTGGTTCACGAAGGAGACGCGTACAAGGCCAGCACCCTCTCGCGTACGAGGCAGCGCCTCTTCGGCCTGGGCACCTTTTCCATCGTCGACGTCAAGCCCGGTGAGCCCGAACACCTGGACAGCAAGACCCCAAACGTGCCCATAGACATCCAGGTCTCCGAGTCACGCTTCAAGCAGCTCAAGACCGGCGTGGGCATGGGTATGGAGAGCGGCGCCCAAGAGCTGCACGTTTCGGCGGGTTTCCGGCACACCAACCTGGCCCACAAGCTGCTCCAGTTGGAATTGAACGCATCGCTCGGCTACGCATCCACTGCCGGTTTCGGCTCGCTCTTGAGCGAAAGCATCGGGTTCAACAGCTCTCCCGTCATGGACCTGTCCGCCAAGTTCACCTACCCCAGGTTTCTGGGCAGGCGTTGGCGAATGGTGCAGGACATCTCCTTCGTGGAGGACCTGGAATCCAGCTACCGCTACGCCTCATCGACCTACAGCCCGTCCTTCACCTACCAGGCATCAAAGTGGCTTTCGCTCACCACGAGCTACTACCTGCAGTACTTCGTGTTCCTGGATCAGGACATCGATCTGTCCTCGCTGGAGGACTCCCAACTTGGACTGGACATCAGCTCCAGCTACTTCTTGAGCTACGTGGAACAAAAGCTGGTCTGGGACGGTCGTGACGACGTGCTGTTCACCCACAGGGGGCTCTACGGAAAACTGACCCTGGCCACGGCGGGTGGGCCCTGGGCCGGCGAGACCGGCCTGCCTTTCATGGGTGACTTCAACTTCGTGAAGGCCTTCGGAGACCTGCGGCTCTACAACTCGTTGTCCCGCGTACTGAAGCTTCACGGTTCTTTCGTCCTGGCCACTCGCCTGGCCGGAGGCGTGGCCGAGCCCTTCGGTATCGACAGCCGCGCCAGCGTGCCCTTCGCCGAACGTTTCTACCTGGGGGGAGGCACCACGGTCCGCGGTTGGGTCTCGGATCACCTGGGACCTCTGTGCAAGACCGACGACGACGTCGGCAGCTTCCAACTCCAGGTGGAACAGGAGCTGGGTGCTTGCAGCGAAACCCTCCCGCTGGGCGGGCGCTACACGCTCTTCGGCTCGGTGGAACTCCGCAAGTCTCTGCTCTGGGGAATGGGAGTGGTTGCCTTCCTGGACTTCGGGCAGGCATGGGACCGGCTCTCGGACTTTTCGCTTCTTCCCCTCCTTCCTTCGGCCGGAAGTGGCATCCGGTATGCCAGCCCCGTGGGCCCGGTTCGCCTGGACTTCGGCTTCCGGTTGGACCAAAACGAATACTTCGCCAACGAACCCCGGTGGAATGCCCACTTTTCCCTGTCAGAGGCATTCTAAGATGTCCAGGCGTCACCAGGAAACACCGGCCTCCATTGCCCCGGGCGCTCCCGTCTCCCGCTGGCGCAGGTTTTCCCGCGGGCTCGCTCGAACGTTCCTGGCATTCCTGCTCCTCCTGTTGTTGGCATCGGGCTTGCTGGTGGGAGCCGTCCTGTGGGTGTTGATGGTCCCGTCCGGACAGGAAATACTGCGCAAGCACACCGTTGAAAGGGTCTCGGCCTTGTTCCCTTCGGCCAGCCTGGAGCTGGGCCACGTGGGAATGGACCTCTCGGGAGATATCCTGCTGACCGATCTGCGCCTGCTGGACTCCGGCGCTGGGGAGCTGGCCGGCCTTGGAAGCCTGCGAATCCGCTGGAACCCCTCGGAACTGCTGGTAGGGCGGCTCCACGTCACATCTCTATCGCTGGACTACCCGCGAGCAGCTCTTTCGGTATCTGAAAATGGTGACTTGAACCTCTGGACGGCCCTGGGAATAGAGCCTGACGAGGCCGAACCCGACAGCCCTGCCTCCCCCTGGGAGGGGCTCCCCGTGGATCTCGTGTTGGACCGGTTCAGCGTCAGCGGTGCAGCCTTTTCGTTCAGCAACGGGGACCAGGTGAGCGCGGTCCACAACCTGGAATTGGTAGCTTCGCTGAAGGGACAGGAACGCAACGTGGAACTGCGGGACCTTGCCCTGGGTGGGCGCCTGGCCATCAAGCAGTCGGGAAGCACCACGCTGGACAGCCAACTGGCGCTGGCCGGTTCCGTCCTGTTCCTGGATGGCGACCTGGAGCTGGCCGCGCTCCGGGCAAGCCTCGCCTCATTCACGCTGGCGCTGGACGGCCGCATATCCGCGCTGGAAACCGCTCCCGCCATGGCGCTCTCCCTGGAGATGGAAGGGCTGGATCCCGCGGAATTCCAGGGCCTGGCAGGGGATCTGGGAGTGGATGGCCCATTCGGGGCGGCATTCCAGGTCACCGGTCCCATGGACCAGATCCAGGTGGATGGAGAGCTGGACACCCCCTCCGGCTCTCTTGGCCTGAACGCGCTCCTGGACCTGGAAGCACGGGATATTGCCTGGAATGCCCGCCTGGAACTGAACGAGCTGGCGCTACATGATTTCGTCTCTGCCATCTCTGAACCAAGCATATTGAACGGCAGGATCGTTGCCGGCGGAGAGGGAACCCAGTGGCCATCGGGGCTCCAGGCCCGGGCGACGTTGGAGCTGGAACCGGGGATGCTGTGGGGCGAGCCCCTGGCCGGCCTACAGGGTTCGCTGGACCTGCACGATGGAGCCCTCAACCTGAACTCTCTGGAAGTCGACACGGCCCTGGCATCATTGATCACCGACGCCCGCGTGGTCTTCCCCCAGATGACCACCAGAGCCTCCTTCAGGCTGGCGGCGCCGGATCTCTCGCGCCTGGCCCGGTTTGGCGTGGAGGATCTGCGGGGGCGAGGGCAGGTACGCGGGAACCTGGTGCTCAATCCCGCCGGAGACTCCCTGGAAGGCAGCGTGGACGGCAACCTGGATCTGAAGGGCCTGGCCTACGGCGACATCGCCAACCTCGCCGTTGTCAAAGGCTCCTTCCACGCAGGCTTTTCATAAGGCTCGCTGAACGCCGACGGGCTCATGGACATCTCCACCATCCAAGCTTCGGGGATCGTGGTTGAGGGCGCGAGGATACCGTGGACGGCAAGCGTCGCTCCCGACGGTGAGGTCTCCTGGAACGTCGACCTGGCCAGCGGATCCATCCTGGGGCCATCACTCTCGTCCACTGGTGTCTTTCTGCACAGCGAGGGCAGACTCCCGGCCCAGGGCGCCATGGACCTCCAGGTCACGTTGAACGACTCGCCACCCCGCGCATTGGCCCCCGGGCCGGGAGCTTCTCCCCTCCTCGTCGTGGGAGAGGTCCAGGCCGACGACTTTCACGCCACCCTCCACATGCTGGAGAACACGCTGGATGCCCAGGTGCAGGCCGCCGACGGCGACAGAAAGATCCTGGAGCTGGCCCTGGCAATGGATATCGAGACCCGCGCAGCTCTGCTCTCCCGACTGCTGCTGGCGCCATCCCCGCAGGTACAATGGCAATCCACCCGTGACGTGACGCTGCGCCTGACCGACGATGGCATACAGGACCTGGACATCGTGTTGGTCTCCGTCTCTGACGGCCAACCCGGTGCTTCCCTGGAAGTCCACGGTGCCGTCGATTTTTCGGGAGACCTGGACCTTCACCTCCTGGTACGAGACTTCAGCCTCGACCCACTGGTACCCATCCTGCCCTTCCTGCCCACCGGCCTGGCAGGCAACACCCTCCTGGAGTTGGACCTGGGAGGAACGGCGGAGCAGGTGGAGTTGGATGGCCGCGCATCGGTGCGCGGCCTGGCGGTGCCGGGAGTCATCGGAAACCTGGACTCGGATCTCGTGCTGCGCGGCGGATCAGGAGGGCTGGATCTGCAACTTCGCATTCCAGAGCCCGAAACCACACCTGTAGGCACGGCTCCCGTTCCGGAAGCCATCGCCGCGGGGCGTCCAGGAAAGGCTCCGGCCTCGTCGGCTCCAGCCCAGCAGCAACCTTCGGCCAGGGGATTGCTGCTGAATCTCGCCGGCCACCTCCCCGTGCACCTGAGCCTGAACCATCCCGACATGGACATGGACGGGCCATGGAACCTGGAGCTGTTTCTCGGGCCAGGTCCTCTCCGGAGATGGGAGCAGATTCTGGACGGCTTGGATCTCCCCGAGCTTGACCTGTCCGGGGTGCTTGACATCGGCGGCACACCGGCCAACGCCAGTCTTCGGTATTCGGGAGCCGTAGAGATGCCCGTGGCGTCCACCGGGGACCGGCTGCGGTTGGATCTCCACCTCTCCCAAGATGCCGGTGAAGTCGATCTGGACGTGGTTCTGTCCAAGGACATGGCCAGGCTGCTGACCCTGAAGGGCAGCGCCAGCACGGGGCTGCCCCAGGTGATGGCCGGGCTCATGGCAGAGAATCTTCCCTCCGGTTCCGGGCCCACTCCCCGTGAGCCGGTAGCCGAGGGCGGCCTGGACCTGGAGAAGCCGGAAACCTGGCTCCGGGATCTGAACATCGATCTCGTGTCCCTCGGGATCACCGCCGACCTGTTCAAGAACTTCGCCCAGCTTCCTCCCGGGCTGGAGATGCGTCTACTGGGAGGAATGCACCTGGCGGGCAGTCCGCTGCATCCCGACCTTTCCGGTGGCTTTCAGCTCGTTGATGCTCGACTGGGAGACCTGGAGTTCTCTCCGGCCTTCGTGTACATCGTCCCGTCGGAGGGCGGCTTCGATGCACAGTTGGAGATGGGGATCGGAGACCAGGGCGGGATCGATTTCAAGGGGTATGTTCCCATCTGTGGAGACCTCTTCGGAGAACAATCCACCAGCATTGCTTCCTGCCAGGGATTGCATCTGGAGCTGGGTGGAACGGGTATCCCCCTCGCCCTGCTGAAGCATCTGGATGCCAGCTTCCAGGACACCTCTGGCCTGCTCACCGTCAACGGCACCGTGACCGGCAGTATGGCGGATCCCGCCGTGGACCTGGCGCTGGGCCTGGACGGCGCTTCGTTTTCCTGGAAGGGCACGGGACTGCGCTACGACGACGTTTCACTGGATGCCACCCTGAATGGCGATCTCATACGAATCGACCGCATGGAGGCCAGCACCCGCCCGCTGGCCGCCACCAGGAGCATGTCCTCGGGGCGTTTTCGCTTGAACGGTTCCGTCAAGCTCAAGGACTGGATGCCCGATGTCCTGAGTCTCCACAGCCGGGCGGAACGTTTCTGGGTAGCCGATACGGAGCTTTTCAGGCTCGCCTTCAGCGGCAACAGCGATATTCAGGGGAGCTGGCCCGGGCTGGAGATCTCCGGCGACATCGCCATTGACGACGCCAGGTTGGTGGCTGACCAGGCGGTATTGCTCCACGGCGGAACCCTGGAGCTGGACCCTTCCTTCGTCATCCATCGTGAAGGCACGGCGGAGCTGGGAGAACCCGCTGAGCCCGAACCCGAGGGCCCTCCCTGGTACCAGGACATGGAGGTGGATCTGGACATCGATCTTGCCCGTTCGGCCTGGGTGGAAGTGCGAATGCCGTTGGATGACCGATTCGGCTCCATCTATGCCAACCTGGCCACCGTCGTCCTGGAGGCCCAGTTGGACGGCGAACTGAATCTGTCCTTCCAGCAGTCGCAGGCCCAGCTCGAGGGCGAGGTGGAACATGTCCGTGGTCGCGCCGAAATCCTTGGATCTACCTTCGACCTGGAAGAGGGCACCATCTTCTTCGCAGGTGATCCCGCCTCCCCCATCCTGGATGTCAAGGCCATCCACGACGCCGGAACCTATGGCGACATCGAGGTTTCCATCTCTGGAGGCCTGGCCGAACTCTCCATGGACTTCGCCTCCGAAGACTACCCCGACAACACCGACATCGTCTCCATACTCGTCCTGGGCAAGCCCATCAGCGATCTTTCCGGCGAAGAGGGCCAGAGCCAGGGCGACCTGCTCTCCATGGCTGCCGGGGCCCTGATGGGCGAGCTGGAGCGAAGCCTGGGGGGCTCGCTCTTCGACATGGTGGAGATAGATGCCAGCGACTCCGGTGGTATCGGCGCCATCCGGGTGGGATACTCCATCGGGAACAACGTATTCCTGATAATCGCACTACAGCCCGAGGCCGACGCCGAGGCAGGCGAAAACGTCACCGAGGCAACGGTGGAGTGGTCCATCAACAGGAAATGGCTGGTGGAGTTCGTCACCGGCGATGCCGGCGCATCGTCCACGGACCTGTACCGGTCCTGGCGGTTCTGATGCAGCTTGGGCGCCCCGCTTCCAGCAGCAGGGATGGGGGCGTGCGGGATCATCGTGCTGGAAGTTCAATCGCCCCTGTGGCTGCTCCAGCGGCGGGAAAAGCGCTTCACCTGGGACCTGGGCAGCAGATCGTTGCCGATGATCCGGACCCTTTCCACTCCGCGAAGGGAGTCCAGTCCCGCCAGGCCGGCCAGGGATGGGTTGTCTTCGATGAATACCGCCTGAACCTGGGAAAGGACAACGAGACCGGCCAACGAAGCAAGCGAAGCGTTGGAGGCTATCCACAGCGGGCCTTCCACCTGTCGCAGCGAAGAAGGCCCGGAGAGATCCCGCAGGAGAGGGTTGTTCCGTATCTTCAGCCTGCCACCCACGCGCACCAGGGAGCCCAGCGCCTCCAGGTTGGCCAGGTTCTCGTTGCCCAGCAGGTCAAGGTCACCGTCGACGTCGACGAGGGATTCCAGGCCGGAGAGGGAGAGCAGCGAAGTGGAGTCCATGACCACGGACCCCGTGATCCTCCAGAGCGATGACAGGCCCTGGAGGGATTCCAACGAGGGGTTTCCCCGAATAGAGATGCCGGGGACTTCCTCCAGGGACTCCAGGCCAGCGAGGCTTCGCAGAGCGGAGTTGTCGGAGAGCTTGAGTTGGCCGGTGATTTCGCGAATGCTGGCAAGACCCGCCAGGTCCCGCATGGCCCTGCAGTCGCTCAACTGTAGGCCGCCCAACGATTCCACCCCTTGTAGACCTTCCAGGTTTTCCAGGGAAGCGAGGCCGTGCAGCACCAGGCCGCCAGGCACGGATCTAAGCGAAGGAAGGGAGAGTCGTGCCAGGAGGGGGGCGTTCTCGATGCGCAGCTCTCCTCCCATGCGGATCAGCGAATCCAGCGTCAGCCGCTGCAGGGCCGGACAGTGGCGAAGCACCAGGTGGGAGCCCAGGAAACCCAGTCCTTCCAGGCCCGTGGAGTCAGCCAGCAGCGGCTGGTTTTCGATGCGCAGCGATCCCCCCACCGACACCAGGCCGTCCAGGCCCTGGATGCTCACGAGGCTGGATGACTCCGGCAAGCTGTTGGCCAACACGAGATCCCCCGAAACCTCGGACAGGGAACCCAGGGCGTCCAGGGCCTGGAGGCGCGGGTTGTCGGAGATGCGCAGGTCCCCGCCCACGCTGGCCAGGGCGTCCAGTCCCGCCAGGGTGCCAAACAGGTGGTTCTGAGATATCTCCAGGTCTCCCCCCACTTGCTTCAGTCCATTGAGACCCCGGAGAGAGAGCGACTCGTTGCCTTGGAGCAGCACGTCGCCCCCCACCGATTCCAGGGCATCCAGCCCGTCCAGGAGCAGGGAGTCGTTGCGGACGATTCGCAGGCTCCCGGAGATGGACACCAGCCCCTGGAATGCCTTGAGCATGCCCAGGCCCTTGGTCTCTCGAATCACCAGGTCTCCATCCAGGGCCACGGGCGCGTCGCCTCCGAAGGGCGCTCCCGTGGTGTCCAGGATGGATGAGAAGTCCACGGGTCCCAACTCCAGGAGGACCACGGTGGCGGACTCCGGGTAGGTTTCAGCCAGCGTCGGGTTGCTGGTGACCACGATGTCCTGGCGCAGCACGAATGGCTCGTGCTGCTCCCGACTCCACGAGGGGGACACCGAGACGGCCATCGTCAGCGCGATGGCCAGGCGCTGCACGGAACGGCTGGCGGAATGGAAGGCCATGTCCTTGCCCCCTGTTTTCTGCTTTGTGAAAGCCTAATTGCCGACCGACCTCAGCGCCAACCGGATCTCGGCTTCCAGGGCCTTCGTGGATGTGGACCCCCCCCCGCGACTGTGGACCCCACCCTCCCTGTTTACCCCGGAGGGCAGCCCAGGGGGGGGAATCCTCCCGAGAACGAGAAGCTGCAGCTTGCCGACGGGCGGGCTCGCTCCTATAATGCCCCTTCTTCAAAACCCCATCGATGGAAGGTGGCACATGAGAGCACTGGTTCTGGACGGACAATGGGATCCCCGCCCTGATTACCCCGTTACCCCCAAAGAGGTCGAAAGCCGCAAGGCCACCATTGCCAGCAATGTCTGGAGGCACCCCACCCTCCAGTGGCACCAGGTGCCGGACCCTGTCCCTGCCCACGACGAGGTGCTCATCAAGCTCCGGGCCTGCGGTGTGTGCGGTTCCGACACCCATTGCTACCTCACCGACAAAGACGGTTACATAATCTTTTCCGGTCCCACCAGGCTGCCGGTCATTCTGGGCCACGAATACACCGGCGAAGTAGTAGAGGTGGGCAAGAGCGTCACCACCCTGGAGCCAGGCGACCTGGTGGCGGCCGAGGGAATGCTCAACTGCAACGAATGCGATGCCTGCCGCACCGGCTATCCCAACCAGTGCCGGCACCTGGACATGGTGGGCTTTTCGGCCCCTGGCGCCTACGCCGACTACATCACCAGCAAGGCGCGGCATTGCTGGAAGATCAACGATCTGGCTGAAAAACTGGGCGATGCCCAGCGCGCCTGTCGCATCGGTGCCCTTGTGGAGCCCACCTCTTGCTCCTACAACGGCATGTTCATCACCTCCGGCGGCTTCAAGCCCGGGGGCCACCTGGTGGTCCACGGAGCCGGCCCCGTGGGTCTCGGGGCGGTGGCCCTTGGCAGGAGCTGCGGCGCCGCCACCATCACGGTCTTCAATCGGAGCCCCAGGCGCCGTGAGGTGGCTCTGCTGATGGGTGCCGACCACGCCATCGATCCCCGCGAAGAGGATCCCACCGAGGCGGTGATGGAGATCACCAAGGGTGAAGGAGCCGACATGCAGGTGGAAGCTGCGGGAGCCGCCCACGCCACCATGCCCCACATCGAGCGCTGCTTCGCCCCGGCGGGCAAGATGGTCTACCTGGGCCGAACGGGTTTGAAGGCGCCGGTCCAACTGGACACGCTGGTATCGGGCGCCAACATGATCGTGGGTGCCAGGGGGCACGACGGCTATGGGATCTTCCCCAACATCATCAGGATGTTGACCAACGACCGGATCATGCTCGAACCCATGATCACCGCCACCTACACCTTCGACGAGGCCCTTGAAGCGGTGGAACGTTCCACGCTCAACCAGGACGCCAAGATCATGCTCGAGTACTGAGAGGGGGCTCCCTGGCTCACCGGGACATCACCGGCCCTAGTTTCCGGAGGGGGCATCGCCCGTGACATAGCCAAGGGCTTCCAGTGCCTCCTTGGTTTCCGGGGCAAGGGGTTGGGCCTGTATCTGCGTTCGCCCGCCGGCGTAGTGTTTTTCCACCAGGGAGAGCAGCCGCGAGGTCGTGGCGGGTTCCCTGCCCGCCAGGTTGTGCTTTTCGGAAGGGTCCTTCGAGAGGTCGAAGAGATACCTGCGGTGTTTCTTCTTGTCGAGGATGAACTTCCACCGGTCCTGGACAACGGCTCTCTTGTCGGCTTCGCGGAGCGTCTCGGCGATGATGGTATGGTCGCCACCAGCAGAGAAGCCATCGGCATCAAAGGGAATTATCGGTGCTGAAAAGCTGTCGGGCACGGGTAGCCCGGCCAGGGCGAGGATTGTGGGGGAGACCTGGGTTTCGGCCACGAGCTGCTCCATGCGCGTGCCGGAAAAGCCTGGAACCTTCATGACCAGGGGAATCCTGATGACTTCGTTGTACAGGGTGAGGGTGTGCTTGGTGCCGCCGTGGTCCCTGAACTCTTCGCCGTGGTCGGCCATCACCACGACGATGGTGCTGTCGCTCAGGCCGCTGGCGTCCAGGAAGTCGAAGACCTGGCCCAGGTATTGGTCCGTGAAGGCTATCTCGCTGTCGTAGCGGTCCATGGGCTGGTCGCCGAAGTCGTGGCCTTCGTGCTTGACGTAGTCGTTGTGAGGATCGAAGAAGTGGAGCCAGAGGAAGAAGGGGGCGTCGGAGTCCTGATCCAGGAAGTCCGTCCCGCAGCGGGCGATATGGGGTGAAGACGAAACCTTGCGGGAGGAGCCCAGCTTCAGCACGGAGAAGTCATAGCTCTGGAAGCCCTGGTCGTAGTGGTATCGGGGCTTGAGGATGTGGTGGCTCACACAGGCTCCCGTGCGGTACCCGGCCTGTTGGAGTCGTTCGGTCAAGGTGAGGAAACGAGGCGCCAGGGGTTGTTCCCATTGGGTTATGCCGTGGTCCCTGGGCACCAGACCCGTGAGGATGGACGCAATGGAGGGCATGGTCCAGGGGCTGTGGCTGAAGCTGCGCTGGAAGACCGCTGCTTCGTCCGCAAAGGCGTCCAGGTTGGGGGAAGTGGGTCGCGAATAGCCGTACATGCCCAGGTGATCGGCGCGGAGGGTGTCGATGACCACCAGCATGATGTTGGGAAGTGAATCGTCTCCGACCCGCCAGGAGGGCGAATCCTGGTGCGTGCAGGAGATGGTCGCCAAGCCCAGGATCAGGCAGCAGGCCGACATGAGCTGCCGGGGCCCGCGGGGGCCGGCTGTGGTCATGCGCCCGGGTTCACGCAACTTCCGCCTCCTTCTCGACTGGCCACGACAGGGTGCCGGCCAACGCCAGAGAGATGCTATAGGCCGCCAGGGCCAGGGCAAATGCCTGGGAATAGCCCCAGGCACGAGATGCCAGGATTGTGGCCAGGCTGGCGGCCACGCTCATCCAGCCGTTGATGGCCCAGGCCCATGGTACCACTCCGCCGGCATGTGCGGGGAGGATGCGCATGGCCAGCGGAAAGGGCATTCCCATGGCGAAGCCCAGCGGCAGCAGTAGCAGGAATGTCAGGAACAGGCGCAGGCCCAGGGGCAGGCCCAACGCGGTGGCGTCGAGTATCGGCGGCATGAGCCAGGTCTGAACGGTGCCCAGCACCAACACCGCCAGCAGCACCAGGCGGAGCTTCGTCACCAGGCGGTCTTCCCCAAGCCTGGCGGAGACCAGGCTGCCCAGGCCCGAGGAGAGGAGCAGGGAGAGCACGACTACGGTGATGGCATAGGTGGGGTGGCCCACGAACAGGACCAGTTGGTGTACGAGGACAGTCTCTATGGCGAGGTATCCGTAGCCCAGTCCTGCCACGTACACGAGTACCCCCCAGGTTTTCCGCGTTCCAGCCATCTCGGAGCGGCCGCGCCAGAGCCAGGGCACCACAACGAACAGCATGCCGGCCATGAGCACGAACAGCACCTGTATGACTATGCTCTTGTAGAGCAGGCCCAGGGCGCTGCTTTCGGATTCGCTCGCATAGCTGAACAGGCTGGCCACGGCCTTGGGGAACAGGTTGGCAGAGTCCAGGTACGGGCGATCATCGGTGAGTAGAGGCACCTTTTCCAGGAACTTCCGCCCCTTGCTGTCGGGCAGGGCCACCGGGTCCATGACCACCTGGTGGCCCGGAGATGCCTCGGTGATCCGGAAAAGCTGGTCCCTTTCCTGCTGGGTCCATGGGCGTGCTTTCAGGAGCATCACGGTGCTGCTGCCCTGCACATAGGCGATGTGTTCCCATGGCCTGGTGACCCCGCGGTCCTCCAGGGCGGCGGCGGCGGCGCGCACGAGGTAGCCGGTCATGGCGCCCCGGCCGAAAGAGATGGTCCCGTCGGGAGTCAGGTGGTCCAGGTAGGTGGCGAAGGCCTGCTTGGTCTCCAGCAGGGAGGGGGACCAGGCGTTGGCCAGCAGCCCGGCGGATGACCAGAGGTTGGCGTGTACCATCTGGATGATGTCGTAGGGTTCCCTGGATCGCAGGATGGCGGCTCTGCCATCGGCGTGGACGCGCCGCACACCGGGCTGCAGGTAGGGGTTCCAGGACCAGTCGGGATACCTGGTGGCCACCAGTTCGAAGATCTCGGAGGCAATGTCGATGGCGTCTATGTTGCTGAATCCGTAGGACTGGGCCACGGCCACCTCTGGCCCGGCCGACGCCGCCAGTATGGCCACGTGGCCCGGGGGGGCGTGCAACTGGTAGACCGCTGTCCTGGTCATGTGGCGCTTGATACGTTGCAGGCGCTCTTTCGACAGCACGACCTCTGAAGCGGAGCTGTTGTCCAGGAGCACCCGGACCTTGCCGTACATGTCGTAGACCGACAGCCGGGTCAAGGGAGTCCATTGTACGTAGCTGACCTTTTCTTCGGCGAAGCCGGCGCTCTGGCGTACCGGCAGGAGTTCTCCGGTGATCCTGCCCGCCACGACGGCCCCCAGGGACATCACGACGGCCACGGTGGAAAGTGCCAGGCCGGACCTGGAGCGGGCGGTTCTGAAGGCCATCCAGGCGCCCAGCGACGAGAGGAGCGTGATGACGAAAACCGTGTCGGGACCGGCGAGACTGGTGAGAACTGGGACGAAGATCAGGGCCCCGGCGGCCCCGCCGATGAGATCCGCTCCGTATACCCTCCCGATGTGCTTCTTGTAGCGCTGAAACACCCCGGCGAAGATGAGCCCCGCCCATGAGAAGGGCAGAGCCAGGAAAGGCAGAAGGGCCATGAACCAGCCCGGGTTCAGCAGCTCTTCCCGGATGCCAGCTCGCTCCTGGTAGTTGGATGGGGGAATATCCGGAGCCTTCAGCACCGGGAAGTAGAGGGTGGCAAGCACCGCCACCAGCACGGAGACAGCAAGGCCCATGGCCAGCCAGCCAAGCCGACGCTCCACGCAATGCCTGGGCACCAGGGATGGCCACAGGTGCTGCGCGATGGCTCCGACTCCGATGCCCAGCAGGGCCAGCGCCAGGGCCAGGTGGGCGAACTGGGCGAACAACACCACGGCGAAAAGGCGTGTGAGCAGCAGCTCGTACAGAACCAGGGACAAGCTCACCACGAACACCGCCAGCACGACGGCAGCGAGGGAGCGCGGCGATTCCGATGTCATGTGCTTCCTTGGAAATCGTGGGGAGGAAATCCCTGGTATGCCAGCGAAGCCCATCGTGTCTACCCTGAGCCGGGGTTTTTGCCCCCCAGGGCCGGACTGCCGCCATGGGCTGCACGGAAGAGAGCGCATTCAGGCTGCGGGGAGGACACTGCTGCGCAAGAGGTGAAGCGCTGCACCCGGGAGCGAGGGCGTCTCGCCCTCTTGTGCATGGTGGCTGGCTCCAGGACGATTGCCGGCTGGTACGATTAATCGGTCTTTTCCAGGTGCCAGAAGTGTGTGGTCCAGAGATCGATGGCGCCGGGGATGGCGAGGCGCCCCTGGGGGTCGGTGGTCAAGCGCACGGCATTCACGGGATCGTAGCTGGTGGTGTCGTAGTCGATGGTGCGAAGCTCGGCGGTCCAGGTGGAGTCGGAAGAGAGGCCGCTCACCCTCACGTAGTAGGGATCCGTGTCCGAGTCCACGTAGCTGTCCACGTCCTGGTAGTAGATCCAGTAGGCCAGGAGGACATCCAGCGTGTTACCGTCTTCGGATATGCCCGCCAATATGGTGACCTCGTCCCTGTTGGTGGATGCTTCCAGGCGTAGCGGGGTGTCTCTGGCCATGTCGTCGAACATCAGCCAGCCGTAGTAGGCCGGCTGTGGCGTGCCGTCGGCCGCTATGTACCGTGAGTCGTCGCACTCGGCTTCGGAATGCGGTGGAAGGGTCCGCTGGTTGCCCCTGAACACGAAGGAGCGATCCACGATCCCCTGCCAGAGAGTCTTTGTCTGGGCGTTCTGGCTGCCGAAATAGATGCTGCGCCACACCGAGGAAGTGGGCAGATCCAGGCCGCTGTCGTTCCACTCGGTGTTCCACAGCGGAATGTCGCCGAAGCCCGCCTTCACCAGGTGCTCCTTGACCACCAGGGCGGTTTCCTGGTGGTCGTATGGGTGCTCGTAGGAGTGGAAGGCGAAGGCGTCCATGGGCAGGTCGTTGGTCTTGACGAAGGAGAGGAAGTCGTCCATGAGCCAGGTGTCGCTGTCCCATTCATATTTGCCCTCGGAATCCGGTTCCACAGGGTTTGCGAACCCCACCACCTTGATATGGGATCCGGTGGCCGCGTTGACCCGGGCCACGGCTTCGGCCACCGCCTGGTACACGTACCAGACATCCAGGTAGGAGCTACGCGGGTAGATCCACGACTTGAAGGGTTCGTTGAGTGTTTCCACCCACTTCACGTTCCAGTGGTAGCCATCGGCCCAACCCGCGTTGAAGTGCAGCAGGACGTGCTCTATGACTATGCTCCAAAGATCGACGTCGAGTATGGCAATACCGCGATGATGGCATGAATAGCCCCATTCATCGGTGTTTCCCAGGTAGAAGGCGGCCTGCCAGAGGGGTTCCAGGCCGGCATCGACGATGGCTCCCATGGTCCGGTCGATGTCGTCGAAATGGTAGGAGTCGGGGCTGTAGGGGTCGGCTGCTATGTCGGGGTAGATACTCGCCAGGGTGTAGTCGGAGCCGTCTCCCACCGGGATCCTGACCATGGGGATGCCGGCCTGCTGGTACAGTTCGGTGAGATCGGCATCGCCGTCGTTCAGCGGTGCCGGTCCGCCCTGAACCGAGTTGAGGGAATCGATGGTCCCCACGACCACCGATGCGTCCACCAGGTACGTGGCTCGTCCTTCTGGAATTGCGGTGTCGCGGGGTTGGGCCGTGTCGCCGGTGTCGCCACTGTCGCTGGTGTCCGGAGAAGAGGAGGTGTCGCCGGTTTCGGCGCTGTCGCCAGTTTCCACCGGCCCGGGGGAGTACGAGGCCGTGTCCTTGTCATGGGATGTGCAGGAGGAGATCGAGACAAAGGCAGGGTAGGCCCCCAGAAACAGGATCACGAGAATGATGCGCAGGGGAGACAGCGGGAGAGAGCGCGAGGGCGAATCCTGCCTTCGTCCACCATCAGCCCCAGGCGCGTAGCGAGACGGGCCATGCTGGACATCGGGCGTTGAAGGCGTATTGAAATACTTCGAAGCGCCCGATGTCCAGCAGGGCCCGGCGCGGTAGCGCATGGCGCTCCGCAGCGGCCCCGTGCTTTCCCGACGGCTCCTGGGTGACCTGGAATCGGGAGTGGTGGGCTGCATCTTCATGGCAGGCCTCGCGGGAATTCAGGCGAAGGATGGATTGACAACTGGCAGGATACTTGTTTTCCGGGATGTCGGCCATGTGTCTGTGGCGCCGCTCCGGCGAGTGGAATACCGCAGCGAGCACCGCTTCTGCTTCTTGGGGCAGACTTGACCGAGATGTGGCGCCTCTGGATCCCCGGAAGGCCCCGGGCGCACGGATTGTTGGGTACTTGGAAAGTCGCCCACAGTCAACCGGGAACCGTGCTGCCCGGGCCTGCATCCGTGGGACTGGAAGTTCCAACCAGGGACGAGACTCTCGACCGCCTGCGACGGGTCGTTCAGGGATGGGGCGGATTCTGTCGGGGGGTCAGCGCAGGGCGACGGCGCGCAGGATCTCCATTGGGCCCGCTTCACGGATCAGGGACAATTCCCCTGGTCCCCTGGCCAGAAGGGTGCCGGCGAAGCCCAGGGAGTTTACGGAGATGGTGCCGAAGTGCTCTTTTCTACGGGGCACCAGCAGCATCCAGCGCCGCGTGAGCAAGAGGTTGTACGGGGTCGAACACAGCTCGCCCTTCGGCCCCATCTCCCTGGAGACCCCGGTTGCCTCCAGGCAGGTTTCATAAGCCTCCAGGAGTGCCCTGGCTGTTTCACGCCGGTGACGGGACGGGGGGGGCAGCCCAAGCAGCGCGTGGGCGAATGGGAGATGGGGACTCCTTGTGATGGTCGGCGGGCGCCTGGACATGGTGAACAGGGATTCCAGGGGTGGACGGGGATCCGGTCCCAGCGGGAAAGGCACCAGTTGCAGGTGCTTGTGCATCTGGCTGGCCCCGGCGACACGGCCTCCGTTGTAGAATGCCAGGCCGTCCAGCTCAGCGAGGCAGGTGACCAGGGCCAGCATGTCGGCCAGGTCCAGGGGGCTGTCCTGGTGCTGGAAGGTCCTGGTCACCAGCAGCAGGTGCCTCTCGAAGACATTGAATTTGTTGAGCAGGCAAAGGTGATCGGGGCCGATGCCGGCCACCAGCAGGTCCCTGTCGCATGGCAGGAACGGGTTCCGTTGATTGCTGTTCCCGGCTTCCCGGGCAGCCTGGCGTTCTTTCCGCCGGATGGCCTGGGTGAGGTGCACCTGGAAGCGAACGCCCGCCTGCCTCACGAAGTACAGGCTGCTGGGAATGGGCTGGAGGGCACCCTTGGCCAGGGCCCTGTCCGTGCTATGTTCCAGCAGCTCCAGAAGGCTGCCTGCCCCCAGGTCCATGACTGGTTTTTCGGTGTTCGACCCTTCAACGGTCTCGATACCACCTGTTTCGGTCTTTCGTGTATTGGCCATCCTACTCTCTCTATCAAGTTCCCATCCGGAAACCGCTCCCATCGCAGGAGCGGCCCATTCCTTCGCCAGGCGCGCCGGGCAACCGCTTGAAATAGCGCTGCTATTCCGGCGGGTTGCCCGGACGCACCTGGCTCGAAAGCGACTCGCTCCTGCTCGGTCCGCACTTTCCGGATGG
>JAJRWT010000021.1 GCA_024276675.1 Myxococcota bacterium | reverse complement strand
GTCGTCTGCTTCAACGAGAAGTACTTCGTCGCCCAATCACGGACCCTGCTGAGGGAGATCGCCAAGCGCCAGAGGCTACTGGCCGACCTCCAGGACCGGCTCCGCCGCCGCGCGGAGGGGGAGATCCGAGGCGGAAGCCCACCCACCATCGCCGGGACGCGAAAGAAGGTCCGGGCCTGGTTGAAGGCCCAGCACATGAAGGGCCTCTTCGCCGTGAAGGTAGCGGAGCGGGAAGATGGCCTTCCCGAAATCCACTACCGCTTCGACACCGAGGCATGGGAGCACCTGCAGCGCACCGTTCTCGGGAAGTCCATCTACTTCACCGACAACGATGACTGGAGCGATGCGGAGATCGTCCGCGGCTACCGCGGTCTGTACCACGTAGAAGGTTCCCGCCCAGAAACTCGATAATGCAAGGTAAAGGTGGGGTAAGAGCATAAATAGCCATTGTGTTTTGGGGGGCGGCGTATTAGTGGTGTTTCATAATAGTCGGCCACTAAAGGCCGTGATCATCTGCCCGGGCACCTTCACCATGGGCAGCCCCGAGGACGAGGTGGGGCGGGACTCGGACGAGGACCAGCACGGGGTTGAACTCACGCGTGGGTTCTACATCGGGGTGTACGAGGTGACCCAGGGCGAGTTCGAGGGTTTCATGGGGTACCAGCCTGCATGTAACGAAGGCTGCTACGATTGCCCCGTGGAGTGCATAGACTGGCACGAGGCCGCGGCCTTTGCCAACGCGGTGGCGGATGCGGCAGGGCTGGCCCGGTGCTACATTTGCACGGGGTCCGGGGACTCGGTGGAATGCGAGACCAACAGCGCCTTTGCTACGCCCTACGACTGCGAGGGCTACCGGCTGCCCACCGAGGCCGAGTGGGAGTACGCGGCCCGGGCGGGGACCGGCAGCGCGTTCTCCAACGGTGGCAACGTGGTGTCGGGCACTGAGTACGACTGCAGCGCGGTGACCCTGGACAACGGCGAGCAGCTCGGCGACATCACGGTGTACTGCGGCAACGATCCGGGCGAGCCCGCCCAGGTGGGCACCAAGGCCCCCAACCCCTGGGGCATGTACGACATGCACGGCAACGTGTGGGAGTGGTGCCACGACTGGTATGACTACTATGGCGGCGACGAAGTCGATCCATGGGGACCCTCGGACGGCTCCAACCGGGTCCGCCGTGGCGGCTCCTGGAACTACTCGGCCAGGTACGTCCGGGTCGCCATCCGCCTCAGGAACGCCCCCGGCTACCACTACGGCGACCTCGGCTTCCGCCTTTCGAGGTGACCGTCGCGCCCTCGATCACTTTTTCCTTCTTTCCCTCGACCCTGTCACACCGACCTTAGCCGAGGCGCAGTGGAGTGACCGTCGCTGTTGGAAGCCCGGCCAGGGCGAAGAACAGCAAGGTCACGGAGCGGAGGCACGGCCTTCCGGGTAGTCGGTGAGCATATCAGGGAAAACAGGAGAGGGCCAGGGGGGCTGGAGCCCCCCTGGCCGCCTGGGCCCGCGGTGCCCCGGTCATTGTTGCGGCCAGTGAGAGCAGCATGGAGGAGGCGGGAATCAACAGGGGGGAGTAACCTCCCGTGGCACGGCGCCTGGTGGCGACGGTGCCTCGCCGCCGCCACGCCTCCACGAGTGGCGCTCTGGCGTGGACCAGGCTGTTCTCACAGGCCGAAACGATGACCGAGCCCGTCAGGGCGCAGGCGCGTCAAGTCGGGTACGGCAGGCTGGGCAGCATGCTGCGGGATGCCTGTGAGTGGGCATCCAGGGCTGGTCCATCGGCCATGGAGCCACCCGCGACGGCCCTTTTCAAGCTCTTCGAATCCCGTGGCGTAGTACTGACCACGACCGACGTGGAGCGGCTCGTCGAGGAGCCCTGCCAGGTCGAGGAGACCTGTTTCGATTCGCATGGTGCTGCCTGCCGCCGTCCCCGGTCGTTGATTCCATGTCATAAAGTCATGTGTCTGGAATGTGAGCTGAAATGAGCCGACCGTCAAAGTTCTGCCAGGGCCGCATGAAAGGCGGGCAGAAGGTCTGATTGCCCCAAGGCCCGCTGAAGCTGCTGGAGCAGATTGCGTGCCTCGGCTATGTCCACATCGCCACTGGCCAACAGGGATCTGACATCGTCCAGGTCTTTGCCTCGACCGGCCAGGACCTTCATTACCACCAGGTCGGTGGCGTGGGCCACCGGCACCTGGACGCCGTCCATACCAACCCGTGTTGCACGACCGAGAGCCAAGGTTTCCAGGCCAGATCCGGCCAGCACGAGATCCACATCCATTCCAGAGGGATGCACGAGGGGTATCACTGCACCCATGTCCAGCAATTCTTCGACGAGTTGGGGATGGCGATGCCGCAGTCCCTCTGCCTCCAACGCGGCCAGCAGATCTGGAACAAGGGTTCTGTCGATGCGGACGGTGATGTCTACGTCCTGTGTCGCACGCGGCGCTCCACGAACGGCCACGGCCTGGGCACCGAAGACGAACCAACCCAGTTCCCGGCTATCCAGAACTCGCACCAGGGAATGGAGGGTTTCACCCAGTGCCGACATGGGTGGCTTTGTCCAGCAGGGCCCGAAGTCTAAGGTGGGATTTCAGGTCCGTCCTTCTGGCAGCATCGTCAGGCCATCCTGGATGACTGGCCCTGGCAGCTTCGTAGAGCTGAATGGCCAGACTGACCTTCAGCTCTACGGGTTGCCGCGTGCGCCGCGTACGGGCCAGCCGTTCCGGAGCTGACCAGTCGCGGTTGGCATACTGTCGCAGGTCTCGGGGATCCAGCAATGGCAATGGAGACTCCAACCACTGATCGCGAATGCGGAGATGCGAAGCGGCTTTCTACAGTTTGTCCTGCTGCTGGCCGCTTGTCAATATCGCGTCGAGAGACGTGGTTCTCTTCAGTCTTCCCCAGAGCTGCACGATGTCGGCCAGGGCGCGGCGCAGCAGCGCCTGGCGTTCCGCGGCAGGCACGAGCCGCCTGAACAGCTCTGCCTCTTCCAGGACCTGTGTGCGGCTTGATGCCCGCGGCTTCGTGCAAGAATGACCTCCTGGCACCAGTGCGTTACCCCATGCCCCACCACGCCGCTGCCGCTGGGGGCGGGTACTGTAATTGCTGAGCGGCTCCCCACGCCAATCCCTCGATGCAACCCCTGCCCGCCGAGTACTCCAGTGAACAAAGCCATCATCCCTCCAGGTTCCATCATCGCTGCCGTACACCTCTTGCCGCTTCCTGGCGCCCCTACCGACTCCCCGGGTTTTTCGGCAGTACTGGATCGAGCCCTGCACGACACCGAAGCCATGTTCCGGGGGGGAGCAGCCGGCTGTATAATCGAAAACCTGGGTGACCACCCCTACGCGCCGGGCCCAGCCGAACCTCACGTGGTGGCCTTCATGACCGTGGTGGCCAGCGCCGTCAAGCAGCGCTTCGGCGAATCCATGCTGCTGGGCGTAAATGTGCTTCGAAATTCGGCCGCGGCTGCCCTGGCAGTTGCCACTGCCGCCCAGGCACAGTTCATCCGAGTCAACGTCCACAGCGGAGCCATGCTCACGGATCAGGGC
>JAJRWT010000020.1 GCA_024276675.1 Myxococcota bacterium | reverse complement strand
TTCAAGATCATGGGTTGGGATTCCATCTTCATCATGAGCGTGGTGAGCGACGAGAACCAGGCACTGCTGGGGCGCTCCCTCGCCGATATCGCCCAGGAACGCCGCTGCCACCCTTTCGACGCCGCCTGCGACCTGCTCCTGGAAGAACAGGGGAGGGTCCTGGTCTTCGAAACCCCCACCTACCCCGGCGATCCATTCATCGAGCAGGCCCAGCGGGCGGCGCTGCTGGATCCCATGGTCTCCATAGCCACCGACACCATCCTCATGGGTTTCGGCATGCCCTCCCACCTGTTCTTCGACTGCTTTCCCCGTTTCCTGGGTTCCTACGCCCGTGATCGTGCTCTGCTACCGCTTCGTCAGGCCATTCGAAAGTCCACCTCCCTGCCGGCCCGGCAACTGGGCCTGAAGGACCGGGGCATGATCAAGCGGGGTTTCAAGGCCGACATGGTGATCTTCGATCCGCGCTTCATCGGCACTCGCTCGACCCCCGCGAGGCCCGCCCGCAGGCCCCGGGGAATCAGCCACGTACTGGTGAACGGCAAGATCGTTGTGGAACCTGGAAACACCAACCTGGACCAGCTCCACGGGCAGGTGATTCGCAGGGCTGACACATGTTGAGCCGGCGTCGCAGGGGGCCCTGGGGCCCGCCACCCACGGGGCAGCCGACTCCCGGTGCCGGGACGGGGAACTCCAGGCCGGAGAGCCTGGCCTACAGCAGAAGAATGACCTTGCCGCCAGTGTTTCCACCACCTGCGGCGGCCAGGGCATCGTGCAGTTTCATCAGTGGGTAGCGGGCTCCGATACTGGTGTGCACCACGCCCCGATGGTACAGCCGAGCCAACTCATTCATCATGCCGCGCACCTGCCCCGGGCTTGCACGGCCATACCAGGCGGTGACCCAGAAGCCCACCAGGCGGATCTCACGAAAGATCAACGGCCCACTTGGGATTTCCAGGGGTTGCAGGCCCATGGCGCCATAGGTGACCATGGTGGCGCCCCGGTCCAGGGCGAGGGCCAGGTTCCGAGCGCTGCGCCCGCCCACGGCGTTGAAGGCCAACTTCAGCTTTTCGCCCTTCAGCGAATCCCGAAGCCGGCCTCGGCCCGCGGCCTGCTCCTCGCTCAAGGCCAGGGCAGCTCCTTCGTCCAGTAGATCCCGCAACGCATCCCGGCGGCGGGCCACCGCCAGGGCCCTCAGGCCCATGTGTCGCGCCATGCGTACCAGGTGCCTCCCCACCTGGGAGGTTGCGGCGTTGAGCCCCACCCAGTCCCCCGGCTCCAGGTTCCCGAAGTCGTGGAGCATCCGCCACGCGGTGGCGGGGTTCACGCTCAGGGTGGCGGCCTGCTCCACGGGGAGGCCGACGGGGAGGGGCAGCAGGTCCCGGGCCGAGGCCACCAGGGCCTCGCGCCAGGTGCCCACGCCCGGTACCGGCCGCGCCAGGTCGCCAACTCGAAAGTTGCTCACGCCTGGCCCGATCTCCATCACCACCCCCACTCCCTCGTTGCCGCAAAAAGCCGGCAGCGCTGGCTTGAAGCCGTATTTCCCCTGGATCACGTTGATGTCGGCCGGGTTGATGGGAGCTGCCTGCATACGCAGCAGCACTTCACCGGGACCCGGACGGCCCAGCGGCACCCGCTCCAACTCCAACACCTCCGCTGGCTCGCCCCACCGCCGGCACATGGCCGCGAGCACTCCCGGCTCGCATGCGGGTTCCCGCTTCGCTGAAATGTCCATGGCCCCACCCTTCATGGCAACTCACCTCCGGCATGTACGCCGGTCTCGCCGTCGCCGTCCACTGCCCCGCCTTTTTCGGTCTCCTCGCCGCTCCAGGCGTAGCCGAAGGAAGAATCGTTCCCGGGCTGCGGGTGGCCATCTTCGTCGGGCCAGTCATAGCTGTCTTCGTCGCCACCCGAGTCCATGAAAAGGCCTATGGCGTCAACGTTGACCCGGGTTGTGTCGATACATTCCGAGGAGTGGTTTCCAAGTCCAGTGGAGTAGCTGGAGCTGACCTGGTAGACGTCCTGGCCATCGTTGTCAACGAAGATGCCGATGCCTTCGCAGTTGCTGGCGCCACCCGCCAGACCGCCGTAGACGTAGGTGTCGTCACCCTGCTCGTTCACCAGCACGCCCACCGAGAAGTCATGGCCCGCCCCGATCTGCATGTAGTTGGGCTCCATTATTGTGTTGAAACGGTCGTCGCCCGGGCCGTCGTCCAGCAACACACCCGCCGAGTAGTGGGCGGCTCCACCCTGGACGTAGTAGTACGCGTCGTATGTATCAGAACCCTGGCCGTCCAACAGGAGGCCCACCGACTGCCAGTAACCCGATCCCTGGGCGAACAGGCCGGCGGTATAGGTGTCGTCGCCGGAGGCATCCCTCAAGATGCCCACCCCGCCTGAAAGATACGTGTACTCGGAATCCCATCGCATTCCAAACCCCGAGCCCTGGCACATGCTGCTGTTGGCGCTGCCGGGCAGTTGGGGCGAATAGTAGACCACGGTGCCGCCGTCCTCGGCCTTGCCGGGGTTGGCGTACCATGTGTCGTTCCCCCCGCCGTCCCAGGCAATGCCCACGGCCTGGACATAGGCGAAACCCTGGCTGTTGACAAATGTGTTGTGGATGTCGTCGCCGGAGGCGTCCATGAAGATGCCGATGCCCATGCTGGCCCCCCCCTGGGCGCCCTCTTCCGCCAGGTAGATGTCGTCGCCGCCGTCGTCATAGAGCAGGCCGACCCCCAGGTGCGCCCAGCCCTGGCTCATGCGTAGGGACTGGTAGAGGTCGTCGCCCTTGCCCAGGTCCATGAGAATACCCACGCCGGCCCGACCGGAGCCCTGGCGCCCCACGCGGGACAACGAGAACTCGCCGTAGTAGTCGTCGCCGCTGTAGCGGCCTTCGGAGTCGGAGGGAAGGAGGGCGTCGCTTCCGTCGTCCTCCTGGATGTAGCCATAGGAATCATCTCCCCCGAGATCCACGTGGACCGAGACTGGCAGGGACTCGGAGGAAGCCCCGGCAGGGTAGACGTAGGAATCATCGCCCCCAAGGTCCAGGTAGAAGGCTACGTCGTCCATCTCGCCCGGTTCGTCATGTTGGGGCCCTGCCACCACGATACGCCCCAGGGAACTCAGCTCATCAAGGACGGCATCGGTGCCGGCAAAGCGGGCGAGATCTGCTTCTTCCAGGGCGAATGCCAGGATCCGGGCGGGCTCGTAGAGCAGACGGGGGCCGTTGGCGGAGAGGACCCAGTCCTGGATGTCGTCATCGCTAAGGTCGGGTTCGACATAGTAGTCCAGGATCACCCCCCCGTTCCCGTAGTCCACCAGGGATTCGAGATCCACGTCTATGCCGGCTGCCAACTCATCGCGGGCCTGGGCCACCAGGTCCATGGCCACCAGGATGGGGGCCAGAGCCTCCGCAAGGTCCTGCGGCAACGAGGAGAGGTCCACCAGATCTTGCTGGGTCTCTCGCGGATCCAGGGGCTGGGAGGTGGTCTCCACGTCCAGCAAGGCCATGGCCTGGCCCAGGGCGCTTGCCACGGGGTGGGGCGTGGCGGCGGCGTAGTCCAGGTCCCAGGCCACCTGCCCACCCAGGCAGGGGTAGGTGAGGGGTGTGAACTGATACGTGTAGAACCAGGAGAGCCTGAAAGGGTCGTCCAGAACACTGGCGTAGCTGGCATAGCTCCAATCGGTATCGCTGTAGCCCACCTCTTCCAGGGTCAGGCCGGCATCTTCGAGGACCGCATCCAGCATGGGGGCGTCGGGAGTGCCGTAGGCACAGTCGATGGCGGGAGCATCCTCGTCCCAGGTGGGGGGAACATACGGTTGCCCGGTGTCCTTGGCATTTTGCTGACTACAGGCGAGGACAGAGGCGAGCGGAACGAGCAGGAAAACGATTCTGTCAAGGTTGGACATGGCGCCTCTCTTGTTTCTTCCACCGGCTATTCTGACGGGCCGTACATTCCATGCCGCCGTTGGCGGAGTCCGTGGACTCGTGGCATGATTTCGGAGCCAGGCTGGCCCGAACATGATACCATCAAAACTCCTTGCGTCGCGGTTTCTGTGCTTGCCCGCGTAGCGGGGTACCCAGACACCCAGGCATGGAGAGACCGAATGAGCAAGGTCAAGAAAGGCGATACCGTAAAAGTCCATTACCGCGGCTTCCTGAAGGACGGCACCGAGTTCGACAGTTCCCGAGACCGGGAACCGCTCCAGTTCCAGCTCGGCGCCGATCAGGTGATCCAGGGTTTCGAAGACATCGTCCTGGAGATGTCCCCGGGCCAGGTCAAATCCGGAGAGATTTCCTCCCAACAGGCCTACGGGCCGCACAGGATGGAAAAGGTAATCAAAACCGAGCGCTCGCAACTGCCCGGCAACCTGGATTTCGTGGTTGGTCAGGTGGTCGAGATGCGCAATCAGGCCGGGCAGGTGATCCCGGCGGTCATCTCCCGGGTCACCGACACAAAGATCTACTTCGACGCCAATCACCCCCTGGCCGGCAAAGACCTGTTGTTCGAAGTGGAGCTGTTGGAAATATTGTAGTAGGCGCCTGCACCCAACCAACGGTCAGCCAGCACTGTTCCTGGCCTGCTTCACCTTCCATGTGGCCAGGCGCGACGACCAGGGGCGGCCTTCACAACGTCATGAGCCACGAGACCTTTGCGAATATCTGCCATTCCACCGGGTCATCCAGGACCATGAGCCCGCCCAGGTAGATCGCCTTGTTGGGCGCGCGCTCCCAGGCCAGCAAGGACTCCAACTGCCAGTTGGAAGATCTGTCGGGATCGTCTCCCAGGATGTCAACGGTGTTCCAGTCCAGGATCCATCGCGCCCAGAGGTAACGGGAGGCAAAGGTCTCCAGCTTGCACCTGCCCACGGTAGCCCGGTAGACTCCGTCGCCGAAAGCCTCTTCTCGGAAGTCTTCCATCGTGCCGGACAGCGAAACCGAGATCTGGGAAACCGGTTGCAGGGTGATCTCTCCGGATGCGTAGTTGACCCAGCCGGTCCAGGCGGGGTCGTCGTCGTAGTACGGGGAAGTGCCGGTCTTGGCGAAGGCCCAGATGTTGAGCCACTTGGTGGGCGTGCCATAGAGCCACATCCAGGGTTTCTGGTACCGGAGCCAGGTGCCATCGTAGTCTTCGCCGCTCAGCGAGAAGCCCCCGCCGCTGCTCACTGCATTGGAGAATGTCATGTTGAAGCTGGGGGAATAGGAGAGTTGGCGCAAGCGGCCATCGGTGTACCAGTAGATGTCTGTGTTGGCGGGGATGACATTGATTTTTTTCAGTGCAGCCTTGTCGGGATAGGAGGCCCAACGGAGCCAGGCTTCGCCTCCCATGGCGTCGGCCCAGTTCATGAACCCGTTCTCGGCCCTGAAATCCGGACCGATGTACTTGGCCTCGGCGTTCAGGTACAGGCGGGTGCTGTTGTACTCCAGGGAGAGCTTGCCCTTGGCGTCGCTGCGTGCGTCGTCCTGGGAGAAACTGGTCCATGACCCAAGAGCGCCGCCCGAGATGGACGTGCGATCCGAGAGCCGCAGCCATCCGTCCAGTCCCCCCAGCCTGTTGGCCAGGTCGGTCCCCAGGATGGTCCTGTCCGAGAAGATGAGCCCCAGGTAGCTGTCGTCGCCCATGGCCCGACGGACGCGAGCCACCGTCTCCAGGGCCTGGTAGCCTTCCAGGTCGTCTTCCGTCCAGCCCTCCCCTTCGGAGACGCTGGATGAAGGGGTGGCGTCCAGAGTGTGGATGGCCGCCACGGACCAGCCCTCTTTTTCAAGCGTAGCCCGCGCACCGTATCGCGGCGCCACCATGGAACGAGTGTAGACCACCTCGCCGAGCTGGTGCTCGAACCACTCCTGGCCTTCAAGGAAGAAAGGGCGCTTTTCTTCGTAGTAGAGGGCGTAGCGGCGGTTGACGTCCACCTGGGAAGCGTCGGACTCTACCTGGGAGAAATCGGGGTTGACCGTGCCCAGCAGAGTAAGAGCCGCGTCTGGCGCATAGCGCAGGGTTATGCCCGGAGAGAGCCCCTGGTAGGACCAACGGTCTTCGGGAGGACCGCTGTCGGTCCAGCCGAAGGTGAGCGAGGGGATGAGATCGAGGCCTGCATTCCTGGGCAGGTCGCCAATCCCCTGGTACAGGGCCTCCTGCACGAGAACGCCCTGCATGTCGGTGTCCAGCTCGGGATAGCTGCTCATCTCGGCGGTCCTTGCCTGGTTTCGGAACAGGATTAGCCCGATTTGTTGACAATGGGCTGGATGCCTGACACTGCGCCAGGGGATTGACAACTCCACCTGGTAGCCGCGATCCGTCATGCGCCCTCGCGAGTACCACTGGGTGTCCCAGGATGAATTGTCGGAGTCGGTTCCCGCCACGCGGGTTCCATCGACCTGTATGCCGTGGGGGTTCACCATGAACATGTAGGCCCGCTGCGCCGTGCCGGCGGTGTCAAGGTAGAGTCCCACCCAGTCGTCGTCGAAGCGTGTATCCCTGCGGCCCAGTCCCGTGTGGATTCGCTGGGGTTCCGAATCCCAGGCTTGAAAAAAAACGTACAGCGCCTTCTTGTCGGCCATGATCCGCACGGTGGTGTCATCGGCGGGTGGCTGGCCGGGGACTGGGGCAAAAGCTGTGAAACCCTTCAGCTCCAGGGCCGAAGCCCACGCGGGTTCGTTGTCCAGGGCGTCGATGCGGATCTCTGTTTCATGGGAGACCGGAGGAATATCCATCACGGGAACTGCTGGCACAATTTCACCGTTCCTTAAGCTGTTTTCAACGATTGTCGCCCAGAGGGAATCGCACCTTCACAGGTGAGCGCCTCCAAAGGACCCAGTATACGTTTCCACAGACACCGTTATTTCATTCTTGTTCCAGGTTGAGACTCGAAGAGTGTTCTTGTACTACAATGGAGATGTAGCAGCCAGGAGAGGGACATCCAGATGACAGATGGAAACACTCGGATTCTCTTCCTCCCGGCTCTTTCCGTGGTGTTGTCGGCCTGTGTGGAGTATGGCGTGCAGGTTTTCGACTCCGTGGACATCTTCCAACAGGAACCCGCATCCCAACTTGACGCCCTGTTGGTGGTGGACAACTCCTATTCCATGGGCCCATACCAGGAGTCACTTGCCCAGAACTTCAACGAGTTCATCTCTTTGTTCACCAGCCTGGACGTCGACTACCACATCGGCGTAGTCACCACCACCGTCGGGGAGGTCTTGCTGGGCGAGAACTGGGATTGCACCGAAGCAGAGATTCAAGCAGTCCCCGGTGCCGGTGAGCTGGTGGACGACACCTTCATCACTCCCGAAACAACCGACCCCCAGCAGCTTTTCTCGGACCTGGTGAACGTGGGTACCTGCGGCTCTGTCTATGAGATGGGCATGGAAGCCGCACACCTGGCCCTGACCTCCAGGATTGAGGACGGCACCAATGCCGGCTTTCTCCGCGAACAGGCCAGCCTCTCCCTGGTATTTGTCTCCGACGAAGAGGACGGCTCACCCATGTCGGTGGGCAGCTATATCGACGCCTTCCGAGAGCTGAAATCCGGCGAAAGCCGCGATGTCTTCAACGCATCGGCCATGGTGGTGGTGGATCCGGAATCCTGTTCCCAGGACCAGGTGAGCTCCGTTTCGGGCGGGACCAGGTACATCGACATCGCCCAGCGAACCGACGGTGTGGTAGGAGACCTCTGCAGTGGGGATTTCTCCGGAATCGTCACCGACATCTCCGCCAGCCTCGCCCGCTACGACGACACCTTCTATCTCTCCCACATGCCCGACCCTGCCACCTTGCAGCTTTCGCTGGACGACCAGGAAGTGGACTGCCACGAGGGGCAATGGAGCTACTCCCTGCTGGACCTGGCCGGCATCTCCGAGCCGGCGATTATCTTTCAAGAGGAGTACATCCCAGCGCCTTCCACGCGCATAGTGCTGCGCTACTACTGGGGCGACGGCGACGAGGAAGACTTCTGCCCCTGATTCTCCCCGACAATGCACACATGTTCCCACTGGCCCACGACCCAGGTACCCCCACCGCCATGATCCCTCTCCCACCCCTTTTGTTGGCACTGCTCGGCGCCTGCGCCACCGGTCAGGATTGGGTGTGTTCCGACCACGGCGATTGTGGCGTGGGGCAGGCCTGCGTGGAAGGAGCATGCCAGGATGTGGAGTGCCTGGACTCATCCCAATGCGCCTATGGACGATTCTGCGAAACGGATTTGAGCTATACCTGCGTCAGCGGCTGCCAGAGCGACGACGACTGCCTGGCCTCCCAGGTCTGCCAGGAAGGAGAGTGCTATACCGAACCCTGTCGCAACGCCGACATGGACTGCTGGATCGGAGAGTTCTGCGATACGGGCAGCGGCGAATGCTACACCGACGAATCCATCACATGGTGCATGAACTGTACCGATCACGCTTCTCTTTGCGGACAGGAGGGCATCTGTTACTCCTTTGGAGACGACGAACAGTGGTTCTGCGGCTGGTTCTGCCAACAGCAGTCCGACTGTCCATCCGGCTTCACCTGCACGCAGATGGACGAAATCAGCGTGTGCATGACCGACTGCTCATTCCTGGTGGACGCCGGCTGGCTGCCCCCCGACCCCACGCGCAACAGCTCCGGGGGGCACTACGGCGGCTTCGACGAAGCCTCTGGTTGTGCCTGTGAGTCTGCCGGCTCCCTGCCAGGCCCTGGAGTCCTCTACAGGCTGACCTTGCCGGTGCTCGTTGTCGTGTTGGCGCTCTTTTCCAGGCTGCCGGGCCGAAGGCAGCGGGGTCACCCCATCCAGTCCTTGACCATGGCACGAAGCTTCAATGGATCGAAGGGCTTTTCCACCTGCGGGTTGGACACGCGATCCAGGAACTCCCGAGCCCGGGGCGTGAAGGCCCCACCCGTCATGAACACCATGCGTTCGGCCTGCCCGGGTGCCAGGTCCCGGAGTTTTTCATAGAGCTGGATGCCACTCATCTCCGGCATCATCAAGTCGCACAGAATCAAGTCGAAACGCTGGCCCTCCCGGATCTTTCCCAGTACCTCCCGGGCCGTCTTGGACAGCGCGACTTCGTGTTCGTCCCGAAACAACCTTTGCAGGCCCCGCAGGATCATGGGCTCGTCGTCTACAATCAGCAAGCGAGCACGCGATGGACTGGGCGTGGTTTCCGATGAAAACGGCTCTTCGGTGGGAGGGCTCTCCGGAGCTAGAGGCAGCTTGACACGAAAAACGCTGCCCTGCCCCAGCTCGCTTTCGATCTCTATTGTCCCGCCGTGGGCCTTGACCACGCGGTGGCAGACGTACAGCCCCAGCCCCGTTCCCTGGCCCATGGGCTTGGTGGTGAAGAATGGTTCGAACAGCCTTGGCATGTGTCGTGGTTGGATGCCCTTACCCGTGTCTCGTATTTCGACTACCACCTCGTTCTCATGGACGTAGAGAACAACCCGGATTTCATTGTGGGCGGCATCCCCCGCTGGGATGGAATGGGCGGCATTCACCAGGAGGTTCAGGAAGAGCTGCCCCAGGCGACTGGAGTTGCCCAGCACCCGCGGGTCCTGACTGTAGTCCTTCACCAGGCGTGCCCGATGGCGGATCTCGTTGAAGGCCATGTTGATGGTGGATTCGATGAGTTCACGAACAGACAGGGATTCCTGCCTGGTGTCGTCAGCCCGCGAAAAAGTCTTCAGATCTCGCACGATGTCGCGGATGCGCCTGCTGCCTTCGCGGGCCTCTCCAAGGACGTCGCTGGAATCATCGACGGAGTCCAGGGCAGCTCGAAAGCCGCTGCTGGCCAGTAGTTCATGAGCGGCGCCGTCGCCCAGACGTTGGCGTAGATCGGCGCCCAGGGAATCAAGAAAGGGCCGCATGGCAGCCAGGCTTTCCAGGGCAAAGTGAATGTTGGCGCTCACGTAGGTGAGGGGATTGTTGATCTCGTGGGCCACCCCCGCCGCCAGCATTCCCATGGCAATCATGCGATCCGCCTGCATCATGCGTGCGGTTATCTGCTTTCGTTCCGTGAGATCTCGTCCGATGGCCAGGATGCATGGATGCCCCTCGTATTCGATGGTCATGGCCACCACTTCGGCGTGGACCACGGTTCCATCCCGGCAGATGAAGCGCTCCTCCAGGGGCGGGGGGGGCTCTCCGGACAACATCATTGTGCTGATACGCTTCCGAACGATTTGGCGTTCGTCCGGGTGAACGATGTCCAGCACCGGCTCACCCACGAGTTCTTCCTGGGAGTCGTAGCCCAAAAGGTGTACCATCGTGGAGTTGACGTAAAGGAAACGCCCATTCCGATGCACCGCCACCGCCTCGGGCATCTTTTCGATGAGAGTACGGAAGTTCTGCTCGGATCGCATGAGCGCCCGTTGAGCCCGCAACTGCTGGCTGATGTTCCGGATGGTCCCTGCGAAATACAACCTGCCGTTGTCAGTGTGTTGGCTCAGGGTGATCTCTGCCTGGAACATTTCACCGTCGGATCGGAGCCCCTGGAAACGCCTGGGGTTTCCAGGCACCGTGTTCCTTTTTGACGAGTGATGTCGTGCCAAGGCCTTCCTGTGCTTTTCACGCAAGGCCTCTGGCATGAGCATCGTGAGGGGACGCCCAAGGACCTGTTCACGGTCGTACCTGAACAACTGCTCCGCAGCCCGGTTGAAGTAGGTAATCAACCCAGCATCATCCATGAGGACAACAGCGTCGGTGGAGTGTTCGATGACCTGCTGGAACAGGCTTTTCCCGGCTTGCTCAGTCATGTATTCTTCCCCCGGGGTCAACTGTCGCTCGGCTGTATGTAGACAGAATCAAGGCTGCTGATCCCAGGGCAAGTCCCATTCCATGATTCTCGCCATGATGAGTGGTGAAGACAGGTCATCCCATCCATTTCCCCAGCGTGGAAAATGCCATTGGACAGTATCTCCATCGGATCACCGGGACCAGACCTGAGGATTTGAAAAAAAATGCACTGGATTCGCTGGGCCGGTCCTGTTCGCAGGTGCCTGGTCAGACAGTCCTTCAGCACCGGGTGGGGTATGGTATTTGTTAGTATAGAAGGGCAGCAACGAGGGAGTGACAAATGGCTGGAAACCCCAAAGGTCAGGTGAACGGGCCGTTCACCGAGGAAAGCCGGGCTGAACTGTTCAAATGCGCCGGCCTGAATTCCGCCGGCTACGACCCATGGGGTCTCAACCTGGAAACAACGGAGCGAACCGCCAAGGCCGTGATGTGGTTCTACAAGCACTATTTCAGGGTGGAAACCACTGGCGTGGACAAGATCCCCAGAGGCCGGGTGCTGCTGGTGCCCAACCACGGTGGTCAACTCCCCCTGGACGGAATGCTCATCGCGCTGGCGCTGCTCACCGATCCGAAGCAGCCGCGGCTGGTGCGGGGCATGGTGGAACGTTGGTTCCCGGCCCTGCCATTCGTGGGAACCCTGTTCGTCCGATGTGGGCAAGTGGTGGGTGATCCCGACAACTGCCGAGAACTGCTGGCACGGGACCAGGCCATCATGGTCTTTCCCGAGGGGGTGAGGGGCAGCGGGAAAACCATCTGGAATCACTACCGCCTCCAGGACTTCGGCACAGGTTTCGTGCGCCTTGCCCTGGAAAACAAGGCGCCCATAGTTCCCGTGGCCGTGGTGGGCTCCGAAGAAACCTACCCCAGCGTAATGAATCTCTCCTGGCTTGCCAGACTTCTGGGGACGCCCTACGTACCCGTCACTCCTTTCTTTCCTCTGCTGGGCCCCCTGGGAATGCTGCCACTTCCTGTCAAGATACAAATCCACTTCGGGGATCCCATCTGGTTCGACAGCGATCCCGACCAGCCCGACGACGAGGTCCAGGAGAAGGTGGATCTGGTCAAGACCAGGATCCAGTCAATGCTGGATGAGGGCCTCGAGCAAAGGCCGGGCCTCCGAGTACTCAACAAGCTCCTGGGGCGTTGACATGAGCATAGTAATCACGGGCGCCGTGGGAGCCCTTGCCAGGATAGTGGCGCGCAAGCTCCGAAACGAGGATGACCTGGTGGGAATAGATCTTCGGCCCCTGCATAGCGGCCGCAGGCTATACAAGTCCTTCCACCACCTCAAGCGCTACAACCAGCGACGAGCCGCCGAGATCTTCAGGAGCCACCGGCCCCGTGCGCTCCTTCACCTGGGCATGAGGGGGGCCTCGGCCCGTTCACTCAACGCCCGTTACACCCAGAACGTCCTGGGAACACGACATCTCCTGCATCTATGCTCCCGGTACGGTGTCGAGCGGGTAACGGTGCTGGGAACCTACCACGTCTACGGTGCCCACCAGCACAACCCCGTAAACATCCGCGAAGACGCCCCCCTTCGCGCCAGCCAGATCTTCCCCCAGATCGCCGACATCGTGGAACTCGACCACGCGGTCACACATTTCATGTGGCGGCACGGCGAAGTGAGCACAATCCTGCTACGGCCAGTGAATATCGTCGGACCCAGCATCAACAACCAGATTACCAGGCTTCTACGCTCCCAGCGCTGCCCCATCCTGCTGGGTTTCAACCCCATGGAGCAGTTCATCCACGAAGAAGACGCTGCCGACGCCATCATCCTGGCCCACAGGGGCCAGCACACCGGCGTGTACAACGTCGCGGGCGAAGGTGCTCTACCCTACGCCGGCGCCGTTCGCCTTGCCGGAGGTCGCACGGTCCCCATTCCTCACGTGCTTGCCTACCCGGTGGTGGGGGCCCTGTCGCGGTGGAGGCTCACCTTCCCCAAGCACCTCATGGACTACTTCCGCTACGCCACCATCATCGACGACGGCGCATTCAGGGCCGACTTCGGCTGGGAGCCCCGCTACTCCCTGGTGGAAACGTTGGGCAGCCTGCAGTTTCCCGCCAGGCATGCCTGACTGCTCCCATCTCCTTCATTGACCCGATACGGCCACGGACCTCCTACCAGAACAGCCACCTGCCGTCGCCGCTTCACTGCGGACGCCAACAAGCGGCCCAGCCTCCGGTCCTACAAGTACCAAATGTACATCGCGAACATCTGGTAATAGGCCGGCGATCCCGAGATCACCACGGGATCGATGGCCGAAGCGTTGTCAGGATCCACGATGGAGAGATCCGGTCCCACCTCGTAAGCCCAGCCCACCAGGACTTCGTCTGTCGAAACGCCCGACATGGTTGAGCCATCCATGCTGATCATTCCGGCAAAGGTGGTTTCCGCGTCGTACATGCCCCAGTCTTCCAGGTAGCTGATGATGGTCGCATCAGTCAGGGCTCCGACGCTGATCTCCCATGAGTAATCCCCAAACCCGGCGTACTCGTCATCCCATTCGGCAGGGTCGAGATCTGTGCAGCCACTTTCGTAGGGGGTGAGAGAGAGGGAGAGATCGGTCCAGGCTTCCGGCTCGAAGGTGGTTCCGGCGGTGGCTTCCAGTGTGAAGTAGATATCGCAGGAATAGGCGTCGTCGTAGGTGTCCAGGTATTCTTCTTCGGCCAAAGTGAACACCGCAAGAGGCGGGGCCCCATCAACATCGATGAGTTCACCGAAGGCATAGCCGAAGTAGAAGCTGAAGGTTATGAGAGCAGGTTCGAACCAGGCGACCGCGTCTTCGTCGATGGTGCCGTCGCAGTCGTTGTCCACGCCGTCAGCGATATCCATCGCGCCTGGATGCGTGGAGTCGTCGTGGTCATCGCAGTCCAGGCCGCCGTAGGCGTCCGAGAGATAGGTATCACGATCAGCGTCGTAGTCGTTCCAGCCATCACAGTCCTGATCCACTCCGTCGTACCACCGCTCCCTGGCTCCGGGGTGGATGGAGTCATCGGCGTCGTTGCAGTCGACGGTATCGTCGTAGCCATCACCGTCGTAGTCGTTGGCGCCGGCTTCGCAACCCATGGAGAGCTGCGTGTAGCAGACATCGGGTTCCAGGTCGAACGGGAGCATTGGGCAGGAGTAGGCGAAGGCGTCGGACAGCACCTTGGTGACGATTCCACATGGGAAGCCGTCTTCCATCAGCCAGGTGAAAACGAGAGACTGGTGGTGGGAAGCGAGGCTGACCGGAGTCAGGCCATTGGTTGGCAGAGCCTGGAAGGGATCAGCAGTACCCGCCGCCCAGTCCAGGAAGTCGCCATCGAGTGCCAGGATACCCAGTCCACCGAGACTGCCATCGGTTGACACCTGCAGGGTGTACCAGCCCTGGGCGGGCATTGTGACCAGTAATTCACCTTCTCCCTCGTGGATGGCTGCGGTTTCTTCGTCAGGGATCAAGGTGAGTGCCACCGGGGAGCCGCCCGTTCCCGCGGTCGCCAGCACGAGTTCCTCGAGGTTGGACAAGACCTGGACGCGGAACGTCAACTCCTGGTCGGTCCCCCCGAACTCCAGTGCTCCCATGGCACCCTCGGTACCCAGGGCAGTGGATATCGCCGACTGCACCACGTTGGTCCCCATCACTACGAAGGCATCCGTCGAGAGCAGAGCAACCGCACCAGTTTCCCGTTCCACGTGGAACAGCCCCGAAGCTCCCTCCCCAGGGTCTACGCCCGGAGAGACGGCAACGCCCGAGCAGGCCATGAGTGGAAGCAAGAAGGTGACTGGAAGAACTTTGTACATCGCGACTCCATTTTTGGATGAAAGAACTGAAGTGGGGCTACGGAATCCCGAAGATCTACAAGCTGAAGACGGGAGGTTGCAACTCCGACGGTAGTGCCCGCCGAGAGGCACCAGAGGGTATTCACTCACAGATTGCCACATCGTTCAAGGGCAAAAACGAACAAGGGTCCGGGCTCGTTGTTCCACAGAGGGGTCCGCAACGGGTGCGTACCCGCGACAGGAGCAGTTCAGAGATTGGAACCTACAGGTTGGCCGGCTACTCTGGTGGTGTTTCTCCCTTGATCCGGTACTCCTCCTGGGCTGCCTTGTCCATGGCCTCGTCCTGTTGAGCCAGCAGGTTGAGCCAGCCCATGAGCAGTTCACGCTCATCGGGATCCCCGGTTTTCTTCACAATGCGCTTCAAACCGTGATCGATTACCTTCAGATGCTCGAGGGCCGCCTGGATGGTGTCCCTTTGAGTGGCCTCCATCCCCTCCAGGTTCTCATCCAGGGCATCGGCCAGCAAGGCATCGAGTCGCGTCACGGCGGCGTCCGCGGATTCCTGCAAGGCCATCTGTCGGACCAGAGGCGAGTCATCGCCAGTCCTGGCACTCTCCACGATATTCGAGACCGCTACCTGGGCAAGTACAGCAGAGATCTCGTCGATGACCGGCGACAACTCCTCCTCCAACACGACACGGTAGGATGGTAGCATGTCAAGCAGCGAGTTCGACGCCAGCTTGGCCAGGTCGGGGGCGCCGTCCACCAGCATTTCCCTCAGATTGCCAGCGATCTCCGGAACCGCCTGCAACGCGGCACCCGATGCGGCAAGGGCCAGTTCTTCGGGTTCGAAGACCCGCTTGACCGCCGAGCCCACCCACAGCAGGTAAAAAGCCATGATGAGCACGACCACGCAGCCCGCGATGATGACGTTCCTGTTTCTGGCGTCTTCGCGTGCGAGATCCTGCTCCAGTCGCACCTGTACGCTCTTCCAGTCTTTGCCTTCGGTCATGGCTCACTTCCCCTCGTTGAGACGCGTGTTGAAGATCTCCACGAACAGCGACAGGACGTCCTCGGCCGTCTGGGTTTTCCCCTCCTGGACATCGGCTTTGGCCTCGCTCATGAGCTTCTGCGTTGATTCGTTGATGGATTGCAGGATCAGCAGGTGTTCTTGAAAGATGGTGTCGAGCTGGTCCTGCGCCCATCCCCGCGACGAGGCTTGAAGACGCCTGATGAGGTCATCATAGGCCGTCCCCTCCGCCGAAAACTCGGAGAACAGTTCCTTCATGGTGGGCCCCTTCTCCTTCATCTCTTGAAGGAAGTGCTTGTCCAGGGAGGCGAGCATCATCTTGTGGACATTCTCCTGGAACAGATCACTTTCCGTGGCAATACGCGCCCCCAGCCTGGGCAGAAGCTCGTCCAGCTCTGCGGCCATGGCTCGATGGATTGCCGGTCCGACGGTGCGGCTCAGCGAATCAAGCTCCCGGGAAGTGGCTGGCCAGACCTTGGCGGCGGCATCCCGCTCCAGGGCGACCATGAAGGTGTCTGCGTCAAAGTTGTTGATTCGAGACCAGATAGTGATGGCGAAGATGGAGATCATTACCAGCACAGCCAGTATGATCACCCGCCGAAATTGAATGCTCCGCTTGCGTTTTGCCTCCAGCATGTCCAGCAGGTGCTGGATATGTGCTGGCGCTGGTTGGGCTTCTGACATCGCTCCTCCTCTTGGATTATCGTGCCACTTGTTGAACAGGACAGGACCATCAAGACCCGTCGGTTTTCTCGCACGATTATCGTCTTCGCCAGCGATGCCTGGGAGGCTGTTGTGCATGGCCACCGGTATGGGCCATTTGCAGGCACGGCTCGTTCCGGCAGCCCGAATCGTGGCCTTGGGCGCCAGGCGTGTCGCGAGACGGATATTGGCCGACAACGGGCATTGAATGGGTATTGCAATACGTTCTTATGCACGATGTCGGCCATGGTCCATCGCATTGGCGACCGACGTTCCACGGTAGACCCGGTATGCGCGACAGCTCCCTGGTCCAGGGGAAGGGAAGCTTCCCACGAGGGGCTGGGAGTGCAATGGTTCCCAGCCATTCTCGTTCTGCCACACGAAAAGCCAGAACCGATTGGAATCCGGGGATCGACTACGCCACGGAGACAGTCCCGTTTCGTTTCCGGTTCTGCGGTGGGAGATCTGACCATACTGACCGTGATAGCACAAAAGCCGGGAAACTGGAATGACTGGCAGGCGCATCTCCCCTATGTTGCTGTACTGCTCCTGCTTTGCGAGTTCCTGTCACCCATCCTGAAGTCGACCGTTGAATCGCAACGCGCTGGAGCGTCCACGACCGAGCATCCGGATAGCACCTATTGCTGGTCGCCACGGTCGGGCCTGACGCCACTGGATCGCCTGCTTCCAGCCCGGTGAAAGTACTTGTACAGGTACAACGCGCTCGTACCGTGGCAGTTCATACAAGGCATTTGACGAGATTCAGAGCGCAGAAAGCTGTTCATGGCGTCTCCTTCACGGTTGACGCCATCCCCGGGAGCCTGCTGGCCCACACTCCAGCGATGTACGTTGTGGCATGATGGACAGGATATCGAACCAGTACCGACCTTTTCGCCAGTCCCGGAATCGAAGAGAGGAAAGTACCCTGGCCTGTCCTTCTTGGTCCGGCCCAGGTTGACCAGGGTATACTGCGGGTGCAGGGATGTCTGGGGAATCTTTTCCCGTGCGGCCCCGCCAACGCCGTGACAAGAACCACAGTAGTCTGCCAGCTTGTTGCCGCTGGATTCAGTGGGCAGCGTCCTTCCCCAGAGCTTGGAAGCATCAACGGCGTTGTGGACAGCATGGCACACTCCACAGGTTCCCGATTCCATCGGCAACTGGCGGGCAGAGTTCCTGGAGGATGGTGCGACGAAGATGAGGTCATGCTCAGTGCCCGACACCAGGCTCTCGTCGCCATGGCAATCCACGCAGAGGAGTGGTTCCGGGCTGTTCCGGAGCCGTAGAAAACTGGTGCTGGCGTCTCCTTCTTCGAAGGGATCAGCGGGTGTGGGCTGGGCCTGACTCCAGACGTGTGGGTCGTGACAGGTCGTACAGGCAATCACCAACCTGGTGTTGGGGCTTGAGGTGTCCTCCACCAGGGGCAGCGTGGTTTCAAGGCCCTGGCTTGTCGGAGACACGCCCATGGCGTGGGATGGGCCTCCATCGAGGGACAAGTCCTCGGCCACCTCGCCCTCCTGGTGGCAGTTCAAGCACAGATGTTCCACTGCTTCGTCTTCAGCCAGGTCCCTGGCCCACCTGGCGCCAGGCAGCTCTGAATGAAGCTCGTGGCAAGCTCCGCAGGCGCCGGTTGCGGCGGCTGTGCGTCCATCTATATTGACCTCACGAGGGGCAGTCTCACGCAGGTCGTGGCCGCTCCCCACGACGTTCCCCTGCTGGTCATGACAAGCGATGCACAGGTCAGGTAGCCGCGCCCGCAGGAAAAGCGCTTCCCGGTCATCGCTCGCCGAAGCAGCATCATCTTTTGACAGGGGGCTGGCGCGGTGGGGGTCGTGGCAGCTATCACATTCCACACTGCCGTCGGGGCCATCCACACCAAGAGGGTGCCGATAGCCCTCCAGCCTGGGATTGTATGCCACCTTCTTCCTGGAATGACAGCTAATGCAGATCTCGGTGCCCAGGTCGCCGTCTCCCAGGAGCTTCCTGGCGGAGCCGTGGGGAAGGTGGCAGGGAGAGCAAGGCCCGCCCTGGGAGGCAGTCTGGCCTTCCTGGTTTTTTTCGGAGGGTGCCGAGGCAGCCAGGTCATGCCCGGACTCCAGCAGGGCCAGCTTGTCGCCATGACATCCCGTGCACAGGGCGGAGCCGGCCGGAGACGCCACAAGCAAGGATTCCTGGCCGCTTTCGTTCCCGTGGACGACATGGCAGGTAATACAGACGACCCGGCCAGCCTGGCCCAGGTTTGCGCCCTTGTTCAGCAGTTCGCGTGGTATGCTGGCGGTGTCGGGCTCAACATTGACCGGATGGCCACCCCAGCCTTCCGATGCCGGTATCGAGGGGTTCTTGTCCTTGTGGCAGGCCAGGCAGAGGCTGCTGTCGCCGGCGCTCCGCACCAGCAGTTTTTACGAGCTGGAGCCATGGGCGCTGTGGCAGGTTTCGCAGATCAACTCGTTGCCATGGCTGCTGGCCTTCGCACCGCTGTCCACCAGCCAGGCCGGTACCTCGGTGCGTACCAGCGGATGGTTGCCCGTTTCCAGGCCGCCCAGCTTGTCGGCGTGGCACTCCTTGCACATTGCAGAGTTCCTGTTTGACATGCGAAGAAAGATGGTCTCGCCTGCATCAGCAGCATTCACGGGAATATTGTGGGCGGTGTGGCAGGTGGCACATTCCATGTTTCCGCGGTCGTCCAGGGGAAAAACCTCGGGTATGGCCATGTCGTCCGGTGGTGGAGTGCCGGTACGGTGACCATGCCCTCGCAACATGCGGGCCCGGGAATCAACCACGCTGCCATCGTGACAGGAAAAGCACATGGCCTCGCTGGCCACCACGGCCCCCGATGGGTACACGGCGAGTTCCGTGCTTTCACCATCTTCGAAGAACGTGTCCACCCACTTGTAGTGGCAGATGGCACATTCCTTGACGGAAGTGGGACGAGTGGGCGCGGTCCTGCCTTCCTGGGAAAGCACCGGGTTCGAAAGGAACAAGACCACCACGAGCCACCAACTCAGCATGCTGGGAAGCACCTATTTTGCCTCCTCTTGAAGCTGATAGACACGAACGCGATTCGCGGTCATCTCGACAATGTACAGCCTCTTCCGGTCATCGACGTCGAGCCCGACTGGCGTGGTGAATCTCCGTGGATCCTTTGCCTCGGGATCGCCGATGGCAGCGATGAAGGTACCTTGCTCATCGAAGACCTGGATCACCCCCAGGTAGCTGTCGCTGACGTAGATTCTGCCAGCATGGTCCACCGTGACGCCCTTTGGTCGGTAGAAGCGCCCCCTGCTGACACCCCAACTTCCCACGAAGCGCAGAAAGTCCCCTTCGCTCGTCAAACCGACCAGGCGGGAGTTTACCACGTCTACGACGAAGATATCGCCCTCACTGTTCCTTGCGGCGAGGAACGGATGGTTGAACTGGAGTTCCCCGGTTCCTCGAGTACCCACCTGTGCGATAAGCCTGCCATTCGAGAGGTTGAATACCAGGATACGGTGGTTGTCGTTGTCTACCACGTAGCAGCGCCCAAAATTCTCGTTCACCACTACATCCGTGGGATCAGCAGGTCGCCTGCTCCCATCCGGAACTTTGAGGGTCCGGATATGGGTCCCCTCGGAACCAAGGATCTGTACCCTGTGGTTCCCGGAGTCTGCCACGTAGATCCTGCCTGATCGACCAACGGTGATTCCCAGGGGGGCATCGAATTCACCATCGCCGGCCCCCTGCCTTCCAAAGGACGCAGCAAGGTTACCCGAGGGATCGAAGACCAGTACACGGTTGTTGAGGCCATCCAGCACGTAGGCACGGCCATTGCCGGAGACCGCCACATCGCTGGGAGCTTCCATTCCACTGCGCAGGTCGAACAGGTGCCGTACCAGCAATAACGGTAGCGGTCCTGAATCGGCAGGCCCCACCTGGGAATCGGATCCGGAACCTGCATGGGCTGCTCGCGGGAGAAGGAACACCAGGAGGAGCATCACCCAGGGCATCTCCCTGGCCAACGGGAAGAACCACGCTCCCTTCGCCCCCGGTTCTCCGCGGCAAGCAGTCAAGGTTGAAGCAGCCCGGAGCGTTGCGCCAGGATCCGACGGTCCGGCACCGCTGGTGGGCCTGGTGGACAAGACGATGCTTGGCAAGGTGGAGGGAAACACGGACATACGTTCTACATCCTGTCACTGTGGCAGGCAGTGCACAGCGTGCCGGGCAGCCTGTGCCTCATGGGCTCACCCGCTCCCCGCGCAGAAGGGAGGTAGGCAGGGATCACTCCTTTTTCATGAGGATTGTGGCAGGTAACACAGGTCAGCCTTCCCGATTTGTCCAGTGGAAGCAACGTGTTGAACTTTTTTTCCACGGCCGCCATGCGATTTCGCATTTGCTTGGAGGGAATACGCAGATGATCGACTCCCGCACAGTGGGGGCCCATGGGATGGCAGCGCTCACACAGGTCGTCCATGTCACCTACGAACTCCAGGTCCTGGTAGCCCGGGTTCCACTCGTCGGGTAGCGCCGAATGGCAGAAGAGGCAGGTACCTTCGATTATCTTGCCCCGCGCATCGAGCTGGTCGTGGCAATCGTAACGTTCATAGCTGTCACCATCATGGCAACGGAAGCAGACCGCTGTCTTCGTCTCATAGGGCCCGCCTCTCAAGGAACTCGAGCCGCCTCCGGGCTCCAGGCAGAGGCGAACGGGGTCGTGGCAGGTCATGCAGGTCAGCTCTCCCGTTGAAAGCGGGAATCCTTCGGGAATACGCGGGGCCAGGCGGGTCGATGGCTCGATTCCCGATGGATGGATGTAGATGCCGGGTTCTTGGCTGTGGCAGTCGCACATGGCCTTCAAATCTTGAGAGCTGTATGCCTGTGTATCAGCCCGTACAGAGCGTTCGGTTTCGCGGTCTGCGGCCTGACAGAAGGACGCGCCGTAGTGCTGGTCTTCTTCTGGGTTGCTTGCCGCCCCACGGGCTGCCGTAGCTGCCGCCAGGCCCCCACCCACGACAAGAGAAAATGAGCAGCAAAGTGCAAGCAGGCAGCGTACTGGGCTACAACGACCAACCGGGCCCCGGGCAAAGGCCCCAGCCCGCCCAAGCCACGATGGCAAACGCACTGGCAAAGGAACCATCAAAACAGGTCCACACCTCTTTCGCGATGAAGGCACTCGAAGACCTCTGGAGCGGGATCATCTTCTGAAAGCACGTAATGGCAGGTTTCGCAGCCCGATTCCAGGGCTGTGCCATCTTCGGTGACCATTTCTTCGTTGTGACAACGAAAGCATCCGCCGTGGGTATCGGTGTGGGTGAGTCGACTCTTGTACGTTCGCCAGTTGATGTTCATCTCCGGATGGACCGATGTGCTCCAGATGTTTTTCAGGACGTCGATGGCCTGGAGGATACCCTGCCGATGCTGCAACCATGTCAAGGGCATCTCGTCCCGGTAGGTTTCGGCCAGGGACTGGATCCCGAGCATTGCTTCTTCGGTGGAGGCATAGGAGACATCCAGCACATCGAGGGCTTCCGTCTTGATCCATGGTATATCCGAGTCGATTTCACCCTTGGTGAGAGCCCCGTCCATGGCTTCTTCGGGCGGTGGAAAGTGATGGGCTGTCCGGTTGTGGCAGTCTACACAATCCATGATGCGCTCATGGGCTGGTTGGACTTCACTGTCGGAGTAGCCAATGCGCGTCCAGGTTGTCTGCTTTCCGTTGGCCTCGGTCACAGACACCTCCACCACCTCGTCCCACTCTTCGTCGATGGCTTTGAAGCTTACCCTGGTCCATGGAGGTGCATGCCAGTGAATCCCCTCCGGGCGCCGCCCCACCTCTTCTACTCCTCCGATCCGTAGGTTGAGAATGGTGTAGCGGATGGAGTTCGCCTTGTCCGGAGCATAGTGCTTGATTACCTTGATGTGGTTCCCCTGGAAATAATGGGGGTTGTGGCACTGTTCACAGGTATCCCAGGCTGGCCTGAGGTTTTCGACCGGCGTGGGAATCGGGCGAGGGTAGGTCTGGAGTCCCACTGCCATGAGCTGGCGGGATCCGCTGATCTTGGCCTTCACATACCAACTGGCCCCAGGCCCTATGTGGCACTCGGTACATTCGACTCCAGCGTGGGAAGAGATACTGTGCGTGGTATACTCCGGTTCCATGACCATGTGGCAAACCAGTCCGCAGAACTCCGAGGACTCCATGTAGTGGTAGCTCTCGTAGGTCGCAATACTAAAGATGAACAGGTTCACCACGGTCAAGAAACCGATGACCAGGGCAACTCTCTTGATGACCGGCAGCTCGGTGCTTTCGACAAGCTTTTCGATGCTGCTGATGGTCAGTCGAGTATATCCTTCCCTGCGAGCAGCCAGGTACAATCCCACGGGTATCACCACGAGCCCGGCGGCCACCATGCCGGGAAACACGTTGTAGCTGAAGATCCCCATGTAGGGGCTCTCGGTAGGCGTGGTCTCGCTGTGCCAGATCAGGAACGCCGTGAAAAGAACTCCGGTGTTCACCAGAGCTACCCCAAAGACGCTCAGTTTGCTCCGCGACAGGAGCATCAGGAGCAGCTTGATAGCGCGCAGCATGAAGGAGCCTTTCCTGGAGTGAAGGTGAAAGAAGCCTCAATATGTACTGGTATCCCCGGATGAGGCCATGGTCGCAAGACCGGCCGCCGGGGCAGCCAGGCTGGAGAGCCTGCTCGCAAACACAAGGAACGCTGTCTGGATAAAGTGTGGAAACCAACGAGACCAGTTTTTCTGTGCCGGCGGGTCCAGGGACACTGGCCCCTGATGACAACTTTGTTGATGGACATTTCCCGGCCGACGGCTCCTAGCGGGAGTCGGCTGGAAGGGTTTCAAGATCTGCTCTCTCCGCGACGAATCCCGGCAGAACTCCTCCGGGGCTTCCCTCTTGTGCGAAAACGGCCAGGTAGGTGCCGTCAGGGACATGTGGCACCATTGTGGCCGATGCACCTTCGGCTCGTAGTTCGGTCGCCAGGCACGCAACGTAGGTCTCCAGGCTCGAGGGAAGCTCATCGCCACGCAGGGGCATTTCACCCGACTCCACGCCAAGCTGTGCACTATCAAGTTTCATGCCAGTTACAGTAGAGGCTATGACGTCCAAGGCCACGCTGTAGAGCAGACGAGCGCCAAAGGGATTGGTGAAGGAGCACGTTTTCGAGTTCTTCATCCGCTTGAAGATGTGGCGCGAGACCACGGCCAGGGGGGAGATTCCCTGTTCCGAGGGATCCTCTCCATTGGCTCCAGGCTCTGGTGCTGATTTTGGCAAAGATTTGTTTTCGAGGGCATCTTCCGTGGGCCGATGAACACCGTTCAACGTACCCGGGGGGATGGAACCGCTGGGTTGACGGCTATCGCCACCACAGCTCAGGAGCAGCGCCAACAGGAAGGCTCCCGGCATCAAAAGGGCCTGGATGAAGACCATTCCGGATTTCGACGCGGGTGGATATATTGGGGCAGGGCTGACGAATCTCATTCAATAAACCTGTAATCCACAATATTAAAAAAAAACTTTCACGAGCTGGAATTGTATACTATAGTACAGTTATTCAGTTTACCATCTGCAAACCCCAGACAATAAGGAAGGTCAGCGATGACAATGACGAAACTCATGGGAGCCACCTTGACCCTTGCCGGCATGTTTGGCGCATCATCGGCTTTCGCCGGTATTGCCGGTACAGAACATGACTTCTCTGGAGAAAGCTGGAACTCGTCCGGGGAGCTTTGTCGCCCCTGCCACACGCCGCATAACGCCGATGTCACGACGATCACGGACGTTCCGCTGTGGAACCATACCACAACGACATCGACATTCACCCTCTACACATCCAGCACCTTCGATGGCTCATCCACCATCGGCCAGCCCAACGGCTCATCCCTGGCATGCTTGAGTTGCCACGACGGAAGTGTCGCACTGGACTCCTTTGAAGGGAATACCGGGACCACGTTCATTTCCGGCGATGCCCTCTTGGACACCGACCTCAGCAATGACCACCCAATTGCCTTCGACTACACGACTGCTCTGGCCACGACCGACGGTGAACTCTTCGATCCGGCAACCACCAGCTCAGGTCTGGGAGACACGATCCAGAACGACATGCTCTTCACCGACGCGATGCACTGCGCCTCGTGCCACGATGTCCACGACGACACCAACGGCACGTTCCTCCGCATAAGCAACTCCGGTAGCGCTCTCTGCCTCACCTGTCACGACAAGTAGCCGGCACGGACCACTCTCTTTGAAACCAACGAGCAGGTCGGGCCCAGGTCTTGAAAAACCCTTGGGCCAAGATCTGCTCGTTTTTCGAATCGCCTGTAACAAGCCTTTACGCCTACGATAAAGCTACCCCTCCAGGGGAATTATGAACATGAACACCAAAGCAAGTGGAAAACTCTGCGCTATAGTGGTGTCGGCAGTAGCTTTTCTACCTGCCTCTTCCTGGGGCGGGATTGCCGGAACCTCTCACGATTTTTCCAGTAGATCGTGGAATCCCACCGGTGAGCTGTGCAGACCCTGTCACACGCCACACAACGCCGACAACTCATCGCTCACAGACGTACCCTTGTGGAATCACGAGACCACCTCCTCTACTTTCACCCTGTACAGCAGCAGCACTTTTGACGGCGTATCCACCGCTGGTCAACCCACCGGTGCATCCCTGGCCTGCCTGAGCTGTCACGACGGAAGTGTGGCGCTGGACTCCTTCGATGGGAACACGGGTACGGACTATATCAGCTTTGGAGATGAGCGCATAGGAACGGATCTCAGCAACGACCACCCCATTGCCTTCGACTATACAGCAGCTCTCGCAGCAGCCGATGGGGAACTCTTCGACCCGGAAACAACAAGTTCGGGGCTGGGAGATACCATCCAGAACGACCTGCTGTTCAGCGATTCGATGGAGTGCGCCTCCTGCCACGACGTTCACAACGACACCAATTTCCCGTTCTTGAGAATCCCCGTCTCCAACAGCCAACTCTGCCTGCTCTGCCACGACAAGTAGATTTTGGAAACGGGCGGCGTGGTCAATCGGCGCCGGTGTATTGATAGACGTTCACACGCCAACTGTATTGGCTGACGACGTAGATCCTGTCGTTTTCGTCTATGTGGATGCTGGATGGAAGCCAAAGCTGGCCCGGGAGGTTTCCCCCTTCACCAAAGAACAGCAACAGCTCGCCGCCTGGTTGGAAGATTCGTACATTGTTGAAGGCAGCGTCCACTACGTAGACATGCCCAACGGAGTCCAGGGCAACACCTTTCACTCTCGAAAAGCAACGCAAGCAATCGCCGTTCTGCCCCCATTCTCCAACGAAGCCGCCATCTCGGTCGAAGGTCTGGACGCGGAAGTTCATGGTGTCCGCAACAAAGACATCTCCGGAACGAGGCAGGGTTCCAATGTGGGTTGGATGGCTGAACTCCCCCGGGGCGGCCCCCTTGTTGCCAATGGTACGGAGGTGCTGGCCGTTGAAATCGAAGGTCGCGATACCGTCGAGGGCCGAGTCCACAACCCAGATCTCGGCTTTGTCTTCCAGTATTGCCACATCGCTTGGGCGTTCGAGGACACCCGCCCCAATCGCTGACAGGAACTCCCCATCCGGCCCATATTCGTAGACCCGCTGCAGTTCGGCGTCTGCCACGAACAGGTGGTCGCGTTGGTCTGTTTCCATGCCCAGTGGACTGTTGAGCTGGCCCCGCCCCGAACGGCCTCGCCAACCGAACTTCCCATTGGCCTTGTCAAAAACGAGTACTGCCTCCCATCCCGTGTCAGATACGAACACGCGTCCCCGGGAGTCCGAAGTGACTCCAAAAGGCTTCTTGAAACGAACTTCAGGGTTGCTCCTGCCCACCAAGGACCACACGAAGCTCTGGAAGCCGCTGGGAGGCTCTGCGTAATCAGAGCTGTCAATCATTTCAAGCCAGGTAATACGAGCCTTCTCGGGAGGGGGAGGCCAGACGATGGGCCCCGACTCCAGGTCCGTTTCGACATGGTGCGCACAAGATAGCGTAAAGAGAAGTAGAGAGAGGGAGATGGCACGCATCTACACACTCCTGACGGCGCAGCCGAAAGGCCGTGCCATGGGCATCGCAGAGGTTATCACTTGGTATGCGGCTTTTCATGAGAGAGTCAAAACTGGCAGCGAAGACTTGAAACCAACTTGCCAGCCAGGAAAAGGGGAGCGCGACAGGAGAGGTCGTACACCTTGTCTGGAGCCATCCATCGAAACATGGACATCTCTCACTCAAGTTTCAAGTATCGTCATCGACTACATAGGTAATATACTAAGTATATCAAGACAGGACAGTATCATCTACCCATGGAGCAACCACGATGAGGTTCTCTTATCTCGCGGTCTGGCTGGTCTTCGGCCAAGCATGCTACAACATCGACAGGCCACCACAGGAATTCAAGCTCGCCCGTGAGAGTATTGACCTGGGAACCGTCAGCTACCTGGACGAGACATTCCCCTCGGGCGAGTTTTCTCTGCTGAACTCGGGCGGTATCGAGCTACTGGTTACACCTGTCGGATTCGAAGGCTCCGGTTCTGCCTACCTGGAAATCCCCACGGGCCTTGACTACACTCCTGTGGGTCTCGAGGAATCCATGACTTTCCTCGTCTCTCTCCAAACCAACTTCACGAGCTGGGATCAAGGAACCTATGCTCCGGAGCTGCTGTTGGAGGTGGCCTCCATGTGGGATGACCCAAAGGAATGGGGGGAAGACGTCGATTGGCAATCCGAAGAGGTTCGCACCACGGTGAGCTTCACGCTGAACTGTGACCTGGATGGCGATTCCTTCGAAGCCGAGGATTGCGGCGGTGAGGACTGCGATGACAACGATCCCGCAACCTATCCCGGTGCCGAAGAAATCGAAGACAGTGTAGACAACGACTGTGATGGCTACGCCGACTCAGGCAGCATCCAGTCCCAGCACCACTTCACCGCCTCCAATCTTCACCCGTCGACCACACGCACCAGTGGGAATTCGGCCATGAAACACGGAGTAGCCAACTTGATACGCCTGTAGAACCTTTTGACCGCCCTGGGAACAGCACCTCTTCAACCAGCCCCCATACCCAATCATCGAGCAACTGGATGAGCACAGGTATATCAACAGGCAGGACCATCTGTTGGACGAAGGCAGCAACTGCCTTTCTTTTTCTAGTCGCACCGTTTCTTGTACCTTCGGCGCAGTCCGCGAAATCCCAGCGGGATTCCGATATCCAACCAGAGAACTGCCAGGCGTGCCATAGCCCTGGTTACTTCAGCTCTGGTCACGACGATTCCGAACCTGCCGGCTGCCTGGCTTGCCACGAGATCACCGGTCCCATCGAAGACCTGGACCATCTCCCCATGAAGCCATCAAGCGATCTGACCTGCCGGGGATGCCATGACGAATGGAGCAGTTCCGGGCACCCGGAGGCCGCGGCTGGAAACTGCACAAATTGCCACGACCCTCACGAGGACCGAAAACGAGCCACCCGGCGCTTGTCCCGTGACGAGTCCAAGACCTGCCTGAAATGTCACGAAGAAACCGATGACGCCATCTACTCGCACACGGTCGTGAAAAGGGGCAATTGTTCGGTCTGCCATGATGTCCACGGCGCTTCCACCCAGGGTCTGCTGATGGGAGGAACAACCACCGCAGCCTGTGCCGCCTGTCATCTCTCCCTGAGCCAACAGGAGCCGGACGAGGAGTGGCCCATCGGGGCTGATCAATGTGACAAATGCCATGATCCCCACGGAACTTCCAACCCCTTCCTGTTGATCAAGCCACAGGAAGAACTCTGCAAAGACTGCCACGAGCCGCTGGAACCCGTGAAAGTGCCTCACGCGGCAACACGCCTGGGGCGATGCTCCTCCTGCCACCCCCAGCATGGCGCCGAACACAGCAGCGACCTCTCTTCACTGGATGACATTGCTCCTGTCTGCTTCGCCTGCCACAGCGACGACGTCAGTCGTCGCAACATTGTCCACCAGCCCTTGACCGAAGGCAAGTGTACAGATTGCCACGATCCACATGGCTCAGACCAGCAGCATTCTCTTCACAAGCCTCTCAACGAAACCTGCTACACCTGCCACGAAGACATGGATCGTCGGCAATCCGAAACCGGGCATGGAGTGGTGGAAGCCGATGGCTGTACTCTCTGTCACGACCCACACGGTTCAGCCAATGAAACCCTGCTCCGACTACCTACAATGAACCTGTGCATCACCTGTCATCGAGGCTTCGACGATGGCTACCATGTCGTGAAGAACACAGCCGGCGGCTCCCATCCAATGGGCAAGCCCACTCAAAACCCCCTGATCCCCGAGGAATGGCTTGAGTGTACATCCTGCCACGACCCACACGGAAGCGACAACCCCTACTTGTGGTACAAGGCTCGCAGCGCAAGGGATCTCTGCATAGAATGCCATGAACGGAACTTTGGAAGCCCATGAGGGAGCTACAGACATCAGCGGTCCCACGAAATCGGAGTTCCTGCTCTCCGGGTACTACCTGCCTGCGGAACGCCAGAGAACGCAGGGAGCCGTGCCCTCGGCTTACCACCTGCCAGGCTCTCCAACCAACCAGGACTTGAAGGTACTGTTACGTGCATCTCCCAGGTCGGTCAACTTCGGTGCTTCAAGGATTGCGTATCCTGACCGTGACCAGTATCATGCTACAGGCCTTGTACCCGAGCCGGGTGATGGGGGCGGGAGGTCTCATGGAGCTGGAGGCCCTCGCCGGGTATAGCGGCTATGATTTCGAGTCCGACTGGTCTACGTACAAGCAGCAGATCCTCGAAGAGTCCATCAGAGCTCAATACAGTGCCTGGATCGTCGAAAGATCCATGGCCAGCTACTACGTGGGACTCACGCTGGGCAGAACCGATGACATCACGGACTACGGCCGCGATACAACCTACTCCTTTGACTACGACGCCGGCATCGACTTCTGGGAGGGGGGGCTGCTTCCCATCAGTTTGTATGCCCAGCGCCAAACCAGGAACCTCGCCCACGAGGCGGTGCCCAGCGATTCCGTCACCAGCCAGACTTTTGGATTCAATGCTGACCTGGTACCACAGGATCTTCCCCGTGTACATACCAGGGGCTATCTCTCCGAGACCTATTCAGAAAGTCTCGGAGAACAATCCTACATGCGACAATGGGATCTCTCCGGCGACGTGTCGCGCTACACGGGGCGCCTCAACGCCAAGGCCAGCGTAGACCGCTACGGCGTTGCCGGCGATGCATCCAGCCTGGAACGAATGGTGGATACCATCAGGATGTACGCAGATTACCGGCTCTTCGACGACATGACCGCGGTGGCACGGGGCTGGAGCCGGCGCTATGTCACCAACTCTGGTGGAACTCCACTCGTCGTCGAGAGCCAGGAATCCGATTCACTCATTCGCTGGACCCCGGGGGACGACTTGGTGGGAACGGTGTTCACCCAGTTCGACAAGACCGCGTATGACGGAATGAGTACCGGCGAATCACTGATCGGGGCATCTTTCGGGCGTCCCAACAACAACAAGCTCAGCACGCTTCTGTCCGCGGGCTACGAAACATCTTCCTACGACGATGGCGATGGCATTCGCGAATTCTCGGGCGAGTACCTCACCGGGGAACTTCGGCGCCGATACGAAGGGCGTTCCTGGGGTTACTTGCTGGAATCCCAACTGGGCTCTGCCTACTACACCCAGATCGACGTGGGATCTGGACCACAGTTGGGAGCGGAGGCCAGGTTCCTTCTGTCCCGTTATCTCCTCAAGCGCCTGTTCAGGTTCCAGGGCGGTGGTACCTATGGTCAACAGTACGACGAATCTCCCCTGGATCTGGACTACAGGCGCTATGGATGGGAAGCAGGCCTGGAATCGCGACAGATGGCCGGTCTCAGCATCTACCTACGCGCCGACGAGTCCGTCATCCAGCAACTTTCCATCGACGAAGGCAACAGCGATCGTTTCAACTTGAACGGAGTCGCCAGGTACGCTATCTCCCGTAACCTCTCGATGTCATATGTGATCAATATGAATCGCCAGATCCTGGATGACGACTACTCGGCATCTACCGGGCAGTCGTTCCAGACAACCCTCAGGTTGGGGCAAACAAACCTGCTCAACTTCAATATCCACAGGTACCTTTACGAAAACGACACAACTGATCCCTGGCATTGGACACGCTTCGAGCTGCAAGCAAGGCATGTTCAGGGTTCGAGCGACCTGCAACTGCGCGCCGCCATCGACTTCAACACGGGAGCCATCGACGAAAGCGAGACCCGTTTCATCTGGTTCGAGTACCGACGGAGATGGCAATGGTCCATGTAGAACGTATCAAGACATCATCCAGAGCCGACGGGGCATCCAGGGCGCACCCACGTTCTCTGCTGGAAGTTCTCCTTTCCCTGGTGCTTGCTGTCCTGCTCTTCCCATCACCTGTGGTTGCCGGCTCCGGAATCGCCTGGACCCGGCACAACCTCTCCGTGAGTGGTCCCGGTCCAGTCAGGTCTTCACAGGAAACCGAAATCTGTATCTTCTGTCACTCACCACATGTCGAACCTGGAAATCCACCTCTGTGGAACCGGCAGACTTCCGGCGAGGTCGGTTACGAGCCATATTCCAGCTCCACGCTATCATCCAGGCCAGGACAGCCCGATGGTGTCACAATCATGTGCCTGTCCTGCCATGATGGCACCATCGCAATCGGAGCCGTGAAGAGTGAGAACACCACAATCCAGATGCTTGGAGCCGGCCCGCTGGGGAAACTGCCCAGCTCGTCTCGTTCCAACCTGGGAACCAATCTTTCGGGGACCCACCCCGTTTCCGTCCCCTACGACGACGCTACAAGGCGCGGTCTGGCCCCGGGCGCCAACACCTGGCTCCATAGCCACCCCACAGACCTGGCAAAAAGGGGCCCCCTGGACCAGAACGGAAAGGTACAATGCACCGCCTGTCATGACCCTCACGATGACCCATCGCAGAATGGTATGTCAGTCCCCCCTTTCTGGAGAGGTGGAAGTTTCGAAGAGGTCTGCATCGCCTGCCATGTAGCCCCGCTGGCCTACGAGGGTCACTCCCAGATCTCCAAACTGCCCATGGGATGCGGGAGCTGCCATGTCGGGCACGGTGTGACCAACCAACCCCTGCTCCCACAAAGCGAGGAAGAGGCTTGCTTCGACTGCCACGGTGACACCAGTCGACTATCAGACACCCGCAACGACGGTCGTATCTCGTCTCAGGCGGATCCCGTTCGGGTTGATCACCTCTTTGATCGGCCCTACAAGCACCCCGTCCAAGACACCTGGCTCGTCCACGATCCCACGGAGGACCTGCTATCCCAGGGAGCCAAGGCGCTTCGTCACATAGAATGTGTCGATTGCCACCAGATTCACGGCGAAACCACCCTCTCGCAAACCGGTGGCATCCGGGATTCCGATATCGTGGACACCACGCTCATCGGAGGCGTTGCAGAGTATGAACTCTGCTACCAGTGTCACTCGACCAATCCAGACCTTCCATACGGAGAGTGGGACAAGTCGGAAGAACTCAACCCTTCCAATGAAAGCTATCACCCCATCGAGGCCCCTCTGGGGAAACAGGACGTACCCAGCCTGCTCTCACCATGGCTGCCCGGCGATGTGATGACCTGTAGCGACTGCCATGGTTCGGACGATTCCGATGATCCGGGTGGTCCTCATGGTTCCAGGAACCAGTGGATCCTTCGATGGAGCTACTCGGCCACCGACGGCGTCTCGGAATCCGAGTACACGTACCAGGCATGTTACAAGTGCCACAGCCGCACCAGCATCCTGTCGGACGAAAGCTTCCAGGGCCACTCCATGCATGTGGTCGAGCAAGAGATCTCCTGCTATGCATGCCACGATTCCCACGGGTCACGGGAATATCCTGGCCTCATCCGTTTCGGCAAAGACTTTCGCTACACCTCCGTGCTGCCATCTTCATCGGGCCGCCTCGAGTACGATTCCAGTAACGGCGCCCGGTGTTATCTGACCTGTCACGGCGTGGATCACGATCCACTGGAGTACCCGTGACCACCCTGTTGACCATTCTGGCCATGGTCGCCGAATCTGCTCTTGCCGGCACCTCGCTCGACGGTTCATCTGGAATCCTGGACGTTCCCGTCATCGACACCGTTCCCGCCTCACAGGTACAGGTGTCGTTGGCAGCCAGGAGTGTGTTGAACCCCCAGGCAGTGGAGTTCCTGGGGCTTCCATTCGGCATGGCCATGGGGCTGACGGACAACATCGAGCTTGGCAGCAGCATGGAGATCCTCGACCAGTCTCTCACCGGGATTCCGCGTGGCAGTTTGAACTCCTGGCTGCGCTACTCCCTTCTCGAATCTGGCAAGAACTACCCGGGCTTGGCCCTTCAGGCTTCGGTGGGAGGTGTTTCTCAAGACACCAACGCCGAATTCCTCTCTATTGTTGGTTACAGTTCACGAATGATTGAACTGACTGTTGCCCTGGGGCCCCACTGGTCCGAGTCGAGAGGCCCCGGGGCCTGGTACGGATCTGGTGGATCCCTTCAGCTTCGAGCCCATTCCCAGCTCCTGTTGGAGTACGCAATAGAGGTCGACCAACAGGGTATTCGGCAGGGCTTCGTACAGGGGGGAGCCCGTACCAGGCTTGGCCTCAGCACCGTCTCCTGCTGGATGGGCGGAGGTGCCTACGAGGGCATGCCGTATTTCGAAGCGGGATTGGCCTTCGCGCTCTACTCCAAGGATCCATCTGATGTCGACCGTGACTCCGACGGCATCCCCGACGAAGAGGATCAATGCCTGCACGAACCCGAAGATCTGGACGGCTTCGAAGATCATGACGGATGTCCCGACGAGGACAACGACCTTGACGGCATCCCCGACGCAGAAGACCCGACCCCCAACGGTGAAGAGCCCCAAAGGGATGGTTTCCAGTTCACCAACCCCAGGATGCCGTTGAAGATCAAATCGCGAGAGATCGCCGTTCCATCGCAGCCACTACCAGATGAAAACGAGGTGGACCCCGAACTGGCCCAACCGGAACAAAACGATGAATAGAACTTGCCCAACTCTTGGGAGCGAAGATACCACACCGACTCCGCCTGCCGGCCGAGCAGACCTGGAGAAGCGCGGAAAAACTGGAGAACAACCCTGATGAAAACCCTATCAATCATAGCGTTTCTGGTCTTGATCACGCCGTTGGTGCCATTGAGATCCGCCAATGCAGACAGTTCAACCGCGGCGGGTACCGGATCCAGCCCTGAGAATCCGCACCTGGTTTCCACCACGGCAGCACCGGATCTGTTGGCCGGCACGGTATTGGAAACCATGAACGCCGCCGGGTACACATACATCAGAATGGCCACCGCAGACGGTGAGGCGTGGGCCGCGGTTCCAGAAACCGCTCTCTCCACGGGCGAGCAGGTGAGACTGCGAGGCCCACTCCCCATGAGCAACTTCTACAGTCCCACGTTGGACAGGAGCTTCGAGATGATCTACTTCGGAGCCTTGAGCAGTGAAGAACTGGCCACCGAAGACCTTGCATCCATTCATTCCGACATGGCGCACGGAGAAGCAGATGTTTCCAGCTACGGCATGGTTGCTTCCATAGCCAGGGCGGAAGGCTCGATGGGCCATACCATCGAGGAACTTCACTCCATGGGAACGGAGCAAGTGGGCAAGACGGTCGCTGTACGTGGACTGGTGACGCGATTCAGCCCCGGCATTCTCGGAAAGAACTGGCTCCGCCTGGTGGACGGAACCGGCTCTCAGGAAGAAGCAGACACCGAGGTCGCCGTTGCAACCCAAGACGATGCCCAGGTGGGCGATATTGTGCTTGTAAGCGGGACGTTGGCATTCAACGTGGACATCGGTATGGGGCACGTGTACCCCGTACTCATCGAGAACGCCAAGATTACTCGTTGAATAGCGCACCGAGCAGCAACGGCCCCCTTTCTTGAGAGTTCCCATCCGGTAAGTTGGGAACGGGCAGGGCGGTCAGTCATCGCCACCCAGAGCATCCAGGAGGCGAAACACCTGTACGCGCTGGTTCATCGAATCGGCAACAAACACCTGGTGTTCTGAGTCTATGCAGATTCCTGCAGGCAGGTTGAATGCTCCGGGGCCATCCCCAGGAAAACCGTACCTGCCGGCCAGGGCGCCGGTGGAATCATAGACCTGAACATGCTGCATGGCCGCGTCCACGACATGCAATCGTCCGAACTCGTCCAGGGCGATACCCTTTGGTCGAACAAGCCCGGCACCACCGATGCCTGGTCCTCCGGCCAGAGGCTCCAATGCCGAACCGTGCATCTTCTGGACGATGGCATTGAGAGAGTCGCATATATAGACGGTTCCATCCCTGGCGACAGCAACATCGACGGGAAAATTGAGCCCCTGGCCAGCATTCCCTCGATCCAGCCCCATGTTCGACAGTGAACCATCTCGTTCTACCAGGTACAAGGCGTGGCCCCCCGAATCCACCAGCAGGAAGAGACCATCTTGCAGGGGGGCTGCGGAGGTTGGACGCACCAACGGCGCGCCTTCCACGACAACTCCCGACTCACCTGGCCGGTCAGAAACTCGAAAGACGGCGCTGCGCATGGAGTCTACGATCAGCAGAGAGCCGTCCGGCTGGAAGCTGATGCCTACGGGGCTGGACAACGGTTCTCCTCCGCCCCAGGAACTGGCCTTCCAACGGCCGGTTTCAAGATCGATTATGTAGACGCTTCCCGCACCGGGGTCGGCTACGGCCAGCAGGTTTTCGTGCCCGCAAGCGACATCCATGGGACGTACGAATCCAGGTCCACGAATTTCGCCAAGGTACGAGACGTGGGGAACATCAGGTGGAGGCGGCCAGAATGGTCCTGGATTCACAGAAAAGTCAGGAATTGACATCCTGGGTCTGCATCCCAGGACGAGTATGAGCAAGAAAGCGATTTTCAAAGTACTTCTGGCAAAAGGTGGGTGGTGGTTGAAGCAGGCTGGCCCGGAATGGTTTTCAGTGTTAATGTAAATATCATTACAAAAACCGATTGACGTGTTGATTCCCATGTTGAAGATATCCACAAAAGGTCGCTACGGACTGCGTGCGATGTTTGAGTTGGGAAAAAACTACGGCCACGGCCCCTTGATGATGGCTACTATTTCGGAACGTCAAAAGATATCCGTAAAGTACCTCCATCTCATTCTCTCCACGTTGAAGCAGGCAGGTCTCGTCGAAAGCTCCCGCGGGATAAAGGGCGGCTTCAATCTTACCATGCCGCCAGCCGAAATCCAGGTGAGAGAGATCTTCGTAGCTCTGGAAGGTCCACTGGCCCTGGTGGATTGTGTTGCTGACAAGTCAATCTGTGAGCTTGCGCCCACCTGTCCTACAAGGCCACTGTGGATCGAACTCACTCGTGCAATCAACAACACTCTGGATCAACTGTCGCTGCTCGATCTCGTCGAATCGCAGAACCAAGAAAGAAGTCTTTGAAAAACACATGCTACATGTCGTGACAGGCGAGGCAAAGATCACTGCCGGCATTGGGGATTGACAGCATGGCATCGTCTCCGGATGCCAGATCGTGGCAGCTCACGCACTCAACCTTTCCGCCGGGTAACTGGATCCTGGTTCTGACCTGTGCCGGGGTGTGAAAGCGATCCGGACGGCGCTCCCAGGACTTCATGTAGTCGACTCCTATGGGGTGCTCACCACCACCGAACATGCCCGAGTTGAGGGAGGCCAATCCAGCTCCCGAACTCCACAAGCCCACATCCGTTCCAAGACTTCCGTCGTGACATGTGAGGCAATCGGCACTGCTGCTCATGCCCGTACTCTCGAAGGAAGCAAGATCACTATCGGCCCCCAGACATTCTGCCGAAGCGGCGATTGGACAGATGAGCCCCACCACAAGGCCCGTGAGGGCGCCAAGCAGTGCCAGTATCCTCAGATCACGGGCTGTCCTCGAAGACCAACCGCTCTTTCTTGTTTTTCTGTCCCACCTGAACATGGCCACTCTCCCAGGTCATGGCGCCAGGAAGGCTCTACTGACTCTCTTCGGTGACCATCCGAACCCGTTCGCGACAGGCGCGGGTGAGGGCCGATGGTTTTGCGTCCGCATCTTTCGAATACGGTTGCCTTTATCGGAGAACCATCCTGACCGAAAAAGTGCTTTCGACTATGCTCAGGATATCGGTCGCTTTTCCGGGAACTTGAATGTTTCCGGATGGGAACTTGAAAGGCAGTTGAAGAAAAGGGTACATGGATGTTACAAGGGAACTCCATGAAACTCTCGGGCGGGCCACTACCCATGGCAGGAATTGTCCTGTCATTCTGTCTTTTTTGCTGCGGATCCCCGTCGGAATCCGAGGCTCCGCCACTACAGGCACATTCTGTCCCAGCGGGTGATGAAGATCACGGGTCCACACAACCGGAAGATTCTTTTCCTCCATCCGAGGAGCCGGCCGGGGAACGCGAAACTGCCAAGACAGCCATGCCTGTCATACACGGCTCCAGGACACTCAGACCATCTGGCCTGTCATTCGTCGTACTTCAGCAAAGCGCCAGCAAGGAACATCCTGCTCCCGAAGATGCCGTAGTGATCGACTATACCGCTTGGACCGCCGGTGGTGAAGTTCTCTCCAGCACGACCATCCGGGGGCGCCCCCAGGTAGTACCCATGCGCGCGTTGCTGCCTGGCCTGGCCGAAGCCCTGGCCGAGATGGCCCCTGGCGAAAAGCGGCGCCTCTGGCTACCGCACGAGCTGGCCCATGAAGCCAATGCAGGCCCCGAAACCTCTGATTTGGTCTATGACATCCAGCTCGTCCGCATCATCCATCCTCCCGAGGTGCCCGAAGATGTCTCGTCTCCACCGGCCACGGCGAGACTCACACGTACCGGCCTGCAGACTCGCGTGATCCGCAGGGGAACTGGCAACCAACACCCTTCGGAATCCGATACCGTGCGAGTCCACTACTCCGCTTGGACCTCCGAAGGCGAGTTGTTGGACAGCTCGATTCTCCGGGATCATTCCACCAGCATCTCCGTGAACCGAACAATGCCCGCCTGGCAGGAAGCCCTGAAGCTGATGGTGGCCGGGGAGATCCGTCGCCTGTGGGTTCCTGAAAAGCTCTCGTACGGGGGCAGGCCAGGAGCCCCACGGGGGACCATGGTCTTCGAAATCGAGCTTCTCGAGATCCTGCATTACGATTCGTTCCCAAAGGATGCCAGAGCCATACCCCGAAACGCGGAACGTTCCGCTTCCGGCCTGCTTTCACAAGTGCTCACAAAGGGTTGGGGGACTCGCCATCCCAGCATGAGCAGCCTTGTAACCATCGACTTTTCCGGGTGGAAGCTGAACGGCCAACCGGTTGATTCATCCCTGGACCGCGGCCGCCCCTCTACTCTGCTCGTATCAGATCTCATCCCAGGCTGGTCGGAAGGACTTCGCCTCATGGTCGAAGGCGAAAAGCGTCGTTTCTGGATTCCACAGGAATTGGCATTCAACGGCAGGCCCGGCCATCCACAGGGCGACCTGGTATATGACCTGACCCTCCTGGCCATCACCGATGGATGAATGCACTGGGGAACCAGGTTCACCATTACCTTGAGCTTTCCCACAATCCCGTGGACTACATAGTTATCACGGGCGGATAAATCCGTGCTTTGGTGACAGGAGGGTTTCTGATATACTAGAAAAGTAGTGGAGTATAGAAAGCTGTTCATAACCAGCAGAAGTACCAGAGCCAGAACATCTCGACTCTGGTGTCCCAAGGCCGGGAGCGTCCATGGATACCAAAGGAAGAGTCCCTCCCAGCCTTCTCCGGGTTGCTGAAGGCTATGCTTCGAGACTTCATCTCTTTTGCATCTCTATTACGATTCTAGCCAGCCTGGTTCTATACAGCCCACGGCTCCAGGCACAACCCAAGCCGGTTTCCGTGTGCCACAATATCGGGGACGGCACGGTCGGCAAGTTACACATCACGCCTACCGAGCTCCTGCTCCACATGGCCCACGGCGATCACATCCTCGGTCCCGAACGGTGCGACGGATTCGACAACGACTGCGACGGCGAAATCGACGAATGTGAATCCGATGGGAGCGGCTGTGCCGACACCTGCGAGGCCGCTGTCTGTGGTGATGGTGTGGTGGTGGGGACCGAGGAATGCGACGATGGTGATGCGAACTCCGACACCGAACCAGATGCCTGCCGAACCGATTGCCGGCTGCCGTACTGCGGTGATGGCGTGGCGGATAGCACCGATGAATGCGACCTGGAAGTCCAGCATCAAAACACGATGCCCTCACGCCTGGTCCAGGTCCCGGATGGCCGGTACTTCGTGACCGACCCACAAGCCGGCTCCGTGTTCATCTTCGATGAATCCCTGGTGCTCACCGGAGAAATCGCGGGTTTCAACGTGCCCCTTGGCATTGCCTACAACTCCCTGGATGGGCAGATCTACGTGGGCGAAGAAGGCTCAGACACCATCAAGATCATCTCTACTGCCGGCGAGAGTACCGGTACCATTGCCGATGGTGCAATTGGGCGACCTGCCGACCTGGACTTCGACAGCACCGGCAACCTGTACGTGGTGGATGCTGATTCCCGCATCATCAAGGTCTACGACGCCTACGGTGCCTTCGCCCTTGAAATCGGTTCCGACATCCTGACCTATCCCATCTCGGTGGCCGTGGCGGACCTCAACGTTGGAAAGGGCGAAGAGGTCTTCGTGGGCGACCTGGTGTCCGGAACGATTGAAGTCTTCAGTACCGAGGGAACCCATGACCGCAGCCTGGGCAGCAAGGCAAGCACATACAGTACGGTCTGGGAAGCCCGTTTCGTTCGAATCCACAGTATCAAACCCGATCCTGAGACAGGTTCCATCTACATCGTCGATTCATACCAGAACAAGATTCAGATTCTCGATGCTCTCGACGGTAACTACATGGAGAGCTTCGGTGAGTTCGGCACTGATCCCGGCGAATTGAACATGCCACTGGACGTGTGCATCAACAGTGCCAGAGAAGCCATCGTTGCCAACTCCGGCAACCACTGCCTGGAGGTGGGGTATGTCATTCCATGAAAGCGCCCGCTTCCCCAGGAGCCGTCGGGAAAGCTCGGGCCCGCTGCGGTGCGCCAGTCGCTACTGCGCCGGGCCCTTCTGGACATCGTGCGTCTGGACGTATTCCAATACGCCTTCAACGCCCGATATCCAGCAGAGCCCGTCTCGCTACGCGCCTGGCGCCCCTCGCCGGGGCCCGAGCCGGCTGTTTCCGGCAGCCTCTTTCCCGACGGCTCCCAGGCATCTCTCGAGACTGGCTCTCATCGCGGCAGTCTTGGTTTCACACATGGCGGTCGTCAGAGCAGATGGCCCCCCCCACGACTCCACCAACGGCATCGATTGTGTGGACTGCCATGGCCTTCACGGGTTTGGTTCCGATTTCGTGCTCAGGGACTATGAGCAGGAGTCTCTGTGCCTTGGCTGCCACAACCCTCTTGGAATGGCTCCGGGAATGACCGAAGTGGCCATGCACGTGGTCAACGCAGACAGCACCATCATCGACTGCGGTTCCTGCCACAACCCTCACGGTGCAGACGAAACCACAGATGAACACAGCGGTGTTTCAGCCGACAACCTCTCGTTGATCCGTGACGACCCAACCGAATACTGGGACTCGGCACTGGATCCGGCTGTCTTTCATACAAGCCCGGACGATTTTGTGTTCAGTGATGAACCGTGGAACGGCATCTGCCAGACCTGTCACACGACGACAGATCACCACACAAACGACGCCACCGGGGATCACACGCACTACACGGGCCTGGCTTGTACCAGTTGCCACCCCCACGACATGGGCTTCCTGCCAGCGGGAGGCTGCTTCGACTGCCACAACCAGGAACAAGGAAGCCGCAGGCAGATAGTAGAAAACGAAGGTGATGGCGGTGGTGACTTTGTATCCACCTCCCACCATATCGGCGGGGAGATCCAGGAAGTGGACTGTGTTGCATGCCACTACATGAGTGATCATGCCTATGGCACGGTAAAGCTGAAGGATCCGGATCAGGGAGCCAGCATTGTCTACGATTACGACGACTCGGATCCTTCCCTCATCGAAGACTTCTGCCTCAACTGCCACGACTCCGAAGGTGCCGAGGCTCTGGACAATCCCCTGCAACCCTTCAGCGATGGGCAGTCGCCACCTGATATCTCCGGAAATTCGCTATGGGCTTCATCTGCCCACGCATCCTTCGGCTACGACGCCAACGGTGGCTTTCCCATCACTTGCATGGGCGACGGCAGCACTTCGGGCTGCCATGGCAATGCCCATGGTTCAGATGCAGTCAAGCTGCTGAACGCAGCATCAGGCACCACCATCGATACCTTCTGCTTCGGCTGCCATACCGAAGGGGGCATCCAGAACGACGCCTTGTCAAACAATCGCACGGGAGACTATGTCTCCGCCGACGACATCGAGCAGGCCTTCGGCAAGTCGAGTTCGCACCCCATGGAGTCCGATTTCACGATGAATGGTGACTCTTTTACCTTGCAGTGCAGCACCTGTCACAACCCTCATGTGGTCACGGGGCAGTACTGGGATGCCGAAGCCGACCTCACGCCCATTTCGAGACCCGATTTCAGCGACCCTTCCGGAAACCCCCGTGCCATGGGTACATCCACCTGGGGGGAAAGCTCCGGCGAAAAAATGGATGACTTCGCCGCAGATGCCTCCGGCTCGGGTGGTTGGTACTACAGTGTGGCGCGTGGCTGGACGATCAGCATAGACCAGAACGCGGTCTACCAACCCCCCAAGGACGGCAGTGACTACAACTTCGAGTTCGCGGGAGACCTGCTCCCGGACTACGCCAGCTTCTGCCTGGATTGTCATGGCAGTACCATGGGCTCCTATCCGGCAGTGAACTGGGGCCAGGGGATAGACTGCACGGGTAACAGCGTAGATCCCCCCGATCAGCGCATCGAGTGCGGAGCACAGCACGGGCTGGGCTCGGCCGACAAGCCCTATTACTGGGGAGACGTGGGAATGTACGGTTCCTCCGGCAACCCTGATCCCATCTTCAACGAGCCCGACGTCACCCGAGGCCGTGGCGCGGGACACTTCATGCGCTGGCCCTACGATTCAGCCTACAGAAATGCTGGTATCAATTTTGTCATGGCCTGCACCGACTGCCACGAAGCCCATGGCTCGGATCGAGGGGGCATGATCCGCGAGCGATTGAACGTAACCGGCAACGGCGACTGCGGTACCGGCGGCGACAGCGAGGCCAACGGTGAAAACTGCTCCGATGGCAGCAACTGGAACTCGTTCTGCAACGTATGCCACTATTACTACGGTGGGCAACACGCCGGGATGAGCTGCGGGAACGCATCGTGTCACGAAGCCAACTCCATCCATCGAATCATCCACAACACCGAGAGTTCAGGCACCTATCTCTGGACACCCACCACCTACCCTTCCTACACCCCGGAGATCGATTATGTCCAGGGAACCCTCGAAGACAACCAGCTCTACGTGGGCTTCACGGAAGGTGTATGGACCAACTCCGATGCCAGCGGTTCGCTGGAACCTGGTGATTTTCTGCTCACAGACGTGGGAGACGACAACCCCAGGGAAATCCTTGGCGTGACCCACACTGCCGGCGACAGCGAGGCCATCTTGACCTTGAGCGCCCCCCTGATCACTGCCGACGCAGGAACCGATCTGCTGGCCACTACTGGTATCTCGGCCTGGAACTCCGTGGGTGATTCTGCCGGGCCATGGCCCAACGAGATCACACTGTGCCCGCCTGACTTCTATGTCGAGTTCGACGAGGCCGCCGGAAGTTCGAGCGTCACTGAATCCTACGGCGTGATGTCCGGCACCGTGAACAACCCCTCTTTCACAATGCAAGGAGACGGTTATTTCCACGGCGACAAGACCGAAGAAGCCTACGTGGACTTCGATTCCGACACAACCTGCTTGGCCGAGGCCAACTACATCACCATCGACGCCGTCTTCTTCACTGATGATGTCGATACCGACTACGATGGGCCTGGTGATCTCTGGCCGGACATCGATTCCACCTTCCACCGCATTTTCGAAAGAAAACGCAGTATCAAGGCGACGATACTCCACGCCAACTACCGTGGTGACAACATCGATGATCGGGCAAACAAGGCGAGTATCGAGGTCAAGTACTACGTAGATACCGACTCGAGGCATACCTGTCCTCACGATTATTGGCCGGACGACACCTACGAAGGTGACGACTCTCGGTGGCACCAGATCTCCACCGACATCGACACCTACCCCATACAGAACTACCACTGGTACCAAATGCGAGTCGTCTTCAGCAGTGACAAGCTCACCGCGCCCGTGGACATCTTTCTGGAAGACCTGGGAACAGACGGTGCTGGCGCAGATCAGGCATGGTCAGGATTCAGGAACGCATCTCAATCGATCCAGGACAGCTCGACATGCCAATGGGGAGCCTTGCCCGGCGACTACATCGTGCTCGAAGATCAGGCCACCTATATCGGGACGAACCCCAGCCACAACGCCGACTTCATGTTCGCAGGACTCATAGACTGGATACAATGGCGTTCCGAAGCCGACTACGACGGGTTGGACGACCCTGCCTTCTAGACACTACATAACAACAAACTCGCGCTTGGGGCAGCTATATGCCGATTAGTGACTCTTCCATGGAGCGCCGATTTCAAGTACTGCTCCAAGAAGTCGCCATGCTCCGGGAACAGGTGGAGCAACTCGACGCAAAAGTATCTTCGATGGCACTTCAACGAGATCCGGGGGGGAGTCAGCCAGCCAGGGCGCCAACAAGCCCATTCCGAAAGCCCGCCCACACCCACCCGACACCAGAGGGAGCCGATTCGCGAGGAGTGCTTCCTTCCACGGCTGCCTTCCTTTCCAACGCCGCCGTGTTGTGTTTTCTGTTGCTCCTGGCCCTGCTGCTTCGCACGATAGTGGAGCGAGAAATCATCGAACCCGTTCTTGGCACCTATTTGGGAGTCGGCTACGCAGCGTTGCTTATCCTCTACGGCTATCAACGCCACCACCGATACGGTCGCGTGCCGCCTTTGTACACCGTAAGCGGAACCTTGCTGCTCTTCACGGTGGTGTACGAAACCTACTCTCGCTTTCATCTACTGTCCGCCATTCTTTCCTATACTCTGCTGCTTCTGGCCATTGTATCAACGACCCACACAGGAATGAAGTTTCGTAGCCCAGTTCCACTGATCCTGGGTGTACTGGGCGGTGCCCTGGTGGGCATCACCCTGGGTTTCCCGAACCTGAGCTTCCAGTACGCCGCATTGCTTCTCCTGGTGGCCAACCTGGCGGCCTACTTTGCCATGGACCTCCGGGCCAGCCGTTGGCTCATCTGGCCAATCGTTGTCTTGAGTACTTTGTTCTGGTTGGTCTGGCTGGAAAAGCTCCGAGGCACTTTCCATAGTGGAATACAGGAAGACATCGACACTCTCGCGACCATCTACTTCCTGCCGCTGCTCTGTCTTTTCGTGCTCATCTACATCGGGATGGTGCTGTACTCGGTAATGGTTCCAGAACGCTCCGACCCCCTCTTGGAGCGAATCCTACCCCTGGCAACGGTCTTGTGGGCCTTTCCGATTGCAAAGGAAATGGCGGTGGCAACCGGGCACAGCGAGGTTGGCGTGGCAAAGGCCGGAGTTGTGTTGGCGGCTGGCCTGCTCATGCTGGCCACCATCGTGGCCATGCACAAGGGGAAATCAAGGGCGCCCACAAGCACTTTCACCGTGTCATCAATGGTCTTGTTGGGAATGGCACTCCCATCTGCCCTGGGTGGGAACATGTCAATGGTTCTCGTGATATGGTCACTGGTGGCCTTCCTCGTGATGGCCATGTCCCGCGTCCGGGAGAATCGCCTTTCTCGTGCCGTAGCCCACACATTCCTGCTGTTCGCCTGTGCCGTGGGTGTGATTGGCGGTACGCTCACTTCGCCCAGTTCATACCTGGCTGGTATCAGCCTGTCGCTTCTCCTGGCGATATTGTGCCTGGTCTACTACTACTGGTGTTGGCGACGAAGCTCTTTCAGAACCACGTTTTCCACCGTGCCGTCAGTGGCGGTGCTGGTGATTGCGGTCGCGTACCTTTTTACTGCAGGCCGGACCGTCCTGCTTTCGCTGATCGACCAGAATGACCAGGGTGGAATGATGAACTTCCAGGCCGGGGAATCCATCCTGATAACCGGGGGAGCCATGCTGCTCATGTGGACGGGGAGCAAGCTGAAAAACCACGATGTTCTAACCACCTCGATGATCGCCTTGTTACTGGGTGCGATTAAGGTATTTGGCTTCGATCTGTTTCACCTGCGGGATCTTCCCCTGCTTCTAAGTGTACTGGTGTTCGGAACCAGCGCGGCGATGGGTTCCTTTACCTGGAAGCGTTGGCATCAATTCTCGGGTTGAAATGGCCCGGCACAGGGTGGCGCAGCGCAGTGTCTGGGCATGATATCGCCTGCGAGATGGCAGGCATGGGCCATCAATCCGGCTCTTTTCGAAGTTCCCCAACCTGGATGGCTATGTTCACCTTGGCCATCACCGTGAACAATAATGCTCCGAACGCCATGACCCCAGCGTTCAATACGAGTTCTTCCAGGCTGGGAGTGTATTCAAAGAACTCCCCCCATGCGTTGGGAATGAAGCCAGGAAAGACCAGGCCCATGCCCTTCTCGATCCAGATCCCCATGATGGTCAGCAGGCAGGCAGTGTACAGAAGCCGCGGATCATCCCGCATTCTTGGAATGAGGAAGATGGCTGTGGCCACGATGTTGAATATTATGGCCGGCCATATCCACAGCACCAGGCTGGCGTGCCCATCTACCCCAAAGTAGAGGTATTGGGCCGAAATTGCATGGGCTGACCCGGTGTAGAACTCCCAGAAGAACTCGCATCCCAATAGAAAGAGGTTTATGGGCATCATCACCCGGAGCACATACTTGAAGTATTCGAACACGCTATCCTTGACCTTCAAGTTGGTATGGCGGTCGATGGCCTTGAACACGAAGATCAATATTGCGGGACCGGAGGCTCCTGCACTGATCAAAAACCTGGGCGCCAGGATGGGAGTGTTCCAGAAGGCCCTGCTCCCCATGCCCGACAGTAGAAAAGCGGTGACCGTGTGAATACTGACTGCCCAGGCCATTGACAGGAATACGAAGGGCATGTATGCCCGCCAGCTTGGTTTTTCCCCGAGATACTTCTTGTAGAGCAAGTATCCGGGTATGTGAAGGTTCATGGCCAAGTATCCAGAGAACACGACCACATCCCATGCCAAGAGGGAGCTGGGGAGGTTCAAGATCCCCAGCGGGGGCATGAGGTGCCACATTCTCTCGGGCCGGCCGATGTCGGTTGCAATGAACAGGAGGCAGACAGTGACGGCAGACACCGCCAGAAGTTCGCCCAGGAGCACGACTTCCTTGATGTCCTCCCTGACGTAGGCGTAGGACGGAACAACCAGGATCGCAGCACCGGCGGCCACACCGACAAAGTACACGAAGTTGGCAATGCCGATTCCCCAGCTCACGTGATCGGTCATGTTGGTCCCGCCAAGACCTTCCAGCAAGTCGTGGAGAAACACCAACGCACCTGTCAGGACTCCCAGGGAAAGGAAGGCGATCCACGCATAATATCGCCGGCTGCCGATGGCGGCACAGCGAAGCATTCTCAACCAGTAATAGAGATATTGGTACATGCCTGACCGTTGATGAATCGACGAGATGTGCTGGTTGGAGGCCGGGTTGGCCGAAACAGAGTGGTGAGTCTGAAGACACCGCGAAGGTTAGTGGGATTGTTCTTGCTCACCCCCCATGGGAGGTTCTCCCGGGAGGTCGAATGACTGTATTCTAGCCACGAACTGGTCGATTATCGTTGAGCCGGTATGGCATCGCCCGCATCTCACCGTGTCGAGTTCGAAGTTGTGGACTCGCTTTGCCAGTTCTCGAAAGCTCGGTGGCGCTCCGTGACATGAAATACACTCAACTGTCCCGTGACCATGCGTAGACAAGACCAGTGGGGGATTGAGCACCCAGTCCATGAAGGTGTCGTCGGCCCAATCGTTCAGCCAGGGGGGAGCGGCCCTACGTACCAGTGGGTTGGTCATTGTGGATTCTGGCCTCGAAACCCGGTCTTCGGATGTAATCTCCTGGATCTTTTCGTGACAGGACAAGCAACAATCCCTTCCCCGCCTGCAGTAGGGCATGGGCATGGGATGTCCCATCAATGGCTTGGGATCATGTGCCCGGTGGCATTCGGTACAGTCCTTCTTGGATTGGCTCTCGGGAACATGTTCTTCGAGAACAATCTGTGGAAAGGTCAATGGTCGGGCTTCAAGCTTGAGGTGACAGGTCAGACAGCTTACTGGTTCGGGGAACTCGTTTTGGGAAGCTGCGTCTTCCTGCCTTACCTCCAGCATCTGCTCACGCGAAACGTTCAACGACATCGATTCCGTGTGGCCCCTTACCATCTCGTGGCACTTGACACATTGCTCGGTATGCCCCCTGCGCTGGCCATGGCAGGTGACACACTTGATCTTGCCATGACGCGAGGTAACGGGAACTTCTTTCAACATGGGATGGCACCTGGTGCTCGTACAGGTGTTTTCATTCAGCGCGGTAGAATCGTTGGCGGGTGGAGCGCCGTCCGCTGGCTCCTCAGGCACCAGCCCTTTCACTCCCCAGACCTGGTGAAACGGCACGAGAATTGCCATGAACAGGAGAATGCCCATGATTGGAATGCGGAGAGCATGGGATGAGCGGCCGGAGATTGGCTTCTTGAACCGGCGTATTCTACGAGGCAGAGAGTACAACATGGGGGGCGCTCCCTATGTCCTAGGTGAGACCGGCCGAGAAGTAATAGTAGAAACGAGGTTTGGTTCCAAGATCCTCTTTCAGCTTGATGGTTCTGACCTCGTTGACGATGAAATGGACTTCGGACGTGGGATCGTTGAGATCTCCGAACTTACGGGCTCTGACGGGGCATACGGCCACACAGGCCGGTTCGATTCCCGCTCTGACTCGCTGTATGCAGAAGGTGCATTTTTCTACCACACCCATCATCCGCGGACGATTTCCCAGGTAGTGCATCATGGGGTTGATATCGTTGGAGGGAATGCTGGGTTGCCTCCAGTTGAACTTGCGGGCACCGTAGGGACAGGCCGCCTGGCAGTAGCGGCATCCAATGCACCAATTGTAGTCTATTACGATTATACCATCGGGTTCCTTCCAGGTAGCGCGAGCGGGGCAGGCCTTCGCACAACTGGGATTCTCGCATTGCTGGCAGCCAAGCGGGAGGTAGTATTGATGGTCATCTTTCTTCAGCGGGGGGTTCTCGAATGCCCGTGTGTCGTGGAGCCGCCAAATCTCCTGTTTTTCGGAGTGCAACATCGTGATCCACTTTATGGATGGATCTCGGCTCTGGTTGTTTTCCTGGAAGCAGCCTTCACGACATCGCCCGCAGCCAATACAGACCGAGAGGTCCAGGGCCTGCACATAACGAACGCCGGTCTCGGCCGGTTCAACATTTACAACCGGCCGTTTCCTGTATCGCTTGAAAACATCTCCCTCGATCCTGAGTACAACGGACTCCAATTCATCGGGTGACATTCTGAGGTAGTGGGACTGGGTCAGCTCTCGTAGGGTCCAGTCGGAAAAGATCCCACAGCCGGAGAGCAAGGAGCCACCCAGAGCCAACGTGGTCGTTCGTACGAGGTCTTCAAGTAACTTGCGCCTTGTCAGAAGTTGCCTTCTTCGTAAGGAATCACCTGGTTCGAGCTTGGGTGGTGTTTCGCGGGTCAAATGTTCCCTCCGGAGATGCAACTCGATCGAAGCTGCCTACATAATACTCCCAATCCTGTGTCCAGCGATTGTCCGAAACCCCAGACGCTGGCTGAAACGCTGTCCATTGGGAAAACGGCGAACTGCCCTGGAGTGGAGCCCCATTCCCAGGTAACACGCGGGCGGCTGAAATAGGTGTGACAGCAGACTAAAGAGACAACACCGTATCATCGAAGGGGTTTGGGCCACCGTAGGCCCCGATGTCGTTTACTGTGCCATCCGTATCGTTGAATTCGGAGTCGGGGTTGCCGGCGTCAATGGCAGGGGAACCCGCCTGCAGGCTGAAGTCCCAGGTATCGGGATCACTGAAGAGCGGATCTTCAATGGGGTAGATCCCATGCGTTCCAACCCAGCCCCCCCCGTAGTTGGGGTAGATTATCCACGGCCAGGAACCGGTTTCACCTTCTGTGCCGTTGTTTCCGTACATGAGATTGTAATCGTAGCCCGAGCTGTCGTCCTTGATACCGGCTGTGCCGTTTTCGTAGGCGATGTTGCCTTCAATGGGAAAAGCGGTCCCCGAGGAATTGATGATTCCAGCCATGGTGTTCCATGCCAGCACGTTGTTGTAGACGCCTTCGATGGGAGAGGATGTGATGGCGATTCCCGCATAGCCGTTGCTCAACACGATGTTGTTGCTGATGGTCCCGTTGGTGGCGTTGGCGGCAATTCCAGCGTAGCCATTGGAGTACACGAGGTTGCCATTGGCGTCGAGAGATGCGGCGGGATCGCTGGCCAAAGTTCCGATTCCAGCCCATTGGTTCATGGCGATGACGTTGTTGCTGACGGTGGCACCAGATTCGCTCCTGATGCCCACGCCGTTCATCTCGTTGTTCATGATCACGTTGTACTCGATGGTGGGGGAGCTTCCATCCATCACCCCAACTCCGTGGCTGGTGTTGCCCACGGCCAGGCCATCCGGATCCACCCCTATGTAGTTGTTGGAAATGGTTGCCGTAGAGCCGTCCTGGTTTCCGATCCCAACACCGTTTCCGTATACGTAGTTGCCGTCCACCAGGCTGGCTCCACCGAAGCTCCCTATTCCGACGGTGCTGTTGTCGTGGACATCGTTTCCGGAAATGGTGGCCATGGAGCCGCTCCTGGCTCCAATGCCCACAGTGTTGTCGAAGATCTGGTTGCCGGAAATCAGAGCCTCGGACGCTGGACCGGTTGCTATGCCGATGAAGAAATCACGGACGATACAGTTCTGGATCGTGGGCGATGTGCCGGCCAACACGAAGGGCACCGCACATAGAATACCCATTCCATCGCCGGGTCCCTGCACGGTAAAGCCATCCAGCGTGGCGTCGTCAGCAGCCATGATCCCGGCAGAAATACCTCCGCCCCCCCAGGCACTGACCTGGATTATGGTGTCAGCGGCAGTGGAGAAGTCCTCTCGTTCCGAGGCAGTCCCATCGGCCACTACATCTACACCGTCCGCCATGTTGATCTGCTCCACGTAGACCCCGGCGGAAACGATCACTGTGTCGCCGGAGGATGCGGCATCTATGGCGTCCTGGATGGTGGCGTAATCGGCAGGAACCAGGAGATCCGCAGCAAGAGCCGAGGAGCCCGGGAAAGTAACGCAAGAAGGCCAACGGTTGCAGTCAGGTGTGTTTTCTCAGACATTTCCAAGGATCTCCTGTTGGTTTTTGTAAGATGTTCAGATGTCAAGGTCTGAAATCGGTTGCGATTCGTCTCCAGACAAGGCAACAGGTTCACTTGTCATGGCAAGTCAGGCAGATTTGACTGCCCGAAGAGGAAATACGCAAGAACGGCGAGTTGGTGTCGTCGTGGACGTCGTGGCACGAAGCACACTGCATGAGATCGCCAAATAGAAGGTCGTTCTGGATCGTGTCGCCAAGACCGGAACTCGTTGTGGCCGGGTCGAACAGCTCGCCATCTTCGGTGGCCAGGGTCGTGGAATACTCGAAGGAGATGGGATGATCATCCGTAAGGTCCGTACCAAGACGCAGATCGCCAATGGCCATATAGGCCCAGCCGGTCTCCCCATCGAAGGAATCGAGCGCCACGCTGCCGTCGTGGCAGCTCAGACAGGCCAGGGAAGAACCGGTGGGTTGAGTGATGGTGGAAGTTCCATCAAAAGTACTCGAGTCGTACGTTGTAAAGGTTGAGGTTGTGGTTTCGTGGTTCCATAGTGGCACGTCATCGATGGAGGTCGTGTCTGCGTTGTGGGGGGTATGGCATGGCCTGCACAACTCCCCCCCGGGGTTCCAGGCTCGCATGGAGAAGTCATGCGCGGTCCCCGCCAGACCCGCCAGGACATTACCAGGCGCAAGAGCCCACGAGAAAACGATTAGACAAGGGTAAAAGAGGTTTGGTCGGTGCACCATGGACCAGCTCGCGTTGAATACTACATAAGTGTAATATAGTATACTCAATCAAGAGCATGGCCAAAACAGCCTGTGATGAAGATCACAGAAACAACAGCCAACAATGACAAATGTCATGCCACGCCAAGCTGCCTGCTGGCAGAATCTGCGTTCCCGCAAGGATGCGTGCGAGAACAGCCCCGTAGTACCGAGGGCATCGAGGCGCCTGGCTGGCAAGTTCCCGTCCTGAAAAAGCGGACCGAGCAGGAGCGAGTCGCTTTCAAGCCAGGCACGTCCGCGTAACCAGCCGGAATAGCAGCGCTATTTCAAGTGGTTGCGCGGACGTGCCTGGCGAAGGAATGGGCCGCTCCGGCGATGGGAGCCTTTTCATGACGGGAACTGGCAAGGCGCACGAAGCCCGGCAATTATAGGGGCATATCGCGAACCTCAAGCGGGGCTTGTCAACTGCGCGGATAGATATCGAGCCAGGTCTGGGGCAGGCATGGGCCTTGCACAAAGAAAGCCCTGCACGAAATCGCAGCGCAGGATGCGTAGAACGGCGTACTGCTGCTGGTTCTCCACGCCTTCGGCGATGGTGCGAAGCCCCAGGCTGCTGGCCATCTGGATTATTGCCGTGACGATGGAGGCGCTGTCCGGGTCGGTCATGATGTAGCGGATGAAGCTGATATCGATCTTCAGGTTGTCCACCGGGAGCTTCTTCAAGTAGGCCAACGAAGAGTAGCCGGTTCCGAAATCATCCACCGAGATCTTGAAACCGCTGGTCTGGAAACAGTTGAGGATTTTTTTTGTGTAGTCCAGATCCTCCATGAACGAGCTTTCGGTTATCTCCAGCACCACCAGTTCGCTTGGAATCTCGTGGTGCTGCAAAACCTCCTGGATCTTGGCCGGTAGGTCACGATCCTGGAATTGTATGGGAGAAATATTTATGGAGACGGGTAGCACGGGCAGGTCGTGGTTGATCCATTCGCGAAGCTGTCGCGCCACATCCCGGAGGATCCACTGGCCCACTTCTCCGATCATGCCGGTTTCTTCCAGAACAGGTATGAAGCGGCCGGGAGGCACGAGCTTACCACCTGGTTTTCGCCAACGGACCAGGGCCTCCATTCCGGCGGGTCTACCTGTGGAAAGATCGATATAGGGCTGGTAGTGGACCTCGAACTCGTTCCTGGCCAGGGCGCCCCGCATGGAGTGCAGAGTGTCCACGAATTCGGCCACGTGCTTGTTCATCCCAGATTCAAAGAACGTGTAGCGGTTGCCGCCCATGCTCCTGGCCCGCTCCAGGGCAAGGTGGGCCTGTTCAACAACCCGAGATGGACACTCGAACGTATCTGGAAAACAGGCAATTCCCACGCTGGCAGTCAGGGTCACTTCACGACCGTCGATATCGAAGGGTTCGGCCATGGCTTTCAACAGCTTCTCGCCCACGAAGGCAGCCACTTCGGTAGACGAGGAGAAGCCCCCCCGCGATATCCCGAATTCGTCGGAGCCCAGGCGGGCCAGCAGGTCTTCTGAAGAGATGAGAGCCTGGAGACGTGAGGCACAGTGTTTCAGGATCTCGTCACAGGCAGTGTTTCCCAGAACGTCGTTCAGCATCTTGAAGCGGTCCAGGTCCAGCACCACGATGGCTGTTCCACAGTTCTTTCCCGGAGGTGGGGTAGAGCCACTTTCCAGGGTCGCCACGAAGGCATCACGGTTCATGAGCCCGGTGAGACTGTCGTGGTCACGAACATGTCGGATACGGTTCTCGTACTCCCGCTCCGCCGTCAGGTCCCTGGCGGTGGATACGAAATAGGTGATGCTGCCATGCCCGTCCTTGATTGGCTGGATGGTCATGTCCAGAAGCAGGCGATCACCGGTCTTGGTCCGGTTTTCGATGATCGATCGCCAGGTCCGGCCAGAGCGTATGGTGGCCCATAGCTCCTCGTAGAACTCGGGGGGATGCAGACCCGAGGCAAGGAGGTGGGGCTTTTTGCCAATGAGTTCATCTCCGGAAAAGCCCGAGAGCTGGAACACCGCCGGGTTGGCGTAGATGATGGTGCCCTCGGCGTCGGTGATGACCGCCCAGTAGGCTGATTGTTCCACCGCCATCGAGAACATGGCCAGTCTTTCATGGCGCAGGCGCTGCTCCGAGATGTCCTGAAAGGTTCCGATCATCTGGTCGTGCTCCCCAGATTGACCGGGCAACAGCTCGCAGCGTTCGTGGACCCAACGCGAGGTTCCGTCCGGAAGGATGATTGGAAAGCTCTTGTCCACGGGAACGCCGGTCTCGATGGCGCGGCGCAGCGCTTCCTGCCTGTCATCCCTGTGGTCCGGATGGACACGGCCGTTGAAGACATCGGGGAGTTGATCAATCGATGTTCCTTCGAGCCCGAATATGCGCAGAGCCTCTTCGGACATATGCAGATCTCCGGTTACCAGGTCAAGCTCCACGCTGCCGATGCGCCCTATCGACTGGGCGCTCTTGAGAGCCAGGAGGCTCTTCTGCAACTCGCGTGTGCGTTCCTCGATGGTGCTCTCCAACCTGGAAAAGTGCCGATGTATCCACAGCCGGCCCAGGAGAAGAGGCGCAATGGAGTCGCAAAGAGCCCGCAGCAGTTCCAGGTCTTCGACGTCATAGTCGCTGTCCCGGTTGGCCACGGCAACCTGTCCCAGCACCCGATCCCCTTGAAGGAGCGGAGCAATAATCAGCCGTCGTGGACAAAGCAGGCCTTGCTGGCCTTGCAGTCCGGTGTTGCTCAACAGGGGTTCTTTTTCGTGCAGATCCCTTCCCCAGAGGCTGTTCCAGCTCTGCCGTTGCCTGTGTGCGGTCCTTTTGTTCAAAGGATGGGACAACTCCCACACGCACTCGGCCACCGGGAGTCCTCTTTGCTCGTTGCGCTGAACTTCGTAACCAAGGCAAGCCAGGGGGCTGCGAAGCAGCTCTCGCAGGATGCTCAACGTGAGGGGATAGACCTCGTCTCCCCTGGTTTTCAGGAAGGCGTTGGCTATGGCATGACGTGCGTTCAGCTTTTTCTTGCACAGTCGTAGCTGCTGTTCCAGCGAGGGGGTAGGTCTGATGGACTGTTTTTCTTGAAGAATATTGTTTGACATAATGAATATTGTCTACTTGCCGATTCCTGGCATCCTGAACGAGTGTAGGTCGCCCTTTCACATGTTGGAGAAGAACAACGGCAGCGGGAGATACCATCGCAACCATGGTACGGCGCGGCGTTACCGGTGCTCCCTTTTCAAGAGTCTCCAGGCCCCCGAAACGGAACCGCACCGCCACGAGCACGCTCTTGCGAACTGCCTGCTTGTCCTTATGCAAACTCCGCGCCAGAGGAGTCATCCCGAATCGACCTTGCCGGTCTTCATGGACCATCGGCGGTACGTTCCCCGACCCCTGGCTGCTTCGACGTTGACGTGTCGATGTGCGTGGGGGCTCCTGCGCTCGGCCTCACACGTTGAAGCGAAAGTTGAGGATCTCACCGTCTTGCACGATGTGATCCTTGCCCTCGACGCGCAGCCTTCCCATGGCCTTGAGGGCAGCCTCTGAACCCGCCTGCTCGAGATCATCGAGCCAGAAGGATTCGGCCCGGATGAAGCCCCGCTCTATGTCGCTATGGACCCGCCCGGCAGCCCTGCGTGCGCTGGTACCCCGCCTTATGGACCATGCACGGCACTCGTCAGGGCCGCAGGTCAGGAAGGAAATCAGCTCCAACAGATCGTAGGCGGCTCGGATGAAGCTGTCGCGGGCGGGCTCGGAAAGCCCCAATCCCTCCAACATTTCCTGCTGTTCGTCGGGCTCCATCTCTGCCAGCTCCGCCTCGATGGTGGCGCAGATACCCATGGAGACCTCGTTGCGGCCGGTGGGGTGTCTCGCGCGCAGCTCTTTGGAGGCAGGGGCCTCCCAGGCCTGCTCCGACAGGTTGTATAGAGTGAGAAGGGGGGTCAAGGACAGGAGTTGGATTCCCTGGAGCGTTGCAAGTTCATCTTGCCCCAGTGCCAGGGACCGAAGAGGCAGGCCCTGCCCCAGGTGCTCCAGGCAACGCTCGTTGACCTGTACCTCGATCCCTTTCCGGGATTCCTTTTTCCAGCGTTCGGCACGCCGTTCCAGGATGCTCATGTCCAGCAGGAGCAGCTCGTCGGAGAAGCGAGCCAGGTCCCGTGCGGGATCGGGTGCTTCCTAAAGATATGGGCTGTCGAAGGCCCGGACCACGTGCACCAGCAGGTCCGCGTTGCGCATGCCCTGCACCACCCTGGAAGAAAAGACCTCGGCCCTGGGGCCCGTGCCGCTCTCCAGGTCGACAAAAGTGATCTCGGCGTAGATCACCTTTCGCGGCCGGTAGATCCTGGCCAGCCTGTCCACGCGGGGATCGGGCACCTTGATGCTGCCAATTGAGCCGCTCCCGGCTCCTGGGGCCAGGGCCTTGAAGACGGTGCTCTTGCCAGAACCAGGATAGCCGCAGATAGCCACACGCATGAGTTCCTCCGTGCAGGGTGATGCGAAGCGAGTAGAAGATGCAGGAGCATGAAGCGGGCCATATAGCTTGCGGGGCTCCGTCTGGGGAGAAACCCCGGCCAACTCGTGGAGATTACGCTCCCATGCCCGAAAGCTGGTGGGACGTGGCTTGCCTCGCGGCTCCCGGTCTGCTAGCAGGATCCTGGGAGGAATCGCTTGAAACATGTAGCAAAAGCTCCGCCGCCTTCTGGTATCTTTCAACCCGGCGGTCAGACTCTCCTGCCCACACGGAACAGGTCGTGACTGGTTTTTTCCTGACACCATTCTTTCTCTTTCTATGGATGGGATGTTCCTCGGGACCCGCCCCTCTTCCCACGCAGGAAGCCGTCTCGCAACTGGACATCGCAGACCAGGCCACGCCGCCGCCCATCTACCAGCTCCTCTACGATTCAGCATTCCTCCCTGAAGTCCGCCTGGCGGAGCAACGCACACGCATCCTCATCTGGCTGCGATACCTGGACCTCAAAGAGCTACAACTACGCCAGCTCCTTCGCCTGCACGAAAGAGCGATGGTTCTCAAGCAAAGGGTGGAACGGTCCCAGGCCGAAATCATGGCCTCGTTCGAACCAAAGCTCGTTCCTACTTACGATGCCATCTTCGATGCTCTTCGCTCCGGAACCCCTCTGGACGACCCATCCTTCACGGCCATGGCCGTGCCCCTGCTCCAGGAGCGGCTGCAAGACAACCGTCTGCAAGAGCTGCTGTCGCTCAGGCTCCAGTCGGTCCGGGCCCTGTTGGACGAAGAACAAGAGTTCCTCCGCCTGCTGACCTCGCACCAGGAAGCCCTGTTCCCGGATGTCCTCTTCGTTCTGCGCCACAGCCTTGACATGGCGGCCACCCCTGGTGATTTCAAGGCCCTCGTGGGCACCACTTTTTCCGCCGGCGATCCCACGTTGCTGCTCCTGGGGGACTACGACGAGGATCGCGGGTCCTTCGACCTGGGTGGTCTGTGGTCCGAACAATCCGAAGAAGACATCTCCGCTCCAATTCTGCACGAAGCCCGCAGGGAACTGCTTCTGTACCTACTGCTCCAGGAACCCGCCCTGCCCCAAGCCATCGAAGCCGCCATTCAGGCAGTCGATGCAAATTCACCTCCGAAGCCGGCATCCTCCACTATTCCTGCAAAGATGCCTCGACCTTCCCCCCGGTAGGAAAAACGGCTTCCGGGCGGGGACTACCAGGCCAGATCCACATCGATCTGGTCGCTCATACCGCCGGGGAAGGGCCACGAGACGATCTGGTCTTGCAGGCAACGCACAAAACCGGGTTGGGCAGTGGTGTCGGCCAGGAGATCGGTGTTGGTCGCAGAGCCATCCTTGACCGTGACCCGCAGGGAGATGCTGTTCCCCTTGAGTTGGAAATCGCCCGGTAGGTTGATCCTGCACTGTTTCTCGATGCCCCGGCGGTGCTGGGCCACCACGCTTCTGGCCAGGTACCTCCAGGTTTCCTTCACCTTGAAACTGGCGCGAATGGCGAAGATCCCGGTAACCAGTTCTGGCATGGACCAGGTCTTCGCAGCAGACACGACGCAGGAGGCCAGTTGGTCATCTCCGGTAAAATTGGCTGACACTTCGGCTGATCGTACGATGCCGGTGTCCACCTCCATCGTGACGAGCATGAAGCCCTCCACGCCTGGTGTGTGCTCAAGAGCAGCGGCATGGCAGTCGAGCAACTCGGCCCAGTGGATGCGCTGTACCCGCTGAACCGCCGCAGCCGCCTGCTGGTCGAGCTGTGAATCGGAACCGGGCTTGATTTCGTCCTGCGCCTCTGGTGGAGCATGGTCAGCAGGTTCGGGCTGGGTTTCGTCCTGTGCTTCTGGTGGGGCCAGGTCAGTGGGTTCGGGCTGGGCCTCGTCCCGTGTTTCTGGTGGAGCTTGGTCAACAGGTTCGGGCTGGGCCTGGCCGGCGGGTTCGGGCTGGGCCTGGCCGGCGGGTTCGGGCTGGGTCTGGTTGGCGGGCTCTGGCGTGTCGACGGCCATCGTGGATACAGACTCCGGGACGGTCTCGACGGCAAGTGAAGATCCCATGTCCATGGATGGAGGTTCCGTGGCACCTGCAGTGGTTGAACCTGGAATGGTCTGTTTCCGGGGCACTGGTTCCGGCTGAGCCGGCCCTGTCGGGTGAGAGCTGGCCGAAAGGGACTCCCTGGAAGAATGTGACAGTGACGGGTCTGCTGGCTGCCGGGGGCCAGCCGGGGTTGAGGGAGATGTTGGAGAAACACCTGTCCGGGTGTCGGAGCCGCTCAGCAACCAGAGAGCTGCCAATAGCACTACAAGCAGTATGGGGAGCAACAGGAGAAGACGCTTGGGACCTGGGACCCTGGCCCTGGGGAAGTCTGGAACGGGTTCGTCCATGTCCATGTCCATGGCCAGAGGGCTCGATGGCTCGTCTGCGATGGGGAAATCAAGGTCCGTCCTGCGTTCGTTCAGGGTCATTTCCAGGGCTGGAACGGAAACAGCGGGTTCAGAGTCCGTGACGGTAAAGGAAAAGGTGGGCTGTGACGCCGTTCGAGCGCTTTTCTGGGGTTTTTCCTCCAGAGTGGAAGATACGACGCTGGGGCTGGGCACGGTACTGGAGGCCAGAAGGATCTCCCGGGTTGGCGGTAGCTGGGAGTCACGAAGGAGGGAAGCGGAATGGGAGTTGCCGGTGGGCAGAAGGGTGGCACCCGCCGGAACCGTCTGCGGAGGTGCTTCGGGCATGCGTAGCTCTGGAACGAGAGGGCCGGGATCGGAGCCCTCCAGCAAGGGCCTGGCTCGCTCCAGGTCGGCCTTCATGGCTTCGACCGTGGGATAACGCCGGTGGGGTTCGTAGCGGGTCGCTCGACAGATCACGGGGCGGATTGGAACGGGTACATGGGCAAGAGCTTCATCGGTTTCGGAATAGTCGAAGAGGTTTGGCTCGGTCACATTGGTCAAGAGGGTGAACAGGGTGGCTCCGGCAGCGTAGATATCGGCGGTGTTGTCTACCTTGCGCGAACTCGCTCGTTGTTCGGGTGCCATGAATGACCATGTTCCCATGATGACCCCGGTACGGGTGATGCTCCGGGAATCGGCCATGTCGAGGTGGGCGACGCCGAAGTCCGCCAGCTTGGGTACGCCATCGCGGTCGACAAGAACATTGTGGGGCTTGACATCCCTGTGGATGATACCCGTTGAATGGGCGACCTGGAGCGCATCCAGCACGCCTGACATGGCATGTATGGCCTGGTGGGGCTGGATGGGGCCAGTCTCTCGGAGGATTTCCCAGAAGCTGCCGCCGGGTACCCATTCCATGACGAAGTAGAGCTTGTCGCCTTCGTGAACGATGTCGAAGACCTGCACGATGTTGGGGTGGTGCAGGCGGGCCTGGATGCGGGCTTCTGTTTCGAACCTGGTCTTGTGGGTGGATTTGCCGGAGTACTTTCTTGCCAGGACCTTCACCGCCCGGTACACGCCCAGAGGCTCGTTGTAGGCGAGGTAGACAGTCCCCACACCGCCTTTCCCCAGCACCTTCAACAGGCGAAGACGGCCCGCCGACAGGGATTGGGTGACTTCTTCTGTCATGGAGCAGAACCTCTGGGTGGGGGCGGAAAGCCCAGGAAACAACCAATACCGTGCCTTATCAAATATGCCGATACCATGGAGGTTGCTACCGTTGGTTCTGGGCTTCTCTCCAACCGTCCCACAATGCCGAAAGCCTGTTGCCGCGCCCTCCTTCCCTGAGTACCTGGCCAAGTGCCAGCCCAAGGGCCACGTAGCGCCCAAGGCGGCCGTGTGAAAGCAGGCGGCAATGCCCCTGGATGGCCAGTCGGGTGGAAAGGGGGCTGTTTCGATTCACTGTGGCTCCTCCAAGGTGGACGCAACGTGCCTGTGGTACCAGGACGACACGACGACCGGCTTTCTTCAAACGAATGCAGAGGTCCACGTCTTCAAAGTAGAATTGGTACCGTCCATCGAAGCGTACCGAGCTGTCCAGGGCGAGACACGCTCCGCTGATGGCGTCGACTTCGCTGGTACATGGCGGAACAGAGCGCAACACGCTCACGCGCCCGCTTCGCGTGGAAAAGGAGATCCCGGCGCTTTCCACCTGGCCGTTGGGCCGAAAGAGCACGGGTCCTGCCGCGGCAATGGTAGGATCCTCCAGCAAGGATTCCCGCAGGGCATCAACACAGCCGCGCAACGGCACGGCGTCGTCGTTCAGCAACAGGACCCACTTGAAACCCGCCCTCCGCGCCCATTTCAGACCCAGGTTGCAGGCCGTGGCAAACCCCTTCCTGCCGGGAGTTCGAAGCACCTGAACACCTTGGGAAACAGACAGGTCCAGTCCTCCTGGTGAATCGTCGATGACGGTGCATGGCAAGGGAGTCAGCATGGACACAAGCTCTCGTGCCTGCTGCGCCCGCGAGAAGCACGGAATAAGAACAACCATGGCTTGTTCGGTGTCGCGCAAGGCGGGTTCAGGGCTCCGGAGGGGGGGGGCGGCGCTGAAGCGTGATCTCGATGCCATCGATGTCGGTTTCGGCAACCATGAGCGGATTACCGGAAAAGAACCCGGTTGGATCGTCCGGGTCGGGTCTGTTGTTCTGGTTGGCGTCGTTGAAGGCCGAAATCCATACTTTTCCGGCAGAACGTGGCACACTGACGCTGAAGGTACCTGGAGCACCCATCTGTTCCATGGCCAACACCGAAGGATGAGCAGAGAAATCGGTTTGATCGCCGTCGAAAATGTCCACCCTCAACAGGCCCTTCTGGTAGTCTCCGTAACTGACGGTGCCGGAAATGGTTACCGATGGTCCGGCGGGATCCGGAGCAACGCCGGGTGGGGGTGAAGATGGTCCTGCCGCGGGGGAGGCTTCAGTAGCCGATCCCTGTAGAGACGGCTCTCCAACCTGGTGGGGCTCGGGGCGAAGGTCGTTTGCCGGGCCTTCGTCAGCCTTTGCCTCTTCTTCTGCACGTTGAAGTATGGGATCCTGCCCGCAGGCCATAGCCGCCACCACGGCGCATATCCCACTGGTGAAGGCGGTTCTTCCTGCAATATCGTATTGGCAGAGCCTCATCGTCGATTTCAAATCCTCGGCTTGAGAGAACTTTCGGAAAGGAAGCGCTGGCGGAGAGGAGGGGCGAGAGGGAAAGAGGGGAAGGCTCACATTTTGCTCTGATTCTGGTCCACTGGCAACGCTTTGCTCATTCCCCGGCAGCACGGAGGCGAGAATATGAGTCCCCATCCGTCTGGAGGTTTACACAAACGGCTGAAGAATGGTATTTTGATTAAATGAAATACTGTGGCTCGATACTGATCGAGCAACCCAGCAGGCTGGAAGACTGTTCCAGGGCTCGAAGCCTGGAAGCCTGTTCCACGGCCCAACAATCGGCATTCTTGTCATTCTTCACGGAGAAGCTTTGTTCAATCACTTGAAACGCATGGTTGCAGTATTCTTCACACCCGAGATACTGCTGATGGTGGCCAAGGTCTACGTTCCCGTGCTGTTTCCCTTGACATTTCTCATTGCCTTGCTGGCGATGAGGATGGATCATTGGCTGGGAATGGGAACGGGATTTCTGCCCGCTCCACTGAACCTGTTCCTGGCGGTTTTTTTCTTCGCACTGGGAACAGTCATCTGGCTCACCGCGTACTCGGCAATCGTGTTTGAAGGCAAGGGCAGCCCTTCGCCCACGGCAGGCAGGACCCAGAAGCTCGTCACTACCGGGCTCTACGCATTTTGCCGATATCCCTCCATCTACGGAAAACTGCTGGGGGTGCTGGCAATCGGTCTGGCAATGAACTCGGTTTCATTCTGCTTTGTGCTGGTGCCCCTGCTCCTGGCCGGCTCGTTGGTGGAAAAAAAATGGCGTCAAGACAAACAAAACCGTGAGATCTTTGGAGAAGCGTACGAAGAGTACAGCAGGAACGTGCCGTTCTTCATTCCATGGAAACTGTTCCTGCCCCGGCATAGTGGCAGAGAATCCGAATAGCGTATATCATCCTATCTTCTCGCACCATCATGGAGAAGCAGATGGAGATCACCCTCATCAATCCCCCTGAACGTATGCGCATATGGGCCGGTATTCCCAAGGCCATGGCCTACGGGGTGTACTGCTTCCCGCCGCTGGGCCTCATGTACATCCAATCCTCCATGGAAAAACGCACTCCCTACCGAGCCGAGATTTTCGACCCCGTGGTGGACAACCTGGACTACCCCGACTTCGAAGCCCAACTTCGCAAGTATCCCCTGGACCTGGTGGGCATCTCCGCCTATACACACTGCCTCCCCGATGTCCAGATGACCATAAACACCGTCCGAAAATTGAACCCCAACGCCAGAATCGTGCTGGGCGGTCCCCACACCAACATGTTCCCGGAATTTGCCATCGGTCTGAAGGGCGTGGATGCAATAATCACCGGCGACGGCGAGGATGCCTTCGTTGAAATGGCAGAAGCCTTCGATCAGGGAACGAGCTGGGAAGGCATCGAAGGTACCTGGGTCAAGGAAGATGGACAAGTGATCCGCAACCCCGACCGGGTATCCAGCCGTAGCCTGGACGCCTATCCCTGGCCCGACCGCAGGCGCATCCGCTACAGGGATTACTACGTCCCAGGTACCAAGCGCAGCTTGAACACCACGGCCATCACCAGCAAGGGCTGCCCCCACTCCTGTCCGTTCTGCCTCACCTACAAGAAACAGTACCGTGTTCGCGCCATCGACAGCATCCTGGACGAAGTGGAACATTGCCTTTCGTTGGGCATAGACGAAATCCTCTTCGTGGACGATCTTTTCACCCCCAACAGCCAGTGGGTGCTCAAGTTCTGTGACGCCATCGAGCGGCGCGGGCTCAAGTTTTTCTGGGGCTACAAGACCACTGTGGCCGGCACCACCAGGGAACAGATCCGCCGGAGCGCCGAAATGGGGTGTACCAAGATACACTTCGGCGTAGAATCGGCAAACAACGAAGGGCTCGATGTCTGGGGAAAGCACTGCGACATGGACGACGTCCACCGCGTGTTTCGCTGGGCCCGTGAAGAGGGGGTTCGCTCCATCGCCTACATCATGCTGGCGGGTCCCCACGAACGTTCCATGGCCCAGGCCCTGGAGAACCTGGAAGAAATGCTCAAGTTGGACGCCGACTACGCGGTCTTCGCCGTCTTCTCCCCATATCCCGGCACCGAAAGCTTCGAGGAAGGCGCCAGGAAGGGCCTGTACCCCGCCGATTGCTGGGATCGCTTGATGCGGGATCCCCTCTCCGGGGTCGAGGTGCCCGCCGCGTGGGAAGAGTTCTTGACCAAGGAAGAAATCCTCCAACTACTCAAGATCGCCCATCGCAGGTTCTACATGCAGCCCAGGGTGGCAGCACGAGCCTTGATGCACCTTGGTTCCACGGCAGAACTCAAGCGCCTTGCCAGCGGTGCTCTTTCCATCGCCAAGCTGGAGTTGCTGAGCGCCCGCAGCCGCACGGCCCCGGTATAGGAACCTGTCGGGAAAGCTCATGCCTGCTGCGGAACGCCAGTCGCTACGGCATGAGCCGGTAGCCTTTTTCACGACGGGTCCCAGCCTGTCCTGGCAACCGCCAGGCAAACCAGGGTCAATGACGAAACAAACACCGCGACTATCCGTCCCTTTTTCCATCGGTCCATCTCTCCAGCCATGCTAGATGTTCGACCCAGCACAATCCAGCGGAGGCCCCGCCCGGGGAAGGGCACGTGGCTGGTGGCCGTCTTGTTGGTGTTGGGGCTTTCCCCGACCCACCAGCCCATGGCTGGGACCCCCGAAGCCCTGAAACGCTATCCCAAGATAGTGCCCAACGTACCCGCATTCGACTCCGGCGACCTGCTCAAGGTGGAGCGATCCGCCAACCTGCTGCGGCAAGCCGCCAGTGAACTGGAATCTACGGCCAGCCAGGTGGTGGCCGACCAGCGCATTCACTCCCTGGCCGTGCTCCGCACCGAATTGGTGGCGCTGCAATCCAGTCTTCAACACCTGAAGGTGGAAGTCGCCGCTCTTCGACCAATGGAACGACCCAATCAACAGGCCGGCCAGCAGGACCAGGCGGAAACCCCTTGAAACAGTCATGGCCCGGAGCGGCTTTGCCTCCACACACAGCCATGAAGGCCCATCAACGGGCGCCATTGCCCATAAGGGAAAGAGGCGCCGCCACCGGTATGAAGAGCGGTTTCTGGATACTGCGGTGGTGTGCTACTGTTGCAGTATGCTGTACACTCTCCATGACGGATGCTTGCTACTGGATGCGGGTTGAAAGGAAACCTGAACACGACTCAAATGATCGGGGCGCCCATGGCGCTCCTCCTGCTGCTGTGCTACGGCTGCTGCGGTGAGGAACAGCAAAACGACACCGCGTTCATCCCGGTGAGAACCGCCAGGAAGGCTGAGCTGCTGTACGAGCGGGTGAAAAAAACCTACCAGTATCGCGACACCTTCCAGATCGCCCACCAGCTCTCACAGCGCCACTCCGATCCCGATGTCGTCCTCCATCTGCTGCACCTGGAGCAGGGAATGACTGTAGCGGACATCGGCTGCGGAGTGGGGTTTTTCACGTTCCGTTTTGCCAAGGCCGTCGGGCCGCATGGCCGAGTCATTGCTCTGGACATTCAGGATCTGTCCATCGAGGTTCTACGAGGCCGCATGGCCTCGGAAGAAAACGACCCCTATCACAACGTCCAGGCCTTCGTCAATCGCCCCGACGACGCTCTCCTGCCTCCCGACTCCGTGGACCTGGCCTTCATGGCCCACATGGGTTGGTACGCGAAGAAGCGGATGATAGATGAAAACGTGCAGATGCTGAAGAGCTGTTTCAAAGCTGTAAAACCCGGCGGACGACTTGCGGTGCTCCAGTATCGACGCGATGCATTCGACATGGACTCCCTGCGCCAGAATTTCGAATTTGTCGGTTTTACCAGCGAGAGTTTCAAGTACTTCGAAGATGAGGACACCTACCTCTTCATGTTTCGGAAACCGAGCATACCCTCGCAGCACCATGGCAGGCCTGGAAAACCGCCCCAGGAACTCGTGCAAGAATAGCTTTCCGTATTCGAGCGCCTCCAGGCCACCGGAGCCACGGCGTCGTTTCGTCACGCACTGGGAGCCGTCGGGAAATAGGCTGCCGGGAACAGCCGGCTCGGGCCCAGGCGGAAGGAAACTCCCGTCACAGCGATGGATTCCCTCCTGGGAGCGCGGGCGTCTCGGCCGCCTGCAGTGAAGCTGCGTTTCTCGAAAGTATTTCCATCTCCAGCGCAGGAGTGTCGCGCGGGCGGATCATTCCTGGCCGAGATTCAGTTCGAAGCTGCGCACGATCCGGTCTCCGCGGTCCAGTCTGTGCTCTATACGTATTATCTCCACCAAGGACGCTCCCAGCAGCAGAAGCGCCAGCGCCAATCCAGCCAGGAGGAGCAGATGAATCCACCTGGAGGGGAGTGCCGTCACTCGGCTACTCCGCCCCCCAGCCTGCCTACATGCTTGTGATGTGCTTTCTTCTTTGGTCATGGACTGCTGGCCCGGGTCGATCCGCCAAGCCGGGGCGGCCTTCCCTATCATCCTGCTCAACATCTCCCGCCGGGTCCTGATCCGTCGGCTGGCCGGGCGAACACCGAATGGCGGGTGATGAGTCGCTGGCCTCGCCCCTGGTGACCCTGGGCTCTCGGGATGTCGCCTTGACTCGCCTTTTCCGGACAGGAGTTGGTAGGTAGTCCCCCCCGGTACCAGGCTGCTCGCCGGACTGCCCGACGTTTCATTCGATGTAGCCCAGTTCCCGGAGTTTCTGCAGTTCTTCTTCGCTCAGGTTGATCTCCGTCCCGCCGGCGGAGCCCTGGGGAGCGGTCTGTTCCAGAGCCTGGAAGTAGCGTACGGCGCCATCCAGCGCCTGGAGGAGAGCAGGGTCGTTGGCGGGTGAGATGATGGTGTCTTCCTGGGAGAGATCGTAGAGCCGCGTCTTGCTGGTGGAGTTCTGGATTCTGACCTTGAGGCCGTCCTGGGTACGCAACGAGACCCATCTCTGCTCGAGATCCTTGCTGGAACCCTGGGTGACTATGTAGGTTGGGCTGGTCTCCCGGAGCTCCACTCCCCTCCAGGTGGAAACCCCGTCGGGGTCCGCACCGACTATGGAGAGCACGGTCCTGATGATGTCCAGCGAGCTTACCGCCGATTTGACCACGTAGCCCTTTGGAAGTCCGGGACCCAGAAGAACCATGGGTATTCTGCTGCGCTCTTCCCAGGCGGAACCACAATGCCCCCAGCGTGTCCACTTCTGGCCTTCTCCCAGGGACTCCCCGTGATCCGCCAACACCAGGAAATAGGTCTTGTCGGAAACCTGGGGATCGTTCCAGGTGTCCAGCAGAGTCCCCACTCCGTCATCGTACCAACGCACTGTCTGGTCGAATGCCGTGATGAATTTCTCCGCGCCGTCGGGAACCTGCTTGGCGTGGTCGTATGTGAAACCGCCCTCGGGGTATTCCAGCGGCTTGCCGTCGGCGGTGAAGAGCGACCTGTACTCTTCCGGGGGCAGCAGGGACACGTGAGCCCCGCGGTAGTGGACATAGAAGAAGAAGGGCTTTTCTTTTTTGGCCTGGGCGCTCATCTCCTGGGCCACCTCATCGAAGGGCGGGGAGACATCCGGATAGGTGTTCCAGCTCATGAAGCCATCTGGAAAGCCCAAATCCTGGCGAACGACGCTGGACTGTATGAATGCCTCGGTGGTCCAGCCCCTGGATTGCAATACTCTGGCGACAGGCGTTATGCCGGATGACCATTCGTGCCAGGAAGCGAAGGTGGGATCCCACCCAAAATCCAGGCCGTTGTCGATGACCTGGGACAGGCTGAGCATCGATCCCACCGAGGGCACCGTCCAGGTGGCCACCGAGTAGGCCTTTTCGAAGAGTACTCCCTGTTCAGCGGCTCGCCGTAGGTTGGGAGTCGTATCTCGTTCGTAGCCATAGGGAGATGTGTTGAAGGCCCTCACGACATCGAGAACGACAATGACAAAGTTGCATGACGGGCAGTCGGCCACTGGTGGAAGAGCTGGCTCCCCATGAACGGCGTTGGCGATCAACGCGGACAGGCATATCAAGTTCATAGCACTCGCCTTTCTGGTCCAAGGTGCTTTTCGAGGGTGTGTGTTCAGGAAGAATACTATTCCACCATTCATGGAGTTGAGGTAAAACCGTGCCGCCACATTAGGTGTTTGGTGCCGGCAGGGAGTGTGTGTATGGATTCCGAGAGACCAGACCATGGAACATATCGTTGTAACCCACGGGCAGCAGGGAGGCCGTCGAGCTTCCACGACAGACAACCCACGGGACAGAGCATGGGAGTGACGATGGCGCTCCTCCAGCGGAGGCACAGCCCAGCCACCTGAAACTCTGCCTTCAGCCACAAGCCAGCTTTGTAGGGCAAAAGCGCGGAGCGTGCCGGCGGGGGGCTTGTAAGCTGCTCCTGCTTGTGACGAGATTCCAGGACGGCAAGGCGTGTTGGCATGGAATGCCGCCGGGACATGCAATGGAGTTCAGGAGTACCAGAATGCCAGGAACCGGGGACCAAGCCCAGAGGGCAGGGGCACCATGAGCGCCAGGACCTGGAACGTGCTGCTGCTGGCCATCATGCTCTTGCTGGTCTGTCTCACGCTGTTGCAGAACTGCCAGTTGGATGGCCTGGAAAACAGGGTGATAGCCAACACCGACAGGCTGGATGAGCTGCTTCAATCTAGACGAGCGGGCGACGAGCCTCCATCGTCGGCTGGCAAGGGCCAGACCACAGCCGTGGAAGGCAACCTGCTGGAGCCCTGCTACGCATACCCCTTGCCGGCAAACACCAGCTACGGCGGCACGCTGCGTGTCTCGGGTCGAGAACCGCTGACTCTCAACCCCTACCTGAGCAAATCCGCCAAGGTCCACGAGATCTACACCTACATCTCTTCGCGGCTGGCGGCCAGAGACAGCTCCGACCCGGAACGTTGGTGCTCGGCCCTCGCCACCGATGTCCAGCAAAAAGACGGGGGACGTAACTACATCATCACTCTTCGCCCCGGGGTCACCTGGCAGGAACCCATGGTGGACTGGAACGATCCCTCCTTCGACTGGTTGAAGGTCCCCCACCAACTGGTGGCCGATGATTTCATATTCGCACTGGACATCATCACCAACCAGCAGACAGGCGGCCAGGCGGCGGCCCTGCGTACCGACCTGGACGACATGCTCGGCTACGAAGCCCTTGACCCATACACCATCAGCGTGAGCTTCCGGGAATCGCGCCCCTCCCACTTCAGCGCGCTCATGGAGCTGAAGCCAATGCCCCGTTGGTTGTACATGCACGACCGGGATGGCAGCCCCTTCCCGCGGGAGACATGGGGGGAATCTTTCTCAAAGCACTGGTACAACCATCGAGCCATCGGGGTGGGGCCGTTCAGGCTGGAAAGCTGGGAGTCGGGAGAGACCATGCGCCTGGGCCGAAACCTGGCGTACTGGGGGCCACGTCCCGCCTTCGACACTGTGGTCATCCGTTTCGGCAAGGATCCTGAAGTCCAGGTGAGGCGCTTCGAAACAGGCGAATTGGATGTGGTTACCGTCCGGGGGACCCAGTTGAAGGCCATGGAGTCCGGCAAGAGCGCTTCCGGCGAAGCAAGCTCCCACGTCAAGCGTACCAGCCACCGGGAACTCAGCCTCTTCTACGTGGCCTGGAATCTCCGCTTGCCCCTTTTCTCCGATTCCCGGGTGCGCAGGGCCATGGCGATGGCCATGAACCGGCAGCGGATCCTGGATGTCACATCCGGTGGACTGGGCGGGATTCCCAGCGAAGCCCTGCCCATGCAGCACCCTTGCTACGACTCAACGGTGCAACCCATCCCGTTCGACAAGAGCGGCGCGGCTTCGCTGCTGGAACGGGCGGGTTGGCGGGATGCCGACGGCGACGGAATACGCGAAAAAATCGTGGATGGCGCCACCATCCCCCTGGAGTTTTCGCTCCTGTTCTTCGATTCCGGGGAGTGGAGGTCGGCCATGAAGATCTACCAGCACGATCTGCTGTCCATCGGAGTCCAGATGACCCCCCGCTCCCTGCCGTGGAGCGCCCTGTCACAGCGCATGGAGGATCGCGATTTTCAGGCATTCACGGGCTATATGGCCTACGACTGGGCCCAGGACATGACTGTCCTGTGGCACTCCCGCGAGGCGGATCGTCCCGGCTCCTTGAACCGTTCCGGCCTCAAGGATCCCCAGGTGGACCTGCTGACTGATCGCCTCCGGACCCTGGTGGATCCCTCTGCTCGCAACGAGACCTGTGGGCAGTTGCACCGGCTGATCAACCAGCTTCAGCCCCAGACAGCAATTCTCCAGGCAGAACGAGCGGTGCTCTACCGCGACACCCTGAACCCGCTGGTGTTTTCTCCCACCATGTCCTACAGAAACCCACTGCTCTGGTCATTCAAGCCCACCCAGTCCCGGTGAGGCAGGCTCGAGATCATGCTTCGCTACCTGGCCATGAGGCTTCTTCTGTTCGTGCCGGCCTTCCTGGCGATAATAGCCCTCAATACCCTGCTTCTGTCCCTGTTGCCGGGCTCGCCCCCTTCCGAGGGAGGAATGCAGGACGGCGTCTCCAACCCGTCGGCGGAGACCTTGAGACGATACCGGCAGATGCACCAGATGGACAGGCCGACCCTGTTGAATACACGCTTTGCCCTGCGTGAGAGCAGGGTGCGGGAGCTGCTGCTGCGGTCGGCGGGCCTGGGGGGCGCCTCCATCAAGGAGCAGCGACTCGCTGCTCAAAAGCTGGACGACCTGGGCTCCACCAGCGTCAGGCACCTGGTGGCCATCCTGGCGGACGATGATGCCCAGCAGCGCTTGCGCAGCCTCGCGGCAGCCCAACTCGCAAGAACCATGGATCTCGACGGTCCCCCCGCCCCGGCAGAACCTGCTGGCGGTGGGAGTTCGCCCGGCTCGGCAGCAAACCCTGGCATGACAGAACCCCAGCCCCACCTGTCAACTCTGGAGGATCTCTCCCGACTCTGGGGCGACTGGTACGATACTCACCGGGAAGACTACGAGTACTCCCCCCGGGAGTGCCTGGAAATGTTGTTCCTGGACACGCGCTTTGCCGACTACATCTCGAGGCTCCTGGCTCTTGATCTTGGAGTCTCGGCCATCGACGGCCAGCCGGTCCTCCCCGCCGTTGTCATGAGCATGAAGCACAGCCTTTGTTTTACCCTTCCCGGGATCGTGCTGGCCACCGCGTTGGCCCTGCCCCTGGGAATGTTGGCGGCCATTGGGCGGGGCGGGACCAGTGACCGAGCGGTGTCGGTCCTGCTTTTGCTGCTGTACAGCATGCCCGGTTTCTTCCTGGGAACAGTCCTGCTTCAGATCTTCACCCTTGGGACTCCCTTTTCCTGGCTCCCCACCGGCAGCCTGCACTCCGACGATATTGGCAGGCTCTCCACCCTCCGGCAGGTGGCGGATCTGGCCTGGCACCTTGTCCTTCCCGTGTCCACCTACGCCGCCGGCTCCCTGGCGTTGCTGGGCCTTCATGCCCGTAGCGGGATGCTGGAGGTCATGGGGGCCGACTACGTCCTGGCCGCCAGGGCCAGGGGCTTGAGCGAAGCCCGCGTGCTGCTGGGTCACGCGGCCCGGAACGCCTCCCTGCCCATCCTGACACTGCTGGGCAGCGCGCTGCCCGCCATGCTGGGAGGCAGCGTGGTTATCGAGTACGTCTTCGGCATCCCGGGCCTGGGGCTCTACATGGTGGATGCCGTCAGGGCCCATGATTTCAACGCCGTCATGGCGGTCCTCCTGACCGGCAGCCTTGCCACGCTCGTGGGAATACTGCTGGCGGACCTGGCCTGCATGGTGGCTGATCCCAGGGTGCGTCTTGGTTGATGGACGCGCCCCTTCCCACCGCGCCGGGCACGGTGGCCCGCGGAAGAGCTTCCCGGCTTGGGGCGGCCTGGCCACAATCGGGCTGATGGCGCTCATGGCTCCCCTGCTGGCATTCGATCACCCATTGCTGTGGTGGCAGGAAGGCGCCATCCCAAGCTCCCCGTGGCTCGCGAGTCTCTTCGATCGCAACTGTTTTCCCGGCTTCGTCGACGTGCTCCTCAACGTCTCGATGCTCTGGTGCGCCCTCGCGTTGGCGCTGTTGCTGCTGGGACGCGGCCTCCTGGGCCGGAGCGGCCTGGCCGCCTGGCGGCGTTCACGATGGGGCCGCATCACCATGTTGGCTCTTCTGCTCTCGCTGCTGGCGGGCATCCTGGACGTGTCGCTGTTTCCGCGCAGCTCACCCTGGGTGGACTACCACCTCAGGCAGGAACAATTGCGGCAGGAAGGAACCCGGGTGTTGGCCCTCTACCCCCCCATACCCTTCTCTCCCAGGGTCCCCGGGCAGGTCCACGCCCCATTTTCCATGCTCCATCCCCTGGGGACCGACGAAGCTGGCCTGGACATCGCCGCCATGCTCATCCACGGCGCCCGCGCCTCCATGTTCATCGGCCTGGGCGCGGTTCTCATATACGTGCCCCTGGGCGCCCTGGTGGGGCTCTTCGCCGGCTACAGGCGGGGGCTCGTGGACGCCCTCGTGTCCAGGATCATCGAGATCGTGCTTTGTATCCCCTCCATGCTGCTGGTGTTGGCGCTGGTGGCCTTTTTCACGCAGCCGGGCATCGTTCACATCCTGCTGCTGTTGGCCCTGGTGCGTTGGCCTGGTCCGGCCCGGTTGGCCCGGAGCGAGGCGCTGCGCATCCGCGAGGCGGACTATGTCGTCGCCGCACGGGTATCGGGATTTTCCAGCACTCGCATCATCCTGGACCAGGTCCTTCCCAACGCCCTCCCCCCGCTGCTGGTGAGCGCCACGTTCGGTGTGGCCACCTGTATTCTGCTGGAATCCACCCTCAGCTTCCTGGGCTTGAGCAACATGGACATGTGTGGGTGGGGTGAGATGCTGGAACAGGGGCGCCAGGGCAAGTCCTGGACCCTGATCCTGGCGCCGGGAGCGGCCCTGCTGTTGGCCGTGGGCTCCGCCGCCCTGCTGGGCGAGCGCCTCCGGACACACTTCAACCCCAGGGCCGGGGCATAGGCTTCGTGTGGGCCACGGGTGACAGCCTGGTGGGAGGCTGCCGGTGCTGGAAAGTGTCCAGCGGCAGCCTCGCCGGCGCATCGCCCCACAGGCATTGCCGCTGACCCTGGTCCACATCCAGAAGCAAAGGATGTATCATGGACAGTGTTGGATACAGCACGAGGTGGAATGGTGAGGCCATGAGTGGCGAGCAGATCAAGCTCTTCGAGGGAGCACACGTGCCCCAGGTCCAGTTCGAGAATGCCTTGCTGGCGCTGGACCTGTGTAAGGCCAGCGCCCATGCTCCTGGCCAATGGAAGGCGGTGGTGGAGCAGATGGCGATGGCCGTGGAAGGAGACCGTCCTGCTCCCGTGGCCCTGGATGCGTTGTTGGAGGCACGACGTGATGACTGGCCGGACTACCTGGAGCGTACATGGCAGCGCCTGGTGGGCAGAGCCCTGGATGAACGGGATCTCCCGGGCGTGCTGCATGGGAAGCCTGCCGCGGCCTTCCTGCTCCGGGGGGGAGACATGGAGATGGCCCGTTCTTCGGTTGAACGCCATCTTGAATATCATCCCCGGGATCCCGAGGCGTGGAAGGTACTGTCGGTCTTCGAGCCCGTGTGGGGAGCCATTCGCTGCGCCTTCCACGGTGGGCCGTTGCTGGAACCCCTCGATGAACTCGTGGACGAGATCGAGAGCGATGACCTGTCGCCGGTGGGAGACTGGGTGCTGCCCTACGCTGTGCTCACGGGGAAGCTCTGGCTCCAACGCCTGGGGCAAGTCCTGGAGGTAGAGGGACTGCTGGAACCCGCTTTCCAACCAGTGCCTGGCAGCGCTCGCGCCTTCGCATTCTTCCTCTACGAGGCCGAGCGAGCCCGCCTGCGTACCGGCAAGCTGGACGCCCGGGTGCTGGAAGCCCGGCGTGGCATGAAGAAGACCAGCGCCGTGGCCTTCAGGCGTTACCTGGAAAAGGTCCGTTGATGGGGCGGTAAAGGCTCTTGCCCGGTGCCCTGCTCCAGCTCTGGCCTGGCAGCTTCGCCTACCAGGGTGCTGTCCGGCATCCCAGCACCTGCTGGATGTCCCAGAGAAAACGCTTCGGGGGACCCCCGAGTGTCTCGGGAAAGTGTAGCCATGCGTTTGCTGGGCTATACAAACAGCGGAGGCAACGAGACGTGTCCCTTGTCAAAGAAAGTGTCGGCCTGGTGATTCCAATATTGGCCCTGGGATGTTCGCCCGCGGAAGACGCTGACGCGGACACCGCCGCTCCAGGCGCGGTCTGGATGGACCCCGGAGATTGGGGAATCTACGATGTGGGAGCCACAACGGTGGAGTTCACCGACTGGAGGGGCAAGGATCTCACCGCCGAACTCTGGTACCCTGCCATCGTGGATCCCGACGACGAACCCGATCCCTATCCGGAGATCAGGCTTACGGGCCAGGCCCACCGCGACGAGGACCCGGATCCCAGCGGCGCTCCGTACCCGCTGCTGGCTTTTTCCCACGGCTTTGGGGGCATACGCTACCAGTCGGCCTTCCTCACCGAACACCTGGCCTCCCACGGCTACGTCACCGTGGCGGTGGATCATCCTGGCAACACCTTTCTCGACTACGACGACGACCTCACCGCCCAGGTGGCGGCAGAGCGCCCCGACGACGTCAAGTCCTCGGTGGACATGATCTTGTCGATGGTGGAGTCGGACCCCGACTGGAGCGGGATGCTCCAGGGCGAAACCTACGCCATGATGGGGCATTCCTTCGGTGGCTGGACCACCCTGCTGGTGGCAGGGGGAATAGTCGACCTGGACGGGATGGAACAGTTCTGCGCCACCGACAGCTCCTGGGGCTTCTGCACCTACCTGGACGAAATCCAGGACATCGACATCGACGTGGAACCCGATGAGCGGGCTGTCCTGGCCCTGCCCATGGCCGGCCCCGGCTGGTATGTCTTCGGTTCCGCGGGCCAGGGTCTGGCGGGCCTGGCTCCGGCCCTGGTCATGGGGGGCGAGTTGGATGACCTGGCGCCCCCCGAAACCGAGATCATCCCCAGCTACCAGGCCATCTCCGGCCCCAAGCGCCTGGGCATCCTGGCCGGCGCCGGCCACTACATATTCAGCGACATCTGCCAGGTGGCATCCTCCTGGCTGGACGAATGCCAGGAAGAAGCTGCTGGCTACATCAACATCGAAACCGGTCACCAGGTGATCATCTCGGTAGTGACCGCCTGGCTGGGGCTGGAGATGAAAGGCGACCAGCGCTACGCCGACTACCTGAACGCCGACTACCTGTCCCGCTTCCCCGAGCTTGAATGGCAGGAAGACCTCTGAACCTCTGTGGGCACCCGGAACCGTGGCCGGTCCAGGCCGGCGATGTTGCGCCTCTCCAGCGGATTTTCCGATGAAACAATTGGAATGCCTCCACGACATGGATGAGTTGGCCGCCTTCCTGGGGCAGCGTCCTCTTCTGCACGCGTATGTGCAAGAATGACCCGGGCGCATGGATTGGGCCGAGCTGCCCGGATGCCGCCCTGGAGATGGCCCAAGCCCCTGGACAAGCCCACCCTTTCGTACATGCTCGCCCTGATACGGCCCCCCCCGTGGCGCCGGCTTCCAGCCGGCGTACCGTGCAGGATACCAACAAGGGCAGGCTGGAAAGCCTGCCCCACGATCTGGCAGCCTGGAAAGCCTGCCCCACGATCTGGTAGCCTGGAAAGCCTGCCCCACGATCTGGCAGCCTGGAAAGCCTGCCCCACTGGGGAGGCAGGCTCCATGCCAGGGCCAGGCCCGGCTTGCCGGCCTCGCCGCCCCCCTCCTCGCTGTCCCTGCGTCATCCTGCTATGCTGGAGACAGGAAAAGAGGAGAGCAACCGAGTGCGACTTCCAATAGCCATAGGGACTTCCGACTTCCGCAAGCTCCGCGAAAATGGCTCCTACTTCGTGGACAAGAGCCACTTCATCTCGGAGTTGCTGTCCAGCCACTCCGAGAGCCTGCTCTTCCCGCGCCCCCGGCGCTTCGGGAAGACCCTCAACCTGACCATGCTCCGCTACTTCCTGGAGAAGAGC
>JAJRWT010000019.1 GCA_024276675.1 Myxococcota bacterium | reverse complement strand
TTTCCGTGGAATGTGGAGAGCTTCGTGTGTCCAATGGGCGATGACTGTTCGACCTGCTGTCAGGAGAGTACCCGCCAGGGGCAAAAGGTCGGCTGGGTGGCTTGTATCGACGGTGACGCGCCCTGCCGGCGGCCACCGGCCACCGGCCAGCGGCCTTCAAGGCGGTCATTTTCGAGTGAGGCCGACGAAGGCATAGCTGCCTCGGGTCATCGGATCCGGGCGACGGCTGGGGAGCGTACTCCAATCGTGTCCAAAGCACAACGGGGCTCACGGGGCCGCGTTGGACCGCACTTGTCGTCGCTGGGAACCCTCCGCCAGAAACACCTGTCGGGGTTGTTTTCGTAATGTAGTCGCCATATGCTGAGGCTCAGGTTTCGCTGGCGAGAAGCCCAAGATCGAGGAGCGCACGGCGAAGGACAACCCGCCAGCACGCCGCACAGCAGGTCCGAGTTACCAGGCACCCTCTCCATACGTCTTCCATACCTCCGACAGAATTGAAGATAGACCCGCCATCTGCCCCGGCCAAAGGCGTGACCGGGGCCGGAGCAACCATGGCCGGACCCAAATCCCCTGGCCTGCGGGCTCTCAGGGCCTGGATATCGTTTAGGGTTGCACTTGCCATCGCTGTTCCATGCATCGCCTTTGTCCGTCGGCAGGCCATCCTGGAGTTCATGACAGGGCATGGTTGGCCCGTGGTGGGCCTCTTCAAGTTCATGGCGGAGGTCATCTGCGCCCTGCTGCGCTTTCAACAGGCAATTCCGTGGGTTCTGGCCCTGGGCGTGGTGCTGGGGTTCATCCTTGCCTGTCTCGATGGACCTGTCTTTTTGCTTGCCTCCGCAGCAAGCCTGCTGGGCCTTCCCTGGCTGCCCTTCCTGGATCCCGCCATCACGATGGGACTGTTGGCCATTCTGCTGCTCAACCTCGCTCCCCACCGGATCCCGGGCCGGCGCCTGGTGGCCCGGGCGGCATGGCTGCCGGGCTCTGCTCTGCTGTTCCCACTCCCCGTGCTGCACACACTACACCTCTCGCCAGGGAAATACAGCCGCCGCTTGCTGGCCCTGCTTCTGGGCTCGGTCCTGGCGGGGGCTTGTACCCTGGCTTCGGTCCTGGTGGTGGCCGTTCCCGGTGAGCAGACTCCCGCCATCTACGACTGGCCTCGAGGACTGCTGGACCCGCGAATCCAGGAGGTGGCTCGGGCCCCACGAGGCTATGTTGGCGACTTCCACGAGATCCGGATGGTGGGTGACGTGGGCGTGGTGGTGGCGGAGTCCGGCTCCATCCTGGCGGTGCCCATGGCCGGAGGGGAGCCCGCACGGTTCGATATTCCCCCATGTGCTCGAGAACCTGCCACCAACCGGAAAACCGGGCCAGAAAAACGAAACACCCGACTATTCCGCCGTCGTCTGGCCCTACCAGCAGGTTGGCTTCGAGTTGCTTTCCCAGGAGCACCTGCAAGCCCGGGGAGATCTGGCCCCGGATGGGCGGAATGTGGCTGTGAGCCGGGTCGTACACTTCGTTTTCCAGAGAACTCCGCGTACAGTCGCCGCCACGCCAACATGCCAATGACATCGCCGGCGGCAGCAGCAAGAACCTGGCTCAGGGCTGGCTCTGTTCCGGCAGGCTGCGACAGCAGCGGAAGCCGTCGTCATCCTGCTTGTGGCCCGTGGCGTGCCAGTGGCGGCTCAGGCAGTCCTGTCCGTAGGAAGCGGTCCACATGGTGCCTCCCAGGGCACTGTGGCATGGAAGGTTCCTGGCGGGATCGAACTCGGGATCGTGGGGAAAGGGCGTGGCGGAGAGTTCCTCGTCCACCCACTCGCTGACACTGCCATCCAGGTCGTGTACGCCCTGGGGGCTGGAGCACGCGGAGAAGCTGCCAGCGGGCCGCAGATCGCGGACATCGAAATGGGTGGCTCCACGGGTGTAGCAGCGCTCGGGCTGGAAGGTGTCGCCGTACGAGTAGCGCCGGCCCTCTTTGCCTCGGCAGGCAGCCTCCCACTCGTCGCGGGTGCACAGGCGTTTGCCCCCGGACTGGCAGGCCTGCCGCGCCTCTTCCCAGGTCAACAGAGTACGAGGCATGGCTCCCCGCTCGTTGGGGAACTCGAAGCGATCCATGCAGAAGGGAGCGAGAGTAAACCGGCGCTGGCCGGCCATGTAGGGGGAGAGGGAGACCTGGTCGGGTAGCGAGAGGTCGTAGTCCCCCCCGGGGATCAGCGCCATGTCCAGCGGGCAGACAGCAGCGGCATCGGCGCCCAACTCCGACACGGCGGATGCGGCAGGATCTGGAGGCCGGGAGGATGCGGCGCCCGGGCCGACGGGCCGGCCCAGGACGTGGCGCGGCTGGCTGGACCCGCCCACCTGGAGAAGATGGTCTGGCAGGTATTCCTTTCGTTTCAACCATGTGAGGCGGGCTCCGCCGGGCGCCTGCTCAACCATGTCCACGCCATAGCAGAGGCGGGCCATGCCAAGGGCCTCGTGAAAAGTTGCTTCCTGGAGCGAGTCCATGCCAACGAAGCCAAGGGGTCTGGCGATTTCGCTGGATGCAAACCAGGGATCTTCCTGGTGGATCACCAGCAGGGAATCGAAACCGCATGGCTGCTGGACGAATCGCCCGGGCTGGTAGGCCGCGTGGTTGCGGCGCAGGGGCCAGTCCAGGTCCAGGTGGGGGGCCTGGACTGAGACCAGGTAGTACAGCCAGTGACCGGCCCATGCTCCCTTGGCCTGAAGCAGGTCCAGCACAGCGACGCTTCCGGATACTTCCAGTCGGGAAAGGACCTTCCGGTCCAGCGCCGCGGTGGAGGGGGGGGAGCGGTCCAGGGTGGGAGCGAAGAAGGGCAGGTCCAAAGGGAGCAGGCCGGCGGCAACGACGTGGAAGAGGAGAGCGAGGGCGGTTCCCGCAGAAAAAAAGGTGAGTCCCGCCGCTGACCTGGCCACGGGGCCTCGACCCCAGCCCACGCCGGCCAATACGGCCAGGGGCGCCACCAGGTAGATCACCAGTCCTTGCTGTGCGGATTCGGTCATGGCCAGCAGTGGAAGGGGTGAGACCAGGGCCGCGAGCCAGGTGGCGAGATCGGGGTGGAAGCCGGGGCGACTGGAGAGGAGAGCCAGCACCCCCAGGCCCAGCAGCAGCGCCGCCGCAAGTCCAAAGCCGTGGGTCGGGAGCCACAGGCCCAGTTCCGCCAGGCGGGCCAGTCCCTCGGCGGGCCGCTGGGATGCCCAGCCAGCCATGCCACGCCCCCACGACTGCCACCAGTCCAGGTAGAACGGCCCAGCCAGGACGACGATGGGCGCAAGGCCCAGGCCCAGGCCCAGGAGCCTGCTGCGCCAATGGGCGCGGCGGGTCAATGCCACCAACAATGGCGCCCAGACCAGGAACGCCATGCTAAGCCGATCGGCCATGAGACCAAGAGCCACGACGAAGCCCCAGCCCAGGGCGGCTCCGGGGCGGGTCAAACCCTGGCTGCGAACCAGCAGAACCGTGGCGAGAGCAGCAGCGGCGGCCACGAAGGGCGTGGGTGTATAGTGGCGATATTCCACCAGAACCAGCACCGGCAGCAGGGCCAGCAGGATGGCCCTCCAGGCCGCGGAGTCGGTGGCATCGCGCAGGAGGCGCCGGGTCTGGCGCGAAGTCACCCCCAGTCGGCGCCCGGCCAGGGCCACCGAGCCGGTGGTCTCTGGGCGGGCCAGTTGCCCGCTTAGCCGGCGAGCACCCCGTCCCACGGCCCACAACAGCAGGATCAGGGCGGGAAACAGGGCTCCCAGGGGGGCACGCAACCACCTGGTCCAGGCCAGGGGGAGGGTAGACAGGTAGACGGCGCCGGGCCAGTATTCTGGCCGCTCTTCGCCGGGGTATCGCCCCATCCAGGCCTCCGGGAGCCCGGAGAGGGGGTCCTTCAGAAGCTCGGTGGCCACGTTGCGGGCGTTCTGGAGGTGTGTGATCTCGTCGTTGCCGCCGGGAAACCAGTCACCCGCCAGCCAGTAGAGCGACAAGCCCACGGACAGGACAGACACCAGAACGGCGAGAAGTTTGAAGAAGCGGGCGTTGGCCATGCCTGGGTAGTGCTCCGGAACCGACTTGGGGGAGTGTAACCGGTGAACTCGGAAAGGGGAGTGAAAAACCGGGCAGGGAACATTGCCCGATACCGACGGTACTTCGGCTCTTCCTGGTGATCAGGGAGAGCCTTGCCCAGGTTTTCGTTCCATCAACCACTTGTTCATTATGTTGTAGTCCCGTTCCAGGATTTCGTCGGCGCCGTGCAGAGGCCTCACGCTGGAACGGGTGATGAACCTTGGCTGCAGACGTTGCAGCGTTCCCGTGAATTCCTGATCGTATTCGTGGGAGCTGCCATCGAGCCGTACCATCCACAGCATGGGGTCGGCGTCCATGATGAACACGGGTTGAACGTGCTCCAGGGCCAGGATCCTGTCGCCTGGTTCCGCTCGGTCCAGTGCTGCCTGCAAGGGCTGCAAGCCCCTCTCCAGCAACGGGAGACCACCCCCCAGGGGTGAAAGTGGTGGATTCCCCATGAGCCCCACGAGAAAGCGCAGAAGGTAGACCCCGGCCACTGCCGAGGCTGCCCATGGGCTCCATTTCCGGCACAGCCACGCCAGCGAGAATGCCTGCGAGAGGAGCATCATCCACCAGAGCGGGAAGAAGTAATTTACCCGTGATGTGGGAGCGACGACCACCAGCAGCAGGGATCCTCCCAGACAGCCGAGAATTGTGGCAAGGCGCAGGTATTCACGTTTCTTGAGGAGCCCAGGGGTCAACAGCAGCAGGCCTGCTGCCGCGAATGGTGCCCATGGCAGCGCGTACGAGAAGGGTTGGGCCAACATCGTACCAATGGACTGCCCCCCGGAGAGAGCCAGCCCCACGATCTGCTGGTTCGTGCCAAGCTGGGATTGCCAGAGGGCATCGCTTCCCATGGTTCCAGACATGAACAGCAGGAGAGCCGAGGCCGCGGTCGCGGCTCCCACCAGCACCGATAGCAGGGGAACGAGTACCTTGCGCCCCGCGGGCAGGAGTCCTGCTGCCAACATGCCCGCCAGAAAGGGCAGCACCCAGAAAACGGCCTTGGTCTGGAAAGCAGCCGCCACCACGAACGAGATACCGCCAAGCAGCCCCAAAGGTATCTTCCAGGCTCCGTGGCGCCGAGTGGGTCCAGCCAGGCCGGCGGAAGCCAGGCTGGCCTGCGTGCCCAGCAGCAGGCAGAGCAGCATGGGCTGGTCTGGCCTGATGTAGATGGGGTGACCCGTGAGCGAACTGGACAGGAGCCAGCCCACGGCCGCGATGCGACCAGCTCTCGCCGAGCCCGTCCAGCAGCGGGCCATGCTCCAGGTGACCAGCGCGGTCAGCAACAGCACGCCCAGCATGATCCACCTGCCGGCCAGCACGGCGCCCACCAGGTCGTCGGGTGAAAAGTGGGCCACCACGGGGCGCAGCAGCAGCCAGAGGGCTGGAGGGTGGTGTTCGAAGAAGTCCCGGTAGGGCAGCAGCCCCCGCCACCACAACCATGCCGCGTGCAGGTGCTCCAGCTCATCGGGATTGAAGTGGGTGCGGTGGATCCTCAGACAATTCACCACGATGCCCACCACGGCCAACAAGAGCAACGGCACGTTTTCCAGGAGCCGTGCGGTTCCTGCACGTGGCCGGCCCGTTGGTGGCGCTGAGCCGCTGGTGGCGGTGCTGGATGAAGGATCCATGGGTAGTCGCAGTGGTCAGGGGATGGCTGGGCACCAGCGAACAGGGAGAGATCCGCGGGCCGGGCGTCGATACCAGGATGGATACTATCCGGTTGCGTATAGCTCCTTCGCCGTTCCAGGGGCATATCCGGACCTGGCTGGACGAGGTGGACACGATCCCCGGGCTGCCCCTGCACGACGCGGTTCGCTGGATGAAGAGTGGCTGGAGGCAGCTCACGCACTTCGTCACGGACCCGCTAATCCCGCTGGACAAGGGCTACGCGGAGCGCATGATCCGCGGTGTGGTCAAGGGGCGCAAGGTCTACGGGGGATCCCGCTCCGAGATGGGCCGCCAGGTCGCGGCCCTGCTCTACAGCATCGTCCAGAGCTGCCGCCGGGCACTCCTGAACTGCAAAGGGATTGGGACGTCGCGGGCATGTGGTCGCCCTGCCGCGATATCGATCTCTGCGGGGGATGTCAGGGCGCGCATTTACGGCGTACCATGCTGGATAACGGCATGGGCAGACTTGAAGGGAATGGAGCCCGTCAGTCCCGAGGACGGCAGACGTTGGAGATATGGGTTCTGGGCAGGAAGGGCCTACTACACAGCTCGGTCCTTGGGCCGCCCTCGGCGATGGAGGTGGAGATTGTGTCGAGGACGAAGGCGAAGAGAGCCAGGAACCACACTCTGGAGCCAGATCAGCGTCTACGGGCTCTGTCGATGGTTTTTCATTCAATTTCGAATAATGGCAAGATGTCGCCGTCCACAGTATGCCGCCAAGCAGGCCTGTGATAGGCTTTATCCAGGTGAACTGGTCCCCTGGTGGCGAGGTGTGGAGATGACAGCACGCAAGCGTTCCCATCAACAAAAGCAGAGACCGGGTAAGCAACGAATCCGACGTGTTGGTGATGCCCTGGCCGGAGCTGCCGCGGGGGCAGGCACGGCTCGTTGGCTGGATCCGCAAGGTTCCACGCCGGACCATCCGGAGTACCAGCCTCCCTCCGAAGCGTGGTCCGGGTGGCCAGACGATGCCCCATCCCCTGACAATGGCCCATCTTCCATCGACTCTGTTCCCACCACCGACCACGAAACCAACGACCTTGACGCCCTCATGAACGCCGCCACGGCTCAACATGGCTACATGGTCCATTCTTCCGATTCTTCCCCACAGGAGCGACCCGCTCCCCCGGTGGAACCCTTCGCTGCGCCGGTTTCGGAACCTTCTGCCGAGCCGCCTCCATCCCCCGACCCAATTCAACCCACGGCCCACGGCGGCCCGGTTCCCGTGGGCGGGCCGGGGATCACGGACCGGGAATCTCCCGAGCCACCGCCGGAAGTCAAGGCAAGCCCCCCACCAGGCGAACATCCGGTCTCCAATGTTGGCCATGGCTCCCCGGATGAATGGGCCAGCCAGCCCCATGGAGCCGACACCGAGCCCGACTGGGAGAGCCTGCGGCAAGACATGCTGGCCGAACTCAGAAACCTGGACGATGACTGGCCAGACCTGGAACCACGAGCTTCTGCTCCTGGCGCGCTTCACGCCGACGCTCCGCCACCCGCCATGGTCGACGATCCCGCCGCCCTGCTGGATGCGCCTCCCGCCGACGATCCCGCCGCCCCGCTGGATGCGCTACCCGCCGACGATCCCGCCGCCCCGCTGGATGCGCCTCCCACCGACGATCCCGCCGCCCCGCTGGATGCGCCTCCCACCGACGATCCGCCACCCGCCATGGTCGACGATCCCGCCGCCCCGCTGGATGCGCTACCCGCCGACGATCCCGCCGCCCCGCTGGATGCGCCTCCCACCGACGATCCCGCCGCCCCGCTGGATGCGC
>JAJRWT010000018.1 GCA_024276675.1 Myxococcota bacterium | reverse complement strand
GAGTTCCTGCATAGAGGGACGAAACGGCCGCCTCTCACAGTGGGAACACGCCATGCGTCGCTTGCATCCGAAAAAACTGGCTGGCCTCACGGTCGTCCACAACTACTTTATCAAGCGAACAGACGGGACAACCGCTGCTGAACGCTTCTTCGGTCAGCCTCCACGCGATCTCTTTGACTGGCTTCTCGTACGTCTCCCACCACCCAGGCGACCAGAACGAAAAAGAAAACGCCCCCAAAATCTATCATCGTTTCAACGCATGTTTTCGGCCATCCGGCCGGAACGATGACCAAGGCCCCCAGGGCGATACCATGGAGTCGTGCTTCCTGCGTGACACCAGCAAACGTGAGGTGGACTTTGTGGTGCTGCGAGACGGAGCGCCTCTCTTTGCTGTCGAACTGCGTTTCATAGAGAAACAGGATACGGAGTCCGAAGAACGCCTGGTTTCGGTAGCTATAGGCGGTCCGCTTCAGGACCTTGATCTTGTTATTCAAGCTCTCCAGGGGACCCGTCGTGATCGGATGGTCGTACCAGGCCAGGATGGCCGCCCTACGCCGCTCGATACCAGGCGCGGGAAAGAACGACATGGACAGATCCGGACCAACGATGACCTTCGGGGAACCGCGATGATTCGCAGACTTTTCCAGAAAGGGGCCTCGCTGCTCTTTTGGCCCCTGTTGGTCATGTTGACACTCCTTGGCCTGCAGAGCCTGTCCACTGGCGCAGCTCTGCTGGAGACCTGGTTCCACGAACCCCTGGGCTGGCTGCCGTTCACCCTGGGCGCGGCGGCCTATGCCGCCCTCTGGAAGTGGTATTGGCGAGGCAGCTCCTCGTACGGATTCGTCACCACCCTGGACCACGAACTGGTACACGTCCTGGCTGCCTGGCTCACGGGGAGCAGGGTCGACAACCTCAACGCCACCGCCCTGGGAGGTGGCAAGGTCAACATCCAGGGGTCCAACGGCATCATCTCCATGGCTCCCTACCTCATGTCCATCGGGCTGCTCCTGGCCATGTTGCTCACGGCCATCGCCTCTTCCACGGTGCTCCCCCTACTCCGTCCCATGCTGGGCGTGGCCTGGGCATACCATTGCTTCAAAGTCTTCGATCAGGCCCGTCCCCGACAGACCGATTTTCGATGGACCACCTGGCCCCTGGCTGTGCCCGTGGTCATCGCCTCCGGCCTGCTGACCACCGGCATGGTCCTGGCTCTGCACCACGGCGGCGGCGGCGCCATGCTCACTTTCCTGGAAGATACCTGGAACGCTCTGCTGGACCATGTCATCGCCCTGGTTGGTCTGTTCAGGTTCCATTGACCCCGCGGAAGGCAGTGTCATATGCGCTCTCTTATGCTGTTGGGCTGGGTTGTCCTGGTGTTCCTCCGCGGATGCCATTCCCCTGGGTTCTCGAGTGAAGAACAACAGCGGTCACGGCCAAACTGGCTCGTGCTGGCTCCAGACAGCCTGCGAGCAGATCGCATCCCCCTGGAACATGCCGAGAAGGCCGGTTTCAACGAGTTGACCGCCCCGCAGAGGAAGGGAGTCCTTTTTCGCAACATGTTCAGCCAGGGCTCCTGGACTCTCCCCGCGCTTGCGTCATTTCTGACCGGGCGTTTCCCGCTGGGGACCAGCGCCGCCTCCCAGCGAGTTCCCTTCCTGCCCGCCGGGCGCACACTTCCCGAGATCCTCTCCTACTATGGCTACACCACGGCCGTGTTCTGGGGGCCAACCATTCCGGGACCGGAAAGCGCCTTTTCCCGCGGTTTCCAACAGGTTTCCCGCCTGTCGCCCGGGGAGCTTGCAGGTGCGGAGGATCTTCACGGGGAGACGGCGCTGGCCTGGCTTGGGAGCGAACCGCCGGAACCATTCTTCGCGTTGGTCCACGACACCGACCTCCATGCCGGAATGAGCGAGCACTCCATTCCGGAGAACCTCGTGCCATCCCATGAATCGCCCGCATGGGCGGCCTACCGGGAATCTCTGGTCCGCCGGTACGATGTACAGGTGGCAGGCTTCCAGGCATACATGTCCAGCCTCCTGCAGGTGTTGGACGAGCATGGACAGGCGGAGCGCACCATCGTCGTGCTCATCTCCAACCACGGAGAAGACCTGGCCGAGCACGGCCTCGTGGTGAACCATGGACTGCTCTACGACACCTGCCTGAGGGTGCCGCTGGTTATCGCTGATCCCACATCCAGCGAGGCGGGCAAGGTGGTGGACACGCGGGTTCAGACCGTTGACGTGACCGCCACCATCCTGGCTCGTTCAGGGATCATGCCGGAACAGGGCATGGATGGCCAGAGCCTCCTATCGCTGATGGGGCAAGGGGGGGAGCCCTACCAGGAGCACGACATCTTCAGCATGACCGGCAGGTACAGCGTATCGCTGCGAACCGCCGACAAGAAGCTGATCCTGTGGTCGGGCAGGTTCTACGATCTCACCCCGGATCGTAGGGCGGGAGAGTCCAGTGTAGCGGAACAAGTCGAACTGTACGATCTCACCCTGGACCCCTACGAAACGCGGAACCTGGCTGAATCCGCTGAAAAAATGGAACCCTCCCTGCTGTCGATTCTTTCGGAATGGAGAGAGAGACAGGACCAGGAGAACGCCGCAGTTTCGCATGAGCGCTTGGATGAGCACGAGAAGCAAGTGATGCAAGAAAAAGGCTACTGGCAGAATCCGCTCCGGAACCAGGAAAGCACACCTTGATCCGTTGGAGATTGCGCATCCTGAAACGGAGCGGCTGTGGTCCCTCCGCAACGGCGGCGGGCATGCTCTCGCATAGAGTCGCACGGGTGCCGGACCCTCCCCCACTGATGATGGACAGGATCCGCTCTCTCACATAGAGTCACACGGGTGCCGGGCTTCCGTGGAAAACTCACCCCGTACGGCGGCCATGGGCATCGTCTCGGCCAGTCTTGAAAGGCCGCATCATCGAAGATCTTCTGTCGAGGGGCTCCGGTGGCCGAAACGATAATCATGACCGCCCCGTGCCTTTTCGCTGGCGTGACCCCGCACGAGCCCGGGGGCGGGTTCAAGGCACGGTAGCGGCCTATGGAGAGGCCACGTGACCCTGTACGTGCCCGGGGGCGGGCCCGCCCCGCCTGGCTCCTATGGCTCCACCGGCACGAGGTGCCAGAGCAGAAAGTCGTTTTCGGCTCCGTTCACCCGTGCCGCCAGGGCCCATCGCTCGTTCTGTTCCCGTGGGTCCCAACGGGCATCGGTGGCCAGCCAGGCGCTGCCGGGGCCAGGTTCGGGCTGGGCGGCCCAGGCGCGGCACCGCTCCTGGTCGGGCTCCTTCAAGACCAGGGGAGGGGCATGCAGGCTCTGGGGAAGCAGGGCCACTTCCAGGTGGGTGGCCGAACAGTCCAGCAAACGGTCTTCGGTGGCAAGCTCGGTGCGAACCGTGGTGAGCACCTGTTCCATCTTCTGAATGTCGGGGTTCAGCTCCATCTTGGTGGGACGGCCCCTCTCTCGGGGCCCCACTTGCACCAACCACCAGGCGGCGCCCAACATGGCCAGGGCTTCCAGCCAGGGAGCCAGGGAGCGGGGCAGGAGAGTACGCAGGCCACGGGAGATGGCGAGGGGAACCACCAGGGCCGTGATGACGGCGAACTGGAGGACGTAACGATCAGGAAGCAGCACCCACAGGCCCATGCCCAGGAGCATGAGGCTGGGCAGCAGCACCGCGGCTCCCCCCGTTGCCAGGCCCCTCCAACCGCGGCGGCCCGGGAGCAGCACCAGTGGCAGGAGCCACAGCGTGGGGGCGAGTCCGAAGGGCAGCTCTCGGCGAAAATCATGGCCCAGGTTGTAGGAAAACAGCGTGCGTGCGCATGGACGAGCAAGAGCCGCCAGGTTGGGCATCTCGCGCTCGGGTTCTCCGGCGCAGGCCAGGTTCAGCTCCGGATCGTGGGTGGTGTGAATCCATCGCAACACCACCTGGCGCTGCTCGTAGACCTGGGGGCCGGCAGTGAGAATGGCCGGTCCACCCAGGAGCTTGATGGAAGCGGGCCCCGTGGAGAGGCCCAGGACCAGGGAGAGCAGCAGGAGTATCCGCCGCGGGCCTCCGCGGCTGCGAATCAAGCCGATGATGAACAGCAATCCCCCGGGCAGGGCCATGAAGAGGCCCCGCCAGTCCAGCCCCCAGGAAAGCCCCAGCGCAAGGCCGGTTGCAAGCGCCAACCACCAGCGAGGCCAACGGGCGAAGCAGGCGCCGAAGGCCACAACCAGGCCGCTGGTGGCCGCCAACGGAGGGTAGAGGGTGAGCCAACGAGAGGCCTCGGCGGTGGTGCGCACGAAAGGGATGGAAAGAGCAGCCAGACCACCTGCCCATGGGGATCCCAGGACTCGTCCCGCCAGGCCGGCGGCCAGGACCAGGAGCCCCGTAGCCACGGAGGAGAGCAGCAACGCGGCCACCACGTATCCCAGGTGTTCCCCCAGGTTGCCCACCAGGACCGGCCACAGGGGGTTGCGCCAGGTGGAGTACTGCTGATCTCCAACCCCGTGGGTGAGCCGCCAGGCGACCATCAAGTAGTCCCACCATCCGAAGCCGAGCAGGGGCCCCCCAAACACGAAAGCCCGCCCGCGGAGCCACAGGAAGAACCAGCCCGCCGCCACTCCCGCCAACCACGGGGCCTCCCTGGCCAGCGCCAGCACCCCGGCCAGTCGCCCGCGGGGTGAGGCCAGACTTCCACCCTCGCGATATGCAGATCCCGGATGCTGGTGGGTAGTCATGCTTCCACTTCTCCCAGGGATTCCTGGCACTCCGTGGCCAGGCTGCCGTCGCAAGGAATCTTGCAAGATAACTACAAAGTTTCCGGACGGAAACCACATATCGGAGGCCGTGGCGCGTGGCCCGCTCCACCGCGAGCAAGGCAGCCGGGCGGGATGGGCAATCTGCCTGTGCACAGGAGTTGTCCTTCAGCGAAAAAAAAACTGCCATCGAACAAACATCTCCCTCCAGCTCAACGACAGGGCTTGCCCTTCCTCGTCGCGTGTGCAAAGTTTCAGTCCATGAAACCTTCGAAAAAACAAGTTCCCCTCAGTCTTGCCTCGCTCGAGCAAAGGGCCGCCTGGTACCTGCAGCAATACGGTGGCAACAGCGCCGCGCTGCGCCGCGCCCTGTGGCGCCATGCCAGGCGAGCCCAATCGGCAGAACCGCCAGGACCGGCAGAACAGCCAGAAACCGGTTCCACAGCAGGCCGAATCGAAGCCGTGGTTCGCCGCTGCCAGGAAGCCGGCCTGGTGAACGACGAGGCATGGGCGCTTTCCCGCGCTCGCCGCCTGCTGGCCCGGGGGCACCCACCACGGCGCATCCGCCAGCTTCTGAGTGCCGCCGGAGTCTCCCAGGCCACCGCCGGTCAGGCGGTGGACTCCCTCGTGGCCGACAACCCCGACCCCCAGTTGCAGGCCATGTTGAGCTACGCACGGCGCCGTCACCTGGGCCCCTACCGCCCCGCTCACCAGCGCGAGGAACGGCGGAAACGCGATCTCGGCGCCCTGCTGCGGGCGGGCTTTCCCTTTGCCCTGGCCACCCGCCTGCTGGACGCACCCGATGTCCAGCGGGCGGAAGCCCTCCTGGAGGGTGGCTGGGAAGGGTATTGAAAACGCTGGGTGAATGCAAATATTTCAGCTTTGAGGGACCAAGCCCTCCCGCAGCAGGAATCCGGCAAGCTGGCGGGCCAGCAGAGCGTGCCCTTCCACGTTCAGGTGTACCGTATCCATGAAGTATTCATCCCCTTGCAGCAGCCCGGAGGGGTGGAAGACAGGCCAGGTGTCCATGTAGGGCAGGCCCAGGGCACGGGCACTGTCACTCACCACCTGGCGATGCCGTGGTGGCGCTCGATCGCACCGGCTGGGGGGCGTGTAGTCGAGGGCGGAAACGAAGCGCTCCAGGGCCTCGCCAGGCTTCCCCCGGTTCACGGCGTCCAGTCCCGCCATGTACAGGAGTTCACTGTAGGTGTCGTCTATTGCCAGGGCTGCGGCCAGCGCACGGCTCCGCCCAGGACCCCGCCTGGCTGCCGCCCAGGCCTGGTTCCAGGAATCCAGGGCAGACTGATCCAGATCTCGCCAATGTATACTGTCCAGTGGAGGATCCGAGAGCTTGCAGGTGGGAGAAAGCAGCAACAGATGAGCGCCCTGCTTCCTGGCCTGGCGGCTTATATAGTCCACGTTCTCTCGGTACCGGGTTTCAATCAATCTCCTGACCGCCTGCTCCTGCCAAACCAGGCTACGCCTGTCTTCGCGGCTCTCAGGCACGGGGCGGGGGCTTCGCTCCTTCCCGTGGGAACTCTGGGCGGCTCCCCCCGGCCTCCCGACACCGGCCCATACCGGGGCAGCAGGCACCTGCTCCTGCTCCGCGTGGCGCAGGGCCGCCCTGGTCAGTCTCCAGATGGCGAAACGGTCGCCCATGGCGCGAAGGGTTCTCTGCCAGCGGGGGGTCAATTCGGCGGCGTCGGCCACCAGGAAATAGTTGTAGTCGTTGTGACCGGCGTAGAGGACGTAGAGATCGGGCTCCAGGAAGGCCAGCGAGGGCATCATTCGGCGGATCTGCAGGGTATTGTAGCCCGCGACGCCGGCGTTGATCACCTCCACCTTTTTCGCCCCCTCTTGCAGCAAGAACTCCTGGAGCTTCGAGGGAAAGGTCGAGCTGGCCGACACATCGAAACCCTGTACGGCGGAGCCGCCCAGGGTGACCAGGCGGAAGGTGCCCGGGGACTTCTTGCAGGGGAACCGGGCCCACTGCATGCCGTTGGCGCGTGAACGCTGCGCCCTGGCCAGTGTTTCCGAGGGACCGCAGATGGCCTGCTCCGATTCCAGCGAATCGCCCGACAGGACTACGAAGTACTCGTCCAATTGCCTGTAGTAGTGCTCGATGGAGAGGAGGTTGTGCTGGCGGTTGTATTCCTCGCGGGTGGGGGGACTCCAGGGTGAGAGCTCCAACAACAGGTTCAGCAACAACAGGAGGCAAAGACCGAAGGCCAACGTGGCCAGCCGGAAAGCCCAGGAGCGGGTTCTTCCCTTCATGGTGAATCTCCCACACCTGGTGAGATACCATCGACGCCCCCACCGAGGTTACGCAGGTCGTAGGCCAGGAGCATCCGACCCCGGTGGACAGGGGGCCCCAGGAAGCTCTCCAGGACCCGGTTGACCTGGCCCGTGTCCACGTCCACGCCCTTCTCGAGAAGGCGTTGGTAGGCACGGGGGTAGAGCACCACGTAGCGGAAGCCCTGCTGTAAAGCACGTTGGAAGTCCTGGATGGAAAGGCTCGCCGAAGGAAGGGTGGCAAGGTCGATCCCGGAGCTGCCGCCAGCTCCCCCCAACCCCGGCGATGGCGGGCCGGAAGAGTCCGGGGTTCCGTGAAGGTCAGTGCCGTTGGCAATATCCAGAGGGCTTCGCCGGCCCAACCACCAGAGTTTCTGTAGCAAATCGCTGCCATAGCATTCCGGGGGCGCCGCCGCTCCACGGCGCAGATCCGGCAGGTAGTCGTGGTGGCTTTCGGAACGACGCTTTCCGTGTATAGCCTGGAAAGCCCCGTAGGCGTGCCCCAGCCCCACGGGCATCTCTATGATGCCGTAGTCCTCGGTGTCTGCCCCCAGCTCCGCCAGGAATTGATCCGGCGTATAGGACCTGGCCCAGTCAGCCATATCCACCGAGGCGCCCAGCCGCAAAAGACCCAACAGCATCACGCACAGGCCAAGAAACAGCACCGGCAGTTCCGTGGAGAAGGCTCGCCCTCCTGCCCGAAGCCGCAGGTGGGCAAAGCGCTGGAGCCAGGTCTCCAGGCCCTTCGTTCCCGCCAGCACAAGGGCAAGGAGAAAACCCGGAAAGAGCCGGTAGGGCTTGAGAAAGCTGAGAAGTACCGGGAAATGGCTGAAGAGATACCAGTCCGGTAGACGTAGCCTGGCTCCGTGAAAGAGCAGTGGTTCCATCTGGGGATGGATGGTCGTCTGGAGCCAGGGCCCCAGGGTCAGCAGCAGCATCAACAGTGCCATGCCCAACCAGCCCCAGGCGGCCGGTCCGGCGCTGGCGGCGAGCAGTGCCAGCACCAGGGCCATGTACCATGGATGAAACTGGTTCCTGGTATCGGTCAGTTGGGTGTTTTCGGTCCAGAGAACGGAGATGGGGAGCGACAGGAAGGCTGCCCGCCGGAGATCTGAATCGAGACGCTCCTCTCGCTCCCTCGTCAGGGTTGGGTCGGCCCCTCCGAAGCCGCCCCGTCCCTGCCGGCCCTCCCCCTGGTCCCGTGCGGTCTCCAGGAGGTAGGTCCAGAGGTCCGGACTCCAGGGGGGAAGGAGCGAACGGCCCGACGGACAGACCTGTTGCCCCTGCTGTACCGAGGGCAAACGCCCCTGCAGGCATGTCACCTGGTACAGGTAGGAAGACGACAGAAAAGCGGCCAGCAGGAGTGCGAGGGCCGTAGTGCCCAGTACCCTGGACCGAGCAACGCCCGGCGCTGGGACGACCAGGGCCACCATCAACATCGCCAGGCCCAGCACGGCGCAGATGAACGCCTGGAGCGGGTGATAATAGACAGCGAAGGCGGCCCCGAGACCAGATCCCACGGCCCAGAGCCACCCCAGCCTGCCAGGTCTGGCCAGAGCCCTGTGGTAGAGGCCCACGAAGAGGGGAATCGCCATGATGAGCCCGGTGCTGGGGCGGCCCGCCAGTATTTCCTGGTAGGAATAGGGCGTGAAACCGTAGAAGGCCCCGGCCATCCAGGCCAGCCAGGGGGGCGTACCCATGCCCCGAAGGGCCCAGAAAGCACAGAATGCCCCCAGCACGGGAATGGAGGCGAGCCACAGGTTGTAGTTGGTGGGGAAGGAGAAGAAGTGGAACAACGGGAAAGCCATGAAAGCGTCGGCCCAGTTGGGGAACTGCTGCCCCAGGGAGATCCCCCGGGGGGCACAGACCGTGTCGGGCTGCAGAATGGGTACTCCCCGCAACAGAGCTTCATGGACCCAGTTGAAGAACCAGACCGTCCCATGGAAATCCTCGGGGGTGAAAGCCAGGAACTGGGGACCGACGAAGCGGGATGGATGCTGGACCAGGTCCCCCCCCATCAGCAGGCTTGTCAGGGAATAGCCCAGGAGAGCCAACAGCCACGGCCCTGGAGCGCGAAGCCATCCGATTCGGGGGCTGTCGGGAGGCGCTCCACGGCTCCCATGCTTTCGTTGGCTCGAAATGGTGACTTCCATGAACTCGAAGTATCGCGGATCTGCATGTCGGGGCAGTGCTTTCTGGCCTGGGAGCCTATAAGAAACACCTCCCCGGTTCGCACCCGGCTGGGAGTTCCATGTACACTTGCAATTCGCCACAGCCGTAATACCGGACAGTGCTCACCAGGGCGCCCGTCTGGAGTTCCACTTTGCGACTCCAGCAGTTGGCACCCGCTCCAACCCACTCCCTCCCAACCGGAGTTCACACCATGAAACGCATCCTCGCGGCAATCGTCCTGGCATCTTTCATGTCCGGCTGCTTCATGTTTTCCAACAACAACCAGCCCTCGTCCAACAAGTGCAACAGCGACGCCGAGTGCAAGGACAACAAGGTCTGTGTGCAGGGAGTGTGCCAGACCAAGGTCAAAGGCAAGGCCACCAACCGAAGGCGCTGAAGCGCCAAGCACGGCAATGGCGCGATCCTCGTTTCATCCGGCCGGAATGGACGACCGGACGGCTGGACGGCTGGACGGCTGCTCCACCACGGTTTGACTGCTCCGCCAAGCTGGCGTGAGCGTCAGACTTGACCATGCGCTTATTTTCTTTCTTTTTCTCCCAAAGTTTCCGGGTCTGGCCACCATCGAACTCACGGCACGGTTATCCCACACCGTGTCTGTCCCCATTGGCGCCAACCCCCGGGTCGAGAACATGAACAGAGTCATCCGCCGGAAAAAAGGCACTCCTCAACGTCATCAGGAGCTGGATCCAGATCTTCTGGCGGCAATCGAGCAGATATCCGTTCTCACACCTCGGGAGCAGGAACTCAAGAGCCTGCTCAAGTACCTGCTGAAACGTGACCTGCTGGAATTGAACGAAGGCGCGGATCTGAATCAGCTCGCCATTCGAATCACACCTCTGCTGGAAGGCCAGACCACTGCCAGCCAACGATCCAGGATAATCGCCGACTGGCTGCTGGAACAGCCCGAAGTAGAAGACCTCTACATCTCCGACGAAGACCTCACCAGGCTGGTCACCGGGCTGTAGAAGCCAGACAGGCCCGGACAGGCGCTCGGTACGATCTCAACCAGGAGGCGCCTGTCGGGAGATGTCCGCAGGCCAGTGGAACTGGGCAGGGCGACCCGCCCCGCGGATCATCGGAGCAGGTGTATGTTGTGCTCGGCACAGATCTTGTGAAGCTGCTCGGGCCAGATGGTGACCGAACATTCGCCCAGAGCCGCCTTTCGCAACAGATACTGGTAGGTGCTAGACTGGCCGATGCCACCACCTATGGATTGGGGGATCTCATCGTTGAGGATCATCTTGTGGTAGGGCATCTCCAGGAAATGCGTCTGACCGGTTTCTTCGAGCTGCTTGACCAGGGTTTCCTTCGTAACACGGATACCCATGGATGAAAGCTCATGGCGGCGCCTGGTGATGGGGTTCCACATCAGGATATCACCGTTGAGGCCGTAATACTGGTCGCCATCCGGGCCCTTGATGGTGGGCGTGATCCAGTCGTCGTAGTCGGCCGCACGCATCTCGTGGGGGTAGCCGTCCTTCAGGGTGGCGCCGATACCGATGATGAAGATGCCCGGGATCTCTTGCACGATCCTGGTTTCCCGCTGCTTGCGGGGCAGGTTGGGGTACTTTGCCAGGATCTCTTCGGAGTGCAGGAAAACCAGCTCCTTGGGAATTGGGGCATAACGGTCGGCCAACTTCTTGAATTCCTTGCGGACGGCTTCGTCGGCCTCGACAAAGGTGGCCCAGAGCGCCCGCACCGTTTCCTTGAGGTAGTCCAGGTTGCGGTCTTCTTCGGAGATCACCTTTTCCCAGTCCCATTGATCCACGTACGAACTGTGATCGTGGTCGAGAAAGTAGTCCTTTCGCACAGCGCGCATGTCTGTGAAGATGCCCTCGTGCTGGTCACACTGGTATTGCTTGAGGGCAAAACGCTTCCACTTGGTGGCAGCCTGCACCACCTGGGCGTCGATGCGCTTCTCCAGGCCAAGGCCCGCCTGGAAGTCGATGGGCGTGCGAGAACCGTCGCGATCCAGGTAGTCGTTCATACCGCTGTCGCGTTCGAGAATGAGGGGGCACTCGACTCGGAAGAGGTTCAAGCGCCGGCTCAGGCCTTCTTCCATCTTCTGTTTCACCAGCGCCAGGGCCCATTGTGTCTCCTTGACGCTCAAAACGGGGTCATAGTCCTTGGGGAGGCCTTCGGCGACTTGCTCATATGTACCGATGCCGGGCCCGGCGAGATCGAGTTTCTTGTCATAGGACATTCGGTTTCTCCTGGAATGGGGGTAGGATGGCGCCCGTCGCTGGTGCATGGAAAAATCTAAAGACAGTCGAGGGGCAACTTGCTGACCTGCTCCCGTCCGGAAATGGTGGACCGAGCGGGAGCGAGCCGCTTTCGAGCCAGGTGACTCCGTGCGCCCAGCCGGAATAGCAGAGCTATTCGGGTGGTTGCATGGAGGTAACTGGCCGGGGATCGAACAAAGGCGGTCGCTCCGCCGATGGGAGCCTTTTCCGGACGGGAACTAACCTAGCCTGGAAGCCCTGGTCAATGTACTTTTCTGTTCTGGAACAGTTTATGGTAACGCCACCCATGCTGTCGGCCATGGCCGCGCTTGCTCAGGCCAGGCAAAGGCCATGTTCGCAACGACGGCTCCGATTCTCCCCGGGCCTGCCTGCCAGTCTTCCACGAGAGGGGGCGATCCCATGACGGGAGCAGTGCCCGGATGGGGACATGATAATGGTATGCAGAAGACAACCTCCGGGGAGTCCCCGTATCCCGATGTCCAGGATACTCGTCCATATGGTTTCAAGGTACTGGTCGGCAATCCTGCTGGCTTCGGTCCTGCTGGTGTTCGGCCTGGGCTGCCTGGGCGAGTTCGTGTGGGACGATACCCTGTTGGTGGAACAGAACCGAATCACCGACGGCCGGAACCTGCTCTCTGCCTTCACGGGCGACCTCTGGGCCAATAATCCTGGCATGGACCTTCCCAGCGGCTACTACCGCCCGCTGCTGCTGCTGGACCTGGCACTGGATCGAGGCCTCTTTGGCCTGCAACCTTCGTGGCACCGATTTCACAATCTGCTCTGGCACGGGCTTGACTGTCTGCTCTTGTACCTGTTGCTGCTGGGCCTGGGCCTGGGCAGGCCCGCCCGAATGCTGGCGCTTTCCGTCTTCGCCATCCACCCCCTGCAAACAGAGCCCGTGCTCTTCGTCAGCGCTCGCAACGATCTCATGGCCACCGGCATGTTGCTGGGGGCCCTGCTGGTTCTCATGGAAAAAGGGAAAGGAAGGAGCGACGAAGAACCTGCTCTTCTCCGGCTGTTGGCTGGGGGGCTCCTGGCTGCCGGAGCCTGCCTCTCCAAGGAAACCGCCTACCTGGGGCCTGTTTTCCTGCTGATCCTGTCCTTCACCTGGCATGGTACCCTTCCCCGACTCCGCTCCCTGCTGGCCATGGCGTCGGGGCCCGCCCTTGCCCTGCTGCTGCGATACCTGGCTGGCATCGGCTGGCCCCAGGCCAACCATCCTGGCCAACTTCCGGCCGTGGTGCTGCCCAGCCTGGGACTGGCCGCCGGCCGCTTCTTCTGGCCCGTGGACCTGGCACCGGTTGTCAACCTGCCCACCGACGGTTCCATACACTGGCTTCCGCTCCTGTCTCTGATGGCTCTCTTTGGGTTGCTTTTGGCGTTTGGGCGGCGCGTCGGCCTCGGGGGCCTACTGTTCGGTGCCCTGGCCCTTTTTCCCTCCTTGACGGTGATCTCCCAGACTGGCCTCCTGGGGGATCGCTACCTGTACCTGCCCCTGGTGGGGCTCTGCATCGCCTTGGCGGCTGGCATCCACGGTGCAACGGAGAACGCCCCCTCACGGGAACGCATCGCCCTGCTGGCCTGGCTGCCCCTCACCCTGCTGCTCACGGCAGCAACATCACGGCAGGTGCCGACCTGGTACGACGACACCTCGTTCTGGGAAGCGGCGGTGGCCCGTTCCCCGTCCACCTACACCCACAAGGGCCTGGCCAAGACCCTGGAGAACGCCGGCCACCTGGATCGGGCCGCGCAGCAGTACGCCCTGGCCATTGTGGCACCACGGCCAGATCCCTACCCCTGTTACAACATCACATCCGTACACTTGAAGCGGGGCGACCCGGCATCGGCGGTCCGGGCAGGACGCTCGGCCCTGGAGCGGGGATGCGAGGCATCGCCCGAGTTGTTGGCACCCTTGGCAGTGGCCCTGGCGGCCACCGCTTCCTGGGACCAGGCCGAGGAACTGGCTGCAAGCATCGGCAAGGATCCCACGGGCTTGGCGGTGGTGGTACGCGTGGCGGCTGCCTTCAGGCGTGGCGACACCTCCCCGCTGCTGGCGGAGGCCCAGCAGAATAGCGTAGACACCAGCCCCCTGGTGGAACAGGCGGCATGGCTGCTGGAACAGGGGGGAGACCCAGGGGCCGCCGCAGCTCTCCGCAACATGAAAAACCCCGAAGAAACACCTTGACGCCGAATAGCCACAGACAAAACCCCAAGCCGGCAGCGGGCCTGTCCCGACTCGTGTAGAATCGGAAAAGGCGCGACGAGTCTGTCCGCGGAACCAGGAGGTGAAATGCCCGAGATCAGATGGCTGGGGGCCGCTGCAGTGGTGATCCGGGAAGGGGACCTGCTGTACCTGCTGGATCCCTATGTCACGCGAACCGTGAGCTACCAGGACCTGCTGTTCAACCGCCGTGTGCCCTCGGGGAGCTACGGCTCCATCTGGCAGTCCCTGGTTCTGGCCGCCATGAGCCGCATCGTTCCACCTCCCGTGAGGTTGGCAGCCGTGATGCTGGGACACACCCACTTCGATCACGCCATGGACCTCCCGCTCATAGCCGCCTCCAGGCCGGAAGTCCCAATCTACGGCAGCCAGAGCCTGGACAACCTCTTCTTCATCCACGGCCCTCACCTGAAAGACCGGGTCCACGTGGTTGGCACGCGGGAAAGCGTGGAGTTGGAAGGGGGCGCGACTGCCACCTTCATTCCTTCCATGCATTCGACCATCAGCAGGCTGCTGCCCACCACGCTGCCGGGAAACATCCACCGCCGACACCAACGGAACACCAGGCTGCGCGTGCTGGACTACCGGCTTGGGCACATCCACGCCGTGATGCTGCAGGTGGGAGGCGTCAACATCCTCCACCTGGGAAGCGCCGACTTCATCACCCAGGAACTGCGGGGCCTGGATATCCACCTGCTGCTCCTGGCCCTGCCGGGCTGGAAGAACCGGCCCAACTTCGTGCGCGACCTGGTGGAGGACGTGAATCCCCGACTGCTGGTCCCCATCCACTACGACAATCTCTTCCATCTGACCTTCAACCCCCGCACCCAGGCGCCCGGGGCCGACCTGGGCGGCTTCCTGCTGGAGTGGCGGCGTCAAGGGGGCGATTCCCGCAGGATCAAGCTGTTGGAAGGCGAAGCCCTGGAACTCTGAAAGCACCCGTCCGTCGACGACAGGCCCCTATGAGGCCGGGCATCCCAGGTCGGTGGTTGCGGCCTCCGCCGGCAGCAGCGACAGGTCGAATAGTACCTCGCGGGCAGTGCTGAAGACCGGTGGACCCAGGGCGCGACCCAGATCCTCGACGCACTGAGATGCCCGGGTGGCTTCGGCAAACCAGTCGGTGTGTACCACCAGCCATCGGAAGCCGCCGTCGCGCATGCAGGCAGCGGCCTGCCCCCAATTGGCCGAGATGCCGCTCTTGTACGGGAGGTAGTCGTCCCAGCGGGTCATACCCAGGTTTATTGCGACGGGTATGGGATGGCCATGCCGTGTCTGGGCCAGGAACATGGTGCCGCGGGTCAGGGAACGGGACCGCCAGACCCGTGGAACGTCCGCCAGCACGCCTTCTCCCTGCGCGTGGTCGTAGATGCTGGAGATCCGGGCGTCCGCACGGGCCGCCACCAGGGGGACGGGCAGGACCAGGGCTCTCTCTCCCAGGCCCGCCGCCAGCAGCAGGATGGCCAGCATCACCCGGCTCCGGGTCGCCGGCATTCGGCGCACCAGCTCTGCCAGGCCCACCGCACCGATGGTGTTGAACACGAAGACCTGCTGCCAGGCCGCCGGCAGGCTCCCAAGAAACGGCAGCAGGTTGGCGGCAGCCATGTAGAAGGGGTTTTCCACGGCCGAATCGCCGATGAACAGAAAGGGGCCCACGGAAAAGAGCAAAAACAGGAACCCCGTGCCCACCACGGCGGCCGAGACGCGGGCACCGCGCCTCCAGGCCAGGAACATGCCCGAAGAGGCGGACAGGAGGAGGACCCAACCGGGGTAACTCAGGTTGTACAACTCGTCATCGTAGAGCTTGGGTGGCTGGATGCGTACGCTGAATGGATCCAGCAAGCCACGAAAAGTGGCCACTTCCAGGAGAGGGGCGGTGACACCGGTGGAAGCATCGACCCGGGATGTGGGTACCCCGGCAAGGAAGTCCGGTTGCGTGACGAACCAACGCACGGCAAGGAAGGAGACTCCCAGCAACAGCGCCATTCCCAGGAGCAGCGGCGCCAGGAGCATGGCACGCCCCTTGGCTCGGGCCATGGTGTCCCGGCGCCATGGGATGGGAGAGACGAGCAGCAACGCCAGGAGGGCAAGCATCACGGAGGCCAGGACGGCGAAGGTGGGGCAGTGCCAGGCCACGAAGGCCATGGAAAGCAGGCCGAGCAGGGGCCACTTCCACGCTCGGGTCTCCAGGCGGCGCACGAGCACCAGCACTAGGAGCGGAAACACCCAGGCAGCCAGGCGCTCATGCACGCCGCTGGTCAGCGCCTGTCCAAGGATGGATGGCGAGGTCTGGGCCAACAGAGCGGCGCACAGCGCTCCGGCACTGCTGCCGGTCAGGTGCCTTGCCAGGGCGTAGACGGCCAGACCAACCAAAACCAGTGACAACCAGACCCACAGGTTGGATGACAAAACGGGCCCCCAGAGCAGCGTGACCGGAGCCAGGAGGAGCGAGGGGATCAGCATGACATCCAGCAGGATGCCTCCCTGGGGCGCGTGCAGGCAAGGTGTGTTGGGCCAGACGCCCCGGGAGATCTGGGCCAGGCTGTGCCAGTAGGGCCAGGCATGCTTGTAGACATCGCCGGCTTCGCTGCCCGGCAGGGAGCCCAGGGGGTCGCAGAGCACCCTGGCCATTGGAAACGATGCACCGAGCGCCAGGATCAGGAGGGGCAACCACATCCTGGAGAAGAACCATTTCTTATTGCACCGGTTTTTCCCGTCCATGACGCCTCAAACCGCCAAACGGGAGGGTCGTGGTACTTTGTCCGTACAGTTCGTGCCGGAACCTTCCGGACTATACTCGTGTTGGTCACGGCAATGGTGCATGGCGTTTCAGTCACCTCAATCGCGGAATCAGCATGATAGCACGAGTCACCCTCCCGTCCCTGGCCCTCCTGGGCCTCCTTGGCTGCACCGGAGGATCATCCACTCCGACCCCGCGGCAGTCCGCACCGCAGGATTTCTCGCAGGTAGCCGGTTTTTCCGATGCTGGCGCCGGACCCATCCTTAGGGAGATCCTCCTCCCCGGCGTCTCGGAGCTGCTGGACGAATCACTTCTTTCGGAGTTGTCCGGCTTCAACACGGAGATCTCCTCCACGCTGCTGCAAGATGCCCGCGACTACGATATCGCTGCCGGCGCACTGCTGCTTGCCCTGGAGTTCGAAACCACTGCCGACGGTACCCCGGTCTCCAACTCCACCGTGCAAGACCTGCTCCAGGCTGGAACCAAGCTGGGAACGGACTATTTCGACGGCTTTCTGCGTGTGCTGGAGCTGCTGGGCCCGGCGGGCCGAGAGGCCGTACTTTCCACCAACCAATTTGCCTCTCCAGCGGACCTGTTGGGGCCCATAGACCAGTTCATCTCTCCCCACCTGCTGCGACTGTCCATCTCTGCCGGACCCGTGAACATGCAGCAGGACACCGAAACCGCGTTGCTCCTCCTCTCCGATGCACAACGCCAACGCCGAATCTCTATCGCCATGGCCGACCTGTACGCCCTGGCCTTCAAGCTCAGTCCCAGCGATCCCGAATTCGTCGAGAGCCTGGGAAAGGGCTTGGACGACCTCGGAAAATCGCTGGCCAACAGCGCCGGGCAACGCCTGGACGACGCCATCAAGCTGTTCAGACTCGTTCCGGAGCAAAGCCGCGCCACCATGCTCACCTCCCCTGCCTTCACCGACTATGCCGGCCTGACCTTCGACAGCTCAACCTGCTCCATGATGCTCCTGGCGGGTCCTGGCGGTGGAGCCAGCCTCGATGCCGGCGGCGGATCCGGCCCTGATGCCGGCGCGGGTGGGGGTCCGGGCATGAGCGCGGGAGCCGCGGGCATGGGCGGAGCAGGCATGGGAGCCGCGGGCATGGGCGGTCCGGGCATGGGCGGAGCAGGCATGGGCGGAGCAGGCATGGGAGCCGCGGGCATGGGCGGTCCGGGCATGGGCGGTCCGGGCATGGGCGCGGAAGCGGGCCCAGGTATGGGCGCGGGAGCCAGTCCTGGCATGGGCGGTATGGGCGCGGGCATGGGCAGTCCGGGCATGGGCATGGGGGCGGGCCAGGGCCCGGGCCCGGGCCCAGGTGCGGATGAATCGGAACCATACCCAGCCCAGGGGAATACTCCTCCGGAACCAACTCACCAGTAGCCGTCGGCCGGCGACATGCGCAGCTTCCACAGGCGCTGCGGGTCCCAAGCACTTGCCGGTGGCGCCGCGGCCCCCAGCCGGTGTTCCGCCAGGAGCTTCTGCATATAGAGGAATCGGGCCGCCTCGCGAGCGGTGAGATCCGTGTACTGGAAGGGATCACGCACGATGTCGTTCAGCCGGTAGTTTACCATGGAAGCCTGCAGTGGTTGTTCAAGGCTGGTACGCAGGCGTTCGGTGAGTTCGGGATCCAGGGCCGTGCGCCCGTGTAGAAAACAGCGAAAGGTGAGCAGGTACCTGCCAAGGCGGAGTGAAAGCATGTCTCCGAATGCCGCGTAGGCCGTGGCGTTCTCTGCCTGTTCCCGTGGCAGGCCCGCCAGCAGGTCATGACCCGTGGCGCCAGCAGGAAGGGTGGCCCCTGCAAGGCCCAGCAGGGTGGGCGCAATGCTCCGCAGCTCGGTCACCTGGGAACGGACCGAGGATTCCTGGATGCTTTCCGGTGGAAGAACAGCCAGGGGTACGTGCAGGGTGCCTTCGAGGAGCACCGCCTCCATGGGAGCGGCGTGGGTCCCCACGCTCCACTCGCCCAGGTTGATGCCGTTGGTCGATGTGACGACAGACCACAACGGCCTGTTGCCAGAACTCCCCCGAAGGGAATCCAGCATGGAACCGAGCCCCCGCGCCAGAAGCGTGGCAGCCTGTGTGTACAGAGCCGATATTGCTCCAGGATCACCGCTTTCGCCTGAAAATATGGCGAACTGGTTTCGCTTGTAGGAGGCCAGCCCCATGGCCTTGCGCAACTTGGGACGGTAGCCCACCATCATGTCGGCTGCCGCCACCACCAGGAAGGATGGACGGTCGCGATCCCGGCTGAACCATTGGACCGTGCGGGTCGTGAGCGCCTGCCAATCCGTGGCGTCTTCGCCCCAGGTTTCGTCGGCATCATCCCAGGTCTGGAACTCGGAGGCCAGAATGTCGGCCCCCGGAAAGCGTACCGAGACGAGGTCGGTGCGATAGCCGTAAATCTGCAGCACCCGGGGAATGGTGGGACGATCTTCGGGAATGCTGGCACACCATGGGCGTTGGGCATCAGTGTCCAAGTCGGAATTTTCGTAGAGCCCGCAGACCGGTATTGCGCAAGGGTACATGCCGGTGAGTATGGATGCCGCGCTTGCGAATGGGTGGGTGGATTGAACGTAGGCATTGGAAAAACGTAGGGCAGCGGGGCTTCCCATTGCCTGGAAAAAAGCCTCTTCGGCTCCTGGCATGGCCGGTTCATCGGCTCGCAGGCCGGGAAGCAGTACCAACAGGAGATCCGGAAGGCTGCTGAGGTTGCTTCCGACGGACGGCGCAGTATTGCCTGCCACGGCTTGCTCCGGGGCGAGCATCCCGGCAGCGGGCTCCCGGCTCGATGGGCCGGAAGACTGGCATCCCGTCGTCGTCGTAAAGGCCAGGCAGAGCCACATGGCCAGGGCGGCGACGGAGATCCCCAGGGCTGGCGCTGAAACAACTCCCGAAGCGGGAGATGGATCCATCTCGCCGTTCTGCGCTGCTGGTGACCGGCAGGGCCTCGACGGCGTGGACGATTCGCGCCTTGCCAGGCGGATACCACGGCTCTTCCGGCGCGATGAAGCTGTTCCTGCAAGAACCCTATTCACCGCATACCTCCGGGTGAAGGCTCTGGCCATCGACGGCAATCCGAGGTGCCCGGAAGAGCCTTCCAGCCAGGTCAGCCGCTAGCGCCACCACCAGGAAAAGGCAGGAGAGGAGAAGCGAGCGATGGCCGTTTGAGCCCGCTTCGGGGAGGTTGGCGGCGAATATGGCGGCATGAAGAGCCAGATTGACCACAGGAATGGCCAGTGACAGGCTGAAGAGCGCCGCTGTGGTGAGACGCCGCATCGGCATTCCCGGCCCACTGCCGCGGATGAAAGTCCATGCCAGCCACAGAAAGCCAGGGAGCAACAACACCCGTAGAGAGAGCATCAACAGGATCATGGATTGCTGAACGCGCCAGAGTACGGCCCGTACAGCGGAAAACCTGTTGGCAGTAGAATGTTCCATGTCGCCGCGCCCCAGCGCCATAAGGTCCTGCTCCTGGTACATCCCGCGTGCAATGCGGGCCAGCACCCATTCGTTCCCGACAATGCGCGGCATGAGAAGGACCGGGCTGCCGTGCATGAGATCCGATCTCCACTCCATGTCCACCAAGTTTCCGTTTTCCAGCACTGCAACTCTGGCGCCATCGCTCCCCTCGGCCAGGTAGTTGACGTGGAAGTCCTGTACCATGAGCATGCTCACGAGAACCAGCATGCAGCCGCCCGTTCCAGTGATGCGCAGCACGAAACGCCGCCATCCCCGTACGTCCCAGGCTCCGCGAAAGCTCATCAATACCAGGAGGACTCCCAGCATGTAGGAGCGCCGCAGATCCAGCGACTGCGGACGGATCCAGTCCAGCACGGGTAGACTGGGGGGCTCGTAGAGTCGAAATATCGCTTCGAAACCTACAAGAGCCACAATCACCAGCACAGGGGCCAACCAGACGAACCGGGACGACACGAGCCTCGCCATGCTCGCGAGCAGTGGATGTTCATGGCCCGGGTGTTCTTGTCTCGGGATTTTCTGCTCGATTTCGTGGTGTCTCAATTTTTCGGCTACGCGCTGTTTCGGGTGGATTCGCAGGGGGAGATCTCATCGATGTATGGAAAAGTAGCTCGCTTCTCGGACTCCTGCCCAGGAGTCTGGGGGAAAAGACATCGAAGACTGTTCCTGCCCACGACGCCTCTCAGCGGCCACCCTTTTCCCCGACGGCTCCCGGGTGGGATCTATGAAGACAGCGAGCCCGGCTGCCAGTCCTGCCATCGGCATGGACCATCCACCACCCAGAGCGGGAAACGGCCCGCGACAGCCTTTTCCAGGGTTTCGAGGGAGTCTGCTCCACCGGGGAGATCCAGGAGATCGGGAGCAGTCAGCAAGAGAGCCACCGGCGGACCGACAGTGGCGGCCAGACGCTCAACGGCCCGAAGCAGCTCCGTGGGCAGAGGGGATTGCTCGATACAGGGAATCACGTTTCCGGTCTGATGTTCCAGCTCGCCCAGGCATACGACCCGGTAGCCCGACAGGGGCCCGGAGAGGGCCTGGTCCAGGTGTTCCCATTCCAGCCTGGTGGGGGGCAGAAAGGCAGCCGGAGATTCGTCGAGCCTACAGACACCCGGGGGGCGCCGGCCGAACCACACCGAACCCGCCCAGGTTCCGACGCCCAGAGCACCAGCCAGCACGAACCACAGCCAGTAACCCTCGGTTTCGGGAGGATGAGTGGTCTGGATGACCTGGCCCGATTCATTGGCGATCACCAGTTTTCCCTGGGGGGCTCTCCTGGTTTCGGAGCCCATCTCCATCAGCGATTCGCCCTTGATGAGATATTCCAGCAGGGGCGCAGTGTCGCCGGCTTCCAGCGTGGCCTGCCTGCTCCATTCCCGTTCATCGTCCTTGACGAGCAGATCGATGGTGCCGGGAGAGATACCGAAAACCGGGGCGGTATATGTCAGATCCCTGGCCTGTGCATCGGGAAACGTGCCATCGTCTCGAAGCTTGAATGTGCGCTCTGTTCCGTCGCTGGTCTTCAGCACTGCTTTGACCTGGCCATCGAGAAGGCCATCGGGGTCCTGGATCTTCAGCAGCAAGCCTCCTCCACCGGGCTTGCGCGGAGGAGCTTGCCCCGGCTTGGCTTGCCCGGGGCTGTACTGCTGGCCGGGCATGGTTTCTGTGGGGGATGCCTTCCGCTCCGTTGGCTCGTCCGAGCCTGCCAGCACGGTAAGGCAGGCGAGCAGCACGGTAGGATGTAAGGGCATCGAGACGGCTCCTGTCCTGGATGGCAGCGGAGATTTGTTGATAGAGTTGGGGGGTGCATGAGCCAGGGCTGAAGGTTTCGTCGTGTAGGCCGGCTCGCTCGCAGCCAGCGTACCGCATACCAGGATCAACTATCCGGACACCCTCTCAAAGCAAGGAGCTTTATGCCAGCAAGCCCCGAAACAAAGCATGGAAGGCCCGTGCGTCTTCTGCTGCAGATCGTCGGAAGCGCGCTGGTGCTGGTGCTGCTGCTGCGAGACACGGAGCTTGCACAGGTGCGAGAAGCCTTGAGCGGCTTTTCCACGAACTGGCTATTGCTGGCCATGGCTCTGAAGGGGCTGGGAATCACCTTGCGTGAGCTCCGGCTATGGGTGGCCGTGTTTCCGTGGAAGCGCCTGCCGCTCTTCAAGGTACTGGGGATCGGCTATTGCTCCGGGTTGGTGAACAACGTGGTTCCCGTCCGTGGTGGCGACCTGTTGGCCATCGCCCTTCTGCGGGCGGAATGCGGCCTGCCCGCGACGGCTGCCATGGCAGGCGTGGCTGTCACTTCTCTGGCCGAAGCCACTGTTTTCGCGGTGTTTCTGCTGGTCAGCGCCCTGTGCCACGCCCATGAATGGAGTGAAATCCTCGGGACCGCAGCATCTCTGCGAAGCCTGGGGCTGCTCTCCGCCCTCACGCTGTCGGTGCTTTTCGCCTCAGCCATCCTGGTCCTGGCGGCACGCCGTTGGAAGCGCCGGCAGCCCATTGCCAGGGCCGTGACTCCCCTGGCGTTGCTGCGAAAGATGCTCACTGACACCGGCACCGGCCTGGGCGCCGCCGGGCCCATGGCGGCCAACACGGGCATGGCCCTGCTGCAGGTCTTTTGCATGGTGGGTTCCTACCAGGCCATCCTCACCGGCCTGCCTGTACAGGTCATGGCTCCACAATTGGCGGCCTCGCTGGTCCTGGCCACAGGTTCTTTCGCGGCCATTGTGCTGCCCCCCGGTTTCGCCGCCGGCTCCGCGGCTACGTCCGTGCTGGTCCTGGGCTTCTTCGGTCTCCGGGAATCGGAAGCGCTGGCTTTCGCCGCCCTGGCGTGGCTTTCTCACATGCTTCCAATCATCTTCCTTGGCGCCGGCCCGCTGTGGACCAGGTTGGGAAACCTGCCTCGCCTCCTGCCGGGCGAAAAGTCTACATAGTTCCCGTCCTGAAAAGGTTCCCGTCGCCGGAGCGGCTCATTCCTTCGCCAGGCACATACCGGAGGACCAAATGCAGCCGCCGGAACCTGCCGACGAGCCGCTCGTGGGCTGCGCTTCGGGAAGACCCGAAACACGGCTCATGAGCGGCCTGTCATGGTCCCGGGAAGTTGTTCTTGCACGAAGCCCTAATGCCCCGTAGGCCGTTGCCGGAGGATCTCGGCCACCTGCTGCATGTCCTCGCGTCGGGCCTCGTAGCCTTCGTCCAGGTATTCTTTCACCAGGCCGGCAGCCTGCTCCGTCAGGGAATCCATGAGAAGCATCTCCACCTGCAGGGCCAACAGTTCGCCCCGCACGGGATCACCGGGCGAGGCCAGCTCAAGCCCCATCTGTGCTGCCTGTCGGGCCATGGTTGCTTTGCCCATGGAGTGCAGGGCCCGCGCCCGCCCCAGCAACGTGGAAGGCCTGTTGGGGAGGCAACGATGAGATTTGCCGGCGGCCAGAAACAGCTCGTCGGAAGATGCGGCGTTGGGGTTGAGGCAGGTCACGCCCACCAGGCCGTTTTCCACTTCTACCATGGTACCCAGCAGATCCTTGGTCACAGAGAAGCGGGTGCCGTGGACCTGTACAGTGGCTTCGTCGGTCTCGACGACGAGGTCGACCCCGGCCGACGGCTGCACCGAGACTTGCAGGGTACCCACGCGCCAGTCGATGCGGGGGCTCTTTCGCCTGCCCTGGATCCTGCCACTTCCGGTGTATAGCAGCGCCACCTCTGGAGTTGGCGACAGGGTGGTTGCCAGTTCTGATTCCAGAAACTGGTCCAGCCTGGCACTGGACCAATGCAAGCTGCCGCCAAGAGCCAGGGTGCTTGCCAACAGAATCGCCGCCAGTCCCACCATGGCACGTCGGTGAGCGGCAACAAAAAGTAGTGTTCCCGGGGAAGTCCAAGCTCGGCTCCACCAGGAAGCTCCATCCATTGAACCGGCGTACTCCATGGTGGCTTCGACCCTGCGCACCAGGCGGTCTGCCTCTCCAGAGGTCACCGCGCCAACGCTGGCCCTTCGCTGAAGCCATTTTTCGTGTGGCGTGGACATCGTTCCTACTCCTGTCCGTTGGCGGAACTGAGGGCGGAAGCGGGATCTCCCATGATGGCCTTGTCCCGGCCCAGTCGCCGCTGTAGCCGGCTCCTGGCACGCCGGAGTCGGCTCTTGACGGTTCCCACGGGAACATGAAGAATCGCTGCTGCCTCGCTGCTGCTCCGCTCTTCGATGATGCACAGCAGCATCACCTGCCGCAGATCATCGGGAAGCTTTCCAAGAATCTGGTGAACCTCGCGACGGGCCTGGTGACGTTCGGCATCGCCATCCGGGGACGGATCACGATATTCGTTTTCTTCGAGCACCGAAAAGCAGCTCCGAAGCCAGAGCTTGCGGCGATGTCGCCCAACCACCCGCTTGGTGGTCACAAACAACCAGGCCTGGAACGCTTCGGGGTTTCTCAGAGAGCCTATACTGGTCAACACCGTGACGAGTACGTCATGTGCGGCGTCTTCCGGATCGATCCTGCCGTCGTCCAGCCAGGTACACCAACCCAGGACAACTGGTGCCCACTGCTCCAACAGCCTGTGCTTTGCCCGTTGGTCGCCTTTGCTGGCTGCCAGGATGAGCCCGGGGTTCGGTTGAGGTTTTTCCATATGTACCTTAGAGCCATGGGGAGGGCCGGGAGATCCTTTTTCTCGGTTTTCCAGTCTTTACGAAATCTTTCCGGGTTGGAGACTACAGGACCATGCCTTTGCGGAAAGGAAACCAGGCCACAAGTCCGAACTCGAGCCCAACCTGCCACGGCGATATGGCTGGAGTCGTGCTGCCCCCCCCGGGCGGTTCGCTGGGGGTCAGATCCCGGCCACCGCAGATGCCGGGTACGAGAGCAAACCTCCCCAGGTGAATCATGATGGAAGCATGGGCCAGCACAATCGGATTGAACAGAGGTTCCTGGGGAAGCTGAGAGTTGGGAAACACCCTGCGCGAAAGTCCCAGCCTTGAACCCAGCAATGGCGAAAAGCGGGCGCCAGGGCCCCACCATGCGGCGGCGATCCACAGATCCCAGGCGTTCATTTCGTTCTTGGTTTCTGTATTTCTGGATTTCAAGGCCATAGATGGCGCAAGACCCAGGCCCGCCAGGAAATGCCTGCCGAAACGCAGGTTGGCGGAGATGGGGGTGGCCAGGGTACCGGATGTGCCAGCTCGCGATACCAGAACTGCGCCGACCCCCAGCCCCAGCACCTGGGGAAGCGCCGAAGCCACGGGGGAGGCAGCACTTGGTTCCTCCCCGGATGATTGTGTGGATTCGTCTGCGCCATCGCCAGGCGCGGCGAACTCCGTGGGCTGGCCCGGTTCTTCGATGGTGGGGCTCCCTGCGATCACCACGACGTTGCCCGGTGCTTCAGTCCCCGGGGGAGAAGCAAGAGGAGCGCCCGGGGGGGGCGTGGTGGGGCCCGGGGCCGTCGCGGGTGGTTGGGTGGCGGCGGGGCCCTGTGCGGTTGCGGGTGGTTGGGTGGCTGCGGGGCCCGGGGCCGTCGCGGGTGGTTGGGTGGCGGCGGGGCCCGGGGCGCTCGCGGGTGAATCAGTGGTGGCGGGGGCTTCGGTGGTGGTCTGGGGCGCCTCGGTAGCGGCGGGGCCCTGTGCGGTTGCGGGTGGTTGGGCGGCGGCGGGGCCCGGGGCCGTTGCGGGTGGTTGGGCGGCGGCGGGGCCCGGGGCCGTTGCGGGTGGTTGGGTGGCGGCGGGGCCCGGGGCCGTTGCGGGTGGTTGGGTGGCGGCGGGGCCCGGGGCCGTTGCGGGTGGTTGGGCGGCGGCGGGGCCCGGGGCCGTTGCGGGTGGTTGGGCGGCTGCGGGGCCCGGGGTGGCTGCAGGCGACGCGACGGTGGCAAGGGTTTGTCCCCGAGTAGCAGACGACTCTGGAGAAGGCCCTTCTTGCTCCATTTCCACTGCCATGGCTGTTGCCATATCAGAAGAACCAGGAGGCTCCACAGAGTTCTCTGCCGCATCGGCATTCAGCGGCTCCTGCTGCCGCAACAGGGGAGAGGATTGGGATTCATGTTGTTTGTCAGAGCCGACCGGAGATTCTGGAGCCGTGGGGGATGCGGCGCGGAGGGCCAGCATCGCCAGGGGAGATTCCGTGCTGGATTCGGCTGCTTGATGGGGGGCTGGTTCCCCGGGTGCAGGATGAGGAGAAGAATCGGGACTTGGGATGGCTGCATCAAGGGCCCCTGAGGGCTCCGGCTCTCGGTCGGCTTCCACTGTATCCATGAATCCAGGTTCCGGGAGGTTCAGCTTTTCGAAAAAGCTTGCCACCAGCAGTACCAGGTCCTGACGCTCCTGGCTTGTGCCTGGTTCCGGCACGCTGGCCAACAGAACCCGCCCCTGCTGGGTGTTGGCCCATATGTTCCAGGAGCCGCCGTCCCGGACGCATTCTATGTTCCCGCGAGATCCAGGTTCGGACAGCCGGAGTTCTGCCAATCGAGCCGCACGAAGCCAGTCATCGTTCAGCGTTACATCCACGGGAAGCGCGAGCACTCGTCCGCCGTCCGCCTGCACGGGGCCTGCAAGGCAGAACATCCAGAACAGTAGAAAAAAATGGAGCAGTGTCATTTCAACCCTGGGGTTCACGCAAGAATAACTACCTCGCAGCGATGGCGCCGACGCGCCAGTCCGGAACATTGACATGGCGAGCAAGTTCCCGTCCAGAAAAGGATCCCATGGCCGAGTCGCGGCGTCCCCCGTGGCGCCGGCGTCCCCCGTGGCGCCGGCGTCCCCCGTGGCGCCGGCGTACCGTGCAGGATAACGGTAAGGGCCGGCTGGAAGCCGGCCCCCATACTGGGCCAAGGTACATGCTCGCCCTGATACGCCCCCGCAGAGAGCGTGATGGCGGTGGGGCGAGAAGCAGCGAGAGCGGCGCAAGAAGAGCTGCGGTCCGCTTTCCTACGCCCATGAGGACCGAAGTCGGTGTATACCCCGGGGTATAGGGGCAGTTCGGTCCGCAAAGGGGCACAAAAGCGGACCGAAGTCGGTGTATACCCCGGGGTATAGGGGCAGTTCGGTCCGCAAAGGGGCACAAAAGCGGACCCAAGTCGGTGTATACCCCGGGGTATAGGGGCAGTTCGGTCCGCAAAGGGGCGCAAAAGCGGGCCGAAGTC
>JAJRWT010000017.1 GCA_024276675.1 Myxococcota bacterium | reverse complement strand
CCGAGCTGGGGCGAGTCGCTTCCGAGCCAGGTGCGTCCGCGTAACCCGCCGGAATAGCAGCGCTATTTCAAGTGGTTACGCGGGCGTGCATGGCGAAGGAATGGGCCGCTCCGGCGAAGGGAGCCTTTTCCGGATGGGAACGGTCTAGTCGTTTGTTCAGCGGAACGTACCACAGTACCTCGTTCCTCGCCAAACACCCATGGAATGTAATCTCAATATTGGTCCTGATGGCGCCTAATCACCAATCTCATTGCCCCTCTCCTGGTCCATCAGACTTTGTGCCGCGTTGCAGACCGGCCCGACCAGGCCAGCAAGTTCTGGCTCCCGAGGCGAAGCATGAGCGTTACAAACGCCACAACCTGGCCCAGGCCCGCAGCAATGATGGCGCCGTTGGTACCCATGGGCGAAAGGAGCCACGATCCCACCAGACAGGCAGACAGCAGCCCGGCCGCCATGGAGCCGAGAGTAGTGCGCAGATTCTTGGCCGCGGCCAACGGGAGAATCGAAAGCAGGCAAAACAAGGCCGGTGAACACAATATGGCCATGCGAGCCGGCGAGATCAGGTCCTCCGATGAGAGCTGGTAGCCAATAGCCAAAAGCGGGAGTGCAAACCAATTGATACTGCCCACGATTGACACCAGCACCAGTGCGGCCCCCAGGAGCCAGAAGGGATTAACGGTACGCCCCTGGGCCCAGCGCCTCTCGAAACGGTGGAGCAATAGTGTGGCCGCTACCCATGGTGCTACACTGCCCGCCCTGATCAACACCGTCGCCACCACCAGGTATCCCACCTGTGACGTGGAACAGAAGGCCCTGGCCAGCAGCAGGTCCATGTTGCCAAGAAGATAGGAGCCCAGCCCAAGTCCCAGGTAGAAGGTTGACTCCTTCACCATGGGAACGATCTCCCGCATGGAGACCATCACCGGGCGTAGCCGAGGCTCCAGAAAGGGCACGATGAACACCCCACCCAGGACGTGGCTCGAACCAGCCACCAACCAGGACAAGGCCAGAGCTTCGGGAGTAGTGGCCCACATGACCCCGATGGCCAAGACTGCAGAAGCCAGCAAGTGTACCACTACCTCGACGCCAGGACGTCCAGCGCCCCTCAAAGCAGCGAGACCGAAGGCTCCAACCCCGTTGGCTCCGGCTCCCAGCACCAGCAGGACCGACAGAACGAGATAAGCGGGCGCCGCGGCGAGAAATGGGGAGAGGCACAACAGGAGTAGATTGGCCATACTGAACGACAGGAGAAACAGGCCATGTGCCACGCCTATCTGCCGCCTTGGTTGGACTCCTCTGCCAACATCTTCCGCGGTTCGAAATGGAACCCAGTCACAAAGACCCAGGCCCGCGGCCGTTCCAAGAAGCCAAGCCACCACGAACAAGCTGGCCATGACTCCGAGCACCTCGGCTCCCCCCAATCTTCCCATCTTCAAGGAAAAGCCGAAATACGTCAGTTTGTATACGCCACCTGCCATCCAGAGTGCCATCGTGGATCCCAGGAGACCCTTGATACGGTACACTCGGCCCATCTGCCGGGAATTGGGCACTACCAATAACCGGCACTGGCTGTCATCCGCAGATCCCACAGGGCTCCCTTGCTCAACTTGTCGGCGGGAATGGCTGCGGGCCCGTTGCGAAACCACATCATCTGGTCCCTCATGCGGAAGGTCAACTGAGGATCCTGCCCAATGACGTTGTCTGTCTGGAGGGGATCGTCGATCACGTCATACAAGAAGAATCGTTCGTCTATTACGGCCTTCTCCAGCGCCTGACCCATGGCCGGATCCAGGAGGGAGCGATGATGGAGCATCGCCCTGAAGCCCAACAACCAGGACCACTTGCGAACGGCGATCATGTCGCCGTATTCGGCATGCGCTGCGGCGTCGGGGTCTTCCCGGAAGACAGGCGATAGCAGATCCTGCCCGGGAATGCCAGCGGGAAGAACCGCCCCGATGCGAGAGAGAAGCGTCGGCACCAGGTCCACCAGCTCAACAGGCTGCTCGATGACGTCGCTGGAGTCTCCCCAGTCTCCCCACACCAGCAAGGGCACGCGCAGGGTACGATCCAGCAGAATCTCGTGGAACACGAACTGCGGAGGAAAGTCCAGACTCCCTGTCCTTTCCCCGATGCTCATGCCGTTGGTGGACGAAATGAAAACCAGCAACGGTGAGGAGCCTTGCTCGTCATGAGCAGTCAGCCCATCCAGAAGCGATGCAACTCCCCTCCCCGCCTGTTCCGCCAGCAGCCGATAGTTTTCCATGGCTTTGTCGTGCTGCCAATCCTCGGCGGGGGTGAAAAGCCTTCGTGGAACCGGAAAGGGATCCCTGCCAGTGCCGGAGTACAATTCCCTACGGTGGCGGACCATCAAATCGGCAGAAAGGACCAGGCCGAAGCGCGGAGCATCGCTGTCTTCGTACCACCAGTTCTCCAGGGAGGATCCAATCTCACTCCAGGGTGTCGCCCAATCAAGCCCATCCCCGCTGAAGTCTTCTTCATGTTGAAATTTCCCCGTCAAAGTACCCAATCCGCCCATGTCGTGATAAAATATCGCGGTGCGGTAACCGTACATGGCCAGGATCTCGGGAAGAATCGGAGATTCTTCTGGCAAACGGGTGCACCATGGTTGCCTGGTTGCCAGGCTGTCCATCCAATTTGTTTTCACCAGACCGCAAATGGGGATCGCCGAAGGATATTTCCCGGTCAGTATGGAAGAGAGGCTGGAAAACGGTTCGGAAGACTGGACATAGGCGGCGGTAAACCGCAAACGAACGGGTCGTTCCAGAGCTTCGATGAAAGCAGCTTCTGCTCCGGGTTGCCCGTGGGGATCCGCACGCAGGCCGGACACCAGCACCAGTAGGATATCAGGTACCAACTCGCCGCTTTTCAAAGCCTCCCATTTTCTGTCGGCTGGACTGGAACAGGAGAGAACACGAAATACGCAAAACAGCAAGGCCAGAAGCATGGGCCAGAAGCCAGGACACCGCCGCTTCGAAAGCAGATCCGCATTGGCAGGAAGGCAGCACATCTCAGGTAGCGAGTATAGCCTCCAGCTAGTAACTGAGCGCTGTAAACCCCAGACGTTGGGCAAGGTCAGCGTTTGCAGCATCGGAAGCAAAACCTGACATCACAATCCAGCCCCAGCTTGAATTCCGATACCCAGGAAACCAGGGCCGTCAAGGGCTCCAAGGAGGAATCGTGCTCCCCGGGCAAAGTTTCACAGTTCGTTCCTGGGATGACACTCTCCTGGCCTGCCGGGTATCAGGAAACCAGAGATCCCGCGAGACCATCCTCTGGGTGAACGGCTTATTCACCACAGCATCATACTGGGCTTTTCTCCATAGAGATCTGGCATCCGACTACCGCCTGGTAACTTTCGATCTACGCGGCCACGGAGACTCGAGCAGCCCATCAGACCCCCAGAACACCGGTATTCATCACCTGGCCAGAGATGTGGAGGCCATAATGGACCAACTGTCAACAGGCAGGGTTCACCTGGCAGGCTTCTCTCTGGGCGTACAGGTTATCCTGGAAGCATACCGCATGTTTCCACAACGGGTACTCAGCCTCATGGCCTACCTGGGGCCCTTCGAGAACCCCCTCTCCGGGATCTTCGGGCTTCCCATCCCCGAAAGTGTCTGGCGAGTACTGCTGGAGTCAATGGCCAATCGTCTTCCCCGTCTCTCTTCCACCACCTGGCACGCTCTTTTCCACCTGCCCCTGCTTCACCCCCTGGCACGCCTTTGCGGAGGAACGAATGCCAGCCCCGGAATGATGAGACCCTTCTACCTTCATCAACGCACGCTGGACGTACCCAATGGCCTTCGAATGGCACTCGGCGCCATGCGACACTCCGCCCGGGACGTACTGCCAGGCATCTCAGTGCCCACCCTGGTGCTGGCCGGCGAAAAAGACAAGTTCACCCCCGCCGCCGTATCCAACTACATGCGAGACCACATACCAGGTGTGACCTTCTTGATGATAGAGGGAGGCACCCACACTGCACTCATCGAATATCCGGGAATAGTCAACCGCACCACCAGGAGTTTCCTGAACGAGATGCACCAAACCTGAACTCACACGGGAGCCCGGCAATGGAGATCACAACGGGGCTTTTCGTCATAGGGCTGGGCCTGGTGGCGGGGTTCTTCAACACCGTGGGAGGGGGTGGTTCTCTTCTCTCCATGCCAGCACTCATCTTTCTTGGCTTTAGCCCCATCGAGGCAAACGCCACGAACCGCGTGGCCATCACGGTCCAAAATGCATCCGCCATGGCCGGATTCAGGAGCAAGGGAGTGGGGGATCTCTCCTTCAGCTTGCTGCTTGGCATCTTTGCCACTGCGGGAGCAGCCCTTGGTGCCCACATCGCGCTCGACACCTCCGGAGAAACCTTCAAGCGCATCCTGGCCGCGGTCATGGTGGTTTCCCTGGGCTTGATCCTTTGGAACCCCGTGCGCCGCCTGCAAAAGGACCAGGTGTCGATGGACGGGAAGCATCGTCTCCTGGCAGCGACAGCCTTCTTCTTCGTGGGAATCTACGGTGGCTTCATACAGGCTGGAGCAGGCTTTGTAATACTACTCTGCCTGACACTGCTGAACGGGATGGACCTGGTTCGCGCAAACAGCGTAAAAGTAACCGTGATGTTCGTGTATTCGCTTGGGGCGTTCACGGTGTTCGCGTTCTCGGGCTCCATCAGGTGGTCCCATGGGCTCCTCCTTGCGCTGGGGAACGCCCTGGGAGGCTGGTTGGGCAGCATGTGGGTGGTCTCATGGGGCGAAAAATGGGTGCGCCGGGTGCTCGTGCTGGCGGTCCTGGCCATGGCCGCCAAGCTCACAGGCATGTGGTCACTCCTGTACGACCAGCTCGCGGCAATTACAGGATAGTGCCCCGTGGCCTGGTACCGCTGGGTATCCCAGTGTCGGGACGTGCCTCGTCACCGGAGGTTCCAGGCTTCCCCTGCCCTCACCACGAGGGGGCTGGCCTGGCGGATTCCATCCTTCCACGAAGCCTCATCCAGCGATATGGACCTGGCACGGCCTCCCATCCTCAAGACGGCTGGTCCCTGGTAGTAGGTTGACATGTTGGCCCTGCCCTCCTGGTCCGCCACCACGCCCAGTGGAGTCTGCCAGGGAACCTCCAGCCACAACAATGCTCCTGCCTCTGCTCCCTGGACTTGGATCTCGGCGCTGGCTCTCCGCCTTTCCGACACATGCAGCTCACAGTTTCCCAACTCCCTGGCCACCCGCGCCCACGCTGCACGCCATTCTTCCTCCTGCTCCGGGTCGGGTGGGGGTGGAAGAGCCACACCGCCAAGACGCCCCGCCTTGACGGCTTCATGAAATATCTCCGCCACTTCGCCCAGAGAATGCTCCTCCCTGGCTCTGGTGATCTCGGTCATCCAGAAAAGTTGGCTCGGCCGCTGAGGGGAAGCACGGAGTTCGTCAAGCCCGAAAAGCGTCCTGGTTCCTGGTTCCCCCGCGATCACGGGCCTGGATATGGGATCTTCACGAAAACCAGCGCAGAGCTGTGCCGCCACGGCCGGCTCCCCTTCGCAAATCCAGGCCAGCACTGAAGGGTGTGGATAGAGCGAGCGAATCATCTGGTCATCCTGCTGCCGGAGCTGCGACGAGTGCCTTGCCAGGACACCGAGCTTGTCCATCACCATGCTGGAACGGACGTTGCTCCATGCCTCCCCATCGCAGCGTGGCAGGATCACCAGGGCCAGCCCCATTTCGTCGGCTTCACGGAGCCAACTTGTGCTGGGAATTCCCCCGTGAACCTCCAATGCACCGATGCCGGCCCCCAATAGCTCCCTGAACTGTGTTGATGGTGAACGGTTCAACTGGGCTCGCACCGCGAGACCGGTCCAGCTCTTGCCGTCAACAACGAAGCCATCCTCTTCCATGGTTATGGAGCGTAGCCCGGTGAGTTGGGCATAGGCGTCCAACAGTCTGCCATCTCGATCCGTCCAGAGAGCGAGGACATGGAAGAGCCCTTCCCGCCTCCATCCGGGAAGGGCTTTCGACGTGGAAGAAAAGACCACCGTGTCACTCTCCACGGGTACTCTTCCCAGGCTGGCCAGCACCTCTCCATCGAGTACAGCCAAGACTTCCAGAAAACTCCCGGACTCCAGCCCGGAGAGATGGACAGAGACGGTTACCGAATCACCACGAGGTGACAGGGCAAGGGCCAGATCACGGACATGGGTTTCAGGACGCAGGAGCAGGACCGGCGTGGAAGCGGAAAGACCTCCGAAACAACAAGACGCGGTGAGGAGCGGATCCTGGTCAACTGCTCTGTACAGCTCGAGACGGAGATCGTTGGAGCCGGTTCTCAGCAATTGTCCCAGGGGCACCTCCACCCCACCGGGGCTTCCCGCCACCTCGGGCAGACGATGTCCGTTTACCTCGATACGCGCCTTCCACCATGTGCCTTCCAGCAGCAGCGAGGCATCGCGGTTGGCAAGTTCCTCCGATAGCTCTACTGCTGTCTCCAACAGGATCGCTTCCTCCCTGCCAGGCTGCGGCTTCGAGCCGCCAAGAGCCAGGGGCTGAACAGGCATGGCTTCCCAACGCCCCGCCAGGATGATCCTGGCCCGTGGGAAGTCCGGCGGCTCCATTGAAACTACGCCGTTGCAGGCCAGGAACAACAGAACAAACACGATGACCTTTGTTCCATGCGGCAATATCATGATGTCACCGGCTCGCGGACAGTGCCAGACGAAAACCCATGTCCCTGCTCCAGTCCCATCCGCGATCCCCTTCCATCAACACCCTCCTGGACGCGCAGCGAGCCCCGTCGGCGCTTCCATGCCAGTATCCTCCGCCTCGGGCCACGTGGCGCAGGTCTCTGCCAGGGGCTGATACCGGATCACGCTCCCGCCGGCTCGTGTACGGAGCGAAGCCGTCCCAGACCCACTCCCACACCGATCCGTGGATATCGTAGAGTCCCCAGGGGTTGGGGGGTTTTTCCTTCACGCGATGCACGCTTCCAGCGTTCTTGTCGTACCAGCCGACCCTGGCGAGATCAATTTCGGAATCGCCGCTCCAGAACCTGCTGGTCGTTCCAGCACGAGCGGCGTATTCCCACTCCGCTTCCGTGGGAAGCCTGAAACCAGCTACGCCCTCGTCCCAACCGGCAGTCCGGCTGGAAGGGCACCGCTGAACTCCGGTATACGCCGCGGGTAGGCCCTCCAGCAGGGACAGGCGGTTGGCGAAAGATATGGCATCGCACCAGGTGATCTCTCCAACCGGGTAATCACCATTATCACGGTCCACCGAAGCGCCGTCCCCCATCACGGCCTCCCACTGAGCCACGGTGACCTCTGTTTCAGAGATCAAGAAAGGCGAGACAGTGACCAGGTGGGCTGGTTGTTCCCACGGTTTGGCGCCTTCCTCCGATTCCGGGCTGCCCATCTGGAATGTACCCCCCCCCAGTTCCACGAAGTTCATGGGGGCCTGTTGCTTCAAGGCGGTGTAGGCAATTGTCGGGCTGGTCCCTGTGGTGAACTTCGTGCTCACGGAGCCCCATCCACACGCAGAAAACACAAGCATGATCAGCAACGCTTGCATTCGGGACAGCGGGACCCTGTGGCGATGGATCGAAGTCACACTACCAGTACCCCTGTGAAGGCGTCAGCCGGAGTTGGTCCAGCCTGGGCTGGACCAGTGACTCGGCGGGAAGGGCTCCCGGACCCCGACGGAAGTCTATGAGCTGTTCTCGCATGGAAAGAGCCCTGCTCCATTCCTGGTTGAGCAGGTTGCCGTGCTGGAACGGATCCGCGACTACATCGTGCAGTGCGTAGTTTTCTGCCTCGACACTCTCGTGTACCAGGCGATCGGTCACCTCGGGATCAAGAGAGGTCCTGTCGTGTAGATAGCACCTGAATGTCAGCAACAGGTTTCCCTGCCGCAGGGCAAGCATGTCTCCGAACTCGCTGAAAGCCAGGCTGTCGTCGGAGACAGGATTTGACAGCAGATCGCTGCCTTGAAGATCTGCAGGGGGCATGGCGCCGGCAATGGCCGCGATGGATGGAAAAACATCCACCAACTGTACTGGCCTTGCAACCTGGTGCCGGGTCTTGACGGAGCAACTCGTCCATGCCTGAAGTGGCACGTGTATGGTTCGTTCCAACACGATGGAGCTGCCCACAGATCCAAGCTGCCGCAGGATCTGCTGCCTGTCCGCGTCGGAGGGTCCGCTGGTTTCGGCCAGGCTGATGCCGTTAGTCGAGGTGATCCATAGCCACCATGGCCTGTGGCTGCTCCCGTCGCGCAGTATGTCCAGTACCTGTGACAGATTCCTTCCAGCCACAGTGGCCATCCTGACGTAGCGCCGTTCAAGAGCCTGGGTATCGCTTCCACTGACAGGATCTTCGCCGGTTTCGGAGGTCGTGGGATCGAAGGTGTCTATGCCAGGCTGGAGCAACACGAACCTGGGCGTGGTGTCGTTTGCCCTCCACCAACGCTGGAACTCCGTGATTACAGAGGCCCACGGTTCATGGGCATCAGCCCAGAAATGATCCTGAAAACCCTCATCCAGGCTGAGCAGCAGATGGGGTGAACTGCCCAGCAACAGCGTGCTGTAGCCATAGACGGACAGCACTTCCGCAATGGTGCTCCGCGTGGGCGGCAGGTAGAAACACCACGGTCGCTCCGCGAGATCGTTTTCCACTCCGGCAAATGGCCCGCACAGCGGAATTGCCGACGGATACATTCCCGTCAGGAGCGAACCAAGGCTCACGTGGGGCGATATGCTTTGCGCGTAGGCCGAAATGGCGCTCATGACCGGCTCCACGCCCACCGCCTCCATCAACGCCCGCTGAGCTTCCCCAAGGCTGCCATGTCCGGCACGAAGCCCGGAAAAGGCAACCAACACGATGTCGGGTCTTTCAGGTTGCGCCTGGCGGCTGTACATGCAATCCCGGATCTGCTGATCGTCCCGGATCAACGGCAGGTGCTCCAGTGGGTTCGAGCAGGAGAGCGAGGCCAGCATCAGCGAAAGGGAAAAAAAGACGGCCAGGAGCGCGGCGGGCGGATGCAACGAGCCGTCAACGGTCTCTCGCGCAAGAGAGACTGCTCCATCGCGCTCATGGCCATGAAATGCACGCACGCCCTGCCTTCGCTCCTGGTATATGCTATCAGCCGGTTTCGTAGCCCTCTTCAACAATCAAATGCTCAACCATGGAACATCCGTAATGGCCCGAGGACACCAGGTCCACAGCGCCCTGGCGCTGGTCGCTCTTTCCTGTCTCTCCTGCCAGGAGAGCACCCCAACCCCGGATACAGGAGAAACCGGATTTCCAGGCAACTGGGCACCACCTGCCGGCTTCTGGAGCTACACGGGCCCGGACCGCCTCCTGCTCCTGGAATCGGACGCCACCTTCGAGATGGGGGCCTATGGCGTTGCTGATCCCCTGGCTGGGACCTGGGTGGCCCAGGGTGGATACGCCCACTCCGACGCCGTCGCAGCATGTGCCGGCCCATGGTTGCTCATCATCAACCGTCTCTACGGCGACAACCTCCAGTTTGTGGATCCTGAATCGGGCGCAACCGTGGCCCAATGGTCCACGGGCAACGGTTCCAACCCCCGCTCGGCTCTGTTCTACGGAGATCGAGCCTTTGTCACCCTCTACGAGGAGCCATACATCCTGGTGGCCGACTGGCAGAGCGGTGAAGAACTCTCCCGAATCGACTTGTCCCCCTGGGCAGACGACGACGGAATCCCGGAGGCCAGCACCCTCTTTGTTCTTTCGGACAGCCTCTGGGTCACGCTGGAACGAATGGACAGAGAACTCTCCTGGCAACCGGCAGGGGGCAGCCTGCTGCTGGGAATAGACCCGGAAGACCTTGAGGTACACACCGAGATCACGCTGCCATTGGACAACCCCACCGGGAACTGGAACCTCTCGGAGCAGCAGGCAATCGCCAGCGCTGTTGGCGCCTTCGAAAACGACGGTGAATTGGCCCTGGATGGCGGTCTGTTCCAGGTGGACCTCGGGGGCTCGGCCAGCACCAGCGTTCTACTGGAAGAAAGCACTGTTGAGCTGAATATCTACGATGCCCTGGTGGACGATTCCACCGCGTGGCTCTCGGGTTACGACGAAGACTGGAGCAACCACATCCAGATATGGAATCTATCCCGCGGCACTCGCGTGGCGGAGGTGGGAACGGGTTTCTACCCTGGTTGGACCCGCAATCCCGACGGCGACGTGTGGCTCGCGGATCACAACTCCGCCAGCCTTGTCCTGTGGAGTTGGAGCGACGCCCGGGAGCTGGAATCCATGGACACCCTGCTCTACCCTGCAAACGTCACGTACTGCGGTGCTTTCTGAACTTTCCAAGAGCCTTCGAGGCAACGATGACATGGGAACGTGTCCAGCCAGGGAGGCATGGGCGGAGTGGGGACATCCCTCGGCGTGCGTCCGCCGCGTCCAGGCCAGTGAGATCGCCACTCGGTACCCTGGGGACATCCCTCCGCACGCGTCCGTCGCGCCCCGCCTTCGGGGAATCCCCCCGGCGCGATAATCCACCTGGCTTGAGGGTAGATGGCGCCCGGACGCAAGAATCGTTCTTGAGCGATTCACCCGGCCAACCGGAAGCCTATCCCCTCCAGGCCATAGCGGGGATCGCTCTCATAGCGATATGCCGAACGGCAGTACCTTGCGGAAAAGACCCAGGAGCCGCCCCGCACCACTCTCCTGGCGGAGCTGTCGGAGCTGAGGAAAGGCAGGTGGGGATCAACAGGAGGTCCCTGAGAATAGTCTCGCATGGAATGGTCCTCGCACCATTCCCACACGTTTCCATGTACGTCGTGCAGCCCCCAGGGATTGGGAGGCTTTCGCCCGACGGCCCGCGTGGACCAGGCATTGTTCCCGTTGAACCATCCCACCTTGTCCAGGTCTTCCCGGCGGTCACCACTCCAGTACCGCCCCCGTGAACCGGCCCTGGCAGCGTACTCCCATTCGGTTTCGGTTGGGAGTCGATATCCGAGCCACTCCGCGAACAGGGCTGCCTCGTACCAGGTCACGTGAACCACGGGATGATCGGCGCTGAAGGTACTCAGCCGGTGTGCCCTGTGGCCGGGGTCGAAGAGTTCGTAGAGCGCGTTGGTCACAGGTACGGACATCATGGAATACCCCCTCCTGAACACCACCTCGTGAACGGGACCCTCTATTTCACTCCTTCCGGCTTCCCGTTCCGGACTACCCATGAGAAAGCGCCCGGCCGGTATGGCTCGCATGGATTCCATCACAATGCGCCGCGCTCGCAGTCGTGATCTATCCGGCAGGTGATCCAGGATTCCGCTGGCCAGGCTGTTGGCCACGCCTCTTTCCCTGGCATCCATGACATCGATGCCAAGGCTATCGTCAGCCATGGATATTCGGAGAAGCAGATCCCGGGCAAGCCAGAGATGGGCGCCGTTGGTCGTCGAACGTACGAAAATCTGCAAGATCTCCATGAGCCTTCGAGGGTCACCAGCCCGCCTTGGCAACTGGATCAGCTCCTCCTCCACCTGCTGCCAGGTGGTTGCCGATTTCAAGACTCGTAGTTGATCTCTGGCGATAAGCAGTTGCCTTCGAGGAGACGGTGGGGGATGTTGGACAGGGTTCTCCTTGCCTGCATGCGGCTCCCTGGCGAACCGTGGTGCGGCACCGGGCCCCGGCAAGACAACGGGGTCGGTCGGGGCCTCATCGTCCTCGACGCTGCCCCCGGCTGTTCTTCCCTCCGTGTCCTCCGCTTCGCCCTCTTCGCTTTGCGGCTGCCCCTTCCGAGACGCTGGCAGGGCAAAGCCCAGCCAGCGGGGGGAAGCCTGCCGTACCCTGCCCGACCTTGTTGCCTTACGGACTTCCACCAGCGGTTCGGAGCGCAAGCCCAGCAGGACTGCGCTCCCCAGAAAAACCAGCCCCAGAAAAATACGTGAAAGTTCTCCATCAAGGCCCAGAGTCACGCCCACCGACGCAAGCCCTGCGCTCAATCCCAACAGCAACCCCGGCAGAGCCTGGGCGCAGTGGAAGGGAATTGCATCGTCTGTGTGATGATCCTCTTCGATGTAAGCCGAAAACCTTGGCCCGATCCCCCGAGTCACAGCAGTCCTCCCAGGGCCCCATCCTGCCCCTGTTGCGGGGACTGCACCGTGGAGTCGTCCTTGCGAGGAATGGGTGACCAGGTACTGCTGCCACCTGTTCCCGGATGGCCCGATGGCTCGCGGACCCCGTACCAGTTCCTGGCGATGCGCAAGCCTATGGTGTTGTCGGAGTACGCTGGATGGGCCGCATTCCGTGCGGCGGACCGACAATCCCGGATGCCGTCTCTCCAGGATCCTCCCCGAAGCACCCGGTATCTACCCTGCGATGGACCTGTGGGGTCGTCCAGGGCCTCGGATTCGTAGGTATCGGTATAGTAGTCCCATACCCACTCGTAGACTCCACCGTGCACATCGAACAATCCCAGAGGATTGGGTGAAAGAGAAGCCACCGATCCCAGGCTGGCCTGTTGCTCCAGTCCCAGGTGGCAGAACCCGGCGCGCTGCAACGCCTGCGAATCGTTTCCACTCCAATATGGGCCCCGGGTGCCGGCCCTGGTCGCCATCTCCCATTCGGCCTCGGTGAGCAACCGAAAACCATCTGCGCCACGATCCCAGGCCACGCTGCCATGCCCTTCACAGCTCTCGTCCATTTCATAGGCTGTTTGCAATCCCTCCAGCAAAGAGAGCCTGTTGGCGAAACGAAGAGCATCACACCAGCTCACCATCTCCACCGGGCGATTTGGTGAACGCATCGCAGAAGGGTTGCCGCCCATAACCGCTTCCCACTGGGCCTGTGTCACCTCGGTGATGGAGACCATGAAGGGTGACAGCCTGACGGTGTGCACTGGCCCCTCGTCCATCTCTCGACCCGGTTCGCCCGGAGGGCTGCCCATCTGGAAGCTGCTGCACCCCAATGCCTGGAACTGCATGGGCGCCTCGCCTGCAAGAGCCGTGTATGGAGGCTCACTCACAAAGAGGCTCCGGCAAGGCCCAGCACGACAAGCGATACAGTCCAGGCACTCGTCCGATGCGAACACGGTTCGCGGCAGGTCGCCCAGGCACGACAGGCCCGGCCACAGCTCATCCAGGCGCCTGCCAGGGGAAGCGCTGACCCGGGCCGACATGCTGCTCCAGTCGGATACCGGTACGATGCAGGCAAGCAGGTAATCGCTGTCCGGGTCGACCCTCTCCTCCAGAAGGTACTGCCCGTGGGCTGGCTCCTGGAACGAGGTGAGTTCCTGGAGGGAGATCTCTTCGGGATGCTCCGTAAAAAGCAGCGTGAGCAGTCCAGGTGCTGGTATCCGTTTCAGGAGAAGATCCTGCATGTTACCGATGCTCACCGTCTCCACAGCTCCCAGGTCCATGAGGAGCTGGCCGAAGGAGATTGCCTCCGGGGCGTTCTGGTTGGCGTTCAGCAGGGCAATTCGGCCTGCTCCGGGAGTTGGGCTGGAAAATGAGCACCTGCTGCAATGCAGTTCACGGATCCCCGACCCTTTCCCGCTACACGTTATTTCCGAAGAAGTTCCCGTAGTGGGGCGTGCCACGGCCATGGACCTGGCTGGAAGCGCCCGGCTCCACCAAAGCCCGTCGTAGAAGAGTCGCAACATGAAGGAATCATCGTCGCCCTGCTCCAAGACCCATGGTATGCCAGCGGAGCTGCCGATTTCCGGGACGACGGCCCTGCGAATGATTCCGCTGCCCGCAGAGCTGCTCCAGGCCCCCGCCATGGCCGCGCAAGCACCGATGGCCAACCAGATCTTCCAGGGCCACACCGCCCTGACTCCATGGTGGCTCCGGCCACGTCGCCGTTGGAAACGGCGACGTTGTACTACCAACAAGGCTATCATTCCTGCAAGGGACGATGCGCCCAACAGAGATTCCGACAGAACCTCCGGTTGGAAGCACGCAGTGGTGACGATGACCTCCGGAGGCCGGCTGGGCCGACTCTCGGGCAGGCGTTGCACCCACTGGGCCCTGGGAGAACCGAAAACCAGGTTGTGGCCCAGTTGGGAATCCTCGCCGGGTTCCTGCCCGGCACAGGACAACAAGATGGCGGCAGTCAACACTGGCAGCAAACAAAAATGCCTTGGAATCTGCACCATGCTAGATGTTACCTTCCTGTACCTGGCCACCACACCTGACACGACCTGAACTCGATTCTGGATTGCAGGAGCAAACATGTTCATTCAAGCAAACTCCCCGGATTTCGTGAAAGCCCTGGCAATTGGACGTCCCCCCAACATCGCTCGCCTCTTCCCCAACTCCCAGGCCTTGATAGTCAGCGGAAGGGTAATCGATAGAGCACTCAGGAAAAAGGGCCGGGCCATGACCATCGCGGCCAACGCCCGAAACCAGATGGTGGTACGAGGAACCCTCAAAGCCGCACAGCGCGCCAACGCCGCAATCATCATAGAAATCGCCAAGTCCGAGGGTGGAAGGAACGCCTATACGGCTACCAACTACTGGAACCTGGCCCGCACCGTGGACGCCATCTGCAACGAACTGCACATCACCGTCCCCGTAGCCATACACGCCGACCACTATGGCATCAAAAATGCCGCCGACATCTCCCAGGCCCGAACAGAAATCCCCACGATGTTCGAAGCGGGCGTGACCTCCATTGCCATCGATGCCTCGCACCTTCCCGACCATGAAAACCTCCTCGCCAGCCTGGAACTGTCCGGTATCGTCCCATCCTGGGCAGGATTGGAAACCGAAGTGGGCGAGATCAAAGGCAAGGAAGGGCTCTCCACACCTGAAGAAGCACTCTTCCTCATCCAGGGCCTCAACGCCCACGGCATCTTTCCAGACTGGATCGCGCTCAACAACGGCACGGCCCACGGAATACAGACTGCCGATCAGGGCATCCAGATCGAACTCACCAAGAAGATACACCAGGCCATTGAACAATACTGTGTTTCTGGTGCGCAACACGGAACCTCCGGCAACAGCACCACGCGCTTGAAGACCATCGCCAGGGAAACCAACACGACCAAGGCAAACGTGGCCACCGCCCTGCAGATGATCTCCTGGGGTGTAAAGGTGAACGACTACGGCAACGCCGAACTGGACGAACATGGGCGCCTGGTAAAGGTACCTGGCGAAGGACTTCTGGATTCACTGTGGAATGAAATGCTCTCGTATGCCGCCACCGCGGGACTCGAGGGTGGCAACATCAAGAAGCTCTGTCTGCCATTCGACAACGCCATCATGGCCCAACCATCTCCGGTACGCGCACGCATGGAAGCTGCCGTTGAAGAGTTCGTCCACAACCTGCTTACCAATGTCTTCGAGGCCGGCGATTCGGCTCCGCTGGCCCTGGAGGCCCTGCTGGAGGCAGGCTCATACGAACTTCCCCACCTGGTCGGCAGAACTGAGGATCCCGCCGAATGGACTGAAGAAAAGATCCGCAAGAAGGGAAGGCTCATCAATCCCGACAAGGGGCCGCAAGGCGACTTCGACGACTGAGAACGGCCCGCTCGGGAACACGAGATCTGCCCTACTGGTTACCATAGCCATTCCAGGTTCCGCAGTCAGGGCACTGCCAGTCGATGTTGTTGCATGTAAGGCCCCACCTGTTCTCCAGCATACAGGCCTGGCAGATCTGGAACCCGCAACGGCAACTCCAGCAGAACCTGAAGGCAGCTCTGCAGCATACACATTCGAAGTCCGTCACCGGAGTCCTGCGTGACCCCCTGGTTTTTCCTGATCTACGAATCATGTTCTCCTCCTGCCGACAGCACAGGAAGGTCTATCACTCCTGGTCCCAGGGGACGACGACCAACTCCTGTTGGAAGCTGAAACGGAGGCCGTCGCCGTACACATCCACCACGCGGATGGTATCCTCGTCGTCCCACGTGGCATCGGTGACAAACAACTCGTAACCACCGTCTTCCAGGGTTTCTTCGAAGTTTGTGTGGTAGTGCCCTGCAAAGTCGGCGAACAAGCTGTCGGCATACTGGTTCGTGAAGTTTTCGATGGTCTCCATCTCGTCCACAAAGAAGGTTCCCAGGTGCATGGGGAGATGGGAAAACATGACAATGCTCTCCTGTGCCTCGTGGTCGGCAGCAGCCAATTCCTGCTGGAACCACTGCCAGGTTCCACCTTCGAAATCGTGTAAATCCGCCAATTCACCAAAGAGTTCGTCGTCCACCCTGGCACACCAGTCCAGCGCCATGAAATGCAGGCCTCCGAATTCAAACACGAGGTTGATGAAGTAGCTCTCCTTCTTCTCTTCCGGATTCCACACTGGGACAGGCGCCATCTTCCAATCGTCCAGTACTCCCGCCAGGTACTGGTATTGTGGCTCGAAGGTCTCGTAGAATGCTTGTTCCTCAGCGCTCTGGATCTCGTTGTCACCAATGATGGGCACGTATGGCACTATCAAAGGGTCCAACAACCCCAGGGCGGTTTCGCCTTCCTCGCTCCAGGTGATGTCTCCCACCACCAGGACCAGCTCCAGCGCTCTCTCCGCTACGTTGGAGTTGATCCAGTCCACCGCGGCTGCCAACCTGATCTCGTTTTCCGCATTTCCGTAGATGTGGGTATCTGCCAACACCGCGAAGGAAAACAAAAAAGCCGGATCAGGCTCATCGTCCATCTGCCCGGTGTCGGAGCCGGAGTCGGCCACATTCCCGGTTTGCCGGTCGTTTGAACAGGCCCCACAGAGCGCCGCCATGATGAAGATGAGCAACTCCGGGTGAGGTATGCTATCGAAGCTCATGAATCCTCCCTGGCCCTGGAGATCCGGGGCATGGTTCCGGCCAGCAGAGCCGGCTTGCTGACAAGGCAGCTTCAAGAAGGATCTCCAGTACTACTCTTTATTGAGGATCTTCTGAAAGGCGCTTCTTGAAAACTGGCTGAAACGATGATCATGGCCGTTACGGAGCGATTATCGCCCCTGTCAAGTGGGCACTCTCAAACCCTTGACAAGCGTGGACACCAGAATCTCCGCCCCTCGGGCCAGCATTTCCCTGTCCTCGAACATGAACGCTTCGTCCATGCCCCTCAAGGCAGCCAGCAGGGCCGCCGCCAACAAGTCGACGTCCGTGGGTGAAAATATTTTCGATTCCACTCCCTCCCGAAGCAGATCCGCCAGGAATTCCTGCTGCTGCCGCTCAAAGTCCTGCAAGAGACCAGGAACCATCAACATGAGGTCCCGTCCGACATCAAGCACCACGGAGTACAGTTCCTTGAGTCTGCGGAGTTGGCGGTACCTGGCCCGGACGAAGCACTCCAGACGCCGCTGTGGTGGATCCATGGGATCCACCTCTTTCCATATGGCGCAACGCAAGGTCTTGATCTCTCTCTCCACCAGTGCCGTGAAAATCTGATCTTTTCCAGGGAAGTAGTTGTAGATTGTCGCCCGGGTAACACCTGCCTGCCTGGCAATGTCGTCCACGGTGGTCTTGCGATATCCGAAACGGATGACTGCCTTCATGGCCGCATCCAGAAGTTGTGCTCTCCTTTGTTCCCTGGCTCTCAAGTCTCGCCTCCCCCTGCTCCCAACCGGGCAGGTCCTTCGGCCTTTCCGGCGCTCCGGACGGCCTTGCCGGAAAGACGCCCTCGCAACCCCTCCACCCATTGATACACCACCGGCACGACCACCAGTGTCAAAAGGGTGGAGGCCAGCAGCCCTCCGATGATGGGCAGCGCCATGCGGCTGTTGATCTCGCTTCCCGATCCTTGTGAAACTGCAGGCGGAAGCATGCCGAAAATCATGGCCAGGGAAGTCATCAGGATGGGGCGAAGTCGCAGGTGCCCGGCTTCCAACATAGCCTCCCTGGGGCTTCTGCCCCTGGCGCGAAGCTGGTTGGCTCTGTCCACAAGGAGAATGGCGTTCTTGGTTACCAGGCCCATCAACAAGATAATTGCAAGCATGGTCATGATGCCGATGGCCCAGCCAGCCAGGAACACGGTGATGAAGGCGCCCACCACGGCCAGGGGCAAGGACAGCATGATGGTGAAGGGGTGAATGAAGCTCTCGAACTGGCTCGCCAACACGGCGTAGACGAACACGATGGACAGCGCCAGGGCGAAGAGGAGGTTCCCGAGAGCTTCTTCAGCAGTATCCGCCATTCCGAGTATTTCCAGATCCACATCTTGGGGAGCGCCGATACCTGGCAACATGTCTTTCACATCAGCCACTACGTCGCTCAACGGACGCCCCGCCAGACCACAGCTCACCCGCAGAAAACGCTGGCGATCATGCCTTTCGATGGTGGAGGGCGCCGTCTCGTACTCTACGCGAGCGATATCCTGCAGGGCTATTGGAGTTCCCAGGCCCATGGGATCGTCGGGGCGGGGTACAGGGCTCAGGAGAAGAATGCTGGAGAGCAGAGTGGCGGGATTCAAGTCCTCTTTTCTGGCAAGCACCCTGATGTCGCTGGTCCCTTCATCGTGCTGGAACTTTCCTATTACGCTTCCCGTCACAGCCATTCGAAGAGCCATGCCCGCCTGGCCAACGCTCAGCCCTGCGCGTGCGGCCTGTTCCCTGTCCACCTGCAACCGCATCTCCGGTCTTCCCGAGTGATACGTCGTGCGGATGTTCACTGCCCCGGAGATCTCGGCGAGGCCCGTTCTCACGCGATCCGCCACCGCTCTCAAGGAGGCAAGAGAATGCCCCCGGATCTCGATGTCGATATCCGAACCCATCTCCGCCCCTTCCAGCATCGGGGGATCCCTGACAGCCACGGTGACCCCCGCGATTCTGGAGAGGCGCTGCCTTACATCGTCCTGGATCTCGTAGATTGTCCTCTTCCGCTCGTTTTTCTTCAAGGTGCCGACTCTCATCTGCACTCGATCACTGGCACCATCCAGGCCCACCACCGAGTAGATGTGCTGCACCTCCACCACTTCCTCCATCACGTTTTCAACCGACCTGGTGACCTGCTCAGCGTAGGACAGGGAACTTGATGACGGCAGATCTATATCCACCATGAACTGGCTACGGTCGTATGCAGGTATGAACTCCGAACCTGTCACTGCCACCAGGCCCATGGCGACGGCAAACATGAGCAAGGCCACACCGACGACGGTCTTTCCGTGGTCCAGGGCCCAGGAGAGCATGGACAGGTAGAACCGGTCAAGCGCGGCCATGGCAGCATTCAAGTGCCGAGGCAGCGGCCCCCGATGCCCAGGCGACACAACCTTGCTGATACGTGACGAAAGCATCGGATCAAGTGTGAAAGCAATAAACAAGGATACCGACACCGCTATGGCGATGGTGAGCCCGAACTCGGAAAAGAACTGCCCCACCAACCCCCCCATGAAACCCACGGGTACGAAGACTGCCAGGATGCTCAGGGTGGTTGCCAGCACTGCCAACGCCACTTCGGCGGTGCCGTTCAAAGATGCCTCCACCGGATCTTCACCGGCCTCCAGGTGCCTGTAGATCACCTCGCGAACCACGACGGCATCGTCTATCAACACTCCGATGGCCAGAGCCATGGCCACGAGGGTCAACATGTTCAATGAAAAGCCCAGCAGCCACATGAAGAAGAACGTGGTGACGATGGAGGTGGGCAGCGCCAGCGCCGAAATCAAGGTGGAGCGCCAATCGGTCATGAACAAGTACACCACCAGGATGGCCATGGCGGCCCCCACCACGAGAGCCCGCTGCATCTCGTGCAACATGTCCCTGGCCATCTCGGAGGTGTCGATCACCGGCTGGGCCGTGATCCCGGCGGGCAGGTCCAACTGCTCCATGAGACCTGTCACCCGCTCACAGACCGCCACGGTGTTTGCTCCGCTCTGCTTCACCACCTCCAAGGTCACGGCGCGCCTGCCGTCCACGCGGGCCAACGAGATCTGCTTGGCAACACCGTCCACCAGCCTGGCCACGTCCCGCAGGTAGACCGGTTCAGGGTAGCCCCTGACCACGATGGACCCGAGAGCATCCAGGCTGCTGACGCGAGCGGTGGATTTCACCCCAAAACGAAACCGGCCCGAATCCAGGCTACCGGCGGGTATGTCTGCTGTGTCATAGCCCAGAAGCTGCACCACCTGCTGCAGAGGAATCCGCAGCTCGGCGAGCCTGGGTAGATCCAGTTCCACCCTGATTTCACGTTCCTGGCCACCAATGACGTTGACCGCACCCACGCCCTCCAGTCTCTCCAGGTGGGGTTTTATCAGGCGCTCCGTGAGCTGCCTGGTCGCCATGGCGCCCAATTCCGAAGCCACCGCCCAGGTCATCACGGGAGTTGCCGATGGGTCCACCCTGCGCAGGATGGGGGCATCCACCCCCTCCGGAAAAGTAGCCCGCAAGCCCATCACGCGATCCCGCAGATCGTTGGATGCATCCTGGACAGATACATCCATGTCGAACACAACCGCCACGACGGCCACCGATTCACGGGCTGTGCTGTAGATGTCCTCCAGCCCACGGAGACCTGAGATGGCATCTTCAATGGGGAGAATGACATCCTCTTCCACCTGGGCGGGGCTGGCTCCCGGATATGGCACGACAACGGTCACCACGGGAAGCGACACGTCAGGAAAAAGGTCGATGGGAATCCTGGAAAGGCCAATTAGCCCAAGAACCATCAACACGGTCACCACCATGGTCATGAAGACCGGGCGTTGGACGGAAACCCTACTCAGCCACATGGTAGACGGCTTCCAGGCGCTGTCCCTCGACGACGTCCCCAAGCTGAACCTGGAGGATGTCGACTCGCTCGCCATCAGAGAGATGCTCCGTACCGGGAAGCATAACCAGCTCGTCCTCCTGCAGGCCATCAACAGCCAGCAAGCCCCCCGACTGCGCCAAAACGGTAACAACTACGGTGGCAAGCACGCCTCCACGCACGACTCGCACGCTGGCTTCCTGCCCATTTCTATCTACGGCTCCCAGGGGCAAAAGCAGAGCAGCGTCGTCTGTGGCCGTCACTATGTTTCCCCTGGCGAATACGTTGCCGGTGATGTCGCCATCGGGGTTCTCGACGACGATCTCCACCGGCGCCCTTCGGGTCCAGGGGTCCAGGGTAGGTGAGACCGAATCCACACGCCCGTGGATCTCCAGGCCCGGCAGCCCGTCTGCTCCGAGTTGAACCGGCTGACCGCGCTCCACACGTGAAAGAAGGGTCGCACCCACCTGACATCGTACTACCAGGCTGGATACATCATCCACATGGAAAGCGGGATAGTCTGACCCAACCATGCCACCTTCCCTGGCGTTGATCCTGGAGACCACTCCAGCGACAGGTGAAGTGATGGTAGCGTTGTCCACCATCTTGCGAGCCAACTCCCACTGCAACCTGGCCATATCCCGCTGCCTCTCTGCAGACTCCACATCCATCCGGGCCTGCTCATATTCCTGCTGGCTCGTAGCCAGGTCGCCCAGCTTCGCCTTCACCTGCTCCAAGCGACTCATGCTGCGTCGTGCCAGTTCAGAGCCCCGCTCCGCAAGTTCCATGGCGACCTTCGCCTGGTTCGCCTGTATGCCGTACTCGACGGACTCCACGAGGGCCAGGGGATCGCCATCTTCCACGGAATCCCCCAGCTTTACAAAAACACGCAGGACCCTCCCTTCGACCTTTGGAAAGACATCGACCGATCGCAGGGGCTCCAGAGTACCCGCAACGGGTACGGTGTAGCGGAAAGTCTGTGGCTGAAGCCGCACCACCTCCACCAAGGGTGCCCGGGAGTGCTCCATGGGAGCGGGCCACAGCCTTTCCCGAAAAGCCAAAACAGCGCGAAACACCAAAAGTGAAATCAATGACAGCGCCATAGCCGCCAGCATCCACCTGGCGCGCCGCGAGAGAACGTGCTGTCTGGAAGCCCGAAGATCTGAACCGTTGCCCGTGCTTCCAGGCGATCCCGGTTCCGGCCTCTGATGGGGCATCACTGGTCCAGTGTCAAAGCTGCTCTTCAAGGGCTTCCCCTCCGAAGCATCGCGTCATGAGCGAGAAAACTGCGGCAGGACATTTTGTCGGGGGGTCCCTCCACCCAGTGGAAACGGCATGGATGATGCCTGGCCTGTAGTCGGATCCATCCATGCCCGGTGTTGCATTGCCGAGCTTCCATGCCATCTGTATCTATACACTTTTTTACATGATGGCAAAATATGTATATATTTTATAATTCTCCACCCGAGCGGGAGGACGCCCAGGCGCGGGAGAAATCCGCCACAGACGGTTACCTTGTTTTCATGGCTCTCGTGGAAATCTCCAGCGCGAGGTGTGTTCATGGCTGCTTCACCACAAGATGGAACCGCTACAAAATCTCCACATCCCCCCTTCTCCCAGGAACATGGCATCCATGTCTCCGAGGCCGACACGAAAGACCTCAAGATCCTCTCCCGCTCGGACATTGGCTTCGCAATTCTATACGGAATCCTCTTCCTCTGGGGCCTGCTGCTGACCCTTCTGGCCATATAGGGAGCAGTCATGGGCCATGTCTACCCATTCCACCTGGCAATCATCGCGGTGGCCATCACCCTGATTCTCGCCTTCGAGCTCCTGGCATCGAGGCGTGTCAAGAGTTCGGAAGACATGCTGGTCTCAGGACGATCACTGGGACTGTTCTTCGTGGCCTGCGCCCTGGCGGCGGAGTACATGGGCGGCCTGGGCACCATCGGCGTATCCGAGAGGGCCTACAAAGAAGGCATGGGGGTAATCTGGTACCACATCTCGGCATCCACAGGCATACTGCTCTTCGGCCTGATGTTCGCCCACTACTACCGTAAGTACGGTATCCAGACCATTCCGGAGTACTTGTATTATCTCTTCGACGTCAAGACCTGGAAGGTCAACGCACTTCTCAACTTCCTGGCCTACACCTTCTTCACCGTCATAGAAGTGGTGGCCCTCGGCTCCATACTCGCCGGCTTGACGGGCCTGTCCATCAAGTTCTGCGCCATTTCGGCAGCGGTGTTCGTCACCCTGTACGTACTGGCCGCCGGCATGTGGTCCATAGCCTACGTGAGCCTGTTCTACATGGCTCTCATCTACCTCGGATTGCCCCTGGCTTTCTTCTACGTGCTGCGCTTCGCCGTGCCCAACCTTCCCGGAGCCGATGGTGTTGCAGGGTTCCAGGGACTTGCCGGCGCCATGACCGCCAAGGGCATGGACCCCGCCTTCTGGTTCAGCCCCTTCAGCCTCTCCCCCATGACCGTGGTGGGCTTTTTCGTCGGGGGCATTCTGGCGGTGCCGGCCGCCCAGGCAACGGTGAACTATGCCTTCGGCGCAAAAAACTGGAAAATAGCTCGACTTGCGCCCATCCTGGCGGCGTTTCTCATCATCCCTCTGTCCGTCTGGACCGGGACCATGGGCATCTATGCCAAGACAGCACAACTCACCGACGAACCGAAGCTGGCGCTCATCTCCACACTCACATCCATCCCCCCGTTGATCGGAGCCATGGGAGCACTGGCGATCGTTGCAGCCATCATCTCCACCGCTGACTCCATACTCTTTGCAGCGGCCAGCATCCTGGCCAAGGACCTCATGCAACGATGGTGGCGCCCACATGCCGACGACGCCACCGTTCTGCGCTGGACCAGATACAGCGTGATCATCGTTGGAGCAGTAGCCACCCTTGGCGCACTCACGGTACCTGAACTCCTCAAGCAGGCCTACTTCGTCTATACGCTTCGTGCCGTGACCCTGGTCTGCGTGTTCTTCGGGATCTACTACCGGCGCGCCCACCCCGACGCAGCCTTCTGGTCCATCATCGTAGGTTTCGTGGCAGCCACCCTCTACCAGTTCGATATTCCCATCGACTACAAACCATACCTGTTCAACCTGCACGTTTCGGTGGTGACCGTGCTTGTGGCAGTGCCCGTCTTCCTGGCCATCAGCATGCTGCGCAAATGGACCCCCGACACCAGCAGCACGCCTCCCCCACTGTATGCGAGGAGATGATGTCTTTCACCAGCATCCCACCATTCCTGTTGACAAGCCTGGGAGCGTGGCTCTTCATGTTCCTTTTCTTCATAGGCTTCTCAGTGTACCTGCACCGATTGCCAGACGACGAGATCCTGCGTCAAAATGCCAAGGCCATAGAAAACAAGCGGCGTCTGGGCATAAGGATCTACCGGTTTTGAGGTCAATATCCATGCCACAACGAGTCCCGGAACCGCAATCTCTCGCCAGAGGGCTCGCCCTGGCGGGCATCTTGGTCTCACTTTCCCTGCTGGCAATGGCCATCCTGCTGGACATGGCCCAACAAACCGCGTTCGTCCTCGCGCTGGTGGGCACATCCATCCTGGGCATCAGCCTGTCTGTCCTTCAAATCATCCTGTACCGGGAAGGCGATTCCAGGGCCCGCGTCCACACCGCCATTACTTCAATTGCGACTCCTGGGCCCACCCGGGGCAGCAGGTCCGCAAACACATTACGGAACCCCCGCCATAGAGCCATCCAGCAGCACCTGGATGAAATCCGAACAACATTGAAACGGAAAGAAGAACAAACGTGCGTCCAAGACATGCACGATGCTGCACAGGCATTGGCTCTGGTACCTCCCGAGAAGCTCCGAATGGTTCTTTCAGCTCCATGGTACGGCCACTGGGGAACGGCCTTGTTCAGTTTCTCACTGCTGCTCCTGTCTACACTCCTGGACGGCAATGGGTTTGCCTTTCTGCTTCTGGCCCTAGGCCTTATGGGTCTGCTCTGTTCCCACTTGGTTCTGGGCAGGCAGACCATCTACGTCACAAGCCATCGTCTACTCCGAAGAACTCCATCCATCCTCGGCAATTCCAGCCGTTGGCAGGTCTTGCAGCTTGACGATCCTGCCCTCGCAAGACTCGAAGACCACAAGCCGATACTTCAAATGAAGGCCGGCAAGGCGATATCAGTACCAGTCCCGTTCCGTTCCGGGAGAAGAAACATTGTAAAATTGTTGGAGGAACTCCGTTGGCAGGACCACGAGAATGCCAGGAGCCGAGGTACCATGGCATGACCAGCGCTGCTTTTCTATTCTCGGACAAACTCGCCAATTTCGACTACGGTGATGATCATCCGTTCAAGCCGATACGGGCACGGAACACAAAGGAACAATGTACCCGCTATGGTCTGCTCTATGGGCCCGGGTTGATACGGCCGGAACCAGACCCCGTCGAACCCTCCACCCTGGAGTCATTCCACCGGCAGAATTACCTGAAGGCACTGAAGGAGGTGAGTTCTGGTCGCTTCGACCTTCCCATGTTGGAGCGCGGCCTGGGAACAGAGGAATGCCCCGCGCTACCTGGTGTGTTCGAGTTTTCCCTGCTGTCCACCGGCGCCACGATGTTGGGTGTGGAACTGGTGATGGGCGGCCAGGTCGGACGAGCCTTCAACCTTGTGGGGGGGTTCCACCACGCCTATCCCGATCACGCCGAGGGCTTCTGCTACCTCAACGACGCCGGAGTGGCTCTGGCCGCCCAGGCGGCCCAGGGGCGTCGCGTCGCTTTCATCGACATCGACGCACACCATTGCAACGGTATCCAACACGCCTTCTACGAAGACGACCGCGTACTCGTCATTTCTCTCCACGAAAGCGGCAAGACCCTCTACCCCTGGTCCGGCTTCGAAACAGAGCTGGGTACAGGCAGGGGCACAGGCTTCAACGTCAACATTCCCATGTTGGAGAATTCCGATGATGAAGTCTATCTTTCCGCCTTCCGTCAACTCGTTCCTCCGCTCATCGAAGCATTCGCGCCGGACCTGGTGATTGCTGAAATCGGTGCGGATACCATGATATCAGACCCACTCACCCACCTTCGTCTTACCAACAACGGCTACTTCAAACTGGTGAAGGAAATCTGCGCCTTCTCGCCACACCTCGTTGCGTTGGGGGGCGGGGGATACGACGTTTTCAGGACCACCCGCTGCTGGACCCTGGCATGGGCAGCCATGTCAGAGCAGGAACCAGAAGACACCTACGCAGGGGCAGTGGGAGGAATGATGTTCGGCGGTGAGATGGGTGGCTTGTGGGATCCCCAAATCCGGACGGCGGGCCCGGCCAAGGAACGGGCCATGGCACAGGTGGAACGGCTTGTTTCCTTTCACCATGAGCACAGCTTTCCCGTTCTGGGGGCCAGAAAGGCATGATACGCTTTCGAGATCTGAGGATCAGAACCAAGCTCGCCATGACCTTCATCATGGTACTCCTGCCGCTGTTGGCGGTACAGGCCATCGCGCTTCTCTCCCAATCCGGCCTGCAACAAAGCCACAACTCATCACTGGTCCACGTGGAATTCTACACGGGGCTCTCATTCATGGTGAGCATTGTTCTGGCCATCACCCTGACCCTGGCCATGAACCGCTTTCTGGCCAGACCACTGGAGCAAATAACCAGGGCTGCTGCCAGGATGGCATCCGGAGATCTCCGATACGAAGTCAACGTCGATACCGGCGACGAAATCGGAGAACTTGCTCTCGCCTTCAACCTCATGGCAAGGCAAATCCGCGACAAGACCGAAAACCTTGAAAAACTCATAGGTGAGCGCACCGAAGAACTGCAGGTGTCCCGGGAAAAGTACCGCAGCCTGGTAGAGAGCACCGTTGATGGAATAGTCACCACCGACAGGCACGGCAGGATCACTTTCGTAAACCGTGGTTTTGAAGAAATGCTGGGCCTGGGCCGAGAAGAAATGCTTGGGAACGAGATATGGCGCTACTACGAGGGCGGCATGGCCAGGGCCCGCGACATCATGTCTCTTTTGCGGGAAAAGGGGCATTTCTCCTATCTGGAGATGGAAATCATCGGAAAGGACCGCAACATCCCCATTCGAACATCGGCATCGATCCTGCGAGACGCCGATGGAAACGAGATGGGAACACTGGGCCACTTCTCCGACCTGACCGCCAGGAAGAAGTTGGAGGCCGATCTCAAGGCGGCCCAGGCAAAGCTGGTTCAAACCATGAAGCTCCGTGCCCTGGGTGACCTGGTTTCCGGAGTAGCCCACGAGATCAACAACCCTCTCATGGCATCCTCCACCATCATCCACCTCATGCAAAAAAAGCTGGACAACAACGACAACGCCGAAGGCAGGCGGCTCGAAGTGCTCTCCAGGTGCAACCAGCGCATCGCCAGAATCGTCAACCACTTACGGGAATTCTCCCGCCAGGAGGTGATGGAGCTGAAAGAGATGGATGTGAATGAGCCCCTGCGAAACGCGCTTCTCATCACGGGGCAGCAACTACTGAACATGCAGATGGAGATACTCACGGACCTGTCTGAAGAACTTCCCTCCATCAAGGGAGACCCCAATCACCTGGAACAGGTCTTCCTCGACATCATCGGCAACGCCCGGGACGCCATGGACGGCAGAGAAATCCGCGTGCTGGGTATCAAGTCCCACCTGGCCCAACTCCAGAACCGCCAGGCTGTGGTGGTGGCCATCTCCGACACTGGGCCTGGCATTCCTGCCGAGATCAGGGACAAGATCTTCGAACCCTTCTTCACTACCAAGGAAGTTGGCAAGGGTACAGGGCTGGGATTGGCCATCTCATACGGAATCATAGAAGAACATGGTGGTCGTATCGAAGTAGAAGACAACGAAAACGGCGGTGCGACCTTCCGAATTCTCCTTCCCACAGTCATGGACCGGCAACAAGCCCATGGGGAGACACCAAGCACATGCAACGACGCATCCTCCTGATAGACGACGACGAACTCATCTTGCTGGCCCTGGGAGAACTCATCTCCACCGAAGGTTACGAGGTGGTGACCTCCTCCAGGGGTCGTGATGGCCTGGTGCAAGCCCAGGAAACTGATTTCGACCTGGTAATTACCGATATCATCATGCCTGGGATGCAGGGTTTCGAGGTTTGCCGGCGCTTGAGGGATCTGGAGCACTATCACTCCACTCCCATCATCATGCTCACGGCCAAGAGCGGCGACGAGGACCGAAGAAAAGGCATGGCGGCTGGCGCCGACCATTTCCTGCCGAAGCCCATCGACCCCTCGGACCTCCTGGATCTCATTGCAAAGACTCTCTCCCGGGAGAGTGCAGGGAGCTGACTCACGCATGGAGGCGCATGTCCTCCAACTCTGCAACGGGTTCGACCCCAGGTGCAAGACGGGCCGGGCCAGGAGCTACAGGGAATACGGAACCTTCAGACCAATTCAACTTTTCACGATTCCCCACACGAACCCGTGGAGCAGCCCTGATGTTCAAATACAGGTGGGAACATACCTACAAGGAAAGACAGGTCTCCGCCGCCATGGCCATTGGCAAGATCAGATCCGGCAGCAGGGTGTTCGTCGGTTCCGGTTGTGGAAGGCCACAGGTACTCATCGACGCCATGACGGGAATGGCCAAGCGTTTTTCCGACATAGAAATCATACAGGGCCGCACACTGGGAGTACTGCCCTCCGCCCACCAGAGCTACCAGTCCAGCTTCAGGCATCACACCTTCCATATTGGCCCCTCCATCCAGGAAGCGGTCCAGCAGGGAAGAGCCGACTACACTCCGGTGAGAACCTCGCAAGTTCCCGAACTCTTCGCTTCCAGGCGGATCCCAATAGACGTGGTCCTTTTCCAACTCACGCCGCCGAACATCCATGGCTACTGCAGCATGGGAATAACCGTGGGGATTACCAAGCACGCCTTCGAACACGCTCACTACCGAATCGCCCAGGTGAATCCTCACATGCCATGGACTTACGGCAACACTCTCGTCCATGTGAGCGAGGTGGACGCATTCGTCCTGGCCGACACTCCGCTCCCTGAAACCACAGTCCCGGAGATTGATGAAATCTCGGAAAAAATTGCCATCAGGTGTACCAGGCACATCGAAAACGGCGCCACGCTTCGCCTGGGGTACAACGCCATCTCCGCAGCCATCGCCCGTCGCCTCATCCAGGAGGACCGTAAGGACATCGGCATCCACAGCGAGCATTTCTCGGACTTCATGATGGACATGATGCTTGCCGGAGTAGCAACAAACACCAGGAAGGGCCTCTACAACGGAAAAAGCGTCGCCTGCAGGTGTTTCGGCAGCCGAAAACTCTACGATTTCGTAGACAACAACCCCCAGGTGGAGATCCGCTCCGTGGCCGAGGTCAACGACCCCGCCAGGATCGCCATGAACGAGCGCATGGTTGCCATCACCAGGGTGGCCCAGGTGGACCTGACGGGGCAGGTTGCAGACGAATCGACGGGCATCAACTACTATGGCGGTTTCGGAGGCCGTGCGGACTTCATGCGAGGTGCGGCGGCTTCCCGCCGGGGCAAGTTCATCGTGGCTCTGCCGTCCACCAGCCCCGACGGAACGAACTCCAACATCAAGATGTTCCTGGATCCCGGCGCGGGCGTCATCTCCAACAGGGCCGACGCCTGTTACGTCATCACAGAATGGGGTTCGGCTCTACTCCAGGGCAGACCCATCAGGGAGCGTGCCATCGCGCTCATAAATATCGCCCATCCACGCTTCAGGAACGAGCTGATGGCCGCTGCCAAGGAGCACAGGTACGTCCACCAGGACCAGCTCCTCCCACCCCCCAACTCGACCGTCTATCCCGATCACATGGAGGTTGCCGCCGACTTCCGGAATGGTCTCAAGGTGTCCTTCCGTCCCGTGAAACCCAGCGATGAACGCATGGTGCAGGCATTCGTCTACGGATTGGAGGAACGCAGCATCTACTACCGTTTCCACGGCAAGATGCAGACCATGCATCACAACCGGATACAGCATTTCGTAAACGTGGACTACCACGAAACCATGACCCTCATCGGCCTACTGGGAGACAGCACCGAAGGCGAAGAAATGGTGGCCATGGGCCAATACCTCCGGTATCCCGAGAGCAACAGGGCCGAAGTGGCATTCATCACCGCAGATGAATACCAGAACCTTGGTATCGGAACCTGGATACTCCAGGCCCTGATTCGCTACGCAAGGGAACGGGGCATCGAGGGTTTCTTCGCAGAGGTGCTTCGCCAGAACAGGCAGATGCTCAAGGTCTTCCAGAAGTCCGGACTTCCCACCAAGACCACCTACGAAGGCAGCACCTGCCTGGTGGAATTCGACCTGTAGCGTGATCCACCGGGCATATCCACCCGGTGGATCTACTCATCAGGCGTGCAGCCCCAGCGCCTTGGCGGTTTGGGCGAACACGGCGTCCGGTCGTTCCACGACGATTACACCGGCGTCCTCCAAGGCCTTGCGCTTGGCCTCGTATGACTCCTCGACGTTGCGTATCATGGCGCCAGCGTGACTCTGTGCGACTCCTGCCTTGGTGAACAATCCACCCAGGAACACGATCATCGGTTTGTTGATGCGTCCGGCAACGATTTCCCTTGCCAGGTCGTTTTCCTGTGTGGTGCCGGTTTCTCCATAGGCCACGATGACCTTGGTGCGAGGATCTGCCTGGAAGGCCAGCGCCGCGTCCAACATGGTGACACCGGGGATGGGATCGCCACCAGTACACATAACCGAGGTGATACCGGGGTAGTCCTCGCCCCAGAGAGGGCCGAATGTGCCATCTTCCCGTGGGCCGGGGAGATTTCTGCGGCAGTGGAAGGCCCCCAGCAACTGGGAAAGCCCCCCGGAACGCGAGATGACTCCTACACTACCTGGCAGGTAGTTCTTTTTTGCCCAGGTGGCGCTCCCGCCTATGAGACCGAAAAGGTAGCCATCGGTATCCAGCATGCCCACTGTGTTGGGACCCAGGAACTTGCACCCGGTCTTGACCGAGTGCTCCTTGAGTGCGGCGGCGTCGTGGGTCGGCACACCATCGGCCGTCAACACGAGGAACTTGAGCCCGGCATCCATGGCTTCCAGCGCAGCCTTCCTTATGGCTCCCGCTGGTACATATGTGACCGCACAATTCAACTCGGGAAATGCCTCACGAGCTTCGAAGGCAGAGTTGAAAACGGGCACGCCGTCGACTTCCTGCCCTCCTTTCCCAGGGGTGACCCCTGCGAGGATCCTTGTGCCCATCTTTTTCATCAGGCGGCTCCGGCTTCGGCCTTGCCTGCCCGTTATCCCGAAGACCAGGGTCTGGGGAGTCTCGATTCCAACCAGGTACTTGAGTATACCGCTCATCAGTCCACCTCGGCAGGCATGGCGAGCCTGATTCGAAGTTCACCGTTGCCATCCAGCAGGGAAGCCGTTTCGCACATCAGGCAACCGATACACCTGGCTCCCTCCTTGGGTTGAATATTCCGTTCTTCCACGTTCCATTCCAGAAAGCCGGTGGGGCAGACCGAGACACACTCGGGTTCCTCGTCGCCGTCGCATTTCTCGGGATAGAAATAGAAATCCGCAGGAGGAACCTTGACGGAGAAAACGGGTTCGCCCTCCGGCTCCGGAGGAGGTTCGACCTGCATGGGCGAGGTGAGTGCCAGATCGGCGATGTCGTCGACCATTGCATTGGGGAATATCTCGGCTCGGTAGGTCTTGACCGGAACCGGCAGATCGGCTGCTACCCTCTCAAACAGAGCCCGCGCCTTGTCTTCGTCGGTACCGCCGAAACGCAACAGTGCGGGAAGGGGCGTGGGGCTTTCCCTCAGCGCCTTCCACACGGCGGCTGCCAGGTGATGCTGGCTCTGGAAGGCCATGCCAGACCCCGTGAGCAGCAGCACCTGCGCGCCCTGCTGGGAAAGAATGGCCCGAAGCACGCGGTAGCTCTTGAAAGCCGAAAGGCCACCGGAGGTATCCGATTCGTTCATGGTGAAGATGTCTCGCCGTGCCCCGGTGGTCATCTCCCAGAGCATCTTGCCACCGCCTCCGCAGAGGTTGGTAGCCACTCTCCATGCGCCTTCTGGTGCTTCCTCGCGGTTTTCGCGCAGGAACCCCGTTCCCGAGGGATCCGCCTCGTTGATCTTTTCCACCAGGCGCTCCAATGGCGTGAGCTGCTCGCCTCCCCCAGGGGCACTTTCGAACAATTGCCTGTCCGCCCTGGAAACCGCCCTGGACTCGAACTCCGCCCGGCAGTCGATGGCAAGAACGGAACCATCGGCAAGAACGCCTATGGGATTTGTTTCCAGGACCATCAGCTTGTAGCGGTTGAAAGTGTTCATGAGCCCATGGAGGAACTCCGCTACCAGTGCCGGGTTGGCAACATCCTGAAGCTGTTGGGCGATGTGCTCCGTGGGTGGGGGATCCATCAAGGAAAAGGGGATCTTCACCAGGGTGGATGCCCTTTCCTCGACCCCCGAACCACCTTCGGCACTGAACAACAATATGCCGCTTGGTAGCCGTTCGGCACTGCCGAAATCGAGGGTACATGCCGCGTAGTACTCGCCCACGAGGTCGGCTCCCTTGGCAACCAGCACTCCCTCGGCCTGCCCCCACGGTCCGGGGGCCAGCAGTTCCTTCAGGTCCTTGAGTAGTCCTTCCCTGGTGTCTGCCCGCCTCACCAGGCCGTGCTTTGCGCGGCTTGTGGCACCGGGAATCTGGGCCTTCAGGAACACCGGCGGCTCTGGAAGATCACGGGGAATGGGAGATGTTGCGGCCACGAAGATCCCCTCTACGATGGGGATCCCGATATTCGCGAGAAGCTCGCGTGTCTTGTACTCGGGTAAGGCTGGCATTGCCTCTCCTTTGTCTGTCTGTCTGCTTTCTTTCCAGGTGGCGAGCGGCCACCGGGAACCCCCAGTGGCCAGGTATGGCTAAGGCTATCCGCGGTCGGTTTTGATGACCAGGGCATCGGCGACACACACTCCCCGCCCTCGAGGAAGGACCAGGAGTGGATTGATGTCGAGTTCGGAGATCTGGTCCTCCAGGTCCATCGCCATGCAGCTCACCTTCACCAGTACATCGGCAATGGCTTCCACGTCCATGGGTGTTCTACCCCTGGCGCCGGCCAACACCTTGTAGCCCTTGATCTCGCGTATCATGGACATGGCGTCTTCGTAGTCCACCGGGGCCACGCGAAGCGAGACATCCTTCAGGATCTCTACGAATATCCCACCGAGCCCGAACATCACCGTGGGACCGAGCAAGGGGTCGTTGTTCAGTCCAACAATCACCTCCGTGCCACCGCTCACCATTTCTTGAACCAGTACACCGTCGATGCGAGCATCGGGAGCGTAGCTCCTGCAATTGGACAAGACCTGGTCGTAGGCTGACACGAGTTCTTCCCGGCTGGAGATCCCAAGCTTGAGCCCCCCGGCTTCGGTCTTGTGGAGGATGTCTGGGGAGTCAATCTTGAGGGCCAGCGGAAAGCCGATGGACTCACCGATACGGACCGCTTCTTCCTGGGAAGTGGCAACATCTTCCCTGGTGGTGGGAATGCCGTAGCTCTGCAGAAAGAGCTTGCCCTGGTGTTCCGTCAGGCTCTTGCCGGTCTCGGCGAGGATGGCAGATGCGGTTCCCATAGCCCCTTCCGGAATGCCGGGGGAACGCGGCGATTCGGTCCTGCGCAGGACTTCCGTGCGATGAGCACTGAAACGCATCAGCGATCCCATGGCCTTTACCGCCCGCACCGGTGAGTTGAAATACTGCACGCCGCCGTCGGAAAGCACCTTGAGGTTTTCGCCCATGAGGCGCTCACCGGCGGTCCAGGCGACGACCATGGGCTTGTCGGAAACACCCGCCATCTTGACGATATCCTGGGCCATCTTGTGCCCGGAAGCACCGGAAATCATGGTAATGACGATGACCAGGGCATGAATGTCGGGATTGTCCAACATGGCCTGGAGGACCTTCATGAAATCGTCGGCCACGTTTATGACCTGGGCGGTGACGTCCACAGGGTTGAGTGCGGAACCATAGGGAGGGATGACCTCCATGATGGTTTCCCTGGTTTTTTCATCCAGCTCGGGGATGTCCAGATCCAGGTCCACCGCCGCGTCAGCCACCAGGATGCCCGCTCCGCCGGAGGTGGTGATGATACCAAGCCCCTTTCCCTGGGGCATGTGGCTTATGCTCTGGCGAAGGGCCGCCACGTCGATCAAGTCTTCGATGTCGTCGGCGCGAATAATGCCCTTCTGGCGGAAGAATGCGTCGAAGACAGCATCGGAGCCGGTGAGGGAGCCCGTGTGTGATGCCGCGGCTTTCTGCCCGATCTCTGATCGACCCACCTTGAGAGCGGCGATGGGTTTCCCCAGCTCCAGGGCACGGTTGGCAAGCCTCGCGAACTGCTTGCCATTTTTGATCCCTTCCAGGTATGCCACCACCATGTCTGTTTCGGGATCTTCGATCATGTATTCCAGGAAATCCAGAGAGTGGAGGTCAACCTCGTTGCCCGTACTCACGATGAAGCTGAAGCCCACCCCGGATTCCTGGGCCAGGTTGAAGATTGAATACCCCAGTGCACCGCTCTGCGTGACGTAGCCAATGGGCCCCTTCAACAGAGGCCGTATTTCGAAAGACGCGCTGAAGCCGCCCACTATGCCTTCTTTGAGGTTCACCATTCCCTGACAGTTGGGACCACAGATGCCAAGCCCGGACTCCTTTGCCAACTCACCGATCTTCACCTGCAAGGCCTTGCCCTCGGCTCCGGATTCCGCAAAGCCGGATGCAAAGATCGTGGCGAACTTGACGCCCTTCTTCACACATTGCTGCAACATGGGTAGTACCAGCTTGAAGTTGACAGCGATGAGCGCGGCGTCAACGGGGCCCGGTACATCCAGTATGCTCTTGTAACAACGGTAGCCTTTGATCTCGTCGTACTTGGGATTGATTGGATAGATGTCGCCCTTGTAGCCATGTTCCAGCAAGAAACGGAAAGGCTTGCCGCTAATTGCCTGGAAGTTGGACGATGCCCCGATGATCGCTATGGACCCGGGGCTGAAGAACGGTTGCAAATCCAGCGTCATTTTTTCTTCGCCTTGTCTGAGATTGTTCCTGGTTACTGGCCACTGCCGGAGAACTGTTCAAACGATCGCGTCTGCCATCGTGGCCACGCTCGTTTCCACGAAGGTGCTCCGGAACGGCGCAGCAACTTCCTGTTTTCAGCTCTTGTAGTGCCGGAGATCTTTGCCCTGGTAGACGGCCTCGGAGAAGTTGATCCGCCGCATGGGCCTCTGGGTGGAGATCTCTTCGTAGTGATGAGCCGACAGACCGGCCACGCGGCCGTACACGAACAGAGCCTTGGCCAAAGAGGAAGGAATCCCCAGATCGGCGACGATTGCACCGATCACTCCGTCAACGTTGATGGGCAGGTTTTTGCCCCTGATCTTGAAGAAGGTCTCCCCGACAATCCTGGACACCTCAATGCAGGTACCCGAAACGGCATTTTAGTCTGCCAGCTTCCAGAGCACGTTTCTCCGGGGATCCTCGGTATGTACACGATGCCCCAGGCCCTTGATGCGTTTCTTTTCCGCGACGTATCCGGAGACCATCTTGTGAGTGGCAATTTCAATTTCCAGATCTTCTTCCCGTGCCATCCTGGCGCAAGCCAGGAAAAACTCGGCAGCCATTGCCCCCGCACCGCCGTGGACATCCGTTATGGCCCCGATTCCAGCGGCCACCGCGGTCTCGTAGGTACCCCTCACGGAAGAAGCGATGATGGTGGCCTGGGCGGATGGTGGCGTAACTCCATGGTCAACCGAAGCGACGATCATGGCCTCGATCATCCTGGCTCTCGCAGGGTCCGCGTCGCCTTCCCCCGTCACGGTAGCAAAGATGGCATGGGAAAACGGCGCACCTTTACCAACAGCATCGAGCGCCGCAGCATTACCAAGGTTGTCGGCAAGATACCGCACAAAACGCCCCAATGCGAACACGGTCTTCCTGACCCTCCCGCCTTCGGCCTTCTCGTCGATTGCAGCCAGGTCTGCGTCGTTCATGAGCTGCTTTGCGAGAACCTGGGAGATGGGCTCCCCTTTGAACCTGACCACGGGAGGCGCGGAGAGAGCCACCGCCGTTGCAGCCGTGGCCAAGTGCTCCTCGAGTTGTTTCGCGGAGGGTAGCTCACCGTCCACCAGGAGATGGGCGGTCTCCAGAAGCGTGGATCCCTCGATCAATTCTTCGAGAGGGTAGCCGGAAATGAGCAGGCTGTTGGGGGCAACTCTCGTTACCGAGGTCCCCCAACCAGGTTTCTTTTCTTGTGGACTCACGATGGTTCTCCTTGAATTCCAGGCATGGAAGGCAAATGATCCAGGTTTGGCTCAACGGCCTTCCCTGAGCTTGTCGATGGTATAAGGTAGAAGGCCCCCGGCATCACGAATAGCCAGAATTTCCGGCGGAAGCCTTGGAAAGGTAAAAACACCATCCCCCACCTTCACCGTGCCACCCTCCAGGTCGAAGCTGACTTTGTCTCCGGGTTCATAGGCATCCACGGCTTCGGGGCATTCCACGAGTACAAGCCCCTGGTTGATGGCGGCCCGGTAGAAAATCCTGGCAAATCCCTTGCCGATGATGGCGGCTACTCCGACCGCCCGGAGCCCGAGCACCGGCTGTTCCCTGGAACTGCCACAGCCAAAGTTCTTTCCGACGAACAGCAGATCGCCGGAGGACACTGCCTTTGAGAAATCGGGATCCAGATCTTCGAAGAGGTGGGGGATGATTTCTTCCGCGGTACCACACGAGTATGTGTACTTCCCGGGGAAGAGCATGTCGGTGTTGATGTCGTCACCATACTTCCAGACCTTCATAGAAAACCTCCTTCAGAGGCGCATCCATATATGCGCCCGACTTGCGGTCACAGTTCCCGCGGGTCGCTCAACGTACCAGCCACTGCCGTTGCGGCCACGGTGGCGGCGCTGGCCAGGTAGATCTCGGCGGCCTTGCAGCCCATACGACCCTTGAAGTTACGATTTGCCGTGCTCAAACAGCGTTCTCCAGGTGCGAGTACACCCTGATGTGCGCCCAGACATGGACCACAACCCGGAGGCAGGATCACAGCCCCAGCCCTACTCAACCTGGCGATTACCCCCTTTTCAAGAGCCTGATCGAAGATTTGCCTGGAGGCAGGCAGAACCAGCAATCTGATCCCAGGGGCGACGCTGTGCCCGTCCAGGATGTCGGCAGCAGTTTCCAGGTCGCCGAGCCTTCCGTTGGTACAGGTTCCCAGCAGGAGTTGCTGAAATACCAGGCCGTTCCCCTCGGCAAGAGGTTTCACGTTGTCTACGGTGTGAGGGAAGGCCAACACTGGCTCGATTGCAGCCAGGTCATACTCCAACACCCGGATGTAGTTGGCATCGGGATCGGCCCAGAGGGCATCGTAGTCGCTCTCACTCACGCCAACCGATTCCAGGTAGTCCCGGGTGAGTCGATCCACCGGGAACACGGCCACCTTGGCGCCCATCTCTATTCCCATGTTGGCAACCGTTATGCGATCTTCGATACTCAGGGCAGCCACGTTCCCGTGGAACTCCACGGCCTGGTAGGAGGCTCCATCGGCTCCTATGTCGCCGATAATGGTGAGGACGAGATCCTTGGCGGTAACACCGGGTTGGAACCTACCCTTCAGTTCCACCTTTATGGTCTCGGGTACGCGAAGCCAGGTCTCTCCTCTCAAGAGGAGGGCGGCAGCCTCGGTACGGTCGATTCCTGTCGAGAAAACTCCCAGAGCACCGTAGGAGCAGGTGTGGGAATCGCTCCCCACGATGATGGATGCGGGTTTTGCATGCCCCTTCTCCATCACAACCTGGTGGCAGATGCCGGTTCCGACGTCGTAAAAGTTGGCAATTCCGTATCTGTCCACGAACTCGCGGATGTTCTTGTGGTTGGTGGCGGTTTTTTCACTGGCGGCAGGAGTGACGTGGTCCAATACGATGACTGGCATCTCCTTCCTTGCCACACCGAACTCCCGAAGTTCGGCGCCGATCTTGCCGATTATCGCGGCGGTGTTGTCGTGGGTGAGCAGGTGATCCGGCCGAACGATGACGATCTGCCCCGGGATGACATCTTCCTGACCCGACTTGCGTGCCAGTACCTTTTCTGCAAACGTCTTGCCCATGATTAACCCCTGGGTGTTGTTCCTGGCCGACCTATGTGTTCAGCAGGCCGCCCTTTTTATAGATGTTCATCTGCACTTCAGAGAACGGAGTGCCCTTCACCAGCCCCTCGGGAGTCGCAACCTCTCCGGTTGCCAGGTCGGCTTCGATGTGGTCGCCGTCCTTCAAACCCGTGGCCAACAGGTTGGCTGTCATGATGGGAAAGCCCTTGTTGATTGCGTTGCGTTCGTAGATGGCTCCAAAGGACTCCGCGATGATGAGACCGATGCCAAGGCTCTCGAAACAGTCCACGGCCTGCTGCCTGGAGGAACCAGCACCGAAGTTCTTGCCGGTGACGACGATGTCGCCTGGCTTGGCCCTTTTCGCAAAGTCCTCCCAACCGGCAAGGTTGTCCAGGGTGTACTGCCCCATCTCGGCTATGTCGGTCACTGTCAGGTAGCGGTTGTGATAGATCATGTCGGTGTCGATGTTATCCTGGCGAACAACCCAGACACGTCCTCTGATCTTCGAGGGCTTTTCCGCAACGGCAGAGGATCCCCGGGAAGTGGTTCCCCCCCCCGTGGGTATAGTTGCTTCAAAAACCGCCGGGGATTCAGGTATCTGCTGTGGAAGAGCTATCATCCCAGCCACGGCAGATGCGGCGACCACCGATGGCGAAGCCAGATACACTTAACCTTTCCCCTGCTTGCCCGCGAAGTTTCGGTTGCCCGTGGAAATGGTGACCTCGCCTGGACCGTTCTGACCGATCTGACCCGCGGCGCACCCGGCACATCCGGCGTTGCCCACCAATGCTCCCGCGTTCTTGAAGATCTTCATCAGACCTTCATCCAGGCATCGCTTCCAGACCTCGTCAGTGCTTGGTACTATCTTCAACACGACTCCGGGAGCCACCTTGCGATCCTTCAAGACCTCGGCGGCTGCCAGCATGTCTTCGAAGCGCCCGTTGGTACATGAGCCGATGAAGGCAGAACCGATCTTGGTACCCAGAAGCTCCCTGGCCTGCACCACGTCTTCCGGGTGGCCTGGCCTCGATAGTTGCGGTTCCAATGCCTCTACGTCGATTTCCACGATCCTGGAATAGCTGGCATTGCCATCGGCCAGAACCGGGTCGATTGGCCGCCCTGCAGCCCTGGAGCAATAGTCCAATACCTGCTGGTTTGGTGGGAAAAGGCCTATGATCCCGCCCATTTCGGTGGTCATGGAAGCCATGGTGACACGACCGGAGAGATCGAGGTCGTCCACAACTGCCCCATAGTACTCCGCGGCATAGCCCAACAGTCCGTTTGCCCCGACCACCCTGGCCATGGCCAGAATCAAGTCCTTGGGCGATGTCCCCGGTGCCGGCCTGCCCCTGAAGACCACCTTCACGCTGGGGGGAACCTTGAACCAGACTCTTCCGAAGGCAAAGGCATGAGCAATATCCACATCGCCCATCCCCTGCCCAAAGGCACCGATGGCTCCGAGGATGTTGGCATGGGAATCGGTGGACACCAGCGTGGAGCCTGGTACCGCCAGTCCCCTGTCGATGGCGATATGGGTGCCGATACCGCTATCTATGTCGAAAACACGAATTCCGTGCTCCCTGGCGAAAACACGGCAGATCTGCTGGTTGGTCGCGTATTTCTGATCTGAACCACCGGGATTGCAGTCAAAAGTGAAAAAGGTTTTGGCGGGATCATGGATGCCCAGTCCGTTGTCGCGGAGGTTCTTGACCACGTTGGCCCCTCCGAAGTCGCGCGCAACGCGTGCATCGATGGTCAGATCGACGATCTCGCCTGGCGAAACCTCGTGACCGGCGTGTGAACCAAGGATCTTCTCTATGATGGTCCTACCCATTGTCGTTCTCCTGCTTCTGGACGACCGTCAAGAGATGGGAACCGGGTTCCTTCACCCGGTCCCCACGACCGGCATCCAGCAATCTCTGGCTACTGGATGAGCGTACCCCTGGTCATCATGACCAGGGGATTGAAAGTTGCAAAATCCGCTTGGTGTATGAGCACTGTCTCGATGACCTGCGGGCGCCCGTCGCCTTCCTTGGCATGGCAACCAATGGTGTTCACCAACTCGCCTGGAAGACCCGCCATGGCCGCCAGAATTGCTCCGGAAATCGGATGCCGAGCGCACTTGCCGGCATGGCTCTTGCGATAGCCACCTTCACCATCGCGTTCGATCTCCAGGAGCTTCCCAACGTCGTGTAGCAACCCACCTGCCACCAGGCGGTCCATGTCGATTTCGTAGGGAAGTTCGGAATAGGTTTCCATCTGGGCCCTGGCAAGAGCAACGGCACCTTCGGTGACCGCGATGGTATGCTCGACGAAGTTTATTCCCCTGCAATCAGTGAGAAGTGTGAAGGGGATGTCTTTGAGCTCATCCAGGTTGTTCCAACCGCCCTGCTCGCAAGCATCGACATATACATCGATCACCTTGTCACGCAGCCGTTGGTCCCGAATCTGCTCCAGTTGCGCGGAAAACAGTGAGCCTAGGTCCTGTCTCGTAATCATGTCGGAGCACCTCGTTCTAGAGCTTTGCCAGTATTGCTTCGGTCATCTGGTAGGTGCTGGCCGCTCCGTGTTCGACCACGTCGGGACGGCCCTGGAGCTTCATCATGTCGTAGGTACGTACCTTCCCCTCCGCGATCACCTCGGCTATTGCCATGCGTATGCGATCTGCCTTCTCCACCTCGTCGAGATGGTCCAGCATCATGCACGCGGACAGGATCATCGCCATGGGGTTGACAATGGGAACTTCGTAGTCGAAATACTTGGGTGCCGAGCCATGGGTCGGTTCGAAAATTGCGCAATCTTCGCCCACATTGGCGCTGTTTGCGAAGCCCAGCCCGCCGGTCAGACCAGCGAACCCATCGGAGATGATGTCGCCGAACATATTGCCGGAGAGGATTACGCCATAGTCTTCGGGGTTCTTGGTGAGCCACATCATCTGGGCGTCTATGTTGGTGAACCACAACGCAATGTGCGGGTACTCCTTGGCCACCAGCCTGGCCTCCTGGGCCATCATCCCGGAGGTCTCGCGTATAACGTTGGGTTTTTCGCAGACGGTTACGGACTTGTAGCCATGTTTGTCGGCGTACTCGAAAGCCTTTTGGCAAATATAGCGGCAGGCGGGCCTGCTGAATATCCTGCACGAGACGGCCAGATCCTCGGAAGGTATCTCGGAAAAACTTCCCATCTTGGGGTGGGTTTCCAGGGCGCGACGGACTTCGTCCGATGGGCCGGTCCACTCCACGCCGGAGTAGAGACCCTCGGTGTTCTGGCGGAAGATCACCACGTCTACCTTGGGTTCGTCGGTGCTACCGCCAGCGCCACGCCGGATGAAGTTCAAGGGGTTGCCGGTAAAGGATCTGCATGGACGAATGCAGAGCTGCAGGTTGAAATGCTGGCGCAAACCAACGATGGGACTGTAGTAGACATAGCCCTTGCCCCGCAGGGATGGGTCCAGTTCACTGGCGGCGGCATCCTTGGGCTTGGATGTAATGGCGCCAAACAATGCAACCCTGTGCTTTTCCAGCAGATCCAGAGTTCGCTGTGGAAGGGGATTGCCCTCGGTCTTCCAGAACTCCCACCCGATGTCCGCGTGGACGTAGTCGGCCTTGAAGCCCACCTTGTCCAGCACCTTGATGGCCTCGGGAAGAACGGTCTGACCTATGCCATCTCCAGGCATCGTGACGATTGTTGGAATACTCATGACTGGTCCCTTTCTGGTTGGTGTTCGGGTTGGTGCCCCTGCGCCAGCGCTGAACCGGCTGCAACGGCCTTGAGGTTGGTTTCTGCCACCTTGGGCTTCTGGAAGCTGGAGATTGCCCATGACATGGCATCGAGCGGGAAGAAGCCCTTTTCTTCTATCATCGTGGCCAGGGCAAGTGACGCCAGCGAAAGCTTGCTCACCTTTCTGGCGGCAGCGATGAATGGATAACGACGCACTCGAGCTCTCGTCTTGGGTAGCCGAATAGTCTCCTCGGCGTACAGAACACAGGTTTCAGGTAGCTTTTCTACCTGCTTTCGAGTCCTGTTCAGTCCGTCCTCGGAGAGAAGAATGAAGAAGTCGGGTGAATCGATTCCCGTGTAGTCGATGCGCTCCGGGCTGATGATGAGTTCAGCGACGGAGTGACCAGTCATCACGGTGATGGGGTAGTCGTCCTTCTGGGTGGCATGAAGACCGCTTGCCATGGCTGCTCTGGCGAAGAGAGATGCCGTGGATTTGATCTTCTGACCCGCGCTGCCGGCGATGATGATACCGGTCTGACGAGGAACAGCGTTGCCGAACTCCACTTCAATCGCCGGCCTTGCACGTTCCTCGGTGCGCCTCTGCTGAAAGACGGCCCTGTAGCGCTCGCTGTACTCGGGACGCGGCCTGTCGGCAATCTGCCCCAGCTCGAAGCCGTACTCGTCCAGCATCGCCGTGAGTCCGCTCTTGCGAAGCTTGTTTCTGGGAGCGTAGTAGGCCATGCAGAGTTCCCAGATATCCAGCATGGCGAATCCAGGTTGTTGGATGGCCGTTGCGATGATGTCGGAGAGCTGTCCGTCGAAGCTGGTCGTTCGGTTTACCCAGGCCGCACCCGCTGCCGCTGCCGTGGCCGCCAGGTCCATGGGCCTCTCCACGTTCCCCCATGGTGTGGTGGAGGTCGTGGCGTCGGAGGGAGTGGTCACGGAATGCTGCCCGCCGGTCATGCCGTAGTTGAAGTTGTTGGCCACGATCAGGGTGATTCCGATGTTTCGACGGGCCACGTTCAGCAGATGCGTGCCACCGATGCCACAGCCCCCATCGCCCTTCAACGCCACGACTGTCAATTCAGGACGAGCCAGCTTGAGACCACAGGCGTAGGTTATTGAACGTCCGTGAAGGCCGTGGAAGGCACTGGTGGTGAAATACCTGTCAGAGAGCCCGATGCAACCGATGTCGGTCACGATTACCACTTTTGCGGGATCCGGCTGGAGCTTGACGAGCGCCTTGTCGAGCGCCTTGATGATCGTTGTATGCCCACATCCAGGACAGAACGGAAGGGGGCCGATGGCCTTGGTCATGTAGGTGCTGTGTTCACTCATAGCAGACCCCCTTTCCCAAGGATTTCGGATGGTGAGAGAAGCTTCGTGTTCATCTTTGAGACACCTACCACCTGGATTCCCTTTGGAGCCAGCCTTTCGATTTCCAAGATGTACTGGCCGAGGTTCATTTCGGGTACAATCACCTTCTTGATGCCGTCCATGGCAGCCAATATCGCCTTTGACGGGACCGGCCACAAGGTCTGCAACACCAGGGAAGAGACCTTTTGCCCTGCTGATCGGGCTTGTCTTACCGCCACGGCCACCGACCGGGATGTCACGCCGTAGCTCACTACCAGGGTTTCCGCGCCTTCCTGGAAATCCTCGCGATACAAGGCGATGTCGTGGATGGCGGTTTCGATCTTGGCCCGGTAGTGCTCCAGCATTTCTTCGATCAACACGGGATCGGTGGTGAGGTAGGCCGCCTTGTCGTGAGTGGAGGTAGTGTAGCGAACGACCCGGTCCCCACCGAAATCCGCCATGGCCGGGACATCGGAGGGTGATTCGAAATCGTGCGGATGAACCGGTTTGTCGGCGGGGATTTTTCTGCGGTTGTACAACGGAGGAAGTTCCACCTTGTCAAGGTCGACGCCTTCCTGCATGACCCCGATCTCTTTGTTCCCCAGCAGGAAAACGGGAACACGATACTGCTCGGCCATGTTGAATGCCCGGAAGGTCAGTTCGTAGGCTTCGGTAACCGTGGCGGGGCTCAAGGCAATGATGGGCAGCCCTCCAGAGGTGGACCAGCGCGTGAACTGGATATCGCTTTCCGCACCTTTGGTGGCGGAGCCCGTAGCAGGCCCCTGCCGCTGAATATTGACGATTACCATGGGGGTCTCGCCCATGATGGCCAGGCCGATGTTTTCGCTGTAGAGGCTGATCCCCGGACCACTCGTGGCTGTCATTACCTTCCGCCCGGCCATGGCGGCACCTATGCAAAAGCCCATGGAGGCGATCTCGTCTTCTGCCTGAATGGCTGTTCCACCAAGCGGTGGCAGAAGCTTGAGCATGTATTGCAAGATAGATGAAGCTGGCGTGATGGGATAACCGGCGAAAAAATCACAACCCGCCTTGATGGCGGCTCTCGATATCGCCTCGTTTCCCTCGATGAACTCATATCCCATGCGGGACCTCCTGTATCAGTAGAGACACATGGCAGTCCTGTCGCCGGAAGACAGCCATCCTCCATATGACAGGCTGCTCTGTCAGAAAACACAAGCCCGTGTGCCGGCAACAGAAAACCCTCAGCGAATTACTCGCTTCCCTGTCCAAAATGCAGCAGGAGGGTGTGTCCAGAGTTCACCTGCTTGAATCGAGGGTCATCACACTGTGCCCATGCGGCCAGAACCGTAGAAGCCAGGCTCAAGGGGCTCAAGGGACAGAGAAGCTAGCACTAGTGATCTCCCGCGTCAAGAACGCACAAGTCATCTGAATATGTAAGTTTCCTGGACAGCTTTCCGAGAGTGCCAGGTTGGAGGGTTCCACAGGAACGCCCTGTCGTCGTCCATAAGTGGCCGTCATGGCTCGATAACGTCCGCATGCCCCTCGCGTAAATACTGTGTAAACCTGGTTGTTTCCCTGCATCGGGCGCAGACTCGTGCGCCACCGACTGCCAGCATGGCGTGAATGTGGCGGGCTCCTTCAGTCTGGATTATTTCGGGCCCCGCTGCCTGGAGAGATTCCTGGCCTCTGCCCTTGAAACTCACGACTTCGAAGTCCCAGTCCGTTATCGAGCTCCGCCCTGTACCTGTCCAGGGTCGTCCAGTTGGGCCGTGGTGCTTCGGACTGTGCCAGGAGACGAGTGTTTCGAGGGATGTTCAAGCGTTGCCCATCGACCTCGTATATATCCAGCCGATCCACCAGATCCCGGACAGGAGGTCCCAGAGTTCTCAGCAGGACCGGATCCAGCATTTCCAGGGTTTCGGACTTCATGAGCCCTCGGTGCACCACCAGCCAGTGAACCCCCGAAGCCTTCAGAGCCAAACCAGGAGCCATGTTGGGGATGGCGATCCTTTCGCTACCGGGCAACTCCACCTGCTCGGCGTACAGCGAAAGGACTACCAGAGGTTCCGCCAGCAGCGGATGCACCGCCACGGGTACCCAGGGGACCGCTGCCTGGCGGCCCAACCGCATGTCCACCAGCGTCCAGAGCGCATTGTACCCCGGTGGCGCTCCCATTTTATCGTCATTGTGGAGCAATTCCAGGGGAAGGTGGAGAACAGGTCCGTCCGCCACCGACATGGCAACACCGAGCCGCTCGTCCGGAAGTCTTGCCACGTCCGCGCCGCCCACTTTTCCCACGAGGATCGGTTCCACCGCGGCCACCAGCAACAGTCCCCACGAGGCCAGAGGCCTGTTCCAGGACGGAGCCAGAATAAAGGCAACAGCAAGAGTGGCCTGCAACAAGCCCATCATGGGTGCCCAGGCATAGATACCCTTCAGCATCGCATGGAAGGGCCAGGCCGGTAGCGGTACCAATCCCCCGGCCACGGGCAGCGGGCTGTCGTTCCACACAACCCACGGTCCGCAGGCCAGGGCCATGGCTGCGAGGGCCAGAACGATTAGAGTCCAGGCCTTTCCTCTCGTAGATACGTTTCGTGCCAAGCCATATATGGCCAGCACCGCCAGGCAGGTACCAGCCAGTCCCAGGCCAGGTCCGGAGTTCCATGGCAAGGAAAAAATGTTCTTGAACTCCATGGTGGTTGGTTCTGGCAATCCACCTGGAAGGTTGAGAGTGTCCAACACCGCCGCGGCAACACCCACCACGATACCAACTGCCGATGCAAGCCGCGCTGGGGAAGGACCTTTCGAAACGGAGAGGAACAGGACGGCCAGAAGCAGCAGTACGCTGCCCGGAGGATAGATCCAGGCCACCAGAACGGAGATGCCCGCTACTGCAACGAGATGCAACAGCCCCTTCCTCTCCGAGAAAAGCGACAACAGCAGGAAAAGGTAGAAAGCGGTGTTCAGGTAGGCCAGGCCACCCCGCTCCAACCCACCTGAAAGCACTGGGCTCCAGGTACACAGCAGGGCCACCCCCAAGGACAGCGCAAACGAGGCGCCGCTCTTCCTACTGGCCCTGAAAACCGCGAAAAAACCCAGGAGCAGGCCAGTCAGCAGCAAGAGGTTCCATACCTGCTCTGATGGCATGCGGCCGGCCAGCAGACCTGCTGCCAGCTTCAAGGGCAGCGGAAGGACATGGAGACCATCCGATGCCGCTGCATGGGGCCCAAAGGCCGTCTCTATCTCAAGGGTTGTCCATATTCCACCGCTGCCGCCAGCGATCCAGCCATCCCGCCAGACCTCTCCCAACACGACACGAGAAACAGCGAGAGCAGCGACCGAAGCAGCGACGGGGCCCAGTACCCCGATGATCCTTCCACGGAGCACGTGAGCACCAACAGGTCGTGAAAGAGACCCGCCGCGCCCCTCCAGGGACTCGCTGCTCACATTCCTGCCTGACGTGCTATGAACTGGCGCAAAAGGACTCCTGGCTTTACGGGTCCGACGAATACATAATCGGTGCTGCTATACCACATAGTTGCAAATCACGATTGGGACTGTTCCACAGCACAAAGAGGCAGGTACAGGATGAGCGTACATCCGTGGCTCGATGCTCCGCTCACAATTGCGACTTGTTGTCTCTTGCTCTTACTGCTGGCGCTGGGAATCCCCCCCAGTGATGCGGAGTGGGGTCTTGCACTGGGACAGGGAAACATTCTTCCCACAGGTCTGTGGCATCTCTGGCACTCTTCCGGCCCCTTCTGGCAGGAAGGTCTTTCCACCAGGCTGTTGCTCTTTCCGGAAGGCCAGGTCGTCTGGCCGCATCTCCTTGTGGAAGGGACCATTCTCTCACCCATCGTCCATTTTCTGGGAGCTGCTCGCGCCGCACTTTTTCTGCATTTTGCCCGAATATGGTTCTCAGGTATGGGTGCCGCCCTTTTGATGCGCCGCCTAGGCTTGAATGGATGGTGGGGCGCACTGGTGGTGCTTTCGCCAGCCGCCATGCAGGCTCTTAGTGCCGGAAGCTTGGAAGCCGGCAGTGTCTACTGGCTTCCCTGGGCTCTTCTGGCATTGACGGCTCCACCTGGAAATAGCTGGAAGGGCGTCGTACTGGGTCTTCTTGCGACCCTGGCCATGGGGACTTCCTGGCTCACGGCCCTGGCAACGTTGATTGCACTCGCCGTACTTCGCCCGCGGGCTTTCCTGCGTCTTCCAGCCATCATCGCGATGTTGCTGCTGGCCGCTGCTATGGCCTTCCGGCACCTTGCGCTCCCCCAGGCCTTCGGAGATCTCTCCGCGCAAACACCTGGCGAAAGTTGCATCGGCGGCGATCTGAAGGGCTTTCTCGGCCTTGGAATTGCTCCGCGTTGGGGAGGGCTGCTGCTTGCCACTTCATGCCTGGGATTCTTTCCCAGGGCAGGTATCATGGGCCGCAGAGGCGTGCTGCTTGTTCTTGCAGGCACGCTTTTCGCCATTGGACCAACCTTGTGCCTCGATGGAGAGCCCATTCCCCTGGACAGGAGTCTGCTGGCCCTCCCCCTGTTTCCCATCCTCGGCTTCTTCAGGAAGTCCAGTCCGGAGTTCATCGCAACCTTCGGAGTCTTGTGCTGGCTGGGGCTCGCAGTTCTCCTGGGGAGTTTTTTTCGCCATCGCGCCTGGAGCTTTCTCGCGCTCGCAACCCTGTCCACCGGAACCTGGCCCCGTTGGTCCGCGCTCCCCGAGCCCGCCATCGAAAAGGCCAGCGGACCCGTACTCACCTACCCGCTGGAAGCAGACGCCCGTTGGTCACTCTATGACCAGACCATCCACGGCCAACCCACGTCAGCAGGACTGGACTCCGCCGGACCGAGTGTGTACCTGAAAATCGTGGACTCCAGGTTCTGGAACCTGTGGGCTCTGGAAAAATGGGCCAGAGCTGCTGGTTTTGCCCACTTCGCCATAGATCTCTCCGCGGATCATGGAAGAGTTTCCGAGCTGGCAGGCACTCTGGGAGGCAGTGTCACGGATCTGGATGGTTCCCGACAGTGGCCCGACAAGCAATGGCTGAGCCAACGCTTCGTCTACAGCGCCGAGTCCATAGACCCTCCCCCCACAGCATCCGAACCTCAACCCGCCTGGGACGACTGGCTGTACAGAAACCCAGCCCTGGAACCTCTGCTGGAACAGGATTCCACCGGCGAAGGATTCCCTGTAATCTGGTCCTACACCTCATCGGATGCACAGACGTGGCACCGCCTTCCCGAGCCATCTGCGCGCTACATGACCACCCTGGGACTGGGGGTGGTGGACGATGAAGTACTGATGATCTCTGGCCTCCTGTACAGCCCTCCACAGGTGCTCTCGGTCAGGCACCCCGCCTACTTTCCGGTTCTCTTCACGCAGGATCTGTTGCACTGGGGGATCAGGTGGTATGCACTCGATGCTCCGGTATCAATAATCGATCCCGAACTTTCATGGGAAGATGGCAGATTGTGGCTCACAGCATGGACCCTGGACAAGCTTCGCCGCAGCGAAGATCCGGTATTGTCCAGGGGAGACCACAGGGTGGTGCGAGCCAGCCTTGCTGAATCCGGTTTCTTTGAAAATCCCCGGGTGATCTTCAAGGCGCCGGGCGTGGGTGATCCCGTCATGGTGGACGGCCTCCTGTACATGACACAAACCACCCTCAAACCACGCCTCTCCACCAGAGTCGTCGTGGCGGCCAACAAAGAAGGACGGTTCATCGAAGTCGGCGAAGTTCCCGGGATTTCGGTTCCATGCGTCTGGCGCGATGGTGATACCTGGCGCATGTACGCCCAGGGCTGGTCCCGGGGAAAGGCCATAGTCGTACAAAGTGAGTCGGAAGATGGCATCCACTGGGAACCGCCCAGGGAGCTTCCAGGCCTCGGCAGGTGCAGAAGTCCGGTGGCCACACGCTTCAAAGGACAGGACATCCTTGTCTGCAGCGAGGCGCCTCCAGATTCAGGGCAAGCCCTCGAAAACTCACTCAGTCCCCAGAAGCTCCTGATGCAATCGAAAGACCAGAACATGGGGGCCAGCGGAAACCCGTCCACGGGCGAACGAAAAACTCCACCCAGGGCAGGTTGGCGGTTGAAAAGAATCCTCCGCAGCCCACCGTCGTTTTCCCAGGACCAAATTGAAAACATGGAACATATTTCCATATCCGGTACTCTCTCTGGCCCGGCCTGTTCAAGGCCCGCCAAGGTCTCGATGGTCGGAATACCGGCTCCTGGCGAACAGGGAGGACAGGCAGCTCCGCTGGCCTCCTCGTGGACCGACTAACAGGGAGACTTCCACCTGACAGGACCAGCCGGCAAGGACTTCATGTTGGTGGTCATTTGTGACCAGGACGCTGATCTCGAACTCGACAGGGATCTGGACCTGGTGGGGAACAGCCAGATGTTCCTGGCGGACATGACCCATCTTCCCAGGACGGAGATCTCGATGGAGACATTCCAACCCAAGGCCGGTCCCGACTCCCCTCCGCCCACGGGAATCGGAAAAATACAGCCCAACCCACCTGGAACTGCTCCGGACAACAGTAAGTAGTACCCTCAAAGCATCAACCCCGACAGGCGGGAGCTGGTCTTCAACGGTAGCGAGCCGCTCGCAGCGCAGGTTCCAGTGGGGCCCGAATGCACGACGGCATCGTAATAGTGGGATGTACTCGGCTGAACCCCGGACAGGGCCCACGAGTGGAATGCCGGGTTATTATTCCTGCTGATTGACACACCTTATATTTTCTCCGGGGCAGGACCGACCATGGAACGGCGTATCTACTCTCTCGACGGGAACTACCAGAGACTGGATGGTGGAGCTATGTTCGGCAATGCACCTCGAGCATTGTGGGAATCCTGGGCCGCTCCGGACGCCAGACATCGTATCGAGCTGGCTTCACGCGCCTTGTTGGTGGACGACGGCGGAGGCCGAATCCTCTTCGAAGCGGGGGCGGGCTTCTTCATGTCTCCAACACTGCGCGACCGCTATGGCATCCAGGGTGAAGGCAACCAGTTGCTCAAAAGCCTGCAAGCAATTGGTCTCACCGACTCCGACATCCAAGTGGTTGTACTTTCACACCTGCACTTCGATCACGCGGGAGGACTGCTCTCGGACTGGCAGGAAGACCAACCCCAACGACTCCTGTTTCCACAAGCTCGATTCCTTGTGAGCAGACAGGCCTGGTACCGGGCCACCCACCCCCATTCTCGCGACAGGGCGTCCTTCGTACCAGTCCTGAACGAACTTCTGAAAAAAAGCGGCCGATTGGAAATCATCGATGGTCCTGCCGCACCCTGTCTGGGCGACGGATACACCTTTCATTTTTCCCACGGACACACTCCTGGCCTGATGCTGTGCGAGATCCAGGGAGAACACAGCCCTGTTCTGTTCATCTCGGATCTGGCACCAGGTCGAGCCTGGGTCCACACCTCCATCACCATGGGCTATGATCGCTTCCCCGAACTGCTCATCGATGAAAAGCGAAGGTTGCTCGACCACATGCTGGCACAGCATGGCCGGCTCTTTTTCACTCATGATCCCACCTGCGCACTGGCCCATGTGACCAGAGATGAACGACTACGCTACGGGACCACCAATCCAAGAGCCCTGCTGCAGGACCTGGCAATATAGAAACCGATCTCCAGGCCCCTGCGCCAATGCCCAGTCTCTACACAGATGCCAGTTGGGTTACCCGCCCGGCGAACGGTCTTCCGGACTGGCTCGCGACTCTGCGACTTCGGCCTCCGTAGCGTCTGCGTGACATGCCGATGGCTCGCCGGCGGGACAGCCGTCCTCGTAGAGGAGCCACCCCCATGCCAGCTCTCCTGTCCCATGCTAGATTGTTCCCATCAACAAATTGCTCCCATCGCAGGAGCAGCCCCTTTTCTTGAGAGAGGGGCCAGCAACGGCCGTTCGAGAACTTGAAATCGCACTGCTGCCACCAAGAGATACACCAGGTACCTGGCTGGAATGCAATCCATTCCTGCTGGGTTGGGCTTTTCCAGGTGAATAATAGAAGGTCAACAATAGGAGCGACAATGCCCAAGGGGATCAAACTGAAAGACATTCCACATCTCCTGTCCCTGAAGCCACTCCCCACGGGTACCGAGGCTCCCCAACTCTCTCTCACAGCGGAAGAGGGTACGTGGATCAAATCGAAGGACTTCACGGGTCACCTGAACATCCTGCTGGTGTTTTTCCGTTCACTTCTGGACGACCGCACAGACGACTACCTGAAAAGCCTGCAAAAAGAAATCTCCCGCTTCGAGGCGCTGAACACGGTCATCTTCGGCGTGACCCAGTTCCGTACTGAACGTTTACGACAGTATCGCGGCAGACAAGGGCTGGAGTTCCATCTCCTCTACGATCCGCTGGCGCTGTGTGCTCGAAGATTCGGTTGCAGCGGCCGCATCAGGCCCTATTGCAAGCCATCGGTCATTCTGCTGGACAGAAACGGCAAGATAATACTGTCTCAAAGAGGCTATCTGCCCACCTCGGATCTGCTTTCGAAGCTGGCCAGCCTGGAAGGCACCACAGTTCCCGAGACCGACTCCCAACGCACTTTCACGGGTATACGAGATCCGGGAGCGCCCGCCGCGAGCGCCAACTCCGTGACGGCGGTCACGGCTCTGGGACTGCTTTCCGATTCCGACTCCAATTTCAAACTACTGGATGTCCGGACTCCCGAGGAGTTCGCCCAGTTCCACATCGAGGGCGCCATCAACATTCCCCTGGACGAGTTGCCACACCGGTACCAGGAGTTGGAACAGACCACCCACATCATCTGCCTCAGCAAGACCGGTGGTCTCTCGGAGGCAGCCGCGGAGTTCCTCACCAGCATTGGCGCAAGCCAGGTTTTCAACGTAGAAGATGGCCTTGCTGCATGGCCAGGCGCCAGTAAACAGCACTAAGCTGTCCGTCCGTAAATGTCTGGGTACTCCCGCTGCAGATGAAGATGAACGAAAAATGCCCAGTCCGCTCCCCGCCATGGGCCCCTTCTCCTGGATTCTTCGTCTACATGGTATGTTACGGTGCTTTTCCAGAACATCCTTCACGAACCGTCACCCACCACAGGTTGAGCCATGAACGACGTGTTGCAGGTCTACCTGGCCACGATACAGGAAACCGGCTCCGAGACTCCGTCAATCATCGACATGGTGACATCGGCCGAACCCATCATCCAACTCGTACTTGTACTGCTGATGGGAATGTCGATCACCTGCTGGGCCATAATCGTCAACAAGGCGGCCCGAATCCGCAAGGCAACCAACCAATCAGAAGAGTTCCTGGAGATGTTCTGGCGCTCACGCCGGCTGGACCATGTATACGAGCAGGTTTCGGAATTCGAAAAGGCACCGGTCGCCCATGTTTTCAAGGCCGGCTACATCGAGCTTTCAAAGTTGACATCGAGCGCCAACGAAAACCAGCAGAACACCATGGATCTTGGTGGTCTGGAAAACCTCGCCCGCTCCATGCGAAGAGCGAGTTCGGTACAACTCACATCCCTGGAACGAATGGTTCCTTTTCTTGCCACCACTGGCGCAACAGCGCCATTCATTGGTCTTTTTGGAACTGTGTGGGGCATTCTGCGAGCTTTCCAACGCATCGGACACACCGGGCAGGCATCCATACAAGTCGTTGGCCCAGACATCGCCAACGCCCTCATCGCAACGGCTGTGGGCTTGCTGGCTGCCATACCTGCTGTCATGGCCTACAATTTCTTCAACTCCAGACTCAGGGTCCTGTCAGGCGAAATGGACAACTTCTCATCTGATTTCCAGAATATCGTGAAGCGACACTTCAGAAGGCTGTAGACACAAGGCATCGGGGAGCGACCAGTGGCATTCTCAAACACTGGAACAGATGGGATGATGTCAGACATCAACGTCACTCCCTTCGTCGACGTGATGTTGGTGCTGTTGATCATTTTCATGGTCACGGCTCCTCTCATGACCACGGGCATGGACGTTCATCTGCCCAGAGCAGATGCCCCCACCATGGAACTCTCCGAAGACCAGCTCGTTCTCACCATCAAGGCAGACGGCACCTACCTGATTGGCGAACACGAACTGACAATGGAGGATCTACAGATCAAGATTCCCGCCATAGCGGAGGCCAACCCCGACCAGGATGTCTTCCTCAGAGCCGATGGTTCCGTTCCCTACGAAAACGTCGCGCAGATCATGGCCCTGTGCACCAAGGCCGGTTTTTCCCGAATGGGCATGATCACCCAGCCGGCCATCGAGGATCGGTAGTTGGCCAGCTCCGTGCTGCGTCCCGATACCCTTACCCTGAAACCATGGGATCTACTCCTATCCCTCCTTTTGCACGGGACCGTCGTGCTTTTCCTCCTGCTGGGCCGCGGCTGTATCGAAGACGACCAACCGCTCTTCGATCCAGACGAAATAATGCAGGTGCAGATGGTTGCCCTTCCAAAAGCGCGGGGCCGGAATCCGGATCGTGCCACTCGCGCCCCTTCTCCACCGCCCCCGGCACCAGTCCCCGAAGCCGCCATGCCATCCCCGGAACCTTTCGCTGAACCCCATCCATCCAACTCTGAAACACGTCCCGAAGAGCCGCCACCGAAGGCTGACAGCCGAGACAGGCGAGCCGATGTTCTCCGGCAGCTCCGCCGTAGCGAACTCATCAAGGACATCCAGGCACCTCTCGGCGATGTGGATCGTTCAGCCACGGACCCAAACAGTACACTTTCACCCGAGGAAGCCTTCGCCGGCCTGGGGACCGGAGCACCCATGGATCCGGATCTGGCCCGCTACCAGAGCCAGATCCGCCGGATCGTGCTACCTAATTGGACTCCCCTGCCAAGAATCATTCAAGACAACCCGGATCTCTTCACAATCGTCGAGGTGACACTCGATGCCGACGGTAAAATCGAAAAAACCCGAATGGCACGCCCCTCCGGGAACACATCCTACGACGAATCCTGTATACGGGCAGTGCAGAAATCCGGCCGCCTGCCCCTCCCTCCTCCAAAGTTCCAAAACCTCGCGTCCAGAGGCATCTGGATTCACTTCCCGGCTTCCGATGCTCGTTGAACCTCTCCGCCTTTTTTCTTTTCTTGGCTTGCTGCTGGCAATCCTGGGTTTCACCTGCCCATCGGGCGCTGTTGCCCAGGAATCCGGCCGCCTCATCGTCAGTGTCGGGGCACCGGGCAGGCAGGACATCCCCCTGGCCATCCCGAATCCCAAGGGCGCCGACAGCACCCTCGCTCGGGAGTTTGCCTCAGTACTCGTCCGTGATCTCGAAATCTCAGGTTGGTTCAGGATACTGGACCCGGCAGCTTTCCTCGAACCGCCTGGAGCCGGACTCCGCCCGGGAGAATTCAGCTTCTCCGACTGGACCATCCCAGGTGCCGCGGTGCTGGCGAAAACCAGGATAGATCTGTTGGGCCAGAAGCTCCGTGCCGAAGTCTGGATATATGATGTAGCAGGAGCCAGGAAACTGGATGCACGGGCGTTTTCTGGCTCTGATTCCGGACTGCGCAGCGTGGCCCATCACGTGGCCAACGCAATTATCAAGGCCGTCACCGGAACCGACAGCATTTTCAATACCAGATTCGCGGCAGTCAACAATCGCACGGGAAACAAAGAGATCTACCTCGTGGACATCGACGGGCATGGAGCAATTCCCGTCACGCGAAACGGTTCCATCAATCTCCAACCAAGCTGGTCTCCAGATGGTACCAAGCTCATCTATACCAGCTACCGTGCGGGTAACCCCGATCTATACCTGGCTGACCTGGCCAAAGCCACCACCAGGCGAATCTCGGCACGTACAGGACTCAACATCGGCGCGGCATGGAGTCCCCTTGGCAACCTTCTGTCTGCCACCCTGTCAAATGGTGGCAACTCCGATATCTTCACCCTAGACCCCTACTCGGGCAAGGTCGTTGCAAGGTTGACCACCAGTTCTGGTATCGATGCCTCTCCAAGCTGGTCTCCGGGTGGCTCCCAGATCGCATTTGTAAGTGATCGGAGCGGCGGAGCACAGATTTACGTAATGTCCGCCAACGGCTCCAACATTCACCGGGTCAGCTTTCACGGCACCCATAATACCGACCCGAGCTGGTCCCCCGCCGGAGATCGCCTCGCATACGTCACGAGGGAAAAACATTTCGACATCATCACCTGCGATCTGGATGGGCGCAGCCTTGTACGCATAACACAAGGGCAAGGCGACAACGAAGACCCGAGCTGGTCGCCCGATGGCAGGTATCTGTCGTTCTCGTCCACTCGCACCGGTACAAGCCACATATGGATTTCTACTGCTGATGGCTATCACCAGATTCAGGTCACGCGAGACAAGGGAGGATGGTCAAACCCCTCTTGGTCCCCCAGCCTGGATTGGTAGCCGCGAGCAGCGCATCTCTGAAACAACAACCCAGTTCCATTGATTCGGGCCGGTAACGTAGACCCCATGGAAAACCCTCTCGACTGCAAACGGGACTTCCATTCCTTCGATGGCGCGACGGGGGTCCCCATGCAAAAACCTGCCCATCCTCGACCGATAGAAAGGATCGCATGAAGGCAGCCATCGATATCGGCAGCAACTCCATCCAGTTGTTGGTGGTGGATGATTCAGGAGACACGGCCCTTGACATCTGCGCCATGGTGGGATTGGGAAGCGGTCTCCGGGATTCAGGCCTACTGGGCAGGGACTCCATGGAGGCGGCTTCGGACGCCATCAATCAATTCGTGAATCTCGCATTGGAATCTGGAGTGGCGTCACCTGCCCACATTCGCTCGGTTGGCACTTCCGCCCTAAGACGTGCACTGAACAGCACAACTTTTCTCCACGGAATCGAAGAACGCACCGGGCTGAAGACACGGGTAATTTCCGGCATGGAAGAAGCTCGCCTCACCGCAATCGGAGCACTGGACGATCTTTCCCTGCCCCCTGGCCCTCTCGTCCTGGTGGATCCGGGAGGGGGCAGCACAGAGCTGATCACGATTCAACATGATCCGGAATCCCACCTGCCCCCCATGCTGCTTCACGCCGTCTCACTGGAACTCGGTACGGTCCGACTGACCGAAGAACGCCTCCGGCAGGTCCACACCCCCCCCCGGTCCATCGCCGGCGCCCATCGACATGTCGACGAGATTTTCTCCTCAATCACTTCCACGCAACGCCCCAAGGCTGTCGTGGCGGTGGCGGGCACAGCCACCGCGTTGGCCGCTGCGCAACTGGAGCTAAGGGAGTTCTCGGGAGAGTCCGTGCACGGAGTGGTCCTGGGAGCCGCGACGCTGCACAAGTGGATCGATCTCCTGCGACACCGAACCACGGTACAAAGGCGGCAACTACTACGCGCCTCTCCCGACAGGGCGACGACGGCACTGGCTGGCACCATCATTCTCGCACAGGTCCTCAAATGGGCGCACCATCCCACTCTCGTGGTGAGCAACCGCGGTCTCAGGCATGCTCTGGTCAAAAACCAAATCCATCGTCCAGCGTCCTTCTCGCCGCCAGTCCACACGTAGATCTTGAAGAGCAGGAGGGGCTTGTTGGCGCCAATACCACGATGGATAGAAGGGCGACGCCCTGCATTCCCCGCAGCTTCTCTGCAGATGGTCCTGGCACTCACCTGCTGGGCCTCCGGCTGTGCGATGCACCACTGGGAAAAGCTCTCGCCAGCTTCCATCGACTCAGGGCTCCAGGAGCAGGCAGACAAGCTGAAGATCAAAACCCACGACGGGCGTTCATTCAAAGCCGGGACCGCCTCGATCACCTTCCCCACCATCACCTTCTCGGAGATCAGGAGGTCAGATGAAGACGCCGATGACGACACCATCGTGTTGGACCTGCAGAACATCCGCTCAATACGCGGTCGCTTTGGCCTTGAAGACATTGACGCTCTGCAGGCAGATGTCCTGCTGATAGGGGCTGGCCTTGGAGTGGGTACCGGTCTTCACGGGTTTTCAGGCCGGCTCTCCCTGTCTGCCGACTTCTGGCCTACGGCTCAACTGGCACTGGGAGCCTCGTTCATGAAGGGTGTCGATCTATTCCCTTCCGACGATGAAGAAAGATCTCTCACAAGGATTGCATCGTCCACCTGGTGGGCGGCTCCAGGCCACTGGAAACCCGCTCTCCACGCTTCCATGGGAGTAGATTTCGTGGAACTCCAAAACTCGGACCCTGCTGAAGAATTCGGTGTGGTTCGATACGCCGTTCCATCTTTTTCTGTTGGCGCAGGACTACTCTCGCCATGGCCATCCACGTCCGTGGTTCTTGTGGCGGAGGCCGCTGCCGATGGGCTGATCACCGGTTCGCTTCGCATTTCCAGGGGGGTCTCCCTGCTGCTTGCAACCTCCGACAGCCGGCGACAGAGGGTTCACAACAGAGCACCGTTTTCCTCCATGCTGCCAGATCGGGACTGAAACTCCGGCCAGCCAGTCATTTGCCTGGTTCGATTCCTACAGTGACTCGCTCCAGCTCTGCCTGGGCCTTCCCGACGGTGGCTCAAGCATGGATATCGCGACGTTGGCCGCCCTTCGAAGTCGCTGGTTTCCATGCCCCAATAAGCGTGTGAGATGAGGCAGGTGCCTTCTATCTCCCATGTTTCCAAGAAGTCTGCAGACCGCGCTCTTGTTGTCGGCAGTCTCATTATCGTCGTCCAGAATGGACAGGAGATCGTCTTTGAAGCGTTCAACATCCCAACCTGCCACCAGCTCCTGCAACCTGGGTTCCAGCTTTTCCACCATGCCAACACTGGAGTCACGAAACAGGTAGAGCAGGAGAAGAATCTGTACTCGTGCGTGGTCCCCGACCCTGGTGCCACGTTGGACATTGGCGCGCTTCGCCAACTCTTCGACGGCTTCCATGGAACCAAGCCGAGCCAGCGAATAGGCCGCGGAGCACTGAACGGCCAGATCTGCATCCTGTCTGAAAGCGTTCCACAACGGTACCCCGGCCTTGTCGTAGCGTGTCAGCCCCAAGAGATATGCAGCAGGAGCGCGCTTCTCGGCATCCGGATGAGACATCAACCATTCGATGAGTCTGCCCAGGGTCCCCGGAGCCAGCTCAACCTGCCCCTGGAGCAGGCGCTCCTTGCTGGGATCGATCCACACGTGCTCGAGTGCCCAGGCGCTACCTTCGCCAATAAGGCGCAACAGACGTCGCACGACGAGAAAATCCTTGATCAAGGTATGGGAGATCCGGAAATTGCCGTCCCTGTCCAGCGTTAGAAACAGGCTGTTGCTCATGGCACGAGCGCTCTCCCTGCTCTCGTCGATCCCCTGACTACCACTCTGGGCGAACCAGTGAAGAAGCTGATCAAGTGGGATGCTATCGTCTCGACGGGCCTCCAGGGCAAAGGCCACGTCCTCCATGGCTGCGCTCACAACGCCCACGGGTATGCTGAAACGATTGGACTCGTGCCTGGACCAATCCTGAAATGCAGTGGAGATGACATCGTACAGAGATGGAGTTGAACCTGGCAACGACCCCGAGATGACCCAGCTTTCGTCCAACATCGATAGAGCCAGCGGCAGACCGGCCAACTCCCAGAGATCATACTCATCCAGCTTGTCCAGGAAGCTGCGCCAGCCACGCTTTCGACTCTGGTAGAGATACTGCTGCACCATGTCTTTGCTGAATCGCTGAAGATCAGCCACCACCACCTTTTTCCCAGATCTCTGTTTTCGCCCTCTGGTCCACTCTCCGAAGGATGTGAACAATCCGGCAAGATCGTTGGCGGATTCTGCAAAGGTACCTGTCCTGGCAGTCAACATCACAAATTTGGTTCGCTGGAGCAGTTCCCCAACGGCTCTCAACGTGTTGTTGAACAGGTGACGATCATGGGCAGTTGCCATCTCGTCCAGGCCATCCAGAATTACAACGACACGGCCCTCCGCAAGCATCCTGTTGAAAAACACTGGCCTGAAGTCGCAATCCAGGGGATTCTGCCTCATCACCTCTCTGGCGACGAGGTCAACGAGATCCAGGATGTAGCTGTATTCCCACAAGTTGATGAGTACAGGCAGGGGCTTCACTCCGGGATCCCGGAGGTAGGCGCTTGCCAGCCGATGGGCGGTCCATTGGCATGCCGTGGTTTTTCCGACCCCCGGTTCGCCCTTCAGGACAAGATGCTGGCCAGCCTCGTCACCCAGCCATTTTTCCAACAACCCGCCCCAGGGAATGATTGAACCGTCATCGATCCTGCATTCCGGTTCTACGTATGGAGACCCCTGGTCCTGGAAATCATCCACGAGCCGCTGGGCGTAGGGCCGAAGGTCCATCGTTGCCGTCATTAATTCCTGCTGAAGCAGCAGGTTGATACCGAGTTCTGCTGCAGCAGCCCTCGTGGATGCTCTCGGGCTCGTCCTGGTCACCACCAGCCCTATATGTTCGTTTGAACTTTCCAGAAAACGCCCCATGGAGGTGATGTCGTCTTCAGTGACAAGCTCCAGGCAACGAACCAGTACGCCCACGTTGATGGGCCCCACCCGGAGTCGGCCCACCATTGAAACTCTGGACACAACACCATCCCGGTTCTGGACTTCTTGATGATGAGCGATTTGAAACCCCAACAAGCGGAGTTGCTCCGCCGTCCAATTGATCAGGTCGCTTTCATCTTCCAGGTTTGCCAGAGGGACACTGAGCGCCCCAGCGATTTTCTCCAGGGTGCGAGGCTTCAGAGTCCTGGTTCCGGCTTCCAGGCGGCCCATCTGCTGCCGTGTGACGCCCACGCGCCTGCCCAGTTGTTCCAAAGTCATCCCACGCGACTTCCGAATCGCTCGAATACGCGCTCCGATACGCGTGGATCGCTCATCCATCCCCATCACTACACCTTACTGGATCACGTGATCGGCCGGGCCCCACAGCACGCAGCAGGATCTCAGGCCCATGAAACTACCAGTTTTCGGCAAGCAGCTCGAAATGGGCTTGTGGATGGGCGCAAGCAGGACAAACCTTGGGGGCTTGTTCGGATTCATGGAGATACCCACAGTTCCGGCAACGCCAGATCACCTTGCCATCTCGCTTGAATACCCGTCCTGCCTTCAGGTTATCAGCCAGATCTCGATAGCGCTTTTCGTGCTGTTTCTCGGCCACGGCGATGGCCTCGAATATGGTCGCAATGGCGTCGAAACCCTCGTCTCGCGCGACTTTTGCGAACTCCGGGTACATACTTGTATGTTCGTGGTGCTCACCAGCAGCGGCAGCCAACAGGTTGTCGTAGGTGGAAGCGATGGTTCCCGCCGGATAACTCCCGGTAATCACTACTTCACCGCCCTCCAGGAGCTTGAACAACCTTTTTGCGTGCTCCTTTTCCTGGTCGGCGGTCTCTTCAAAGATGGCTGATACCTGTACCAGTCCCTCGTTCTTTGCCTTTGAAGCATAGAAGGAGTAGCGATTACGTGCCTGTGACTCACCGGCGAAGGCAGCCATGATGTTCGTTTCAGTTGCAGATCCCTTGAGTTCCATGTAATTCCTCCATATGTTACCAGGTTTTTCGGAAATGCAGTTTTGGTCCTATTCTTCGGACCGACATGCCCTTCCTGTCGGAAGGCGTTCAGACTATTACCCCGCAACCTGAAAGGGGATTCCCACCTCTCGGCCAACAATGTGCAAAGTTGACAAGACGAGCCAGAGCTTTCTAATGCCGGTCGGGATCCAGGGCCATAGCCAGACCCCTACCACAGCCACAATCCAGGTGGCCAGAGTTCCCGATTGTTGCCTGTGGCAGAAAACGAGACATGCCACAGAAGAACATTCGACAGGTGTCATTCCCGCCTTTGGGCGCACCTCAACGAACCGCCGTCGATTCCATAGATGGCCAGGTGGTCATCTTCGTAGACAGGATCGCCCAGCACCCGGTAGAGACTCCTTCGTAGACGGGGCCACTCGGAAACCCAACGGAGTTCACCTGCCCCACCGGGCTTTGGTCTCGTGTAGGCATCGGTACGAACCAGTACGTAGCGGAACCCCAGTTGGAGGATACTCTGCCGATCGGCCTCCTGGAAGGTCAGGCTCCTGGTGTATTGCCTGTCGCCCAGGTCCAGCAGCAATCTCAGAAAGGAGTTGGTTTCAACGAGATCTCTTTGCCCAGCAGGAGCAAATGCTGCCTTCTTGGAGAGCATTCCTCCCATGATGGGCTTCTCGTGGATGGTCTGGAGATAGAGGTGCTTCTGGTCCCTTGCAAACGGTAGGTCAATGACAGCGCCCAAGGACGCGCAAGCCAGGCGCTGGAGTCCTGGACTGGTTTCGCTCTGCCAACTCTCCAGGGGGAGGAGGCTTTCTTTCGCATCACCGTACAGAACGAGAAGGACGACAATGGCCAACAAGCCGTTTCTCGCCAACCCGGATGACAATCGTCCAAGCGCGTAGGAGGCGGTGGCCGCGACGATGGCGTGAATGACGAACAGTGTCCTCGCGGGCCACCACCAGCGCCGCAGCACATCGCTGGCGTCCAGCAGCGCCAGATATACAGGATTTGGGAGATACCTGTCTCCAAGGATCAGGACCGGCCCTACGGCCAGCAGCAGAGCAAGCACAGCCCAACTCAGCATCAACACCCTGTGACCCTTCACCAGGACAAGGCCCACGAGCAGCAGCCCCACATGCACCATGCCGAAGATCCGGGATCCTGCGTTGTAACGAATACCCTGTTCGTCAATCAAGGCTCCGGCTGTCCCGGCAAGGGGGGACAACACGAAAAGTCCCTGTGAATCTCCCTCCACAGTCCTGAGATGAAGCCCCCAGAGCCCTCCTCCCCCGTTCATGTCCAGCAATCCGGGAACAGACCCACGTTCCAGTGCCTGAACGAGTGGCCAGGCGGTTGGCAGAACAAGCCAGAGGCAGAGCAGCGCAGCAAGCAGGTGCAGGGAAAGAACTCTCACACGTGCTGGTCCTCGTATCAATCTCCACAATCCATGCACCACCGCCAGCAGCGCGCAAATCAAGCCATAGTACCAGTAGGTCCACGCGGAAAACGCCATCAGCAAACCCACCAGCACGGCATGCACGACAACACGCATGCGGATGAGCATGTAAAGGCATAGTACGGGAAAGAGCAGGAATGCCTGAGTGGGTCTACCCTGTTGCAGTTCCTGGAGAACAAAAGGGCAGATCACCATCAAGGATGCCGAAGCCATCGCCCCCCACCGGCCGCTACCGATGGACCTGGCCAGGTGGGCGGCGGCCAGGCCATTCCCCAGTAGCACGAGTAGAATCCAGGTATTGTACCCCAGAACGGGCCCCAAAGCCCAACGGAGCGGAGAAGCCAGATAGGCGTCCAGCAGGTTGCCTCCGGTGTGCAGGTAGATATCCTTGCCCCACGGGAAAAACAGCATAGCCGTATGCTGAAAGCCATCGATTCCCAACAACTGTCGACTGGCCAGCCAGTAGAACCACTGCGTACCGTAGGCGTCGATACAGCCTCGCCCCACGAACCATGTTCTCGGGGCCAGGACAGCAGTTCCAAGCGCCAGAATGGAGAGGGACAACACAGGTATCGCCATCCACGACACACCGGGTCTGTCCCACAGCCGGAAAAAAGCCCGCAGAGGCGGTTTCTTGATGGACTGCCAGGCTTTACTGCCCGTGCGGTGTCCGGGTACCCCACTCATGCCGGCAGGGGCCACGTCACAGAGTTCCCAGGCTCAAATGAACACGGTATGGTACTTCGTCCATGTCTTCCATGGGGTTGGGGTTTATTCCAAGATCAAGCTGTAGTGGCCCGATGGGAGTGGCATACCTGAAACCTGCTCCATACCCGACCCTGAACAGAGCTTCGCCTTCTTCGATGGACGTGGTACTCACATCCTTGTCCAGAAAGAAGACGTTCCCCACGTCCATGAACGCCACGACAGCCGCATCTGGCCAGTCCCTCAGACCCAGCAATGGTAAAGGCACCTTCAATTCCGTAGTCATGGACAACATTGCATCACCGCCGGTGGGAACCCACCTGTAGGGCTGGTCACGAGAAGTGTAGCTTATCAGCGGCTCGATCTGGGTGGGAAATCCGGGATCATACCTTGTCACCCTGTTCTTGGGCCCCACGGATTCCAGGGAAAACCCCCTCAGGCTACCGGCCCCCCCCATTCGGAATCTCTCCTCCAGCGGCAGGCATTGATCCGATGATATAGTGCTGCCAAAGCCAGCCTTGAAGCCGAGTAACAGGCCCAGCCTCCAAACTGGCAAGAGCTGCACCACGTTGCTCTGTGCTACGAGCCCCGAGTTGTCCGACAGGACTCCATCGTCCACCTGGGCTTGGAGCGACCATCGATAACCACGATGAGGATTGGTGGCATCATCGCGCTCATCCACCATCAACATGAAGCCGGGACCAGAGGTCATACGGGTTTCTGAAGGCGTGATGGGGTCGCCCCAACTCGCGGAGTCCCAGGCGCTTCCCTGTACCCCGGTTTCCATCCCCAGCAGTTCCAACCAGGGGTCGTCAGAAACCAGGGTTCCTGGATCGATATCCTCGATACGGTGGGCTTCGACCCTGTACTTGAGTACCAAGCGGCCATTCCTTCCCATTCGGGACTCCACTCCAGGTCCAGCTCCCATTATTGAAAGCCGATAGGTGGATTCCTGGCGAATCTCGTTCAACAGCAGGTCAACCAGAAGACGCTCCCCATAGGTGGGGATGTTGGGTGCCTCGTATCCCAACGCAATACTCCAATCCGGCACGCTGGTATCAAGACGCCATTCATCCCCCTGGTAGCCCAGGCCCACCTTGCCAAGCAGGCGCAGGCGATGTGCTCTGCCCCACAGGTTGCGATGTGATGCCCTGATGAATGCTTCCATGCCCTGGTCCGTGGAAAAACCACCACCGAGGTCCACGGTGATATTGGGATACTCGTCCAACTCGACAAGAAGATCCTTGATTCGGTCGCCATCCCCGAACAGCGTAGGGGCCACGCTACGGAACAAATCCAGATCGTAGAGCCTTGTTCTGGTTTCAAGGAGAGCCGAAGGAGTGATGGGCTCTCCCGTGCTCAAGGTGAGTTCATTTTGTATGACAGAACGACGAGTGCGGTTGTTTCCTCGAATTATCACGTTGCGTAGGAACACCTGGGGACCTGAAGCGACATCCAAGGTGACCATGGCACGAGAATCATCCGGGCTCAACTCCAACGACACCTGGGCGTCGGCCAAGAGGTAGCCCTGCTCTCGATATTCATCCACCACCAGCCTCGCGAACTCATCCATGGCCGCGGGATTGAACGGTCTGTCAAGGAACTCATAGCGTTTTTCATCCAGGATGGACTGTCCAACACCACCGCGTGGTTCAAGCTCCAGGGAATCCAGAATGGTTTGCACGCCTTCGTCCACCTTTACCCGAACCACGACCGGAACCCGACTCCAGGGCCAGAAACGATCAGTGATGGACATGGACTCGCGTTTCAGGCTGGGAGATAGATACCCCTGACTTCGGTAGAAATCGTGGAGACTCTGGAGAGCCTTGTCCACCGACTCCACCGTCACTCGTCTGCGGCCGATTATATCTGGCTCCGATTCCTCCATGGCCTGGAAGAGAAACCTCTCGTCGAAGGCGTGGGCACCCGAAAACTCGACACGGTCCAGCTTGTACCTCTGCCCCCTGCGGACATCTATATCCATGAGTTTGGCGTGTTCGTCTTCGTCCGTCGTTATCTTAACATTTGCGTCCATGTAGCCTCTGGCCTGCAGCTCTTTCACAAGCCGAACCTGGGCCTCCTCAAGTACCTCTTCCGTAAAGCGAGGTATCGTGGCCAAATCCAGGACATCCAGAAAGGCACGACGCCTGGACAAACCAAGTCCATGCAAATCCACGCGTACTCGTCTTTTCGTGTCAACCACAAATGTCACGTCCACGTCCCACGGATTTTCATCCTCCTGGTAGGTCACAAATGACACCTTGGTCTCAGGATAGCCGAGTTCTACCATTCTTTCCCTCAAGGCGTCCCGAGCATGGACCAGTGCGTCCTTGCTCATTCGATGTCCTGTCCTGACGCCTTGTCTGTACACCAGCCGCAGTGCACTCCTCTGGAGACGTTCATCCAGACCCAACAACTCCAGCCTTCCAACCTTCTGTGGTTTCCCCGTCGAAACGTTCAGCTTGACATCCACCTGCCCATCACCCACCGCCTCGGCCTCCACGCTGACCTCTGGACTGGGAAAACCAAGAGCCTCGATGTTCCGTCGTACCCTTTCCTCGACACCAGCGGCATCATGAGTGGGGAAGAAAGCCCCCCCTCGCACAATCCCAGCCATGGATTGGATTTCTCTCTTGCCGAGAGGCTTGCCACCATTCACCAGGAGTCGGCGCACCCGTGGAGGCGGCACGACCAGGTAGACAACCCTGAGAGCCTGGAAGGGCTCCCCTGTGTCGCCATAGCCAACCCAAGGCTCCACATGAACCTCGACCGCGGCAAACTGCCCCACCTGGTACAGCATGGCCAGATCCGCCCTGGCAGATCTGGGCTGGTATTCATCGCCTTGCTTGAGCTTCAACAACGGTTCCAGGTTCTCACCGGGAAGTCCGCCGTCCGTAGCCTCGAGGGAAACCGTTGCGATTGGCTTTCCGATGTACCACGGCACATGGACATCAGATGGATTGCCGGCACGAGCCCGCGGTGAGAGAAAAAGCTGCATAGTCAGAAAAAATCCCTGCCAGGTCATTGCCCAGGGCAAACCACGAAACAACCGGAGTAGACCTCGCAGCAACCATAGAGTACCGAAAAAACCAGCCCCTGGGGCCAGCGAAAAAAACAGGCCTGAATTCGGGCACCCATCCATCTCGCCCACTTGAATAGGTCGTCGACAGCACAGGCCGGATGTTCCTCGCTCCCTGCGCCTCGCCCGACGGACGACAGGGTACCCCCGAAAGGGCGTAGTTATCCTTGCGCGGCCCTTCGCAAGGGCGCCTTTCAGTCCAACTCCCACCGCAGCTTGAACTCCGTTCCGTAGGCCCCGCCGATGTTCAGATAGCGTTCCTCCTGGACACTGGCCCAATAAGCCTTAAGGTACAATCGACGCGCCACCCGCTTTTCGACGCTGGCATAGGTATCACCCCACTCCACAAGCTTGAACTCCCCCGTAACCGTGAGTTCCCAGGGTGGCGGAAGATCCTTCTCCACCACCAGCCTTGGCTCCGAGCTGATATCGCTGGACCCGGAATTGGTAGCGCCGGTGACGATGTCCCAGCGATCAACTCTCAATATTCCTGCGCCCAGTTTCTGGGCGCCGCTAGCCAACCCCAACTCATGACTCAACAGGTCCATGCTCTCCCAGGCCAATGCACTGTCCAGGGTTCCATACTCCTCCAACTCCTCGCGAGTAGCACCGAACAAGAGAAGCCAGTTGATGTCGGCCTGTGAAAGTGCCGGTTCGCTGGAAGCATCACTCTGCCAGTCGGAAAACGGTCCGGTTACACGGTAGTAGACCCGGTAGTCGTCCTCTTTGCTCTGGACATCGGTCTGGAGCATCAAGTCGAGTTCGGGATCGTAACGGTAGGGGTCGATAAAGTGCATTTCACCACGCATGATCTCGAACTCACGCTCTTTCAGGTATGCTCTTCCTCCTGTCTCGACCCTTACATCACCCAGCAGCCCCGGACGCGATGTATCGCCCATAACCCTGAGATTCGCTGACAACCGGGCATTTCCTACATTGTTCCGGATTCTCGCGGTACCGTCCGCCACGACGTCTATGCCCAACGAAAAATAGTCGGCACTCTCGTCGGGCGCCTCGGAACTCAAGCGCTCCTCTTTGAGTTCCAACACCCAGCTTTCCCAATCGATCCGATCCGAAAAAACCATGTCGCGTATGTCCACCCGCCCGGAAAGCAGCAGATCATTCACCTGCCCATCCAGAGAGAGCGTGGTATCCACCAACATTGGAGGTAGATCCTCTATGTAGTGGAGGCGGGCGTCCATGGCGTCCAACTGGAGGTTGTAGGCCGTCGGGATCCCGTTTTGGGCGCTGATCTTGCCGCGGACCGAAAGAGCGCCTCCGCCGACTCGCCCATTCAATCCCTCGATTGTGTATTCATCCGGTGTCAGGCGAACCTTCCCATTGAGATCCTCGAAGGTATGAGGAAACCACCCTGTCTTGATGAAGGCATCCTCGATATCGATCTCCGCCTCAAAGCCCGGGTCGTGCACGTTGCCGGAGATCCCCAGATCCACCCTTGCCTTGCCTGCAGCTCTGCTGATCTCGGGGTGCAGCAACTTGAGCCACCGGAGATCCAGGGTGCCATGGGTATCAAAATTCATTTCACCCAGATGCCCCACCTGTCCGGAAAACAACAGGTCCGTTCCGCTGCCCACCAAGTTTGCATCCTTCAACTCCAAGGCCCCATCATGCAACGAAAGCAACCAGGGTTCGGTGTTTCGGAGGTGGGAATCCCGCCATGAGAGATTCAATGAGTCAAACTCCATATCCATATCGGGAACCTGTGCTCCCACTCCAGAGAGGAACAGTTCCCCGTCCGCCAGAACCTTCAACAAGTCGCCCGCTCTCGTCAGCGGGTGCAGTAGGTGAAGTGGAAGATCCTTCATCTTCAGGTGGACGTCGTAGGAGACACTTTCCAGTTCGACAGTCGCATCCAGTAGTGCTGCCTCCCCCAGAAGACTACCCTTGAACTCGACAATACCATCCCTGCTATCGAAAGTGACCAGGGAATCATCCACAGGGATATTGCTTGATTCTACACCCACCAATGCCAGCCTGCCTCGCGGTTCGAGGGCCTTCAGCGTACCTCCCACCTGCAACGCCAAAAACCCAGAACCTGCGACCGGTAGATCTGCGCGCTTCACTGCATCGAGTCTTTCCAGCCGCACACCATCCACCAACAGATCGAAATTGGCCGTGTAGCCGGCCCCGACGCTACCTCTCACAAGAATCGATTCTTCTCCCCCGAAACGCTCCAACACGAATTCTGAAAGAGTGAATCTGCCTTCGCGCATGGCGTATCGGACCTGTCCAGAGGGAAAATATTCCCCCAGTAGCGACACATCGCGCAGGTCCAACTCTCCGCTGCCGTCCAGTGAATAGGGCTCGCCTGACAGTTCCAGACTCCCGCTCACCCTGCCGTCCACCACCGGCAACTCCACGAACATCCCCGACAGATCGAAAATCCGACCATTTTCGACGATCACCTGGGTATCCAGAGTGAAGGGATCCCCGAAAGCCAGTGTCAGGTTGCCGCTGTAGCTCGTTTCGCCTTTGCGGGCCCTGAAGCCGAAGAAATGGAGGTTACGCAGGTCCGGACAGGAAAAAGGTAGTCGAGCATCGTCCGCGAAAGGCACCCCCATCACATTCAACCCGAGGACGCGGGTAGTTCCCTGGATCTTCAAGTCGCTGAATGGCCCGCTGATATCGCCTGTCAACAGACCATGGCCGGCCAATTCCACGCCGGAAACGGGCGAGAGATCCCGGTAGTTGATGGAAGGGATATCCAGGTGGACATCGAGAGGCCCGAAGTGCTTGAAACCCAGGTACACCTCTGCCCGACCTCGGGTGGACGCCAACTCCAGGTCGTCCAGAGTCATCAAGATCCCCTGATCATCCAACTCCAGGCTTCCAGCCAGCCTGGCATGTGGAATCTCAAGAATCGGCTCTTCCTGGTGAAGACGTACTGGTTGGGATTGGACACGGAAACCATCCTGAAGGATCGAAAAAGAGCCTACGAGACTGATTGGCGAGAGGCTCCCATCCAGGTGGGCCTCCAGGTCCGCTGTCCAATCCACCCAGGGATCCGGCGCGACCCCGGTATCTACCAGGACGGCTGCCAGTCCCAGCCCCGCTCCGCCAAGATCAATCCTGGTGCTGAAATCGAGCAAACCCAGCTCCGCCCTCGCTTCCAGTCCACCGCCGCCGAATTGGCAATAAAGCTGCTCCACAACCAGGGTATCGGGCAGATCCAACACCAAGCTGGCACGTGTCGGGCCAAAATTGACGGGCAGCCACGTACCTTTCCAATTGCGCCTATGCATGGTCCATGGTCCGAGTTCCACATCCGCGCTTATCTCCGGATTGTGACTGTCGCCGACCACCAGCACATCCACATTGGCTGTCCCCTGCAATCGAAGGCGCTCGGGCATGAAGGAATCCCAGGCCGACAGGTTCGCCGAGACTTGAATTTCACTGCTGATGGGACCATTTTTCTGGATGGCAAAGGAACCACGGACAGACATGCCGGGAAAATTCAAAGCAAGGCTTGGCACGACGAAACGGTCGGATTCCACAATGACACCGTCCCAGCGTATGTCGCGCGCTTCTTGCACAAACCGTCCTTTCTGGAATGCTAGACGTGCCATCAAGAGACGATAGCTGCCTGGCACAGGGTTGGGGCTTTCGATGCTGTCGGACGGTTCCGAAAGCAGGTTCAGGCCTTCGATTTCCAACCTTCCATCGGGTACATACAGAGTCACGGCCCCGTCCACGATCTTCAGGCTACCCCAGTCCATGGCAGAACTCACGCCTCCACCATCTAGTCCCTCCAACTCCGCTATCCCGCCGTCTTCCAGGTGGAGTTGAAGAACCGGAGAAACGAGGACGATCTCTCGTAGCAAAGGTTTGCCACGTTCAAGGCCCATGACGAGACTGAACTCCCTCAGCATGAGCAATGATTCGCCGCTGTCGGGGTCGATGACATCCAGCCCTTCGATTCCAACTGTTCCACGCAACGGCGTTATTTTCAGATCACCAACGGCCACTCGAAGCCCCGTACGCGCTTCCACCTTTCGCTTGACAATATCCAGCACCCACATCTGCACCGGGTCTGTCTGTACTGCAAAGAAGGTGAAAACAAGGGCAGCAGAAAGCAGAGTACTGGCCCACAGGAGGAACCGCGCAAGAGTAGAACGTCGCTTATTCGTGGTCCCAGGCATTCAATCACCCACGGGGCTGTGCTCTCCCAGCCCTCCCAGGCTGTGATGGAGATCCCATGCTGTCGCCCATCGGTCATCCACCTGCGGCTCTCCCAACAAACCTGTCAGTGATGCTCGCGCCCGTAATTCTGGACTCTCACCGCTACCAGGTATCCAGCATCCCGACCTGGCGGGAGCATCTCGGAAAACCTCGTTGTGGAGAACCACCCACCTCACCCATCCCTTCCACGGGGGGAGAACGGTGGTTCCTGGCGCTTCTCCCCGAGCCGCGGCCACCAGTATTTTCAAGAAGGGATCCGTCTCGATTCTCCGCCGGGTTCCAGGAGGCCGTAGAGCGGGATTGCTTTCCCCCATTCCACCGATCAAAGGCTGTCGAAACAGCGGCTGGTAATGGATGAGGCCTTCACAGCAAAGAAACGGGAGGTCCAACACGACCCCCGGGTTCTCCTCGACCTGGTCTACGTACGCCGGATGGTTCAGAACACTGACCGGAAGTGGTCGTCGCAGTACCCCCCAGGGAAGGGCCAAGCTCAAGCCCAGGGCAAGCATCAATGGAAACCTGCTCATGCGCGACAGCCACCCGGAGAAGTGTTCCAATGCTTCTGCCATTGGCAGCGAGAGCAGCACGGCCAGAACCGCCCAGCTCCTGTACGGGTACTCGAAACGATTGAAGAATGGGAGAAACCTCTCGGCGGACCACCACAACGGGTTCCTGAACGCCTGTGATGCCACCTGGATGTCCGGCCCCGCCAGCAGCAGCAAGCCAGGCACGAGCCCGGAGATCCACAAGAGTCGATGCGAGGAGAACAACAATGCCAACAACCATGATAGAAGCAGTAACAAGGGGATCCTGGGGATACCTTCCCCTGGAGCCAGAATCCACCATGTGGCCGGGGAAAGCCCACTCGCATCCCCCCCGCCCAGGATCGTGGAAGCTCCCTTCTCAGACAAGACCTGCCACAGCATGGCGCCGACAGCCGGCAAGACGAAGACCATTGCCGAAAGAAGAACCAGACACAGCAGCCCAAGATACCGTGCCCGCCTTCTACCGGGTGCGTTGAAAATGACGAGTGGAGCAATGACAAGCAGGGATATGTGGGCGGTGAACCAGTAGGTCCAGGCCTGAAGGGCAAAAAACAGCCCCCCGAGAAGAGCATGGACCATGCCTCCACGATCCCGGAGCATCAAGATCTGGTGGATTCCCAGGGGTAGAAACCAGAGCAGGGCCTGTGTGGGTCTCCCCTCTCCCAACTCGTGCAGGACGAACGGGTGCAGCTCAAACACGAGGGAAGCAGCCGTGCTTGCGGCTACAGAGAAGCCTCTTCCACGCAAGAGAACATGTACAGCCAGGGCGTTTCCCACGAGGATCAGCCCTACGAACGGACTGTAGTAACGCGGGTATCCCAGTACAAGGCGCAGGGGCTGTGCCAGCAACGCATCGATGAAGTTGTTCCCGGTATCCGCAAAGATGTTCTTGCCATGAGGATGAAAGAACCAGGAAGTCCATGACGGGTTCCACTGCTTGGCAATACAATTGGATATCCACTCGTAGAACCACAGAGTGCCCGAAAGGTCCACCCCCTGCCCCACGACGGCGTCCTGGCCCAGTCCGCCCCAGACACACCAGGAGGCGACCAGCACGTATACCAGCAAAGGTGCCAGGTACAGGGTCCTCCTGCCATCTTTCATTCCAGATCCCCTTGTGGCTCTCACCTGCTCATTATCCCACTCCGGTTTTTTGCATGGCGTCAATCAAGTGCCTATCATAGCTCTGTTGACAGCCAGCAACGGCTGCGCTTCCCTTCCACCATCGCGGGGGTTCTTCTTGCCTGCCTTGTACTCACCACGACTCGACAAAGCTCTTCTCTTTGTAGCGAGAGCATTCAGAGAGCAGACACGCAAGCTCTCCGCTGTGCCCTACCTGACCCACCTCCTGCAGGTGATGGTCTACGTTGCCGAGTATGGTGGTGATGAAGATACGCAGATCGCAGCCCTGCTGCATGACTATCTCGAAGACATCCACGGAGCCCTCCCCGAAGAACTCGACATCCAATTTGGAAAAAACGTCATGGGTATGGTGCTTGCGTTGTCGGACAGCGTCTCCCATCCAAAGCCGCCATGGAGGCAGAGAAAGGAACGGCATCTGGATGGACTTCGGAAAGCTTCCCCAGATGTCAAGCTTATTTTTGCTGCCGACAAGCTCCACAACGCTGAGTCGATCCTTCGTACTCTCCGGGAGCGGGGAGGCGAAATATGGCACAGCTTCCGCGGAGGACGTGATGGCACGCTATGGTACTACTCACAGGCAATCAGAGTTCTCGGTCAGGGTTGGGAGCATCCAATCCTGGCTCGTCTCCGCAAAACGACGAGCGAGTTGCAATCTGCGGTGATCATCCTTGAAGACTCCAATGGATAGAAACTCCATGGCCACGTCATCCATCTTCCTTGATGGTAGCCACCAACGCTGCTGTGCCTTGCGACGCCGTCTGCCTTCGATTCCTTGAAGCAACTCCACCAGATTCAAGAGGAACCTTTCCAGTGAACGACGACTTTCCACTACTACCGGAACGGTACCAGTTGGGGCGAAAGATCGGCGAGGGCGCCACGGGCACGGTCCATTTTGCCATGGATCAGTTGCTGAACATGGAAGTGGGTATCAAAGTCGTCCGCAGGAACCTGGCCATGCATCGCCGATTCCGTGCTCGCTTTGCCCGCGAGGTATCAATAGCCGCCCAGGTGGTACATCCCCGCATGGTTCCCCTGCATGACTACGGCAAGACTCTGGATGACCTGCCCTTCGTGGCCATGGCCTACGCACCCGATGGGAACCTGAGCGATCTGTTGGAGCAGGCTCCGTCATTGGAACAGGTGGTACGACTTCTGGACGAAGTATTGGAAGCCCTGGCCGCCCTTCATGCCCGTGGCCTGGTCCACCAGGATCTCAAGCCACACAACGTACTTCTATACCGTGATTCCCGGGGCACGATGCATTCATGGGTCAGCGATCTCGGAGAAGCATACGCCCTATCGGTCCTGGCCCAGGATAGAACTGGAATAGGCGGAACGCCGGCCTTCATGGCTCCAGAGCAACTTTAACAGCAATCGCAAGAGATGGGCCCGTGGACAGATCTGTACGCCGTGGGGTTGCTTTTCTACCAGGCCCTCTGCGGACGTCGGCCTTTTGACAGTGAAGACCGGAAGGAACTCCTTCTTCTCCGTCAGTCCCCTCCCCCACTGCCCACCCGACCCGACGGCGGCCCTCTCCCAGCATCCCTGGAAGAGGTGCTTGACAACCTGCTGGATCCCGAGCCACGCCAACGCTACGACCGAGCCTCCGATGTGAGGCGCCTGGTGCGACAGGCATTCCTGGAGTTGGAAACCGGAGTCAGGTTGCGACCAATCGGGCGCCGTACTGCAATCACCGACCCGAACGTTATTGGTCCCATGCTTCCATCCGGAGAAGCTCCTTTCGCTGGTGGAGTACCTACGGGTGTCCCCAAGAGCGGTGCACTTCGTTGGAACAAGGTCATGCCGGATCCCATGCCTCCAGAACCACCCGAAGCCCATGGCCGCGGGGCCACGGCCAGGGCCAGCCTTTCGCTGTTCGGCCTACGAGAAATACCACTCGTCGGAAGAAAAGCCCACCGGCAGGCCATCTGGGACGTGGCAAGAAGAGTGGTCACCCAATCGCAACCTGGTGTCGTCGTCATCGTGGGTAAAAGCGGTACGGGCAAAACAAGGCTGGTGGAGTCCATCGCTCTTCCCCTCGATGAAACAGGTTTCATGGAGGTTGTGCGCCTGTTGTACCATTGGCCACCGGGAATAGATGACGGCTATAGGAACGCAGTCAGAGAAATACTGGCTCCCTGGCAAGACGACCGCAAAAGCCTCGAAGCCAGGTTGGCCAGGTGGTTGTCGAGAGATCGCCAGATGCCACCAGAGTCGGTTACGGTAGAGGCATCGGTCCTGGCTCGATGGTGTGGTCACCTGGAACATGATGAAGTGGCCGTGAACTCAGCCGTCGGACTGGCCTACCTGTATCGGCATCTTGATGCACGCTCCTGGAGAGGAGGCTCTTGCCTGGTCCTGGACGACGTGCATCGCTCCGCGGAAGAGGGTGACGGTCTGGCCATCGCCCAGGCCCTGCTGGACCGAACCGTGGGGTTGAGACCAGTACTCGTTCTTGCCACAGTCGCCGCAGAGGCACTCGCCACCGACGAAAAGCTACAGGAACGTCTGGAGCACCTGCGGGCGGGGGGGGCACTCATACTGGATCTTCCACCATTGACTCTGGACGAGACCCGGCAACTCTTGACAGAAGCGCTTTTCCTGGATCCTGAACTGACCGATGCCGTGGCCCATATCTGCGAAGGCAACCCACTGGCCGTGAGCCTGCTGCTCAGGGAATGGACCAACAGAGATCTACTGGTGCTGGGAAAAAACTCCCTCTTCTCCCTGCGTCCCGGGGTTCCCATCGAGGATGCCGTGCCGCCAAGCATCAGGCAGCTCTACATTGGGCGCCTGGAAGCAGCAGTCAAAGCCAGCATCGACCCGGTGGCCGCAGGCGAAGCCCTCGCAGCCGCGGCCTTGGTGGACCAGGCCCCTCCCGCAATGGTCATTCGCGAAATATCAGAGACGGGGCTCGATGGGCTGCTGGCAACCGGAGTGTTGCGTGAGGCAGGCAATGTACTCACCTTCGAACACGGGTCCGTTCAACGAACAGCGCGGACTCTCGCCCGCCGCCTGCCGGACATTTCCGATATCCATAATCGTCTCGCACGCGCCTGGGCCACAATCGGCGAGCGAAGCTCCATCAACCACAACTACCCCATCGGATACCACCTCTTGCGGGGAAAGGACTATCAAAACTCCGTCGCTCCCATGTTGCGGGCTGTAAGGACTCTCATCGAAGAAGGCCGCTATGCCATGGCATCCCGTGCCAGCGCGCTTGCACTGGAAGCAGCAGATCGATGTGGCACGCCAATGCTCCGCCAGGAAGCCCGCCGATTGTCGGCAGAGGCCCACATCGAACTTCGTCACTATGAAGACGCGCAGCAGTTGATCCGTGAAGCCCTGACATTCGAGCCCATCGACCGCCTGAGTTGGGCCAGGCTTCACCTGCTGCTCTCCAGAACGGCCATGGGAGTCGGCGATCTCGATAGCTGTCGCCGATACCTGGACCAGGCAGGTACGGCCTTTGAAACAGTGCTGGACAAAGATGGCTCGCGGGATGTGGCACATGGCAGAGCCACACTTGAAAGACTCGAAGGTTCACCGCAAAAGGCCATCGACTATTTCCAACAAGCCCTGGGACTCGTGAAGCGTGATCCGCGTCGCGAGGTTCTCATCTTGAGCGGACTCATAGAATCCATGCTCACGGCCGGCCACACGTTTGGTGTGGACCGTTATCGCAATCGAATGATGCAGGTCGCCCAGGAAAGTGGTGATACCCGCAATATCGCGAAAGCGGCATACACATCCGGTACCGTCTACCTCAATCGAAATCGCCTTGATCTCGCCGAGAGGTATCTCCAGACAGCCTCGGCCCTGAGTGCCACCCTGGGCGACCACTGGTTGCACCTGAACTGCCAGAACAACCTGGGAGAGGTGGCTCGCTTCCGGGGCGACCTGGATGAAGCCAGACGTCACTACCATCAGTACACCAGAATCGCCGATGAACAGAACCTTACCAATGCCGTGGCGGTTGGCAGGATCAACCTGGCTCTACTGGCCCTCCAGGAGTCGGATGACGATGAACTGGCTCAGCAGATCTCATTTGCGGAAAACGCCCTGACAAATCAACCTCGCCACTGGACCTGGGTGTTCATCGGTGTGATCAGGGCTGGCATCCTGGCGCGGCAAGGCGACGAACCCAAGACCCGGGCCTGGTGGTCCGTAGCGCGGGAGCACGGTCTTACCAGCCTGCGCACTCCAGATCTCTGGCTACCGCTTCAACGCCTGCAACAAAGCGCCTTCGCCGCGGGGTGGTTTGACATAGCAAGATCCGCTGCTCTATCAGCCCAGGACCTCGCTCCTCTTGCCGGTCGGGTCGAAAATGTCGTTGTCGACGAAGAATACGAACAGTCACGGGGAGAAGAGTGACGGGGTGGGGATGCCCCCTCCCCAACTCCCCTGCCGGGAACAAATCTCCTTCAAGACAGACTATCCCGCTGGTATACATGCGGGTTTTCCAAGGCCAACCACGGTACTGCTGTCGAGCCTTCTGTCTCTCTTCAACACGGCATCCTGTCGCAACCAACCGGATTCCCCTCCCCTGAACCCGGACATGGCAGTCCTACGAATTGCCACGACGGAATTCTACTACCTTGCGGGTCGTGCGACTCCGTTTGAATCTCCCTGGCCAGATGCTCCTCCCTTCAAGGATGGCTCCCTAGTCCTGGGGCAAAACTGTTCCGAGACGGCTTCCCCCGCCACTGCTTCCCCATGTGCCGTGGAGTTGTGGAGATCCGACTCCGGATACGAGATGCTCTTTGTCCGAACCGGTGATGAAGCTCTATTCCGGTCCGAAGAAAAGCAATACCACGCAGTGGCGAGTTGGCGTCGTATCACGGGCACTCTCGCCGAATGCACAGGTGATCCCCTGGCCATACCGCCCGCTGGCGATACAGAGGCATTCCGGACTCTGAAGACTCGTAACGAAGGTTGGCAGTGGATACTGACATTCAGTGGGGCCAACCCATGCCACCTTCTCGGGGATCTGGTCCTGGAAGCCACTGGTGATTCGGTGGATCCGAGGCAGATCCAGGTGGACGGGCTGTCATGGAACTCCGGTGGCAGGCTTGCTGCTGCCGCACGGTTACGGAGCCTGCGCAGATTCCAGGCTCTCCGGCAGTGGGACGAACTCACAAAAGATCAACGCATTCTCACGCTGAACGCCCTCGGCAAAGATCCCGACCATCAAGCTGATCTTGTACTGGAAGCTCTGTTGGCCAAGGATCCTGCTTCAGCACTAGACATCCGGAAGGCAATCCAGCGTCGGGCACGCCAGGAGGAACGCGAGCAGCCCGGGGACTAGGAGCCGTCGGGAAAGAGGCTGTGGGAAACAGCCGGCTCGGGCCCTGGCGAGTTCCCGTCCGGAAAGTGCGGACCGAGCAGGAGCGAGTAGCTTTCGAGCCAGGTGCGTCCGGGCAACCCGCCGGAATAGCATCGCTATTTCAAGTGGTTGCCCGGGCGTGCCTGGCGAAGGAATGGGCCGCTCCTGCGATGGGAGCAGTTTCCGGATGGGAACTAGCGAGGGGCGCAAGGCGCTCGCGCCCGTAACGGATGACGGGCCATGCTGGATATCGGGCGTTGAAGGCGTATTGAAATACGTCGAAGCTCCTCCCCCCGCAGGGGGAGGCTGGGAGGGGGGGAAGACGCTGCACAATGTCCAGCAGGGCCCGGCGCAGTAGCGCATGGCGCACCGCAGCGGGCCCGAGCTTTCCCGACGGCTCATAGTACCTCGCACCCGGACAGTCATGTGAGATACTTCCAGCGAGCCGCTGCCAGTTGGAGAAGGGGTGGTGGACACTTCCAATGTTCCGATAATCGGAGCCCGTTTTCCCCAGTGGTGGATATGCTACCTTCCCGTATTCCCCAGAAGACAGGAGTTGATTGAAATGAAATGGAGAAACCCATTCCCCACGGTGGACATCGTGGTGGAAACCTGGGAGGGCATCGTGCTGGTGCGCAGAAAGAACCCACCTGAAGGATGGGCGCTGCCAGGTGGCTTCATCGAACGCGGAGAGAGGGTCGAGGATGCCGCAATCAGGGAAGCCTTCGAGGAAACCGGCCTTCACGTGAAGCTCCGCCATCTTCTCTACGTGTACTCCGAACCCTCCCGCGATCCGCGCTTCCACACCATGAGCGTCGTGTTCATCGGACATGCCACAGGCAAGCCCAGGGGAGGAGACGATGCTGCCGAAGCCCGAAGTTTTCCACTTGACCAACTCCCCTCTCCCCTGGCATTCGACCATCAAGAGATAATACAGGATTACATTCGATTCAGGCAACATGGCCAGATCCCGCTTCCCACGCCATCGAAACAGCCCGAGAGGGGAGCGGAATAGTGGGCCCCGCCACTCGTTGGCATGGCTGGTCGGGCCGATTGTTGGTGTATGATAGCAACTCGCGGCCCATGAACCTGTCGAGAAGAATGGAAATGCTCGAAAACCCGGTTTCCATGGCTACACCGCTCCGTGAAAACGCTTTTCCGCCATCAGCGATGTTCAAACTCCACAATTCCCAGACTGGGGCGGCGAAGCCGTGTAAGTATCCTGCAACTCTGTAGCCAAATCGCCTGTCATGGCTGTAGACATCAAAATTGCACCCGCACAGGACCCGGAACTGTTTCCTGTGAAGTCCGTGCCGGTGATCACCGCCTCCACGAAGTCCCAGGAGCCCAGGTTCAAGCCTCCTCCGCATCCGTCTGCGTAGTTGTCGATGAAGAGGCTGTCGGAGACATTGACGCCCGTCCGGTACCAACCTCCCGCACTCACGGCACCCCCTTCGGACTCGGCCTGGTTTTCCACGAACTCGCAACTCGATATCTCCAGTTCTATTTCACCGAAGCCACCAATTTCCACCAGACTCGATTCCACCACACAAACGGCCCCCCCACAGGGGCCTTCATAGTCTCCGCAGAACCCCGCCTGCCCTTGCTCGAAACCAATGGCTTCCACGGCTACGCTGGCTCCGCCACGGATATCCAACGAAACGTCGGTGTCCATGCCGGAAAAGGTCGTATCAGAGGAATCGCCTGTCCACGATGCCAGGACGAGATCTTTGTCGCCGACCACCTGCAAAGATTCCGTGTGCAACCCGGGACAGACATAGACGGTTCCCCCGGTTGGAGAATCGTCAATGGAATCCTGGACCAAGCTGTACTCCCGATGGGCCAGGAAGGCCGCTACGTCGGCACCGATGCCATCACAGTCGGAGTCGATACCATCGCAGGGTTCGTCTGTGGCTCCGGGATGGACCGCGGGATCTGTGTCGTCGCAGTCGTCCCCGTTGTACAGATAGCCATCCAGCGCCAGGCAGGTGACTACCGCGGGGTCTCCGTATCCATCACCGTCGGCATCCAGGTACAGGGAGACCACGTCTTCGTCAACCACACCGTCGCAGTCGTTGTCGATGTCGTCACACAATTCGTCGGCCTCTGGATGGACGGTAGGGTCGGCATCATCGCAGTCCGCGGAATCCGCCACGAAACCTTCAGGTGCAGAGCAAGCTTCTTCGGCCACCGACACTGCTCCATAGCCGTCCCCGTCGAAGTCCCGGTACCACCATGCGGCGTCCACAGAGTCGGCTTCATCCACGACGCCGTCGCAATCGTCGTCGACGCCGTCGCAGTACTCCGAAGCCCAGGGATGGATGTCCTGGCGTCCATCGTCGCAGTTCGCTGAATCTGGTACGTAGCCTTCAGGTTGTTCGGTTGCCGTCACGCAGTCGTCGGGGTTGCCGTAGCCGTTCCCATCGTTGTCGGCACACCAGGTTCCCGCCACATCGCCTGCCGTGTCTGATAGCCCGCTGTCATCCTTGGAGGCCTGGTCTGGATTGCAGCCCAGCATGACAAGTTCCCATCCGGAAAAGGCGGACCGAGCGGGGGTGAGTCGCTTTCGAGCCAGGTGCGTCCGCGCAACTCGCTGGAATAGTGGCGCTATTTCAAGTGATTGCGCGGACGTGCCTGGCCGGTGGGCGGACAAAGGGGGCCGCTCCGGCGATGGGAGCCTTTTCAGGATGGGAACTTTCAGAAGAAAGAATGCAGGCGAGACGCCCACGCTCCCGGAAGGAGATCCATCGGTGGGGCAGGACTGTCCACCGGCCCACGGTATTCGATTATCAACTTTGGGCTCCAACTGTTACTCTTGGACTGCTGGAGACCATATTGGAGTCCGCCCAGTGTCTTGGACCTGTATCACAGGTCTCCCAAAGCCAGGAACATCCTGTCCAGCAGGTCGCGGGCCTCCCCCCAGCGTTCCTCTCGTACAAGCAGTTCCAGACGCCGCTGCTCCGTCTCTGGAAAAACGCTTTCCACGGGTTTGCCATCCTGCTCCAGCTCCTTTGCCCAGGCCAGGAGCAGGAGAGCCCTGCCTGGGATCTTCCTGGGGCTGGACGGGATCCAGCGGAGTTCCTCCTGGAGGGCGGCGATGTGTCTCTTCCGGGCCATGGTGAGCAGGGGTAGGTCTCCCGGTGCACCGGCCACGTCTCGGGAAGCTGTTGCCGTCACTGGAGCATCTCCCCTGGGGTTCTCAGCCCCGTTCGCTTTGTAATCCGCCTGGGTTGTGCTCTGGGTTTCTCGCGTGGGTTGCTGGGCCGTCCTGTTTCCGACGCTCTCAATCCAGACCAGGACACCGGTGCCCCAGAGGCTGTGTAGCATGAGCAGGGGAATGGATATCGTGGGCGAGAGTCGCCGCAAACCAAGGGCCGCCAGGACTACCAGTGGAAAGAGAGCCGGAAGGAAGAACCTGGTGGGCACCTCCCAGGATAGGTTGGCAACACCAGGCAGGGCGGTCCATTCGTAGAGGAACTGGAGTCCGAACACCACGAGCACCCAGGCTCCCAAAACTGACTTGAGATGGCCCCTTGAAGGCGGACCCCGTGCTTCGGTTTCCTGGCGGACAAGACTCCGAGACTTTTTCCAGCGAGACTTCTGAGCATGGCGTGGTGAAGGCATCCGCCCCATGCCGAATCGTGCGGCGCAAGATGGGCTATCGGTGATACCGGTGGTAGAAGGTGCATGAAAGTGATCTGAACTGCATGCTGCCGGTGTTGGCACGCGGCAACAGCGACTGGTGCTCTGCACCGGGTTGGCCGCACGCAACGAACTCCAGGGCAGGAACAGCCACGCAGGTATGGCCAGCAGCAGGAGGGGGAGGGTAGCCAGCAAGGGCAGTGGAAGGTTTTGCAGGTTTCCCAACACGATCTGCTTGGGAATCGACTCTCCCGCCTCGTTGCTTTGCCCCATGTACTGGAAGGCAAAGCCAGCAGGATACCTGGAGAGGCTGTAGCCGGTCGTAAAGATGGAGCCGAAGAAGTGCCAGTGGTAGGTGGCCAGGAGCAGCAGGGGAGCAGCAGCCGCGAGAAAGACCAGTGCAGGTTCCAACGGAACATTGCTTCCCTCCCTGGTGCTCTTGCGTAGCTCCACCAGGTAGTGGAGCAGGAGAAGTGCCACGATGGGGGCGTTGCTGTAGCGTACCGTCACCGACAAGCTGAGAAGCAACGCGGAGAAGCCCAGTTCCATGAGCCTCGACAAACGGTGTCGGGATCGGGCAAAAGACCAATCCAGGTAGAGCCCCGCACCGACTGCAAGGACCGCGTGCGAAGCGAACATGGCGTGGAAACTACGGTGCCAGAAGATCAGTGACAAAGGAGTGTAGCTCAGCAGAAGCACTCCGATGGCGGCGGTCCACTCGTCGTTCAACCTGGACAGGAGCAGCCATGTGGTGGCAGCGCAGGCGAGGGCCAGGAAGAAGTTGAAGAGGCCAGGCAGTCCCAACAGGCAGGCTGGCATGGCCAGGAAGACGAAGCCGGGAGCCTTTTCCAGGATCCATCTCTGCTCACGGTGCTGTACGAAGTTCAAGAGTCTGCCTCTTCCCTCTGCGACTCTGGCCACTTGCTCCCAGTGCTCTGCCGAATCCACCGCGATCTGGCCTGATGCCAGGTTGTCCATGGCACATCGGTAGGCGGTGGAGTCGGGATCCACCACAGCTCTAGGAAGGACGACGACCATTGCAGCAGCCAGTACGAAGCCCAGAATCGCGATACGAGCAGGAAAGGTCATGCCGCCCCATTCCATCTTTCCTGGAGGTTGTCAACACACCATGATGCACAGTCCCTCCGCCCAGCGGGGAACTCATCTCTGCAAAAGCACGCCAGTCGCTGCTGCGCCATCGAAACAGACCTGGGAGCCGTCGGGATAGAGGCTGCTGGAGCCAGCCGGCTCGGGCCCCGGCGAGGGGCGCCAGGCGCTCGCGACCGTAACGGATGCCGTGCTCTGCTGGACATCGGGCGTTGAAGGCGTATTGAAATGCGTCGAAGCTCCTCCCCTCCCAGGGGGAGGCTGGGAGGGGGGGAGAAGGCTGCACGATGTCCAGCAGGGCCCGGCGCAGTAGCGCATGGCGCACCGCAGCGGGCCCGAGCTTTCCCGACGGCTCCCTGAGGCGAGCAGCACAATGGGCCCGGTCATTCGTAAGCCTAGCTGATTGGGCCTTTTGATAGTGGATGATGGCGACTCAAGGCAACGCCTCACATCCGCTCATTTGAGCTACCCTGGCTGCCGGTAGAAAGTCAGCGCGGTATCTCCGTACCTTCTTGGCCTTGGGACTCTACCGCACTCGGGGTGGGGAGGGGCGGTTGTTCTCCGGTCGTGCTCCAGCACCAGCCACATGCCTACGCAGGGCCAGAGCCGCTCCACCCACACCTGTGGATTTGCGGAATATGGGGGATCCGCGAAGACCAAGTGGTATCGTCGTCCCGCACTCTTCCATCTCAGCGCATCCGTTTTCTTGAGTGAAACGCGGTCAATGAGGTCAAGACTGGCGAGTGCCACACCAATGGCGTGCAAGGCACGTGGATCTCTTTCCAACACTGTTACATGAGATGCACCCCTGCTCAAGGATTCGGCAGTCATGATCCCGCTTCCGCCCGTTGCATCCAGCACGGTCCATTCGTCCAATTTAACGCCAAGTATCTGGAATAACGCCTCTCGGACACGAGCCGGGGTGGGCCTGATGCCGCTTGCAACCGGCACGGGCCATCTTCGTCCCTTCAAGACTCCACCTCCGATCCTCATGCCCTTGCTCCTGCTGGGGAGAGTGCCTGCAAGTCAGCCCCACTACGCGTGGCTCTGGCTGGTTGCGCGGGTTCTTCCCTGATGGCGCTTTGGTCGCCGTATGTCAATTATCCGCTGCAGGCGCATCCTTACCAGGCCTGGTTGGGAAATCAGTTCACAGATGCGATCACACGGCTCGCTACGGGGCTGGCCAGGGGCAGGCGCCTTGCGGCGCAAAAAGCCAACCAGTTTTTCACCAGGTTCCCAACCGGGAATGGCGAACCGAGCAGGTTCGAGCCGACCCCGAGCCAGGCAGGCCAGCGCAACCCGCCGAAAAAGCAACACTATTTCAAGAGGTTACGTGGACCTTCCTGGTAAAGGAATAGGCCGCTTCGGCGCTGGGAGCATTTTCCGGCCGAGAATTATCTCCGAAGCCCCTCCAAGAAAAATCCTTCCAATACCTTCCTGTCCTGGAAATCTTTGTTAATAGGGCGCCAGTTTGACCAGCTACCTGTTACAGGCAGATGGACCTCAAGCCTCACCTACAAATACATATGCATCATCGAGCACCTTCAAAGTGCTTTTTACCAACTTCCCCACCACCAGGGAGAAGAAACTTGATCCTAGTCACAGTCCGGGAAAACGAGCCCTTCGAAAAAGCCCTCCGCCGCTTCCGACGCAAGGTGGAACGTGAAGGCATCCGCAAAGACATCAAAAAGAACAGCTTCTATCTCAAGCCAGGAGAGAAGCGCCGTCTCAAGCAGCGGTTGGCAGAAAAACGCCGTCGCAAGGCGGCAAGGCGCGCTATTTCACGCGGGCGCTGACCGAGGTTCCTACCGCTCATCTGGTGGCTGGTCTTCCTGGTGTTGACCTGTGCTCGGTCTTTCAATCTCTTCCAGGATCACCCGAGCACGCATGCGTGCTCGGTCGTTCTCCAGCATACCTGACCCTTCCGTTGATTGCTCCTTCTCCAGCATTTCACGCAGCGCTTCCCTGGCCTCGGGGAGCCGTCCTTGGGGAACGAGTACAAGATCCGCAAAATCAGCGGTAATGCTCAAATCCTCGGGAGCCAGGCTTGCTGCTTCCTGGAACAGTCGTTCAGGCTCGATCAGATTCGGCTCCATCAATTCAGGTGTGAGTGCCTGAATCATGGCCAACAAATGGAGCGCTTCACCCGGAAATTGTGGAAAGTTCATTTCGCAGGCACGATGTGCCAGTACCTGTAGTGGCAAGAGGTCCAGGGCAACAGCCGACGGCCCACGGATCTCGACCCACCTGACCCAGCAGGCGACGAGCCACAGAAGGCAATCCCCGTGCGTTTCAGTAACCAGTTGAGCGGCTTCAACGCTTATCTTCCCACGGTCTCGCTCCATCACAGCAGAAAACTGTGGAATCTGGTTCAGGCAGGTCCACGCATTTTCCCTTCCCGCCTCGTATAGTTCCAGGGCAGAGGGCTCCTCGGGGTTGTGCCCGTATGCAAAGCTATAGTATGCTTGGGCAAGTCTGGCCCGCACGACAGGGTCGTCTGGCTTCAAGGCCAGGTAGCGCTTGTAGATCATGATGACTTCTTGAAGAGCGCCTGGATCCGTTCTTGCCGAGAACAATGCGTCGGCCCTGGCAGCATCCAGGTGGGACTGCCCATTCTCACCCGAAACATGGACGATGATACAACCCTGCAAGAGCCACTGCAATACCAACAGGATCAGCGGGAAACTTGCCTTGGCCACTCTATTCCCCAGGTTTTTCCTGCCTTGGAACGATGGAGCAACAGGTCCGGAGCTGCCACCGCTGGTCCGCCTGAAAGTAACCAGTGGTAGCATTGATATTGGGAGAATCCGCCAGCCGGAATAGCATGAGCCAGGTAAGCCCCGGAACACGAGCCACGAGCACAATCGCCAGCAGGGCTGGCTCGGCCCACTAACGCAGGAGTACTTCGGGGCTCCATGGGCCATACCACGAGGATTCCCACCACGCCTCCTTCACCTTTCTCAGAGCAGGTTTTCGTTGAACATTGCCTCCAAGTGTTTTAGCTATCACACTGGACCCGCCCGGGTGGTGAAAAGGCAGCCACGGGGGACTTAAAATCCCCTGTCCACAGGACGTGCGGGTTCGAATCCCGCCCCGGGCAAATACCAATCAACTGTTCGCTTGTTCGCTGAAAACGTCCACGCCAGGGCCACACGGGACTATGGCCCGGCCTCGGGAATCCAAAGGAGCCCTCGATGCCAAACATCATCGGGATCGACCTCGGCACAACGAACTCCGTGTGCGCATACCTGGACAGACAGGATCCCAAGATAATCATCAACGAAGAGGGAGGACGAGTCACGCCATCGGTAGTGGGGTTTTCCAACGTTGGTGAACAGTTCGCGGGCCACGTCGCAAAGAGGCAGCTCCTGGTAAACCCTGAAAACACGGTGTATGCCATCAAGCGCTTCATGGGCAGACGCTTCGACGAAACCCAACGCGAAATCAACATGGTCAACTTCAACGTGGTCGAAGCACAAAACGGAGAATGTGCAGTAGAGATCAACGGCCGCCTCCTGTCACCACCCGAAATATCAGCGATGATTCTTGAAAAACTGAAGAAGTCTGCTGCGGATTTCCTGGGGGAGTCGGTATCCGAGGCCATTATCACCGTTCCAGCGTATTTCACGGATCGCCAACGCCAAGCGACCAAGATGGCTGGAGAACTGGCTGGGCTCAAGGTTCTTCGTATCATCAACGAACCGACCGCTGCAGCGCTGGCCTATGTACACGACAAGCGCAAATCCAGCTTGATAGCCGTGTACGACTTCGGCGGAGGAACTTTCGACATCTCGCTCCTGCAGACCGAGGCAGACGTAGCCGAAGTCCTGGCCACCCGTGGGAACAACGCCCTCGGCGGAACCGACATAGACGAAATCATCGTCGAGTGGCTGCTGGAGCAGTTTGAACAGACGCATGGCATCGGAGTCGGCGATGACAAGGTTGTCCTGCAACGCCTCAGAGATGCAGCCGAGAGGGCCAAGCTTGACCTGTCCTCGGTTCGTGAAACCGAAATAAACCTGCCCTTCCTGGTTGCTGACGATTCCGGGCCCAAACACCTCCAGTTGAAATTGACCCGACGGACCTTTGAAGAATTGGCCGCTCCATTGTTCGAAATGACCATAAAAGAGTGCGAGGCGGTTCTAATGGATGCGGGTCTGACAGCCGATGACATAGATGAGGTCATTCTGGTGGGTGGTTCAAGCAGAATACCCAGAATCCAACAACTCGTAGAGGAATTGTTCGGTTCCCCTCTCAACAAATCGTTCAATCCCGACGAAGTCGTCGCCATCGGCGCTGCAATCCAGGCAGGTATGCTGGCTGGAGACGTCAACGCTGTCACTCTCCTGGATGTCACCAACTTCGCCCTGGGAATTGAAGTGGAGGGACGACGCTTCGCAAAGCTCATTCCCAAGAACACCACCATCCCGACAGAGCACACTCAACTGGTATCCACTGTCGTGGACAACCAGCGAACGGTAAAGATTCACGTATTGCAGGGCGAAAAGCCCATGGCATTCGAAAACGTGAGTCTTGGTGAATTCGAGCTTGGCGGGATCGAGCAGGCCCGCCGAGGAGTGCCGCGCATCGAAGTCAAGTTTGCAATCGACGTGGACGGAATCTTCAATGTTTCCGCCAAAAATATCGGCACGGGGAAATCTGCCCAGATCACCATCAAGTCTCCGACGAACATCTCTCGCGGCACCGGAGACCGAGAGATCCCTGGAAACGCAAAGGGCTTGGACCAACTGGGGCATCTTCGCCGCAGAGTCGAACAGCTTCTGGTCAAACTTGAAGAGTTCCTCAGAGAACAGCGGGGCCACATCCACCAGAAGGACGTCTTTGAGCTGGAGCTGGCGCTCAAGAGGGGAAGAATGGCGCTGGTCAAATCGACAGACCGCGCCAACCTGGTGGAACTTCTCGTGTACCTGAACCGCTTCTACTCGCACATCCACAACAAGCTCGATAGCGAGGACTCGGTATAGCCTTCGAACTCATGCCTGTCTGGGCATGTTCCATTGCCGACCGGCGACGAACTTGAACGCTGTTTCTTATTGTGGAGCTGAAGGGATTCGAACCCTCGACCCCTAGAATGCCATTCTAGTGCTCTCCCAACTGAGCTACAGCCCCACGGGGAGCCCCTCTATAGCTAGCTTGGTACGCCAACGCAAGTACTGTGGACGTTTTCCTTTATTGCCCTTTCTCACCCGCGACTTCCCATTATTTTTTGGTAACCTGCCACCTTGACAGGAACAGGTTGGGAGTGTAAATCAGACAGGTTCGCGTGGATGGCGGAACTTGGTAGACGCGCAAGGTTGAGGGCCTTGTGGCCGAAAGGCTGTGGGGGTTCGAGTCCCCCTCTACGCACCATCATGCAGAGACCTGGCATTTCGGAAAAGAGCACCCGGTGGTGCTCTTTTTCTTTTCTAGTTCCCATCCGGAAAGTGCGGATCGAGCAGGAGCGAGTCGCTTTCGAGCCAGGTGCGTTCGGGCAACCCGCCGGAATAGCATCGCTATTTCAAGTGGTTGCCCGGGCGTGCCTGGCGAAGGAATGGGCCGCTCCTGCGATGGGAGCAGTTTCCGGATGGGAACT
>JAJRWT010000016.1 GCA_024276675.1 Myxococcota bacterium | reverse complement strand
TGGACGAAGACTGCGACGGCCAGGTGGACGAAGATGCAGTAGACCTCGTCACCTGGTACCGAGACGCTGATTCCGACGGCTACGGCGATGCCTCCGTCTCCGCCACCGCCTGCGACGCACCCCTCTACTTCGTGGACGACGCAACCGATTGCGACGACACCGAAGACGACGCCAACCCTGGTGCCGACGAGGTCTGCGACGGCATCGACAACGACTGCGACGGCGATATCGATCCATGCTGCGTCGGTAGTTCCGAAGTGATACAGCTCGTGGGCGAGGAACCTTCCGACTTCGCGGGAGACGCCGTCTCCGGCGCGGGCGATGTGAATGGCGACGGCTACGACGACCTGCTCGTAGGTGCTTACGGCAACGACGACGACGACGAGTGGATGGTGGGCGCAGCATACCTGCTGTACGGCCCGGTCACGGAGGACCGCGACCTCTCCCTCGCCGACGTGAAGCTGGTGGGAGAGAAAGAATCTGACCACGCGGGACACGCCGTCTCCGGCGCCGGTGACGTGGACGCCGACGGCTTCGACGACCTGCTCATCGGAGCCAGCGGGAACAACGACGGCGGCTTGGACGCGGGAGCCGTCTACCTGCTCTATGGGCCGGTCACGGCAGATCGGAACCTCTCGCTTGCTGACTTCCGATTGATTGGCGAGCAGTCTTCTGACTGGGCGGGAGGAGCCATCTCAATCGCTGGCGACTTGAATGGCGACGGCTTCTACGACTTGCTCGTAGGCGCCATCGGAAATGATACTGGAGGAACGAGTGCTGGTGCGGTGTACTTGTTGAATGGGCCCATCACCCTGGATCATAGCCTATCACTTGCCGACGCGAAGATTGTGGGTGAGGAGTCCTATGACTATGCAGGTAACGCTGTCTGCACTGCCGGCGACGTAAACGGCGACGGCTTCGACGACCTGCTCGTAGGAGCCAATGGTAACGACGAAGGCGGAGACGACGCCGGTGCCGCCTACCTGCTCTATGGCCCGGCCACGACCGACCGCGACCTGTCTCTGGCCGACGCCAAGCTCGTGGGCGAAGAGGAGGGCGACTGGGCGGGATACTCCGTCTCCGGCACCGGTGACGTCAACGCCGACGGCTTCGACGACCTGCTGCTCGGGGCCCCTCGCCATGAAGGTCAAGTGGGAGCAGCATACCTGCTATACGGCCCGGTCACCGCAGATCGTGACCTCTCCATGGCAGATGCCAAGCTCCTGGGCTACTCCACGGGCGCAGAGGCGGGATACGCCGTCTCCGGCGCTGGAGACCTGGACGGTGACGGTTTCGCCGACCTGCTGGTGGGAGCCATGTATTACGACAGCAGTGCTGGTACCGTCTACCTGGCATACGGCCCGCTCACCGCAGACCTGGACCTCTCCATGGCGGACGCACAGCTCATCGCAGAAAACGAGGACGACTACTTTGGATCTGCTCTCTCCGACGCCGGCGACATGGACGGCGATGGCCTGGCCGACTTTGTCGTCGGAGCCTTCAACAACGACGGCGGCGGCAGCTATTCGGGCTCCGCCTACCTGGTCCTGTGTACCCCTGGGCGCTGATTCCCTGCGGGTCGGAAATGCCCCTACACCGAGGAGACCTGGCTCGTGGAGCGTGACAGCGCCGTGATCTCCGAGCCCGTTCCCTCCGGCTGGTCCGCCGCCACCGTGGAGCTGGCCGTGCCAATCGCACAGTGGGGTGACCGGCAGTTGCTGGAGGTGACAGGCACCCACGACGACGAGTGCGACTGGGTGAACAACCGCCACGAGATCTGGGACGACCCCTTCGCTGAATGAGCAGCGCCTCGAGACACCTGGCGCCCCAGGCGAGGGAATGCAGCGACCCCCGAACCCCCAACCCTCAACCTTGAACCCCCAACCTTGAATACACGAGTCCGGCGTGGTCTTCGACGGAAAGAGGGTCTGGCGGCGCAGGAGAGGAGCGCCTCCAACCGCCGATTCAAAAATTGACCGGACGGTCATGGCACTCCTGCCCCATGGAGGGATCCCCTCCTGGAAGCGCGGGCCTCTGCCCACGTTCAGCCGCTCGACCACGATGTGACCCCACAGAGAGCCTCCTTCAGCAGCACCGCCTTCAGCGGAGCTTCGTTTCCTGAAAGCGCTTCCCTCTCCAGCGTAGCAATGTCACTGTCATGGGCAGGCAGGGATGGACTTGACCGCAAGCATGGCGCGGTATTACAATCCACCATCCTGTTCATACTCTCATGCGGGCTGATCGTGCATATTCCCGACGGTTTTCTGTCACTACCTGTCCTCCTGGGCTGTGGAGCGCTCTCCCTGGGCGGCCTGGGCATGGCCATCCACTCGTCCTCACGCGGAATATCCGACAGGCAGGTGCCGCTCATGGGCGTCACCGGAGCCTTCGTATTCGCCGCGCAGATGGTGAACTTCCCCGTAGCCGCGGGTACTTCCGGCCACCTCATCGGAGCGGCCCTTCTCACTGCCGTCCTGGGCCCCCACATCTCCGCCGTGGTGATGACCTGCGTTCTGGTGGTGCAATGCCTGCTCTTTCAGGACGGCGGCCTCAGCGCCCTGGGCGCCAACGTGCTGAACATGGCCTTGGCGGCTTCCTACGCCAGTGCAGCCCTGTCGTGGCTGGGCAGGCGCCTTCTGCCGGGTCATCGCTACGCCGTGATCTTTGCAGCATCGTGGGTCTCGGTGATGGCCGGCGCCGTCCTGACTTCGCTGGAACTCTCCATCTCGGGCACGGTGGGCTTCATCCCGGTCCTGCTGGCCATGGGCACCGTACACGCCATCATCGGGCTTGGCGAGGGACTGCTCACCGTGGGCATACTTCGTTTCCTGCTTCGGATTCGACCAGATCTCCTGACCCCGGCTGAAACACCCGGGGCATCGCGGAGGGAAGTACCGTGAAAGCCGATGCGGCAAATGCCACAGGTGCCGCGAAGACCAATGGCAGACTGGTCCCGTATCTGCTGCTGTTGGCTCTCCTTGTAGCCGCGGCACTTTCACTGCTGGCCTCCGCCTCCCCGGATGGCCTGGAACATGTAGCTTCCCAACTGGGTTTCATGGACCTGGCAACAGAACCAGCCCCCGGCCTGATGTCCGGCTACCAGTTGCGGGGGGCATCTTCTCCCTTGCTGGCCCAGGCCCTGGCGGGTATTGCCGGAGTGCTGGTCGTACTGGTCCTGGCGTGGGGCGTCGGCTTGCTCCTGAAGTTCACCAGGCCAAAATCCTGACGGGGGAGGCGCTTGCATCACTCCTACATGGACAGCCTTGCCCATCGACGGGGCTTCGTCCAGTCATTGGACCCCAGGGCCAAGATGGCGGTGACAGGGGGTGCGGTGCTGCTGGCGGCACTGTCGGAGCAGTTCTGGCGCCTGGGCGTGTTGGCCATCTGCCTCCTGGCCCTGGCAAGAGTCGCGGGCCTGCCCCTGGGCTACCTGGCGCGTAGGCTCTTGCTGGTGCTGCCTTTTGCCGGCACCATCGCCCTGCTCCTGCCATTCACATCACCCGGCGAACCCATCTGGAGCACGCACCTGGGGCCTTGGGAATGGACCCTCACGGCGCAGGGTCTCTCCTCGGCACTCCTGCTCCTGGCAAGAGCCCTCACGGCATCCATGGCGGTTTTCATCCTGGTGGCCACAACGCCCTTCGACCGTCTGCTCCACGCCATGCACCGCCTGGGCACGCCACGTATCATCGTGCTGGTCCTGGCCTTTCTCTACCGCTACCTGTTCGTCCTGGTGGACGAAGCAATGCGCATGTACCGTGCAGCCCAGGCCAGGAATCTCGGCCGACGGCGTCGTGGTAGGGTCGCCGTTGCCGCGGCTTTGCTGGGCTCGCTGTTCCTGCGCACCTACGAAAGAGCCGAACGTGTCTACATGGCGATGACCGCCAGGGGCTTCCAGGGCCGCATCGAGCTACTTGAACCCCTGCACTTTCACCTGGGCGATGCAGCCTTCACCGCCCTGGGCATGGCCTTCCTGCTGGCCCTGGGTATGAGCCCGTAGGGCAATTCCACCGCCTACTCTCCGGAACCCCCGTGAAGCACCCCCCACCACGCCACGGCCAGGACTCCAGCCCCTCCCCCGTGCTGGACATACGGGATCTGAACTATCGCTACCCTGGAACAGACCACCCGGCCCTGGCAGGCGTCAACCTTTCCGTGGCTCCCGGCGAGCGGGTGGGGCTCATCGGCCCGAACGGGGCCGGCAAATCCACCCTTCTTCTTCATATCAACGGCATTCTGGCCACCAGCGCACAGGTCAGGGTGGGCGGCCTCCCGGCGACCCGTCCCAATCTAGCAAGGATCAGGAACATGGTGGGCCTGGTGTTCCAGGACGGAAACGACCAGCTCTTCATGCCCACGGTCTTCGACGACATCGCCTTCGGCCCGCTCAACCAGGGCCTGCCGCCAGACCTGGTGCGCGCCAGGGTGGCCGAAGCGCTGGAATCCGTGGGGATGCAGGGCTTCGAAGATCACAGCCCCCATCACCTGAGCGGAGGTGAGCGGCGCCGCGTAGCCATGGCCACCGTGCTCTCCATGCGCCCGCTACTGCTCATCCTGGACGAGCCTACATCCAACCTGGACGCCCGCGGCCGAGCCCGACTGGTGGCCACGCTTCGTCGGCAGCCCACAGCCGTCCTGGTGGCCACCCACGATCTCGGGCTGGTTCGAGCCATCTGCACACGCTGCGTTGTCATGGACCATGGATCGGTGGTAGCCCAGGGACCTGTTGGCACCATTCTCGACGACCGCCATCTGCTTGAGCGCCACGGTCTCTGGGCTTCCCTGGATTAGAGCTTGAACCCCTGGCATCACCAGGCTCTGCCTCGCGGCCCGGCTGCGGCGCCCCCGGCACCAGCCCCGCAGTCACCAGGGGCTGAAGAAGCGGCAATCTGTGCTGGCAAGTTGGATATGGGTCCCCGCAAGCCTTGCGTGTCAGCACACTTTCCGATTATGGACCACCGAGAAACCAGCCAACTTCCCAAACAGGCGAAACCGGCCTCTCGTGTCGGCCGTTTTCCCGAGGTTCCACCATGCACAGGACCTACTACTGCCCCCACTGTTCCGCGCTGCTCAACCCCAACGTCAAGGTGATCCTCTCCGCCGTCCACGGCGACAAGAGGGGCCTGATCCTGTTGAGCCCCCAACCGGGCAACTACAAGGCAATCATCCCACCCGACATGGGCATCCAGCAGGGCACGGCCTTTGAAATCCGCTGTCCCGTGTGCAACGCCGACCTCACCTCCCGCGAAGACCCCAACCTGGCCACCCTGAACTTCCGCATCGACAGCGGCGGCAGCGGAGAAGTCCGATTCTCCAAGATCTACGGCCAGCAGGCTACATACGTGATCTCCGGCGAAGAAACCCGGGCCTTCGGCATGGACGCCCAGATCTACGGCTCAATCAACTTCTTCGGCGAAGGCATCGAAGAGCTGGACTGACCCGGCTCCGCTGGAAAGCAGTCCGGGCAAAACCAGCGTGGCGTGCGACAAGGCCAGCCATGCGGCTGCCTTGGTGTTGCCATTTGCTGTTACCAGGCAGCCAGGAACTGGTCCACTTCTTCACGCTCCAACAGGCCCAGCGAGAGTTCCAGGCAGTGGTCGCAGATATCGACGCCGTTGTAGGAATAGACCCTGGACTCGAAAGCAGTTCTGCCGCACAGGTGGCAGGAGGAGTCGTCGCGAGCCGCCAGTCTGCCGCGCTCGCGCCCGATGCGCAGCACGCACTGATCGCAGACAATGGCCTTTCCACCCGCCATGAGATGTTCCACTTCGGAAGCGGCTCTGCCACAAGCCATGCAGTGGGCGGGCTGGTCGTGATCCGCCGTTGTGGGGTTCAAGCGCTCGCTGGGAGGCAGAAGATCCTGAAGAATACGATCCACCCGGGAAGCCACACCGCGGGCCCCGGCCAACAGGCGGATGTCTTCCACGGCTTCGGAATCGCCATAGGCAGCCAGCGCCACCCGGGCCACCGTGGCCATCTGGTCGTCGGCGGTCTCCACCCATCGTTCCAGTAGTTGGCGACCCGTGCGGCTGCGCCTGCGGGCGGTGGCCAGCAGAAGAAGGGCCTGGTAGGACCGGGCGTCGATGCGGGCCCGATCCACGTTTGCGTTGTGGGTCACGACGTCGGATGCGGGACCATACCTGCGAAGCGCCTCGCGTTTGAGGTCTTCTTCGCCCACCGCCAGTCCCCGAGTCAGGACAGGTTCGGGCAGCGAAAGTGCGGTCATGAACGCCTGACGGCCCAGCTCCCTGCTGAAATAGCGCCCGGGATCCCGGAGCTTGAGGGCCACATCGTCGGCAGCCAACCCGGCGGCCAGGGTGATGGCCGCCTCGAAAAGCTGGAAACGGAGAGCTTCGTCGTGGGTGCGCCGGATGGAAGAGACGATTGCGCCAACGCTGCTGGGTCCCACGGCCCGGAGTTCTTCCAGCAGCACGGCCACGCGCTCGCGCGTGCAAGCCCTGGGATCCGCGGTGTCGGTGCGGGGCGGGAGTTTGTCGTAGTCACCGACTTCGGCCTGGAGAGCCTGGGAGAGCCACCGGGCATCGCCGGCAGCGCGCCGTGTGCGCGCCATCTCCAGGTAGGCAGGGAGGAATGTGGGGTGTTCCTTGATGGTGACCCGGAAGATGCGGAGGGCTTCGCGGGGATCGCCTTCTTCCAGCACCGCGCAGCCAAGGGTGTAGCGTGCCTGGACGTTCTTGGGGTCCAGCAACAGCGCCTTGTTGCAGGCTTCGCGAGCACGAGCGATTTCACCCAACTGCAGGTAGGACATGGCCACGGTGGTCTGGGCGTTGGCGTCGTGGGGGTTGTCGGCCAGGTATGTGCGCAGGTAGTTGATGGCGTTCTTGTACTTGCCCAGCGAATAGGCCACCTGCCCCAGGTGCTGCCGGGCGCGATGCCGATACCTGGGATGCTCACGCAGCCGCAGGAAGAGCTTTTCGGCTTCCACGTATCTGCCGGTGAGCAGGCAAGCCCGCCCCAGGTCCCTGACCAGGGGTGCCTGGAGATCCAGGCCAACGCCGCCCTTCAGGGCTGATACCAGGTGGTATTGGGCCCTCTCCAGCAACCGGGAGGGGTGACCGATGATGGCCGCATGTTCCATGAGGGTGCGACCCAGGTAGAGGTGGGGTTCCCAGGAATCCGGGGCTTGCCTGCAGGCCTGCTCCAGGTAGGTGATGGCACGGTGGCGCTTGCTCTCGGCTCGATACAGCGCCCCCAGGGCCAGGTACAGATCGGCCCGCTCGGGGGCGAGCGCCATGGCTTCGTCCAGGTAGGAACGGGCGCCTTCGATCCGGTTCATGCCAACGAGCGCCGTACCTGCAAGTACCAGGGCCTCGGCGTTGAAGGTGTCGTCCTTCAAGATATGCTGCGATTGGCGCAGCGCCTTGGCGCACCACTGCTCGCCACCCCCGTGGAAGAGACCCTTGGAGAGCAGAGCCCGGCAATATTCGAGGCGAAGCGCCGGGTCTTCGGGTTTGCCGTGCAGGTCGGTCTCGAGGCGACCGATGAGCCAGTCGAGCTTTTTATGTGGAAACATGGATGGTCGGCCAGATCCGTTGGCGGGTGAGATGATTGAGCATAGCAGAATAACCCTTCAAGGTCATGACCGGCGAATTGGCACGAGATAGCATGGTGACAGGCCTGGGAAAATCACGTATCCTGTTGTAGATAGCGGTGGAGAGATCATGAAAAAGCAACGCCCGAGAACCCGCGGAAAACGCTCCGGCCAGACCGCCGTGGAGTACATGTTGGTGATTTCCGTCCTGGCGGTGGCACTGTGGGCCGCGGCGCAGCTCGTCGTGCCCCAGTGGAAGGACGGCCTGCAGGACATGACCGGCGATGTCCAGAACATGGCCGCCCAGGGCTACGTGGGGGGGTCATGAGCAACACAAGATCTGGCCAGACCACCGTGGAATACACCCTGGTAATTGCCGTACTGGTAGTCGCCATGGTGGCGGGCCTCTACCTTTTCGTGGGCGACTTCAACTCGGCCATGGACGACCTGTCCAACAGTGCGTCCACGGTCTACACCTCGGGCAACCTGGCCAACTGAAGCTCCGCTACCCGCCCTTCTCGAAAGACAGGGTGCATAGAACACTCCGGCATGCCTGCTGGCGAACGGGGTCTCCTGGAAGCAGGCCGCCCCCGGCAGCCGACATGCCACGCGCCGAGAGAACCACATGGACGATCCACCCGCCCCCACAAAGGGAAGAAGAGACCAGCGCTGGTGGGACGAGCGCTACCGAAGCCGGCAAACCGGCTGGGACAAACCCACCCACGCCTTCCAGGTCGAAAAAGCACTGCAAGAAATAAAGCTCCCGGGAAGGCATGTCCTGGACCTGGGCTGTGGGCGCGGGCGTAACAGCCGCTTTCTGGCCAGCCAGGGGCTCTCGGTGGTGGGAGTGGACATCTCTGCCGTGGCGGTGGCGGACGCCCAGGCAAGCAAGGGCGACCTGGATTGTAGCTTCCACTGCCTGGACGTACTGGAGGATCCCATCCCTTCAGCTCCTTTTCACGCGGTCTTCGACTACGGTTGCCTGCATGTCTTCGACGACGACAAGGATCGCTCCACCCTGGCCCGGGTCGTGGCTTCAGTGCTACACCCCAGGGGGCTCTGGTATATCCTGGCCGGCAGCACCGACGGCCCTCCCCGCCAGATGGGACCACCACGCATCAGCGCGCTGGCACTGGTTCGGGCGGTGGAGCCCTGTTTCGAGATCCTGGAGCTTCGCAGAGGCATCTTGACACCTGGCGAACAGCCTGCAAGGCTCACCTGGGAGTGCCTCCTGCAGAAGCGATAAGCTCGCCCATGCCCCGGGCAGGCAGGCCCGGGGAGCCGGACCGCCATGCACCGGGCCGGGCTCGACCCGCCGGACACCGCTCGTCTTGCGCGAAAATCCTGGCGATTCCAGGGCACGAGTGTTACGTCTTATAGTAAACGTAATACTGCGGGTAACCAGAAACCTGGAGGCCACTGCCATGAGAGCCCTGTTCCCTGCAATCCTGTCGTTGATGGTGCTCTTGCTCCCCAGGATCTCGCTGGCCTGCTTCGACACCTTCCTGTTCCTGGAGCGAAGCTCCATGGTCTACCCCAGGGGCATGCTGGTATTCGACATGAACGGCGAGTACAGCATCAACGACGTCTCGAGCGGGCAGATGGACAGCCTCGCCGGGGGCATCAACTCCTACTACGGCATCAGCAGGCGTCTCTCGGCCCAGGTGGGTATCGGGTCGTCGGACAAGCCCAGGGACGAGATGGGAGTGGACGAGTACGGGATGCGCGTGGTGGGCAACGTGTTCCGCAACCTGGGCGGTTTCTACAACCTGGACCTCATCGTGGAGCACGTGGGTACTTTCAGGGAGCCCCAGGCCGACTTCGAGTTCTCCGCTCCCAACATCTTCTACACGGGTAGCTTCGCCTTCGTCGTGCATCCCGTGGTGGCTGTGGGGCCCGGCAGCCCAGCGGGCTTGAGGGGCCACGGGGGTGTCTTCTTCCTTGCCGGCGACAGCGGCGTAGTGGGGCTCGGCACGGAGTACGCCAGCAACCAGAGCAGCAGCAACCTGCTGAATCGCCTGGTCCAGGGCGAGGCGGCCAGCAGCTTGTTCCTGGGGGCTCGCATCGGTAGCCGCGTCTACGTCCAGGACGAACTCATTAAGGGCTGGGGAGCTGATACCAGGGACTACGGCATGGCCCTGACGCTGAAAGTGGGAGCTGCCGGCGTGCATGGGCAGCGGGGGCTTGCCGGGGATTGAGCCTCCCCGGGCTGGATGAAGGCGTCTGAGGGAAAAACCCGGCAGCCGAAGGCCGCCAGAACCTGCTGGTACCGGCGGGGCCAAGGGGCCTCCCAGGCGGGAGGAGCAACATTCATCCGCCCGCTGGGATATTGAGCACCTTCGTCTTTCTGTCCTTCCATCGACCCAGGCACGCCCCCCCCCCCAGCACCCTTCCTGGAATGGCCCCCGCTTTCGGGCGCCGAACCTACTATATCAACTCTCCCTATGGAGACACCGGCATGTGTACTCCAGAGCCCCTCAACCTGGAAACCTGGCCACGCCGGGACCACTTCTTGCTGTTTCGGAGCTACCAGGACCCTTTCTTCGACCTGTCGGTTCGACTGTCCGCAGGGCCGCTGCGCCAGGTGGCCCGAGCGCGTGGGCACTCCCTCTTCGGCGTGGTGATGCATGCTTTTTCCTGCTCCATGAACGCTCGTGAGCCCATGCGCTTGCGCACCGATGGCAACGTGGTGGAACGTTGGCCGACGGTACACCCCGGTTGGACGACCCTGGCTCGCGACGGCAGCTTTCGCTTCGCCTACGGCCGTCATGTGACGGATCTGGAGGATTTCCTGGAGATGACCAAAGCCGCCACCGCCGCGGCGAGGGTCATGAAGGGCCTGCCCCACGCCTTTGCCCGCCGTGACCTGTTCTACGCAAGCTGTCTACCCTGGCTCGACGTGATCTCCATCCGGCCCGATCGCTCCGGGCTCCCTGCCGACTCCACGCCGCGCCTGCTCTGGGGGCGGGTGGTCGGGGATGAAGACGGCGACGCCTTCGGACTCACGCTCACGGTCCACCACGGCCTGGTGGACGGCCTGCACGCCGCGCGTTTCCTCCAGGACGTACAGCGCCGCCTGCGGGACTACAGCGGGGTTGAACCCGCCCATCCCGAGCTGCCATGAGCTTCTGCCAATAAAGGGAGTTCCACTGGTGTTCGCTGCCCAGGCCGCGATCCCGGGGAGCTGGGGTTCCTGCGCCAGGACGTACAAACCCGCTCACCGCGGTCAAGGGGTGGTCCATACCACCAATGCATCAAGCCCCATCCAGAGACTGCTCATCCTGGCCGGTTTCCACAAGCGCACAGCCCGGGTCCTTCCACTCCAGCAGCTCTGCCACGCGCCGCTCTCCACCCTGGGGAGCGGGGTGGATCCATGCGAAACAATTCTGGGAGAATGGGCGTGTATAGGCGACATCTTCGAACGCTGGCGACCAGGTGCCGGTGCACAGCATCTCGGCCCCCTCCCAGGATTGGTATCCCACCTCGTGGGTGTGCCCGATGACGGCTCGATGAGTGCCGGTGATGCGCAGAGCCGTGGGGATCACCTTGCGCAGAGTGCGGAGGGTGTTTCGCAGATCGGGGCGTACCGAACGTGCGTAAAACACGAAGGGGGGCAGCAGCAGCAGGAAGGCCAGGAAGGCCCAGGCGGGTGAGAACGAGCCGAAAATGTTCAGGAAGCCTATGAGTTGGATGCTGGTGACGAAGAGAAGGGCCAGGATGAGCGCCCGGTCCAGCCAAAGCTCACGCATGATCTTCCATGGGTTGAAGATGGCCGGATGTACCCGCAAGGCGTCCAGGGCGCGGAGGGTGCCCGCGCTGGTGTTGGAACGTCGGGCCGCTGCTTGCTGGCGGGCCTCCAGGGTCAGGGGATCCCGTACAGCGGGGCTGAAGCCGCACTGCAGCGATATCAGCAGCGTGGCCACCGCGCTCCAGAGCCAGGACCACAACAGCAGTGGTTGAATCCGGATCACGTGCCGAAAGAAGAACAAGACGTACTCGTGCAGGGATTTGATGAAGGTGCTCTCGACGTAGGGGTTCATGAGCCCCATGCCGTTGAGCATGAGCCGACCGGCCAGGTTGCCGAAGGAGAGCCTCAACCAGAGGCGCCCGCGTCGACGGATACGGGGCTGCAAAGGGGTGGAACAGAGGCAGTAGGCGTCGTACTGGCTGCCGTGCTCCACCAGGGTGTCGCCGTTGCTGATGTAGAACCACTCGCAGATACGCACGCGGTCACGCAGCTCCACGGGCAGGTTCAGGGCTCGTTGGAATTCCTGTTGTACGGCCCCCCATAGAAGCTCCATGTCGTGGTTGCCCACCACCAACACCAGGCGGTTGCCCGCCAGGATCCAGTCCCGCAAGGCCTGGACGAACACGGGATGGTCGTCCAGGATCACCCGCATCTTGTGACGGGACTTCTCTTCTTCGGGCCAGAGACCACGGAGACGCTCCAACCAGCTCACCGGAAAGGGGGGCCCCGCTGGGATGGCCATGACCGCGTCGAAGTCGAAGGTGTCTCCGTTGAGGACGAGTTCTGTTTCCCCGGGGAGCCGTTGGCGCTGGAACTCCAGGAAGCGGGCAAAGCGGGGGTCGATGTGCAAATCGCGGTGCTTGTAGCGCATCCACTGGGGGCGAAGGGGATCGGGTTCCTCGGCCTCGGTCAGGTGAAGGTCGCTGACTACGAGCGTGTGGCTGACATGGCGGAAGCGAGTATCCATCTTGGTCCCGACCCAGGCCATTATCATGTCGTCGCAAGGAGTCGAGCCCTATACCTGGAAGCTGTGGTGGAGTCGCCCGTGGCGGGCCAGGCGATGGAGCCGTCGGGTAGGTCGGTGAAGCCTATGAACAGCCCGGGGGTGTCGTAGGTCGTCTCCACTGAACCGTTGATTTTGGTGCGCACGACCTGGGCGGCGGCGCCGTCGTCCAACAGGTCGCCAAGCGATGGCATGCCCGGAGGTATGGTGCCGTTTTTGCGCCAATCCCGGAGGTATGGTGCCGTTTTTGCGCCAATCCCGGAGGTATGGTGCCGTTTTTGCGCCAATCCCGGAGGTATGGTGCCGTTTTTGCGCCAGCCTGTGATCACGGGGCTAGGGGATATGCCGGCACCCCCGCGAAAACGCGCTTTGTACCGTTGAGCGCCAGGAGTGGAATGGGCCCGCAGCACCCGAGCGCCGAGAGTTCAGCGCAAAACTGACACCATACCTCCAGCTTCAGCGCAAAACTGGCACCATACCTCCAGCTTCAGCGCAAAACTGGCACCATACCTCCAGTCGCCAAGTCATGCCTCTCTGCCGGTATGTATCACACCAGATAGCGCGGAAGCTGTGCATCTGCTCTCTTGGTGGCTGTGTTGACACCGAAAGAGGCTGAATCCAGGCCTGCATGATATCCCGCCGCAGGAACTCTTCAAAGGACCGCGGCGCTGCTCTCCGCCCGGCCATGGACGAGATTCAGCGGGTCTTCCCAGGCCACGGGGGCGCCCTGGAAGCTACCCGGCAACCCGATGCAACTCCACCCGGTCACCCGGCACAAGCCGCTCTACTGCTCGGTCTTGGCTGGCCCGAAAGCCACCATGTAGGTGCGCCGATCATTGGGAGCCATGAGAGCGTAATCACCGGGGGGAAGGGCGCCGTCGGCAAGGTAACGCACCCACTTGGCGCCTTCTTTGAGTTCGAGGGTCTTGCTCTTGTCCACCTGGCCCTGCAGGCGCTCCACCTGGGAGTCGGTCTCGAATCGAACGCCGATATAGTACCATGGCTCGGTGCTTTCGGGGTTTTCTCTGCTGCCGAGCTTGTGGGGACCGCTCTTGAGCAGAGGAAGAAGCTGGAGTTGGTTGATGTTCCTGCCGCCGGAGAGCACCAGGTACTCCCCCTGCCCCACCCTTTTGATGTCGGCGGGCATGGTCAGCGGATAAAAGACCTTTTCGTCCTTTTCCCAGAGACGGGAGCTTACCACGTAGGCCACGGTTCTCATGGGTACCAGCTCGCTTTCCAGACTCAGAATGTACACGCCCTTGCCCGCGGGTGCTCGCCAGCCCTTGACCTGGTTCAGGTCGATGGTTTCTCCGGTGACGGTGAGCTGGGATACGCCTTCCAGGAAGAGGCTCTTGTCGGTGGCTGTGATCGCGTAGGTTTCGCCGCTGCACAGCCCATCCATCGAGAAGCTCCCGTCCGAGGCCGAGTGGGCTTCAAAAACCTGGCAGGTCATGTCGGTGCTGGCTGAAGCCCTTGCCACTATGCGGACCTCGGGCAGAGGCTCGCTGGAAATGGCGTCCACCAGCTTGCCCTGGATGGAGCCCGTGGATGTGCAGCCAAGGGAAAACACGGAAATCAGCAGAAACAGCAGGGTGGGGCTCGAATTCATGAATTCCTCCTGTGAAGCTTCTCGAATGATCTCTATCAAGAAACCCACAAAATGATAAGCCCCTTCTGGGTGGCTCCATGCGGAACCACCGTGCAACACGCGGTGGTCGGCCCAGAAGATTCAGCAGTTTCCATCCGGAAAAGGTGGACCGAGCAGGAGCGATCCGCTCTCGAGACCGGTGCGTCCGGGCCATCCGCCGGAAAAACAGGGTTGATTCGAGCCCCGTTGCGAGCCCCTGGATTCTCAGTAACAGGTCACGCCCGCCACCCTGATCCGGTTGTTGCCTTCGTTGCATTCATCCAGGATTCCTGCTCCCTGGGCGTCGTCCACGGAGACGATCACCACTCCCTCGGGAACCGACGAGGCATCCAGTTGGAAGAACAGGCTCGCCGTGGTTCCTTGCTCCAGGGATTCGGCGGAGTAGAGGGTCTGCAGAAATACAGTCTCGCCCGCGGACTCGGCGTACACGGAAACCGGCACGCCCGCAGCGATGGGCTCGGTGCCGCCGTTGCCCAGACCCACCAGCAGCTCCAGCCTGCCCTGGGTACACTTGTATCGACATAGTGCGGTCACGGTGGGCACCACATCGGGCAGCTCCATGCCCTCCGGCACATCCACGAACCCACTCCTGAAGTTGTTGTAGCCGGGCCAGTTGGATTCGGGATGCCGGGGCAGGCTCAGATCGTCGTTGATGTTGACGATGTTGTAGGCATGCTGGTTCCAGACCTGGCGGTTGGACATCCAGTCGCCGAACTCGCTCCCCAGCACGGAGAGGCCGCGGTACCTGGCATCGTAGTGCCCCCCGCCGTTGGGGACCACGATTTCGGTCATGCCGTCGGCATCCACATCAACGATGGTGGGGTACTCGTGCAGGGTCCGGGAGGAATGGCCGTCCCATTCCAGGCGCACGTCGCCGGTGGCGCCATCGAAGATCCAGAGCCGGGTTTCGTCGGCGTAGACCACTTCGGACTGGCCGTCGCCGTCGAAGTCGAAGACGCTGGAACCGGTGGCGTGGGACGACTCGTCGGTGATGGGAGCGCTCCAGAGTTTTTCGCCGGTGTACTCGTAGACAGAGTAGTACTGGGAACCCGCCACACCGATCTCGGGGCTGCCGTCGCCATCGAAGTCGGCGATGGTGGGGGGGCCGCCGTTGCCGCCGCCATCCAGATCCCAACTGGCAATCAGGGTGCAATCCGCCTGGTGAACGTGCAACCTGCCGTTCCCAACCACGACGAACTCGCCGGCACCATCGCCGTCAAGGTCCGCGGCAGCGGGAAAACCGTCTTCCAGCCAGGAGTCCATCTTGCAGACTGTTTCCCCCTGGGAGTCGTAGATGGTGTTTCCGGCGATGATCTCCTGCTGGCCGTCGCCGTCCAGATCCAGGGGAAAGGAGAGGTAGCCCACCTCGTCGTAGGCGACGTAGCCGCCGTTGCCACCCCCCCCATGGGCCCGGATGCCGCCGTCGGCCCCGGAAAGGATGTACGAACCCAGAACCACTTCTACGGTGCCGTCGCCCTCGAGGTCCGCCAGGGCCGGCGCATGGCCCGCACACGAGACCCTGGCTTCCGAGGACAGCCATTCCAGCCCGCCGTCGGGCCTGAGCGCTGCTATGGCGCAGTTGTCGGACTGGTTGCCTGGTGGAGCCACCCCCCCCCGGGGGGGTGGAGGGCTGGTGTAGCCCCCCCCGGTGTCAGCGGGGCTGCCGCCGCTGTCGGGAGGGCTGGTATCGATAACGGGGCCGGTTCCCGTGTCATGTCGTTCCTCGCCGCGATCCACCACGGTCAGCACGATTTCCGGCAGGCCGTCGGCGTCGATGTCGCCCAATGCCACGTTGGTATAGTGGTTCATGTGGTAGGTGTGACCGTCGTCCGCGACAAAGCTCTGCAGCGTGGTGTGAATCTGGGAACCATCTCCGGAGATGACCCTGAGCACTCCGTTGTCGGACTGGCCGTCGGTGTAGTCCGCCACGACGACGATGTCGGGGATGTCGCCGCTGCCGATGACGCCGTCGCCGTTGTCGTCGGTGAGCTGACCCACCACAGGGGTCATGAGCACGTCGCTGTACTCGGGATAGGGGTCGAACTGCTCCATGGCCCACTCGACGCGAAAGTCCAGGCTGCCCGCATCACCGGCCAGGTGGCAGCTTTCGTCGATGGCCACCTGCTGGGGAATCTCGTCGCCTTCCCAGCACGGCAGGCCGTAGTCGTCGTCGGAGCCGGAGGGATCGCCCTGGTCCTCGACGGGGGTGGAGACCGAATCACCCATCCTGTTGAGCAGGTAGTCCATGCAGCCCACGTTGCCTGCCAGCAGCCCCAGGAGGAGCGTGGTCCCTCTTCGTGGCAAGGAGCAGCAGGTGTTCATGACCCAACTCTGTGGTTTTCCGGAAAAAGCGAAGATGAAAGCGCTCGCCAGCAACATTATCATTATAGGCGCAGGCCGGGGCCATGGCGTACATTTTCCAGGATGCCGTCACGGCTCCACGGGGTCGAGGCGCCGTGTCAGGATTGAGAAAATCACGAGCAGTACGAGCGCAAAAGGGCTGGTCGGCAAGGCGTGCCCGCAGCTACAGCCGCTGGATTCATCGTTGCTATCAGAGGAATCATTCAGGGGCCCGGCCTGTGCCGGCAGGGGCGTCAGGGCGTTCCCGGTGTTCATGGCGTCGTGGTGGATGGCCGCCCAGGAGATTTCCTGGTCCGCCCGCCCCATGGTGGACCATGCAAAGAGGAGCCCGTCCCTGGTGGTGAGCACCACGTCCAGGTAGCCGTCGCCATCGACGTCGCCCACGGCCGGAGAGCCCAGGATCCAGCCACCGGTGAGCTTGGGCCAGCCGGGGGCCTCGCGGCCCTCTGCGTCCCAGGCGTGGACCAGGTAGCCTCCACTGCCCAGCACGGCATCTGGCAGGCCGTCTCCAGAGACATCGGCGATGGCAGGGGCCAGGCTGAAGGGGGAGTCTTCCACGACTCGCGGCCAGCCCTCCAGGAACTCCCCCGTGAGCCCGCTCCAGGCTCCCGCCAGGTGCTCGAAGTCCTGCCAGGTCACCAGGAGCAGCGACACAAGGTACATGGTGGAGGTTCCGCCGAAGACGAGGTCCGGAACGCCGTCGCCGTCCATGTCGCCAAAGGCGGGATTGCCCAGCATCTGCACCATGGAGAACTCCTCCGCGTTGCTGCCGGAGCCGAACTCGTCCTGCACGTAGGGTAGCTCCACCGCGGTGCTGCCGTCGTACCGCAGCAGGTCCGTCTGCCCGAACATCACCATGTTGGCCACTTCCAGGTGGCCATCGCCCTCCAGGTCGGCGAAGGCCAGGCTGGAAGGGTGCCCCTCGCCTATGACCGGCAGGAGGTTGGCCTCGGGGATGAGGGATTGCTCCACAACGGGCCAACCATCCAGGAGGGTCCCACTGGCGGCGTCCAGAATATAGGCGATGGCCTGGGCGCCATCGTCCAGGGTTTCGTTGGTGCCAATGCCGATGTCCACGTCGCCATCGCCGTCCACATCGCCCAGGGCCGGGCTGGTGATGGAACGGTAGCCCACCTGCCCGCAGGTTTCGGGGTAGCAGATCTCGATGGGATATGGCCCCCAGTCACCACCATTCCGGTCCACCACGTAGAGCCGGCCGTCCATCCCCGTGGCGATGATCTCCAGGTTCCCGTCCCCGTCAAGGTCGTACAGGGCGGGGGCTCCGGCAAAACCGCGGTCGTAGGTGTGGTAGTCGTCGAACTCATCGGGCTCCCGTCCCAGCATCTGGTAGGGAAAGCCATCCAGCAGGGAGGCGTTGCTCCAGGCGTAGATGGCGCCGGCGGTGGTGGCCGCCACCACCTCGGGCACCGAGTCGCCGTCCAGGTCGCCCACCGCCACGGTGGCCAGGATGCCTTCGCCGGCATCCACGGGCACGCTCCCCTCCTGGTATGCCTCGCTGGCGGCGTAGTCGGCCAGCTCGGGCAAGGGCCCTGTCTGCAGCGGGTAGTCCGCCAGCGACGTTCCGTCGCCGTGGAATGCGTGGACCTGCCCGCTGGAGTCCGCCACCACGATCTCCAGGATGGAATCGCCGTCCAGGTCCGCCAGCACCGGGCTGGACTCGCCCGATCCGCCCAGCTCGAGCGGGAAGCCGGGGAGGGAGTCGTCGTCGTGGTGGGAAAAGAAGGTGCGGCGGGCAAGGCCCTGGCGCCCTTCTTCGTCAGTGGCGGTGAGGCGCAGGGTAACCGAAGATTGGAAGACCCGTTCCACCCTTTCCAGCAGATCCTCGCCGGCCTGTGCTTCCTCCGGTGGGAGGTCGCTGGGCAGCAGGTCGGTGTCCAACCGGGCCAGCGTGCCGTCCACCGGGCCGTCACCCGACGCCACCGTGCTCCAGTCCCGCGGGTTCCAGCCGATGCCCAGCTCCAGGGTCCAGGAGACCGAGGCGGCCCGCTCCGCGGACACCTGGGCATCCACTGCCAGCTCCGACATCGATGTCGGGTCCACGTAGTCGAACCAGGCGGGGGAGGTGAAGCGAGCCACCGGGGGGATGTCGCCGCTGGCCACCCGCTCGACGGCCCTGGCCACGTTGAGCTTGCCGTAGCCGAAGAAAGGGTCCCAGCCTTCGTCGGATGGATAGGTGTCTGCTTCCCGGCGATCTTCTTCGCTCAAGGCGATGTCGTCGGCGCTGGTGATCAAGAGCTGGAGCACCTCGTCGGCGGACAGATCCAACCCCGCGTCCCGCCCGGCGGAGACCACCAGGCCCATGGCGCCCGTGGTGACGGCAGTGGCGCCGGTGGCGCAGGCCTCGGCCCCCGTGACAAGCTCCAGGCGTGGGCCGTAGTTGTTGCAGTTGATGAAGTTGGTAAATGAAAAGGGGCTGCCATACTCGTCGTAGTTGTTGGACCTGATGCTGTGTACCACGAGGTTGTCGTCGGCCAGTGCCGGGTAGTTGGGATGGTAGGCGTTTTCGTCGCCCACCGCGGCGGACACCGACACGCCATTCTGGTGGGCGTAGGACAACGCCGCCCTGGCCAGCTCCGGATGGGTGATGGCGCCCACGGACAGGTTCAGCACCGAGGCCCCGCTGTCCACCGCGAACACCGCTCCCTCGCCCACGCGGTCCCCGTCCACCACGAAGGTGTCGCCTATGCGCACCGGCAGCAGGGCGCAGTTGGGGCATACGCCTATCGTGGAGTCGCCCTGGTCGCCGCCCTCTGCCGCGGCGTCCTCGGCCACCCCCGAGCCGTGGGTGCCGAAGTCGATGGAGTATTCCACCCAGGGATCGTTGTCGCCCCCGAAGAAGTCCCAGCCGGCGATGTCGTCGACGTAGCCGTTGCCGTCGTCGTCGAAGCCGTCGGAGAAGGTGTAGATGAGATCCGAGGGATCCAGCATGTGGTCTGCCTCGTCCCGCCCGGCCTCGGGATCGACCCTTGGATCCCACGCATAGTCTTGCAGGTTGAAAAGTCCGTTACCGTCGGCGTCGTAGCTGTCCGAGCTGCTCCCGTCCTCCAGGATTGGGTATGGAAGCTCACCGGCGTTCAGGTATACCTTGTTGGCCAGGTTGCCGCTGTCCCACTCGATGCCGCTGTCCAGCACGGCCAGCACCACGTCGAAGCGCCCGGTGGTGACGCGCCAGGCCGAATCCGCGTGGCATCCCGATCCCGTCTCCAGCTCCTCCTGGCGGACGGAGTCCCTGGCAGAGGCAGGGATGTAGGAGATGAGGTGCCATTTTTCGTCCAGATCCGGAGGGCATAGATCGGGACGATCCTGTTCCCCACACTCTGGAAAGACATCCAGCGGAAGCTCCCCATGGGCGGAGGGCAGCAGCGCCAGGCTCAGTGCGGTGGTGATCATGTGCATGTCATGTTCCCTCTCAGAGCAAACATATCCGGCAGGACTCGCCGCCCCACAATCTTCTGTTCCGGCCTGCGTCAATGGATGAGGGACGTGCCGTGAAACAGGCTGCCGTTGACGGACTTCAAGGCTCTCCAGGTGAGAAACGCCGTGACCACCAGGAGCGGCCCCATCCAGGCCATCACCCCCGTTACTGCTCCCCAATCGCCCCATCGCAGCAGGTCCGCCAGCGCCTCCAGCACCGCGCCCCCCTGGATTGCCATGACAGGAAGCAGGAAGGGCCTGTTTCCACGGGGGTCCAGCCCCGCCATGAGAGCACAGACGGCCATGCCCATGTTGGCCCCGACCCAGAGCGCCCGGGAGTTGGGTTCAAGGAGCGGAGCAGCCGGAACCAGCGCCCCGCTCCCGCCGAGACCCAGCAGCGAGGCAGCGAGGTTGGGAGCCACGAGGGCCAGGAGCGCCGCAGCAAAGAAGAGAAGCGAGCAAGCCAGCGAGAAAAAACCCAACCTGCGTTCGGCAGGAGAGAGCCGAGAAACGGCTCCGGGAGAGAGGCCGGAACGGACCATGGGAGACTCCTGTCCACAGTAGTAACAATGGCCGTGGGCAGGGGCATGGGATTCCAGGCACGTTCCATGGCCGGGAGCCGGAGCGGAGATGGCCGGGAAACAGGGAAAATTTGGTGCCGTCACGGGGAATTGCCGGGCCAGTCCTGCCGGCAAAGGTGACAGGATGGAATCAAGAGCATTATCTATTCCCAGTATCTGAACATGCTCCAACCGCACCGAAGCCCCTCGAGAACCCCCACCCACGGACTGGCACCATGAAGATGGACATCAGGCACAAGTTCCCCTGCGCGGCCAAGCATCTATGGAACCTCACCAACAACCCGGTCTTCGTCGCGGGCACGGACGAAAGAGCCCGCGTGGAGAAGACCGTGGTGGAGGAAAGCACGGAACCCGACGGGCGCAGGTTCCAGCGGGTCCGTTTCACATCCAGGGTGCCCCTGACTCCGGTGGCCGCCAAGCTGCTGAACGCCTCCCACCTGACCTACGATCAGCTCCAGTGGATCAAGGACGACGATCTCTACCTGGACTGGGAGGTGCTGCCTCCCATCTCCACCAAGCGCTTCAAGGCGGTGGGGGAATACCGCATCCTGCCCCGCGGCGAAAACGAGGAAAGCTGCGAGCGAGTGATCACGGGAAACATCGACGTGGGCGTGCCCCTGGTGGGCAGACGCATCGAAGAAACCGTGGTAAACGAGATTCGCCGCTCCTATGACCTGGCCGCGGAGTTCACCCTGGAGTGGTTGGCCAACGAATCCAAGGCGCCCACGAGCTGATTTCCGCACGGGATTGGGTGCATTCGAGCCCTTCCGCTGCTACGATTGTTCCCCGCCAACAAGAGGGAGAAGCACCATGGCCATATCTCTGGAAACCCTGGTTCTTCTGGCCACGGTGAGCGGCTACGGCGATGTGGACACGGTCCACATGTGGGACGACAACTACGTCATGCCCACCTGGGCGGAACGAGAGGTCCACATGTGGACCAACGCCGTTCGCATCGACCCTTCCGCCTTCGAAGAAGAATACCAACAGGCATCCACCCCATGCTCCTACGATGATTTCTCCCAGGTCAACTCCCAGCCGGAGCACCCCCTGTGGTTCAACACCGGCCTGGGCCAGGACTCCAAGTACCACTCCATCGACCTGGAACGTATCCAGGCCAAGCCGTCCATCCACAGCACCGACGGAACAACCTTCACCAATCGAATAGGCAGTTACTACGGCTACGAAGCCGGCGAGATCGTCACCGACCAGTATTCCTCCGGTTGGCAGATGGTGTTCGACTTCATGTGCTCCGACAACGACCGCTCCTACATCATGCATGAAGGCTGGTGGGAAACGGGCGTGGGCATCATCGGCAACTACCTGACCCAGGACTTCGGAGAAGGCGAACCCACGACCGACTCCAGGATCGCCGTGGGCATCCACAGTCCCGAGCTTCCCACCGAAGAAGTGTATCTCTACGCCGACTGGTACGACTCCCAACCCCCGGAAGAACTCTACGCGGTCCTGGACGGCCAGCACCTGCCCATGTCCCTTCTATGGGGCTCCGAGGAACAGGGCGTGTACCAGGTGCAGACCACCACCACCAACGCCTCCGACAACACCTGCCACGAGTACTGGTTCTACTGGAAGACCGCCGATGGCGACGAAGGCGCCTTCCCGGAAGAAGGCTCCTATCTTTTCGGGCAGGACTGCCCCGAAGCCGATCTCATGTGGAGGTCGGGCCACCTGGGAGTGCCCGGCGAAGAAGTGATCAACACCAAGTCCGGCGACCTCATGGAAGACATCGTCCTCCTGGGCTGCGCTTCCCTGCCTGGACGGCCCGCCACCTGGCCCGTGGTACCGCTCGTCCTGGTCATGGCGGCCCAGCTTGCCCGCTCCAGGCGCCCACACGGGCTCCCCAGCCCAGAAGAGACCCGGCAACCCCCGCGTGCAGGCAGGTCTTGAACAAAATTTGGACCGGACGATGCAAGAAAGGAGAACAGTCACATGCCTCAGGTAGAGGCCAACGGCATTCGACTCGAATACGAGAGCATGGGCGAGGGCCCCCCCCTGGTGCTGGTGATGGGTGTGGGGGCACAGCTCATTCACTGGCCCGACGGCTTCTACCGCATGTTGTCGTCCCGAGGCCTTCGGGTCATCCGGTTCGACAACCGCGACTCGGGCCTTTCTACTATTCTTTCCACGAAACCACCACCAGTCTTCACCACGGTCGGGCAGGTGCTGCTCCGGCGCCGCGTGCAGGCCCCCTACACCCTGTGGGACATGGCCGATGACCTGGTGGGCCTCCTGGACGCACTGGACATCGACTCGGCCCACGTCGTGGGCATGTCCATGGGGGGGATGATCGCCCAGTGCGCGGCCATCGCCCACCCGCGGCGCCTGCGCAGCCTCACATCCATGAGTTCAACCACCGGCGACCGCCGGGTATCCTGGGGCAAGCCTCGCGCGTTGTGGGCACTTACCCGCCCCCGGCCCAGCGATCCCCAGGCCGCCATCGAGCTGGAAATCCGCATACTCAAGACCATATCCAGCAAGGGATACCCTCTCCGGGAGCAAGACATCAGGGAGCTGGCGACCCGCGCAGTCCACCGCAGCCTCCAGCCCCAGGGCGGCCATCGCCAATTCCTGGCCATCCTGGCCTCGGGCAACCGTACCCGCAAGCTGGCGGCGCTGCGTATTCCCACCCTGGTTCTCCACGGCACCGACGACCCCCTCATCCCTCCCGCCGCTGCCGAGGCCACGGCCAGGGCCATCCCCGACGCCAGGCTGCAATGGATCGAGGGTTGGGGCCACGACCTGCCCCCCCAGATCTGGCCAAGGCTGGCAGACGCCATATCGGAACACGTCCGGAAGGCCGAAAACCAGCGCTGACTCCCCCCGGCCAGCGCCCGGCCCCGCCGCCGGCAGACAAGACAAACTCCGGACCTGCTATTGCCGTATGGTCGGGGCCCCAGACTTATACCTGCCTTGATGGCAGGTTTTGGCGACAGGAAGATCTATTTCGCACTTTCGACAATATCTGCTTGAAGTAAGACAGCTTACGTAATACATCGCCAACCCCCAAATGGACTGCTAGATTCTCCGGCCATCTGCAGGAGACACGCCCGAGGGAGGCAGCACATGAGCGATCAGGCACTTCAGCAGGTCATCCAGGAGTTGAAAGACCGCGGGATCAAGGCGGGCCGACAAGAAGGCGCCAACATCGTCCAGGGCGCCAGAGACACCGCCGACGAAATCCTCGCCGAAGCCAGGTCCAGGGCTGAAAAGATCGTCCAGGAAGCCCAGAGCAAAGCCGAAGCCACCAAGACCCAACTCGACGCAGAGCTACGCCACGCCTCGGCGGTGGGCCTGGAAGCCTTCCGGCAGGCGGTGGAACGTTCCTTCCTGGTACCCACACTGGACTCCCGCATCCGCGGAGTCCTGGAAGACCCGACCACCCTCAAGCTCATCATCATCGAAACCGTCAAGGGATTCACATCCTCTGGGGGCTCCGAGGCCGATCTCGAAGTGATCCTGCCCGAATCCAGAAAGAAAAAGCTGGAAGGCGCCTTCATGGCGGATCTGCTCGAGGAGCTGCGGAAGGGCGTGAAGGTGGGCTTCTCCGACGGCTTCGAGTTCGGTTTCCGCATCGCCCCCGAAAGCGGCGCCTACGTATTCGACTTCTCGGATGGCGGCTTCCGGGAGATCTTCCTCGGCTTCCTGGCTCCCAGGTTCCGCAGGTACTTCTACGAGTCTTGAACCGCCATGAAGTACTACCGCCTGCTCTCCATGTTTCCGGCCCTTCCAGAGGCCCCCGAGGCCCCGCCCATATCCCTGGACGCGGCAAGGGAAGCCATCCTGGAAGAGCTGTCGGAACATGACCGGGTCCTGGCAGCCGCTTTGCTGGGCTTCCTGGACTGTCGCAATGTCGAAGCCCTCCTGCAAGGCCACGACGTGTTCGACCAACGCGCACTTCTCTCCGGGGAACAGCTCCGGGAACGCAGCGACCTGCCGCCATACCTGGCCGACTTCCTGGAATCCTGGGACTCAGGCGCCCTGTCCGATGACTACCCCTTCGAAGCCCTGTGGCGCGGCTACTACAGTTATCTCCTGGAATTGGCCGACCACGAGCACAGCGTCTTCCTCCAGGAATGGGTGACCTTCGAAATCACCCTGCGCGACACCCTGGCAAAGCGTCGCGCCGAAGCCATGGGCCGCAAGGGCGAAGGCAACACATCGGGCATTGCCGTGCAGGGCGGCGAAAACCACTCGGCACTTCTCTCCGCAATTACCGAAGCCTCTTCCCCCATGGACCAGGAACGTATCCTGGACCAGGCAAGGCTCGGCAAGATCGAATCTATTTCCGGAATCGACCCATTTTCCACGGATGCAGCCCTGGCCTACCTGGCCGCAAGCCTCATCCTGGACCGATGGAACATCGGCAAGTCAGCCGATATCGCAAAGATGTTGGAGGTGTTCACTTGAGCGACGTAAGCGGCACACATGGCGTCGTCGTCGGCATCAACGGTAACATGGTCACCGTCGAGATCACCGCCGGCAAGACCGTCCAGAACGAAGTGGCTTTCGTCCAGGTGGGCCAGGAACGCCTCAAGGCCGAAGTCATTCGTATCCAGGGCGACATCGCCAACATGCAGGTCTTCGAAGACACCAAGGGCATCATGGTTGGCATGAACGTGGACTTTACCGGAGAGCTTCTGTCCGCCACCCTGGCGCCGGGGCTGCTGGGAATGATCTACGACGGCCTCCAGAACCCTCTCCGCCTGCTGGAAAACCGCCAGGACTTCTTCCTGATGCGAGGCCAGTACGTACCATCCATCGATCCCGAAAAAAAGTGGGAGTTCCACCCCGAGGTCTCGGTGGGCGACACGGTCAAGGCCGGGGCATGGCTGGGCTGGGTTCCGGAAATGCACATCAAGCACCGAATCCTGGCGCCTCTGGGTATTCTGGGATCCACCACGGTGGAAAGCGTCGTCCCAGGCGGAGCGTACAGCGTACACGATACCCTCGTGGTCCTGAAAAACAAGCGTGGCGACACCGTCAAGGTTTCCATGCTCCAGACCTGGCCCGTGAAAAAGGCTATCAAGGCCTACAGGGAACGCCTCTACCCCAACGAACTGATGATCACGGGTTGCCGTATCATCGACTCGATGTTCCCCGTTGGTCGGGGTGGTACTGCATGTATACCTGGCCCCTTCGGCGCGGGCAAGACCGTGCTCCAGCAGCTCTTGAGCCGTTACGCGGCTGCCGATATCATCATCGTGGTGGCCTGCGGCGAGCGCGCCGGCGAAGTCGTGGAAACCATCTACGAGTTCCCCGAACTCAAGGATCCCAGGACCGGCGGTTCACTCATGGACCGCACCATCATCATATGCAACACCTCGTCCATGCCCGTGGCGGCCCGTGAGGCCTCCATCTACACCGGCATCACCATCGCGGAATACTACCGCGAAATGGGTCTGGACGTCCTGGTCCTGGCCGACTCCACCTCCCGTTGGGCCCAGGCCCTCCGCGAGATGTCGGGCCGCCTGGAAGAAATCCCCGGCGAAGAAGCCTTCCCGGCCTACCTGGAGAGCCGGGTAGCCAACCTCTACGAACGAGCCGGCCTGGTGCGCCTGCACTCCGGCAAGACCGGCGCCGTCACCATGATCGGCACAGTGTCACCCGCCGGAGGCAACTTCGAAGAACCCGTCACACAGGCTACCCTCAAGGTGGTGGGCGCCTTCCACGGTCTGAGCCGCAAGCGCTCCGATGAACGCAAGTACCCGGCCATCGATCCACTGGACTCCTGGTCGCTCTACACCGAGCACCTGAAGGACGATCTCAACGCACAGCTCGATCCCCACTGGGTCGAAATGCTCCAGTACATCGCCTCGGCCTTGAGGCGTTCCGCCGAAATCGGGCGCATGATGACCGTCGTGGGCGAAGAAGGCATCTCCATCGACGACCTCTCCCTCTACCTGAAGGGCGACATGTTCGACGCGGCATACCTGCAACAGAACGCCTTCAACGACGTGGACGCATCCACTCCCATCGAGCGGCAGGTGCGGGATCTCAAACTCATGCACAAGGCACTGACCACAGCGTTCCACTTCGACGACAAGCCTGGCGCACGAAAGTTCTTCGCCAGCCTGCAAGACGCATTCTACCAGAAAAACTACTGCCCCATGGGTTCCAGCGAATACCTGGACTACGAGCGCAAGATCGAAGAAATGATCGCCAGCGGGGACCAGTCATGATCAAGACCTACACCGGAATCACGAACATCATCGGCGATATCGCCGAGGTGTATGCCAAGGGTATCTCCTTCGGGGAATTGGCTATCATTACCAATCCCAACGGCGAATCCACCCTGGCCCAGGTCATCCGTATCGACCGCGACAAGGTGTCGCTCCAGGTCTTCGCCGGCACCAAGGGCTTGTCCACAAGGGCCACGGTACGCTTCCTTAACCACCCCATGCAGGTGAAGTTCACCGAGCAGCTCCTGGGCCGTATCTTCACCGGCTCCGGCGAACCAATGGACGGCAAACCACCCATCGAAAACGCCCAGGCCATCGACATCGCCGGTCCATCCGTAAACCCCGTCCGTCGCATCATCCCGCGCAACTTCATCGAAACCCGCATCCCGATGATCGACATCTTCAACCCGCTGGTGGAAAGCCAGAAGCTCCCCATCTTCTCCGAGGCCGGCGAACCGTTCAACGAACTCCTGGCCCGTATCGGACTGCAAGCCAAGGCAGACATCATCATCCTGGGCGGCATCGGCCTCAAGTTCGACGAGTACATCTTTTTCAGAGAAACCTTCGAACAGGGCGGCGTGATGGACCGCACCGTGATGTTCGTCCACACTGCCGCCGACCCGGTGGTGGAACGTCTGTTGGTGCCGGACCTGGCGCTGGCCGTGGCCGAACAGTTCGGCATCCAGGGCAAGCGCGTACTGGTCCTGCTCACCGACATGACCGCCTTCGCCGACGCCTTGAAGGAGATCTCCGTGGCCATGGAGCAGGTACCCTCCAACCTGGGCTTCCCCGGTTCGCTATACTCGGACCTGGCATCCAGGTACGAAAAGGCCGTCGACTTCCAAGGCGCCGGTTCCATCACCACCCTGGCGGTCACCACCATGCCCGGCGGCGACGTCACCCACCCCGTCCCCGACAACACGGGCTACATCACCGAAGGCCAGTACTACCTCAAGAACAGCATGATCAACCCATTCGGCTCCCTGTCGCGACTGAAGCAGCTCGTCATAGGGAAGGTCACCCGCAAGGACCACAACGCGGTCATGAACGCCATGATCCGTCTCTATGCCAGGGCCATCGAATCCCAGAAGAAGATCTCCATGGGTTTTGAAAAGACCCCCACCGATGAGCGCTACCTGCGCTACGGCGAGCTGTTCGAAAAGCGTTTCATGGACCTCCGGGTGGATGTCCCCTTGAACGAAGCCCTGGACAACGGCTGGAAGACCATGGCGGAGTGTTTCGAACCCCAAGAAGTGGGAATCCAGAAGAACATCCTGGACGAGTTCTGGCCCGCATGACCCAGGCATAACTCGTTGGGCCACCGCAAAACCCTGGCAACAGAGCCCGGACCATGGCTGAAAAGATAAAGCTCAACAAGAACACGCTTCGTGAGCAGACCCAGATGCTTAAACTGTACCTGGAGTTTCTGCCCACCCTGGAGTTGCGCAAGCAACAGCTTCAATCGGAGCTGCGCAAACTCCAGAAGCGTATTCGTCAGAAAGAAGCCGCCCAGGACTCTCTGCTCCAGAGTGCCTCGTCGTGGGCTCCCATGCTACAGCAGGTTCTTCCCTGGGTACAGCCCCTGGTGGCCATCCACCAGGTCCATGTATCCAGGGGCAACGTGGCCGGCGTCAAGGTACCGGTCTTCCAGCGCGTGGATTTCAAGCCCGTCTCCTATTCCCTCCTGGCCACCCCTCCCATCTACGACGCCGCGCTGGACTTTATTTACCGCGCCATCTCCTCCAGAGAGGAACTCAAGGTGATGAACCGCCAGGAGCAGATGCTCCAACAGGAACTCACCAAGACCACCCAGCGAATCAACCTCTACGAAAAGGTCCTCATTCCCGAGACCCGCGAAAACATACGCAAGATCAAGGTATACCTGGGCGATCAACAAACCGCTGCCGTCTGCAGGGCCAAGATTGCCAAGGCCAAGCTCCTTGCCAAGGTGGCGGCCGTGGCAACCGGAGGCGTCCATGGCCATAGTTAGGATGAAGCGGGTCGGTATAGTTGGACCGGCCGACATCAGCGACGAGATCCTCCAGTCTCTTCAAGGCATCGCCCTGCTGGACCCGGTACCGTTGAGCCAGGTGGAAGATCCTCCCTCGGATCTTCTCTCCCAACGCCTCCTGGTACAACGAGTGATCCACACCCTGGAACAAACCCGCTCCGAAAAAGCCGCCCGCAAGACCGCGCCGCCCATGTCTCCCAAGAAAGACATGGCACTGGCTGAAGACACCGTCAAACGCGTGGAAAAACTCACGGCAAGGCGTACCGAGCTGGAGACGCGCCTGGGCTCAGCCGAAAAGGAAATCCAGCAGATCCGCCCATGGGGCGACTTCGACCCGGGCGACCTGGACTACCTTGAGCAGCACGACGTGTTCCTGCGGCTGTACGAAACCGATCAGGCCGAGTTGTCCGACCTGGACCTTTCCCGCCTGGACTGGCACAGCACAGTCGCCCTTTACGCGAAAGGCAGGCGTTTGGGCCTTCTGGCCCTCCGCATCGGCACAGCGCCGGACCTGGATCTGGACAGGGCCACACTGGCAAACCGCTCACTCTCACAGCTCCAGCAGGAACAAAAGGCCATCAGGCAGGAGTTGGCCGAAATCACGGCCCAATTGCTGAAGCTGTCAACACATACGCCTGCCCTGAAGGCGCTGGATCAACGACTGCAAGACCGGATTCGCTATCATGAAGTACGCTCCGGGTTGGGTGGCGATACCGAGATCTTCGCCCTGTCGGGCTGGTGCCCCACATCCAGGGTGGGCGACCTGCGCAGGGCCTGCCAAAATCGACCCGTGGCGTTCGTCATCGAGGATCCGGACCTGGAAGACGACGTCCCCATCGCCCTTCGAAACGGCCCCCTGGTGAGGCAGTTCCAGCCGCTCCTGAAGGCCTTCAACCTTCCCCACTATCGTGAATACGATCCCACCCTGTTCATCGCTCCCTTCATGGGCCTGTTCTTCGGGTTCTGCCTGGGCGACCTTGGCTATGGCACCATCCTCACGGGCCTGGGCATCTGGGCGCAACGCAGGTTCAAACCCACCGGCGAAGCAAGGCTCGCACTTCAGTGGCTGGTCATCCTGGGCATCGGTACCATGGTCATCGGCACCCTCACCGGCAACCTCTTCGGCGTCAAGCTCTACGAGCTGTTCGACCTGTCCACGTCGAAGCTGCTGTTCTCCCTGAACGAAGACCCCAAGAAGTTCTTCTACGTTTCCCTGATCTTCGGGGTGGTGCAACTCACGGTGGGCATGTTGATCCGCCTGGTGCGATACGTCCAGGAGGAACGCTGGCAGCACGTCATCGGATCCCTGGGCTGGTTGTCCATATTTCCCACTCTTGCGCTGTGGGCAACCATGGACACGCCCTGGCCCTTCGTGGCGGCGCTGCTGGTGATCCTGCTGTTCGCCTCACCGGATCCCAGCGTCATTCGCCGCATTGGCGGCGGCGCCTGGGCCCTCTACAACATCACGGGCCTGGTGGGCGATGTCATGTCCTATGCCCGCATCTTCGGCCTTGGTCTTTCTTCGGCCATCATTGCGATGGTGGTAAACACCATTGCTATGACCGTGGTGGACTCCTTTGGCCCCGCGGGATGGATCGTGGCCGTGCCAATCCTGGTAGGCGGTCATTCGTTCAACTTCCTCATGGCCATCATCGGAGCCGTGGTCCACCCGGCCAGGCTCCAGTTTCTCGAGTTCTTTGGCAAGTTCTTCGAAGGCGGCGGACGAGCCTACGCGCCGTTCCAGAAGATAGAAGGAGAGTAGTTCCATGGAAATCAACTGGATGGAAATCCTGGCCTACATCGGCCTGGGCCTGCTGGGTCTGGGGCTGTCCGGATCCGCTATCGGCCTGGCCATCGCGGGCAGCGCGGTCACCGGGATGCGCCCTGAACGTCGCAACAACGGCATCGCGGTGTCCGTGCTACCGGGTACCCAGGGGCTCTACAGCTTCGCGGTGGGCTTCCTTTGCTTCAGCGCCCTGGATGAAGGGCGATTCCTCACGGTGCTGGCCTGCGGTCTGATAACCGGTATCGCATGCCTGTTCTCGGGTTGGTGGCAGGGAGTTGTGTGTGCCGCCGGCATCAAGAGCATCAACCAGGACCGGATGGGAATGGGGCAGGCCATGCTCCTGGCGGTGTTCCCCGAGTTCTACGCCATCCTCTCGCTGGCTTTTTCCGCCCTGCTGCTCTTCCGCTAGAGCCATCGGTGAAGAGCCCCAGGGGGCTCTCGCGGGCAGGCCCACGACCACCACGCCTCATTCAGGGGTACAGCCATGCTGAAGTTCGACAGAATCCTCGTTCCCGTAGACTTTTCGCCGGACAGCATGCAGGCTTTGCACTACGCCGTGGCCCTCGCCAAGAAGCTCAAGGGTCCACAGCTCGTGGTGGCGCTGCACGTGGTGGACGAAGGGCTGCCCACATTCCTCGAATCCCGGTCCGTCGGCTCGTTGAGCGCCTCCGAGCACGAAAAAGAACTCGAAAAGCTCACCAGGGAGCAACTCACGAAGTGGATCAACGACATCGTCCCGGGCGAGGAGACCATCGAGCCTGCCGTCATCATCGGCAAACCAGCATCATCGATGATCTGCCGATACGCCGGGAAGCGCGGCTTCGACGTAATCGTCATCGGCAACCAGGGAAGGGGGGCTCTACGCAGGCTGGTACTGGGTTCCACGGTCCAGCAGGTGCAACGCGTTGCTCCCTGCCCGGTGCTCGCCGTGAAAGACCCCGCCAACTGGATGGGCGAAGCCGGTGGAGCCTGCTGATTCTCCCGGAGTCGCCAGGCCCGCTGCTGCACCGGCGCGTTCGCCCAACGATGTACTGTCTCTGATCACACATTGCTCCGAGTCAGGCCCTGACCCGGGCGATGCGCGGTTACAGCCTTCCACTGCGGCTCCCGGAAGTGGCATGGCAGAACTCAGCATCGGAGAACGCGCATCTTTCTGCCCACACCATCGTTTTTCATGTTTCGCCTGTCCCCGGGCGCACCTGCCGGACCAATCATACAGGAGCTTTCATGTCTTTGATTCCCAGTTTCGAGGTCAGCGAATGGATCGAAGAGATGGGCGGCAGCCCGATGCACAAGTGCTACCAGTGCGGAACCTGTAGTGCTCTCTGCCCCTGGGGGCCGCTCACCGGGTACAGCCCTCGGCTCTTGAACATCATGTCCCAGTTGGGCCTGGACGGCCTGGAAGATCTGGTCTGGGAATGCTCCACCTGCAAGCTCTGTGTCGACCACTGCCCACGGGACGTGGACCTCATCGGCATCGTCCAGGCAGTACGCAAGGCCTTCGGCGAAGGTGGCATGCTGCCCGCCCCCCTGCGTACCGCCGTGGGCAGCCTCCAATCATCCGGCAACCCCTGGTCCGGGGCCCGCGAAAAGCGCCTAGACTGGGCCAGCGGAGCCGACCTTCCCACATTCCAGGACCAGGACTACGCCTGGTTCCCTTGCTGCACCCTGGCCTACGATCCCCGCAACAAGGCCGTGGCACGCAGCCAGCTCGCGTTGCTCAAATCCATGGGCATCAGCTTCGGAGCCTTCGGCAACGAGATCAACTGTTGCGCCGAAAGTCTCACCAAGATCGGCGAAGAAGAGCTGGTGGACAGCTTGCAACGGAACAACAGGAACATCTTCGAATCAAGGGGTGTTGAAAAGTTGTTGGTGAGTTCGCCTCACTGCCTGGACACCTTCAAGAACGACTACGACTCCCCCAGGGTGCAGCCGGTGCACTTCGTGGAAATCCTCGCTGAAAAACTGGCCGACGGCACCTTGAAGCCTTCAAGGGATCTTGGTAGCATCAAGGTAACCTTCCACGACCCCTGCTACCTGGGCCGGCACAATGGTATCTACGACCAACCACGGCAGGTGCTGGAGGCACTGCCCGGCGTCAAACTCGTCGAAATGCCCCGAAATCGCGCCATGTCCTACTGCTGCGGCGGTGGCGGCGGCAAGATGTGGGCCGAGGTACCCACCGGGCAAAGGCCCAGCGAAAACCGCATCGAAGAAGCCCTGAACACCGGAGCACAAGTAATGGCCACCGCCTGTCCATACTGTCTCTCCATGTTCGAAGACGCCATCAAGACCCTCGGAGCCGAAAACGACATCCGCGTCGTGGACATCAGCGAACTGGCGGCAGATGCCTGCGGTCTCTGACCCCCTGCCCACAACAACCACCGCACGATTCCATCTCCGAACCAGAAATGACCCAACCGTGGAATCCATCCTTCGAGGCTGCTGATCCGCAAGAAATACGGTCCATGCAGCTTGCCATGCTGAAAAGAACGGCAACGCTGGTATACCACAGGACAAGCACCTATCGCGCAATGATGGAGCGCCAGGGAGTCCGGCCCGAACACATCCGCAGCCTGGAAGACCTCCGCCTGCTGCCTTTTACGACCAAGCAGGATCTCCAGGAGCACTACCCCAGCGGCATGTGGGCGGTTTCCCCCAGGGCGGTATCACGCATCCACGCCACCTCCGGTACCACCAGCAAACCAGTGCTGGTTCCATACACCGACGACGACATGGAGCAATGGGGGGAATGCGTGGCGCGCACCTTCTGGGCTGCCGGGGTCAGGCATGGAGACATCTGCCTGGTGGCCCTGGGCATGGGCCTGTTCACAGGGGGAATGGGGCATGTGGAAGGTGCAAGGAAGATCGGCTGTGCCGTGATCCCCAGCGGGTCGGGCATGACCGAGCGCCAGGTATCGTTGCTCCGCGATCTCCGGGCCACGGTCCTGGTCTCCACCCCATCATACGCGGTCACCATTGCCGACAAGGCACTTTCCATGGGCTTGGACCTGGGATCCACCTCGCTGCGGCTGGGCTCCTTCGGAGCAGAGCCCCTGACACCGCAGCTTCGGACCCTCATCGAGTCACGGCTTGGAATCCAGGCCGTGGAGTCCTACGGACTGGCCGAACTCATGGGTCCGGGCGTGGCCATGGCCTGCCAGGGCGACTGCGGCGGGCTTCACATCAACGAAGACCACGTCCTGGCCGAGGTGGTGGATCCCAGGACACTGAAGCCTCTGCCCCCGGGGGAACTGGGAGAGCTGGTTCTCACCTCTCTCCAGCGCCAGGCAATGCCGCTTCTGCGCTATCGCACCCGCGACATGACGTCGCTCTCCCGGCGCCCCTGCTCCTGCGGCCGCACGCTCATCACCATGAGCCCGGTGGTGGGTCGCAGCGACGACATGATGAACATCTCAGGCCTGAACGTGTTTCCATCCCAACTGGAATCGCTCTTGCTGGAGGTTCCGGGAGTCGAACCCTTCTATCTCTTCGAAGTACACAAGAAGGGCTCCATGGATGCCCTGACCATACAGGTTGAAGCCAGTCCCCATCGAGACCAGGACGAACAACTGCTGGTCCGACGAATATCCCACAAGATAAAGGGCACGGTGGGACTGAAGCCCACGGTCCTGGTGAGGCCCCGGGGCACCCTGCCCCGCTTCCAGGGCAAGAGCTACCGGGTGCTGGACTCCCGCAAGCCAAAACCCTGAAGGCACAGTCAATCCGGCTCCAGGCTCCGCCCCCCGAGGGAGCCCGCTGGGAGCAGCACGGGAAAGAGGACAATCCATGTACGTCGATCTACGAAGCGACACCGTCACCAGGCCATGCCCCGCCATGCGCCGGGCCATGGCCCAGGCCCGGGTGGGCGACGATGTCTTTGGCGACGACCCCTCTGTCAACCGCCTCCAGGAGATGGCGGCAGAGTTGGTGGGCAAGGAAGCCGCCATCTTCCTGCCATCCGGCACCATGGCAAACCAGGTGGCCCTTCGTTGTCACACAGAGCCAGGTGATCGCGTCCTGCTGGAAGAAAAGTCTCACGTGCTGGCCTTCGAGGCAGGCGCCCCGGCGGTGATCTCCGGCGTTCTCCCGGGCCCTGTGCCCTCCGTCCGGGGGATCATGGATCCCGACGATGTACTGCGAGCCATACCACCGCAAAACGTGCATTTCGCGCCCGCGACCCTGCTCTGCGTCGAAAACACATCCAACCGCGGAGGCGGAAGCGTCTACCCTCTCGATGTCATCGACGCTCTTACGCGGCTCGGGCACAGCCAGGGCATCAGGCTCCACCTGGACGGCGCAAGGATCTTCAATGCCGCGCTTGCAAGCTCAACGTCGCCCGCGAGAATCGCCCGGGACTTCCACACGCTGAGCTTCTGCCTGTCAAAGGGCCTTGGTGCTCCCGTGGGCTCACTTCTCTGCGGTACCGAAGAGACCATCACAAAGGCTCGAAGGGTGCGGAAGATGCTGGGCGGCGGCATGCGGCAGGCTGGCTTCCTGGCTGCTGCCGGCATCTACGCGCTGGAGCACAACGTCTCCAGGTTGGCCCTGGATCATGACATGGCGCACAGGCTCTGGGAAGGCCTGGTGCACACGGGCTGGGAAGCCCAGGAGCCCGAAACCAACATGGTCTACGTCGACGCTCCCGGGGCTGCCGGAACGGTGGCACGGCTGCGGGACGCCGGCGTGCTGGCCATCGCCACGGCTCCGGACCGTATCCGCCTGGTCACGCACCTGGACGTGAACCGCGAAGGAATTGAAGCCGCCATCGCAGCTTTCGCAAAGATTCGCACATACGGCTCTGCTTGATATCACCCAGATTCTCATGGCATTATACTGGTATGGTCGCATCCCCGACCACCCGGGGGAATTGGAGGGCCGACCATGCTCCACGCTACCAAAGCTCAACTCACCACAACTATTCTTCCAGGTCTGCTCGTCGCCGCTTCCTGCGGCAGCGACGACATCTATCTCAACCAGGTCAACAACCCCCCAACCGTGGAAATCACCTCCCCGGGCGACGATTCCGCCCCCTTCGAGTCAGGCGAAACCGTCGAATTCGCCGGCCTGGTGAACGACGGCGAGCAAGCCGCCGAGGGGCTCATGGTTATCTGGGAAAGCAGCCTGGACGGCGAACTCTACCAAGACACCCCAGACACCCTGGGGCGAGTGGGCTTTGCCACCAATACCCTGAGCGAAGGCTCCCACGTGGTGAGTCTCACCGCGTGGGACTCCGAAGGCGAGGAGGGACTGGACAGGGTCACCATCCAGGTGACCAGGACCAACACCGGTCCACAGGTACAGATCGACTACCCGCCCAACGGCGAAACCTTCGAAGAAGGCGAGGCCGTCACGTTCACGGCAACGGCGAGCGACCAGGATTCCGCCGACACCCCATCCAACCTGGATGTTGAGTGGACTTCGGATCTGGACGGCCTCCTGTGCAACGAACCCCCGGACCAGTCCGGCCTGATCCAGTGCCTGGCGCCATCCCTCTCCCTGGGCGACCACGTGGTGAGCGTCATCGTGACGGACACCATGGGCGAAATTGGCACCGACCAGGTGGTCATCACCGTCGAGATCCCCAACGAAACACCCCAGGTGATCATCCAACAACCTTCCAGCGGCTCTACTGTACTCGAAACCGGCATCACCTTCCAGGCCCAGGTTTCTGACGACATGGATCGAGCCGACACCCTGGCTCTGGAATGGACAAGCAGCATCGACAAACTCTTCAACCAGGACCCCGCCGATGCCTCTGGGTTGGTCTACTTCAACACCACGATGCTCTCGAGAGGTGATCACGAGATCACCTTGAGCGCCACCGACAGCCAGGGGTTCACCGGCTTTGACTCAATCGCTTTGACCGTCGTGGGGCCCGACGACTGGGACTCCGACGGCGACGGCTACACCCCCAACGAAAACGACTGTGACGACTCCGACTCGTCCATCAACCCCGGCGCCACCGAAGAATGCAACGAGGTCGACGACGACTGCGACGGCGACATCAACGAAGGACTCGGCGACGCCAACGAGCCCAATGACTCCTACCCCGGTACCGACATGGGTAGCATAGACGGCGATGCCTACTGTACCTTCTTCACTGGATACCTTAAGGGCAGCCCCGACATCCAGAGCACTTCCGGGACAATCCACCACCCCGACGACGTAGACATCTACACCTTCGAAACCGAAGACACATGGTACGACTGCATGGACGAGTCGGGCTACGGCATACAGATCTCGCTCACAGGCATCCCCGCCGGCCACGACTACGCCATGTACCTGTACTGGACCAGCGGCGGCGGTTCCCTGGTGGGCTCCTCGGACAACGCCGGCAGCTCTTCCGAGTACATCAACTACTCCGGCACCTACGGATGGGACAGCGACACGGACGACGGCGGCACCTACGAAATAATGGTGGTTCCCGCCTCCGGTTCGGACTACGGCTGTGATTCCGCCTACACCTTGACCATCGAGGTCTGGTAAAAAACCAGGCAGGAGAAAACCCCTCATCGGGATATACAGCCCCGATGGAAGACCATCTCTACACAGTCAGCAGTCTCACCAGGGCCCTGCAGAAGCTCCTGGAGACCGATTTCTCAACGGTGCATGTCAAGGGCGAACTGGGCAGGATCACCAGGCACCGCTCCGGGCACTGGTACATGGTCATCAAGGACCAACGAGCCGTGCTCAACGCCGTGATGTTCCGGGGAATGAACCGGCGCCTTTCCTGGAGCCCGGCTGTGGGCGATCTCGTAGTCGCCAGCGGCAACCTTGACATCTACCCTCCCAACGGGCAGTACAACCTGGTGATTCGCCAGCTTCGCAAGGCTGGATTGGGTGACATGCAAGCTCGCCTGGAAGCCCTGAAGAAGCGCCTTGCCGCCCAGGGCCTGTTCGATCCCCGCCGCAAGAAACCCCTGCCCGACTTCCCACGAGCCATTGGGGTCGCCACCTCGCCCACGGGAGCCGCCTTCCGGGACATCATGCGAGTGGTACATGAAAGGTTCCCGGGCTTTCCCATGGTGCTCTCCCCCTGCCGGGTCCAGGGGACCGAAGCCGCGGACGAGATCGCCACCGCCATACAACGTCTGCACCGGCATGGCCGGGCCGATGTCATCATCGTGGGCCGCGGTGGCGGCTCCGCCGAAGACCTGTGGGCCTTCAACGAAGAACGCGTGGTTCGCGCCATCGCGGACTGCCCTGTTCCCGTGGTGAGCGCGGTGGGGCACGAGGTGGATGTCACCCTGTCGGACCTGGCCGCGGACCTGCGCGCTGCCACCCCCAGCCACGCTGCCGAACTAGTGGTGCCCGACCGGAACCTGCTCCGGCGCAACATCCGGGAACTGGCGCAACGTTTGCTCCAGGCTTCCAGAAGGCAGGTGGAGATCCGCCGAACAGGACTGGCAAGCCTGAAGCTCAAACACCCCCGCCGCCGCATCGAAGAAGCCAGAATCCGTTGTGACGAAGCCGAAATCCGCCTGGGGCAGTCCATGGATCGCAACATAGCCGCAGAACGTGCCAGGCTTGCGCAGCTCTCGGGCCGCCTCCGTGCGCTCTCACCCCTGGCCGTACTGGAACGTGGCTACGCCATCGCCATGAAAGACGGCAAGGCCCTGCGCAACACGACCGGCATCCAGCGAGGCGATGCGCTGTCCATCCGGCTGGCCAAAGGCGAGTTGCAGGCAACCGTCAACGAAACAGCTTGACTCTTCTGGAGCACGGCCAGGTCACGCGCTGTCGGAGTCGAAGTCATCGGGTACGGCAGACTCCTGGAACAGCTCGATGAGTTCTCGGGCGCGGGGGATGTCTTCCTCGGTGACCAGCAACACCCCCCAGCCGGTTTGACTGGTGAACGCCGCCAGGAAACCATCGGCCCGGTGACCACGAATGATCCAGGGAATCCCGGCATCGCCCAGCAGGCTTTGCAGCAGGGCCTCTTCCACCGGACCCTCCAGCACATGCACAGGGACGAAACGCTGATTTGTAAGTTCTTCCTGGGCCGCCAGCCAGAGGTCGCGTTCGTTCCCGTCCAGCAGCCTGCTCCTGCAGTCGGGACAGACGCGGAGGTCCTTTTCGTAGGTGGCATTGCATGGCAAACAGTATCGCACAGGACCTCCGCCGGACTTTCGCCGGACTCCAGCGTGGCCATGTTGGCCCGCTGGCACGGGTTTCGCGCCGCGAGCGGCAATCCCAGCGGCGCAGAGGAAGATTCCTCTGTCACAGTGTAACAGATCCGGGACGTACAGTTGGACGCCTAGCGTCCGGAAAAGGCGGACCAGCCGGGTAATCGTGGCTTTCCAGCCAGCGACCAGGGAAGCGGGTACTCCGAGCCCCCTGGAAACTGGTGCCGCGGTGCCCTGGTGCCGGGGGGATCCTGCCGCCGTGTCCATCTCCACGATAATCACGAACCGTGGAATTTCATGATAAGCTCCGAACATTCTCCAAACCGCCGAGACCGGTCTTGCCTGTGGGAATGCGCGACCCTCTGGGCTACAGGCCATCCGGGAGGAGCTTCTCGATGGACTCGCGAAAATACACGGTGAAAATATCCAGACCTGCCTATCCAATGCAGATCTTCAAGCCTCTCCATCACCTTGGGCTTCTGATGGCGGTTGGCCTATCCATGGCTCTCGGGGCTTGCTTCAACCGTGGAACAGCCCACGATTCAGCTCCTTCCACCGTGGACTCCAGGACTCTTGACTCCACAGATACCCACTCCACTCCCCTCGACTCGTCTCCAGACGGTGAGACCGGCATCACCGATAGTGGCCAGCCACGAACCCCGCACCTCTGGTACGCACACTTCGACCAGGTGGCGGGGCAGGTGATCTCCCTCAACTCGGTTCAGGGCGGACCCGCCGCCTTGAACGACGGAGACGCGGATCTCACGGATCTCTACAAACAGGCCGGAATCCCCATGGTCAGGGTGCCCGTGGGAGACGGGCCCTACTACTCGCTGGACGGACTCTTCCCCGATGCCGCTGCCGACCCCGATGACTCCTCCTCCTACCAGTTCGAGAACATAGATCGACTCATCGAAGCCATCCTGGACGCGGACGCGGAGCCACTGTGGCAAGCCACCTACGACATAGGAGACACCGACTTCTGGGACGGCTGTCTCCACGGAGGAAACGCCATCGCGGACAGGGCCAAGTGGGGGAACGTCGTCGAGCACGCCCTGATGCACTTCAACGAGGGCTGGGCCGACGGCCACTACTGGAACGTGCAGCACGTGGAGTTCATCAACGAGCCCTTCAAGTCCGGAGTGTATCCCAACCGGAAGTACCAGGACTGTTGGGCCGCCTACGAGGCCCTTGCCACCGCGGTAACAGACTACAACAGCAACTATGGCCGCTCCGTGAAGGTCTACGGCTACGCAAACCCCGCGGAGATCACGGAGAACCCCAGCAGTTTCAACGACGACCTCTGGCTGGTGCAGGATTTCCTGGGCTTCGTGGCTTCCCAGGGCTTGCAACTGGATGGCTTCAGCTTCCACGCCTACAAGGATCCGGACGAGCAATACGAGGTGGCGACCATCCTGCGTTCCTACCTCGACGATGCCGGCTTCAAGGATGTGCCGCTCTGGAACACCGAGTGGAACTCCCACGGAGTGGAGGCCGCAAAGCCCATGGACTGGCGCAGCGCTTTCATCGGGGCGCACAACGTCCAGGTGAAGATCCTGTGGCAGGGGCTGGTGGAGAGAGCCTTCGTCTTCCGGGCAAACCAACGCACCCTGGTGCCGGGCAGCACCGAGACCTGTGACGACAGCCGCTACATCCGAACCGACGGAGTTCCCCGGCCTGCATACTACACCTGGATGATGTGGGATGACATGGCCGAAAACAGCCCCGTTCGCATCACAGCTTCGGCAGATGATTCCGATACCGCCTTGCTGGCCTCGAAGTCAGAATCCGGTGACAGGTTGGCCCTGCTGTTCTCCATCTGGCGAGATTACAGCGACTCACTGGACGACGAAGTGCTGCAGCGTGACTTCGATATCCTCGTGGACGGCATGCCCGCGGGAACGACCTGGACCGCGGACATCTACGTCGTGGATGAGTCCACCGACTCGTTCACCCCGGCGAGTTCCACGGAGCTGAAGGTCTCCGATGCAGGCATCCTCACTGTGTCGGGAAACATCAAAATTTGGACGACCCAGTACTGGATCCTGCAACGGAGCGACTGAGTACACCCGGGGATAACCTCTGCTCGTCCAAAGGAATGGGGCGCTCCGGCGGACTCGTTCAGGGATTGAAGATGGCCTTCACCCCTATGACCGGAAGGATGGGCAGACCAAAGGAATAGGTGCTGTTTACCTGTATGCTCCCCGTGATCACGGGTTCGGCCACCCGCCTGTTGTATATGTTCCAGATGTCCAGGTAGGCGTCCAGCACCCAGTGATGGAACAGGAATCGTCTTGAAAACTTGAGATCAAGCGAGTGGAAGGCCTGAAGACGCTCACTCTCCGCGTCGGGGCAGGCCCCGGTGTCGGCGTTGAGGGATGTGTCCGCCAGGCAGCGGTTGTGCTGTAGCAGGATGTCGTAGGCGTAGTTGATCTCCGGGTCACGTGGAAAGCCGGAACCGTAGCGGAAGCGACCGGCCACGGTCCATTGACGGGGCAGTTCCCAGGATGCCACCATCACCAGGTAGTGGGGCTGGTCGTAGACATGGGGCTCGTAAAGTTCACCGGGTTCTTCCTGGCGAAGCGAGCGGCTGTAGGTGTAGGAAATCCACCCCTTCCAGTTGCCGCTGGCCCAGCGTGTCCAGGTCTCGGCCCCGTAGGCCAGACCTCGGGCCTGGGCGAGGGTTCCGTCGTCTTCTTCCATGGTGACGTTTTCCAACTTTCTGCCAAAGAGGTCGGCCTCGAAGGAAAAACGGCTCCAATGGGCTATGGCGCCAATGTCTCCGCTGTAGGCTCGTTCGAGTTCCAGGTATGGACCTGCTGGCAACGCCACGGTCTCTTTCAGGGGAGGCCATTGGTGGTAGACCCCGCTGCTGGTCCGGAGCAGCAACCAATCTGTGACCGACGCGTTGAAACGTATGCGAGGCGATGGCATGGCACGAAGGAGCTGTTGGGACACAAACAGGGTTTCCAGGCGAGATCCCACCGTGATACTGGGATCGTCGCCCAGGCGCAGATCCAGGTAGGGATCAAACGAGGCGAAGAGGGCCTCGGCCCCGATGGCCTGGGCGTCGGCCATGGTTTCAGTGTTGACGGTGTAGTTGCCGGATTCTACGTCCAGTCCCGCCCACCAGCCCAGCTCTCCGGTACCGGTATCCGGGATCTCCAGCCTGGTGCCGGCCAGTAGTTGTTGCCATCGTTCCTTGTAGGTATCTTGATCCAGGTTCTGCCAGTCCACCGCCAGGTGCCCCGAGACTTCCAGTCTACGGTTTCCCAGGGGCATGTCGCCGCGTGCGTGGAGCCGCTGGGTTCCCATACGTAGTTCCATGAGCTGGCTGGAATCGAAGAGCGGTGCGTCCAGCATGTCGGTGTAGCCCAGCGCCATTACGCTGAAATGGGGCCTGTCCAGGCGGGCCTGCCAGTCCCAGAATCGGGGGGCGATATCCTGGGAACCTTCGCTCAGCCCCAACCAGCCCTGGCTGGCGACGGCGCTCAGCACCCCGTCCAGGTATGAACGTCGTAGTGCCGCGGCAAAACCGCCCTTTTGGCCAATGGGCACCTGCATGAAGACAGACGCGTCCACCAAGTCCGCGCCAGCCTGCACCTGCCGGGTTCCCGGTTGAATGGGCCTGGAATTCATGTCCAGCACCCCTGCCGTGGCACGACCATACCTGACATCGTAGCCGCCGGGGTAGAAGTCGACCCTGCCAACCAGGGCAGGGTGAATCACGGAGTTCACACCCAGGAAATGAAAAAGTAGTGGAAGCTGGATGCCGTCCAGGAAGCAGCCAGTGTCTTCCGGAGCGCCGCCTCGCACCAGGAGCCAGCCGGCGTCCAGCGGTGTGCGCACGACGCCCGGGACATTCTGCAGAGCACGGATGGGATCTCCCAGAGTGCCCGGAGTCGAACGGATTTCTTCGTCGCTCAGGCTGCGGCTGATCACCTGGGAGCGGCTTCGCCGGTAGGTTCCCAGGAGATCTCGTGATTCATCTCTTGCGAAGGCCCAGAGTTCCAGGTCCAATAGCTCTCCGTCTCTTGTTTCCACGGTCAGTGGACTCATTTCCAGTGAGGGGTCGGCCAGCCGAACCAGGTGTACACCTTCGGAGAGCCCCCGGATTTCAAAGCTGCCGTCCTCGCCGGTGGTGGCCACCAACTCGTCCACCATGACCTGAACGCCAGCCAACGGGGAGCCCTTGCCCAGGAGGTACAGGCTGGCTCGCAGGTTTACGGACGGAGCCGATTCGGAGGGTTGTTCCAAGGGTTCTTGAAACGCTTCCGGGCCGGTGGCAGTGACATCCCCTGCCCTGGCGGTTGCGGTGGCCAGGGAGCAGCCAAACAATAGGAACATCTTGTAGCTGAAGTCCACCACAGACGGGTATCCCGGTGTCGTGGGCTGGCAAGAGGGAGCCTCCCGACGATGAACCGCTTTCGGCCACCGTTCAGCCAAGGCCTGGGCCGCACACTGTCTCGACGAGTGACCAGGTCGATTCGGGCAGGTGGCCGGGTGGGTTGGGAGAGAACTTCATGGAATTGCCTGGTCCGAGCCGTGGACCTCCCCTACAATGGACCATCCTGGGAGAAGTTGCAGTTCAGCAGGTTGCAGGTGCGTTTGCAACGGCTGATCTGCCAGCGCCGCTTCATTGTGGCAGGGCGGATCCATATCCTGTCCAGTGTTGTTGGTTCGAATACGTTGCCCACCGGGTCCATGTTGAAACACAGGAGAAGATTGCCCCGTGGATCAATCGCAAGGTCCGAGTGACCTGCCCTGCAGGACAGGCCGTTGTGTTTGGTGGGATCCTGGAAATATGCTTTCATGGCCTGTAGCTGCGCAACGGAGTTGCAGACGGGGCCACCCGCCAGGCGGATCTCGATGAGCATGTCCAGGGCTTCCAGCACGGGGGCGGGATCCCGGGGCCAGAGGATTGATCTCTTGTACCAGGAGGGGTCGAAGGGCTCTTCTCCGAAGCTCTGGTACAGGGCCTGAACCACGAGCTGGTGCCCGCGGGAACGGAGCATTTCCAGGAGTGGTGAGATCTCCCGTGCGTTGCCACCATGGAGTATGCAGGCCACTACCACCCTGGGCGATGGAAGTCTCTCCAGGTTTTCCATGGCTTCAATGGCTCGCCGGAAGGCGCCCTTTCGTCCCCGGCTGTGGTCCACCGTGGATTCCCTGACACCGTCCAGCGAGATGTAGGCTATGGAAGTGCCGGCTTCCATGAGGCGCCTGGCTCGGTGGGGAGTGAGCAACCAGCCGTTGGTGTTGAAGCTCACCTGGAAACCATGTTCCGCCGATCGGGCCATGATGGTCTCCAGGTCACGACGCATGAGGGGCTCTCCACCTACGAAGTTGACGGCGGCCGTGCCCAGCCAGTGGGCCAGGCGATCCACGATGGAGAACCATCGCCTGGTGGGTAGATCTCGTGAATTGTTCCGGTGCATGTCGCAGTGGCGGCAGGGCATGAAGCACCTGCCGGTAACGGACAGGTGGACCTGGCTCGGGGGGCCGGGAGCAATCCTGTAGCCGGCCCGGTCCAGGATGCGACGGGCGGCCGTTCGGACGGAGCGGGGGGTCTTCGCCAGGGCCAGACCCAGGGAATCGGGGAGGTCGTCGGAAGCGTGGAGCCGCCGGGTACGTGGCTGCTTGCGGTTCAAGTTACCTGATCCTCGTGCCCGTGTTCATCCAGCGTGCCCTCGACCGGGGGGGGGCTGTTGTCCAGATCCCACTGGCGTTGCCGAAGCAGCTCCAGGTGGGAGATGCCGGTGTAGTTCTGGGATCCGGGGATGAAACAATCCTTGCATATGCCCAGTCCTTGGTAGTCACCTTTCTCTACCTGCCTGCGTAGGGCGGCCATGTGGCTTCCCCACCAAATCTCCGAGAAGCGATTTTCGTGCAGGTTGCCCGCCTTGAGGTTGAAAGCGGCGTCCTTGGTGCAGACGGTCACGTCACCGTTCCAGCCCACCACCGGGCTCTTCCAGAAGGCGCTGCACACCTTCTTGCCAGGAGAGACAGGGGTGATGGGCTCCAGGGGCACGGTGGCCTGGGTTTTCAGGCCCATGGATGCCACCAGGGATCGTAGGACCTGGTTCTGACGATGTTGCTCCTCTGGAGTGGGACAGTCCATCTGCCGGAAGAAGATGATCTCGTCCTGGCCCGCCGGTACCTGGCCAGAGGCCGAACGAGCCGGTAATCCCGCTCGTTTGAATTCGCGCGCCCAGTGGTAGCGAAATGAGGCGGCTTCGTCTACGTTGCGGTTGCTGACGATGAACTGGAGCACCAGGCGGGGCCAGGGGTGGTCCATGAGGCCCTTGAGTCGGATGAGATTTTGAATGTTGGCCCTTACCCGGGGCAGAAAAGGCCGGCCCTTGATGCGCCTGTACGTTGCCGGCCGTGTGGCATCAACGGTGAGATGCCAGACCTGCGGAGTGTTGGCACTGTTCAGGATGGAGCGGGCCAGATCTTTGTCCAGATGCGTGGCGTTGGTGTGAACTTCGATCTTTTCGAAGATCCCGAAATGTTGGTTGGCCTCGATGATGGTGCGGTAGAGGCGGGGAAACCGTGGGTACAGGAGGGGTTCTCCCAGCCAGAACAGGCAAAGGGTGTCGAATCCCCCGCCGGTGGTTCCCAGGTCTGCCAGGAGTTCCTCCACCAGCACAGGCTCCATGAAGCCTCGGCCCTGGTGATGTGGGTGCGCCGGATCACTGACGGCACAGTGGACGCACCGCAGGTTGCAGGCGTTGGTCAACTCCAGGACCAGGTAGCTTCCAGGGAGTCTGGGGGGAGAACGGAGGATCCTGCCTTTCGATGCGCTGTCCATTGGGTGGCTGGCTCTCGGGTGGAGATGGACGACGTGGGCGGAGGTCGTTGCGCGGCCAGGCCGACGGTGCGGCGATCCTATAGCCCTTCATCGCGTGGCTATCGAGTTCCCATCCGGAAAAGGCGGACCGAGCCGGGGCGAGTCGCTTCCGAGCCAGGCGCATCCGCGGAGTAAGGACGCGCACATGGCCGGGCCGGCCGAGCCGTCCCCGCCATTCTCTCCTGTTCTTCCCATCCCCAATGTCATAGTGGTAAAGGCTGTCTTCGATCCCTGGACAGGTCTGCCGGAACCCCACATGGCGGGCCAGGCAGCCCCATTCCAACCCCGTAACGAGTTCCCAGTGACATCCTCCAACAGATCCGTCTCGGCCTCCCGCTGGTCACATCCCGCCCTGCGGGTCTCCACCACGGCGGCACTGCTCCTGCTTGTGCTGCTGGGCTACTCTCCCCTCTTCCAGGCGGACTTTTCCTGGGACGACGCCGCACTGGTGAAGGACAACACCCTCACCACCACCCTCTCCAACCTTCCCCAGATGCTCAAGGCCGATCTCTGGTCCACCACCCGTCTCCCTGCTCCCCCCAGCGGCTACTACCGCCCCCTGCTCCTGGTTTCCCTGTCGCTGGATAGAATGCTGTTCGGTCTTTCGCCCACGGCCCACCACGCGGAATCCATCCTCTGGCACATGGGAGCCGTCGCTCTGCTCCTGGCCCTGCTGCGCCGCATCAGCCCCCCCCTGCCGGCACTGGCGGGTGCCGCGCTCTTTGCCATTCACCCCGTACAAACCGAAGCGGTGGCCCTCATCGCGGCCCGCAACGACCTGATGGCCGCCTTCTTCATGGTGCTTACGCTGCTCCTGTTGCTTCCGGCCAGGCCCTCCCTGGCCCGCACCGGCGCGGCATCCCTTGCGGCCCTTGCGGCCCTGCTCTCCAAAGAGAGCACCGTTCTGGCGCCGCTCCTGCTGCTCTCCCTGGACTGGGCACGATGGCGCAGGCCCCGCGGGCCAGGCCGCTACGCCGCGCTGGGGCTGGCCCTGATCCTGTACGCGATCCTGCGCCTTTGGGCCGGCGTGGGGGCCGCGCTGCTGCCGGCCCAGGGCAACGTCGGGCTGGTTTTCAGCAAGCTCCCCCAGATCCTCTCGGTCTACTCCCAACTGTTGCTGTGGCCCTGGCCCCTGACACCCGCCCGACACATCAACTACCTGCCGCCCCTGGGCTCCACCGGCCTGGGCGCCATCCTGTTCCTGCTCCTGGTCTACTTGGCCGCCACCCGGGGCAGGGAGCGCAGGCTGGTGATCGCGGGGCTGTCGTTTGCTGCGCTTGCCTTCGCACCCAGCCTCATGGCCACCGTCGACAAAGGCCTCATGGGCGAACGCTATCTCTATCTGCCCCTGGCGGGCCTCGCCATCGCCCTGGCTGCCGCCCTGCCGCCAGGGCCAGCCATTCTCAAGCCGCTGGCCCCGGTGCTGGCGGCGGCAATGCTGCTCCTCCACCATCGCTCCGGCGATTGGCAGAGCAGCCTGAAACTCTGGCAAACGGCACACCAGGACGCCCCCAGTCCGTTCACCGCGGCGGGTCTCGGCTGGTACTACAACGACCAGGGCGACAGAGAAAAGGCACTGGAACTCATCGTCGAATCCATCCGGGGCGATCCCCCCTACCGGGACGCATGCCCCATGCTGCTCACCATTCCCCTTCAACTGAAACGCCCGGACGAGGCTGCCAGGTTGGGCCGCTGGGGCCTGGAAGAGCGGGGCTGCGAGCCGAGTTCGCTGATGCTGGGCTCCTACGCCCTGGCCCTGGCGGGTTCTTCACAGTGGGAAAAGGCCATGGAAGTGGCCCAACGGCCCCAGTTGGCCTCCGGCGGGCCCGGCTGGGTAGTACTGGCGGCGGGAATGGTCCGCCAGGGCAACATGGCCATGCTGGAGCGTCTGTCGGCGCGTTGGACCGCCAGTTCACCCCTGGCCGCCCAGGTGGCGAGGTTGCTCCGTCTCTCGGGCGAGCCCGAGCTGGCCGCCCGGGTGCTGGCCTGGGAGCAGGCCCGAAACCGCTGATCCGCCCCATTGGTGCAGGCTGGCAGCCCGAGGAAGCCTCGGGTCAACCTACGGGAGACTCCCGCGCCGGAGATGGAACCGCTTTCAGGAAATGAAACTCCTCTGAAGACGATCCTGCTGAAAGAGGCCGAAGGCGGGCGAGACGCCCGCGCTCCCGGGAGGGGATCCGGTCCCGACTACAGGATGGGCTGGGGATCCTGGCCCTGCTTCACGAGGTAGCGATAGCCGCCCCCCAGGGTGAAGCTCTGCTGGCTGCCCACCGCATCGGGCCAGGTAATGGTGACCTGGGCCTGGCAGGCCGATCCCAGTCCGAAGTGCTGGGTGAGGTCGTCCTGGGCGCCGTAGTGACCGTGACCGCCATCCACCTGGTGGGTCTGGGTGACGCCGTCGGCGGTCACCTCGACACGAGCGCCGATGGCGGCCTTGTTGCTGCCTTCACCACCCTCCAGCGTGAGCTGGATGAAGTTGCCCTGGAGCCCCTGGTCCTCGCCCACCACGTTTTCGAAGAAGCGCACCGAGAAGGTGTCGTAGCAGTCATCTTCGCAGCGGGCGCTGGAGTGGCCCACCACCACGTCGAGGTCGCCGTCATGGTCGAAGTCGGCAACCACGATTCCATGACTGCGCGTGTGGTCTATGCCGTCTTCCAGGGGTACAGCCGAGAAGCTGCGAGCCGAATCCTGGTGGTAGAGCAGACCCCTCGTGCCCTCGTAGTCGGAGGAACCGATGTAGACATCGGGCCAGCCGTCGTTGTCGAAGTCGAAGAGATCGCCGGTCATGTCACCGTCGTTCCAGTCGGCGGACTCGTGCTCGCGCGTGAGCCCCGTCACGTCGTTGCCGGGTCGCTGGAAGACCACGTCGGCGGAGGCGGTGTTGAAGAGCAGCTCAGAAGGATCCGATGATTCGCCGACGTCCCAGTGGACGATCTCGGTGGTGAGCAGGTCGGCCCAACCGTCGTTGTCCACGTCGGCACAGATGGTGGCCCCGCTGTTGCCCCCAAGCCGGAACAGCTCGCGGTCGTAGTCGTTGTCCCAGCGGAAGGCGTCGTCGTCCTCGTTGCAGATGATGTTCTCGGGAGGGGGTACACCGTCGCAGCCCTCGTCGTCGGGGTGCAGGTAGCACCAGCAGCGGGCCGACTCGTTGTCGGACCAGTCCACGCGGTCGTCGTAGGCGTAGCCCGATGCCACGCTCTGGTTGGTGAAGGTGCCGTCGCCATCGGCCAGCCACAGGTGATTGGGGGCGCGACCATAGGAGGCGGCCATGAGTTCCGCGTAGCCGTCGTTGTTGAGATCGCAGGCCAGGGCCGACCACGCCACGGTGTGGGCAAGAGCGGCGTTCAGGTCGTCGATATTGCTCCAGCTCTTGGTGTTGAGTTGGGCGTCGTATGTGACGTCGGTGAAGCTGCCGTCACCCAGTCCCCTGTAGAGCCTGTCCTGGGCGTAATAGTACTCGGGTACCCACAGGTCCACGATGCCGTCCCTGTCGAAGTCCACGAAGGCGGCGCCCGCCGGGCTGGTGTCGCCGTCGTAGCGGATGTCGCTGGAATCTGGGCCCAGGGAGAAGGTGCCGTCGCCGTTGTTGAGCATGATCTCGGAGGTCTCGTCGTAGGAATCATCCAGGTCGGTCAAGCCCGTGAACAGGTCGAGATCGCCGTCGTTGTCCACATCGGCGAAGGCCCATACCTGCCCGGGCCTGCCCTCGTCGGCGCCGGAACGGGTCTGACGAACACCGGAACTCACCGTGACGTCTTCGAAGCTCTTCTGGCCGGTGTTCCTCAAGAGCCAGGTGTACACCTGGCCGCCGCCGAAGTCGTCGGGGGTGTCGGTGGCGTAGCGAATGGCCAGGTCCGTCCAGCCGTCACCATCGAAATCCACGGCAGCCAGGCGCACTCCGGTGGCGTCAAAGTCGTAGATGCCCCAGTCGTCGGTGGCCGCACGGAAGGCCTGCCACCCCGGCTCCCAGGATGTTCCCGCGTTGCATATGACGGGCAGGCCGCCGGTTTCTTCCTTGTCGCCCCCGTTGCAGGCGACGAGCAACAGGCAACTACTCAAACGGATGAATCTGGTCATTTCCTTGTCCTCCGATACCGGAGCGTAACCCACCGTGGGAACCCGCCCACATGCCCAGGGCAGGCCGGGGTGTTTTCGGGGCTCCACGGGAATCGCCAATCCATGGAACCAGCCCCTGCACGCCTGTTCCCTGCCCATGCTCCATGATACATCCCCCGGCGGAGTTGGAGATGAGTCTTCTGGAAATGCGCGCCGTGGAAAAAGCCTTCGGCGACCGAGCGGTGCTGCGGGGTTGCAAGCTGCTCATGAAAACCGGCGAGCGCATAGGTCTCGTTGGTCCCAACGGCTGCGGAAAGTCCACCCTGCTGTCCATCATGGCCGGCCTGCAGAAACCGGATCACGGGTCTGTCATTCGCAACGGCTCTGTTGGCATCTTGACCCAGAATCCCAGGTTGAAAGGCGAAACCGTCGGGCAGGTGGTGGATGCGGCCCTGGCGTGGCACGGCCGGCTGTTGGCTGCCTATCACCAGGCCCTTGCCAGAGGCGATATGAGCCGGGCGGCGAAACTACATGATCGGCTGGACGTCGCTGGCTGGGACCTGTCCCACCACGCCGACGCCATGCTCCACCGATTGGGGGCTCCCTCCAGGGCAACCCCCATCGCCCAGCTCTCGGGTGGAGAACTCCGGCGGGTCGCACTGGCCCGCACCCTGCTGGGCTCACCGGAGCTGCTTCTGCTGGACGAACCCACGAACCACCTGGACGTGGACACCGGCGAGTGGCTACAGGCGTATCTCAGGGGCTACCGCGGCGGGGTCGTGCTGGTCACCCATGATCGCTACCTCATCGAAGCCGTGGTGGATCGTATCGTTGAGATCGATGACGGCGTCTGCATCTCCTACGACGGAAGCTACGGGGACTACTTGCTGGCCAGGGCCGAACGCCGGGCCGCCCAGGAGCGGGCCGAAGACCACCGCCTCGCTCTCATCGCCCGAGAAGCCGCCTGGGCCGCACGTTCTCCCGCAGCCAGAACCACCAGGGCAAAATCTCGTCTCAGGCGACTGGACCAGCTTCGGTCGCGACGCACCCTGGCCAGCCCCGGCAAGATCGACATCCAGTTGCACAGCGGCCAACGCCTGGGCCAGAACCTCGTGGAAGCCTCGGGCCTTGGAAAGAGCTACGGGAACAGGACCCTGTTTCGCCAGGTGGACTTCACCCTGAAACGAGGCGAACGCCTGGGCCTCATCGGGCCCAACGGAGCGGGCAAGTCCACCCTGTTGGAGATCATCGCGGGTCTCCGCAGCCCCGACATGGGCAAGATATACCGGGCCCCCAGGGTCAAGCTGTCGCTGTTCGACCAGCAGCGCTCAGGCCTGGACCCCGCCGACACAGTCTTTCACGCGGCAGGCAACGGCAACAGCCATGTGAGCCTGGGCGACAGATCCGTACACGTGTCGTCCTTCCTGAAGAACTTCCTGTTCAGCCACGAAATGCTGGACCAGCGCGTGGCCCAGCTCTCCGGCGGCGAACGAGCCCGGCTGCTCCTGGCGCGCCTGCTGCTCGAGGGAAGCCACGTGCTCCTGCTGGACGAACCCACCAACGACCTGGATCTACAGACCCTGCGAGTGCTGGAGGAAGCCCTCATGGGCTTCGACGGCGCCACCATCGTGGCCACCCACGACAGGGCATTCCTGGACCGCGTATGCACCGGGATCCTGGCCTTTCACGCCGATGCACGCCTGGTGGCCTACGCCTCCCGCCAACAGTACCACGGGTCCGCCCGGGCCAGCAGGGATCCGGCCGGACTTCAGCGACCCCGGGCAGCGTCCAGGTCGAAAGCCAGTGGCCCAACTTCAGCCCGTCTCCGCCCCCGCAAGCCAAGGCGCAGCTACCACCAGGAGCGAGAGTACCAGGCCATCCCCCAACACATAGAAGACCTGGAAAACCAACAGGCCGCCGTGGAGGCTCGACTGGCCGAACCCTCCACGTACCGCGATCCCCATGCCGATCCCGCCGCCCTGACCCGGCGCCTGGCCCAGCTCACACAGCAGATCGAGGCCCTCTACCAGCGCTGGACGGAACTGGAGGAGCTGGAGAGCTGAGCCACCTGCAAAGCAGCGTTCACAGTCGGCTCCGTGGCGGGCCATCGGCAGGGACATCTCGGCCCGGCCTGCGGGCATCCTGGGCAGGGAGCAGGTACAGTCCCTTCAACGCCGCGGCTTCTTTGCCTCAGCGCATCCCCGGCAGGGGAGCCGGGGGCCTGCGCAGCTCCTTGGATTCACGGTCGTATTCCAGGTGTTCCACTATTTCGGGGTCTTCTGGAACGATGTCGTTGCCCATTCCCCAGATCTGTATGTCCATGGTGCTGCCCGCGATACTGACCTTCACGAAACCGTTTTCCGATGTGGTCGTGAGGTCTTCGTCGCTGAATACAGGGTAGGCCACGAGATCCCTGACATAGGCCATGGCCACTTCGGGATCGATCAACTTGACGGAGGGGTCGGTTCCTGCCGGGGGGGTGACCAGGTAGCCCACGCCGTCCATGTCGCCCGTTCCGTATTCCCCCGAAGGAGCCTGCACGGATTGGTAGCGCAGGGGTACGAAGCGATGGGCCAGGTGTTCATGGCCGCAGAACACCCAGTCCACGGCGCCTTCGAACAGGCTGGTGATCTGGCGGTAGTCGGTCTGCTGGTTGCCGTGCCGGAAACCGGCGTTGTATGGCGGTATGTGCCAGTAGGCGAACACCCAGGCCCTGCTGCGTTCGTCGCCGTAGCCGATGGACTGCAACTGGCCTTGCATCCACTGGTACTGCTGGTGCTTTTCGACGAATTCTTCGGGAACCTCGGAGTTGAGCGCCAGGAAGGTGGCCGGCCCATAGTCGAAACGGTAGGTGGTTTCGCTGCCCATTCCCGGTGGCAGGGCGAAGTACTCCTGGAAATGGCTGGTGTCGGAGTTGCTGGCCCCGGTGGGCGTGTCGTGGTTGCCCACCGTGGGCATGACTACGCGAGAGGCCAGCAACGCCCTGCCCTTGTCGAAGAAGGTCCACCAGTGACCGGGTTCGTCCAGGTAGGGCATGTCGCCGGGCAGTATGAAGAAGTCGATATCGGGATGGTTGGCCTGGAGTTCGGCTGCCACGTCGCCCCAGCGAAGGTCGTCGCCGTTGTCCTGCATGTCGGACATGACCCCGAAGGTGAAGCCGGGGATGTCTTCGGGGGCGGTGCGGAACTGGTAGGTGCCGGAGCTGCGGCCGTTGGAGTCGGACACACGGTAGTAGTAGAGGGTGTCGGGGTCCAGCCCCGTGAGGCGAATGTTGTGGATGTAGCTTTCCTGTTCACCGGAGACCGAGCTGCCCAGTTCTTCGGTGGTGCCATATTCGACGGTGCCCGTGCAGGAGATGCCTGACTCGAAACTCACCACCACGCCACTCTGGGGACTGGTCTGGTCATCCCAGCTCAGGTAGGGGCCGATGTAGGGGAACAGGATGCCGTAGTGGTATTCCCAGCCGTCGTTGTCGTCGATGGACTGGGCCTTCTGGGCGTCGGTGGCGCTTTTTTGCTCGCTCTTGGGATCGGGCTTGCCGGTATCGGGGTGTGGGCGACCGGTGTCGGGGGGGGCCGTGTCCAGCTCTTCCTCGCCGAAGAAGAACACGAAGTGGAGAGATCGCCCGTCATCGGGTAGATCGATGGTGGCCCGGAAGCCACCGTTGAGCTTTTCCATTGGGACTTCGTAGCGATATTCGTTGTCGGACTTGGATTCTATGATCTCGGGTTCCACGTCCAGACCCGTGACCTGGTTCCAGCCGTTGAAACCATAGCGCAGGTAGAGCTCGGGTTGGTCGGCATACTTCCCGGAGTAGTAGATGGTCACGCTGCCACCGGGCTCCGGGTCGTAGGGAGTCAGGTAGACCTCGCCCACTCCCTGTGGGAACTGCGACTCCCCCGTGTCGGTGTCGGGGTTGGTGTCGGAAGGGGAATCGGTTTCGACGGGTTCGTCGGAGACGGTGTCTACGGGCACAGCTCCGCCCGAAGTGTGGCAGCCCTGGGCAGCCAACAGCAGGGCGGCGGAAAGCGGGAACGCTCGGCAAATTGGAAAAAGCTTCATTGTTTTGGTTCTCCCGTGAGATAAATATAGAGCCAAAGGCATCCATCTTTCCAGCACAATGAATCAAAACCGGAAAGAAAACAGGAAGATTCTCATGCGTCTCACCAAAAGCGGCATTCCGAAGCTCATGGAAGCTCGTTCCTCTGCGACCATGGCCCTGGCCATGGTGTCTTTCCTCTGCTCCTGTGGCTCCGACTCGCCCGACACCGCCACGCAGCAGGAGTTCGACCCGTACTCCTGGCCTCTGGGCGATGTCGTGGCGGTGGAGGGGCATGGGTTGCTGGCCGAGTTGGAAACGGTGCAGGGCACCTTGAACGTACTCCGGGTGGCGGGCACCCACGAAGAAATGGGCCGCCAGATGGGAGTGCTGGTGGGCGACAAGGTAGAAACCATCTGGGGCTCCTTCATGTATTCGCTCGCCGAAGACATGGACATGGACGTGGCCGTCGTGGAGAGTCTGTTCGGAACCATCGCCGACGACGTGTGGACTGGCATGATCCCCTACGTACCCCAGCCCTACCTGGACCTGGTCCAGGGCATGCACGAAGGCATGGGTCTCGACGACGACGACACCTGCTACGTGTGCAGGATCGTCACCATCTCCAACATCAGCGACATCAACGCCGCCGACATCACCGACGCCCTGACCACCGTGCAGGACGGCATGTCCTCCCAACTGGCCACCTACTATTCCGAGGGTGCCGACCAGGCCGCGGCCTGCTCCATGAGCCCCGCCAGCGGGCCGAAGGTACACATGCCGTTCAGCACGTGCTCGTTCTTCGCGGCCTGGGGCTCCCGCACCCAGGAGGGCCACCTCATCGCATCCCGCAACCTGGACTGGAACAGCGACACCGGGATCAACGAGGGCAGGCTCCTCACCATCTTCCACCCCGAAGGCGAAGACGCCGGTCATCCCTTCGCCACCATGGGCTACACCGGCATGGTGGGCGCCCTGGCGGGGTTGAGCAGCACGGGCATCGCGGTCTCCGAGGTGGGCTCCACCGGCACCCTGGAACGTCTGGCCGGAGAACCCTGGGTGCTTCGCCACCTTGAAATCCTGGAGCACGCCGACGACCTGGACCAGGCCATCGCCTACCACAGCAACCAGGTCTCCGACGGCTTCAACCGCCCCCAGACAATAGGCTACAACTTCATGTTGGCCTGGGGCGATCCCTCGGGCAACGGAGCCGAAGCGGAAGCCGCCGTCGTGGAGGCCAACGGCGCCATGGCCAGCGTGTTCAGGGCCGGCGCCGCGGGCACGGCCCAGCTCAACC
>JAJRWT010000015.1 GCA_024276675.1 Myxococcota bacterium | reverse complement strand
GTCGTCGCAGTCGGTGGAGTCGGCAACGTAGCCCTCAGGGGCTTCGCAGGCGATGGCGGTGGAAGAGGAATCGCCGAAACCATCGGCGTCGGCGTCGGCGAACCAGGTCTGGGCGTCGGAGGCGGAGTCTTCGTCCACCTGGCCGTCGCAGTCGTCGTCAACCCCGTTGCAGTACTCGTCGGCATCGGGATTGATGCCGGCATCGGAGTCGTCGCAGTCGGAGGAGTCGGAGACGTAGCCGTCGGGAGATTCGCAGGCGGTGGCGGTCGAGGCGGAGTCCCCGAAGCCGTCCATGTCGGTGTCCGCGAACCAGGTCTGGGCGTCGGAGGCGGAGTCTTCGTCCACTTCGCCGTCGCAGTCGTCGTCCACGCCGTTGCAGCTTTCGCCGGTGTTGGGATGCACATCGGGATCGGAGTCGTCGCAGTCGGTGGAGTCGGCAACGTAGCCCTCAGGGGCTTCGCAGGCCAGCGCCAGCCTGGTGGAATCACCGTAGGTGTCGGCGTCGTAGTCCAGGTACCACGTGGCGGCGTCCAGCGCGGAGTCTTCGTCCACCTGGCCGTCGCAGTCGTCGTCTACTTCGTTGCAGTACTCGTCGGCATCGGGATGGACATCGGGGGAAAGGTCGTCGCATTCCTCGCAGGCTGCCCAGCCGTCGGCGTCCAGGTCGGCATAGCCCGTGGAGCCGTCGCAGTTGTAGTCGTTGGGATCGGTGCAATCAGACTCCTCAGCACCAGGGTTGTAGGCGGAGTCGGAGTCGTCGCAGTCGCCGGAGTACTCGGCATAGCCGTCGGGCTGCTCGCAGGAGGAGAGCGTGTCCGAGTCCACGCCCCATCCGTCGGAGTCGGCGTCCAGGTACCAGGTGGGTTGGTCCAGGGCGTCGGACTCGTCGGTGGAGCCGTCACAGTCGTTGTCCATACCGTCGCAGTACTCGGGCGCCCCGGGGTAGGTGCCGGATTCGCTGTCGTTGCAATCTCCGGCAACGTCTACGTATCCAACGGGCTGCTCGCATGCTTCGCGCTGGTAGTCTTCGCTGCCGTAGCCATCGGAGTCATAGTCGATGTACCAGGTTCCGGCACCGGATATGCCGGGGTCTTCGTCGTCTACCCAGTCGTTGCAGTCGTTGTCGATACCGTCGCAGAGTTCTTCGGCGGAGGGACTCACAGAGGCATCGGAGTCGTCGCAGTCGGTGGAGTCGGCCACGTAACCCGACGGAGCCTCGCATGACTGCTGCTGGACGCTGGAGTCGCCGTAACCGTCGGAGTCGGCGTCCTGGTACCAGGTCAGGGAGTCCACGGAGTCTTCGTCGATGGCCTCGTCGCAGTCATCGTCCACGCCGTTGCAAAATTCGAAGCTCCCCGGGTTCACCGAGGAGTCGGAGTCGTCGCAGTCGGTGGAATCGGCCACGTAACCGTCGGGAGCATAACAGGTGGTGAGAACCGCCGACGGGTCGCCATAACCGTCTGAGTCGGCGTCGGTGTACCACTGGGAGGCGTCCAGGGAGCTGTCTTCGTCCACCTGGCCGTCGCAGTTGTCGTCGGCCATGTTGCAGTACTCATCGGCGCCGGGATGGACGGAGGCATCCAGGTCGTCGCACTCCTCGCAGGCAGCCCAGCCGTCGGCGTCCAGATCAGCGTAGCCGGTGGAGCCGTCGCAGTTGTAGTCGTTGGGATCGCTGCAGTCGGATTCTTCGGCACTGGGGTGGTAGGCGATGTCGGAGTCGTCGCAGTCGCCGGAGTACATGACGTAGCCATCGGGTTGCTCGCAGGCCAGAACCGACGAGGATTCGTCTCCCCAACCATCGCCGTCGGCGTCCACGAACCACTCGATGAGCTTGTCTTCGTCGATGTCGCCGTCACAGTCGTCGTCCATGCCGTTGCAGATTTCCACACCGGCGGGGTTCACCGTGTTGTTCTGGTCATCGCAATCGCTGGTGTCACTCACGGTCCCGGAAGGCTGCTCACATGCTCTCACGGGCGCTTCCAGGTCGCCGTAGCCGTCGCTGTCGGCATCGAGATACCAGGTGGAGCCGTCTTCGGGGTCGTCGTCGATCTCGCCGTCGCAGTCCTGGTCGACACCATCGCAGACCTCCAGCGCGCCGGGGTTGACGGCGGCGTCAGAGTCGTCGCAATCGGTGTTGTCCAGGGAATACCCGCCACCAACGTAGAAGCAGTCCAGTTCAGCCGTGGCGTCCGGATCTCCGAAGCCGTCTTCGTCGGCGTCCACGTACCAGGTACAGGTTTCTCCTTCCAGGCCCGAGGTCTTGGTCTCATCCGTCCCGACACGACAAGCTGCAAAAAACGGAACGATGAGCAGAAAAACAAGGCGCAAATACATACACTACCTCCACGCACGCGGCTGACATCGCACGCCCGCAAAGAGAACCCAAAAATATTTATAGAACATTCAAAAAGAATTGGCCATCAAAAGTTCACGCCGCGCGCTCCACGACGGGAGCAGCCACCAAGATGCCCGGTTGATGCTTTGATACCCAGCGGCATGGCAAACTTGTCCAAGATCAGTCCGAGAGCAGTTCAGGCCAGGAGCCAGGCGGGAAGCGGGCGCGAGGACCCCTTCAGCCATCACAAGATCCGTTTTCATCGAGCCACTCCTCCAGCGCCACGTGGAAGTCCTGCATGTAGTTCACCACCAGGTTGAACGCGAAGTTCTCCGGAACGTCGTTGTCCTGGGAGTAGACGGTCCACTGGGCCTGCACGTGGAACACCGCCGAACCGGTTCCCCGCGGCAGGAACACGTTGAGGTAGGCCTGCTGATCCACTTCCATCCAGGAGAAGTTCACCTCAGGGGGCTCCACCTGCCAGTTCCGCTGGACCATGGCCGTACCCGTCGAGGTTTCGACCCAGAGGTACTGGTTGTGGGCCACGCTCACGCTGCTCAGACCCAGGGGGAACTCGCTGGTCAGGTACTCCAGCGTCTCCAGGCGAAGGCAGCCGTGCTCGATGAAACAGTCCGGATCCGAAAGGTAGTCACGCTGGTAGTCGCTGAAGGAGTCTGGGAAGAGCTGCGACTGGTCTTTCAGCACCAGCGCACAGGTGGCATCATCGACGCTGTGCTGCGCCTCCTGGGCAACTGCCAGTCCCACCATGCCTTCGGCGGTACGATCCTGTTCATCCAGCGAGTCCATGGTCTCTTGGGAGAGAATACCCACCTGGTAGCCATCGCCGGCCTCTTCCAGGTGCCCCCCCAACCAGGAAGCCAGTTCATCGAGTCCGGTGGCCAACGCGGTGCTGTCTTCGTCGGGATGGTGTTCGTAGACATAGGCACAGAGGTCATGGAAAGTGCTGGGAGCATCAGGCACCTTCTTGCAGGCCGCCGACGTGACGGCCACAAGAACGACGACTGGCAGGAAACGGCGAAAACTGGACATGAGCGATGTGTGTCTCCGGGCAAGGGCGTGGAGCCAGCGTACATCGGTCCCGTCTGGAGATCCAGCGTCATGGAGGCATGGACGAGTCGGGCGCCAACGCCGCAGGGAGGACGGGCAGCAGCTAGCGCGAGTTCCCCGCCCCAGAAGGCGGAGGGAGCCAATCAACGTCTGTGAAGCACCGGGGGGGCAAAAAACAAAACTGATCTTGGTCATAACTGTAGGGGCATGTTAGATTGCTGGTTCTTGTCAAAAATGGTCAGCCGAATTCCTCGACAACCAAGCCGGGCCCAAGAACGACACCATGGATCAAACGCAGATCAGAGCAGAGCTGGCAGAAATTCGTCAGATCCTTCGTAGAAGCGGTGAGTTGTCCGAGCAACGCGCCACGGCGCTGCACCACATGGGCAACCTCATGGACCTGGGATGGACCATGACCAACGACCTGCCGGTTTTCTTCGTGGCCATCGACCGGCAGGGGCGCACAATCCAGATCAACGACAACATGCTCGATACCCTGGATTACACCGCGGAAGAAACACTCCACCGCGACTACCTTGAAACCTTCGTCCCCCCCGATGAACACCAACAGGTCAAGCGGGTCTTCGCCAGGCTCCTTGAGCAGACCGGACCTACAATCAGCGAAAACTCCGTCCTGGACCGCCACGGTCGCCGCCACCTGGTGGAATGGCACGGGAGGCAGGTCTTCGACGACGAAGGCCGCCTGGAATGCTTCTTCGGGCTGGGAATCGACATCACCGCCCGCCGCAGGGCAGAGAACGACAAGCGCAGGATCCAGAGCCAGCTCCTCCAGGCCCAGAAGATGGAAGCCATCGCACGCCTTGCCGGCGGGATCGCCCACGATTTCAACAACCTGATCACCGCCATACTCGGGATTTCCGAGCTGGCCTTGATGCGCGTGGAAGACCCGGTGCTCGCACGTCAGGACCTGGAAAAGATCCAGCTCGCCGGCGTCAAGGCGGCTCAGCTCACGCGCCAGCTCCTTCTCCTGGGCTACAAGCAGCCGGCTGGGGACTCCAGGTCCATCATATGTGTCAACGACACCATACGCGACCTGGTACAGCTCCTGGACCGCCTCATCGGCGAAGACATCTCCATCAAGATGTCGCTCGCGGAAGAGTGCGCTCCCATCTTGGCGGACGGTGGCGCGTTCACACAGATGTTCCTGAACCTGGCGGTGAACGCCCGCGATGCCATGCCAAGCGGGGGCACACTGGAAATATCCACCAACAACGTCACCTGCACCCGGCAGGACTGTGGTGGCAAACCCGAGGTCAGTCCCGGGGAATACGTACACATCTCCGTGCTGGACACTGGCACCGGCATAGATCCATCCATCCAGGATCGCGTCTTCGAACCGTTCTTCACCACCAAGGATCCATCCAACGGTACGGGCCTTGGCCTCTCCGTGGTCTACGGGATCGTTCGGCAGCACGGCGGGTGGATCCAGCTCGACAGCGTACCCGGCCAGGGTGCCAGCTTCGACATATACCTGCCCGCCTGTGAGCGCTCCCACCAGGAAGGACGCCGAAACTCCATCGAGCACGACCTTCGGACCGGCGGCGGCGAGGTGGTACTCCTACTGGAAGACGACGACATCGTCCTGGAGTTCACCAGGAGAGCCTTGAGCGAAAACGGCTACCAGGTGCTCACCGCCACGTCGTGCAAACAGGCCCTGGATCTCCACCGCGGCAACGACAAGGTCCGACTACTGTTCTCCGACGTAGTACTACCAGACGGCTCCGGCTCCCGCCTTGCCAACCAGCTCATGGCGTCCAGTCCCCACCTGCGCGTCATCCTGTCCAGCGGTTACTCCGACGACCGCATCAACCCGGCGGATCGCAACAACCCGGCCTTTTCCTTTCTGCCCAAGCCCTATTCCCTCTCCGATCTCCTGGAATCCGTCTGGGCATCCCTTCATCCAAGTTGAACCAAAACTGGAACTTGCTACGTTCCAGGGCGGGAACTCTCGGGCTCCAGCAGGTTGCACCGCGCATCCATGCGACGTTGCCCGGCGGGCTGCAACGCGGTATGTCCGGGCTGAACGAGTTCATGGCAATTCCGGCCTCTCCACGCAGAACCCACCAGCACCCAGCGTTCCCAGATGCCCAGAACCATCAGCATTGCCAACCAGAAAGGCGGAGTGGGAAAGACCACAACCGCCATCAACCTCTCCGCGGCCCTGGCCCGCAAGGGCACACCTGTCCTGTTGATCGACATGGATCCCCAGGGTAATGCATCCAGCGGACTGGGACTCGACAAGGACTCGGTGACCACGGGCACGGCTGACGTCCTCGTGGGTTTTCGCGACCTGCGCAGCGCCGTGCTGCCCACAGCGGACGATCACCTGGATGTCCTGCCGGCGACCCGCTCGCTCGTAGGGCTCGAAGTGGAGCTGGTCTCCCTCCCAAGACGAGAACTACGACTCCACGAGGCCTTGCAGGATCTCCCCCGCCAGTACGACTATGTGTTCATCGACTGCCCGCCTTCCCTGAACCTCCTCACCGTGAACGCACTGGCGGCCAGTGACTCGGTACTCATCCCGCTGCAAGCCGAATACTTTGCCATGGAGGGCCTGGGGGAGCTGCTCCGCACCATAACGGCGGCTCGACAGGACCTCAACCCGCGACTCGTGCGCGAAGGCGTGCTCATCACCATGAGCGACAATCGCAACAACCTGAGCCGCGAAGTGGAATCCCAGGCCCGCCAGGTCTTCGGCCCCGATGTGTTCGGCACGGTCATACCCCGCAACGTTCGGCTGGCAGAAGCTCCCAGCTTCGGCCAGAGTGTCTTCCACCACGACCAGAGCTGCCGCGGGGCCCAGGCATACGCGGCCCTGGCCGACGAACTGTTGAGCCGTCATGGCTCCGCCAACGGTTCCGTGCACCGGGAGGCGTCATGAAATCCAGGGCCCGCCCCGCCGGCAGCAGGTCCGCATCCGGGGGCCCCACCCTTGGCAGGGGCCTGTCGTCATTGATACCCGATCACGTCCTCCACACCAGCGCGCCAGGCGCCAGGACCCTGCTTCACGTACCCATCGAAACTATCAGGCGAAACCCTCGGCAACCGCGTTCCCGGGCCGATCCATCGGCCCTGGACTCCCTGGCCCGGTCCATCCGGGAACATGGAGTGCTCTCTCCGCTCCTGGTCCGTGAAGACGCCGGGAGCTACGTACTCATCGCCGGTGAACGTCGCTGGCTGGCCGCCGGAAGAGCCGGCCTCCAGGAGGTACCCGTCCTCGTCGCGAGGGGCAGCGGCAAGCCCGGCGCCCACCTGATCCTGGCCCTGGTGGAAAATCTCCAGCGCGAGGATCTCGACCCGGTGGACGAAGCCATTGGTTTCAAGTGCCTGGTAGAAGAATTCAACCTTCGCCAGGCCGACATCGGCCGCTTGGTGGGCAGGGATCGCAGCACCATCGCCAACGCTCTTCGCCTCCTGCGCCTGCCCCGGCCCGCACTGGAAGCCCTGTCCGCCGGGCAGATCAGTACGGGGCATGCCAAGGCCCTCCTCTCGCTGGATTCCCCAGGGGCCATCCCTGGAGTCCTTCGATCCATCGTCCACAACGACCTGTCCGTGCGTGCAACCGAGCGCATGGTGGCCTCCATCAACAAGAAGGCCAACCACCCCCACGACCCAAAGGCATTGGAACCACCCCCGCCAATCCGGCACGCCCAGGACCTGCTCACCCGCAGCCTGGGCGCCCGTGTCCAGATCCGTCCCCGATCCAGAGGTGGCGGCAGAATCGTCATCGACTACGGGGGCGACGAAGAACTCACCGCGCTGGTGGAACGGATGCTCCAAGGGGCCTGAGGCAGCATCTGTCTTCCCCATGTCTTCCCCACTGTCTTCCCCACTGTCTTCCCCATGTCTTCCCCACGGGCCCAGGGTCCACGGTGGAGTACGGGAGAACCCCACCATGGATCGACAACATCCATCTGCCGCTTCCCACGCCACCCCCGGAATCCAATGAAACACGCAATTCACAGGCTCAGCGGCTACCTGGGGCCGGGAACGGTCATGGAGGGCGATCTCTCCTTCGAGGGCCGTTTCAGGATAGACGGCGCCTTCCACGGGCGTATCCACAGCGACGAGCTGCTGGAGATCGGCCCGGCCGGCCTGGTCGATGGCCAGGTGGACGTGGCCCACGCGGTGGTTGCCGGAACCATGACTGGTGTGAATCGTGTCCGCAAGAGCCTCGTGATGGAGAGCACTGCTCTGGTCAAGGGTGAACTGACCGTGGCGTCGCTGGAGCTTCAGCCCGGAGCAAGGCTGGTGGCCAGGCTGACCCGGTTGAAAGGCCATGATTAGAGGAACCCCGTCACCTGTCGTGCAAGCCGCCCGCCTGTTTTCGACATGGCAGTATCTCAGGCACTGGCTGCGCGGAGGGAGACGCTTCCAGGAACACGCAACCACGGGGTCGGTTAATAACAAGGACTCGATCATCCACATTCGGGAACCCACCGCTCAAACACACGACAAGGAGGGCACAACATGGTTCCAATCGTTTTTCTGAAATCCGTCGAGCTGTTTCAAGGTCTCGACGACGACGAACTCGCCATCTTGCAGCCTCTATGCAGCGACGAGTTGAAGATCCGCAACGAGACCACCCTCTTCGGCGAAAACGATACTGCCCATCACATCTACGCCCTGGTGGAGGGCAACGTGGACCTGCGCTTCAAGCTACCCGCCAGGTCCGCGGTCAAGGAAAACACCATCATGTCCCTGGAACCTGGAAGCATCTTCGGGTGGTCGGGACTCGTGCCTCCCCACAACTACACGCTGTCGGCCTTCTGCACCGGCGACCGCTGCACCGCCCTTCGTATCGACAGGGATGATCTCATGAAGGTGCTGGAAGAACATCCCAGGATCGGCTTCAAGGTCATGAAAAACATGACCCACCTCATCGGCGAACGCTACTTGGCACTGCAAAACCAAATCGCCAGGGAGCTGGGGCAGGACGGAATCGACGGGTGGTGACCCGGCGCCTCCAACGACCTTCAATCTCCACCTGGCTGTCACCGGTCGGTTTCCTTCACGACCCGGTAGACTCGCACGACCTCCAGGGGCTCCCGCCCCAACCCCACCGGCAGCGGGCCCAGGGTCTCGGCGTAGTATCCGATGTTTCCGGGCACATCCACCAGGCGCAGCGGAGATCGGTCGCTACTCTCAAGCACTTCCACAAGGCGCAGCCTCTCCCATGGGAGCGGTGCCGCCACGGAGTTCCGGGGAGTCACCACCAGGTCGCCGGCCCTCAGCCCCTCGGCACCGTTCCGACCGTATTCCACCGGGCTCCATCCCTCTTGCTCCATGCGCCACCTGAAGGTCCACTCGCCCACGAAAAAACCCGGCGGGTAGCGGGAGGCCACCTGCTCCGCGAGATGGGATGCCGCAGCCGCCAGGCGCATGTCGGCAAGGCCCATGGAAATGGCCAGCAGTCCCCAGGCCAGAACCAGAACTCCTCGCACCCAACGGAGAGCGGGACAGACAGGAACCAGGTCGGCCACCAGGCAGGCCAGTGGCGCCATGAGCGGAAGCAGGTAGCGCCCCGATGCAAAGTTGTGTCCCACGAGCACGCCCGCCAACACCATGAGAACCCAGAGCCCCAGGAAGGCGGTTCCGGGAGAACGACGAGACAGGGCGGCAGAGAGCGCAAGGACCACCCAGCTTGAACCCATCGACACGAAGACCAGCAGCACCCCCCACTGAAACGGCCCCAGCTCCTGGGGCGCCGCCCAGAGCAGCGCTCCAAGGACCAGCATCGGAACGAACCACACCGAGCGATTGAAGAGCGGGGGTTCCTTCAGCGAGCCCGGCGGGCCGGGCGGGTCGGCAGAGTTCTTCCGCCGGGTTTTCAAGACACCCCATCCACCGACGAAGAGCAGTGGAGCCAATGCCAGACCCAACCTGGCAAGCGAGCCGGCGGCACGCCCGGAAACCGCGCCACGTTCCACCTGCGAGGCGGAAAGCAAAACGGCCAACAAGTGGGGTTGGTCGTACTCATACCAGAGCCATGATTCCAGCCCCCCCCAGGTGATGACGAAGGTGAGCCACAGCGGCCACGAAGTCCGCAGCAAGGACCTCCGTGCGGCATCCACCAGGAGCACGGGGGCCAGCACCAGCATGGGGTACTTGGTGCTGACCGCCAGACCCAGCAGCAGCCCCACCACCACCAGGCCCAGGCTCGTTCCTCCTGGAGAGGCCGCGGACCCCGCTGTTGCCCCATCGCTCATGGAAGGTTTCCTGCTGGCCCACAGCGCCAGGGCCGCAGTGCCCATGGCCGTGGCCGGCAGATCCACCATGAACCCGCTGCTCAGGCCCAACACGGTGATAGGAGAGCCGATCCAGAGCAGCGAAGCCAGACCGGGACGAGACGAACTGCTGCGTGCCAGGCTCGCCACCGACCACCCCAACAGCATGGCTGGAGGCAACGAAACCGCCAACCGAAGCACAACAAGCCCATCCACGGCGCCGCAGCTCCCCAGGACGCGGCAGCAGAGCCCCACCCAGAGCCATTGCAGCGGTGGATGAGCGAAGAAGAAGCTGGAGCCTGCCGGGGCCCAGGGTTGCCAGACACGCCACCAGTCATAGGGGCGCATGGGATCCGCCAGGGTCTCCCTGGCCATGAACAGGTAGGACTCTTCGTCCACGACCGGGAGCTTGCCGGAAAAACCCAGGACCACGACCAGCACCACCGGGACCAACCAGAGCCCTGGACTGTCCAGTAGTCGGGAGAAACCGGTGCTGCCGGAGGTATTCCCGGCAGGTCCCTGTCTGCCGTAGCAGCAGCACGTTCCGGAAAACCCGACTGGCCTGGCCACCATCCCACCTCCGGTGAGGTCACATGATACACGATGGGGCTTCGGCCATGGTCCTGACCGAGGCAGGCTCCCATGACCGTGGGCGCCGATGAAATACCCGCGGTGGGCATCCTTGGCCAGAAATGCCGCTCTTCCATCTTCCGGCAGCGGAACCGACATCGAGGTTCGCGTGGAGCATGACGGCTGGCTTGCCACCGCGCCATCTTTCCCCACAGCAGCCAGCGGAACATGGCAACGAGCCATGCGTGGGCGCTATCCGGGAGGACTCGAATGCTCGATTATGTTGGAATATATAAGGGTATTCGGGATGCCCCGAAACGCGGTCCACGGGTGGCGTAGCATGGTTCTGTCGTTTGCTGCCGCGGTTCCGAAGGAAAAGGATTACAATTCCAGGCTGGGAGCCCGCGTCGTCCATGATCCTCCACCACGTTGGCGTCCACTGGGGCCCTCCCTGAAATAGCCTCCAGCCCAGGCGCATTGTCGCCCATATGCAGGAGTTTTGTTGCGCGAACCCTCGTCACGACAGCAGCGCCCGCAAGCCATGCTCCCTCTGTTCCTGATACCATCCATGGTGCTCGCAGGCTGTCTCGGACGCTCAGGCGAGCCCGCCGACAGCTCATCCGTCCTTCGGAATGACACGGCCCTCGAAACCAGCGAAGCCGGGGCCATCACCATCTACCTGCCCTTCGATGCGGCCCCCGACCAGGGGCTGGCGGTCAGGCTTTTCTTTCCTTCCGCTCAATCATGTCGCTTCCAGGAAGGCGCACCGGTGGTGCTCCTGGTTCCCGGAGGCTTCGACGCAGGGGACCTGGCCCTGGAGGAACCCGATCCCATGGCGTCTCGCTACGGCTACATCATGCTGCGCTACCTGTTGCCCGGAGGGGAATCCGACGATGGCAGCTTCAGCGGGGGCGACTTCGACTTTCGAGGTCTGGACAGCATAGAGGCCACGGCCCAGGTCATGCGCTACGCCGGTGGCCAAATGGCGGACAGCCAGGGACTCACAATCCTTGACCGATTGCCGTTTGCCCTGCCCGGGGAGCTGGGCATCCTGGGCCAGTCAAATGGGGGCAACCTGGCGCTTCAGGCCATTGTCCATGCACTGGATCTGCCTCCCCTTGCCTGGTTCGCGGCCTGGGAGAGCCCCGTGGGAGACCAGTACGTCACCGAGGAATTGAACGGCAACCTCCTCTATGATCCGGGAACCTGCCAGGTGACCACCTGCCCCATGGATGGCCTGGAACAGGCCCTTCACTTCGATCCCCACGCCGTCACCGCGGAGACGGACTGGGACTACAGCATCCAGGAACTCGAAGGCGCCCTTTTCCTGGATTTCAACGGCAACGGCAGCTACGACCCGGACGACGGAGAGATCACCGTCAGCGGGATCCCGGGCCCGCGCAACCAGGACGGCCAGGCGGTGTTCTACCCCTCCCAGGAGCTGGCGGATATCATTCTTCAAGACACGGACGCGGTCTTCGGCAGCGCCATCTACCCCGAGTGGCTGGCTGTTCCAGAGGATATCCCGGGTTTCTGGAATCTGCGCGACGGCTCTCTGGTGCTGGAGCAGGCGCAGCATCTCCAGCCGGACATGCTGCTGATGCAACTGGGATCACAGGACGATCACATCCAGACCCAACCGGATTATCCCCACGCCCGCTCCCACTTGAGGGGCTGGCTGGACCTTGGGCACGGCTTCGTTCGCATGAACCCGGACTCCCAGTACATGGCCCTCGTGACCGGCCAGGAAGCCACCAGCTTTCCCGACAACGACGCCGGGCAGGAACCACCCTGGCCCGGCACCGACTCGTGGATGGAACCAGAGTTGGTGGGGTCCATCGCGGTGGACTCTCACCTGATTCCCGCCGCCATCCTGGAACTGGCGGATCGTGCCCACCTGGGAGATCTCTCCGAGAACCTGCAAGAGGTCGCGGTGTTGCGATGAAGTCAGGGGTACATTTCATGCTGGTCCCGCGGCGTGAAAGCTACGGCATGAGCTTTCCCGACGGCTCCGGGCCCGGCAGCGGCATGGTGAACTTGAACGCAGCCCCCTGCCCCGGTGAGGATTCCACCCAGATCCGCCCCCCCGTCAGTTGGACAATCCTCTTGCAGATGGCAAGCCCGACGCCATCCCCACGGACATCCGGTCGGGTCCGGAGGCGCTGGAAGACGCCGAATATCCTCTCGTGGTGCCTGGGGTCGATGCCCACGCCGTTGTCGCGCACGGTGAACGTGGCCCAACCGTCCTGGGTGGTGGCGGACACGTGTACCTGGGGAGGTGAATCCCCGGCGAACTTGATGGCGTTCCCCACGAGGTTATGGAAGAGGCGCAGCATCTGCGACCTGTCCCCGATGACCAACGGCAGTGAATCGGAGGTCACCCGTGCTCTGGATTCCTGAATGGAGATCCGGAGGGCTTCAACCGCCTGCAGCAGAACCTGCCTGGAGTCAACGGTCGCCAGCGCCTGGTCGTGGATCTGCACCCGGGAAAGTTCCAGGAGGTTCTCGATCATCCTCTGCATGCGCCGTGCGCCGTCTCTGGCGTACTGGATGAACTCGTTGGCGGAAGGCGACAAGTCCGAGGCGTGCTGGCGTTGGAGCAGAGCCATGAATCCCGACACGGCTCGAAGCGGTTCCTGCAGGTCGTGGGAAACCATGTAGGCGAACTGCTCCAGTTCCACGTTGGAGCGTTTCAGCTCCCTGGCCTTCCGAGCCAGGGTTTCGCGAGAGCGCTCCAACTCCTGCTCAGCCTGCTTGCGCGAGCTGATGTCGATGGCGATGGTGAGAACACGCTCGGGGCTTTCGGGCCACTTGATGGTCTGGGAAACCATGAAGTAGTAGCGCTCATGGACCGGGTGGTAATGCTCCCAGCAATGCGGTTGACCTGGAGGTTCCGCCCGCTGCGCCATGCACTTGTGGCAGGGTGCGTCGTTTCCCAACACTGTCTGGTAGCAGGGGGTTCCCAGCGGCTCGCCGCCCAGCCTGCGAGCAAGTGGCTCGCTGGCAAAGAGGATACTATGATCATCGGGATCCGAGACCGCAATAATCTCCGGAAAGGAGCTGAAGATGGCAGCAAGGCGTTGCCAACGGAGCATCAGCTTTTCTTCCACCTTGCGCCGCCTGGCAACCTCGCGCTGCAGAACCTGGTTTGTCTGTTGCAGCTCGATGGTACGCTCGTGGACCTGCCTTTCCAGGTTTTCGTGAGCAGAAACCAGGGCGGACTCCGCCCTCTTGCGCATCAGCGCCTCTACCATTACCGGCGACAACTGTTCCAGCGAGAGCCGGTCGCCCTGCTGGAATCCTTCGGGCTTGTTACCAAGGCCGATGATGCCGATGGCTTCGTCGGCCAGGCTGAGGGGAACCCCCAGGAAGCTGTCCAGGCGAGGGTGCCCAGGGGGAAGGCCCACAGCCACCGGGTGGGTGGCGGGATCGTTGGCCATCAGGGATCTGCCGTTTTTCAACACCCAGCCGAAGAGGCCCCTGAGCTTCATGTTGCGAATTCTCCGGGGCAGGTCCGGATCCGCCATGTGGCAGGCACTCCAGCCGGGATCCGTGATGGCGACGACGTCCAGGCGGCCGGAACTGTTGAGCAGGCCCATGAAACCGAAGGCAGCCCCCGTCAGATCCTGGGCCACGTTCAGACAGGTGTGGGCCAGGTCCGCCTGCGAATGGCACATCAGGGCCTTGTGCAGCACCGTGTTGATGGCCTCCAGTACCTGCCTCTCACGATGGGCAGTTCCACTTCTGGCTTCGGCGGCCCTGGCCACCTGGCTGCCCAGGTGGACCAGCATCTCGTTGGGCGGGTTTCCGCTGTGGGACTCTCGTGCCATGGTCTGCTCGCTTCTCGTCGTTGTTCAGGGCCGAAGCAGGTTGGCGGACAGGAGGTGGGCGGGGGGCCAAGAGTTGACCCCGGCAAAGTTGCCAAAAACCTTTGGTGGCTTTCTTTGCACCCTTTTTTGTATATAATCCAGCGGCACGACCCCCGTAGTCGCCCCGGGCAGATCCGGAGAAAACAAGACATGAACCATCCCGCCAGGCACAATCTACAACGGGAGTTCTCGCCTTTCTGGTGCTGCCTGTTTTCCTGCTTCCTGTTGCTCTCGGACTGCAAACGGCCTACGCCCTCCGGGGAAGAGGAACCTGCTCCCCCAGTGGCACAAGGCATCCAACCGGCGTCCCCCCAGCACGCGCTCACCAGGCAGGGGCCAGAGGGGGCGAGAGCCGACCGACAGAACTCCTTCTGGCTGGAAACCCAGGTCCTGCGCTGCGCGAGGAAGGGCGACCCCGACGATATTCAAAGCGTCTCCCTGACGAACCTACCGGAGTTCCAGGCGTTCCGATGAAGATCGCAGCACTGACAGAGCAGAGAGCCCGACAGGTGTGCACCTGGTGCTACCCTCCGCCATACCACGTCTACAACATGGGACCATGGGAACTGGTGGTCGAGAAGGGATGGGCACTCGGCAAGGCCCAGGTGCGCCAGCGCGAGATGTTGGCGGTACTTGACGCCCAGGACTGCCTGATGGCCTACCTGCGCCTGAGCACCCACCAAAGGGACGGCAACGTGATGGGCATCGGCCTGCACCCTGATCGATGTGGTCGTGGTCTGGGCGCCGCGGTGGTGGAGTTGGGAGTGCGGGAGCACCGGAGGCGCCTCCCGGGCCAGCCGCTCTGGATGGAAGTACGCCGCTGGAACACCAGGGCCATACGCTGCTACCAGCGAGCGGGCTTTCGAATAGTGGGGCAAGTCGACCGGGTCACACCACCGGGGCCGGGCACCTTCGTGGTCATGCGGTATGCCGAACCGCCATGAAGCCGAGAATAGGCTTGGGACGGGACCACGCTTCTCCCCTTCCCGGGCGCTGGCGAGAGCCACGAAGTCTTGCCCAAGGAGTAGATATCAGGTTAACATCTCCGAATGTTCAGTTACGTATTCATGAAACTGCTGGAAAGGCGCCCGCCTTCCTACGACAGGCAGATGGACCGCAGCAGCGGTGGTCGCGTGCTGCAGATCAAAAAGCAGGTGGCATCACAGGTGCAGCCCGGCTGGAGGGTGTTGGAGTTGGGCTGTGGCACGGGTGAATTGGCATCCATGATGGTGGCGGGAGGAGCCAGCGTGCTCGGCTTCGACCTGAGCCCGGCCATGGTGGATTTCGCCAGGAAGCGGGCCGACGACGAAGGCCTCGAGCAGCGTTTCCAGGTAGAAGAAATGGGTGTGGACGGCATGGACTCGCTGGAGGCCAACTCCTTCGACGCGGTGGTATCCACGTTGGTGTTCAGCGAATTGTCCACTGATGAGAGGCGCTTCGCCCTGGAACAGTCCCTCCGGGTCCTGCGCGACGATGGCAGACTGGTGCTGGCCGACGAAGTCCTGCCCCGATCAGCCGCCGGAAGGACCCTGCACGCCATGGTGCGAGCGCCCATGTTGGCCCTGACCTACCTGGTGACCAGCACCGGTACAAAACCAATCCCGGACCTGGCCGAAGAAGTACAACAGGCGGGCTTCACCCTGGACCAGGAAACCCGCAGCCACGGGGACTCCTTCGCCCTGGTCCTGGCCCACCGCCCCCCCAGGACCGCCGCGACCGAACCGCCGATGGATCCCGAAACCTGCTGCACCGACTCGCTTCCGGGTCCGGAGGGTGACCGGTGAACCCCGTGAAAACGCTCTGGAGCCTGCTGTTCAGGCTCTTTCCCTGCCCCGTACCCCTGGGCCTGCACCAGGTGGGCTCACCCGGTCCCGATAGCCCCGTCCTGGTCACCTGCAACTTCCACCTTACGCTGCAACGGCTGCTTCGCGTGCTCCGCCGCGACGGCGTTGACGCGTGGCTGCTCGTAGCCGAATCCAGGGGCGTGAATGTCTGGTGCGCCGCAGGCGGTGACGAATTCAACACCCACTCGGTGGTCTCGTCCGTCAAGACCAGCGGAATAGCCAACAAGGTCAAGCACCGCAGGCTCATCCTGCCCCCCCTGGCCGCCCCGGGTGTGCGCGCCGCCGATGTTCATGACCAGACCGGGTGGAAGGTTTCATGGGGGCCGGTACGGGCCAGGGACATCGCACAGTACCTTTCAGAAGGCAAAAAGCGCGACGAACCCATGATGCGCGCCACCTACGACTGGAAGGAGCGCCTGGATACCGGCCTGGGGAGCTTGTTTCCCTTCTACCTTGTGGGCGCCCTGGGCTTCGCCGTCCTGGCTCCCACCCTGCTTCCAGCCTACCTTTGGGTGGCGGCCGCCTGCTTCGTGCTGTTCATGCTGGCCTGCCCATGGATCCCCGGCGAGCACGGGCTCACCAAGGTACTCATCCTGGACGCCGCGCTCGGCCTGGCGTTGCTGGCGGGTGAGATCCTGTGGCCCTCCGGGACCTTTCCCGCCCGCGTCCATCTCGTAATCGCCATGGTTTCGTTGCTGGTGTACGGCTCCGAGCTGGGCGGACTGGCCTCCACCATGCCCAGCGACCTGGACCCCTTCATGGCAAAGCTGGGCATCGGCGCCGTGGGGAACGTGGCATGGGCGGGCACCGTGCGCACCGAGCTGCTCAACGGCTATCGCGAGTTGCAACTGGAACATGAACGCTGCATCGGCTGCCGCCAGTGCTACCAGGTCTGCCCTCTGGGCGTGTGGGAGATGGGCCAGGACAGGCGAGCGGTGCAGGCCCGCCCCCAGCTTTGTACGGCCTGCCGGGCCTGCCTGGTCCAGTGCAGGTCCGGCGCCATTCAGGCCAGACCCACCAGGCTGGGTCTGGAGCACGGCCTGGGCTGAAGCAAAGATCGTGGGGCAGGCTTTCCGTACATGCTCGCCCTGACACGCCCTCGCGGATGAGAGCCGCGCCAGGCATATCGACTTTCCGTACATGCTCGCCCTGACACGCCCCTACCATGGGGCCGGATTCCAGCCGGCCCTTGCGCCCAGGATCGTGGGGCCGGGGAAAAGCGCCGGGGACTTGACGGGACCATGCTGGGCCATGCTGGTGATCCAGGATAGAGTTCCCGACTTCCACCTGACGACGCACTGCCATCCAGGAGATACCACCTCATGCAATCCAGCGAAAACAAGACCAGCCGAAGGCTGCTGGTCTCCTTCGACTATGAACCCGTCACCGTACGCAAGGGCTATGCCAACCGCAGCCTGTACATCGACCTGTCCAATCTCGTGATTGAAGCCAGGCCGGTCAGCTCGTACATGAAGGACTACTTCACGGGCGGCAAGGGCTTCGACCTGTACCTCATGTGGCAGTCCATCCCTGGCCCCATAGCCTGGGACGATCCCCTGAACGAAATCTGCATCTCGGCAGGCCCCCTGGGGGGCACGCCATCGTTCAGCGGATCGGGCAAGAGCCTGGTTACTGGCATATCTCCCATCACGGGCTCGGTGGTAGACTCCAATGTTGGCGGTCACTTCGGGCCGCTGTTGAAGTTCGCTGGCTGGGATGCGCTGGAGATCCAGGGCAAGGCTCCAGAAGACGTCATAGTATTCATCGACGGCAAACACAACCGTGTCACCATCGAGACGGCCCCCGGAGAACCGGTCAACAGTTACGACCTGGCGGAACGACTCCACGAGCGCTACGCCGACAACGCCAGCGAACTCCAGCGGGTCTCGGTGGTCTCCGCCGGGCAGGGGGCCGAGCACACGCTCATCGGCTGCCTGAATTTTTCCTTCTACGACTACCACCGCAACGCTCCGCGCCTGAAGCAGGCCGGTCGCGGGGGCCTGGGCACTGTCTTTCGCGACAAGAAACTGAAGGCCCTGGTGGCCAAGTGCCCCAATGATCGCCCCACATGGAACATCCACATCCAGTCGCCCTGACAACCCCCCCCTACGATCCACACCATCCAGGTTCGTAAGCCGCCCCTGTCCCCCCGACCGCGCCATCCAACCGAGGATCTTGAAATGATACCAGTAGTAATCGACGGCCAGTCCACCGAAATCGCCCCGGGAGCCACAATCCTGGAAGCCGCACGGAGCCTGGGCATCGAAATCCCCACCCTCTGCCACGAAGATTCCCTCGAGCCAGCCGGCACCTGCCGCATCTGCAGTGTGGAGATCACTGTTGACGGCCGCAGCAGAATCGTGCCCGCCTGCAAGTACAGCCTGGAAGAACCCGCCCGGATCTCCACCAACAGCGCCAGGGCCGCGCATGCCCGCGATGGCATCCTGCGCAATATGCTCTCTCGCTGGCCCAACGTGCAGGTTCTCAGAGACCTGGCCTCCCGCTTTGGCGTGGAAGAACCAGAGACCAAGCACCCGGCCCGCAACCACAACGAGCACGCCTGCATCCTCTGCGGCCTCTGTGTACGCATCTGCGGCGAAGGACTATGGCACCACGCGCTGGCCTTCCATGGCAAGGGCAGCGACCGCCACGTGGCCATGGTGACCGACGACGGCGCTTCCCCTTGCGTTGGCTGCGGAGCCTGCGCCGCTGTCTGCCCTTCCGGTGCCATCACCATGCTGGACGATCCCAACCACCCCGCCGACGGCCCCCGGATCCGCCGGGCCGGAATGGTCATCACCAGCGAAATGCTCCTGCTGGACAAGCTCCAGTGCCGTATGCGCGAAGTGGGAACGGGTCATCTCGTGGAAATCATGAACGACTACGACCTGCTCCCGGTCCACAACTTCCGTTTCGGCTCCCATCCCGACGCCGAAAAGATCGCCTCCCATCACTTCAAGGCCCGCTACTTCACCCAGGGGGTTGCCGACGGCTGCGGGCTGGGCTGTGACATGGCCTGCGCCAAGGCCGTGGACGACTTCGTGCTCAAGACCGGCCCGGACAAGGGCAAGAGCGTCATAGTGGACGGTCCCGAATACGAAACCCTGGCCGGCTGCGGCGCCAACCTGGGCAACTTCGATCCGGAGTGCATAATCGAACTCAACTACTACTGTGACCACTACGGCATCGACACCATCTCCTTCGGTACGCTCACCGCCTTCGTCATGGAATGCTTCGCAAACGGCATCCTCGACCTGGAACGTACGGGAGGCCTGGATCTCCGCTTCGGCAACGGGCAGGCGGCCCTGGAGCTGCTGCACCAGATGGCCCGCGGTGAAGGCTTCGGGTTGGTGGCGGGCCAGGGTACGCGCCGTATGAAGGCTATCTTCGCCGCGGAATACGGAGCAGATCCCGCCTTCCTGCAAGACATCGCCATGGAAGCCAAGGGCATGGAGTACTCAGAGTACGTAACCAAGGAATCCCTGGCCCAGCAGGGCGGCTACGGCATAGCGCTGAAGGGCGCCCAGCACGACGAAGCCTGGCTCATCTTCATGGACATGGTGAACAAGCAGATCCCCACCTTCGAAGACAAGGCAGAAGCCCTGCACTATTTCCCCATGTGGCGCACCTGGTTCGGGCTCAACGGGCTGTGCAAGCTCCCATGGAACGACGTGGAACCCGCCGACAACGCCCAACAGGCCGAACCCCACAAAGTGCCCCTGCACACACAGGGCTACTGCGACTTTTTCGCAGGCATGACCGGCAAGGAAGTCACTCCCGCCGATCTCATCCTCCAGAGCGAACGCGTCTACAACTTCCAGAGGATCTTCAACCTTAAGATGGGCTTTGGCCGCAGGAAACACGACTCCATACCCTACCGCTCCATGGGACCGGTGACCCAGGAGGAATACCTCTCCCGCCAAGACCGCTACGACTCCCAACTGCGGGAAGAGTTGGGCCTGGACACCGCATCCATGAACCTGTCCGAAAAGCGAGCAGCCCTGCGCAAGCTCCGTGAGCAACGCTACGAGTCCCTGCTGGATGCCGTCTACAAGCGCCGCGGCTGGACACCTGACGGCGTGCCGACGGAAGAAACCTGCCGCCGGCTGGGCATCCACAAGGTGGAAGGTCTGATGGACCTCATCGCCCCCCATCAACAGAAATGATCCCGGCCAGAGAGCCATCATGCCCATCACCGTCAACGGAGAACAGAAAGATTGGCGTGAAGGTCTGACCCTGGCAGAACTCATGGAAGACCTTCGCTTCACCTTCCCCCTGAAGATCGTGGCAATCAACGGTCAGGGCGTCCCCCGCGACGCCTACGAAACCACCATCCTGCGAGACGGCGACCAGGTACAGGTCATCCACATGATGTCCGGTGGCTGAGCAGGCCCGGTGAGCATGTCCAGTTGGATCCCTATGCGGCGCTGCCCTGTGTTGCCGCTGCCGTCAGGAAAAACCCAGCAGACGGCCCCCCTGGTAGACCAGCAGGGCGGCGAAGTACGCAAGCCCGGTGATATAGGCGAACTGGAAGGCAGTCCACTTCCAGCTCGCGGTTTCCTGGCGTACCACGGCGATGGTGGAGACGCACTGTAGCGCGATCATAAAGAAGACCAGGAGCGAAATGCCGGTGAGCGGCGTGTAGAGCAGCGAGCCGTCGGCTCGTGTTTCCTTCTTCATGAGGTCTTGCAGCGAGTCGTTGGTGGAATCGGGTTGGTCGTCGACTCCGTAGATCAAGCCCATGGTGGCCACGAAGACCTCGCGAGCAGCCAGGGAACCTATGAGCCCAACACCGATCTTCCAGTCGAAACCCAGGGGACGGATGATGGGCTCCAGGGTCTTGCCCATTCGGCCCGCGTAGCTCTGCTCCAGGGCCTCGGCCTTGCGTTGGGCCTTCAATTTTTCCAGCAAGACGGGGTCATGTGCCGCTGCTACTGTTGCTGCCTCGTAGTCCTGGCTGAAGTCCACGTCGCGGGGGAAGTGCAAGAGGCCCCACAACACCACGCTGGCGATGAGGATCACCGTGCCGGCGGTTTTCAGGAAGACGCGAGTGCGATCCCAGAGCACGCGCATGACCAGCGAAGCGGAGGGCAGGCGATATGAAGGAAGTTCCATGAGCAGAGCTGAAGGGTGCCCCTTGAACACTGTGCGGCCCAGCACGGCGCCAACCAAAATGGTGAGAACGGTGGAGAGCACGTAGATACCGAACAGCATGGCCATGCCCAGGCTCACTGGCCCGAAAATACGTTCCTTCGCTGGAAACAAGGCGGCGATTATCAGCGTGTAGACCGGAAGCCGGGCGGAACACGTGATGAGGGGCAGCACCATGATGGTCAGGAGCCGGTCGCGTCGGCTCTCGATGGTCCTGGTGGCCATTATTCCGGGAACGGTGCAGGCGTAGCCGCTCAGCATGGGCACGAACGCCTTCCCATGCAGGCCTATCCTGGTCATGATCCGGTCTATGACAAAGGCTGCCCTGGCCATGTAGCCTGAGCCTTCCAGGAGGGTCATCAGGAAGAAAAGGAGCAGGATCTGGGGAAGGAAGACCACCACCGCGCCGACTCCCGCCAGCACTCCGTCCACCAGCAGGTCGTTCCACAGCCCAGGCGGCAAGACCGACGCCACATGGGATTGTACGACGGCGACCAGGGTGGTGAGAATATCGATCATGGGTGAGGCGAGATCGAAGATGGCGCCGAAGATGCTTGCCATCACCACCATGAACACCAGCAAGCCAAGGAAGGGGTGGGTCAGCACCGAGTCGATGCGGTCGGTGAGGCTCCGCACCGCGTAGCCTGAACGCCGGAGGTAATGGCTCTTGTCGCGGTCGATGTGGTCGTAGCGGGCCTTGATCACTTCCATGTCCAGATCGTGCCCATGGGAGAGCATGTCTTCGCGGATGTCCACCACCAGGCGCCGAAGCCGTTGAGGGATGCCTTCCAGGTCATCGCCGGGATGGATGCTCATGAGGCTCCACAGGGCCACCGCACGCTTCCGTGCCATGGGAGCGTCGGCTCCCACCATGGATTCCACGGCCTCTCGCAGTTCGTCCAGGTGGTTCTTCAGGTCTTCGGTTGGCCGCCAGTGCCAATGGGTCTCGTCGGGTGGGGGGGGATCCTGGAGAAGTTTCAACAGCCGGGAGCGCAGTTGGGGCAGACCTTCTCCGCTGCGTGCCACTATACCCGCGACGGGGAGATCCAGGTGGGCGGAGAGGGCGTTCATGTCGATGACGATGCCCTCCCTGCGAGCCTCGTCCATCATGTTGAGCACCACCATGACGGGAATTGCCAGCTCCTGCACCTGGAGCAACAGGTACAGGCCCCGCTCCAGGGTGGTGGCGTCTATCACCAGCATCACGGCGTCGGGAATCGGGTCGCCGGCCCGCCCCAGCAGCTCGTCGATGGCCACCTGCTCGTCGTGGGATCGGGCGTAGAGGCTGTAGGCTCCTGGAACGTCCACCAGTTCGATCTCTGCTTCATGGCCAAGGCTGAAACTGCCAACCCGCCGAGTCACGGTGATGCCGGGATAGTTGCCCACCGGCCCGTTGCCTCCGGTGAGCGCGTTGAACAGGGTGGTCTTTCCCGTGTTGGGATTACCAGCCACCGCCACCCTGTACCTGAGGGGGGGGGCATTCGCCTCGGAGTCGGCGTTGGACTCCAGGTGCCCCGGATGGAAGTCCCGCGGAACCTGGTTCACAGCTACATGGATGGCTTCCGATCTGCGCAGGGAGAGATGGGCACCCCGCACCACGATTTCCAAGGGGTCACCCAGGGGAGCGACGCGAGCCACCTGGATGGGAACACCCGGCAGCAGGCCGACCTCCAGGAGACGCCTACGGAAAAGGGGTTCCCCGCCGATTTCCTGTACGACGGCATGGTCCCCGGCCTGCAGATCGGCAAGGGAAGAGGCACTCCCCGTTGCAGGTTGGGCGGCTTCGAGACCATGCTCCCCACCGCCAGCACCCCGATGTTGCTTCCTGCCGCCAGAGCGGCGCCAACGACGCCCCCTGCCCACGGGGCTCATGTTGTTTTCTCCGAGAACACACGACTAAGCTCCACAACCCCGAAGACAAGCGCCCCTGTGCGGGCTGCATGGAGCCAGCTTCCGGCAGAAGGTTCCAGTGGCCGCTTCTGGAGCCATTGCACATACAAGGTGACCCCCTGTTCTGCTTTGGGCCCAGATAACCCGCCTGCGCCGGGAGCGTCGAAATGCCGACGACCCGGGGGACCGGAGAAAGGCAGGTTCCAGCCCGTGGGGAAGCCGCCACGGGATCCCACAGACTCCCCAACACAGGCCCGGTTTCCCCTGTGGCGCATCCAGCGCTTGGCTGCCCCGGCGGGAGGTATCCCCCGGCACGGGACGAGTCCCCCGGGGCTTTCGCGTTGCCCCGGCGTATGGGATATTGTCCCAGTCCACCCGCGGCCGTCGGGGAAGCACCGCAAAACCGGAACATCCGGGAGTGGCCTGTACATCCGGGTACAGCCGGGACAGGCCCGGGCCCCACCGGCAACTCCAGGGAGCAAAAACATGAAGAGCCTCTACAAGCCCTACATCCCACCTGAACAGTCCCCTCCCGAGCTGACAGTCAAGGCACTGGCCCTGGGCATCTTCCTGGCCGTCCTGCTGGGCTTCGCCAACGCGTACCTGGGTCTCAAGGCCGGCATGACCGTGGCGGCCACTTTCCCGGCGGCTGTCATCGCCATGGCCTTCCTGCGGGTGTTCAAGGGGTCGGTGCTGGAAGAAAACATCGCCAGGACCACCGCGTCCGTGGGCGAAGCGCTGGTGGCGGGCGCCATCTTCACCATACCCGCGTTCCTCATCGCCCGGCACAACGGCGAACCCATCTGGGACAGCCTTCGCAACCACTACCTGGAGGCCACCATCATAATGCTGGTGGGCGGCGTACTGGGAGTGCTGTTCGTCATCATCCTGCGGCGTGCCCTGGTGGAGGAATCGGACCTTCCCTTCCCCGAAAGCGTGGCCTGTGCCGAAATCGTAAAGGCGGGGCAACGGGGCCAGTCGGGAGCCAGGTACGTGTTCGGCAGCCTGGGCCTGGCAATGCTCATCGAACTCTTCAAGAATCCCCGCGGCATCCAGATAATGGGTGAAAACTTCACCGGGTTCATCACCTTTGCCAAGTCCCGCGTCTCCATGTTCAAGGGTACGGCTCCATTGGGCGAACCCATGAGCTATGGGGGAGGAGCCATGCTCTCCACCCCCCTGCCCTCACCAGCCTTGATAGGAGTGGGCTACATCATCGGGCCTCGCCTCTCCGCCATCACGTTCTCCGGGGGAGTCCTGGGCTGGCTGGTGCTGGCTCCCCTGGCGCTGTTCATGAACAGGGACCTGGAGTCCATGCTGGGCACGGTCATACGGGTGGCCAGCGGCGAGCAGGTGGTGGACCACGCGGTGACATGGTCCGACCTGGGCGCCGCGGTCTACAACGCCCAGATCAAGCCCATAGCCGTTGGAGCCATGCTGGTGGGAGCCTTCTGGACCCTCTGGCAGATGCGCAAGCAGCTCCTGGGGGGCGTCGGCAAGGCGTTCTCGGACATGCAGAAGATGGCGGCGGGCAGCACCAGCATCGACCGCACCAGCAGGGACCTCCCCCTGAAATGGGTGACGACCGCCGTGGCAGTCCTGCTCGTCCCCATGGTGGTGCTGTACCATCACTTCACGCAGGACTGGCTGGGGGCAATGGTGGCCGGCCTGGTGATGGGGCTGGCAGGCATCCTCTTCGCCGCGGTGGCTGGCTACCTGGTGGGGATCATAGGCAGCTCGTCCAACCCCATCAGCGGCTTGACCCTGTCCACCCTGCTGGTTGCTGCCCTGTTGATGAAGCTCTTCCACGTGGAAGGCGCGGCGGGCATCGCCGCAACCCTGGGGGTGGCGGCGGTGGTCTGCTGTGCCTGCGGCATCGCGGGCGACATGATGCAGGATCTCAAGGTGGGTCACATCCTGGGCGGTACGCCCTGGAAGATGCAGTTGGGCGAGATCCTGGGTGTGGTCCTGGCGGCAGCGGTCATGACCATCCCCATCATCATCCTGCATGAAGGCACCGAGGGTGGCATCGGCGGGCGCTACCTGCCGGCACCACAGGCAGGGCTCATGGCCATGATGGCTCAGGGTATCATTGGCGGAGAGATGCCCTGGCCCCTGGTGATCATCGGCATGTTGTTCGCCATCGGGCTCATCTTCCTGGGCGCCCCCTCTCCCATGCTCATCGCGGTGGGCATGTACCTTCCATTCGATACCACTGCCGCCATCTTCGTGGGCGGAGTGGTGAAGTGGGTGCTGGATTCCATCATGGAACGGCGCAAGCTGGCCACCGTGCTGCGCGAAAAAGTGGAAAACATCGGCGTTCTTCTGGCATCTGGCCTGGTGGCGGGTGAAGCCCTGGTGGGTGTGGCCATGGCGGGTCTGTACCTTCTGGGGGTTGATCACCTGGCCCACATCAGCGAGAGTCCCTGGGTGAGCCTCCTGCTGGTCTTCCCCATCATCACCCTCGTGCTGATCGTTGTACCCCTCCTGGCGCTGGGCAAGGGATCCGGAGATGAACCGCGCGCACCTTGAGGCAACGACTGGAAGGCAGGTGCAGCTTGAAGCTTCCATGGACCAGAAACTCTCCCTCGCGTCAGACACGCGAGGATCTCATGGATCTCGTGCCGGAGCGGCTGCGGGAACACTCCACGGACCGTCATGACCAGGTTGTGCTGTTGATCCCCCGATTCACCGACCCGGTCCTGGGGCGTCTGCTCCAGCCCCGGCTCCCCTTTCCCCACTTCAAGGTCCACCTGGATCGACTGGGCTCCCTGGTCTGGCTGAACTGTGACGGTTCAAAGACCGTGCGCGAGATCGCGTCGGTGCTGGCAGAACAATTCGGCCAGGACTTGGACCCGGGGCATGGGCGCCTGGCCCTGTTCCTGCTGTCCCTGGAAGAAGCGGGGCACATCCGTTACGCCCACGAGTTCCCGGGCAACCCGGCCCGCACTTCCCCGGCGCCATGAACCCCGAACCCTCCCGCCTGTTCCACCCGCTGGTATGGGACTGGTTCACCCGAGAGCTGGGCCAACCCACCCAGGTACAACGCCGGGCATGGCCGGCCATCGCCGCCGGGCGTCACGTGCTGGTCACGGCTCCCACGGGGAGCGGCAAGACCATGGCCGCGTTCCTGTGGGCCATCAACCAGATGCTGAGCGGCGCCTGGGCAACCGGTGCGGTGAGAGTGCTCTACGTTTCCCCCCTCAAGGCCCTGAACAACGACATTCAGCGCAACCTGCTGGATCCCCTGGCAGGCCTTGAACGCGCTTTCCAGGATGCAGGCCAACCCTGGCCAGGCATGGAGGTGCTCACCCGGAGCGGCGACACCCCAGCTTCTCAACGCCGCAGGATGCAGAGCCACCCACCCGAGATCCTCATCACCACCCCGGAGAGCCTGAACCTGATACTGAGTTCCCCCAGGGCCCGCGACATGTTGCGTGGGCTGGCCACAGTGATCCTGGATGAAATCCACGCCGTGGTGGGCTCCAAGCGGGGCACGCACCTCATCACCGCGGTGGAACGTGCCACGCGCCTCTCCGGCGAGTTCCAGCGCATCGCCATCTCCGCCACGGTGCGCCCTCTCGCGACCGTGGCCGACTTCGTGGCGGGGTACCGGCTCCTGGAGCGTGGCGGCGCCGCCACCTGGCGCAAGCGCTCCACCAATATCGTTCGAAGCAGCGGCGGAGGCGGCCTGCAGTTGAAGATCAACTGTCCCGCCCCGCTCACGGGCGCTCCCCCCCGGGCCAGGGGCGCTTCAGCCAGGTGGCTCGCCCTGGCGGACTCGCTGAGGCGAATAATCCGCTCCAAACGCTCCACTCTCGTGTTCGCCAACAGCCGCCGCGCCACCGAGAAGATCACACGCCTCATCAACGAAGGTGAGCCGGAAGAGCTGGCATGGGCACACCACGGATCCCTCTCCAGGGAAATCCGCCTGGCGGTGGAATCACGCCTGAAGAAGGGCCAGCTCAAGGCAATAGTTGCCACCAGCTCCCTGGAGCTGGGGATCGACATCGGCTCCCTGGACCTGGTGATACTCCTGCAGGCCCCACCCTCCGTTTCGTCGGCCATCCAACGCCTGGGCCGCGCCGGCCACGGTGTCCACCAGCGCAGCGATGGACTGCTCTTTCCCCTCCACGCAGCCGATCTGCTGGACGCGGCCGCAATGGTGCGGGCCGTGGAGGAAGGAGCCGTGGAGGCCGTACAACCGGTCATGTCGCCCCTGGACGTGCTGGCCCAGGTGCTCCTTGCCATGGTGGGCGTAGAGCCCTGGAACGTCGACAAGCTCTACGACTTCATCCGCTGCGCCCACCCCTACCACCACCTGAAACGCAAGCACTTCGACCTGGTGCTGGACATGCTGGCGGGCCGGTTCGCCGACACTCGCATAAGGCACCTGGAACCACGCGTGTCCATCGACAGACTGACTGGTGGAATCAAGGCGCGCCGGGGAGCCCCGCGTACCGTCTACCTGTCCGGAGGCACCATACCCGACCGGGGTTACTACACGCTGCGGCACCATGAAACCCTGTCACGCATCGGTGAACTGGACGAAGAATTCGTGTGGGAGCGTTCCCTGGGCGACACCTTCACACTGGGCACCCAGACCTGGCGCGTGGTGCAGATCAACCACGACGATGTGCGCGTGCTGCCCGTGGCCCCAGAAGAAAGCCCTTCCATAGTGCCCTTCTGGCGTGCCGATCCAAGAAACAGGCACTTCCACCTGGCTCAACGCGTTGCCCTGTTCCTGGAAGATGCCCAGGACAAACTGGACCAGCCCGCCTTCGCCAGGGAGTTGGAGGCACGCTGCCACATGGATTCCCGGGCCGCAGCCGCGCTCATGGCCCATCTCCGGCGCCAGCGGGAGGCCACCCATAGCCCCCTCCCTCATCGGCACCACCTGCTGGTGGAACACTTCTCGGATCCCATGAACCGCAGCGAGACCCGTCAGGTGATCCTGCACACCCAGTGGGGTGGCAGGGTGAACCAGCCGTTTTCCCTGGCCATCGCCGCTGCCTGGAGGCGCAGGTACTCGCTGCGACTACAGGTCTACCACGACAATACCAGTATCTTGCTCCAGCTTCCCCACGACCTGGACATGAGGGAGCTGCTTGGGCTCGTCACGCCTGATTCCCTTCCGGGACTCCTGCGAGAACAGCTCCCGCTCACCGGCACCTTCGGCGCCATCTTCCGCGAAAACGCGGCCCGTGCCCTCCTGCTGCCCAGAGGCATGCCCCGAAAGCGCATTCCCCTGTGGCTCAACCGGATGCGGGCAAAGAAACTCCTGGATGCCGTCTCGAGGCACGAGGAGTTTCCAGTGCTCCTGGAAACATGGCGAAGTTGTTTCCAGGAACACTGGGACATCCCCAACCTGTGTATGCTGCTCCAGGAGCTGCGCCTGGGGGAGATCGCCCTGAGCGAGGCCTTCACCAATGTTCCTTCCCCCTTTTCCCAGGGCCTCGTCTGGCGCATGACAAACGCGGAGATGTACGAGGACGACACCCCCACCGCCACCGCCCCCCCCGGTCGGGCACAGCAGCTCATACGAGAGTTAATAGACACCCCTTCCCAGCGCCCCCTGGTACCCCGCGACGTCGCGGAGGCCTTCCAGCGGAAGGCCATGCGCCTTGAACCAGGCTACACGCCCAGGGACTCGTCGGAGCTGCTGGATTGGATAAAAGAGTGCCTCTTCCTGCCTCGGCCGGGCTGGAACCAACTGCTGGACGCAATGGAAAGGGACGGCGCAGCCCTCCCGGAGTCCGCCTTCCAGGGCCAGGATGCCAGGCTCGTTTTCCTGCCCGGCCGACTCCTCCCCGCTCCCGCTCCCGGCGCCGTCTGCTCCATGGAAAACCTTCCCCGCCTGCGGGAAGCTCTTGAACTGAACTCCATGGAACCTGCCCGCCTGGGCATCATGGTCCCGGGCAAGGAAGCCTCCCCACCCACGAGATCCCAGGAGGAACTGCTGGTCAGAGCCCTGCGACAAACCCCGTCCAACCAGGACCGGGAGACCCGCTCCCCCCTTGCTGATTTTCTGCTGGAGTGGTTGGTCTTCCAGGCTCCCATCAGCCTCCCGGCCATGGCCAGGGAGCTGGGACAACGGGTCTCCAGCCTGCACGAGGCCCTGGAGCTTCCAGAAATCCGCCAGCAGCTCGTGGTGGGGCACCTGCTGGAAGGGCCGCCGGAAGAACAGGTATGCCTCAAGGAGAACCTGGAGATCCTGCTGCGCATGGCGCGACGCGCCCGCAGCCCCTCGTTGAAGCCCCTCCCCCTCGAACATCTGCCCCTTTTCCTGGCACATCACCACCATGTCACGCCACGAGGAAGCTCGATGGAAGATCTCCAGGCCGTGCTGGAAGGTCTGCTGGGCCTTCCCGCTCCTGCCTCGGCCTGGGAGGAGCTTATCCTGCCCGCACGGCTGGAGCCCTACCATGAATCCTGGCTGGACACCCTGCTGTTGGACAGCGACCTGCACTGGTACGGCTGCGGAAAGGAACACATCGCCTTCAGCTTTGCCCAGGAGCTGGACCTCTTGCGTGAGCCTCCCCCCCCCGAGCTCTTCCGTTCCTCTCCGTTGGCTCCGCTGCTCCAGGCCCGGAGGCCCTTCACCTTCGAGGAAGCTCGCTCCAGCACCGGCCTGGACAGCGCCGCCCTCACCAGGCTGCTGTGGGACGCTGCCTGGAAGGGACTGGTTGCAAACGAGTCCTTTTCAACACTTCGCCGCGGAATACGAAGCCGTTTCGAGCCTAGCGCGCTCCCCACGACCCCTGGCGCCGGCACCCACCGGGGCTTCAACAGGTGGAAGGCCACCAGGCCATTTTCAGGTTCCTGGCTGCCACTCGTCCCATGTGAGGATGGGGACGCCATGGACGAGGACGAGCGCCGTCGCGACCGCGTGCGCCAGCTCCTGGATCGCCACGGGGTGATCTTTCGGGAGCTGCTGTTGCGTGAACCGCCCCCCCTCACCTGGCGCCGCCTGTTTCGCACGCTGCGCCTCATGGAGCTGTCGGGTGAGATCGTCGCCGGATACTTCTTCCAGGGCATCCCCGGCCCACAGTTCGCCTCTCACGAGGCCCTGCGGGCATTACGCCGTCCCCTTCCCATGGACGCCATGTATTTCATGAATGCCACGGACCCGGCATCTCTCTGTGGTCTCCCAATACCCGGCATCAAACACACCCTGCCCAGGAGGGTGCCTGGCAATTTCCTGGTCTTCCACGGCAGTAGCCTCGTGGCCGTGGTCCAGGACGGCGGCTCGGTCATCCGTTTCCAACTGCCCCCCGGGCACGCATCGCTCGCCGCTGTCATGGAACTCTACCGCTGCCTTCTGGCCCGAAAATCCCACCGGTCAGGGCAGACCCTGTTGAAGACCGTCAACGACGAGCCCGCCACCAAGAGCCCCTACACGGACGACCTGCTGAAGATGGGCTTCAGGAGGGACTATCGCGGTCTCTCGCTCCAGTCTGTGTAGCAACGGCTCCCAGACCGCCGGGCCGTGAGCGACTCGCCAGCAGGCTCTGGCGGCTGCGTCATGCAGGCTTGATTGCCTCCAGGAAGGCATAGCAAAAAACACCTTTCAACAGGCCCTCTCCAAAGGCTGCCGCCGCCTTGACATGCTCCCGGAACCCCGCCGGGAGACCTTGTGGGACGGGGGACAACGCGTTGAAAGCATCGAGGTTTTCCGTGAACGCCCGGGCGGAGGGCTCGGCCATCGAGCTGATGTCGCGAGAAGAGATACCTGTGAAGCCCTGGGCATCCAGGAGCCCGCGCAGCCTGGCGATGGGCTCCAGGGGGGGGATCTTCCATCCACGCATGAGTTCCATGTGAAGAGCCTCTCCCGGAGAGTCATCTCCAGGGGAAAATGGCTCTTCTCCTGAAAGAAAACCATCCACGACCCTTAGACGACCACCTGGCCGAAGCATGTCCCAGGCGGCGTGAACATAGGCAGCCTTGTCGCGCACGTAGCAGAGGCTCTCCTGGTTCACGACGAGATGGAATGAACCCAGCTCCGGCCCCGTTCGGTGGAAGGCCAGGTGACGGAAGGTCACCAGGTCTTGCAGGCCCTGTTCCCTGGCCAGTCTCCTGGCCAGGATCACGTGCTGGCGGCAGATGGTCGTTCCCAGCACCCGCGAACCAAAGGTCCGGGCGATAAAGAAACCCAGCCCGCCCACGCCACAGCCGACATCGAGCACCGACGAGCGTTCATCCAGTTGGCAGTCCTGGGATACCAGCCGATTGGACAACAGGAGTGATTCCTCGTGGGAGGAGGTCTGTTGGCCCCACAGGCCGAAATGCCAGCCATGGACGCTGCCGCCGTAGCGTAGATAGGCTCCCGTCATGCGCCGATAATAGTCCGCAACTGCCCAGTCCCTGGTTTTCATGACCTGGAGGTCGGGCTTTGGCAGCAGGCGCGCAGCGGTCACGATGGTGGCCTGGGCGGAAGGTTCACCACGAAACGCGCACCATCGTTGAAGCCAGTATCCAGGTAGATCTCGCCTCCGTGTTCCTTGATTATGTTGTAGCAGAGGCTCAACCCCAGGCCCGTCCCACCGGAGCGTTCCTTGGTGGTATAGAAGGGTTCGAAGATCCTGTGACGGATATCCTCGGGTACTCCCGGGCCCGAATCCTGGACAACGACCTCGACACCGCCTTCCTCGCGTGGCGTGGCGCTGATCTTGATCGTTCCACCATCTTCGGGCATGGCCTGTGCGGCGTTCAGGAGAAGGTTGGTGAAGACCTGGTTCAACAGGGCGGGATAGCAGAGGATTTCGGGTATCTCCGCCAGGTCCTTCACCAACTCTACTCCTGGCTTGCGCAGGGCGATGGCCAGAATCTGCAGAGTGCCTTCGATACTGCGGCGCAGGTCGATGAACTCCGGGTCTTGCTGACTGGGACGGGTAAAATCCCTCAGGTTCTGGACGATCCCGGCAACTCGCCTGGCTGCTCGCCCGCACACCTGGACCAACCGTGAGAACCTGGAGAGGTCTTCCAGTACCTGGCCGGATGCCAGGGCCGCCTCCATCTGCTCGGAACAGGAACGAACCGCTCCCAAGGGCGTGTTGATCTCGTGGGCCACGCTGGCGGACAACATGCCAAGGGAGGCCATCTTTTCGGACTGGTAGAGCTGGATTCGCGCCATTTCCAGCTCCCTGGTCCGTTGCTCCACACGCTCCTCCAGTTGGGCGTTCATGCGCTCGATGTCGGCGTTCATGCGACGCAACACCTGGTAGGCAATGGAGTGGCTCAAGGCCAGGGCCATTGCCGCCGCCACGTTGGCCAGCAGGGAGACATCGATCCTGCTGAAGAGCTTCTTGCCCCGTGGCGTTGAGCATGCCATCAGACCTATCAGAGTACCGGACACCTTCAGGGGAAAGAGGACATCGAGCCCTTGCCGCACCATCCATCCATCCAGGCTGGAAGCGCTGGAACGGCTGGGATCCGCCAGGTGGGACCCTTCCAGTTCCTGGATCTGCCCCCAGGGGGCATTGTCGGCCTGCAGAGCTGATTCCGGGTGTGACCAGGAACCGGAAATCTCCTGTTCGGGGGAAAGAGCCACCAACATCAGAGGTATCTCCATGGGGCCCGCCACATATCGGATGACGCTGACGGCGGCTCGCCCGGGATCCCTGATCTTGACCAGATCATTGCTGATCTGACCCAGGCGCTCCCGGTAGTGTTCCCGGTTCCTGAAGAAGACCTTGTCGATGTTGTCGGTAGCCAGTTGTTGAACGGGCTGCAGCAGGAAAGTGAAGATGAAGGCGGTGAGAAAGACGGCCATGAAAGAGCCGGGAACCGATCCGGAGTATTCAGTCATCCCACCCGCCAGGATGGCAATACTCAAGTAGAAGACGAACAGGAACACCGACACCACCACGGCTCCGACGATGGTACGACGAATGACGAGTTCGATGTTCATGAGCCGGTGCTTGAGGATGGCTATACCGATCCCCACAGGTCCCATCACGCTGGTGAGAATGACGAAGTTGTCACTGGGATCTTCCACGGCCGTGTGAAACAACAGGGTCGGGATTCTCAGGATGAGGATCACCAGCAGTGGAACGGAGAGACCCCACATGACCCACCGTACCTGGAGCCTCTGAACCTACCCCTCCACACGAAGAAATGCCCTGACCATCAAGAGCAGAGAAATGGCCAGGATGAACATCTCCAGGCTCAGGACTGCCTTGAAGACCACCCCGGCCAGTTCCAGGATCAAGGCGAGCCCCATGACCGCGTGCAGAGAGACCTTGAGCAACCTGGTGGTTCCAATGGAGAACTGAGGCGCCGGAAAAACCACCACGAGGTTGAGGAAGGCCACGGCCACCACAGCCATGCCGACGATGTTCAGCTTGTAGAGCAAAAGTGCGAGCCACGGTGCCATGGCCAGCGTGGCCGCGGAGTTGGCGGCTGAAACCAGGATGCACACGGAGACGCCGTGGCAGAAATAATACAGCATCCGCGCCAGCGGTTGATGGGAGCGCCGCAGGTAGACCAGGCTGCCCACCAGCAACCATGCAACGGCGGTCACCAGAATTGGCAACACAGGTACCAACTGCGACGTGACCGAGCCCCGCTCCACGGGCATTTCCGCATTTCTGGCTTCGCTGCCCGGCTCGCCACGCAACACCACTCTGGCCTTTTCCTGCCCTCGAAGCACGCTGTACAGGGCCGCCTGGTCCCTGAACCACGAGCGTAGCGCTTCCTTGCCATCGAGATAGGCAGGTTCGGTCACCAGGCTCGCCGGCCCGAGTTGTACTCCCTGTATGGAGAGCAGACACGGCTCAGCCCGGGCCATGTCGGCGGCGAAGTCGGCTCCCGGCACATCTGCAACATGCTCTTCGACAGGTTGGTGCCCTTGAAGTGAGCAGGTCCAGTAGCAAGAATCCTCGCCAGCCACACGCCGGATCTCGGCGGAAATGTATGGACCGTCCAGTACTCCGAACACCACCAGGCACAGCAGGCCCAGTTGGAGCAAGGTCAATGGCAGAACCAACCCCAGCAGCAGCGGGCGGCGGCCAGGGAAGGAGTTTGTTGGGCGGTGTTCTCCGGCTCCTCCGGCGAAGGACTCTGATGATACCGACATCTATCTGGCCCGCGGCGAGGTTGCAGTCCTGCTGCGATGGTTTGTTTCAGGTGACCAGGGCAGGGCTCCGGTCAAGAATAACTCCGTGGAGCGGAGGACGTCGAGGCCCCCGCCCCACAAGGCCTGAGAAACCTGCCATCCAGACGGTTTTGTTGCGAACATGGGACTGACCAGCGTGGCAGCCAGGCGGGTTGAATCGACGCCCCGGTCCAGCAAGCCATGCTTTTGCAAACCATGGAAAACGGGCAGCACCCACCATAGGCAGGTCCACAGGGAACTCATCTGCCAAGAGAGCCCAGTCCCGCCATCGGGGAGGGGAGCCCCAACGGCGAGTCGTGGAGATGTTCAGGTAGCCATGTCCTGGCTGATGTCATCCACACTCAGGCTGAAGGGGGCCGTTCCCGCATAGAGACCATAGAACCAATCCACCTGTTCTCTCGTGATGGTTGGTATCCAGGCCTTCACCGTGGTGTGCATTCGTTCCACCGCCTCGGCACGCGTACCACCCTTCTTGGTGACACTGCGAATTGTGTCCCATTTTGCGGGATCCTTGGCGATTTCGTTGAGGAGCGTCTGCCGTTCATTTGCGATTGTTGTATCGAAGTAGTTTGTCAACAGGGTTTTTGCGTCAAGGTCGGTCAGGGTCACGCTGGGAACCCAGGAGGCTCCGAGAGCCTTGAGGTCCGCGGCTCGCTGGTCAAGCGAGCCACCGCTGAAAATGACGGTGCAGGCCTGCTGGAGCTTCTGCCGGTCCATGTTGGCAGCGCTGATGAATTTCAGTTGTGCTTCGTTGGGGGGCATGTTGGTACTCCTTTTTCTTATTTCGGACGGCTTCCTTCCGCTGGTTGCCCGTAACCATGCCGCAAAGTCTCGTACGAGACACGATCATGGCTACAGGGGAGCCGCGATGAGAATACCACTTCGCCGCCAGCGGAAAAGCCCAGCCCGCCATTTTTTTTTATGAGCGTCTATTATCGGCCTTGGCCAGTACCTTTGCAGCCATCGAGCCAGACAGGTGTCATCATTGACGGGCCGCCGTTCCAGGTGCCCGAGTGCGCGGCGTGGGCAAGAGATATCTCCAGGCAGATGCGTTCCCGGAAGAGAGCGAGGCACGAGCCCCGGAAACGATGCCCCTATGACTTCGGGTCAGGAAGGGAAAAAGCCAGGTCGTCTGCACCAGCCATCCGATCCCCACAAAGGGAATCCACGCCCCGTGACCACGGCCCGACAATGGCCGCACACTGGCCTGTGCCAGCATTCCCAGCAATGCTCGAACCGCCTGCTCCCCAGTCGCAGGTAGTCGGGATGCCGCAACAGACGCTTCAGAACCCGTGGACCCATGGGTACGAGACGATGGCGCAGGGGATGGCAGGGAGTGATCCAGCCATCGGCCTGCAGGCAGAACCTGCCACGCCCCGCTCGACATCGATGCAGACGATCCCCGGGAACGGCCAACGACTCCAGCATGGGGTTCAACAAGGGATAGTCCACGAGTACCGCGTCTACTCCATCTTTCACCAGCCCCGCAAGCTGCGCGGCCAGGTGGGGAAGATGCTCCGGTTGCAAGGCTCGCCCCCGCGGCCCGGGTTCATGATCTTCCCCGGGTGGCACGAACATGACGAACAAGCTCAGAGGAAGCCGTTGTTCCGTAGAAGCCTCGAGCCAACGGTACCAGGCATCCAGGCCAAACTTCAGGAGGCCCGTGCCAACAGCAGTGGCAACGACAGCCCGCACGTTCATACGAGACACTCTGCGCAGCACCGAGAGAGCGGAATCCGTGGCTCCGTCTCCCCGAATACGGTCATGGACGCCAGGGGGACCGTCCAGACTCACCATGAGTATCACCTCGATGGCCAGTGTACTCAGCCTGCTCAACTGGGCATCGCCCAGCAAGCTGGCGTTGGTGTTGATGACAACGCGGGGAAAACCCAGATGGGTGGCATAATCCAATACATCCCAGATCGCGGGGTAGTAGAACGGCTCTCCTCCCGTGAGGTGCAGCACGGCCTGTCGACCCGACAGTTGCTCCAGGAGCGAACGCACCTGTCCATACGGCAGTTGAGAGTGCATGTCTCCCGCCGCCAGCACGAAACAGCCCTGACACCGCATGTTGCAGCGGCGCGTGAGCTCGATATCCACCAGGAACGGCTTCACTTGGCTGGCTTGCCAGGAAGAACCAGCCTGGCCATTGTTCTGAAGGCTGCTTCCTTGAGGGCGAGTATCCTGTGTTCCACGTGGTCTTCAAGGGGCAGGCCGAAGAAGGGTTTCCCTTCAGCCGCCGCCTGGCGGTAGTGGAACATCACCTGGGCCAGGTAGAAGTCCATGGACCTGTCTGACATCGCCTGCGAAACAGCCTGGGCGAGATCCCGTGTGCCATGGAAACCCGGGAGCAGACCAAGTCGGGACAGAAAAGGACTACGAATGCCGTTTTCGAGGTCGCGAGGCGCGTTGAACAGGTCGTTGGCCAACTGGAGACCGGTTCCAAGTGCTTCGACGGTTCGGCAGATGCCGGCTATGGCTGCTGGATCGCCGGCCCGCCAGCACAAAGCGGATAGTGGGCCCGCCATGGGAAGAAACTTGCGCCCCTGCAACTCCACGGTGGCTTCATCCCAGGTGGAGCCGGGATCCAGGCGCATTCTGGCATCCAGCGTACTGGCTTCCGCGAAATCGGCCACCTGTTGCTCCCACTCGGCCAGGAATCCAGGTTCGGTTCCACTGCACCTGACCAGGAGCCTGGCGGTCCTGGCGATGAGGAGATGCTCCAGGTAGGTGAGCAAGGGATCGGCGTCGTTGTCCAACCGGTCGTCCTGGCACCTGACGGCAAAGTATGCACAGAGCATGGCCTCGGCGGCGTTGTCCAGAGCTTCTGGGGGGCAATTGTCGGGCGACAGGTAATCAGCGAGCCACACCAGCATCAGGAAGGCCGGAGTACCCAATGGGCCCAGAAACAGGTCGCGGGCTGAGAAAGAACGCCTGGTAATGGTGTCTGCCGGTCCTTTCCACGATTCCAGCAACGCAGGAGTATAACCTTCGCAGAAGCGTAGAAACCTCGCGAATGCGCGATCCAGCAGGGCTGCCGCCACGGGGTCGTCGGCGTCTGCACCTGGACGTAGCCCCCAGGATCGGAAGGTCAGGTTTTTCCGGTGGGGATTGGGAGGCATGTGACAACCCTTCATTCCTGTCGTTGTTTTCCTGCGGACGCGAAACCAAGGGACAGAAGGCGTACTCCTGGCTCGTTCTACCGGGTCTTTCTACTTTTGCCCGCGGTTCGCTTCAACAGGAATGGGATCTGCTCGGCCACCAGGTGTTCATCTGTCGCGTCCAGGCATGTCTCCGAAGCTTCGTCTTCCGAGATGTCGGCCAGATCGGGAGGAATGACCTTCAGAAAGACATCCACCAGGTCCGCATCGAACTGCTTGCCGGCACAGGCCCTCAGTTCCGCCATGGCAGTTTCGCGGGACATGGCCCTGCGATATGCGCGATCCGAGGTCATGGCGTCAAAGGCGTCGGCCAGCGCGATGATGCGCGCCCCCAGCGGAATCTGATCCCCCTCAAGGTGATGTGGATATCCGGAGCCATCAACACTCTCGTGGTGGGAGACCACCAGGGGGATGATGGAGTCCAGAAAGCCGGTCCGTTCCAGGATCCGCTCACCCACGATCACGTGCTTGACGACGTTTTCCCATTCAGCGGAATCCAGATCGCTGCGCTTGTCCAGGTAATCGGTGTTGACGCCGATCTTGCCGATGTCGTGCAACTGTGCGGCGAGTACTATCTGTGAACGCTCCCGACCGGGAATGTCCAGGGCTTCGCAAAGGAGCCGCGTATATCTGGTGACCCGCGAGGAGTGGCCCGAAGTGTAGGGATGGCTGGCCTCCAGGGCGGTCACCAGGGACCTGATGGCGCCGTTGTAGCGCTTGCGGGCCAACAGGTTCTTGTTGCGATATTCCATCGCTCGCTTGACGATGGTCACAACAGCGGTGTTGTCCCAGGGTTTCATGATGTAGTACCAGACCTTGCCCTTGTTGATGGCATCGATCACCGTGTTGATATCTGTGTAGCCCGTGATGAGTATCCGAATCGCATCCGGGTCGTTCTGGACCATCCACGACAGCAGATCCACACCGGTTTTGCCAGGCATTCTCTGATCGGCCAGGACGACGGCGATGTCTTCGCGTTCCAGGATCTCGATGGCTTCATCCACAGACAACGCGGTAAGCACGGTCCAGTACTGGGAAAGCAACAAATCCAGGGTAGTAAGGATCAGGTCATCATCATCCACCACCAGAACCATCTCGTTTTCCAACTGAGCTGACATTGGTACTCCTGAACAGAGCCAACAGGGCCAACGATCCAAAGGAGCATAAATCGTGCAGATGATGCTATCACAGGACACCGACCCGTTTCCACCTCTTCATACTCTTCATGGCTCCTTTGGGCGTCGTCCATGCCGACTCCGCTGCCAGGTTCCAACGGACAAGATTTGCTCCGCCAGCACCATCCCTGCCCGCGCATGTTTACCATTCACCGTGTACGGCAGTGTCCCGGAACACCACGTCCATCTTCTCCGGACAGGGAGCAGTCGGGGAACAGGCTGTATGTAGCAACCTGCCCATGCCCTGGCGACCGCCTCTCCACGCCAGGCGTGAGATTTCCCGGCGACTCCCGGCCTGACATTCGGGCTCTCCCCCTCCGGAGCATACATCCCGCCACAGACATGTGCTATCTTCGTCCGGAAGCAATTCCCTGGTAACCGGAGGGCGATATGTGCGATGTGGAAAGTGCTGATTCCGGACAGGGCAAGAGAGCGGAGCAGCCAGGCGGCACCCCCGGGGAAGTCACCGTGACAGGTCGCACGGCCAGCGGCTCCAGGCCCGAAGAGATGCTCAAGACCTCCAGAATACGGCGAGAACACCAGAGGACTCTACGCAAGGCGGTGGCTCTCATCAGGAACGATCCATGTCCCCCCATCGGAGCCGCAATCCCTCCATGGCCCAGAGACATCCAGAAAAAGGCCGTGTGGTTCGGTCTGCACCGGGATCGATTCGTATTCACCCACCATCCCAGCCACGACCTGCTGGGCGGGGCGAAATCCCCGTCGCCCCATGCCGGGATAGCCTCCTACGACGCAACTGCGGACAACCTGTTCTGCGTTCCCAGGCCCCAGGCTCTTCGCCTGCGATCCATACTTCGCCAATCGCGAGGAGGCAGCGTCCTGGTGACGGGCTACCGCGGAACGGGCAAGTCTTAGCTGGTCAATTTCGTCATCAGGAACCTCGTGGACGAGCAGGAAGAATCTCGAAGCTCCTCCAGGACAGGGGACCTGGAACTTGCTCCCTCCACTGGCCTTGACCGCGCCGCGAAGCGCAGGCGAAGGTACATTCCAATCCGCATCAACCTCAGCACGACAAAATCCGCCTGGGAACTCCTGCTCATGATGCTGAAGGAGCTGAGCACGCGAGCATCCGACTTCGCGCCCACTCCCCATGTTCCCGGCCAGCGACCACAGGTAGCGGACCAGGAAAGCAAATCGTTGGCGGAGCACATCTCGGCGATCTGGAAACATCACAGCAGCATGATCTCTTTGTCCCCAGGCTCCTTCCCGGCCTCGGCACCGTACCCGGATACCGCCGTTCCCGGAAGGTCGTCGAGTTCGGAAGCCAATTCCCTACCTTCCTCCGCCGACTCCCCCAACCTGCACGAAGTCCAGCAAGATATCGTGGAAATCCTGGGTAGTGTCAGGGACATGGGCCACCAGGTGATCTTCATTCTGGACGAGTTGGATAAACTGACCCCGGACGATCCGGATACCAGGAAAATGGCGGGCCCGGGGAGCAGCCTGCAGAAGATGCAGAGAATCGTCTCGGACCTGAAATACCTTTTGACCGAGTCAAAGGCATTCCACATCTTCATCGCCGGCAAGGACGTGGACGATAGCTGGCAGGAAGACCAGAACAAGGGCGAGGGCCTCTTCGAATCCGTCTTCATCCAGAACATCTACCTTCCCAGCACCTTCACCGCCACGCTGGACGCCGCTCTCGGCCCCAACGAAGACTGGCTGCTCCCCAAGTGGAAACGCTACCACGAAAAACTCAACGGTCGCTTCACGCAAGATCTCAAGCAGCAATGGACCAATGCCTTCTACAGAGAAATCCTGCACGAAATAGGCATAATACCCCGAGACTGGACCTACAACACCGGGCTTGTCGTCCTCCCTCATTTTTCGGAAAACGAGCTGAAACAACTTCTGCTGAGAATCGCCCAGCGTATCCGGAACGACCATTCACCGGAACAGAACCCGGGCACTCGCGGGGAGCCCGGTAGCCAGCCCGGACGGGGAGGCCAGCACGAAGACCCGGACACCAGCTCCAAGCTCCACCAACGCGCTTCATGGCTGGTACCCCTCCTGGAGGCCCTGGACACGGAGAGTTCGTCCGTCAGGGGGGAGCTTTCAATGATGGCGCCAGCACCGGAACGGCGTACTCGAAGGATTCGCTACCTTCTGCAATACCTCACGTACAAGGGCCGCGGTATTCCCAGGAAGATCCTGCGGGAATTCTACGCCCTCGTACAAGACACCGGGGTTCTGCCGGAAAAGACCATCGGTAATCCCAACTACTGGGCACACAGGGGCGGCATCAGGCACATCGTCTACCTGCCCACACCGGTCCGCCAGAAGATGAAGTTCTTCTCCGACATCGTGTATTGTATCGAAGCACATCCAGTGCAATTCCGCGCCATGGACGACAAGGTCTGCGTGGCCACATTCCATATCATCGACTTCATCCTCAAGTTCTTCCAGACGGGATTCTCATGGTCCGACATGGAGTACGCCAGCTTCATGACCCGCAGGGAAGAACTCTACCCCAGCCGAGAAATGGTGACCCGCCTGTTGCAAGTCTTCGAAAACGTAATCATTGTAAGAAAGGATCGGCGGCACAGGGCCTACATGCTCATGCCCCGTATCAGGCACGATCTCTCTTCGCTCTACATCGCCTTCGGACCAGAGCAGATCGAGCTGCGCTTCACCCGCACGGATTTTCAGGGTGAGATCAAGCGCCTCATGGGCTTGACCGAGCAAGCTTCCCTCCAGAACAGCGAGGAACGCCTGGAGTCCTACAAGGCCCAGATCCGCCTGGGCCGCATCAATGAACAACTGGGCAACCACCCTGAGGCTCGCCTGGCATACAGCAAAGCACTGCGATGGATCAGGGCGGACCTGCAACGCCTGCTGCGAAACGAGAGTCGCTGCTTCAATTCCATAGACCATTCAGCAGTGATTACCTATGTTTCCAGTGCCATGAACGTTCTTCGGCGGCTTGGCTACCTCTACGAACTGGAGCGGGACTTCAGAGAGGCGCTGCAATGCTACATGGAAGCCATCAATCTGCACGAGAAGGCCTGGTGTCTGTTGGCCTGTGACAGCTCTTCCCATGGCCATGATGGCAGTGCCCCTGCGTGGCAGATAGCACCCGGCCGGACACGTTGCTCTCGAGCCCACGGGGAAACAAGGCAAATCCTGGACCAATCAATTGGCCACAGGGTTCTTTCGGGAATCCCCGAGAATGCCTGGAAGGGGCACGCGTGGACCTCGAATCAGCTTGGCCAGGTGGAGAACGTCTCCTTCCAGACCCTGGCCACGAACATGGTACCCAACACAGTACCGGAAAAACTGACCCCCTTCAGCGGATCACTGACCTCCGGCACCGATGCCCCACAGCTCGACCACCTTGCACGCCATCAACCATTCAACACATCCCACGACCCTTTCGGGCTGCCCCGCACCCTGAACATGATGGCAATAAACCTGGAAAAGATGTGGCAACGCTACGCTGCCAACAAGTACCTCCTGCTGGCCCTGGACTACTACACGGCTATTGGAGACATCCATGGGCAAATAGACCAAACGGTCTTCATGGGCCAGTTCTTCCTGCGCCGACGCGACACCATGCTGACCGCCGCCTGGTACCTTCAGGCCCTTCGCTTGTTGCTGGAACATCAGGGGCAGAGTGATCCCACCACGCTCACAACCAGGCTCCCCGCCCACCAGAACTCCCTCCGGGCCAACATCTTCGATCACCTCGGTGACATCTGCTACGCCACCAAGGGGCTGGCCCTGGTTCGTTGGGAAGAACTTGCTGGTATCTCCAATATTCCCAACAACAACCAAAAACCCGAGTATATCGGGAAACTCGTTGACAACCGCATGAAAATACTGCGTCGCCGCCTGGACACCAGCCTGGCCAAGTCAACGGAACTCCCGCAGGACCACCCTCCTGAAACACTGGAAAGTGCCGAATATTTCTATACCATCGCGTCTCACCTCTTTACCATGAAGGGGCAGATCCTGCGCACCTGCGATGTCCACATGAAACTTCTGACCATTCGCTTCCACCGCATAATGGAGGCGAGTGAAGCTCCTGCTGCTCCAACACCAGCCGCCAACATACCCGACAACGAAAAAAACGAAGCTGAAGACAAACAAAGGGAAGAACTCGGGAAAGCAGCCCAGAAGGAGCTGCTCGAGACCTGGCTCGCCTTCTGGATTGGTGCCGAAAAAACTCTGACCAACCTGATAGACCCACGAGTGGCCTTCAATCCCAGGGTGCCCCTCCAGGACTTCCAACCACTGGAGTTGGGGCAGCTCCTGGACAGACGACGGGTGGGCGGCCTCTTCATCACCCTGGGCACCATGTTCATGGCCAGCGTGGACCGCCCTGCCATCAGGAATCTCTACGCAGACCTCTCTCAACCGAAGAACTCCTACAATCGCTGCGACGGTCTGTCCAGAGACACCATCATCTCCGCATCGGACAGGATCGACCGCATCTTCGCCCTTTTGCTGGACCATCTCCCTGCCCGCCCCACGGGCAGTACCGAGCCCCGTGTAGACGCCAGGACATTCAAGAATGGGGGGATCGGCATTCGAAGTCCACTGTGGATGCTGTGCTCACTCACCTGGACCCGAAAACTGACTTCCCTGCGAGACCAGGATGTCGCTCCATCCGACACATCAAGACAGGTTGGAAGCGGCGGAACAGGGGGCCTGGGCAGATGGCCGCGAACACTTCCCTGGCTACGAGAACGCAACACCTTTCTGTGCGGCATACTCTGGCACCTGGCGGATTCGCTCCTTTCGGAACTGGGCAATGGAGCAGCAAAGGCCCCGGACAAGGCCCCCCCCGACATCCGCACAGCCATTGACAAGCTCCACGGGCACAGGGCCAGGGCCATGTCCATGTACAACGCCGAGCTATGCCTGCTGGGAGCCCATGTCATGCTGGGAGACAGCATCCGCGACCTGGACGCGGGGAACGCCAGCCGTAGCCTGGGCGTGCTCTACCTGCGGGCAATCAAGGAGTTGTTGGCCCTGCGAGCCTTTCTTGAAGGGAACACAGGTAACTACCAGGAGGGCTATCATGACGACATGCAGAAACACCTGGCTCTGGCCTTTGCGTTCCTCCAGGTGGCCGCCAAGCGATTTCTCGTCTACGCCCTGGATGCCTACAAGGGTGAACGCAGCCAGGAACGCAGCATAAGCTACCAACTTGGAAACACACGCATGGCCATGGGCGATCTGCTCATGGTAAAGGCCGAATCCCTTCTCGCCGCCGATCCAGCTCTCGAAAGCTCCGGCAACACGACCGGGGCCAGGGATTGCGCAAGAGTCGAATACTCTCACTCCGACTTCCTGCCAGGTCTGGAAAGCGACTGGCCCCAGCTCAGGGAAGTTCTGGAAGCTCAGGAACCGCACATCAAGGACCTGGAGCGACAGGAAGTCAGGCGGCAGGCGGTGTTCTGCTATCGCGAAGCTACCAGGCACTTTCTGACCGAGGCCGAACACTACCTGAAGCGATATCGCTTCCCGGCAGAGACCTACTACCTGCACGTAAACATCACGGACCCCCAGCTACACTGGGCCGTGTGCAAGAGCATCAGGGTACGTCTGTGGGATTCCACGAGGCAACCCTACTTGCCCGGCCAGGAGGCCAGCAAGATACTGGAAAAGGGTATCGGCGAACTGGCCAACCAGGTGTTCAACCGATATCCAAGGTTACACGAACGTAATGTCTGGCTGGAAGACACCAGGAAGATCATGATTGTGGCAAACAACATCCGCCCGGGCATTTCCTACCTCTCCATACAAGCTCCTTCGGACGCCGACAGTGTGAAGAACTACAAGCTCACCTGGGTGGATCCCGGTGACGAGCCGCCCACAGGCGATCCACAACACGAAACAGAGCAAGCCCTGAAACACTACTTCCGGGTGTTCGACGATGGCCTTGCAAACCTAAGAATTTGACCACAAAAGCTCCGAGGTCCAACAGTGTACCAGGTGCCGCGACGACACCCATCGCTCACAGTGAGACCAGCCTGAACCCAAGGTTTGGGGCCATGGTATCCAGGGAAGTGTGGCTCCTCACCGCGCAGTGTACATAGGCGGGCAGGGTGTGGAACGAGCCACCCCGGATAGCCCTGTGCTTGTGGAGCAGGTCCTCATGTCTGCCGCCGCCTGAATAGTCCGGAGTCCAGATATCTCTGCACCACTCCCAGACATTGCCCGACATGTCCTGGCAACCCTCGGGACTCTTTCCCAACGGGCGACCTCCCACAGGCAAGGGTCCGTCCTCCCGTTCCCGGCCACAACATGCCAGGTCGGGATTTGGCAAGCTCGTTCCCCAGGGAAAAACCTGGCCTCCGATCCCGCGAGCAGCTCGTTCCCACTGAACTTCCGTGGGTAGCCCAAAGGCAGAGGCGCCAGGCGGGAAAAACCCCAGAGAGCCCAGCCAGGAACAGAAGCGGGTGGCATCAATGAAGCTCACGCCCACCACGGGCCGATCATCCCAGGACATGTCGTCCCTGTCCCAAGGCCGTGGCCCACGGTACCTACAACACTGCAAGAACAGGCGATACTGACCTTGGGTCACGGGAAACTCGGCCATCCAGTAGCCATGGGCCAACGCAACAAACCCACCGGGGAGTTCACTGGGATCAAATGAGGCGTAGAACCTGGAATCGGCAGGGTCTTCCACGGATCCCCTGAAGAACCTGCCGGCGGGGATCCAGAAGAAACGCAACAGATCCAGGTGGGGATGGACCCAGGTCCATCCACTGGACATTGGGCCGGTGCCGGGTGTAGTGGCTCCTGCGACCGAGTCAGCAGAACCCCGGCCTGTCGTAATGGACTGGAAGACTTGCTGGAGCAGGGACTCGCCTTCTCCTGGAGTAGCGGTGGGACTGACAACTGGAGCGCTGTTCCGGGAGAAGCCGTCCTTCAACAGCCCCGGTCGCATCTTCAATGCGACGGTCTGTTCCTTGTACTCGCCCGTGGTGTTGCTCTCCCATGCATTCAGGAACCTGCTGTCATCCTCGGTCCTGGCCCAGGACATGAGCAAGGTCCTGACCTGGGCCAGCTCCTTGATTTGAAGAACCCCACGGTCGTTTACCTGTTGTCCGAAGTCAACCTGGTAGAGACTGGTGATAATGACCCGGCTTCGCCTGTGTTTGAGGGACTGGTTCAACTCGCGCAGAAGGTCGGCCCAGTGCCCTGAACGGCACTGGGAGACGAAAGGATCCTTCGCTGTTGGTTGATGCTCAACTTTTGTCGGCTCTCTGGAGCCACCTGCCTCGCCAGGCTTCTTGAGCAAGACTTCAAAACCGTCCAGCACCAACAGAATGTTCTTTTCAGTGAGTACGTCCACAATGTTGTGCTTGTGTTTCTCGTACCAGGTCTCGTCCTTCATTCCTCCTCGCCCATAGAGGACAACCCTGGTCCCGTCGAGGGTATTTCCTGTGAGGCCTGGGTACTCCAACAGCCGAAAGCAGCGTTGAAGCTCTTCATAGAAGCTCCGAACGCTCATGCCAGATTTGCGTATTCGAATGGGTATGATGGCGTCGAAATCCCTGTGCACGAGATGCATGATCTCTGAAACCAGGGCGGTCTTCCCGATTTCGCCTCCACCTGTGATCTGCTTGATGGGCGGCTCACCGGCTTCGACCCACTCCAGGAGATTCTCGAGTTCATACACCCTTCCCACTATTCGATCGGGACGATCAAAACGATAGTCCCAGGCCGGTGTCAAGTGATGCACGTTTGGCGGGCGAGCATCCAGGTAGTCGCTCTGGCCCCTGGGAGGTAGAAGCCTGGAAGGCCTGCTACCCAAAACCACCGGTGTGAGCAGATCCAGCAGTGGCAGACTTTCCGTTCCCAGAATGGATCCCAACCCCATCCATCGGGACCACTCCAGGTGTACTTGCATGCGGGCCTTGAAGAGGGCCTCATCGATGGTATGGACGCCCGGCCCAACGAAAAGGTTGGCGTAGAAATGAAGGGCCAGCCTTTGGATGTAGTCGCCAAACACGGCGTAACGCATTGCGATGACCTGCTCCGTCCCGCCCCTCAACAAGGCCTGTGGCAAGGTTCCATCGTCTTTCCGGTCGGGATCCAGAGCCGCGGAATTGCAGGCCGAAAGAAAAACAAGGGCGGGCGGCCTTCCCGAACAACAAAGAACTTCGCACAAGTCTCTTCCGAAGAGCTTTTCCGAATTGGAGAGATCCAGACATCCGGCCCCTCCGTGGCCACTCCAGTGCACGATATCGTAACCGTTGGCTTCCTTGACCCTGCGCCGGATATTCTCAAACGTGACCTGTCCGGATAGTACATCCAGTCGTACCTTGCAGTGGGGCATGATGCTGCTCTGGAAGACTTCCTCCAACAGGATACGTTCCTGGCGCTTGTACAAGTAGTCAGCCTCCTGGCTTTCCGGTTGCACCAGCAACACTCGCAGGTGCCCATCGCCCATGAATCGCCTCTCGACGGAAACAGACCTGGCCGGCAGATACCGCGAGTACTGGTCCGCGACATCTTCGCGTAGTTCCCCGACACCGCCCCCATCACAAAGCAACATCACACGTAGCCAGGGCATGTCCGTCCCGTCGGGAACAGCCACCGACAATTCCCACGGGAAGAGCATCAGGCGATTGCGCACAGGGCAATCTGCCTGGAGCTTGTGGAGCCGTACGTGGAGGCCTCCACCACGGTCAGTGTGCTTCTTCAGCTGGCTCTGCAGGTCAACACCAATCACATGTTGGCAGATTGCTTGCCGTGACAGTTCATAAAAGTACCTGATGAAATCCGGCTTGTAGTCCGCTGGAATGTTGCCGTTGCCAGGATCTTTCTGCAGAATTTCGGCGATCTTCTCCAGTGGTCCCTCTTTCAGGTCCTCAATAGGTGGAGAGACCTCCTCGCACTCCGCCCGCCCTTCAAACCCGTGCAACTCGTATATATAGTTGGCAAGGTAACTTTTCAGTTTCTCGCAAGCCCCCGTGATGAACATGAATTCATCGGTGGGG
>JAJRWT010000014.1 GCA_024276675.1 Myxococcota bacterium | reverse complement strand
GTTCCCATCCGGAAAAGCCTCCCTTCGCCGAAGCTGCCCATTCCTTCGCCAGGCACGCCCGCGCAACCACTTGAAATAGCGCTGCTATTCCGGCGGGTTGCGCCGACGCACCTGGCTCGAAAGCGACTCGCCCCGGCTCGGGCCGCCTTTTCCGGATGGGAACTTGATAGCGAGGATGGCGGGCTTGGCCATGCAGACTCCAGCACTTCAACGTATTCCAGAATCTTCCGCGGACTTCCAATGGGTGACGATGGCGTTCGGGTGGACCATCGGCTCTCCATCCATGGCGGAGCCCTTTCCGGATGGGAACTGACGAAGGACGGCGCTTGAATCCAGCCCGCTGGTTCCTTCGGATTGGAAGCGAGCACGGGAGGGGGCTGTACCGCAGAATGGGCGATGTGAAATCGCCGGGAGGGGGACGGGGGCCATGCCAGGGTCAGGCAGGGGGGTGAAGCGTTTCCACGACCGCTTTGGCCAGTTGATTGAAGGCTTCGAAAGCCGACCCATCGCGAGCAATGCCGGGATCGCCCTGGTCGCCGGCTAGGCGAAGGGCGGCGTCCATGGGGATTCGAGCCAGGACGGGCACACCGGAACGTTCCGCCAACTCCACGGTGCCCCCTTGTCCGAACACGTAGTCCCGCGAGCCGTCGGGGAGGGGGTACCATGCCATGTTTTCCACCAGTCCAAGCACGGGGACATCCAGACCGCGGAACATCTCGAGCCCGCGTTCGGCGTCCTTCAAAGCCAGGGACTGTGGTGTGCTCACCACCACCGAGCCGGATAGCCTGGCCTGCTGGGCCAGGGTCAACTGTGCGTCGCCGGTGCCCGGCGGGAGGTCGATGACCAGGTAGTCCAGTTGCCCCCAGTCCACGTCGTCCAGGAGCTGCTCCACCATTTTGGCGATCATCCCCCCCCGCCAGACCAGGGGTTTGCCGTCGTCGAGCATGAGCCCCAGCGATACACAGGCCAGGCCATGGGCCGTGGCAGGCAGAATCCTTTTCTGGGGAGACACGGTCTGTTTCTGCCTGATTCCCATCATGGTGGGAATGCTGGGTCCGTAGAAATCCAGGTCCAGCAGACCCACTCGGCTTCCAAGGTCCTTGAGAGCCATGGCCAACTGCACAGCCACGGTGCTCTTTCCCACACCGCCCTTGCCGCTGGCCACCGCCAGCACGTGGCCGACGCCAGGAATGGGGCGTGGTTGGTGAGAGTCTGCCCGGGGAGCATTGTTGGGGAGGGGCTGCCGCGCCGCTGCATCGGGGTTGGGCCGTGGTGGGGCGGTGGTGGACGGGATGGCGTTGCCGGGAGCGGGAGCCGAGGGCGTGGCTGCTTCCGGCGGAGAGGTGACGCCAGGTGCCACGGAGCACTCGATGGGACCGTTCCAACCCGATTCGGTCACCGCTCGGCCCAGTGCGTTCACGAGGCTGCGCACCATGGGTTCACGGTGATCCTCGGTTACCGACAATCGCATGCAGAGGACATCGTCTTCCATGCGCATATCCGAGAGCATGCCTGAATCCGCCACCGAAATACCGGTCAGGGGATCCCGCACATCCTGGGCAACGCTTCTGAGGATCTCCACCGGGTCGGGACTTTCTGGGCTTGACATGAGAAGAAGTACTCCCTGTGTGAACGGGAACCGGGGAGGGCCTCCGCCGGGTCGACCCCGAAGAAAGAGGGCCACAAGTTGTAAACACAGGGATGGCGGCGGTCAAGTCAGGGGCGCCCGGCGACCCGCTCCGCGAGGCTCCGGTCCGCATCTTGCATGGGGTCGCAGTCCAGGGCCGCGAGCAGTCGCTCCAGGCCCTCTCGCCTACGGCCGAGGTCCAGAAGCAGCCTGGCAATGTTGGCCTGCGCGGCGCAGAAGGCCGGGTCCAGGGCCAGGGCCTCCCTGAAGGCGTCCAGGGCGTCCTGCAGGCAGGGCAATCCTCCCTTGGGGCAGTCGGCATGGAAACCGTGGTAGGCGAGGAGGCCCGCCCGGTTCCAGGCAGCGGCGTCCTGCCCGCGCTCCCTGGCGTCGGCCAGCGCGGCGACGAAGCGGTCACGGTACTCCGCCTGGGGATCCCGGGCGTAATCGGCGCTACCGTCTTCCAGGTCCACGCCGAGCCAGGATTCCACCCGCTGCGAGTCGGCGCCCCGGCGCTCCAGTTCAGCGATGCCGGCAGCGGCCATTGCCTGGAAGTCCACGGGCCGGGAGCCTTGCCAGACCTGTTGCGTGATGACGCCGGCAAAGGCGGAGGCCAACAGCCAATGGGATGCCAGGTCGGGGTGACAGTGATCGTAGACCTGCTCAAAACCGATGATGCCGTCCGCCGAGCGGGAGGCCACCACCGCCTCGCCATCCACCAGCGGCACTGAACGCTGCTCCGCCATGCGGCGGATCTCGTCGTTCACCCGGGGCAGGACGCGATGCGGATTTTCGTCCAGAACGATGGCCTGGCGCAGGTGCTCACGGGCCAGGGAAACCTGCCCGTAGCGGCGGTACATGTCGCCCCAGCGCCAGTGGGTGATGGCCTCGGGCCATTCCTTGAAAGCCTGTCGGAAGAGCAGCTCCGGCTCTTGCACGTCACCCCGGGAGAGCGCCATGTCCGCCAGGTCCAGACGCTCCATGTTGCGCTCCGGCTCCCCCGGGCCTTCGCCCTGGAAGGGGAACTGCCCGGGCTGGTCCATCCAGTTGGCCGCCACGGTGGAAAGCACGACGGGCACGCCGGCCTTCCGGGCCTCGTCGATGATTCTGCCAATGTTGTAGTGGAAGGTCTCCCTGGCATACTCACGCACCGACTCGGAGAGTCGCGCCCGCCTGCTCCAGTCCAGGGCCACGTCGTCGGAATAGGACGTGGCCCCCCAGGCCCTGGCCCCCGAAGCAAGCACCAGGTCACGAAGAAACAGGAAGCTACGGAACATCGCCAACCTGCGATTCCAGCGCAGGTTGGCCAGGAATACACGGTGGGCGGAGACCGGCAGGTACTTTCGCCAGTCCCACCATTCCAGGAGTTCGTTGTTGCCCGAATACACCAGGAACAAGTCCGGTTTGGCGGTGGCCAGGACATCCTTGGCCACCGCGAGGAGCTGCTGGCTGGAAAAGGCGATACAGCCGAGATTGATCACCTGTATGTCCAACTCGGGCCAGGCCGGCGCCAGCATCTCCTGCAGACGGCCCGAGAAGCTGCCGTTCCTGGAAAAACCGTAGCCATGGGCAGCGGAGCCTCCCAGCACGAAGATACGGCGCTGTTCCGCACTTTTCTCCACCGGGAAGGGCCGTGGATGGGCCGGCAGGGCCGGAGCCCGGTAGACGGAAGCCTGGCCGTCCAGGGGCATGGCCGGCAGGAACGGCGGCTCCAGGCCCGCGTGCTCGCGGCACCAGGACACCTGCCGGTCGGGATTTCCCTGGAAACCACTGACCCCGAGAGTGATCTCACACACCAGGATGCAACAGCAGAGGGGCAGAAAGGTGAAAACCAGACGGCGCACAAGCCTGCTCGATGGCAGCATATTCTGTCCCCTCACCTACCAGGAACTGTCATTGGTACCCATGCCTGGCAGTTGAAACCGTGTATCCGGGTTAGGGTTCATGTAATAGGATCAACCAGGTCACAGCCAAGGCACCGAGGCGCACATTCTGCACCCGCCGCCCCCCGAAGACTGAAAACGGAAAAGACCAACAGGTCCCGTTGAGCCACCGGAGGAACATATGACAGGAGACAACGCCACCCCCCCAAAAAAGGTCACCGGCGTCCCCAAGCATCACCACCAGTTTCCCGGCAGCGGCGAAAACCATCCTGCTCATCCCACCATCGTCATGGATGTCCGAAGGGGCGGAACACCGAGCCAAGAATTCTCACCCTTGACCCCTCCCCGGGAGTTGGCCTTCCAACTCCACGATGTGGGTCCATCCCTGGTCGGGACTCTCCAAAACCGAGTGCTGACCGAGCTGGAACCCGGCACTCCGTCCATACCACTCTTTCCTGATCTGCCTCTTCCACTGGAGATCCCGACCGGCTGCCGCTGCTCCACCTGGTTCTCCGCGGCAGACGAATTTTCCGGCCAACGGGTGGACACCATGATCACCTCGGCCGAGATGGAGTTCACTCCGCCGCTGGTCCTCCACAACATCGTACCCATCCTTCTCAAGCTCCATACCCTGTTCCAGGACAACGAAGTAGACGCCCTGCTGGCCCGGATCTACAACCAACACTACGGCAAGGCGGTCATCTCCAGGGCCGAGCGCCTTCGCCATGGCCTTCGCAAGCACGTCAAGCCACGGGTCTCGCGCCTTCTTCCCTCCGAGGTCCGGAAATCCGGCCTCGGGCGTTTCCTCCTCAAGAAAGGGGGCGACCGCATCTCCCGCCACTTCCAGGTAGAAGTGGACATGGAAGAGGTGATAGGCAAGTTGAAGGAAAGCCTGAAAGACGGCTCCGAACGCCTGGCCCGGGTGGAGCTTGAACGGGTCACGGCCCATCCCGTGCTCCGTGATGGCACCTGGCAACTGGACCTGCGCTTCAGCGGGCGCTTCTTGGTGCTGGGCAGGGTTCCCACTCCCTTCACCGACGTCCACGTCCCTCATATCATCCTTCCCTACCCCCACGCCGCCCTCGACAGGCTGGCCTCGGAACAACCCATGGCATCGGCAGCCATCCGCAAGGACCGTCTCGACGCCGACGAGATCGCCAAGGTACTGGCCAGCCGGATCACATCCCTGGACGGAACGGTAATGGCCACCAGCCACGTGGCGTCCACCCTGATCCGTGTCCTCCTGGGCAACCAGGGCTGGCTGCGGGCAGAGATCTCCCCTCCGGAGCCGTTGCGGCTGAAAACCCACTTCAAGGCCTCCGTTGCCAGGGAACGTATCTCCGTACGGGTGCCGGATCTGGAGCTTCGGACCGGCAAGGAAACGTTGAAACTGGACAGCGACGTCGTCCTGAGCGTCGCATCCCCACGCTCTTCAGGAAAGACCGCCGGACCAGACTCCGCTGCTTCAGCTTCCGTCGTTGACATCGTCATGGATCTCCTGGCGGGGGAACCATGGCCCCAGGAGCTGCTGGCCCTTCACTCCGAAACACGCTTCCACGAAGGTTCCAGCCTCTCCGGGCTGTCGCTGCGCCTGGACTACGAGCACCCGCTCATGCGCGGCGCCACCTCCATCGCGCTGGACGTTCCCTTGCTCTCCTTCCACGGCAGCACCTCCCTCCGCTACGGGCCCGGTGCTCCTCGTTTCCCGCTGGAAACCGACCTGGTCTTCCAGGGCGCCTTCAAGGTGCAGGAGGGCAGCAGGATCGACACCGGCTCCCTGTCCGTCTCCCCCCAGAACCTGGAAGGCGGGTACTCGGGCCACCTCGAGGCCCGATCATCCGGCAGCCTGGACCTGGCGCTGGATGCCGATGGCCAAGTCCTGGGCACGGCATCACTCCCGCTGAACGCCTTTCCCGAACTCGACATCGAAGCCGGGCCTCTTTCGCTCCACCTGGATGGCAACGTGGGCCTGAAACTGAGAGCACTCTCCGTGGAGCTGCGACCCGGAGTGTTCGACGTGGATTTCAAAGGCTCATCGCTGGACCTGGACCTGGGCGAGGCCCGCCTGGAACAAGGCCCGCGCAGGCTCTCCCTCCCCTCCGGCAGCAGGCTGGAGACCTCCATGCCAGAAGGTTTCCTTTCCTCCACCGGCCTGGGCGAAGCCCATTTCGACGTCGCCTGGGATCTGCAGGGTCGGTCCCCCGTGTTGGAACACGAAGACAAGCGGCTGGAGATATTCGTGCCCGAGCTACGGCAGGGCAGCGTCACCGTCGGCCTGAGCCCCGCCGGGGGCCTGAGCATCAGCGGCGAAGAAAAGGGCCTCTACGACGCCCACTATTTCAACGCCATGCTGAACCCCCACCAGGAACTCACCCGCTGGATGGAAATCCTGGAAGACGACACGGCCATGGATCACGTCCACGCCGTGGTGCAGGACTTCAGCCCGGACCTGGCCTCGCTCCTGGAGACCATTCGCCGGAAGGTCCGCACCGCCATCGAGGTCTCCGAAGAAGAATCCATCAACAAACCCGGCGACATCATCCCCGGTCCCAAGATGGCCAGGGCCCTGTCGTTGTTCCTCACCTACGGCGACGAACTCACCCCCAGGATCTACAAGATCATCAGAAAAGTCACCGACGGTGAAGGTCTCGACCTGCGCGAAACCCGGAAGCTCCTGGACGAAGTATGGCCGAACCACGACTTCAGCTACGAGCTGGACTCCGCTCTTCGCTGGTTCGCGCTCCTCCTGGCCCCCATGGAACAGCTTCCAGCACGCCAGGTGCAACACCTTCCCCCACTGACAGAGCTGGAAGAGTACCGCGCCCGCTACGCACACATCCCCAGTGCCGCACAGATCTACGGCTCCATCGCCTCCGTGGAGCCAGGGGCGCAGCTTCCCCCGGAGACCTCCCACTCCATCGCACGGGTATCGGCCTACCTTGCCCTTGAACAGATCGACTACCTTTTGAATACCTGTCCCGACGGATGGGCTCCCCGGGACCGCAGGCGGCTGGACTGGACCCTGGCGCTCAAGCGGCGGGTGCGCATGATCTCCGAGAGCTACGGGGGCTTCGGTTTTGCGCCCCAGGCCATGGCCATCGGGATGTTTCTGGGGGTGGCCATGGAGCTGGACGACACGTTCACCGAACCCAACCTGCTCGATGAGCGCTGCCCTCTGCCGGACCTGCTCATGGGCCCCGCCGACATCGCCGTTCTCCTGCAGGCGGGCCTGGCATCGCCCCTCCAGGACCGCGTGGTGCAGCAGAACCAGCGCATGTTGCTGGACCACGTTCTCAAGCAGGAGCGGGGATTCCTGCTCCAGGTCATGCTGGAGCTGGGTCAGGGCGGCGAGAGGGTCCTGGCCAGCGTGTTGAACGCGCTCCTGGAGCTGGAACAGGGACTGACCCGCGAACCGCTGGACCTGGTCTCGCTGTTCTCGGAGCGCCTGGGCCTGGAGCTGCCTCGCCTGCGCGACTACCTCGCGGGAGGGCGCCACGCCCGTCTGAGCTACTACGAGGCCCTCAACGAATCGGCTACCCGCATCCTGGCCATGGCCGAGCCCTACAATTGCCTCAAGGCCTGGCTTCAGACCTATCGGCACCCGGCTCCCTCCACGGTCGCCGCAGGGGCTCTCGCCAACGGCACCGGCGGATCCACCCTGGACAACCTGCGGCAGGAGGCCATCCTTGCCATCCAGGAAGCCGACCGACTGGGCGCTCTCTGCACATTCAAGTACCACGAACCCACGCGCCGCCGCCAGGCATCCACGGCCTACCAGGCGGCTTTCGATGCCTGTAAAGCCGTGCTGGACGAAGCCCCGCTGGCCTTCCAGGAGCCTTGGTTCAAGGACTTCTGGAGCCGCAACTATGAAGCCCTCATGGTGCTCACCGTGCTTCGGAACGTGCAGATGGACATCGACCAGGTCCGCCCCTGGCTGCGCGTTCGTCTCGGCTACAGGATCCCATCCGGCGAGCAGGGCATGTTGGACTCCATCATAGATGCCCTGTACTACCACGAAGAAGACCGCAAACGACTCAAGGCCGATCCCCTCGTGCGCCTCCTCATGGATCCCCCTCCGGGTGAGTACGACTTCGCCCTGGTGTCCTGCATGGGCGTCGTCACCGAAGGCTCCAGGGGTACCGAGCTGCGGGACGCCTATCGCCGCATCGCCAGGAAACGAGGCATACAGGTGATTCGCGCCGACACGGCCACGGCTCGCTCCCTGGAATACAACGCGGCTCGCGTGGAAGACGCCGTGAGACAGGTGGAAAGATCCACCTGGGGCTACCTGGGATACAGCCAGGGCTGCGCCAACGGCCTCATGGCCGAGTGCCGACTCATGGGGGGCACGCCGGAACAGCAGGCTCTCTTGAAGGGTTTGAGAACACGCAACTTCATCTACAGCTCCATCAACGGCTCCGCCCACGGCACGGCCGGCGATCTCAAGTTCCTCCGTGCGATGATCATGGGGGATCACATCCTCGCCCACTACCAGGCCAGGCTGTCCGACACCGCCATCCAACTGGGCCTCAAGGCCCTCCGCCTGGCCCTGGACTCACGCCCCTTCCTCCATACGCTGCACGGAGTGCAGTCCCTCTCCCACCAGGGAGTGCTGGACATGGGCCGAAACGGGCAGTTCAAGGTGAGCGCGCCCACCTGCGGCATGCGAGGCATAGTCAGCGAAGACATCCTCCCCGAAGCGTTGGAGTTCCTGTCCCACGTGCTGGAAAAGCAGATCGGCACCCACGAGCACGATACGCAGGTGGAAGTACACGAGGCCGTGGGCTACCCGGTGTGGGTCAGGAACGCCCAGGTGGACGCCTTCAAGGATGCCTACATGGGTTGTGCGGTTCAGCACACCCACCACTGGTCCCCGCTGCTCAAGGCCACGGAGTTCATCACCACCAGGCGGGACCTGGAGCGCTGCATCTACCAGAGTTCCAAGGACTCCCACGTATTCCCATGGATCGAGGTAAACGCACGCTTCGGCGTGATCCCACGCAAGGCGTGAGCCTTCGGATCACCAGCCGCTCTCTTTCTGCGCTCCCAGGTGTGAGGGGCGGCCTGGGCAAGACCTCGCAGCTCCTGCCGAATAACCCACAAAAAACAAGGAAGGCCCCAAAGATGCAAAAGCGACTCCAGGCGATTTCACAGGCACTGATCCGGCGCTACGGTTCTCGTGGCCGGCGTGCTGCCGAAAACCTCCGGCATTGGCTCACGGGCGACGTGGTGCTGGTTGACAAGCAGGTTTTGGAGCGGCACCTGTCGGAAGAACACCTGGATCTGCTCTTCGACGCCTTCTGGCAACCCCTTCCCTTCGGTACGGGCGGCCGGCGTGGCCAGGTGGGCTACGGCTACAACCGCATGAACGAGACCACGGTGGCCATGACCGTGCAGGGTCACTGCGACTACCTCAGGGAGGCATTCCCCAGCCTGGACCGGCCCTCGGTGGTGGTGGCCAACGACGTGCGCGTCTTCCACGACATTGGCGGCGTGTACGGCTTCCTGGGGAGCGACCACCCGCTACTGGGCGCCTCCTCTCGCAGCTTCGCCGTGTTGGCATGCGAGATCTACGCAGGAAACGGCGTCATTGCCTACCTGGAAAGCCCCGACGATCCGCAGGCCCTGCTGAGTACCCCGGAGCTGTCCTTCGCCATCGCCGAGCTGGGCACCCAGGGGGGAGTGATACTGTCCGCCTCCCACAACCCTCCCGACGACAACGGGATCAAGGTCTACGACCAGTACGGCAGCCAGCCCATAGCACCGGATGATCAGCACCTCCTGGACAAGATGAGGAACGCCGCGTCGCTGCGTCGAATGCCCTTCCGGCAGGCCCTGGCCGCGGGGCTCATCCGCCCCTTGCCCGAGCACCTGCACCAGCGCTACCTGGAGTCCTACGTCGCTCTCTACGGCGATTTCTTCACTCCGCGCGACGACATGCCCATCGTATACACGCCCCTTTGCGGCTGCGGGGGATCCACCGTCGGTCATCTCCTGCGGCGCCTGGGCTTCCCCGTTCGTATCCCCCACGACCAGCACCCCGACGGGCGCTTCACACCCATCCCCTTCCGCGCACCCAACCCCGAGGTTCCCGAATCCACCGCTCCAGCCAAGGCTTTCGCCGACCAGCAGGGCTCGGGCATCGTCCTGTCCTCCGACCCGGACGCGGATCGGGTGGGGCTGGAGGTCAAGCTCTCCGACGGCTCCTGGTACCACATGGACGGCAACCAGATCGCCTCCATAATAGCCTACGCCCTCATGCTGGATCCCCAGGGCCCAGGTCGCAAAGGACTGGTCATGGAGACCCTGGTCACCACCCGACTGGTGGGGGAAATCGCCCGGCGCCGAGGCGAGTCACCCGTGGTGGACGATCTGCGCGTCGGCTTCAAGTACATGGCCGATGTCATGAAGTCCCTGCGCAGGACCGGCCATTTCCGCGACACGTATTGTTCTCCGGACCAGCTCGTCCTGGCCACCGAGGAAAGCCACGGAGTCATCGTCATCCCCACCATCCTGGACAAGGACGCCACTGGAGCCTGCATGTTCCTGGCGGGGCTCTACCAACGTCTCAGGGCCCAGGGGCGCACCCTGCTGGACTACTACGTGGACATCCTGGAAGACATCGGCGGCTACGCCACCACCAACCGCTCCATCATGCTCAGGGGCGCGGAGGGCCTGAAGCAAAAAGACCAGATAATGGAATCCCTGCGGAGCAACCCGCCAACGACCCTGGCCGGCCACGAGATCCAGCGGGTGGTGGACCACTGGGACGAGGATCTGTTCGGCCCCCTGCTGAGCGAAACCGACCGCTTGCCCCGCAATCTCCTGGTATTCTATTCTCCCCGGCTGGTGGTGGCCGTGCGGCCATCGGGCACCGAACCGAAGCAAAAGTTCTACTGCCACATCCTTCCAGACGGCTCTGCTTCCGGCTTGAAGGGGCAGGAGCTGCTGGACTCGCTGCGTCGCGAAGCGGACAAGGCGGGTAACGCGGTCTACAACGAACTGCTGGCCATCATCGGTAAACATCTCGACGAGCCGGCCCTCCTCATGCCCGACATAGTGGAGCTGCACCACAAGCTGGACTTCCAGGAGAACATCGCCCCGGAACTGCTGGAGCGCGTATCCAGCGGTGAGCCGGATCAACTGGAGCAGATTCTGGATTGGCTGGGCCGGCGCAGCTCGGGAATGCTGTCGGGAGCCGACGCGCTGCCCGCACTCAAGAAGCCCATATTGTGTCTGGTGCAGGACTGGCCCGCGGAGCTACGGGCCAGCGCGCTCTGCCGGGCCTTGCGGGACTGGGCATCTTCCCGATAGGTCTCACTGGGGGCGAACAACCGGGTCCGGCTCCCCCCGCGACGACGCCCTGCGGAATACAGCGCAGAGCCACCGGGGGGTTCTTCCTTCGAGGCAGTCGGGCAGAACATCCAGCGGATGGTCGGGGGCCCCAACGCAGCCCACCAATGGACGATCCCTCACCAACTGAAGACGTGGAACTGTCCGTGGCAGTAGCCGTAGCAGTATTCACCGCTCATGTAGATACCACCAGCGCTGAAAGTCACCGTCACCGAGCCGTCCACGTGCAGGTCGCCGGAGACGATTGCCAGGTCCTCGCCCACCACCTCCGCGTGGCACTGGTCGCAACCCAGGCCGGCCTCCAGGTGGGCCGAGTGGGCTCCGGACATGGTGCTCCAGGCGTAGGAGGTGGATGTGTCGGGGTGGCAGGAGCTGCACGTGGTGGAGCCGGAGCCGTCGATTGCCGTACCATCGTGCTCCTTGCCGCTGCCGTGGCAGTAGAGGTTCGTACAGGTTCCAGCGCCGTCGTAGCTGCCCAGGGCGCTCAGCCCCGCCGCCATGTCCACCTCGGCCTCTGCCGGCGTGGAGTCGAAGATGTGCCCCGTGGCAAGGACCTGGTCTGGCACGAGGTGGCACTGGCCGCAGTCGTAGCTGGCATGGCTCTCACCCGTAACGTGGGCGTGGTGTGCGGTGAAGCTGATGAGATCCGGGGCGTCCTGGTCGTCCATGTCTTCGGGAGGGGCCCCGGTGGAATCCAGTACGGCGCCGTGGCAGAACAGGCAATCGTTCCGCCACCAGGAATGGCAATAGTCGCAGCTCACGTCCACCTTGCCCCCCGTGAGGTCTTCCCCGTGGCAGGTACGGCAGTCCTGGACGTTGAGCTTGGCCTCCAGGCCGTGCTCCGACGTTTCGCCGTAGTTGTCGGGGTGGTAGCGATTCTGCCCGCCGGTGTCTGCGCTGTCGCCCGGTTGTTCCGAGCTGTCGACCACGGGGGCCGTGTCTTCCCAGGGAGAGCCGGTCTCTCGCTGTGGTTCCGCCGAGTCCCTGGAAACCAGGGAAGTGCTGTGGCAGGCCTGGACCGCGAGAAAAGAGCCCGAAACGAATATGGACGTGAACATCCTTGTCTTCTGCATGTGCACCCCGGCGGAACGTTTGTGGTGGGCATTCCACGTATCATACATCAGCAGGAGCCCCGTCCGCTGTGAACCACGCCACCGACGAAGCCCGGGAATCGTTCCCCACATGTTCGCCGTCAGGAGTGGGACTCCAACATCTCCAGGAAGGCATCCAGCCGGCCGCTGGCCTGCTCCGGCGAAAAAGAACGAGGGTCGTTGTGGTCCGCCTCCAGCAACAGGCTCGGCACTTGCAGTCCCCGCACCAGGGCGTTTCGCTGGTCCACCTGCCCGATGGAATAGGGCTTGCACGAACGATCCGAGTGGAGGATGGCACCGTCGAGGGAGTATTCCTCCACCATGCCCTGCATCTTGCGCAGCTTGTCGCCGACTCCCACGTTCAGGATCGGATGCAGGTAGACACGAGCGGCTGATTCCATGGGCCGCTGGGGATCGATGAGCGAGGCCAGCTCCCCCCAGGCGTTGGCATAGGTGGAGGCAACCAGGGCCGCCCCGCGTGCGGCCAGCAGTTCCGAGAACCAGCGTAGACGGTGCCACACGGGCAGGTTGTCCCAGAGCAGCCTGAAGCGTTCTTGCTCCAGTGCTCCGACGCCGTTTTCGACCCTTTGCCGTAATTCCGCCAGAAGCTGCTGGTAATAATCGACGCAGATCTCTTGGCCCCTCATCTCCACGATGGGGCCCATGTGGACAAAGGCATCGAAGGCGGTCAGCGGGCTGGGGCGCTGCCTGCCCTGGGCCAGGATGCGGGCCCACAGCTCGACGGCGTCGCGGGACAGGGTGAGCACTCTCCGCAGCCGGGCCCATGAAAGCCGGCGGCCTGCCACGCGCTCCGCCTCTGAAACGTAGTCCTCCATCTGGCGCTGGACGAAGGCCAGCGCGTGGGGTGTGGCACCCCGATAGAGAAAGGGCGTGTCCACCAGGATCAGGGGCACGTCGAAATGGTGGGCCAGCACCCTGTACCAGTGCAGGACGGTCTGGCATATGTTGGTGCAGCAGAGCAGCAGGTCGGGCCTCGGCAGGTTGCCCGCCGGGCTGCGCCCCGATAGCACCGAGCCCAGGTCGGTGCGGACGTAGGAGCAGAGATCCCGGGAATAGCCGGCGTCTTCGGCCACGGTCATGAGTTCTTCGGACATGCGCCTGATGGCGCACAACGCTCCGTGGTTTTCGGGGTAGAGCAGGTAGAAGCCCAGCGCCACCAGGGGCTCCACGGGGGCGCCGGAACTCACCCATGCCACCTTGCGATGCCCGGAGACGTACCTTCCCTTCAGGTAGTGAAGGCTCAGGATTTCCTTCAGCCGGGGCCAGGTGGCCAGGGGGGGAGCCAGGTGCTGGTGGGACCGGGTTTTTTTCAGGCGTGATGCCATGCGAAGGCGCTGCCATCGCAGAAAGCCCCTGCCCAGGAGCGTGACGTTGAGATGGTAGCGGAGTGCCGGGCCCATGCTCATGACAGTGCCTCCAGGAATGCCTCGATGCGGGTTCTCACCTGGCCCGGCAGGGACACGGCCAGGTCCACCTGGAGGCTCATGGAGGCCAGACCCGCGCTCTCCAGGGCGGCGCGGATCTGTGGCAGGTAGAACAATTCGGGTTCACAGGACTTGATTCCATGAAAGATCACGGCCTTTGCTCCGCTGCCGTGCGACAGTTGCAACAGGTGCCGCACGCGGTCCTGGACGGAGCTTCCGCGGAGGGAGTCGGGGGGGGCGGCCAGCAGGGATTCGGCCATTCGGCGGAAGGGATCGGCGGAGCTGCCCGGTGGATAGAGACGGCGCCCGCAGCAAGCGTAGTCGTCGCCCCGCAGGTCGGCACCGGCGTCGGCCAGCAGGCTCAGGATCTCCATGGGCTCGGGCACGATGCCGGACAGCAACAGCGGGATGCCAGCCGATGTGCCGGGCCGATGCCTGTGCAGGAGCTGCCGGGCCATGTTCGTGAAGGATTCCGCGGGAAGGTACTCCCTGCTGCGCAACACGCGATACAGGTCCAGGCTCGGAAGCCCCATCCTGCCGCGTTCCCGGTGCAGGCGGGCCAGGAGACGGTCGGCTTCTTCTTCTCTTTTCTGGGATGCCAGCAGATCGTGCCCCGATGGGTGCAGACCCGTCAGCTCCTCCAACTCCCGGCTGATGGCCTGGAACTCGGCCGCCAGGTAGTCTCGGGCGGCATCTCCGCCGGCCCGTGGCAGGTAGAAGGGGCGAACGGGGCATTCCACCTTGGGAAAGTCCAGCAGCATGCTCCCCAGCCCCTGCAGGGAGTCGCAGGCGTGGGGCACCAGTACCAGGTCCGGCGAGCCCAGGCGCCCCGAAACCAGCGCCGAAAAGCCGCAACGCACGACGCTGCACGCGTAGACCTGGATGTAAGCATCGGCCTCGGCCGTGGAGAAACCGGGCGGCCCCCAGACCTCCATGGGAAGAAAACCAAAGGCCCTCAACAGGGCACGGGGGTAGTGGACCGGGAAGACCAGGGCGATGCGGCCGCCGTTCCCGCGGTGCCGTGCCATGACCTGTTTTCTCGTGGGCAGTTCCTGGGGAAATGTCATCATCCGGGGCTCCCATCGCCAGAGAACCCTTGTATACCGGCGGCGCTGCCCGGGCGAAGTCTCCAGGAGTCCAGGAGCCCCAGCCCGGGCCGACTCCAAACGGTGCTTCCACCCGCCAGGGGCATCACGGGACAGCAGCGCCCCCGACGGGCCCTGCCCCGCCGGACCCCGGCCCCGTGTCAGCCCTTTACCGCCCCGGAGGTCAGCCCGGCCACCAGGTGGCGCTGCACCAGGTAGAAGACCAGCACCACGGGCAGGGAGAGGAGCAGGGAACCGGCGGCGAACATTCCCCAGTCGGGATCGAAGCCACCCACCAGTTGTTGCAGAGTGACGGGCAGGGTGTAGCGGGTGGCGTCATCGATGAAGATGGAAGCCATTATGAACTCGTTCCATGCGGTCATGAAGGAGAAGAGGGCCGTCACCGCCAGGCCGGGACGCACCAGGGGCAGCATTATCCGGGTGAAGATCATCCAGTGGCCGGCTCCATCCAGACGGGCGCTCTCGTCCAGCTCCCGGGGAAGGGTGTCGAAGAAGCCCTTGAGCATCCATATGCAGAAGGGCACCGCACCGGTGGCGTAGATGAGCACCAGGCCGGCGGTGGTGCCGAAGAGACCCAGGGCGTCCAGGATGATGAGCAGGGGTACGGCGGTGACCACCGCGGGGAACATCTGCGAGATCAACATGAGCCGCGGTCCGGCCTTCCGGCCGGTGAAGACGAAACGGGAATAGGCGTAGGATGAGGTCAACGCGAACACCAGCCCGATGAAGGCAGCGGTGGCGCTCACCAGCAGAGAGTTGCCGAGCTGGTAGAGGAACAGCGGGTTGCCGTTGAAATCGCGTACCGTGACGAAGGCGACGAAGTTGGCCATGGAGGGATGGGACGGGATGGGGATCAGGCTGGCATCGGAGCCGAGCTGCCCCCCCTCGGTGAGTGCCAGCTTGAGTACCCACAACACGGGGTAGAGGGTCGCTGCCGAGGCCAGGAGCAGGATGGCGTGGGTGACGATGACTTCCCACGTGCGTGGCTTCATGGTCGTTCTGCCTTCTGCATGCGGTTGGTGAACCAGGAGTAGCCGAACAGAAACAGGAATATGAGTACCGAGTATGCCGCGGCGTAGCCATATTTCTGGCCTCGTTCAAAGGCCCAGCGATATGCCTCGCTCACCAGGATGTCGGTCTGGGAGCCGGGATCTCCGCCACTCACCAGGTAGATGATGTTGAATGCGTTGAAGGTCCAGGTGATGCCCAGGATTATGGATGGGACCAGGGCCGGCTTGATGTGGGGCAGGATCACCAGCTTGAAGCGCTGCCAACGGGAGGCGCCATCGAGAATGGCGGCCTCTTCCTGCTCGGCCGGTATGGACTGGAGGGCCCCAAGGGTGACCACCATCATGAAGGGGAAGCCCAGCCACATGTTGGTCACCAGGTTGGCCGTGAAGGCATAGCTGAACCTGTCGAACCAGTTGTGGCCCGCAAAATCCAGCCCCAGGGCGCTGAGGATCAGGTTCACGGCGCCAACCTGGGCGTTGAACATGCCCTTCCACATGAGAGCCGTGATGTAGTTGGGGATGGCCCAGGGCAGGATGAGGATGACGCGGTAGACGGTGCGCAGCCTGTTCCACGAAGGCCGTAGAAGGATGGCCAGGGCCATGCCGATGCCCACGTGGAAGACCACGTTGCTCAAGGTCCACAGGATGGTGACGGCCAGCGAGTAGTAGAAGGAGCGGGCTTGCAGTGCCTGGGAGAACGGCACGAGCAGGATCTCCTTGAAGTTGCCCAGCCCCACGTAGCTGAAGGTGCCGTACTCGTGGGCAAAGAGGGACATGCCCGCCCCCACCATGAGTGGAATGAACACCAGCAGGATCACCGCCAGGGATCCCGGGATCAGGAATGGGAGGGCCGCACGGCCATGGAAACCGGTGAGGTGGGCGCGGCGGGCGTCGTCGCCGTGCAGTTCCTGGCGAGCCAGAAACACCAGCCGCCAGGTCCCCAGGATCAACAGAGCCGCCAACACGATGCCAAGGGTCTTGCCGCCGGATGCCCCGCTTCGCACCAGGTCCACCTTGTCCAGCTCGCGCTGGGCCGACTGCCTGGCCTGCTCCAGGTCGCGCCCCGCCACAGAGGCGGAGAGGATGTCCCTGGCGGGGGTCCAAACCGAGGCCATGCGGGGCTCGTTGGGGGTCACCACGCCGTTTTCCAGGGCGTGCTGCTGCATAAGGACCATCTTGTGGCGAAGCTCGTCGCGGGGATCATCGCCGGAACCCAGCGCTGACGAGTCAAGGGTCGACGGGGGTTGGCCAAGGTCCAGGTAGCGAGCCGCTCCGCCCACCGGCCCCGCGAGAAAACGCGCTGCCTCCAGGGCTTCAGCAGGGTGCTGGCTGCGGGAGGAGAGAAACAGGCCTTCCACCGTGATGAGCGAGCCCGTGGCCCTGCCGTCCACATCGAAGAGGGGGGCCATGTCCCAACTGATCATCCGGGACTCGTCACCCTCTGGCGCCCTCGGGCTGTACCATGGACCATTGATGATGACCGCCGCCTTCCCCGCCTGGAACAGGCGCACCGCCTCGTTGTAGTCGGGCTGGGAGGGAATCACCCCGGCCTTCTTCCACTGGCCGGGCCAGCGAAAGCTGCTGGTTTCCCAGGAATCCAGCAGGGCGAAACGGTGCCCTCGTTCAAGCCCCTCTCCCACCATCTGGTCGCCGAAGATTCGCTCACCGTTGCCGATGAAGAAGGGCGCGTGGAAGAAAAAGTTGGCGGCGTCGTAGGCAAGGGGGAAGACCCCTTCCGGCAGACGCTCCCGCATGGATGCCAGTTGCGAGATGTCGGTGGGCGGTCCTTCCGGACAGAGAGCCTTGTTGTAGAAGAGAAACAGGCCCTTGTAGGTGAGGGGCAGGCCGTAGGGCTTCCCGTCGATGGAAAGTCCGTCCAGCAGTTGGGGATACCAGGTCCGTTCCAGCTCCCGGGCCTCGCCGACCGGCGCCACGACGCCTTCCAACTGGAGTTCACCCAGTTCGTTGTGGGGCCTGATGAACAGATCGGGACCCGAGCCGCGGGGAACGTTGCGCACCAGCTTGTCCTTGAGAGAATTCTCGGGCACGCCCAGGGGAGAAATATAGACCCGGCCCTGGTTGCGTTGGTTGAACTGGTGCAGCAGGCTCTCCAGGGTTTCGCGCTCGGCGCCCCGCTGGGAATGCCAGATCACCAGGCGCACGCCCTGCTGTCGGGATTCGAAGAGCTGCGCCACGGGGCGAAAGGCCACCAGCAGTACGAAAAGCAGGATTCCAAACCACGTGCCATAGCGGTTCAGGACATGGCGCCAACCCGTCGTGGGGGCTTGCATGAAGGAGCCGGAGGCACCGCTCATGCATCACCCCCGGAGTCCACGGAGAGGGCCGCTCCGCTCTCGGGATGGAAGGCTCGACATCGCCGGGGATTGAGGCGGATGCTCACATCCTGGCCCAGGCTGTACGAAAACACGGCCCGCCCCGGGACGCTGGCCACCAGCAGGTGCCGGCTGCCGGAACCAGGTGCGCCGGGCTGAACGTCGCCTTCGAGGGCGGCTCCCGCAACATCCAGGTGCAGGTAGCCGCTCTCGCCCACGGGCTCGATCACCGCGATCCTGGCGGGTACGACTACGGGGTCTTCCCCGGCTCCCGGTTCCGCGGCGCCGGGGCCCCCCAGAATCTGCACGTCCTCCACGCGCACGCCCAGAACCAATGGGCCGTCGGGCCGTGCCACCCGCACCTTCAGCTCTCCGCTGGAGAACATTCCGTGGGCCACCTGGCCCCGCACCAGGTTCATGGAGGGTGTGCCGATGAAGCGCGCCACGAAGCGGTTGGCCGGCCGCGTGTAGAGTTCTTCGGGCGAACCGATCTGCTGAACGATGCCCTTGTCCAGAACCACGATGCGGTCCGCCAGGGTCATGGCCTCCACCTGGTCGTGGGTGACGTAGAGAGTGGTCTTGCGCAGGCGGCGTTGCAGGTTCTTGATGTCCACGCGGATCTGGGCGCGCAAGGCCGCGTCCAGGTTGGAAAGCGGCTCATCGAAACAGTAGATCTCGGGCTTGCGCACCAGGCAACGACCGATAGCCACCCGTTGCCGCTGCCCCCCGGATATCTGCCGTGGATAGCGTCGAAGCAGGGGCTCCAGCCCCAGCATGGCGGCCACGTCGGCCACCACGCGCTCCTGCTCCGAGGTGCTTGCCTTCCGGACCAGCAAGGGGAAGGCCAGGTTCTGGGCCACGGTCATGTGGGGATAGAGGGCGTAGCTCTGGAAGACCATGCCCACGCCCCGGTCCTGGGGGGGCAGGTGGTTGAGCACCCGGTCACCGGCCATGATGCGCCCTCGGCTGATGGTCTCCAGGCCGGCCACGCAGCGCAGCAGCGTGGACTTGCCACAGCCAGATGGCCCCACCAGCACGATGAACTCACCAGGCTCGGTGGAAAAGTCGACTCCGCTCAGGACCACGGTCTGCCCGAAGCGCTTCTCTACACCTTCGAATACCAGCGGAAGAGATTCTGCCATCACCTGCCCTCGGCGCTGTTGGAAGAGGCAGCTTAGCCCGTAGATACACGGCGAGCCATGCACGCATTGCCCCCCCCCGGGAGCGGGATGCCATCGTGCAAACTGGATGGGCGTGGCTCTTCCGCAGTGACGAAGGATATGATCTCGCACAGAGCCAGCAGGACACAGAATATGCGGAGGGATGTCAATGGGGAACAGCCCACTCTTCGGCCCTTGACAGGAATCCGTAACTCCAAATAGAGATAACCAGAAAGCGAGGTGCCATCTTGCACGACATCGCCATTGCCAGGTTCGTGGAGCTGGGCTTGACCCGCAACGAGGCCCTGGCCTACGTGACCCTCCTGGAAGATGCCGAAAACGGGGGGCTCACAGGCTACGAAGTGGCCGCTCGCTCGGGCATCCCACGCAGCGCCGTCTACACCGTCCTGCGGCGACTGGAGTTGTCCGGAGCGGCCTTCGCCATTGGCAGCGACCCCGCCCGCTACGCCGCCACGGATCCCAACCAGTACATCCAGCAGATCCGCAGCACCACCGAAGTCCGCCTTAAGGCGCTCTCGGATACCCTCGGCAAGCTGCCCAAGCGCAGCCGCCCCCAGCCGGTCTGGATCATCAATCGCTACGAAGACGTCATGGCCCGCATCGAGACCATGATGACCACGGCGCGGAGATCCGTGTACCTCTCGTTGTGGCCTCGCGAGCTGCATCGCCTACGTTCCACCATCCAGGTCCTTGGCAGGAGCCGGCTGGACCTGGTGCTGCACAGCCCGGCTCCGCTGCACCCTCTACCTGCCGGTTTCTCCTGCTGGGTCGCCCGGCAGGCTCCCGACGAAGAAGGTACCGCCTGGTCCCACAAGGCCCTGGTGGTGGTGGACCGTCGCGAGGCCATCATCGGCGGCACCGAGCCCCATGCACAAAACCAGGCCGTCTGGACCACCAACACATCGCTGGTGGACGTCGCCACCAACGCCATCATCCTGGACATCACCTTGATCGCGCGCTCCGCGGGGCTCGATTGCAACGACGTGGTGGCCCCCATGATGCGCCCACACCTGGCTCCCCCTGAAATGGCAGTGTGAAACTGCCGTCAACATCATAGACTCATGGACTCATGGCAGCGACCAGGCCCGCCACGCCCCCTCACCAACGACCAAGGAAACGCGGATGTCCCTCAAGACTGCATTCCCCGCCCAGGAGATGACCGTCAGCCTCACCATGACCGACGGTACCCAGTTGTTGGGCAGGATCAAGAAGTTCTCGCCCCAGGCCGAACTCTTCCTGGAACCCCTGCCCCGCGGCGGCAAACCCGAGGCCACGCCGCTCCGCGCACAGCTCCTGGCCCCTGAAAACATCGCCATGGTGGCCATGCAGCGCAAGGGCTCCCCTCCCGTCCCTCGCGGAAACCCCTTCGACCTCCAGCCCGTGGCGGTGACCGTCCGCGGAGGCGTTGTGGTCAAGGTGCTGGCAAACCCGGCGGAGATCTCCCAGCCCCTGGGATTCCAGGCCTTCCCACAGTCCGATGGCGGCATCTACGGCCTCTACTGGTTCTACAGGCACGGCGTGGTCAAGGTGGAAAACCAGGAACTGCTGGGCGAGATGCTCCTGAAAGCCGGCGTTGTGGACAAGGACGATCTGGGCAGGGGCCTGGACGAACAAAAGCGAAAACGTAGCGCCGTCATAGGCGATATCCTGGTGGAACAACGGGTCGTGGAGCCGGATGACGTGCAGCGCGCCGTCGAAGAACAGTCCTTCCGCGAATCCGACAAACGCAGGTTGCGCCTGGGCGAAATCCTCGTCGAGTCGGGCCTTGCCTCCGAAGACGACATCGCCAGAGCCCTGGAAGAACAGAAAAATCGCCGGGGCAAACGCCTGGGTCAGATACTGGTGGAGCTGGGGATTGTGGACCAGGAAACCATCGCCAGGACGCTGGCCGGCAAGTTCAACATCCCCTACATCGACCTGGGCAGCTTTCCCGTCGACCCGGCGGCCTTCTCCCAGGTGCCCCTGGATCTCATCTTGCGCTACGGCATCCTGCCCATCGATGTAGACGACCAACAGCTCACCATCGCGATGTCGGATCCCCTGGCCTTCGAAGGCATAGACATGCTCAGGTTCTCCTCCGACAAGCACATCAAGGAAGTGCTGGTGGCCACTGCCGACCTGGACGAATTCCTGGAGCCATACCTGGCCCAGAAGGCGGAATTGGTGACCGACGACGTCCAGTCCACCGTCGAGCAGTTGATGTCCCTGGACCAATCCGACGAAGACCCCCGTAGGAAGTCATCCCCGGAAGAACAGCAGGTCAAGGGAGTGGTCAAGCTCATAGACCACATCATAGTAGATGCCTTCAACCGCGGAGCATCCGACATCCACATCGAACCCAACGGCAAGGAGCAGGAAACCATCGTGCGGATCCGCATCGACGGCGAATGCGAAACCGTCTGGCGATTGCCCCCCTCCTATCGCACCCAGATGGTGGCGCGGCTCAAGGTAATGGCCAAGATGGACATCGCTGAAAAGCGTAAGCCACAGGACGGCAAGATCAAGTTCCAACTCGGCAACCGTGACATCGAACTCCGCATGGCATCGCTCCCCACCGTGCTGGGAGACGAAGACGTCGTCCTCCGCATCCTGGCCAGCGGCGAACCCATCCCCATGGAGCGTCTTGGCCTGTCCCAGTACAACCACCAGGAACTCTCCCGCATCATCCAGAACCCCCACGGCATGATACTGGTGGTGGGCCCCACCGGGTCGGGCAAGACCACCACGCTCCACTCCATCCTCTCGGTAATCAACACCGACTCCCGCAAGATCTGGACCGCCGAGGACCCCGTGGAGATAACCCAGCGAGGCCTGCGGGAGGTGCAGATGAACCCGGCGGTGGGCCTCGACTTCGCAACCACGCTCCGCTCCTTCCTGCGCGCCGACCCCGACGTGATCATGGTGGGCGAAATGCGCGACCTGGAAACCGCGTCCATAGGCTGCGAGGCATCTCTCACCGGTCACCTGGTGCTCTCCACGCTCCACACCAACAGCGCCCCGGAGACCGTGATCCGCCTGGTGGACATGGGCGTTGATCCCTTCATGTTCTCCGACGCCTTGCTGGGCGTCCTGGCCCAGCGCCTGGCCCGCAGGCTCTGCACCAACTGCCGCAGGGAATACTCGCCTTCCCCCGAAGAAGAGCGACTCGTCAGGAGCTTCTTTGAAGACGGGCAACTGGAGGAACTGCTGGAAGGAAGCCCCCTCAGGCTCTGGGACGCCCCCGGCTGCAAGAACTGCCGTGACAAGGGCTACAAGGGGCGTCTGGGCATCCACGAACTCCTGGTCTGCAACGCGCCCATCAGGTCTGCCATACAGCGGCGTGAACCCGCCTCGCTCATCAAGAAGCTGGCCATGGCAAACGGTATGCGTACCCTGACCCAGGACGGGATCGCCAAGGCCCTGCGGGGCCTGGTGAGCGTGCAGCAGGTTTTGGCGGTCTGCGGAAGATAGTCCCCTTTCGAGGCCATTTCCCCCTGCTCCAGGGCTTGGGTTCGGCCTTCCCGGTCAAGACACCTGCCCACGACCTTGCGGCCATGTCGGAAGGCGGAGCTTCGTAGCGCCACGCCTGGAAGCACGCCATCGCATGGTGACGCAGTCCATTCTCGTGTCTATCTTCCTGACACGGCATGAAACGCCCCGGTATGCGGCGCGTTTTTCACCAACAACGCCGTCAGGGCACGAAAGGAGGGTCCGAATGCAGATTCACGCGAGCCATATCCGGTGGCTGCCCAGACAACTGGAGTCCCTGTTCCTCCTGGCCACGATGGCCGCTCTGCTGGGCCTGCTGGGCTGGGTGGTGGCGGGATCCACGGGTGTCGTGCTCACCATCCTGGCCAGCGTTGCGCTCATGACCACCGCGTCCAGGGTTTCCGGGCCTCTGCTCCTCCGAATGGCCGGGGCCACCGAGCTTCACCCCCTGGCCTCCCCGCGGCTCTTCGCCACGCTCCGCGAGCTGAGTCGCAGAGCAGAGCTGGACCTCATGCCCCGTCTTTTTCTCCTGCCCTCCAGCAGTCCCATCGCCTTTACCACGAGCCTGGAAGACGGCAACGCCCTGGCGATCTCCAGGGGGCTCCTCTTCTCGCTGGACGCCAGCGAGCTGGAGGCCGTCATGGCCCACGAGGTCTCCCACATCCGCAACGGCGACATCGGCCTCATGGCGCTGGCTTCCAGCTTCTCCCGCATAACCGCCGCCATGGGCAGCCTGGGCAGCTTCCTTGCCTTTGCCAACCTGCTGCTGCTCCTGGCAGGTGTCCCGCCCATCTCGTTCTTCGCCGTCCTCATCCTGCTCTCTGCCCCGGCGCTGAGCATCCTCATGCAGCTCGCGCTCTCCAGGTTGAGGGAGTACGACGCGGATCATGGCGCGGCTGAGCTGTGCGGCGGGCCCCGGGCCCTGGCCAGCGCCCTGCTCAAGCTGGAAGAGCACCGGCGCAGCGCTCTACACGGGCGCTTGCTCCCCTGGCTCCCCCACCCCCTGCCCACGGAGCCCGACCCCCTGTGGCAGAGCCACCCGCCCACCGGGGAACGGGTCCGCCGGCTGCTGGCGCTTGCCAGCCGGCCATCTCCGGGGCCCTGGCAGGAACACGACTCGAATCAACACGAGACCCGTTACGAGCAGAGCGATCTTTTCGACCACCCCGTCGCCGTGACGATACATTCGCCCGCCACCTCCAGCCCCGCGGAGCGCCTGGGCCAACGCTGCGCCTGAACCAGCGCTCCTCCCCGCCGAGACCGCTGCCTACGAGCACGACGGGCTTTCGCGGCGCCTCCCCGGTTCCCCATTCCCAGGACCCGTCGGGAGACCTACCCCTTCCGTTTCCATCAACCCGTGGCTCCAAGAAGCGTTTTGCTGGGTATTGTGTCACATGGCATCGCTCGAGGTGTGTCAGCCGCCGCGAGGTCGCGGCAGGGCGGCGCCACGACCTGGATGCGGACCGTGCTACCTGTGGCCGAACCATGGCGGCAGAGGTTCTGCCTCCATGTCTTTCGCCCCCGCTGGCGTGCATCTATGCGACGGAGACAGCACCGCTGCCTCTCCCCGGACTTGCTTCCGTTTCAGGCCCTTGGGGCGGAAGCAAGTGGGCTGAGACCGGAGTTCTCCCCGGACTTGCTTCCGGACTGTGCCCCGAAAACGGAAGCAACTCGGGTCAGACCCCCAGTTCTCCCCGGACTTGCTTCCGTTTCAGGCCCTTGGGGCGGAAGCAAGTGGGCTGAGACCAGAGTTCTCCCCGGACTTGCTTCCGTTTTGTGCGGAAATCCAGCCAATACAGCTCCTACTGGTGGGGCTCGGCACCCAATGGCAGTCCGAGCCGACTATTTTTGCCGGGTTGCCTGTACATTGTCCCACTGAACGGCTACCTGTGATTCCCATACCAGAAAGGCGCCCATCGCCGGGCACGACCGTGCAAGCACGTGAAACAGCGTCGCTGCTCCTGCGGCCTACGCCAACGCACCTGGCTCGAGAGCGGCTCGCTCCTGCCCGATCCGCCATTTCCGGATGGAAACCTACGAAAGAGGCAGGGAGATCCCATGCAGACTCGATTGATGCTCTCGGTGGGCTTGAAGGAGCTGGTGGCATCCAGGGATGCCGTGGGCCAGGTGGTGGACGGCTTCGAGGTCAGGGGAGGCAAGCTGCCCCGAGTGGAGCACGGCGCCCGTGCTGCGGTTGGCTCCTGGCACCTTCCGTTCCTGTCTTCAGGAGCCGAGGCCGCTGCGCTGGCGAGGAGAATCCACCAGGCGCTGGGCGTGCGCAGGTTCGTGTTCCATCCCCAGCGGGACGAGCAGGCCGCCCGGCGAACGGAGGAGTTCATCCGCCGCTTCCTGGACGAGGCGGGGCCGGGCTTGTCCGGCTTCGTGGAGATGATGAGGAAGAGCAGGTACCCGGCTCCCAGTGTCCTGGCACAGATGGTGTTGGACCTCCGGCATGGCGGTACCGGGCCCGGGAGGATCGGCGTCTGCCTCGACACCAGCCACGTCGGGGACCTGTGGAGGTTGCCGGAAGTCATCGAGCAGCTCGGCCCGGCCATGGGCCACGTGCACCTCTCGGACGTGGCGCGGCGAGCGAGAGGGAAACTCGTCCGCCACCAGCTCCCCGGGGAGGGAATCATCCAGTGGGAGGAAGTACTGCCCCACCTCGTCCGCTGGTACCGGGGGCCCATCACCGTGGAACCCCACGTGGCGATGGACCAGACCTTTCCTTCCAGGCTCGAGAGGAGCGTTGCCATGCTGCGGGAGCTGCTGGAGCCGCTGTTTCCGGCTGGGAACGGGCTGGGAGCAGTCTCCGCCCAGGTCTCCTCGTCCACGCGACGAGACAATCCATCCGGCCGCCATTGATCCACGCCGCGGGCTCACGGGCCACGAGCCAGTGATGCTGGATGGGGGCGAACAGGCAATCCAGCGGCTGCATTTGCGGAACCGCTCCGATGACCATGGTTATTATGGTCAACGCATGGGTGTACCCGTGCCAAAATGATACTCTGGAGGAAACATGTGGCACCAGGGCCGGGTTCGGAACGTCGCGAGCGGCTTGCGCCCGGTGCGCCTGGGGGCTTCCTGCGTGCTCGTCCTGTGTATCAGCAGCCACGGCTGCACAGATGCCGGCACGGCACGTCTGTTGCACAGCACAGGCCTGTCGGACAGCGGCGGTACTGACACCTGGCACTCTGGCGGGACGGACACAGCCCCGAATGGCACCGGAGCCGGCTGTCCGGAAGGGTTGACCATGCGATTGGAGCGCGGCGTCCTCCCCTGTACTCTCGACCTGTCCTGCTGGAGCGAGCGGGACCCCAGCATGCCGGCACCCACCAACGCGGTCCGGGGCACGCTCTGGGGGGAACCGGACTGGTACGTGCAGTGCGTGGCGGACGATCCGGTGTCTCTGCTGGAGCCGGTCGGCTCTGGCTGCGCGTTGCCGGGGGGCTCTACCGTGGTCGACCAGGGCGTAGGACTGGGCTTCTACGACACCGAACAGGTCGAAGAGGGTGACTCATGCAGCGCCCACCGCGAGGCCCGCGTCTGCCAGGAGGATGGTAGCTTCGACGGGTCGCCTTCCCATGACCGCCTCACCTGTCGCCAAGAGATCTACAGCTCGGAACAGCTCAACAGCATGCCCAGTATCGCGAAGCTACCGGACGCCAGCTTTGTCGTGACCTTCCGCCAGGGTTCCGATCACGCGGCCTCCATGGACGGCCTGGTCATGCTGCTCCACTCTCAGAACGATGAACGCTCCTGGACATCGTCTCTGCACTTCGCGCCCATGCAGCCCTTTGGAACCGCATCGGATCGACGTTACAACGCCGGCCCGTTGAGTGTCAGTACGCTGGACGACGGCAGCCTGATGTCCGTCGTCCTGTCCTACTCCAACGCCATGGACGCGGACGGAAACTGGCTTGACCCCTCCTTCCACGACTACGCGGCCGTGTCGACTGATGGCCAGACCTGGAGCACATGGACGGAGCTGTTCCCCGACGCCAGCATCATCGCATCCGGCGGAGTCGAGGTTGTGGGTGCGAACCTCACGATGCCGGCCTACGGCCCGTTGCTCACGCGTTCCGAGAACGGTGGGAGCACGTGGGAGGTCTACGCCGACGCGCCAAACTGGCCCAGCGACTACTCGTACTCTGAGACCGATGCCATCGAGGTTTTCGACGACAACGGGGATCACTGGGGCTTCGTCGCCGCGACGCGTGCCGAGAACCAGGACGACTGGCACATCGTCACCGCCTCGCTGGCAACCAACGGGTCGGCTCCCAGGTGGGGCGATCCGGTCCCGGTGGACGACACAAACGAGGGCTGGAATGTCCCGGACCTGACGCGCATGTCCGATGACCGGATCCTTCTGTGCTACACGAGCACCACCGAGAGAGCCGGCGTCAACTGCCACCTCTCGACGGATGAGGGCAGGACCTGGGCGAAACCCTTCACTGCCCACAGCTTCAGCGCCGACACCCATGGTGCCGACCAGGGAGCACAGGATCTCGTGGAGGTCGAACTCGGGCGGATGGCCATGGTGCTGCACGAGTCAACCCTGGACATCAGCCGGATCCTGTTCGTCGACTTCAGCATCGCTCCCTTCGTGGGCTGCCCGGCGGGCATCGTGCTGGGTGCGGTCAGGGGCGACTCGGACCAGGACCTGGTGGTGAGCTGGGACCTGGGCAACCAGTGCAAGCGCTCACCCTCGGACCGGATCGCCGTTGTCCCCAAAGGCAAGAGCTTCGTGGTCGATTCTGGTGCCTGGGCTATCGACGGCAAGCTGGTGGACAGCTTCGAGCCCAGTCAGCGTGCGGGATCCAGGGTGATCCACAGCATTGCGCCAGTGGAGGCCGTCGACTACGACCTGGTGTACTACCGGGCCGGCTACTATTCCGAAGTCGCCCGCAATTCACTGGCTGCCACGGTGAGGTAGCCACCAAGGGAGCAAGGCACAGAGGCGGCGAGCGCAGTGCTCACCATCGACAGGCAGGAGCAGCCCGCCGGTGGTGACGCTGATCCGCCATACTGGATCGGCCCATGGTCCTCATTGTCGCTGCCGTTTCGACTGCCAGGTTGCAGGAGATCCTGCCCCGCTCCGCGCTCGATGGGCGCCGGGAACAGGACCGCGGCCCGCCGGGGAGGAAGTCGGGACATGGGCCACCACCCCTGCGCGAGTCGGCGACGAAGCCCACGAAAGATCACAGAATCAAGCACGCAGAGTCTCCTCAAGAAGTCCCAGGAGCGCTCAGAGTAGCCACCATCCAACGACATCGCCAGCGAAGGTCCACCAGCCCGTCGCTGGCGATCTATGGGTACGCGCCTGTCATGGCGCCCGTGGGGCGGGCATCTTGCCGGCATGGCGCGTTCGCCTTCTCAGCAGTTGGCAGGCTTGAAAGCCTGTCCCACGATCCTGGGCGCACGGGCCGGCTGGAAAGCCTGCCCCACCTTCAGGACGGGAACTTGTTTGTAGCAAGGGCTTGCCTTCGTCCAGGCAATGGGCCATCTTTTCCGTGGTAGACCATGGTTTTCCATGGCGAACAAGGAGCGACCCCATGAGCAGCCAGTCGCAGATCTCGGCCACCATCTCGGCGGCCTGTGGATCCTCGAGGTCGCGATGTCGATCACCGAGATCTCGCCATCGATGGAGACCGGGAGAACGAAATGAGAATCGAATCCATTCGTCTACATAACTTCAAGGCGTTCCGGCGCGTCACCCTGAAGGACATCCCGGCGTTTTGCGTTCTCGTCGGAGCGAATGCTTCGGGGAAGACCACGTTGTTCGACGTCTTTGGCTTCCTGAAGGACTGTCTGACCTACAACGTCAAGAGTGCCGTGCAAAAACGCGGTGGCATGACGGAACTTCTTAGCAGAGGTCAAGCGGGGCCGCTACGGATCTCCATTCCACTTCCTGGATTTCGAGAATGGGAAGGGCTACGCGATTTCCAACGAAGAAGACTTCAATAAACCCTATGAGGAGCTTACGCGAGAAGAACAATCACTGGATTCTCCGTACATCCTCGCCGTAAAAGGGCTCGGGCAGTTCTCACGCTTCAAGGCGGCCAGCGCCTTCCGCCACCTCATCGAGAACTGGCACGTCTCCGACTTCCACATCGACGTCGCCCGCGGCACCAAGGACGCGACCGGGTACGACGAGCACCTTGCGGCCAGCGGCGAGAACCTCCAGCTCGTCGCCCGGAATCTCTACGAGAATCATAAAAACGTCTTCGACAGCATCATTACAGCCATGAAACGCCGGGTGCCCGGTATCGAAGGCGTGAACCCCATCCTCACCCAGGACGGTCGCCTCCTGCTTCGTTTCAAGGATCGTTCCTTCGACGAGCCGTTCATCGACCGGTACGTCTCCGACGGCACCATCAAGATGTTCGCCTACCTGGTACTGCTTTACGACCCGTCGCCCCATCCGCTGCTCTGCGTCGAGGAACCGGAAAACCAGCTCTACCCCAGCCTGCTGCACGAGCTGGCCGAGGAGTTCCGCGACTACGCGCGCCGTGGCGGCCAGGTCTTCGTCTCCACCCACTCCCCCGACTTCCTCAACGCCGTGGAACTCGACGAGGTCTTCTGGCTCACCAGGGAAGACGACGGGTTCACCCGCCTCAACCGGGCGCGAGACGATGAACGGATTCGCGCCTACATGGAGGCCGGCGACAAGATGGGCTATCTCTGGAAACAGGGCTTCTTCGAGGGGGCCGATCCTCGATGATCGATCTCGTCTTCTTCCTCGAGGAGCGTTCCGCCCAGGTACTGCTCGGAGGCCTGCTGGCTCGTCGGCAAAGAAGCCGCAAGTTCCGCGAACCCGACCGACTCGGATGCCCTTCCCACGAGCTTCGTCGCCTCACGCACGATGTCTACCAGAAGGTCGGGGGATCCCGGGCCATCGCGCCCCACCTCGCCCTCGATGGAAGCAACCGCTCCAGGAGCTTCCAGGTTTTCGTCTCGGGCCTTCGGCGCATGGTCGAGCAGGCTCTGGCAGAGGCATAGCAAGCTCCCGTCCTGAAAAGGCTCCCGTCGCCGGAGCGGCCCCCTTGGTTGGCGCAGGGTTCGGTGCAGGGGCGCGGTAGACCCGGCAACGCAAGCGGACGCACACTGCCATGTGCTTTTCTGAACAAGTCGAATCGCGAGTGCCTGACCCGCGGCCTGCTGCCTCTCTGGCTGTGGCGGTGTTCGGGCCGCTGCCTTCCGCGGCCCTTCCCAGAGCCGTAGCATAGTCGGCGGTATGACGATGGCGCGTAGGTGGATTCGCGATCCACAGCGGGGACAAAGCCAGCCCTCTGAGGACACTCCTACAGCAGTTCGGTCCGCAAAGGGGCGCAAAAGCGGACCGAAGTCGGTGTATACCCCGGGGTATGGGGGCAGTTCGGTCCGCAAAGGGGCGCAAAAGCGGACCGAAGTCGGTGTATACCCCGGGGTATAGGGGCAGTTCGGTCCGCAAAGGGGCGCAAAAGCGGACCGAAGTCGGTGTATACCCCGGGGTATAGGGG
>JAJRWT010000013.1 GCA_024276675.1 Myxococcota bacterium | reverse complement strand
TCAGCAGCGGTTGTCCCGTCTGTTCGCTTGATAAAGTAGTTGTGGACGACCGTGAGGCCAGCCAGTTTTTTCGGATGCAAGCGACGCATGGCGTGTTCCCACTGTGAGAGGCGGCCGTTTCGTCCCTCTATGCAGGAACTCGAGCGTTGGAAGACATCTGCGCATTCGAAGGCAATCTTCTCCAAGGCTTCACGTCCTTCTTTCGAGAGTCGCGAGGAAATAGCGCCGGGGAAGACGAGTTCGCTCAACAGCTCATCCTGGGTTCTGCGCAGCCTGGTTTTTCTGTCGCGGTCCTGCGTCCTGCTGGCAACTCGCTGGAGATACGCCGAAGGAATAAGGTTACCGAAGAGCAGGCTTTCTTGTTCGGGGGGCAAACCAAGGGCAGCGACCCTACCTTGGACCTCCTCGTGGAAGAATGTCATTGTTGCCACCATCTTTGGGACCACGCGTTTCGCCTTGCGAAGTCGCGCCTTGCTGGCCTCGGAGAGTTCCGCTTCGGCGACGATGGCATCGAGTACTTCAAACTTCGCCTCCAGTTCCTCCGCCACCTGTGCCGCCTGGCGAGGCCTCCCGGAGTCCAGGCAGTACGGGTGGTAGACCTCCTCGATGCCTCTTGCCGCGGCCTGCCAGGAACTCCCATGCTCCTTGGCTCGTTCCAGCTCGATGGCAGCTTCCGACTCGGTTATTCGTGCGTTGGCGATATGCGTATCGAAGCTCGGAGGACGACCCCGCTTCCGTGGTCCGTCCCAATAGGTACGTTTCGCCTCGGAGCCGTCGGGAAATGGGAATGGAAGGTACATGGGAGCCCCTGTTTTTGAAACGCTTGTACATGGGAGCCCCTGTTTTTGAAACGCTTGTACATGGGAGCCCCTGTTTTTGAAACGCTTGTACATGGGAGCCCCTGTTTTTGAAACGCTTGGGCCCCAGATGTTCCATTTTGGGTGGCTCCCCTGCCCAGATGTTCCATTTTAGGGGGCTCCCCTGCCCAGATGTTCCATTTTGGGTGGCTCCCCTGCCCAGATGTTCCATTTTAGGGGGCTCCCCTGCCCAGATGTTCCCTCCACCCGGTCCTACGTGTGGGGCAGGGTGAGCCCCCTGGGGGGAGGCTGGGAGGGGGGAAGGACGCTGCACGATGTCCAGCAGGGCCCGGCGCAGTAGCGACTGGCGCTCCGCAGCGGTCGACAGCTCTCGGCAGCCCCCAGAACCAGCGGACACCTGGGTGATGTGAAAACCTAGTCGGGCGTGATGACGATGGGCAGCCCGGCGGCCCTACAGGCCAGCATTCCGCCCTTCAGGCCATGCAGGTTGCGGTAGCCCAGCTTCTCCAGCATGTACAGGGCCCTGGCGGTGCGGCGGCCCGACCTGCAGACCAGGAACAACGGGGAGTCCATGGGAAGCCGGGAAGCCTGGGAGAGCAGCGTGCGCAGCGGCAGCAGCGTGGCATCCGGGATGTGGCCCCTGCGAAACTCGGAGGGTTCGCGAACGTCCACGATGAGGGCGCCGGCAGCGGCGGAGAGCTTCTTGAAGACCTGGGGCTCCAGGTGCCCGGCAGGCTGGCGGGAGTGGTGGGGGATGGGAGGAAAATGTTCTCCGTAAACGTGTTTTTCCAGGGCCTGGCATTCGGCGAATACCCTGTGCTCGCATTCGTAGATGCAGACCATGGGGTCCAGCACTTCATCGAACAGGAATTCAATGCTGGCCTCTTGTTCCAGGATGTGGTCGATGCCAAGTGTCTCGTCGATGAAGCCCGAGTCGGCCATCAAGTTGAGTACCGGCGCCCTGATCCTGACCAGGAAGACGTCGCCTCCCCATCTGCGGTAGCTGTTGACAATGGATTCCAGCATCTCGATGCCGGTGATGTCGCAGAGGTCCACGCCGTGCATCCGTAGCACGAGGTAGTGCTGGCCCGGGTGCCGTTGGTGGTTGTGGAGGATCTCCTGCTCGATGTGAAAGGTGGCGCCGAAGAAGAGCGGTCCACGGATGTTCAGGAGACCGAGCTGGGGACAGAGGGCCTGGTCCCTGGCGCGTACCAGGTGGCGGTAGGTGGGGTCTGGCACCACCGGGTACACCTGGGGCAGCGCCGACTTGATGACGAAGAAGGCGAGCGAGAACGCGACACCCGCCATGACGGCGAAGTCGAGGGTGAAGACCAGCGTGGACAGGAAGGTGATGAGCATGACCGCGGTCTCGGTGCGGGAGCTACGCACGATCCGGAGGATTTCGCGGCGGTCCACCATGCCCCATGCCACCACCAGCAGCACTCCGGAGATGGCGGCCCTGGGAATGAGGCTCGCCCAGGGCGCCAGCACCAGCATTCCCAGCATGATGAACAGGCCGCTGAACACCGCGGCCACCTGGGATGTGGCACCGGACTGGTAGTTGAGGGAGGAACGGGTGAAGGAGCCGGAACACGGGTAGCCGGAGAACATCCCGCTGGCGATGTTGGCGACGCCCTGACCGAAGAGTTCCTGGTTGGTGTCCAGACGGTCGCCCGCCTGGCGGGACAGGTTCTGGGCCGCCGCCACCGCTTCCACCAGTCCGAATACCGAGACCGCGATGGAGCCGTAGAGAAGTTGCCGAAGGAGTTCAGCATCGGGCAGGGAGTCCGCGGAGAGCCAGGTGAAGGGCGGCAGCGAGCGCGGTATCTCGCCGATGACGGCGACGCCGGACTCGTCCAGACCCAGCACGGTCACCAGCAGGGTGACGGAAGCGATTGCCAGGAAGGAAGCGGGTACCCTGTGATGGGTGAGCTTCAACAGCAGCGTGATGACCAGGGTGCCCAGGCCCACCAGGACCGTGGGCCAGTCAAGCTGGTGGATGTTGGCGAGAATGGCCTGAACCGTGAGGTACAGCTCGGGCATGGCAGGAACCTGCAAGCCCAGCAGGTGGCGGCATTGGCCTATCGCTATGTTGACGGCCGCTCCCGCCGTGAAACCCATGAGCACGGTGCGTGACACCACGGTCACCAGCGCGCCGAAACGCAGGGTGGCGAGAAGGAGCCGGAAGATACCCGCCAGGATGGCCACGGTGCTCGCGGCGACGAGGTAGGTGCTGGTGCCAGGCTGCGCCACCGCCAGGAGAACTGGGAGGGTGAGAAGCGAGGTGGCGTTCACCGGGCCGGTGGACAGGAACCTGGAGGATCCCCACAGGGCGCCCGCAATGGCGCCAACGACCGCGGTATAGAGACCGTACTGCGGTGGCAGCTCGGCGATGGAGGCATAGGCGATGGCCTGGGGGATGGCCACCGCGGCGATGGTAAGGCCTGCCAGCAGGTTGACCGGCAGCTCGGATCGGCGACAGGAAGAGATGACTTCAACGGGTCTGAGCAGAAATTCCTTGAAGCCCCTCGTGGTGTTCCAGGCATTGTCGGATTTCGCGGCGGTAGCTTCGTTCATTTCCGTGACCGATGTGAAGGTCGAGTTCTGCCCTCGTGGGGTGTTTGCCGGTGATGAGCACGGTGAAGAAAGACCAAGGTCAGTCTTCGGGGGGAAGATCCTGGGCCGAAACCCGGTATTCCTGCCCGCAGAAATTGCAGGCTACCATCTCCGTGCCGTGGGAAGTGCGGATTCCACAGAGGGTTTCCGGGTCCAGTGCCATTACTGCGCGGATGGCTGTGTGCTTGGAACATCGGCAGCGGTATTCCAGGGGATCGTCGCCCAGCCAATGGGGATCGGCGTTGGCAAAGATGGTTTCAAATGCCTGGAAAGGATGATAACCCTGCCGAAGCAGGGCATCGAAGGAGGTGGTCTCCAGGCAGGATGTGACCGTTGCAAGGTGCTGGACTTTCGAGTCTGGCATGGCCTGGATGATCATTCCGCCGCTCATGAGCACCTGCCCCCGGTGGTCTGTCGTGGTTTCCAGGGAAAACAGGGTGAGCACCTGTTCCGATTCGGCCATGTACTGCTGCAGAGCGTCGGCGATGTTGTCTGAACGCAGCGGGACAACGCTCTCGTAGATCTGCGCACCCTGGGGGAGCTGCCTCGAGAGTCGGAGCAGGGGGTTGTTGCCCAGTACCTGCGGATTGGCGGGGCGTGGGTCTTCCACGTAGCCACGCAGCACGGGGCCGGGCCAGACATCGGCCAGCAGGACGCCGGCGGGCCCGTCGTGATGGATGGCGCATTGAACGCGGAAGATGGGAGCCTGGGCGAGTTGGAACAGCGTGGTGCCGGTGAGCAGGCGCCCGTACAAGCTGGTCACGGGAGGGGCGGTGCCGGCGATGTCTGCCGCCCGGGCGACGGTGCCCGTGCTGTGCGCCACCAGTACCCTGAAGGTGTCTTCTGCGACCATCCATCTTCGGATTCTGTCGTTCATGGGGGCCTCGCGGGAAGTGGATACTGTGGCGATGGGAGGTGAGATGGTGGAAGCGTCGTGGCCCTGTCCGGGAGGGTGGGGGTTCCCCGGTGGGCATGGGCCAGGGCTCATGGTCACGGCACGGGTAGTGCAGACCTTCGGATTGCCTATTATTATCTGGTCCCTCTCGGGGAGGTGCCCTTGGTGATGGTGCAAATCCGGCTGTCCGGCATGGCCTTGTTGCTGCTGGCGGGCTGCAAGGCGGGTATATCCGATGTCCAGGTGGCGGAAAACCCCAACAACGTCCTCTCCCTGTATTTGGAGTGGACCACGGCACAACCGGCCACCACCAGGGTTGAGCTGGGACCGGATGGAACCCTGGACTCCTACCTGGAACAGGAAGGCCTGACGACCGAGCACCGGATCCTGGTACTGGGGATGCGGCAGAACACCGACTACAGCCTCCAGGCGGTATCGGTGACCGAAGATGGCCAGGAACTGCGCTCGGACCCCCTGGAAGTCCAGACCGGAACCACGCCGTTCGCGGACCTGAATGTCGAAGTCACCGTGCTGGAACCGGAGGCCATGCAGCCGGGCTGGACCATGTCCAATCTCCTGGTGGGCGACATGTACTACCCTTCAACCGCGGTGATCTTCGACCAGACGGGTGAACCGGTGTGGTACTATCGCGGTCAGGATCAAGCATCCCGCCCCGACATAGTGCTCACCATGGTGGACGATGAACGGATCGTGTTGGGGGGCGCCCTGGAGAAGGGCAGCCACGCGCTGGAAATGGACCTGGCCGGCAACCAACTCTGGGAAGGCCCGGAACAGGTGGTGGATCCCAACCTGTTGGAAGTGGGGATGATGCACCACGAGTTCATTCCCGTGCCCGACGTGGGGTATCTCTACCTGCACATGGAAGAAGAAGGCTCCGACATGTACGACGTGATGGAAGTCATCGACCAGGATCTGGACACCGTCTGGAGCTGGAGCGCGCTGGACCACATCCCCGAGGCCGGCGACATGTACCTCTGGGGCAACGCCGCCCTGTATTTTCAAGACGAAGGATACGCCTACTACAACTCGCACAACGCCAGCTCACTCTACAAGATCGACACATCGGACGGTCACGTGGTCTGGGCGCTGGGCGATGGCCAGGACTTCGCCCCCGATCCCGACGCCAGGTTTCCCTGGGTGGATTTTGCCCATGCCCCCGAATTCCTGGAAGATGGCCACGTGTTGTTCTACGACAACGGTTCGCTGCGGGGCTTCAGCCGCGTCGTGGAGTACGAACTGGACCAGCAGAACATGACATCCCTAATCGCATGGCAGTACCCGGAACAGGGCGGCGATGACTTCTGGTACGACTTCCACATGGGAGATGCCAACCGCCTCGAAAACGGCAACACGCTCATCGGGGCCGCCAGCCTGTTCACCAGCGACAGTCAGAGCCGCATCTTCGAGGTGACCCCGGATGGGCGGAAGGTCTGGGAGATGTGGTTGTCCGGCGACGACGGCACGGTCGCCGGGTTCTACCGGGTGCAGAGGGTGAATGCATTGCTCCAACGGCTTTGAGTTTCTTCCGCCCCCTGCCTGCAGTTCCAGGACGTTGCACGGGTTGGAGAGTGAAACACAGCAGCCACCTGACGGCTCTCCCGGGAGAGCAGGCGCGGGCCCCTCCCACGCCAGAACAAACAGGAGAAGAAGATGCCTGGCAAACCCATGAATGTCACGACGGCGAGTTTTGAGAAAGAGGTCCTGGATTCACCGCGACCGGTGGTGGTGGATTTCTGGGCACCCTGGTGCGCTCCGTGCAGGCAGATTGGCCCCATCCTGGAGGATCTCTCCGCCACCTACGAAGGGAAAGTACTCGTGGCCAAGGTGAACGTGGACCAGGAACCCCAACTGGCGAGTGCCTTCGGCGTCAGTGGCATCCCCACCCTCATAGTCTTCCGGGAGAGGCGGAACGTTGGCCAGATGGTCGGTTTTCGCGGAAGGACGGCGCTGGAGGATCTGTTCGCCGATCTGGCCCGGCAACCATCGGCAAGCGCGTGATCCTCAGGATCTTCAGGCAGGGGCTTCCTGATTGGCGGGGCCAGGTGTTCGGGAACTTGCCGCCGTTGCGATCCCACGGGGTGCAGCGGTGATGGCCTGCCTTGTTCCCGCCGCTGCTCCCGTTGGTTATAGTGCCGGGGAATACCACGGGTACGTGCCCCATGAACAACTCCACCCAAGCCGACTCCAGAGCAAGCGTCCTGTTCCTGGGTGATTCCAATTCATCCAGGAGCCAGGTGGCCGAAGCCCTGCTGCGCCACCTGGCGGGCCCGGGTGTCCGCGTGGCCAGCGCGGGCCTGGAGCAGGGCCGACTGGACGAACGTGCCGTCAAGGTCATGGAGCAGGCAGGTGTTTCCATTCATGGGCAGATTTCCAGGAACGTACACCAGCTCACCACCACTCTCTTCGACATCGTGGTCTGTCTCTCGCCCTCGGCCCGCGACTATTGCCGCGACCTGGGCCCCGACAGCTTCGATCCCCGGGGGCGTCTCCTGCCCGGCAAGACCATCCTTGCGGGGCTTCCCGTGGAGCTGTTCTGGGACCTGCCCGACCCTGCCCTCGCCGCGTCGGGCGATTCCCTCGAGCCTTTCATCCAGCTTCGCACCAACCTGGAAGACCGCGTGCGGGCTCTGCTGCGCGACGGCTACCTTGCCGCCATCCACGAGGAACGACTGCGCACGCAGAGGCTCTTCGACAGCCTTTCCGACGGGGTGATAATCCACGACGAACACCGGCGCGTATACGTCTTCAACAGGGCCGCCGAGCGTATGACCGGAGTGTCCAGGCAGGACGTCATCGGCAGGGACTGCCACCAGGTATTCCACCCCGCGGGCATCTGCGCCGAGCGTTGCCCATTCAAGCAGGGTCGTCCGCTGCAGATTGCCCACCTGGAACAACAGGTGAGCTTCAACCACCATGTGCGTGGCAAGCGGAACCTGCAGGTTTCTCTCTCCACCGTGGAGAGAACGGGGGGCAGCCGCCACGTCGTCGCTTCGTTTCGTGATGTCACCGAAGTCCGCAACCTGCGAAGGCGCCTGGCCACCGAAGTCGAGTTTCACGGTATAATCGGCGCCTCCGAATCCATGCGCGAGATCTTCAGCACCATCAGGCAGGTGGCGCCCACCAGGTACTCCGTCCTGGTGCTGGGCGATACCGGGACCGGCAAGGAGCTGGTGGCCAGGGCCATACACGAAGAAAGCCCGCGAGCCGCTGGTCCCTTCGTTCCCATTAACTGCGGCGCGCTTCCCGAGCACATCCTGGAAAGCGAACTCTTCGGCCACGTGCGCGGGGCCTTCACCGGCGCCGTGCGCGACAAGCGCGGTCGTTTCGAGCTGGCAAGGGGCGGAACCATCTTCCTGGACGAAGTGGGCGAGCTGACTCCCGCCTTCCAGGTCAAGCTCTTGCGCGTGCTGCAGGAACGTACCTTCGAGCGTGTGGGCGGCGAGAGGTCCATCAAGGCCGATGTCCGCGTCATCAGCGCCACCAACAAGAACATCAGGGCCATGGTGGCAAGGGGGGATTTTCGGCAGGACCTGTTCTACCGCCTCTGCGTGATGCCCATTTCATTGCCTCCCCTGAGGGACCGCGCCGGAGACATCCCTCTCCTCGTGAACCGTGTGCTGGAAGATATCGCCAGTGAATCCAGCACCGGGATGGTGCAGATCTCCGCTGCGGCCCTGGAAACCCTGGAGCGCTATCCCTGGCCAGGCAACGTCCGCGAGTTGATCAACGCCCTGCAGTATGCCTGCATCCGCTGCAACGGGGAGCAACTGCTGCCCATACATCTTCCTCCCGAGGTCTTGTCAGGTCAAACCTTCCAGGAGCAGAGTGAATCGTTCAAGCCGGGTGGGGGTGCCGCGGCAGGGGGCAGGATGGCCGGAGCACGACGTTCCAAGCTCAACGCCGACGCGGTACGCGGCGCCCTGGAGCAGACAGGCGGCAACAAGGTCAAGGCAGCCGCCGTGTTGGGAGTGGGGCGAGCTACCCTGTACCGGTTCCTGGCGCGCAACCCCTTGTAGTCCATGCCCGGCTGGGCTGCTCCCCCGGTGCGTGGAAAGACGGGCCGATCAGCCTTGAGCCTCCAGGATACCCAGGATTCTCGCGGCATCCCCCTTGGCCTTCACCTTGTGTTTGATGTCGGTGATGATGCCGTTTTCGTCGATGGCCACCGTGGTTCGGAACACGCCCTGGGTGGGTTTGCCACAGACTTTCTTGTCGCCCCATGCCCCGTAGATCTCGTGGACCCGGTGATCCGGGTCACTGAGCAGCGTGAATGGGATCTGGTGTTTGTTCTTGAAGTTGACGTGCCTCTTTGTGGAGTCACGGCTTACCCCCAGGATCACCGTGCCAAGTTCCTGGAACCGCGGTGACAGCTCGCTGTACTCCCTTGCCTGGGCCGTGCAGCCAGAGGTGTTGTCCTTGGAATAGAAATAGAGTACGATCTTGCTGCCTTTCAGGGATGCCAGGGTGAAAGGCTCGCCGTTGTCGGCGACAAGCGTGAAATCCGGGGCTGCCTGCCCCATCTTGAGTTCGTTCATTGTTGCTCCTAGATGGTATTTGGAGGTTTCTTGATTGCCCCTTCCTGATTCAGCCGGCCAGGATCTGGCTTGCACGGTAGCGGGCCTCTGGATCGGGGTGGGATTCGGCCATTTTCCGCAGGGCCTTCCTGGCAGTGGTGGGGAAGCCAGAGGGTGAAGGCCCGATGCGGGCCAGGGCCCATAGCAGGCCCAGTTCGATGGCTCCGGTCTGGAAGAGTTCCTCGGTGTAGAGCATGGACAGCAGCACGGGCAGGAAGTCTTCTTGAAGCTCTGGGCGCCTCGCAAGGATCTCTCCTATCGCCTCGGGGGCACCGAAGGGAACCGCCCCCGATTCCTCGCTCAAAGCCCAGAAGAACCTGCGAAGGGTGTCCCTGGCTTTTGCTTCGTCCACCAACTCCCTGTCACCCATGATGGAGCCAAGCGCCGTGGCTGCTGCGTGTTTTTCGGATTGATCCGTGCTGTACAGCCGTCCACAGAGGAAGCGGATCACCCTGGAACGGTGAAGGCGGGCCATGTCTGCCCAGGCAGCCATGTCGCCTCTACGCAGTAGTCTTTCCATGTCTTGCCTGGAGGGCATCGGGACTCCCGGGCTCGTGGAGGTTTCTTGTTATGCAAAATACATGCCCGCCGGGCAGGCCTCTTCCAGGGGCGGGAATGGCGGTGGGTGTCTCGTTGTTTGCAGGGTGTGACTGTCTCACGCTGTATCGCAGGCGGGCAGGTTGTGGAACAACGCACCTCGCATGGTGGCTCTTGGGGCCGCGATCCTGGCATGCATATTGCATAGACATGTCACCCATCGCCTGGAATCGGCAAGCAGATCTCGGCCCGGTGCAGGGGGGACCTTGTCGCCGGGCTTCAACAAAAGAAAGGGAGAATAGAGATGATCGACGAGAGAATGCAGGAAGCGCTCAATGAGCAGATCAACGCTGAACTGGACTCCGCGTACCTCTATTATTCCATGTCCGCCTACTTCGAGTCGCAGGGGCTCCCCGGCATGGCCAACTGGATGCGTGCCCAGGCCCTCGAAGAGATGACCCACGTGGACAAGTTCTACAAGTACGTGAACGAGAGAGGAGGCCGAGTGGTGCTGGGTGAAATCAAAGCCCCTCCCATGGAATGGGCCAACCCCTACCAGGTCTTTGCCGCAACCCACGAGCACGAGCAGCGGGTGACCGCGCTCATCAACGGGTTGGTGGACATCGCCATCGACCTCCGGGATCACGCCACCAACAACTTCTTGCAGTGGTTCGTCGCGGAACAGGTGGAAGAGGAATCCACGGCGGCCGAGATCGCACGCAAGCTCAAGCTGGTGCAGGACTCCCCAAGCGCGCTGTTCATGATGGACAGGGAGCTGGCAGGGCGGCCCATGGTCAACACGGCAGCGCAAGAATAACATCGAGGAGCAGCCTCTCCACGAAGGGGGGCGCCCAGCCACGCTGCGCTGCCCACCTGCGTCTTGAAGGCTACTTGCCCTGCTTCCTGCCCTGCGCGGGTTTCGACTTTGCGGCGCTGCTGCCCCGGGAAGGCTCCTGGGCCTGGTCACTGCTGGGTTTCATGCCTGGAAGCTGCGGTTCGGCGATGTAGGCAAGGTCGATTTCGCCCGTGAGCGAGCCCAGGAAGGCGACGATTCTGTCCACCTGCTGCTGGTCCAGTTCCTTGCCGTTCTGGTGCTTGGCCATGAGTCGCACCGCCTCACCCAGCCGGGCAACGCTGCCGTCGTGGAAGTAGGGAGCGGTCTTGGCGACGTTGCGCATGGAAGGCGGCTTGAAGACGTGCTTGTCGGAGTCGTTATGGGTGACTTCGTAGCGACCGCCGTCTTCGGTGGCGTATGGTTCCACCTGGCCAAGTTTGAAGAAGCCCGTACCGCCCAGCGCGGCCCCGGCATGGCACATCTGGCAGCCGGTGTCCAGGTAGGCCTGTAGCCCGGCGAGTTGCTTTGGCGAAAGAGCGTTTTCGTCGCCGCCCAGGAACTTGTCGAAGGGGGCTGGAGTGACGAGTCCGCGCTCGAAGGCGCCGATGGCGATGGCCACGTTGTCGAAGGTCAGCGGCCTGGGGTCGTCGGGGAAGGCTGCCTTGAAGAGTTTTCCATAGCCGGGGATGGCCTTCAGTGTCTTCACGACCGTGGCCTCGTCCGGCATGGCCATTTCCACCGGGTTCAGCACCGGACCCTTGGCTTGTTCTTCCACGTCCGGGGCCCGACCGTCCCAGAACTGGGTGGAGTGCAGAGCCGCGTTGTAGCAGGTGGGTGAATTGCGATTACCCAGTTGCCCGTCGTGGCCCGGTGACGTGGGTTTGCCGTCTACTCCGTACTTTTCCAGATCATGGCAGGTATTGCAGGAGATCTCGCCACTTTTCGAGAGTCGTGGTTCGTAGTAGAGAGTCCGCCCCAGGGCGATGAGTTCCTGGGATGGGCGAGCGTCGGCGATGAACTCGGGAAGTGGTTTGAACACCGACTTTGACCTTTCCAGTAGCTTGGCGGCATCGGGGCCCGTGGCCGTTGGTTGGGGGCTGGGTTTGGGGGCGGGAGCCTCTTGCTGTTGCTGGCAGGCTGTGGTGGCCATGATGCCGGCGGAGAGGAGAAATGTGGGGAAGAGTTTCAAAACTGTCCTCCTTGGGTGTGGAGCGCAGCATCAAGTGCGCCGGGTATGAAGTACAACCGGGGGCGCTCCGGGACTTGGTGCCAATGCGATATATCGGGTACAATCGGCAAGGCAACTACGGGTACTGGACAGCGGGGCCGGTTGCGCGGGAGGTGATGGCCATGCAGGCAGGCATCGTGTTCTTTTCGGTCTCGTTGTTTTCGGGCTGTTCGCCTCCGGTTGGCCAGGGGGATTCCACGCTTCCCGGTGACTCGGCCCCGGCGGACCTGGACAGCGGACTGACCGGCTGCTGGGACGACACTGTGGGCTTCACCGATGACTTTCCCGACTACGAGCGTTTCGATCCCGTGATAGCCAGCCATTGCCTCGGTACCGACCACCAGGACATAGACAACATCCGCAAGCTGGTCTTCCTGGGGGATTCCATCACCGAGGGAACCCCCCCCAGCGACTCCGACGAGATCTACCGCTACCTGGTGGAGCAGGGCATCGAGGAGCGTTTTGGCGAGGATGTGGAGGTTGCCGACTGCGCCGAGTGGGGTGCCAGGGCCGACGACCTGCTGTTGGAACCCCACCAGCAGATCCTGGAGTGCTTTCCAGGCGTCGAAGAAAAGCGAACCCTGGTGGTCATGACAGTGGGTGGAAACGACATGTTGGCCTTTGGCGATGACCTGGTCTCCGGCTCCTCCGAGGCCGAGGTGCTGGCCGACATGATGCAGTCCTTGGAGTATCTGCGCGACGCCCTTGCCTGGTTCGACGACGAGTCCCTCTTCCCGGGGGGAGTCCAGGTCATATTCGGCAACACCTACGAGTACACCGACACCACCGGCGACCTGGGCAGTTGTCCCGTGGCCGAGACCTTCGGTTTCGACTACCAGGTTCCCGAGATGAACCTGGCCTACAAGTACTGGAACGAGCAGTACATGCAGATGGCCACCGAGCTTTCCCGTGACGTGATCTTCATGTTCGAGCGTTTCTGCGGTCACGGTTTCTACGCCGGCGATCCCGACAACGCCTGCTATCGCGGCGAAGACGCCCAGGAGTGGTTCGACGTCACCTGCATCCACCCCAATCCCACCGGCCACTCCAAGATAGCCGAAGCCGTGCTGGCGGTGGTGGACGAGTAGGCGGAGCGTGGCCATGACCGGAGCCCGGGACGTGCCGCTTGGTCCGCCTTTCCGTGGTAGAATATGTGCTGGCCTCAAACTCGGGAGGAACAGATGAGCGTTGCCATCCACGGCTGGATCGGTGTCATGCTGGCGGGCCTGCTGGCCTGGACCCCTGGGGCGGCGTTGGGCGCTCCCATCGGTGCCCCGGCAGCAAAGGCCGGTTGGACCGTTTCCTCCATCGAGCTGGTGCCCGATCCCCTGTCGGTGCTGCGCTTCAGCCTGGAGCTGCACAGCTCGGTGCCAACCCGTGCCTGGGCGGTATTCGGCGAGGATGGCTCGGACGAGACCGTCACCACCAGCGCCACCACCTTGAGCAGGGACCATAGCATTGGCATCTGGGGCCTCATGGCGGAGCGGGACTACATTGCGACGGTGTACGTGGAAGGGCCCGACGGCCTTGGCGGTGTCGAGACCGTCGAGGCGGGGGTTGTGCCCATTTCCGTGGGGCACCTGCCCCCGGGGCTCGTCCAGGTGAGCGCGGCAAGCTTCGCTCCCCACGACACCCGCTACGTGCTCTTCGACGGGGAATGCGATGGCTTCGAGGCGTTGATAATAGCCGACCACCAGGGGAACATCGTCTGGTACCAGCCCTTCAACGCCGACATCGGCGCCTTTGACTTCACCGATGAGGGCACTGTTCTGCTGAACCTGGATTACCTGGTGCTGGTGGAAATGGAGTTGGATGGCACAGTGCTCAGGCAGTGGCTCTCCAGCGAAGACGGCGGGCCCATCAACGAGTACATACACCACGAAGTGTTCAAGCAGGACGGCCTATACTACGTGATCACGGCGGAGTCCTACGACTGGGATGGTGTCACGTACATCAACGACGGCGTACAGGTCTTCGACGAAGATGCCACGCTGGTATTGGAGTGGGACATGGCCGACACCCTTGCAGACCCCACCCTGTACCCCACTGAACATGCCTACGACTGCGAGTTCTGGAACGATCTCTTCGACTCGGCGGCCGACTGGACCCACGCCAATTCCCTCCACATCGACCGTGACGGCAACTGGCTCATCTCCCTGCGGCACCAGGATGCGGTCTTGAAGATCAACAACGGGGGCATGGATGAGAGCAGTCCCGACTTCGGCAGGCTGGAGTGGTGGCTGGGCGAAGGCGGGGATTTCGCCTGGGGCCCCGACACCATCAGCAGCCAGTGGTTCGAGATGCAGCACCACGCCCGCACGCTGGAAGGTGGAACATTACTCATGTTCGACAACGCCAACAGCGCCGCGAGCGCACGCGTCATCACCATGAACCTGGACACCAGCACCTGGCAAACCGAGATCACCCGGGAGCAGACCCTGGACTTGTACTGTGAATCCCGCAGCAGCGTGTACCTGACCGAACACGATCACTTCCTGGCCACCTGCGGCCCCGTCGCCACCATCAGGGAATACTCCCTGGAGGGCGAAGTGATCTGGCAGCTCTCGGCCAGCGAGCCCACCTCCTGCCCTGACTGTGTACGTCCCACCATGTACAGGTCAATCCCGCTGGATACTCTCTACCCATGAAAGCTTGAGAGCTTTCTATCCTGGTATTCATGGGTTAGCCTTCGGTGCAGGATTGCCCCCAGCCACAGGAGCCAATCATGTCCTTCACGCCGTGCGTTCACAAGAGTTTGCTTCCGCTGGCGTTTCTTGCGCTCTGCACGCCGGTCCTGGCCGATGCTCCGCTTCATGGCTATTCCCGACCCGGCCCTCCATCCACGCCCCACGCCCGGCAAGAGCAGGCCTTCGGCCACCTTCCGTCCGCCCCTCTCTCCGCCGGAGTTCCCGTCGGCTCGCTGCCTCCTGGCTTGAAATCCAGTGCAACCGTCTACGGGTACTGGCCCTACTGGGGCGACGACCTCTCCCAGGTGGCCTGGGAATACCTCACCCATATCGCCATCTTCGGCGTGGAACTGGCCTCCGACGGCTCCCTCGACTACTCGTATCGGTGGACTTCCTACGGAGCCGAGGCCCTGGACTACGGCAGGGCGTTCGGCGTCAAGGTGCATCTCTGCGTCATCAGCTTCGACGACGATGTCATGTGGTCCGTCCTCTCCAGCGCCTCGTCGCGTTCCCACGCCATCGACGAGATCGTATCGCTGGTGGACCAACTGGGCGGAGACGGCGTGAATCTCGACTTCGAAGGGCTGGACTACGGGCTGAAGGATGAATTCGTGGACTTCGTCCAGGAACTCGCTCCCCAGGTGGATGAACTGGTATTGGCCATGCCCGCCGTGGACTGGTACGGGAGCTACGACTACGATGTCTTGTCCGCCGCCAGCACGGCTCTTTTCATCATGGGCTACGACTACTACTACTCGGGTGGCAACCCGGGCCCCACCGCCCCCCTGGAATCTGGCGATCTATGGAGCCAGTGGAACCTCACCTGGACCGTGGAAGACTACCGCACCTACGGCGCCACCGACGACAAGCTCATCCTGGGCCTGCCGCTCTTCGGATTCGAGTGGCCCACCACCGACAACTCCATCCCCGGTACTTCGACCGGCGACGGCGACGCCCTGACCTACAGCTACGCCATCGAGCGAGGGGCCAGCTACGGCCGCAACTGGGAAGACTTCAGCGCCACCGCCTATGCGTTTCCCAGCTCCAGGTCCCAACTGTGGTACGACGACCAGGAAGCCATCGAAACCAAGGTGGACTACGCCATGGACGAAGGCCTGCAGGGAATCGGTTTCTGGGCCCTCACCTACGAAGACGCCGACCCGGACTTCTGGAACATGATCCGGGAGCAGACCGCGTCGGGCGATGATCCCACCGGCCAGGACACGGCGAGCCCGGTCCAGGGCGACACCGCCGGCCCCACACCCGGCGACACATCTTCACCGTGGTCCCAGGACAGTGATAGACCCGCAACGCCAGACACCGGCCAGGGATGGATCGCGCCGGCGCCCCGGGTGTACCTGGACGAAACCGCCGGCGGCTGTGGTTGCGGCAGCGTTCCGGGCCCGGGCCCGGCTGCTCTGCTGGCGGGCCTGGCCCTTACCCTGGTCAGGCGCCGCCGAAATACGGGCTGAGATCGTTGGTCGCTACTCGGGAACCCCGGTTTCTTCCATTTCAGAGACCATCACGATGTTTTCGTCGAGGTCTTCGGTGGTGGTGGTGATGCGGCCATAGTCATGGCCGCCGGCGGGACCACCCGGCTCCAGGTGTTCGTTGACCAGGCCGTTGGGCTCCACGTCGGCGTAGGCCCAGAGGTAGATGATGGAGTTGGCGGGAGCGTAGAAAGCGTAGTCCAGCTCCTGCTGGCCGGCCCATTCTTCGGGTGTGTAGATCAGGAAGGCGTAGGAGTCGTCCACGATGGTGGACACGTCCAGGTCGCCTTCGGGGCGATATTTCAGAGCCGCCACGTAGATGAGGCTGTCGCCGGTGTAGTCGTCGAAGGATGAGAAGAGGGTGTCGAAGGTGTCTTCGGCGGTGCTGATGGTTCCAGTGACCTGCACGAAGGGCACGACCTGCAGGCCGGCGCCTTCGATGGGGATGTGGATCTCGGTGTCGGGCAGGTCCGTGGACGACACGAAGATGGGGTTGGCCGGGTCCTCGCCTTCCACGTATTCACCCCAGTAGTCGTCGGGATCGAACAGGCCGTTGTTGTTGGAGTCCCAGGCGCCCAGGAGGTTCCACTCGCCTGCATCGCTGCACACGTCTATCAGGTAGTCGCCCGAGTAGTTGGTGGTGGGTTCTTCTTCGGCGGGTTTCAGGTAGACCTTGTCGGAGATGTAGTAGTAGTATGGGCCTTCGTTGCCCGTGGTGGCGAACATGGCGATGGCGGGTTGGTTGGCGAAGCCCCAGGTGTCCACGGTGATGGGGCCGCTTACGTCCACGGTGTCGCAACCACCGCAGTCCCCTTCGCAGTAGCCGGGTCCTCCGTAGCAGTCGTAGCACAGATCACCGTCCGTCACCCGCACCATGATGGTGATGTCGATGCCGTTGACGGTGTCTCCGCCCGTCACGCTCACGGCGGTGGGGTAGAGCCCGGTGGGGTCGTAGCTGCTGATGATGGAGTCGTTCCAGTAGTCCAGGGCGGCGTAGACCCGCACCGAGTCTATGGTGGTAGCGTAGACGTCCAACTCGTACTCGTTGGGATCGGGGGTGGGGTCGAGGATGGAGGTGGTGGCGTAGTAGGTGGTTTCACGGCTGATGGCGTCGTAACGGAAGGCCGACACGAATATGCCCCCGAAGACCCAGCCGGGCGAGAAGTCGTCCCAGGAAACGGGTACTTCTATGCCGTCGATCTCTTCGTAGAGCTGGACCGTGACCGTTCCCTTTATGGTGCCGTCCAGGGGTGGCTCGCCGGTATCGCCCGTATGGGGGTGGTCGGTGTCGGGGAAGGTGTCCATGACCTGGGTGTCGCCGGTGTCGCCCCCCAGGCCCCCGCTGTAGGTGTCGGCGGTATCTTCATGCCCGCAGCCATGACAGGCGGCTACCATGAGAACGGCGGTGTATGCGGAAATGTTTATGGCCCTGGGCGACATGTGGCACTCCCGTTATGTCGGAACATCAACGACTTTTTCACAGAAATTGTATCAGAAGGGAGTTTTTCAAGTCAAGCACCATTTGGGGAACTTCCACGGCGGACAAGGCTCGGCCCGTCCGGTGCAAGACCGAAGTCAGTCCCTGGCCCCCGTCGTGAATAGCCAGAAGGCGTCTTGCCCAGCTTCCGGGGGTCCGGACGAGCGTGTCTCGCGCCCGGGATTGGCGGCGGGAGCCGGGGCACTTTCCACCAGTGCCAGTCCTTTTGCCTTCAAGGCTGTCAACACGCTCTCGGGAGGGGGGCTTTCGTAGATGAGGAGCCTGGAGCCGGGTTTCATGGCCGTGACCAGGCTCTGCGTGAAATCGTCCACTGCTCTGTCTCTGACACTGTTGGCCATCTGCACCAGCATGATCAAATCGCAGCTCTCGGGAGGCAGGCCTGTATGCCCTTCGGTGGATCGAAGTGTGCCTATGTTTGTCACTCCCTGGATTCTGGCTGCGTTTTCCAGGAAGCGAATCACGCCCGGGTTGACGTCTACAGCGTAGACCAGCCCGTCCTTCCCCACCTGCCGGGCAAGCATCAGCGAGATGGCCCCGAGGCCGCAGCCCACATCGGCCACCACCGAACCCCCGGGGAGGCCTTCCAACACACGGCGGACCGGGTCCGGGAGATCAGGTCTCTCGGGGCCGAACATGTCGGACAGGAGCTGCCTGATGGGTTCGTCGACGTCGATGTCACGCGGAGTTGGAGACGGTGGTTGCCGGACCTGGAGGTCGGGTTTCACGGATTGAGCGCAGCGGAAGCCGATGTAGCCGGAACGGCGCTCCGCCGGGAAGGCGGTGCGATAGCCGGTGTGGTTCCACTCTTCCATGAAGGGACAGCAACCAGGTCGAACCACCTTGAGGCTCCCGGTGAGTTCGGGGGCCTTGGGGCTGTCGGGGGGCGGCTCGTAGTCGGTGGATGTCCAGTGGAAGACGTTTCCCAGTAGATCCTCGGCGCCAGAAGGTGCTGCTGCCTGGGGATGGAGCCCCACCTGGTAGGGGCCGATGGCGTCTCCGGGCAAGGCTCCATCTTCCCATACCGTTCCCCAGGGGAATAGTATGGCATCTCCGCCGGTGGCGGCCAACTCCCACTCGGCATCGGTGGGGAGGCGCTTTCCCCGGGAGCGACAATATGCCTGGGCTTCGCGGTAGGTCAGGTTCACGGCCGGCGCATCGGGGTCGGCAACGGGATCCGGAGCCCTACCGTGTCCACGTCGAGGAAAGGGAAGCTCGCGGTTTCTGATGGGGTAGCGGTCCAGAAAAAAGGGGGCGACGTAGAAGGTTGCCTCGCCCCGGACTACCTGGGCACCGTCCACTCGCACCATGTCCGGTGGGGTGCTGGGAGCCCCGCATGAGGAAGCAGCCAGCAGGAAGAACCAGCCGGTGAAGGCCAGGGGGAGCGGCTCATTCTTTTCAAGTTCCCATCCGGAAAGTGCGGACCGAGCAGGAGCGAGTCGCTTTCGAGCCAGGTGCGTCCGGGCAACCCGCCGGAATAGCAGCGCTATTTCAAGCGGTTGCCCGGCGCGCCTGGCGAAGGAATGGGCCGCTCCTGCGATG
>JAJRWT010000012.1 GCA_024276675.1 Myxococcota bacterium | reverse complement strand
TGAAGGTATGTACATGGGAGCCCCGCCGTTTTGAACGTATGTACATGGGAGCCCCGCCGTTTTGAACGTATGTACATGGGAGCCCCGCCGTTTTGAACGTATGTACATGGGAGCCCCGCCGTTTTGAACGTATGTACATGGGAGCCCCCTGTTTTGAAACAGTTCAGGGCCAGAGGTTCCATTTTCGGCCCCTGCCATGTACAAACGTTCCATTTTCGGCCCCTGCCATGTACAAACGTTCCATTTCGGGCCCCTGCCATGTACAACCTGTCATGGGCGACAGACTCCCGGAGCTGTTGACTCGGAGCCTCCCCTGGCGCTATCATCGTGCCGGCGCTCGACAGCCGCAACTCGAGGGACCGGCCACACATGCCTCTGCTCCTGGTATTGCTCGTCTCAAGTCTCCCGGCCCCGGCTCAGGATCTGCCCTTCGTCTGTGGGCGGGTCACCGGGATGGAGACCGACCTGGACCCTGGCTTCGACTATCGCGATACCGCCTTCCTGTGGTTCGAGCCATCCGGCAGCTCCACGCGCATGGAACTGGCCACCCTGGACGCCCAGGACGGGCTGCTGGTCAACCCCTGGGACTGGGGCTCCGTGTTCGACGGCGACTTCGGCCTGGCCGACGACCTTGGCATGGGCTACGACCCGCAGGCCGAAGGGCCGCTGTTCATCGCTACTCTGCCGGCCCCGGCCCACGACCTGCTGCTGAGCACGGACCGCGGCAAGGTCACCGTCCACCTGCCCGACACCAGCCATCTGCGGTTGGGCGCCACGTTCCTGGTGGCGGACGACGGCTCCACCTGGTGGGCGGAGCAGGATCACGACGGCGTCACCGTGGACGACCGCCTGGACTGGGATGACTCGTTGAGCGAGGAGCACCTGGCTCGCGCGGCCCACGAGGCCGCGGCCGATGCGGGAGAGCCGCCCGAGAGCAGCGCCTGGTTGGAGCAGCAGGCCGGCCAGGCGGGCAGCAGGGCCTTCACCTTCGACCCCGACGGCGAGCCGGTGCGCCTGGGCTACCCCGACGGCAGCCCCGTGGAGCCCGACGACGTCCCCTTCGCGTTGGGCGAGGCCTTCGACGTGCTGGACGAAGGCGCCTCGGTGGGTACTCCATACTGGCGCGGGCCCACGGGGCGGGCCACGCCGCTGGAGGCCCGCTTCCAGGATCTCTCGGACTGCAGCGGGTGGCCCGACGTGGAGGTCCTCCCCGGCTTCCTGGCCGTGGACCCGCGCTACGGGCGCTTCGCCTTCTCCGCGGGCAACCCCGACCAGGAGCTTGCCCTGCGCTCCCACTTCCACCAGCACTGGAACTCCAACGGCGGGTTCACGGTGGTGGGCGACCGCGCCTGGCTCAGCTTCGGCGAGAGCGACTCTTCGCTGGCCATAGTGGACATATCCGACCCGGCGGCCATGGAGCTGCTGGGTCTGAGCGACGAGGGCTGGTGCTACTCCTCGGCGGAGCACGGTGGCTGGGCCTACGTGTCATGCCGTGGCTACGTGGCCGCCGTGGACGTGTCGGACGAGGCCAACCCGCTGCTGGCTTCCACCCTGTCCCTGAGCTACGGCACCTCCACCCTGTGGGACAGGGCCGGCACGCTGCTGGGCTACAACGGCGAGGGCATTACCATTCTGGACACCACCGACCCCGCCAAACCCAGCGAGCTGTCCCTGATACCCCTGCCCATCGACGACGAGATCTCCGCATCGGGCAACGAGTCCGCCTGGGCGCTCTCCGACTCGCTGCTGCTGGCCAAGGTGGAGGGCTACGACCTGCTGCGTCTCTACGACATCTCCAACATCGAAAGCCCCGATCTGCTCTCAACCTTCCTGTACTCCGGCAAGGGCGTGGGCGTGACCCCGCTGATACACCCCCACCAGCAGGTGCTCTACCTGGGCACCGGGGGCGACGGCCTGTGGGTGGTGGATCTCTCCGACACCGCGAGCCCGCTGGCCTGGCAGATCTACCAGGCCCTGGACGTGGATCCCGACGACGAGCCGCAGCAGGTGGACCAGTGTACGGGGCTGGGCATGGTGGACGGAGTCCTCTACGAGTCGGGCAGCTACGGCTGGGCGGACTGGGGGGGATCCTCTCCCTGGGATGGACACACTCTGAGCTACGTGCGAGCGTGGGACATCACAGATCCCCTGGAGCCCGAGTTGATACAGGAGTGGCAAGACGACTCCATAACCGGGAACGTCGGTAGCTACGTGGATGTCGGCGACTTCGCCATCGTCCAGGTATCCGGCTACGGCCTGCGCAGCGTGGACCTCTCCGCCGGCGACCCCTTCCAGTGGATCGGGGGCTACCAGGCCGCCGGCCAGACCACCGACGTGGAGCTGGCCGGCGACATGGCCTACCTGAGCGGCTACCTGGGGGGCGGCATCACCGCGGTGGACATCTCCGACCCGGACGACCCCGTGGAACGGGGCTACGCCCACCACGGCCTGGACACCTACGGCCTGGGAGTGAAGTACGGGGCCGATGGCACCTGGGTCTTCACCTCGGGCAAGTCCACGGTGAGCTTCTTCGACGACAGCCAGTGGCGATACACGGACCTCACGGTCTGGGACTTCACCGAGCCGGGAAGCGCCCAGGTGGTGGGCCGGGCCCAGGGCACCTGTCACCTGGTGGTGGACGCCTGGGACGACCTGCTCCAGGCCGGCTGCAATCTCTGGGACATCTCAGAGCCCACGGCGCCCGTTCAGCTCAACGAAAGCTGTATCGCCAGCGGCGAGGCCGCTGCTCTCATGGGCAACCTGCTGGTCTACGGCACCGGGCGCTCACAGTTGAGCGGCTCGCTGCTGGACTCGGGCGAAGACTCCTACGTCCTGGTGGACTACGACGTAGCCATCCCCGCAGCGCCGGTGATGCTGGCCATGCTGGAGATCCCCGACTCGGGGGGCGGCATGCTCTCCACCAACGTGGTCATCCGGGGCGAGGCCGCCTTCTTCGTCAACGGCGTGGGAGTGGTCCAGGTGGACGTCTCCGACCCGCGAAACCCGTTCCAGGTGGGCTCGCTGCTCATGGATGGCTACGATCCCGAGTCCCTGGACGTGGCGGGCGACTTCCTCTACGTACAGTGCCAGCACGACGACCTGTTGGTCTACGACATCTCCGGCGGTCTCTCCAGCGCGGTGGAGGCGGGTCACGGCTATACCTACGTCTCCGAAATCACCCGCCTGCACGGCTACCAACTCCTCTCGGCCACAGCCGACGGCCTCTACCTCACCGACGTGCCCAGGTCTGCCGACACACCCGCGGGTCCGGTGGAGGTCCGCTGGTACCAGGCCGACCAGGCCCCCGAGGATCCCTCCTGCGACACCGGCGGCACCGGCCACACCGGCGACACCGCCCAGCCCCTTCCCCATGACAGCGGCGCGGCGGGGCAGCAGGACAGCGGGAAGACCGACGCCGGAGGCTGCGGCTGCCGGCAGGCCCGCCCGGGCGGCAGATCCCAGGCCGCGTCGTTCCTGTCGTTCCTCGTGTTGGCAACCTGCTTCCAGAGGCGTTTCAAATGGAGCTGAGGTTTGAGCACATGCCTTTCCCGTGGCTCTGCCCTCTTGTCATCATCTCTGCCTGTACCCTGCCGGGCTGCGCCCCCGAAGCGATGGTCATGGACGACGCCCCCCAGGCCTCGTTCCAGGAGCCGGCGGAGGGAGCCCAGTTGATCTATGGCCAGGTCACCACCTTCCGCGCCACGGTGAGCGACGACCTGAGCCCCGCCGGCAGCCTGGATGCCCTCTGGGAATCCGACCTGGACGGGGTGTTGGCCAGCGATCCGCCCTACGACGCGGGCGAAGGAGCCAGCTACGCCGCCATGAGCACGGGCAGGCTGTCGCCTGGGCAGCACCTGGTGACCCTGTCGCTCATGGACCCGGCGGGCAACATCGGCTCGGTCTCCGTGAGCGTCACCGTGACCCGGAACCACGAGCCCCAGGCCAGCATCACCAGCCCGCTGGGCGAGACCTTCGATCTGGGCCAGGAAGTGGACTTCCAGGCATCGGTATCCGACGAGGACCAGGATGTCTCGGAACTCCAGGTGCGCTGGTACAGCAGTATCGACGGCCTCCTGGACAGCAGCCCGCCCACGGGCTCGGGCCTGGCGAGCTTCAGCTCCACAGGGCTGTCGGCGGGCGAGCACCAGGTGACCCTGCTGGTCACCGACGACCTGGGCGACGTCGCGGTACAGAACTCCGGCGTCGTGGTGCTGGTGTCCGAATCCTGCAACGGCAGCGACGACGACGGCGACGGCTACGTGGACGAGGGCTTCGATGTAGATGGAGACGGCCTCCCCGACTGCCAGGACGCCGAGACATGCGACGGGGTGGACAACGACGGCGACGGCTACGTGGACGAGGGCTTCGAAGACGCCGACGGCGACGGCATCATGGACTGCGTCGACCAGGAGGATCCCGACGAACCCGCCGACTGCGACGGCCTTGACAACGATGGCGACGGCCAGACCGACGAGGGCTTCCAGGACGCCGATGGCGACGGGCTCAAGGACTGCGTGGACCAGGAGACCTGCGGCGATCTCGTGGACAACGACGGCGACGGGCTGGTGGACGAGGACTGCCCATGAGAACCCCCGGCAAAGAACGAGAGCGCGGAACGTTCCGCCTGACCTGGACCCTGCTGGCGCTGTCATCGCTGTCAGCGCTGGCCTGCGCGGGCGACAGCTCCCTGGGCAAGCGCAGCCAGTCGGCCCCGGTGCTGGAGATCCTCTGGCCCGCCACCGACCCGGTCGCCCTGGAGGGCCAGGAGCTGACCTTCACCGCCAGCATCTCGGGCACGGGTGAGCTGGACCTCACCTGGGCATCGAGCCTGGACGGCACCCTGGAGAGCGCCAGCCTGGACGACGGCGAAGCCAGCAGGCTCTCCAGCTTCAGCAGCAGCGGGCTGTCCGCTGGTGAACACCTGCTCAGCCTCACCGTGAGCAACAGCGATGCCCAGTCCGCGAAAGCCGAGCTGTCCGTGGAGGTGCTGGCCGACGAGCCGCCCCAGGTGAGCCTGGAGCAACCCCTGGAGGGCTCCTACCCGCTGGGAGTGCCGCTGCTCCTCTCCGGGCGGGTGACCGACGACCGCCTCTCGGCCCCGGAGCTGAGCGTGTCCTGGTCCAGCGACGCGGACGGCCTCCTGGACGAAGGCCCGGCCTCGCCCGGTGGGAGCTTCGTCGTCACCATCCCTGACCTGAGCCAGGGGCACCACACCCTCACCCTCTGGGCCAGCGACCGCCTGGGGCAGCAGGCCAGCGCCCAGGTGGAAGTGTGGATGGTCAGTGAGGACGAGTGCGACGCGGACAGCGACGCCGACGGCATCTCCGACTGCGAGGACCTGGAGGACTGCGACGGTCTTGACAACGACGGCGACGGCCAGGTGGACGAGGACTTCAGCGACGCCGACGCCGACGGCATCGCCGACTGCATGGACGTGGAGACCTGCGACGGCCTGGACAACGATGGCGACGGCTACGTGGACGAGGACTTCAGCGACGTCGATGGCGACGGTGTTGCCGACTGTGTCGACGTGGAGACCTGCGACGGCTTGGACAACGACGGCGACGGCGCAACGGACGAGGGCTTCGAGGACAGCGACAGCGACGGCGTTGGCGATTGCGTCGACGTGGAGACCTGCGACGGTCTTGACAACGACGGCGACGGCGCAACGGACGAGGACTTCGACGCCGACGGCGACGGCCACCTGGGCGACGCAGCCTGCGGCGACTTCGGCTCCGACTGCGACGACACATCGGCCGTCATCTACGACGGTGCCCCGGAACTCTGCGACACACTGGACAACGACTGCGACGGCTACACCGACGAGGACTTCGACGCCGACGGCGACGGCCACTTCGACATGGAGCACTGTGGCGATGTGGGCGGGGACGATTGCGACGACAGCGACTCGACCATCTACGCCGGAGCCCCCGAACTCTGCGACACACTGGACAACGACTGCGACGGCTACACCGACGAGGGCCTGGACATCCCCCTGTGGTACGCCGACGCCGACGGCGATGGCCACGGCGATCCCGACGATGTAGAGCAGGCCTGCCAGCAGCCCGAGGGCTACGTCGCCAGCGACGACGACTGCGACGACGACGACCCGGCCAGCTTCACCGGGGCCGAGGAACTCTGCGACGGCGACGACAACGACTGCGATGGCGAGATCGACGAAGACTACGACATCGACGGCGATGGCTACTTTTCGCTGAGCACCTGTCCCACCGGAACCGACTGCAACGACCTGGACTCTTCAATACACCCGGGAGCAAGCGAGTCCTGCAACGAGACAGACGACGACTGCGACGGGTACGTGGACGAGGACTTCGACGCCGACGGCGACGGCCACCTGGACCAGTCCGCCTGCGCCCACGGCGACGACTGCGACGACGACGAGCCCCTGGCCCACCCCGACGCCTACGAACTCTGCGACGGGATGGACAACGACTGCGACGGCTATACCGACGAGGGCTACCCCGACGACGACGGCGACGGCACCGTGGACTGCTACGACGACGACGGCGACGGCTACGCCGAGGACGACGGCGACTGCGACGACCTGGACTCCCTGGCCAACCCCGGGCAGATCGAACTCATGGACGGCATCGACAACGACTGCGACGGCGAGATCGACGAGGACTACTGCCTGGTGCCCGACGACTTCCCAACCATCCAGGACTGCATAGACGATGTCAGCGACGGCGGCAGCGTGGTGGTGCGCTCCGGGACCTGGTTGGAGACCATAGACTTCTCGGGCAAGGACATCACCGTGCAGGGGCTGGACGGCTCCGCGGTCACCACCATCGACGGCGACGGCAGCGGTCCCGTGGTCACCATGGCCCTTGGCGAGGACGCCACCCTTGAGGGCTTCACCATCATGGGCGGAGCCGCCGAAGACGGCGCGGGTGTCTACTTCAGCGGGGCAATGGCCACCTTCGCGGACCTGGTGCTCTCCGGCAACGTGGCCTCCCAGTACGGTGGTGGGCTCTACGTGGAGGATGGCTCCGTCGCCATCGAGAGCTGCTCCTTCCTGGACAACCAGGCCAGCCATGGCGGCGGCTTGTACGTGAGCGGCACCACGAGCCTGGCGGAGATCAGCGGATCCACCTTCCAGGGCAACGACGCCACCAGCAACTACGGGGGAGGCGCCTACGTGGATGGCCCGCAGGTCTACTTCCAGGACAGCGAGTTCTTTTCCAACTCGGGGCGGGCCGTCTACTCCAACGCCGACTACCTGGAGCTGACCGCCTGCACGCTGGACGGCAACGACTCGGGCCACGGAGAGGGCGGAGGCATCCTGATCCACACGGGATACTGTGTCATCCAGGACAGCACGATATCCAACAACTCCACCGACGGCTACGCCGGTGGTGGCATATACGACAACGCCGGGGACCTCGTGGTTTCTGCCTCCACCATCAGCGGCAACCGTGCCGATTACGGTGGGGGCATCGCACACGTCAGCCCTGCCCTGTACCTCCTGGACTCCGTGCTGGAGGACAACGTCGCCACCCAGAGCGGAGGCGGCCTGTACAGCCACTCCGAGCCCTTCCTCGTCAGTGGCTGTGTCTTCGACGGAAACGTGGCTGCCGACAAGGGCGGGGCCATCTACGTGGACGACTCGGAGGCCGATCCCGAGGATCTCCAGGAGCAGAGCATCCAGGACACCGAGTTCAGCGACAACCAGGCCAACGAAGGGGGAGCTGTCTACGTAGGGACCGACGGCGTGGACCTGTTCATGTCTCGTCTCCGGGTCCAGGACAACATTGGTGTCACCAGCGCGGGTGGCATATACCTGGAGACGGTGTCCGGCCGGGCGGCTTCGTTGCTGCTCATCGGGAACACCACCTACGGCCACGGGGGGGCCTTGTACCTGGAGCGTGCTCCGCTGGAGCTGGTCAACGCGACCGTGGCCGACAACAGCGCCTCTCTCTACGGGGCAGGCATCTACCTGGATGGCGATGCCGACAATCCCCCCAGCATCACCAACACCATCATCTCCGACAACAACGGTAGCTATGGAATCTACGAGAGCGGCGGCTCCTCGCCCGTGTTGCAGTACAACGACCTGTACAACCCCTTGGCAGGAAACTACGGCGGCACCCTGGACGACCTGTCCGGCACCGATGGCAACATCTCCGAAGATCCCCTGTTCACCGACACCGAGGCCGGCGACTACAGCCTGGCCGCCGGGTCGCCCTGCATAGATGCGGGCGATCCATCAATCAGCGACACTGACGGCTCCACCTCGGACATGGGCGCCTACGGCGGGCCCTATGGTTCCTGGTGAAAGGGAGTTGTGACACGCAGGGCCCGGCCTGCGGAGGATCTCCCGGGAGCGCCTGGCGCCCCCCCCGTGACCGAAGACGAAGTCAAGCGCAAGGGGCATCTCCCGGGAGCGCCTGGCGCCCCTGGCCACGGCCCGAGCCGGCTGTTTCGGGCAGCCTCTTTCCCGACGGCTCCCAGGCCGTCCGTGCGGTCTGCGATGTCTTCGAGGAACAGGAGATCTACGGCGGCCTCCGGTTGTCCTCGGTGAGAATGCATTTTCCAGCGACCTTGCGAAGGCTGGAAGCCTTCGCTCCCAGGTGCAGCGCTTCGCCTCCTGGGCGGGAGTGTCAGTACAGAGCCAGGATTTCCTGGTTGGACATTTCCCGGCCTTTTCTCTTGACCCCGTTCCTTTCCCTGATACTGGTCAACCTGCCTGGCGGAAGAGTATCGCCAGGTGGACAGGTCGTTCGACAAACCCAACCCCACGAGCGGAATTGTGGAAAAGAATCCAGCCACCTACTTCAGCATCGACATCGAGTGTTCCGGCCAGGTTCCGGCCATCTATGACATGGTGTCACTGGGAGCTCGAACCGTCTTTGTCGGCAAGGAAGGTGGGTTGGAACTCGGTGGAACGTTCTACGTGGAACTTCGCCCCGAGTCCCATCACGTAGACCCGGAGGCCATGGCGATTCACGGCCTGACCCTGGAGCACCTGCAAGCCCACGGGAGATCCCGTCGTCAAGCCTTGACGGACCTGGCGGCCTTTGTCCGCGCCGAGACCAGGCCGGGCACGGAAGCGGTATTCGTGGGTCACAACGCCCCATTCGACTGGTCCTTCGTGGCATACTCCTTCGCCGCCGAGTGCATGGACAACCCCTTCGGATACAAGGCCCTGGACACGAAGGCCCTGGCCGCCGGGGTCCTGGGCCTGCACTGGCTGAAGACCGACAAGGGGCGGCTCCACAAGCTGCTGGATCTTCCATCCGAGGACCGTTCCCTCAAGCACCGCGCCGACTACGATGCCGAGTACCAGGCGCGCATCCTCATGGCACTCCTGGAGCGCATGCCTGCCGCAGCAAGGTAGGTGGCACTGCTTTCCTGAACCCCCGTTTTCCTGGCGCTCGTTGGGGGGGGCTGCCAGGCGACCCTGCCCGCCCAACTCCCCATGGCTCCCAGGCAGTGGTGGCTACTTTCCCGAACCCATCATTTCCCAGTAGCTTCGGATGTTGGCGGGGCGCTCGGCTATCCAGTCCCGCAGGTCTTCCACCTGCTGCTCGAACTCGTCGTTGCTGTATTCCTTGCGGGGGTCGGCGTAGACGTAGTCGTGGATTCTCTCGTAGAGTTCGTCCATCTGTTCGCTGATGGGCATACCCTCCAGGAGCTTGGCCACGTCCATCACCTTGGCGGTGAGATCTTCGAAGCAGGGCTGGTATCCCCAACACTCACTGGCGAACATTCCCTTTGTGTAGTCCGAGGGCAGCCAGCGGTAGTCGCCGATGCTGCCGCTGCTCCACGGGTACCAGGCCCATGCCAGGTCGCAGGACCATGGGGTGAAGTACCATTTGTCGAGGCTGGGTTCGTGGTAGAGGAAATAGTTGTTCACGTTTTCCGCGTAGCCGTCCCAGTGCGCTACGACGATCTCCACGGCAAGGTAGGTCATGACCTCGTCCCAGTCCACGCGTTCCTTGACGGCTTCGTACATCTCCCGGCCGTCCAGGTTCATGTCCTTCACCAGCATGAGTAGATCGTCTTCGTTGCTGTCGTCACCCTGTTCTTCCACATCGTAGCAGTTGTATCGGCTGAAATCGCAGCCCTCGGATTCCCACATGGTGCCCTCGGTGTCGTTCCACCAGCCCTCGATGAAGTCCTTGTCCATGGTTTCGATGATCGCGTAGAAGCCGTAGTCCTGGTCCCCCAGGGTCACATGGGCATAGCCAATCCGAGGAGCTGGCACGCCGGCTTCTCGGAAAACGCCGTAGGACAGGTATTCCGCCATCATGGAGGGATCGTAGATCATGGCGTGCAGGGTCAGGTGACGCAGGCCGTAGAAGCGCTGTTCGGGAAGTGAGTAGTTGAACTTCAACTTGAAGGATGGTTTACCGGTGATGGGGCGGTAGGTGCTGGAGCCCTTCAGGCGGATTCCCACAGAGGAGTAGTAGTCATCGCCCTCGGAAAAGGCCCCTTCCACGTAGGTCCATGGGCTGGAACTCAGGGCTTCGATGGCGTCCTGGGTCAAGAAGAGCTGGAACTCGTGGACCACGGTGTCGGAGTAGACCCAGCGGCTGTCGGGATAGCCGGTGTCGCCGTTGATGCGGGCCAGGTCTTCGTCCAGCTCCTCCAGGGGGACACCGGTGTCGCGGGGGGTGGAAGAGGTGTCTTCCCGCGGGGGCTGGGCGCTGTCGTCGGGGGCGTTGCCCAACTCGTCGACCTGCGCCGGAGCCGTGGAGGAACCAGTGCAGCTCCACGACAGGACCACGAGGCCCAGCAGAAAACCACCGGACATGGATTGCAATGTTCCTGGGGCCATTTCCATATGTCTCCGCGTTGTCCCGACGTGGCGTTCCCAAACGGAAGGCCATCTCTTTCCGCTACAGAGATTATGCCCCGAAGTTCGCCAACCGCCAGTGAGAACATGAGGGCGCGCCGAAGAAAACTGACATCCATCTGATCCGGAGCCGTCGTACATGGGAGCCCCCGACGACGGCTCCCAGGCCCGCTCCATCGCGCGGACCCGGCGCCCGGTTCGTGTGAAGACCGCAGGCCAGGCCGGGGAGGCAAGACGGATCCTTCAGCCCACCTGTCCGCCCATGACAAGCAAATATACGCGACCCTGCGGAAGTGGCGCGAGGCCAGACTTGGTGACTGGAGGTATGCTGCAAAAGTACCGCATGGATGGAGGGATTCTAGCGGATCCTGGGTTTGAAGAGTACGATCATGGCAGGGAGCATCAACAGGTCCCCCAGCAGGGCGGTCACCAGGGCCAGGCTCATGAGCAGGCCGAACCAGGAGATGGACTTGACATGGGCAAAGGCCAGCACCAGGAAACCCAGCGCAAGCACCATGGTGGTGCCCACCAGGGCCCTGCCCACTCCGCGGATGGCGGCCTGGACAGCCTTGCGGTGATCGCCCAGTCGCCGCATCTCGTGGCGAAAGCGGTACAGTAGCTGGGTGGTGTCGTCAACCACCAGGCCCAGGAGTACGGCGGATATGGTCACCGTTGCCACGTCGAGCCGGATACCCGTGGCTCCCATCACCCCCAGGATCAGGACGATGGGCACGATGTTGGGAGGGATGGCCAGGGCGGCCAGGCGCCAGGAGCGGAAGAGCATGGCCAGCATCACGAAGATCACCAGGAACGCCATGCTGAAGCTGGATATCTGGCTGGAGACCACTTCTTCCATTATGCGCACGTAGAGGGGAAGGTAGCCGCCGGGTGTGATGCTGGCGTTCTGGGGCAGCCGGGCCATGGCCAGGAGGTCGTCCAGGGTCTGGCCGATGACCCTGGCCGATGACATGGGTATGCCGGCGGTGACCCGCAGCCTGTTGCCGTCTGCCGACACCAGCGTGGACAGATCGCTGTCGGGATCGGAGGTGTAGAGGAACATGGCCTGTTCCAGGCGGGCGGGATCTCCTGGTACACGGTAGCTTTCGGGCAGGCCATCGCCAAGGACCTGCTCCATCTTCCGGACGATGTCGACCACGGACCTGGTCCAGGACACCCTGGGGTCTTCCAGCATCCTGTCCTGCCAGGCGGCCACCGCCGCCAGGAGGGCCGGGTCGCTCATGAGGTCGGGCGACTCCACCACGAATTCCAGGGGCGTGTAGTTGCCGAATGTGGCCTCTATCCTGTCGCTGTCCTGGCGAACCGGGTGGGAGGCACGCAGGTAGTCGATGCTGTAGGTGTCCACTTCCAGGTTCGTGGCGCCCAGGGCTCCCAGCAGCACGGCCACGAGGACCGCCACCAGGATGGCGGCGGGCCGTCGGGAGGCCAGCGACGACATGGTCTCGACGATTCTTTCCAGGAAACGGGGCGGGCTGGAGGCGGGCTCGGTCCAGCCCCACAGCAGGCCGATGGAGGTTCCCAGCAGGGCAGCCACGAAGGCTCCCAGCACGCCGATGGCGGCGAATGAGCCCAGGTCTCGCACCACGGGCATGGGGGCCATGGAAAGAGAGGCAAAGCCCGCAGCAGTGGTGAGGGAGTTCATGAGACAGGGCCAGAACATGAACGCAACGGCAGACCTGGCCCTGACCCATCGCGTGCCCTGCCGGGGCAGCTCCACGGAGCGGTTCAGGAAGTGGATGCAATCGGACACGCCGATGATGAGCATGAGCGTTGGCAGGATGAGGGTGACCATGTTGATGTCGTGGCCCGTGGCTCCGTAGACACCCATGAGCCACAGCGCCGCCACACCCACCACCGCCATGGTGAGCAGCACAGGGCCGGTCCTTCGTAACAGGAGCATGAGCAGCAGGACTATGACCACGTAGCTCCCGGCTATGAAACCCGTGCTGTCGACGGTGGAGAGCTGGTTGAGGGCGGCGTAGATGACCCCGATGCCGGCGTAGGCCACGGATTCATCGGTGGCGCCCACGGCCTCGCGGAGCTCTGCCAGTATGGAGTAGCGCTGGGCGTCGATGTCGTCCATGGATGCCATCCGGGCCAGCACCAGGGCCGTGTCGCCCGCCTTGTTCACCAGCTTTCCAGCGTAGAGCGGGTCGGAGAGAACGCGCCTGGCAAAGTCGGGTTCCAGGGGGGGCTGGTAGAGGGGAGCCACCTCCAGCCAGTCCTGTCCCGAGCTTATGGATTCCACGGTGGCCAGGGAGTCCACCCGCGAGATTCCATCCACGCTCAAGGCCGCCTGGCCCACGGCCTGGATGCGCTCCATGCCTTCCGGGTTCAGGATGCCTCCCTGTTGGTAGATGGCCATGACCACCACTTCGTCGTTGCCGAAGGTCTCCTGGAACTCGTAGTAGGCCGCCAGGGCGGGATCGTCGTCCACGAACCAGATCTCCACGGCGTTGTCCACGCCCACCCTGCTGGTCCCCAGCAGCGCCAGGATGGAGATGAGCAGAACCATGGCCAGGATGGGCCAACGGAATCGCAGAATAGAGTCTACGAATGCCTCGGTGCGGTTGGCGGGGGGATCCCCGGGAGAGCTGTTCATTGGGCGATCTCCAGGCGGAATGCGCCATAGAATGGTACTCGATCCCGGGCCAGGAGCCGAGAGCATCGCTCATGGTGGGCCAGGACCCGATCCTGGAAACGCTCGGGGCAGGCGCGAGGCACCAGGAGGTTCCAGTAGGCCAGCCGCGCCCCCGGCGCCGCGGCCGCCAGGATTGCGCGGTAGAGGGATTCGAAGGCGCCGGCAGACATGTATTCGCCTATGTTGGACAGGTTGAATGCGTCGTAGGCAGCATGGGAACACGTGGCCAGGTGTTCCTCGATGGGGGCGTGCAGCAGGTGGACCCTGGAAGCCGCTTCGCGCAGCCCCCGGTGGCCTCGCGGGCTCAAGTAGGGATGGGAGTTGCGCAGGTCGCGGTAGGAACCCAGCAGGATCCACTGGATGAACGGGTTCTGCTCCACCCCGCCCCGGCTCAGCACCTGCCGTGCTCGCCCCATGATCCTGTCTGCCACCGCGCCCTGGACCTGGGCGAACTGCTCGGGACTGCGCCCCAGCCTGGCCATCAGGGCCCGGCTGAAGAAGAACCTGAACATTGCCCTCCATCGCCAGGTGTCCCAGCGTTCCCGGTAGAAGGCGGGGCGGCGCGCCGCTGGCATGGGCTCCAGCAGGGCGTGGATGGTGCGCCGCCCGTGTACCAGGGGAAGAACGCGCCGGCGGAACAGGGCCAGGTAGCGCTCGAAACGCCCGGAATCCAGCAATCCAGCTCGCAGCTTGTCGTGGTGCTCATCGAAAAAGGCCCGGCAAGCCCGGGAGAGGTGGGGGCGAAGCGCCCGGTACTGGGCAAGGGGATTCCCCGGCTCCAGGCCCAGCAACACCAGGTAGGAGTGATAATCCAGCCGCCAGCCAGCCAGCTTCAGCTCGGTGATGGCCAACTGGGGCTGGGAGAGATCGATGGCCACCACCCGCGCGCCCGCCAGGGCCAGGGCGATGGAGTTGTCGCCGGCGCTGGCGATGGACAGCACGTTGGAACCCGGCGCCGGAGAGAGGGCCTCCAGGAGCACGGTGGGGTCTTCCCAGCACTGGGCGTATGACAGCCGGCTGGCCAGGGGCGTGGCTGCGGATGACGGGGGATTCACTTGGATGCTCTCGTGCCTTGGCGGCTCTCGCTGGACCTGTTCCGGGAACTTCCAGGTTCGAGAAGCCGGATGGTGCCGGAGGCGCCGTCCATGCTGATGAGCTGGCCGTCCTGGACCTTGTCGGTGAGGCCCCTTATTCCCACGATGGTGGGGATGCCCATTTCGCGGGCCACCACCGCGGAATGGGAGAGCGCGCTGCCCCGCTCCACCAACAGGCCGGACACCGAAGGATATAGCGGTACCCAGCCGGGATCCGTTCGGCCCGCCACCAGGATCTGCCCGTCCAGCCTTGCGCCCTGGGATGGGTCGTCCAGGACCGCTGCCGGCGCTTCGACCCTGCCGGGAAAGCATGGAGTGCCCGACAGCTCCCCGCTGCGGGAGGGCTGTGGGGAGAGCGGCCTGCGCCCCGGCAGGAAGCGGTTGGCTCGGTGAACCGGGCCAAAGGTGTGAAAACGCTCCGGCGGCGGGGGCTCCCGGCGGTAGCGGTCCATTTCGGCCCGTCGAAGCTCCACCAGGGCCTTCCATTCAGTGCTGACGGCGGTCCCTCGGACCCAGCCGAAGACCTCGTCGATGTGCAGGTAGAAGATGTCGTCCGCCGACTCGATGGCGCCGGCGAGCTGCATCTTCCGCCCCATGGCCCTGAAGATGTCGCGCACCATGCCAAAGACCCGTGTGCGTAGAAAACGGAGGTTTTCCCGTTCGCGCACGCATTGGCGGGCCCGTGAGAGCACCCACCTGAACAGCCAGCGACGATGGCCGCTCAGTGCTGCCAGGGAGCTGCGCTGGGCCTGGTCGCGGCGGAGACGTTCCTGCCGGCCCAGCTCGGCGGGGTCCATGGGGCCAGCGCGAAGGTAGTTGCGGAGGGTGGAGATGATGAACTCGGGGCGGTCGCGCAGGGGAGTTGTTTCCAGCTTGAGTTCGTCCACGCAGCGATCACCCCAGCGGGCCATCCAACGTTCCATCCACGAGCGAAAAGCCGGCTTGCGCAGCAGGATTTCGTGCAGCTCGCGATCACTTGAGGGAGAGGCCATGAGAGCGGTGATCTCCGGGTCCCGGCGCATTTCCATTGCCTGCCGCAGCAGGTCCATGGTGGGGGCGGTGCTCTCCAGGTTGCCCTCTCCCGCCAGCAGGCTGTTGGCCAGGGCGTCGCCCGCCTGGGAGCTTCCGCTCTCGATCCACGTGGTACACAGCTTGCGCAGCACACCGTGGAAGATCATGGTGAAGAAGTCGTTGACTATGGGCGGGGTCCAGCTCCACAGCAGGCGACGTTCCAGGTCGGCATAGACGTCCAGCAGGTCCTCGGGGGGCAGGGCTTCCAGGTCACTGCCCCCATGGAGTGACATGGAGTGTTCGAAATCCGACTTGAAGCGCCGAATGTCGGGACCGAGACGCAGCATTCTCCATGACAGGCTCATGAGCAGCCAGAGCAGGCGGGGAAGGTGGACCAGGGTGCGTTGCCAGGCCGATGCGGGGGCCTCGGCATCCTGGTCTTCTGCTACTTCGCTCACGCCCATCATCTGCTCCATGAAGGCCCTGTTGTATTGAAAACCCGGGAGCAGGGTGAGAATGCGATACCAGCCGTTCAGGTTGTAGTAGACACGGCCCTGGATGAACCCGATGAGGCGCTGGAATGCGTCGTCGTTCTGGGCGATGACCCGCCGGCTCACGCCCATTACCCGGCAGAACAGCTTGTAGACGATGGAGTAGGCGTTCCGGGCGAAGCTGTAGGTGAGGGGGGTGGTGACCCCGTGGTAGCTCTCCACTATGTTGGAGTTGTCCCAGAGCAGTCGGCGCCCCCATGGCACGGGCGTGGTGATGGGCCTGCACTGCAATAGGTAGAGCTTGCCGCCCCTGCATGTCCATTCAATGTCCTGGGGGCGGCCCAGGGATTTCTCCAGGAGCCTGCCCCAGCGGGCCAGCTCGCCCACGAGCTGGGGGGACAGGGCGGGACGCCGACCTTCCGAAGGGTCCACGGCCACCTTGATGACGCGACCTTCGTGGAGGAGCATTTTTTCGGTCTTTACGGCTACTTGCGAGTCCAGGCCGCCGGTGGGGTCGACGCGGAAGGAGTCGCAGTCCACTGCTCCGCTCACCACTCCTTCACCCAGCCCCAGCGCGGCGCTGATGAGGGTTGTCTCGGGCTGGTCGGGATCACGGGTGAACATCACACCCGATGAATCTCCCAGCACCAGGCGCTGCACCACCACCGCCACCGGCCCGGGGCTGGTGCCACGGGACCGGCAGTAGGCCCTCACGCGCTGGCTGTGGGCGGAGTCACGGCATTTCCGGATGGCCTCCAACACGGCCTGGGGACTGTCCATGCCCAGGAAGGACTGGAGCTGGCCAGCGAACGAGTGCTGGCTGCCGTCCTCCGCCACCGCCGACGATCTCACTGCCCAGGGTGCTCCGCCGATTCCCCGGAGGGCTTCGCCCAGGGATTCCAGGTCCGGCTCCGGGCCGGGCGGCACCACGAAAAAGGCCGGCACGGGAAAATGGTGCTTCAAGAGCAGTCCCAGCCCCGCCGCCTTTCCACCCACGAGCGCCATGTCCACGCCTTCTCGTACTTCTTCCGCGCTGATCAAGGCAGGCTCCTTTTCACTGGTATGGGGATCCGTGATGTGTACAAGTAACTTGTGCGTGGCGGGGATCATGGGGAAAAGGCTCCGCACCTGAAACCATCCGGTCCACTTCCTGCTTGACGGGTTGCCCGCGGGGGGCAAAGATACCCGTCAACCCGAAGACGATGGATCCATGGCACTCCTGTTACTGTTCACCATCTCGCTGTTCTCCGGGCGCCTGTTGGCCGATGAGGGCGCCGACTGGCTCCTTCGCGTCGACGAAGCCGCCAACTGGGCCAGCGATGCACACGTGGTGATGGAAATCTCCATGTGGGACTCCCGGGGTCGTTCCGTGGAACGAAGTATCGAGATCTGGCAAAAGGGCAGCGACAAGCGCCTGGTTCGCCTGGTGGCCCCTCCGCGCCTGGCAGGCGTGGGTCTCTTGATGGGAGCCGACGACAGCCTCCATCTCTACCTGCCCTCCTATGACCGTACCCGCAGGATCGTGGGGAGCCAGAGGGGCGATGCCTTCATGGGCACCGACATCTCCATGGAAGACCTCTCCCGCACCACGTTCCACGACGACTTCACCGCCACCGTCCAGGAACAGACCCAGGACCGGGTCTGCCTGTTGTTGAGTCCCCGCGATCCCCAGGCCCACGACTACCACCACAGCCTGCTCTGCCTGCGCAGCGCCGATGCCCTCTGGACCAGCCTGGAGTACATGGACCAACAGGGTGCGCTGCTCCGCAAGATCACCATGTCGGATTTTCGCACCGTCAGCCAGCACGATTTCGCTCACCATGTCCAGGTGGAAGACCTGGAACATGGCCGCACGACCGAAGCCCAGGCAGTGTTGGTGGAATTCAATCTTGGCCTGGACGACGAACTCTTCACCTTGACCAACCTCTCGCGATTCTGATTGTCTTTTTTCATGCGTATCGCTTTACGCAGAAGCATTTTCGTGTATCGTAGAAACCACATCCTTCAGATGTACCACCCGCAAGATGGAGAAATCATGAACCCCACAAGACCCGTTCGTCTTCTGCCCGCTGCTCTCATGGCTGCCGCTCTCCTGGTCTCCTGCGGCGACGAATCAACCGACTTCGACTTCACGGCATTCGAAGGCGGCACCTTCCAGTTCACCAACATCGGCGTGGACGACGGCTGCTACGACGGCTCCTTCAACGTCATCTTCATGCCCGAAGGCACCGCCAACGACTGGGACATCACCACCGAGATCCCCGGCTGGGGCGACCTGCCCTCCACCTACGATCTTTCCCTGCCCGACCCATTCACCTCCATGGAGGTCACCGTGGACGAAGCCGGCGATGGCGTCATGGCCATCAACGACGTGCCCCAGCCCGGGCAGGTGGAGCTGGACCCGGACAACTTCCCCGGTTGCTTCGTAGACGTGGTGATCTCCGCCGATCTCACGATCATCGACGCCGACAACCTCCAGGGCAGCGCCACCCTGGTCACCCAGGGATTCGACGACGACCCCACCAACTGTCCCGTGGTGGAAGAAGATCCCTGCACCATCAGCCTGGATCTCACGGCTACCCGCGTACAGTAGTGGCGAGCCTGGCGGTACTGCTGCTCATCATCCTGCTGCCGCCCCGGGTGGCATTGTCCGCGGTCCGAACCGGCGGCAGGGTGGAGACCAACCTGCGCCTGGCCGTTCAAGCCCCGGATGGCTCGTCCATGGACTCCCCGGAGTTTCTCGACTTCAGGGACACCGTGGTGGTGGGCGCTTGGGTCCGGGCCCTGGGGGGGGACATCTCCAGGGCCACCGTGGACGCCGACCTGCGGGTCCACCAGGCGGCACAGGCCGGCACCATGGACGAAACCTCCGATTCCTCGCTCGTGTTGCCCCTTTCCATCCGTTTGAACAAGGCCATGGTGGAGCTGCGGGACCTGGGGGGCGGGCACGTGGATCTGCTGCTGGGTGTGCAGCGGGTTGCCTGGGGGCAGGCAGATGGCCTGCACGTGGTGGACAGGCTCAACCCCTGGGACCTGGAAAACCCCCTCTCTTTGGACGCCCGGCTGCCCATTCCCATGGCCAGGGCCCTGCTGCACAGAGGGGCACTCCAGTTGGATGCGGCCCTGGCGCCGCTGTTCTTTCCCGCGGTGCTGCCGGTGGAAGGTGTGGACCTGGTACCCACCGCGCAGGACCTGGTCGGTTCGGGCGGTGACTTCGGCGACTCCTTCGAAGGCGTGACCATAAACGAGGTAGAGGCCCGCGTGACCACTCCCCACAGGAGCCTGGACAACATGGCCGTGGGGCTTCGCCTTTCCTGGGCCGCCGCTGCCGCCGATTTCGCCCTGAGCTACTACCACGGTCGTGACAGTCTACCCCAGGCCAGCGGGGAGCTGGTCCTCACGGGGTTCCAGACATCCCAGAGCCGGGTGGACGTGGCGCTGCCCTTCATCTACCCTCGCATGGACCTGCTGGGCCTGGAGGCCCGGGGCGAGATCTTCCTGGAGATGGGCGCCTGGGTGGAAGCAGCGCTGGTCTTCCCGGCGACGACGGAGATCTACCCCAGCCAGGCCCAGTGGGAGAGCCTGTACGACCTGGGCACCGTGGACCAGCTCCCGGACCCCCTCCCCACGGTGGTGACCCAGGACGGCAGCCCATACCTCACATGGATCATGGGCCTGGAGAGGGCCTGGGGGCGGGTCTACTTGAATCTCCAGTGGTTGCGGGGCTTTCCCACGGAGCGCCAGGGCGAGGACCTGAACGACTACGCCTCGCTGGCGGCTCGCTTCACCCTCTCCGACACCCTGGTCATGGAGCTGGGCTGCCTGGCGGATGTCATGGGTGAAGGTTTCATGACCACCGGCCGGCTCAATCTCCTCCACGGCGACGCCGCCGAACTCTACCTGGCTGCTGCGTGGATCGTGGGCAGCGAGGGTTCCACCCTGGAGGACTTCCAGGGTGTCAGCAACGTTGGAGCTGGCGCCTCGTTGCAATTCTAGATCTCATGCCCGCTTCGGAAGGCCAGGCGCCACGGCATGGGCCGGCAGCCCTCGGCAGGTTTTTCTACGACGGTTCCCAGGGCAACCTGCTGGGAGATCCCTGTCATGGCCGTTGCCCGGACATCCTGGACCAGCGGGTCATGAGCAGGAAGAACGCCCCGCATAGAAGGTACCCGATGGTCCAGGGCCAGCCGGTGCCCAGGCCGATGTCGTAGACGGAGCCGGCGGGGGTCATGTGGCCGGCGTGGATGAATCCGAAGAAGGCCAGCCCCGCTCCTATGGCCATCCAGGCGGCGGCCTTGTTGAAGGATCGGTCGATGAGGCAGGTGCTGGCGGCGGCCCAGACCATGCTGGTCAACATGAAACCCTGGGAGATGGCCACCAGCCCGTCCAGGTGCAGGCCGGCCAGGGCAAAGGCCCCGGGGTCGTCCAGGACCCTGGCTGCCAAGCCCAGATCCCCCGTGGCCTGGCCGGCTGCTCCCAGGGTCTGGCCCAGGATGAGCAGGCCCCAGGCGGCCACGGCTGGAAAGAGCCCCACGGCCACCGCCGGGGCGTGCTCCCGCGAAGTGGCCTGGAAGGCCTGGGCGGTCATGACTATGCCGATCCACAGGACGATGGCCATGCCGGCCTCCATGGGGATGACCGCGTTCACCAGGTTGGTGAGGCCGAAGATGGCCAGAAAAAAGAAGAATATTCCGTTGAGAACCGAGTAGCCGGAGCGAGCGCCCAGTCCCTTCCAGCCGGGGTGCCCGATGTAGATGGTGGTGGGAAAACAGGATCCCAACAGGGCCGCCAGCGTGGAGCCGGCCCCGTTGACGGCCAGGGATGGCAGGGCCGGGTAGGGGTCGCCGGCGGCTTCTGCCGACTCGATGTTCTGCAGCGAGCCCAGTACGTTGAAGATGCCCATGGGGAGCATGACCGGCACCAGGAAGTCGGCGGCCAGGGGGTGGGTCAGACCTGCCCAGAGATCGCCCAGCACGGGGACGGGGAAATAGAAACCCACGGTGGCGGTGGCCTGGGCCAGGTTGGCGGAATCCACCGGCGTAGCAGGGGAACCGAATACGAACAGCAGCCAGGCGGCGGCAGTACCCAGGAACAGGGCCCAGGCGCCGCCGGGGATTCTGAAGGGCAGCTTCTGGTGGGAGAAATAGGTCGTGAGTATGACCCCGAAGGGCAACATGGCCACCAGGGGTTGCTGGAAGGTCTTGATGGCGAAGTCGATGGCGATGAAGCTGATGGCTATGCCCGCCAGAGCCGAGAGCAAGGCGGCCCTGGGGGTGTAGCGGCGGATCCTTTCGGCCACGAATGAGCCCGCGAACTCGAGAACGCCGGAGATGAAACAGGCCGCCAGGCCGATCTGCCAGGCGGCTCGCGCGGCGTCTTCTTCGCTGGCGCCCTGGGAGGATGCCGCCATCTTGACGGGAAGCATCACCAGGAAGACATAGGCGAAGAGCGAGACCGTGTTGATGCCGTAGGGCAGGGCCGTGACGTCTTTCCGGCCGCTGCGGGCCGAGAGCCTCTGGGCCTGGTGGGCGTAGAAGAAATTGCCCACCAGGATGGATATGGCGGCGCCGGGGAGCACGCGGCCCAAGACCAGCGACATGGGAAAGCCCAGCACCGCGGTACAGAGAGCCAGGATGAGCAGGAACTGGATGAGATTGTCGATGGCCAGGCCGAAGAAACCGTCTATGTCGCCGCCCACGAAGAGCGGCTGCGGTTTTCCCGGTACGGGCGGGCTGGTGTCGTTTCGGGTCATGGGGCTCTCCTGTGCTCGTGTTCATCCCCCGGGGGCGCCCAGCTCCCGAAAGCCAGGCTCATCCTGGATATGCCTTCTTTCAGGCGCTGGGCGTCGGCGCAGCCGAAGGAGAGCCGGAAGCTACCGTCCAGCCCAGAACCCGAAGTCCCGGCAGGCACCACCAGCACACCGTGCTCCAGGGCCAGGTGGTGGGCCACTGTCTGCCCTGCCATGGGGCCATCCAGCATGGCGAAGAAACAGCCGTGGCTCCGGATGCGCCACGGGGCCAGCTCCGGGGCCAACTCCAGGAGGAGCCTCTCCCGCGCGAGGATCGTGTCGCGCCGGCGGGCGATCCACGGGGCTCCCGCTTCCAGGGCGGCCAGAGCCAGCTCCTGCCCCGGGCGACTTGCGCATATGATCATGGTGTCCTGCACCTTGAGCATCTGCTCCAGCAGTTCCCGGGAAGCGGCTACGTAGCCCACTCGCCAGCCAGCCATGCCGAAGGTCTTGGAGAAGCTGCCCAGCGTGATCACCAGCTCAGGGCGGTCCTCCAGCCGGGCCGGAGAAAAGTGCGGGACAGAGGGGGGCGCGAAGAAGGCGTAGGTTTCGTCGAAGAGCAGGTAGACACCGAGTTCCAGCAAGCCGATGGCGAGTTCTTCGATGGAGGCGGGTTGGTATGTGACCCCACATGGGTTGTTGGGGCTCACCAGTGTCACCGCCTTCAGACCCTGGCGTCGGACGGCGTCCAGCACCAGATCCACGTCCAACTGGTAGCCGTCCTGGGCAGCGAGTGGGATCTCCACCAGGCGGCAGCCCAGCATCTCCACGGCCATGGCGTGGTTGAAGTACCAGGGCGAGAGCAGGCCCACGGCATCGCCCGGGTCCAGGATGGTCATGAGGGCCATGAGGTAGCCCTGGTTGGCTCCGGCCGTGATCATCAATTCCCGGTGGGGATCCACCCGGATCTGCAGTTGCCGCTCCAGGAAGTGTGCCCAGGCTTCTCGAAGCTCAGGCAGCCCGGGATCCGGGGCGTAGCGGTGAAGGCGGGCCTGCTCCAGCCTGGCCGCGAGAGCCTGGATGGCCGCCGCCGGGGGGGCATAGTCGGGCACCGCCTGGCCCAGATCCACCAGGTCCGCGCCCGCCGCTGCCGCCTGGCGGGCCAGCGCGTTCATCTGGGCGATGGCCGGGGGCCTGGTGGCGAGCAGGTGCCTGTTGAGCCTTGGTGGAATCTCCATGAAGGACCTCATGGGTTTTCGGGGAAGCCGGATCGCGGGTGGCAGATGTTTATAGTGGGTATGAAAAGCGCGCACAAATCACGACTCCGTTCCCTCCCCCTTGTCGAGCCACCCGTTTGACCATCGTCCCGAAACAGGCCAACCTGATCCGGTGCCGGTGGAGCAACCGCCTGGAATCGTCCCCTGCCCTTTTCTACCCCTCCCACAGGAGAAGCCTCGTGCAAGTCCCTGAACCCTGGCAACGCCCCAGGTGGCCCGAAGGCGTGCCCCACAGCATAGGCGACTACGAAAAGCCGCTTTTTTCCATCCTGGAAGACACCGCGGCCCAGGTGCCTGGGCTGCCCTATACCCTCTTCGAGGGGGCGCGCCAGAGCTTCGCCCAGGTGCGGGACAAGGCCCGTCGTGTGGCGGACTTCCTGCGAGGACAAGGCATCGGGCGCGGCGACCGGGTCGCCATCTTCATGCCCAACCTGCCCCACTATCCGCCCATCTTCTTCGGCATCCTGGAGGCCGGGGCGGTGGTGGTGACCTGCAATCCGCTCTACAAGGCCGAGGAGCTGCGTTTCCAACTGCGGGACTCGGGAGCCAGGGCGCTCTTCGTGCTGGACCATCCACAGTTCTATCCCACGGCTGTGAGCGCCCTGGAAGGTACCGATGTGCAGACGGTGGTGGCCTGTGGCCTGGCCTCGTGCCTGCCCCGCTGGAAGGCCCTGGTGGGGCGGTTGCTGGGCAAGATACCCAGGGCGCCCCGTCGTAGCGCCGGCCACCTGGACCTGGACCGCGTCCTGGCACGGGCCCGCCCCAGGCCCCCCTCCGTCCGCCTGGAGCCAAAAGAGGACCTGGCCATGCTGGTCTATACGGGCGGCACCACCGGGCAACCCAAGGGCGCCGGTCTCACCCACGCCAACTACATGGCGGATCTGGTGTCGGCCATGCAGTGGATCCGTGTCTCGGAAATGGAGGGCATTGCTGCGGAAACGCTGGACAAGAAGGGCGTTCATTGCTTCCTGGGCCTGTTGCCCTGGTACCACAGCTTCGGCATGACCCTGTGCTTGTTGGGGGCCTGCTACACGGGCAGCCGCCTGGTGTGCGTTCCCGATCCGCGGGCGGGCAATCCGCCCTTCACCGTGCTGCTGGAAGCCATACAGAGGCACAGGGTCACGGTGATGGTGGCAGTGCCGACCATCTACGTGGCCATGGCGGACCACCCGCTTCTGCATCGCTTCGATATCAGCTCCCTGTTGGCCTGCGGCTCCGGGGGCGCCCCCCTGCCCGTGGAGTTGGCCAGGCGCTTCGAAGCCGCCAGCGGGGCGCTGCTGTTCGAAGGCTACGGGCTCACCGAAACCGCCCCCATCGCCACTCTTCAACCCACCAACGAGCGGGACAGGAAGTTGGGCACGGTGGGATTTCCCATACCAGGAACCAGGCTCAAGATCGTCGACACCCGGGATGGCAGCCGTGAGCTGCTCCCCGGCCAGGACGGTGAAGTGGCCATTTCCGGTCCCCAGGTGATGAAGGGATACTGGAACAGGCCCGAGGAAAACAACGCGGCCTTTCAGACGCTGGACGGCGAACGCTACCTGTTGACGGGCGACATCGGCCACATCGACGAAGACGGTTTCCTCGTGATCACCGACCGCAAGAAGGATCTCATCCTCGTGGGGGGCTTCAACGTCTATCCCCGCGAAGTGGAAGAGGTCCTATTCCAGCATCCCAAGGTGGCCCAGGCCGCTGTCATCGGACTGCCCGACCCCAGGAGCGGCGAGAGCGTGAAGGCCTTCGTTCAGCTCAAACCCGGCCAACGTGCCACCGAGCAGGAAATCCTGGACTTCTGCCGGCAAAGGATGGCCGGATACAAGCGCCCGCGCCAGGTGGAGATACGCTCCTCCCTGCCGACTTCCGACGTGGGCAAGGTGCTGCGCCGCAAGCTGCGCGAAGAAGAATCGGCCGGATAGCACGGGTTCCCACGAGTGCAACTCCCGCGTGCCGGCCCGCCCCCGCGCTCCCAGGGCCTGTCTTGCTCAAGCCTTTCGGGAGTGCAACTCCCGCGTGCCGGCCCGCCCCCGCGCTCCCGGGCCGGGGTGGCGTGGAGAGCCGTGGAGCGGAGCATTGATCACAGGGCTGTACGTTGGTTGGTAGAGATCGCTAGCGGGACAGGTAGCGATGGCCATCCAGGGTCAGGGCGATCTCTGCCAGGATGAGAGCCAGGTCTTGCTGGGATCGGGGGTCTATGTTGGTGGTGTCGATGTGCAGCACCGGGCAGTCCTTGTAGATCTTGAACTCCCGCCGGTAGCGGGACACCAGGCTGGATAGGTAGTCCGGGTCCATGTTGGATTCGTAGCTCCGGCCACGATGGGCGATCCTTTCCAGCAGGACATCCAGCGGAGCGTCCAGCAGGATCACCAGGTCGGGTCTGGGCACCTGGGGGGCCAGCGCTTCGTACACGTCCAGGTAGAGGTTCCACTCGGCTTCCAGCAAGGTGACACCGCTGAAGATCAGGTTCTTGTGGAACAGGTAGTCCGAGAGGGTGACCTGGGAGAACAGGTTCTGCTGCGCCAACTGCTGCTGCTGGCGGAACCTGCTCAGAAGGAAGAACAACTCGGTCTGAAAGGCGTAGCGATCACGGTCCTTGTAGAAGGATGCCAGGAAGGGGTTTTCTTCGAAAATCTCCAGTACGACACGGGCCCTGGCAATCCTGGCCAGGCGGTGGACCAGGGTGGTCTTCCCCACACCGATGGGGCCTTCCACCACCAGGTAGCGATGCGGACCCATGGGGTCGGTCTCGTTCATGCGCTCCTCCTGTCCATGGGGCCGCGGGAAAACAGAATACTCCTGGAGCACCGGGTTTTCACGTGGTGTGTGGCCATTCGGCTCAGCCAAGGCCGATCTCGTGGCGGATTTCGTCCATGGCGCGCAGGCAGATCTCCAGGAATTCCCCAAGTTCCAATCCCAGCAGCTCGGTACAGGCCCGTATTTGACTCCGATCCACGGAGGCGGCGAAACGCTTGTCCTTCATGCGCTTTTTTATGCTCTTCAGCTCGAGGCTTCGCGTGCTCTTGTCGGGGCGCACCAGGGCAGCGGCGGTGATCATGCCGGTGGTGGGATCCACCACCCAGAGGGCGTGGTCCATGAGCGACGACCTGTTGGCCTTGTCGTTGTGGCAGAGCACCGCGTGGATCACCGGTTCGGGAGCGCCATGTTCCCGAAGGACAGCCGCCGCCACCAGCGCGTGGCGCTCCATGTCGTCGCCGCATTCATCAAGATCCAGGTCGTGTACCAGGCCGGCCAGACCCCACAGGTCCCGGTCTTGCTCCAGGCGGTGGGCCAGGGCCCTCATGCAGGCCTCCGCAGCCAGGCTGTGGGACATGAGGTGGGTGCCGCCGATGCGCTGGCTCACCAATGAAAAGGCTTCTTCACGGTTCATTGCTGCTCCATCGTTGTGCTGCCGGGACTGCTCTTCGGCTGCTGTTGCTGGAGATGTGGCTCTTGGGTTGTCCAGAAACGGCATGGAACGACTCCATCCCACGCCCAAGGAAAAAGAGGCTATACTCGATGGCTGACGTGACGGCCATGGCCGCACCGAATCAAGAAACGGGCTGCTGCTCGCATCCGGGGGCGGGAGGGAACGAAGGAATGGTGCATCATGGACAGTGGACTCTCCTGCTGGTCTCGCTGCTGGCGGCCGCCTGCCAACAGACCGAGTACGGGGTCAACGAAGAAACCCCCACCACGGAAGACGTGGCGCCGATCTTGACCGTGGATCCCCCGGAGTTGGGTTTCGGCCAGGTCATGCACGACCAACGGGCCAGCGAAACGCTCACCCTGGGGAACTCCGGCAACGCCACCCTGGAAATCTCCGGCATCTCCATCCAGCGGGGCGAGTGCTTCTCCTTTTCCTCGCTCTCCCTTCCCCTGACCATCGCCCCGGGCCAGACCACCACTCTGGAGGTCACCTACCTGCCCGCCAGCGAGTACGACGAGGGCGTCCTGGAAATATCCAGCAACTACCTGGGTGGCTCCCTCACCGACGTGGAACTGACCGGCCTGGGCATGTTCCCCATACTCGAAGTCCACCCCAATCCCTACAATTATGGCTATGTGCCGATATCCTGCACCTTCGACGGCATCCTGGACCTGGACAACGTGGGCCAGGCACCTCTGATCATCTCCGAGATGCTCCACCAGGGAGTGGGCTTCCAGCTCGTGGACACCCCCGACCTCCCGCTAACCATCCAGCCCGGCCAGCAGGAACAGCTCACGGTGGCCTTCAGTCCCCCCGAGGTGGGCGACTACAGCGGCATGCTGTGGATGACCACCAACGGGATTTCACAACAGGTGACCGCCACCCAGACCGCCACCGGAGCCGAGTACCAGGAGTACATGGACGAATTCTGGCAGCCTGACGGCCCATGGGAAAAGGTGGACATTCTGTTCTACGTGGACCAGTCCGGTTCCATGCGCAACGATCAAAAAAACCTGGCCAGCAACTTCGATCAATTCACCTATTTTCTCGAGGACTATCTCGACGACTACCAGATCATGGTGGTCACCAACGACGACGGCTGCCACAACGAAGTGATCATCACGGCCGACTACGACTACGCCGACCTGATTTTTTCCCAGGCGGTCTCCGAGGGGGGGGGCCAGTATACCGAGGCCGGCCTTCTACTGACCCACAAGGCCGTGGGCCTGGTGGACGAAGGCGAATGCAACGAAGGCTTCGCCCGCGAAGACGCCAAGCTCATGATCGTGCTCCTGTCCGACGAACCCGATCAATCACCCGCTTCGTGGGACACCTACGTGGAATCCATCATGGACACGTACCCACAGGCTACCATGTCCGCCATTGCCGGCGATGTACCTGGCGGATGCGCCACCGCGGTACCGGGCACCGGGTACTACGAAGCGGCCAACGCCACCGGAGGAGCCTTCTTCTCCATCTGCGACAGCAATTGGGGCACCAATATCCGCACCCTGGCCCAACTCTCGGCCGGCTCGCCCACCGACACCTTCCAGCTCACCTACGAACCGGTCGAAGACTCGGTACAGGTCCAGGTGGACGGCGAGAGCGCCTGGGACTGGACCTTCGACACCGAGCAGAACGCCGTGGTCTTCGACTCGGATGCGGTTCCAGATTCCGGCTCCCACATAGAGATCACCTACGACCTCTACTGCTCATCCACCTGAGGGGGCGCCCGGCCAGGAAACGGGCCGCTCCGGCGGTTGGCAGGGACTCCTGGATCGGGTTTCACATTCTACACTACCGGGCTGGGGAGGACGATGCTCTCGAAGACCTTGAAGGCGAAGCCGTCGGTCATGAGCGAGACGTAGTCCACCACCACCCTGGACGGGCGGGGCATACGGGAGTAGCCGGCACCCTGGATGAAATGGGCCAGGTGGCCCAGATGCATGGGTTGATCCTGCCGGATCCGGCCCCATTCATCGGTGGGAGTGGAGCGGAGGTGCTCCAGCAGCACCTCGTAGATCCTGGCAAGGATGGCGTCGATCTTGATTCGGTATTCCTCCAGGGCGGGGTTGCCGTAGATGTGCCGGTAGTTGAACTCCATGAGTTCCATAGAGGCCTGGTGCCTGGCCGAAGAAAAGCCGATACGGTCGGGTTCCTCGCGGTTTTGCCGGATGACGTCTCGCACCAGGGTGGCGATGATCTGGCGGTTGTCGCTGCCCAGTGTGGCCACCACGCCCGGTGGCATGGGCGGCAGAGACGGTCCCAGCGCCACCTGGGCGTCTTCGTAGTCGCGGCCCAGGTAGGCGATGCGATCAGCCATGCGCACCACGCAGCCTTCCATGGTGATGGGCAGCGTGTCGCGTCCCCAGAAGTCGGATGGGTCGCCGTCCAGCGCGGAATCTCGCGGGCCGATGGATGGCTCTGTGCTTTCGCCGCAATGGCAGCGAATGCCGTCGCGAACTTCGTACGAGAGATTCAGCCCCACGAAGGGATGCCCGGGCGCTCGAGCCAGCAGGTCCACCACGCGCAGGCTCTGGGCTTCGTGGATGAATGACTGGGGCGGCCCCTGGGGGTCGGCGTCGCGGGAGAGCAGGGAATCCAGGACCTTCTCACCGGAATGGCCGAAGGGGGCGTGGCCCAGATCGTGGCCCAGGGCAATGGCGTAGGCGAGATCGTCATTGAGGCCCACTCCGCGGCATATCGTCCTGGAGATGGTGGCCACGTAGAGGGAATGGTCCATCCTGGTGGCAATGTGGTCGTTCTCGGGCGAAAAGAACACCTGGGTCTTGTTGCGGAGCCGCCGGAAGGGCTTGGCGTGGAGGATCCTGTGGCCGTCGCGCTCGAAACAGGTGCGGATACCGTCGTCGGGTTCGGGAGTGCGGCGACCTCGTGACCTGGCGCTGGGGAAGGCCCTGGGATGCCAGAGTCGGGGGAGGTTTTCTCTTGATTCGAATAGATCGTGTTCGCTGGACATGGCTGTTGATTCCGCCGGGAAGACAAATCCACTTTCCAGGGGCGTGGAGGGACCCGCCTGGCGATGGGCCAGGACCTGGGTATATCTTGAAGGAGATGGCCAGGAGCACAGCGCCGGGTGGGATGGGTGAACGCTGCAACGCCTTCCGCCGGTTCTGTAGCATGAGCCCTTTGCGCGGGCATTCACCGGCGCTCAAAGCTGGGGAACTTCTCACGCTCTGCGAGCACCACCGCTGGGCAACGATGCGGGCGAGTTACACAAACCTGGTGCGAAACCACCTGCTTACGCACTATAATCCGGATTGTCCCGGGATCGCTTCCTCCCGTCCCCGTTTCAGCCCAGCATTTACTCGGCTTCCATGCCCTCCCAGTCAGGCAGACGTGTCATATCCAACTCGCTTCATCGCTCCGGCCACCCCGGCGCTTCGGCTCGTTGCTTCCGTTCCGTGGGTGCTGGCGGCCTCCGCGGCCCTGGCCTGTGCTCCAGCCGAAAACTGGCCCCTCTCCAGCATCCAGGCCGAGGCCGGCTCCAGAATTCCCACGGTGGTCAGCATCCTGTGGCAGGTTGAAGACTCCACCTCCCGGGCATCCAGGGTGCAGTACGGATACGATGAATCCTACGGGATCACCCTGGAAGGCGAGGCGCTGGGCGGCGGCCTGTACTCCGCCACGCTCCTCGGTCTCTCTCCGGCCACGGAATACCACTACGGCGTGTTGATGGACATCGACGGCCAGACATACAGCAGCCGGGATTTCACCTTCCAGACCGGGGCGGTGCCCAACTCTATTCCAGAACTGGCAGGTTCTCTGGAAGCCTCGTCCGCCCCCTGGGACGGCTACGTGGTCACCACGCTCATCTCTTCCCAGCGCATCCCGCTGATCCTCAATGGCTACGGAGAGCCGGTGTGGTGGTACATCCATACCAACCAACACTCCGACGACGACCACTACACGACCCGCGCCCGCCTGGCCCACAACGGCAATTTTATCGTGTTCAACAGTTACAACTGGATTCCCAACGGGGCCGGCAGGACCTCCACCGAATCCAAGCTCGTGTTCGTGTCGCTGGATGGCGAGTACTCCTGGATCTTCGAAACCCCCAACGGTCACCACGACTTCACCGAGCTGCCCGACGGTTCATGGGCCTACCTCACCGTGGAATACCGCGAGGTGAACGGAGAGCTGGTCCGCGGCGACGGCGTGGCGGAGCTGCACCCCGACGGCAGCGTCCAACAGGTCTGGCTCTCCTGGGACCACATCGACACCTACAAGGGCCTGTGGAGCGACGAAACCCTCGTGCTGCCCCGTTGCAACGCCCTGGAGTACGATCCCAGGGACGACTCCTACCTTCTCTCCTTCCGGGACATGGGCAGCCTCATCAAGATTGATCGCGCCACCGGCGAGTTGCTGTGGATCCTGGGGGGCTCGCCCAGTGATTTCGAGATGCTGGACGGAAGCAGCTTTCACATGCAGCACCAGTTCGACCTTCTGGACGACGGCCTGGTGCTATTCGACAATGGCGCACAGACCGAGATGTCCTCCAGGGCCGTGCAACTGGAGCTGGACTACCAGGACATGACCGCCGAAAACGTGTGGAGTTTTTCCTCGGATCCCGATCTCTATACCTATGCCATGGGCGACGCCACGCGCCTGCCCGACGGCAGCACCATGGTGGCCTGGGGCTCGGCAGGCCAACTGGACGTGGTGGCGGAATCCGGCCAGTTGCTCAGCCGCTTGAACCTGGAAATCGGCGCTGGGCTCTGCTTCTTGCAGTGGAAGGAAACCCTGTACTGAAGCCCTGTCCGGATAGCCAGCACATGGATGGTCCTGTTGCGCGGCGTCCCGCGCCGTGGACATCGTGTCCGCCCCCCGCAAAAAAAAGAACGCCTGCCGGAAAAACGTGCAGCACTCCTATGACGGCTTGTGCGTGTCGTACGCGAAGAGCGGTTCCACCTGGACTGTCACGGAGTGGGCGCCGGTCTGCTTTCGGATGGACTCCGCCAGGTCGGTTCGCAGCCCGGCGAGATGCCGCGTTACCCCAGCCGAGGGGACCACGTCCAGCACCACGTTGAACTGCCGGTCTTCTCCGACGATGCGCAGGTCGTGAAAGGAGCTTATCCTGGGGTCGGCCTGGACGATGCCGGCCACCGAGGAGAGGATCTCATTGTAGCGGGGATGGTCGCGGTTGATGGGGTCCACGTGGACCACCACGTGCCCATGTATTGCGCCACCCACGTGATCCTGTACGTTTTCGGCCAGGCTGTGCAGCTCCAGGGCATCCCGCCGGTGCGATGTTTCCACGTGCAGCGACACTACGCGCAGATCGCCGTAGCGGTGGATGACGATGTCGTGTACACCCTCGACCCCGTTCACGCTCCGCGCTCGCAGCGCCACCTCTTCGATTTCTTCGGGGCTCGGCGCCTGGCCGATGAGGGGGTCCACCGAGGCTCGCACGATCTGGGCCGCGGTCCCCAGGATGATCAGACTCACGGCGATCCCCATGATGCCGTCCAGCAGGAACAGGCCGTAGTTACCCCCGATGATCCCCACGGCCACCAGCATGGTGGCGAAGACATCGCTGCGGTGGTGCCAGGCGTCGGCCTGTAATGCGCTGCCACCGCTCCGCCGGGCCAGGATCAGGGCAAAACGGGCGTTCCATTCCTTGAGCAGAGCGGCCGCCAGCAGCAGGAGCACGACCCACCAGGAGCCCTGGACGGGTGCGGGATCCAGGACCCGCTGCACCGAGGCCTTGAGGAACTCCAGGCCCGCCACTCCCAGCAGAACCGCGATTATCACTGCGGCCAGGCTCTCCACGCGCCCGTGACCGAAGGGGTGCCGGGAATCCGCTGGGCTGCGCGACACCATGGAGCCGGCGATGAGTATGCCGGATGTCAGGCTGTCGGCAAGCGTGTGTACCGCATCGGCGACCAGGGCCAGGCTGCCCACCGCCAGGCCCAGGAGCAGCTTGAACACGAAGAGCCCGGCGTTGAGGAGAAGCCCGACCCAGCCTTCCAGGATGCCGTACTCCGCCTTTCGGCTGCCAGGGGACGAATGCCCGGTGTCCAGCCGGCGGAGCAGCGCCGAACTCAGGGGATCCACCCACGGGCTCGTGGGGCCTTTTCCAGTTCTGCCGGCTTGTTCCTGGTCCGCTGTGGACATGAGCTTTGATCTCCAAGTCGCGATGCCCGGGGGGCTGGTACCCGGAACAGGAGGTACCATCTATCGCCGTTGACGTTCCATGGCCCTCCGGGAGTGGAAAACGAAGTCAGGCTCTGGAGGGGGGGGTAATGCGGGGAACGATACGCGGCCCATCGTGGTCACCGTTTTTCCCTGCTTCACCTTTTTATTTCCGTATGGGGCTTGACGCCTGAAGCGTCGAATGCGTCGACGCGGGACGCCCCGACCGACGCCCACACTAGCGCCATGTCCATCGCCAAGCCAGCAACAAAGGGGGTTATGGCGTGTTGGGCCTTTTGGCATGAACCTTGATTGAGGCCATGTGGCGAAAGGAGGTTCCCTTGACCTGCGAACTGACCAGTGGTGCTATCGTGGGCGTCGACGCCCTTCCTGTACGGGTGGAGGTGGACATCATGAACCGCCTCCCGGCCACCCAGATCGTAGGGCTGCCTGCCAGCGCTGTGCGCGAGGCGGCCCAGCGCGTGCGCAGCGCGGTAAACTCCTCCGGTTTCCAGTGGCCCAGACAACGGGTGGTGGTGAACCTTGCTCCCGCCGACCTGCGGAAGGAGGGCACCTGCCTGGATCTTCCCATCGCCCTGGGCCTGCTGGCCGCGGCGGGGCAACTGGATCCGGCCCGGCTCGACGGGCGGGTCTTTGCCGGTGAGTTGGCCCTCAGTAGCGAGCTGCGAAACGTCAGGGGCTCTCTTTCCCTGGCCATAATGGCCCGTGACCTGGGTTTCCGGGAGCTGCTGCTGCCAAGGGACTGCGCGCCCGAGGCTGCCGTGGTGGAGGGTCTGAAGGTCTTCGGCGCCAGGGATCTGCGGGAGGTGGTGCTTCACCTGGAAGAAAGCGTGCCAATCCCCTCCCCGGAGGCGGCCTCGCCCGACCCCGTCCATTACGATCTGGATCTATCGGAAGTGAGAGGCCAGCTTTTCGCCAGGCGTGCCCTGGAGATAGCGGCGGCAGGTGGCCACAACCTGCTCATGATCGGTCCCCCGGGCTGCGGGAAGACCATGCTGGCTTCCCGGCTGCCAACGGTTCTTCCCGACATCACGTTCCAGGAGTCCATCGACGCCACCCGGATCCACAGCGTGGCCGGGCTGCGGGCTCCCGGTTCGGGGTTGATAACGAGACGACCCTTTCGAGCACCCCACCACAGCATCAGCGCCGCGGGCATGGTGGGCTCCGCGTCCCTGCGGCCCGGCGAGATCAGCCTGGCCCACACCGGGGTGCTCTTCCTTGACGAGCTGCCGGAGTTCCAGCGTCACGTGCTGGAGCTGCTGCGGGATCCCCTGGAGAATCGGAAGGTCACCCTGTCCAGGGCAAGGGGCACCGTCAGCTTCCCGGCCTCCTTCTCGCTGGTGTGTGCGGGAAACCCGTGTCCATGCGGTTTTCTGGGGCACCCCAGGCGCCCCTGCTCCTGCACCGAAGACGGCATCCGGCGCTACCGCGCACGCATGAGCGGCCCCCTGCTGGACAGGATCGACCTGCACGTGGACCTGATGCCCGTCGACGTGGATGCCCTGGTGGACAGCAAGCCGGGTGAATCGTCGGCAGCGGTACGAAAACGGGTGGTGGCAGCCAGGGCCATACAGTCGCATCGCTACCGGGGCTCCGCCATGCGCTGCAACGCGGATCTGGGCGGGGAAAGGGTCCGCGTGGCGGCCGAGGCATCCAGCGAGGCCTTGTCTCTGTTGCGCTCCTACCTGGATGCCTTCGCCCTGTCCGGCAGGGCCCATGCTCGCCTCCTCAAGGTGGCCAGGACCATCGCCGACCTGGAGGCATCGTCAAAGGTGGAAGTGCCTCACATTGCCGAAGCCATGCAGTACCGAGGCTGGGACCGCGTGGCCACCGACGAGAGCAGGGGCGACGACTGCTTCTCATGGGCAAGGGGAGCGCTATGAACCCCCTCTTGATGTTCTTGCTGGGCATGCACATCCAGGGAGTGGTGGACCGGGTGGAAGGGCGCTTCGCCGTTGTCGAATGGGATGAAAGCCATTTGAGCGACCTGCCCCTGTCGGTCATTCCATACCAGGTGAGGGAGGGGCAACTCATCTCCCTCTGGCTCAAGCCATGCGGTGCGGGCGCCTGGTTGGCCCAGGAAGACCGCTTCCTGCTCCTGTCCGAGCCGGGACAGGTCTACGTTCCGGCCCCCCGGAGCCTTCCTCCGGGCAGGTATTTCAAGGGTCGCTTCAAGCTACATCGCAAACCAACGGTAACCAGCAGAATGCTTGAACCCCGGGATCTCGCCCTGGGTACCAGCGGATCCCGGTATGAGGCGCCTCTCGCGCCAGGTCTTTCCGCCCATCTCCCCGCCGAGCCGGCCGGCTCCACCTGGAGTTGCTCGTTGGCGAGCCAGCCTCCAGATGAGGGGTCTCCTCCGTGACATTGCCGTTGCCGAATGGGAACTTGCCAGCTTCATCCCCATACGACATCCGCCTCCATGATCAGAAAACCACGGAAGAACCGATCAACGTCCAAACAAGGGAGTAGCCATGAGAACGACAAGCCAACGGGGAAAACAGCCCGGAGATCACCGGGCAGAAGCCCTGAGCATGGCCTTCGCCACCATCGAAAAGAACTTTGGCAAAGGGGCGGTGATGCGCATGGGTGAAAAGTCATCCCTCCAAGTGGAGACCGTTTCCAGCGGTTGCCTTGGCCTTGACCTGGCTCTGGGCTGCGGTGGTTATCCCAAGGGGCGGATGGTGGAGATCTTCGGACCCGAGGCCAGCGGCAAGACCACCCTGGCCCTCCACGCCCTGGCCAGCGTGCAGAAGCAGGGAGGAACCGCCGCATTCATCGACGCCGAGCACGCCATGGATCCTCGCTATGCCTCCAACCTTGGAGTCGACATGGGGGCTCTCATCGTGTCCCAACCGGATTCCGGGGAACAGGCCCTGGAGATCTCCGAGATCCTTGTACGTTCCGGAGCCGTGGACCTGGTGGTGGTGGACTCGGTGGCTGCGCTGGTTCCCCAGGTAGAACTGGACGGGAGCGTGGCAGACACCCAGGTGGGCCTCCATGCCAGGCTCATGTCCAAGGCCATGAGGCGCCTCGCGACGTGCGTATCTCGTTCCAAGGCAATAATCATCTTCATCAACCAGGTGCGGCAGAAGATCGGCGTCACCTTTGGTTCCAGGGAAACCACGACCGGTGGGGCAGCCCTCAGGTATTACGCATCGCTGAGGATCGACATTCGTCGCATCGGTTCCATACAGTCGGGCGACAAGTCCATCGGCAGCCGTACCCGAATCCGCGTGGTGAAGAACAAGCTGGCCCCACCCTTCCAGAGCCTGGAAGTGGAGATAATCTACGGCGAGGGAATCAGCCCCCTGCGCAACCTGGTTGACCTGGGGGAGAGATACGGAGTGCTCGAGCGCTCGGGCTCCTGGTACTCCCTGGGCGAGGAGCGTCTTGGGCAGGGAAAGGACAGGGTCCGGGAGCTGCTGGAGGAACGTTCCGAACTGCGAAAGCAGCTCCGAGACCTGGTTCTCGGGGCGGCTGGCGTGTCCGGGAGGGGGGCGGAGGCCTGAAGAACCGGGAGCCGGCTCCCCGCAAGCTCCATTCCTTGTTTTCCGGAAGACAGCGAGCGGCATTCCAACGACAAGGGAGCCCGGCACCACAGCACAGGGCTGCCAACCCCGTTTCGAGGCACCCGGGTCAAGAGCCTGGGTGCCCGGTCATCTCCGGGTGGCAAGCTGGTAGGCCGAACTTCCGCCTGGGCAGCGCATGGCCGTGTTTCCATGGGCTGAATCCGGAGGCTGAAATTGGAATCGGTCGTCGTTCTGGGCAGCGGGGGTCGCTGCTGCGACAGGATTCGGTCTCGGGAGGGAAACCCGGCCGGGGAGCGGCCACGAGCTAACCGTTGGAAGAAGGCTTGCCCAGTGGGGATGAATCCGGCTGCGGGGCATTCCCGGCGGCAGGTTCGCCTTCGGTGCCCTGACCCTCAAGGTCGGGATCGAGCCCTGCCTTCCTGGCCGCTCTCCTGGCTGCCCTGGCTTCACGTTTGGCTGCCTTCTTGGCTGCCTTGTCGCGATCCCGCTGCATACGTTCGAAGCGGTAGTTGGGCGTTCGTGCCATGCTCTCTCCTTGCTCCGTGGATACGGGTCAGAAAAACAGAAGGCACCGCCCGGATGGACCGGGCGGTGCCTTGAAGCGGAGCTTCGGTGGTGGGGAACAGGTGGTGTGTGGTCTATCGACCGCCGCCCCAGCCGCCGCCGCCGCCACGGTAGCCGCCGCCGCCACCGCCGCGGTAGCCGCCGCCACCGCCGCCACGGTAGCCGCCACTGCTGCGGCGCTTCTGTTCCTGGGCTTCGTTCACGCGGATGGAGCGACCGTCGAGATCGGTGCCGTCCATTTTTGCGATGGCTTCATCTTTGGCCTCGGAGGTGGTATACGTTACGAAGCCAAAGCCGCGGGAGCGGCCCGTGTCGCGATCCGTGATCACCTTGGCCTCGGTGACCTCACCGTACTCTTCGAATGCAGCCCGAAGGCCTTCATCGGTCGTGGCCCATGCCAGGCCACCGACAAACACTTTTGTGGACATATTCTCTCTCGTCCTGATGGGGTCCGTTCCACCTCTGTTCCGAAACCAGACCCTATTGAAAAAACCGGGCGATGGGCGCCCGCTGCTCTTGCGGCCAGGAGGGCCGCCTCCCTGGCAGGTGACACGTACGCGGTCTTTCGGGGAAAGCACGCGGCGGTGGAGAGGCTGCTGCCGGAAGTGAAGGCACTATAGTCGGTTGCCGGCTCCCTGCCCACAAGGTTCTGACGGGAACTGTGCATAAAAGCTCGGAGCCGGCCGGGGGGTCACAGGAGTTTGCCGGGGAAAGCCTTTGGCTGAAGGGTCATTTCGCCGTTGCCTGGAGGTCTGCGTGCCTGGTCCGGCGGCGCTGGTGAAAACGCTTGACCTGGTGGGCGAAGGCCTCCAGGCGAGCGGAGCCGCCGGTACCCCCCGTGCCCCCGTAGGCGATGGTGTCCATGGGGATGCCACCGTGATCCTGGCGGATCCTTCGAAGCATGGCCGCAGAGATACCTCCCACCATGCAGCCGAAGCAGATGGCGTTGAGTACGCCGTCGGCCCCTCGGCGGGCGAAGTCCACCATCTTGGCCACGTTGAGGACCACGATGCTCTCGGCTTGGGGGCTCAGGTATGGAGCGGCGAGGGCACGAACCTCCCTGTTGCTGGGTTCGCGGAAACGTTCGTCCTGGGGCCAGTGCACTCCTTCCCACCATCGCTCGGCGTCTTTTAGGGCCACGAGGAATGCGTGCTGGAACATCCGGGAGAAATCCCATCGCCGAGCGGCTTCCAGGGTGAAGCGTTCCTGGTTGAAGTCGAAGATGTCCACGGAGAAAGGCGCGGGCCAGACTTCGCAGCCCAGATCCTCCAGGCGCCGAAAGAGCGCCCCGTTGGCAAAGTCGTTGATGCGCGTGTAGATGTCGCCGGCCACACCCACCAGTGGCCTTGGCTCGAGATCCCGCAGGGGGACAGCCTGGATGCGCTCGAGAGCAGGAGGTAGAAAGTCCAGTACTTCGTGCTTTTCCGCCGCCAGGGCCAGCTCTTTCAGCAGCGAGCGGTAGACCCGGTTGACGCTTCCGGGTGTTGCCTCGTACGGACGGGAGCGACAAGCCTGGCGCAGGAGTATCTCGGTTGCCAACAGTCCCCGGTAGAGGGTCACGCCCCCCTTTATACCGATGGCGGCCTGAAACTCCAGGGCGTCGGGTGAGTCGATGCGCAGGTCCCTGGCTCCGAGCCGCCGCACGACGTGGCGCAGGCCATCGGCGTACTGGGAGAAGAGACAGGCGTTGGCGCCTCCCATGAAAAAGAGCGAATCGCCGGGCCGGTATTTTCGCTGCTTGACGATCTGAGCCACGTCGCCCGCCAGCAGGGTGAAGGGATGGCATTCCCGTCCTGTTCCCAGCTCCTCGCCCATGCGGCGTGTTTCGTCATCGGGAATGGGCAGCAGCTCAACGTCGTAGCCGGCTCCCTTCAACACGCCCATGTATGACCACGCGTGGTCGGCAAAGTAGGGCAGGAAGAGGTGACCCTGCATGTGCCGCCTCTTGTGGGAGGTTTTCCTGGTGGCTTCGTTCTCACGGGGTTGGGCCCGGTGTCGGCGCAGGTGGGCGTCGATCTCGTCGTTGAAGGCCTCAAGGCGGGTGACGAAGCCGGCCTCGGCCCGGTGCTCGTCCAGCTCGAGGAAAAGCCTGGGACGCCCTTCCAGCAGCTCCTCCAGGTGCTTGTTGCTGAAGCCGTCGGGTCCGCAGCCGAAGCTGGAGAGCACGACGGGGAAGAGTCGGGGATTCTGCTGTATGAAAATGGCCGCTCGCAGGTAGTCGCGGTTGGCGGACCAGATGAGTTCCCGGTATCGCTGGGGGAGATCCACCTGGTCCAAGGGCAGGCAATCCATGGGGAGCACGGGCAGTCCCAGGCGTGCAAGCTGCCGCCCCAGGTCCATGTTCAGGAAGGGATCCGCCAGGTTGTACGGTTTGCCCATGACGACCAGCACGCGATCATGGTCTTCGGACAAGAGATCTCGTCCCAACCGGCGAAGCTGCTTCTCCCATCGCTCCTGGGATTGACGCGCCTCCCTCAGGGCCTGGGTCAAGGCGCTCTCGCCGATACCCAGCTCCAGGGCAAGGGCGGCGGGATCCAGCAACTCCTTTCCCGCTTCCCTGGCCAGCTCCATCTCCGGCACGATGAGCCTGACATTGCGGATACTGCGCAGCATGTAGGGGAGATGCCGGGTGAAGGTGCAGACGTAGGGACCGGTTTCGTCCCGCTGCCTGCTGGGCGTGGAGTTGACGGAGGGGAGCAGGATGTCTCGTACTCCCATGTCCATCAGAGCCTGGATGTGACCGTAGGCCATCTTCACGGGAAGGCAGGTGTCGGCTTGCATGAGGCGCTGCCCCGCTCCCAGGACGGCGGGGCTGGAGGGGGGCGAGAGCACTGGCTCCCTGCCCGCCGCCCGGGCGATGGCCGCCCACACAGGCAGGTAGTGCAAGCCCAGGGAAGCTCGTGGGATCCCGATGGAGCGCTGGGGATCGGCGGGCGTCTTTGCGTTGGGGTCCATTTCGGCAGCCTCCACCAGCAGGCGCCATCGACGTGTCATCAAGTGCTCTTCCGTCGAGAGCCCCGTGCGAGTGTCGTCCCTTTCGCTGTAGCGCTCACAGGTGTCGCCGAAGAAACGCACACGGTTTGCGGCGCGGAAACGGGTCACCTGGCAGCGGTTGGAACAGTGGCGACACTCGAAGCTGCGCTCCACCTGGCCCTGGCAGGATTCCAGGCCCCGGAACCGGGTCTCCGCCGGGATCTCACCCGCTGTACGGGCGTCCAGCAGCAGCAGGGCCGCGCCCAGGGCTCCGGAGACCCGGTTGTCGGGGTGAACGGTGATGGGACGACCCAGGAGCTGCCTGAACGCTGCCACCACGGCCCTGTTGGAGGCCGTGCCACCCTGGAAGAGTACGTGCTCACCCATGGGGCGCCCGACCACCACCTTTTCCAGGTAGTTGCGGGCCACGGACAGGGCCAGGCCGGCCGAGAGATCCTCGGTGCTGGCTCCCTGTCGCATGGCGTGCACCAACTCCGAGTCCATGAAGACCGTGCAGCGGCTGCCCAGGTCCACCGGCGCACGGGCTGCCAAGGCACGTTGGCCGAACTCGTCGATGATGGAAATACCAAGGCGCGTGGCCTGTTCCTCCAGGAAGGATCCCGTACCCGCAGCACAGACCTTGTTCATGGTGAAGTCGACGATATGGCCGTCGCTGGCGGAAATGAACTTGGAATCCTGACCGCCGATCTCCAGCACGGTGTCCACTTCTGGGAGAACCTGGAAGGCTCCCCGGAGTTGGGCGCTGATCTCGTTCCGCACCAGGTCCGCCCGCAAAAACTCGCCGGCCAGGTGCCTGCCGGAGCCGGTGGTTGCCACGCCTCGAATGTCCAGGTCGTGGCCGTGGCGTTCCTCCAGGGTGGCCAGGCCCTCTTTCAACACTTCCAGCGGTTGCCCGCGGGTGGCCAGGTAGAGAGAGTCGAAAAGCTGCCCATCCCGGGTGACAAGGGCCAGATTGGTGCTCACCGACCCCACGTCCACGCCCAATATCAAGGGCTGCCCCTTCAGCGAAGCCTGGCAGGTTTCCATCCCGGTTTGCGAGCAGCCGGGCTCGGGGAGAGGCGGAAAATGATCCAGGGGGCGCTCGTGCCGGTCATCCCGGGAGAGGGCTTCAACGATGGTTTCCGTGCCCATGACGCTGGAATCTCCCGCCATGAGCGCCGCCCCCAGGGCACCCGCCATGCGTGGCTGCTCCACCTGGCGAAGCTGGTGGGAGTCCAGCCGGAGTACCTGCCGGAAGGCGCGCACCAGGCCCGGGTTCAAGGCTCCGCCCCCCACCATCACCACCGGGGGCCGTAGATCGTTACCCCGCATGACCGATGCCTGGAAGTTGCGTGCCAGGGCCAGGCACAGGCCGTAGGCGATTTCGGCGACGGGTGTGCCCTTTTGTTGCAGGTGGATCATGTCCGACTTGGCGAAGACGGTGCAACGCCCGGCCACGGTGGCGCCCCGTGCTGCCTGGCCGGCCAGCCGGGCCAGTTCTGGAACAGTAAGCTCGAGGCGACTTGCCTGTTGTTCGAGAAAGACCCCCGCTCCGGCGGCGCAGAGATCGCTCAGGGAGAAGTCCGACAGATCGCCTTCCCCCCCAGGTTCCACCGCCATCCAACGGCTCATGTGGCCCCCCACCTCGATGACCGCCCGTGCCTGTGGGCAGAGGGCCGCCGCTCCCCGCGCCACGGCCACCACCTCGTTGGTGGAAGCCATGGCGGGCAACCTGGCCTGGAGCAGGGGAGCCGCGCTGCCCGTTAGCCCAGTGGGCAGGTTCAATGGCCCCCATTCCTGCTGAATGGTCTCCAGGAGCCGGGCTAGTGTCGCCAGGGGTCGACCGGCGCTGTGCAGGGAACGTCCAGCAAGTATGTTTCCCCGCAGGTCGGTCACTACTGCGTGAACCGCGATGGAACCAAGATCCAGACCCAGGAGTTGGGGGGATGTTCCCATGAGTACCTCTTTGGTCATGATGATCGCGCCGGAACGGCTTGTTGGATGCGGGTGCTGCTCCATCCCGCCCGACGGTGTCGCACGAGTATTCACGATATTGTCCTGTTTGTTGCCGGGCTTCTCGCGCCTTGCCAGGTAGGTGGCTCGGCGCCCTCGGCGCCACGGATCCAATTCCTGTGCGAAGCAATACCGTGCAACGGCGTTGAACTGGCGTGTCAGTCTAGTGCCCTTTATTGTTGAGTCAAGTAAGTTTCTTGTATATCGAGTTCCCGTCCGGAAACGGCTCCCATCCGGTAGAGGCACCCAAGGCCGGAGCGGCCCATTCCTACACCAGGCAGGGGGCCCGCTCCGCACGATCTGCGGTGACTTCCTCGTGGTTGGTCGACCATTCGGGGAAATCGTGGTGTTGGGGTCTACAGGCCGCGGAGCCGGGATGCAGGGCGGGCCCGGGGGGAGACCGCACGGCAACCGGCAGGGAGGACTTTCGAGGCCATCACTACTCGCAGATCAGCTCGTCAGCGGAACACTGGAAGGTTTCGCCATCGCCGAAGTCGCCGTAGATCTGCACACCCTCGGTGGAGGAGTAGAGCAGCACATCGTCGGGGTTGTTGTCGTCGGCACCCGTGCCCCATGAGCTGTCGTCGCTGGCCAGGAGCACCTGGTCTCCCGCGAAGGCTCCTCCTCCGCCAGAGCTTGCCACGTTTCCCTGCACGGTCGATGACTGGAGCAGAGTGGTTTGAAGGGTTGAGCCCATCGTGGAATCCGCCAACAGGTAGAGGCCGGCGCCCACGGATGCGCTGTTTTCGCTGATGTCGCTGTCCACCACGGTGATCTCGCCCTGGCTGAACACTCCGCCTCCCATGCTGGCGGCGCTGTTTTCCAGCACTTCCATGGATGAGAAGACGTTGGTACCAAGGCTGTAGATGCCGGCACCATAGTCGGCCTGGTTTGCTGTCACCTGGAGCCCGTCGGCAATGCAGTCCTCGTACGACAGCAGGCATCCGCCCAGGGAAGTGGCGACGTTGTCGTGACAGGTGGAGTCGGTAAGGGCCAGCAGGGATGCCGGAGCCAAGACACCGTCCAGCATGATCCCCGCAGCGTACTGGGCGCGGTTGCCGGTGATCTCGACGCCGTCGAGCTGCATGTCGCCAAAGGCGTACAGGCAGCCGCCACTGTACTCGGCTTCGTTGTCCTGACACAGCAGATCTGAGATCTCAACGGAGCTGCTGCTGTAAAGTCCCGCTCCGTAGTACGCCCAGTTGCCACTGATTTCGCCACCCGAAAGGGTGCTGTCGTCGATGGCGATTCCACCGCCGCTGCCAAGGTCGGTACCCGAGGTAGAGACCGTGTTCCCGGAGATGATGGTGTCGGAAGACAGTTGGACGCTGGAAGAGATGATGGTCATTCCCCCCCCCAGCAGAGCGATGTTGTCTTCCACGGTCACCCCATCCAGGCTGGTGGAAGTCGCGTATGTCAAGTTGAGCCCTCCACCGGAAGATGATGCCTCGTTCCCCGTGAAGGTGCTGTTTTCGATGGTGGATCCGTCACTGAAATAGATCTGGAATCCGCCTCCGCCATAGGCCTGGTTGCCGGTGACCGTCACGGCGCTGGCCTGCACAGGGGTGCTTTCGGCGTCCAGGCCGCCTCCTCCCCAGGTGGCTGTGTTGAGGCTCAGGGTGGTGTCCGCGAGGATCAAATCCCCGGTTTCGTAGGCCATGATTCCACCCCCGTAGTCGGCCTGGTTCCCGCTGATGAAGCAATCGCTGATGGTGACGGTCCCGGTGGTATTCAGGAAAACGCCTCCCCCGACGGTGTACTCCCCGAAGAAGTCGTCGGTGTAGCCGGTCCCGGAGTTGATGGTGAAGCCCGTGATAGTGGCGTCTCCCGCCATTATGGCAATCCCGGCGCCGTCGCCCCCCGCGTCTATCGTCGTGGCATCCATGCCGTTCAAGGACTCCAGGACGATGTCCCGCTCCAGGAGGATGTTTTCGGTGTAGGTACCGTCGCAGACGGTCACGGTGGAGCCCGCCGAGGCGGCGTCGATGGCCTCTTGGATGGCGGCGTGGTTGCTGGCATGGTCCAGGGTGATCAGGCCGGGTTCGTTGGTGCTGCTGTCGCAGTCGTCGTCCTGGCCGTTGCAGATCTCGGTGGCCCCTGGGTTTACATCGGGGTCGGTGTCGTCGCAGTCCGAGCCCTGGGCGGCGTAGCCGTCCGGCTGCTGGCATGACTCGACAATGCTGCCGGACACTCCGAAACCATCGGCGTCGTCGTCCCGGTACCAGGTGGAGTACCCGACGGCGTCGTCGTCCACGAGGTCGTTGCAGTCGTCGTCCTGGCCGTTGCAGATCTCGGTGGCCCCTGGGTTGACGTCTGGGTCCGTGTCGTCGCAGTCGCTTGCTCGTTCCACGTAGCCGGTCTGGGATTCACAAGAGACGATGGTCCTTTCGGGATCGCCCCAACCGTCGGCGTCATAGTCGCGATACCATGTGGGGGCGTCGGTCGCGTCTTCGTCGGCTTCGCCGTCGCAGTCGTTGTCGACTCCGTCGCAGGTTTCCACGTTGCCGGGGAAGTTGTCGGGATCGGAGTCGTCGCAGTCCAGGTCGGCGGTTGCCCCGTCGCCGTCGGCATCAGCGAAAGAAGAGCCGGTGTCCTTGGCGTCCTGGCACGAGATCCACAGCGTGGACAGGAGCGCGAAAAGCACGGGCAACAGGGGAAGATGAAAAGAAAAAAACCTGGCCGAAAGCGTTGGAAACCCGGACCGCATGTCGATTCTCCTCTCGCTCGTTCCCATGCTTTGCCGTGATCGCCGGCGAAAGGCAATGGCAGGTTGGCCGAAGCCAGGAAAAAGCTTAGTCACGGACTCGGCAAGCAGTCAAACCTGCTCACCACTGTGGAACCGTACGGCCTGGTTTAGCATCCTTCCGCAGCCCGGTCTGGGCGATACCATTGCTGATTGTGGTACATTCCAGGATGGCGACAGGGCGTTGTCGTGTGTTCGTCTTGAATCCGTTCAGGCAGGTGTTCCAACTTTTTTCAAGAACACGAATGATACGTTCCAGCCACTGAGTCCAAGACCGTCCGTGTTTTCGAGTTCCTTGGCAAGGAGTCACCAGGTTGAGACCCGTCAGGTCCGAAATCCCCTCCAGGCGGACCCGCCAGTGGGGAAAAACCTCGAAGGTGTGGCGCCGGATGATTGGGCGTCTTGCCGGCTTCGTCGCGCTGTCGCTGAACTTGTCTCTGGCATGTGACCAGCCTCCTCCCGTGGAAGCCCCTGGTGACGCCGCCATCACCAACGGCGAACCACCGCTGCCTGGAGGCGGAGCGGAGCAGTCCCCTGACTCGACGCCACCGTTACCCACTCAGCCACTGTCGTTCAAGGCCCAGAACGCATTGTTGCGGTACTACGAATCCGGGGACCAGGCATCTCTGGATGAAGCCCTCCGATATTCCACCACCATCGTCGAGAGTGTTCCCCAGCACCGCTATGGTCGACTGCTGCAGGCGCTGACCCTGGACCTGCAAGGGAAGGGTGCAGAACTTGGGCGGGCGCTCCAGGACATGGGGCCGGTCAACGCGGTCACGTGGAGTTACTTCTTCAAGCGGGAGCCCCAACAGGTTCAGAAGCTGTTGGAATGCAGCCGCATGGCAATCTGCCTGAAAATCGAACACAGGTCGGGACAGCACATCCCCAACGGGGCTCCCCTGGAATATGCAGGCGGCCAGCGCAGTGGAGACGGCCCCATCCGTTGCATGGAGAACAGCCTGGATCCCGGCACCTGCCCGGTCGATTTCCCGATATTCGAGCGACTGACCTGGGTGGAGCGTGACGCCATCAGGTTGCAGCTCTGGGTCGTTCCCGAAAAGGAGTACAGCTTCAGTTTGTTTGCAGAACACATTGGCTTGTCCAGCGGGGACCGCGTCGCAGACATCGGGGCAGGCGTGGGTTGGTTCTCGCTTCGCTTCGCCGACGTGGTGGGTACGACGGGAAAGGTGTTCGCGCTGGACATCGACCGTCACTGCGTGGACTACCTCAAGCTACTGTCCAGTAAAGCCGGCTACCCCCAGCTCGTACCTGTGCTTTCGGAACCGGGGGATCTGACCTTGCCCCATCGCAGTGTGGACCTGACCTTCATGGGTCTCGTACTGAGTGACCTGGCCCTGGCCGAGCAGGGGCAGCCGGGTGATGAGCAGGGCGGCCCCACCGCGGACCTGTTGGCCTCCGCGTTTCGCTCCCTGGTGCCGGGGGGGCGGGCGGTGATCCTGGATCAAGTTCCGAAGGACGGCAAGCCTGGCTACCAGGTGCAGCAGGTTCACGAGTTGATGGAGGCCGCGGGTTTCGAACATGTCAGGAGCGTCGCGGATTTTGCACCAGCCCGCTACCTGGAGATCTACCGCAGGCCCGCGAAGGGGAGAACCTCCTGGTGAACCTGGTGACTGTTTGCTGTGGGAAGTGCTGGTTCCGGGAGCTGTATGGCAATATGGAGGCAACACGTCAGGCCAGTCATCATGCCCTGGACGATAGCCACCCAGCCGGAGTACTCCAAATGTCTTTTCTCGTAGACAATCCCCACCCAGGCACAACGTTGAGCCGGGAGCAGGTGCTTTCCATCCTGAAGCGTGAAGACGTGAAGTTCCTTCAACTCGTGTTCACCGACGTGATGGGCACTTCCAAGAACGTCGAGGTGCTGCCTGGCCAGTTCGAGAAGGCGCTGAACGGCGAAATCCTCTTCGATGGCTCATCCATCGAGGGTTTCGTTCGCATCGAAGAATCCGACATGCTGCTGATCCCCGACCTGAACACCTTCAGGGTGCTTCCCTGGGAAAACCCGCAGGGCCTGGTGGCAAGAGTGATCTGCGACGTGTACCGGCCCGATGCCACGCCCTTCGTTGGCTGCCCCAGGCTCACTTTGAGGCGCATGATCGAGCGTTGCAATGCCCTGGGCTTCCAGATGATGGCAGGCGTGGAAGCCGAGTTCTTCCTCTTCGAGATGACCGACGAAACGACTCCCTCCACCCACACCCACGACGTGGCCGGGTACTTCGACCTGGCTCCCCTGGACCGGGGTGAGTCCTGCCGCAGGGCCATAACCACCACGTTGCACTCTCTCGGCTTCGAAGTGGAAGCATCACACCACGAGGTGGCCGCCGGGCAGCACGAGATCGATTTCAGGTACGGTGAAGCCCTCAACGTGGCCGACGACCTGGTCACGTTCCGCTACGTCGTGCGCAAGGTGGCTCGGAGCTTCGGCCTCCACGCCACGTTCCTGCCAAAACCCGTCCAGGGCATCAACGGTTCCGGCATGCACACCAACCTCTCCCTGTTCGACCTGGAAGGGGGCAATGCCTTCTACGACCCCGACTCTCCCATGCAGCTTTCCCAGGTGGCCATGGGTTTCGTGGCCGGGCTGCTCAAGCACGCGGAAGGATTGACAGCAGTGTGCAACCCGCTGGTCAACTCCTACAAGCGGCTCGTGCCGGGCTACGAGGCTCCCACCCACATCGCCTGGTCCGAAAAGAACCGCTCGCCACTGATACGCATCCCTGCTCGCCGTGGACCCAGCACCCGTGCCGAGCTGCGTTCTCCCGATCCAAGCTGCAACCCCTACCTGGCCCTGACGGTGATGATGGCTGCCGGTCTCGACGGAGTATCCAGGGCAGAGCAGCCGCCGGAACCACTGGTGGAGAACGCGTTCCAGATGGATGCCCTGCGTCGAAACCAGCATGGGGTCCGTTTTCTGCCCGGCGACCTGAGCCAGGCCCTGGATGCCCTGGAGGCGGACGCCATCATCCGTGACGCCCTGGGCGAACATATATTCGACTATTTCATGCGGAATCGGCGTGCCGAGTGGCGGGAGTACGCCGCGCAGGTGCATCAATGGGAGATCGACCGCTACCTGGCCAAGTATTGAGGATTTAGCGCATGTATCACCAGGTCTACTCCTGGCTGGAGCAGCTCATAGAACGTCACAAGGCCCATTTCGTGGACCTGGGGCTCCTGGATCTGAGCGGTCGCCTCAGGCGGCTGAGCCTGCCAGTCACCGCCATCGACCCTGGCATCGTGACCCAGGGAGTTGGTTTCGACGGCTCGTCCTATGGATTCGAAAAAGTGGAGGCCAGCGACATGGTCATGGTCCCCGACCTGTCCACCGGCCACCTGGATCCCTTCCGCAAGGAGCCTACGCTTTCCTTTCTCGCGTCGGCGCATCTCGCGGAGCCTGGGCTTCCGCCTTCGGTGCAGGACACCCGGGGCATTCTGGCTCGAGCCCATTCCTACCTGAAGGACAGCGGTGTCGGCGATGAGCTGCTGGTGGCGCCCGAGTATGAGTTCTACATCTTTCAAGACGTGGAGATCGAATCTACCACGACTTCCGCCAGCTACAGAGTACGAGATCTCGAGGGAATAGATGGGCAGGCCTACCATCTCTCCTCACCACGCGACGTCCACGCCTGTTTCCGCGACGAGGCAGTCAACATGCTGGTCCAGTTCGGAATGAACGTGCGCTACCACCATCACGAGGTGGGGGGGCACGGCCAGCAGGAGATCGAATCTGGTCTGGAGTCCGTGCAGCGTGCCGGGGATCACGCGGTCATGGTGCGATACTTGTTGAAAAACCTGGCCCATCGTCACGGTCTGCAACTGACCTTCATGCCCAAGCCGCTGTACGAGCAGGCTGGCAGCGGTTGGCACATACACCAGCAGGTGCGCAAGGGGGGGCGCAACGTCTTTCATGACCCGGAGGGTCAGTTCGGACTCTCAAGGGTGGCCAGATCCTGGATCGCCGGCATCCTGGCGCATGGGCAGGCCCTGGCTGCTCTCACCAATGCCTCCACCAACTCGTATCGCCGACTGACCCGTGGCTTCGAGGCACCCATCGCACTCACCTACGGTCCCGCGGATCGGACGGCGGCCATCAGGATCCCCAGGTGGGCCGCCGGCGAGGCCACGCGCATCGAGTACAGGGCCGGCGATTTCACGGGCAATCCCTACCTGTCACTGGCGGCCATAATCATGGCGGGAATGGACGGCGTGGAGCGGGGCCTGGATCCCCAGGCCGAGGGTATGGGTCCCGATGTTCCACGTCAGCAGCAAAGGACCCTGCCATTCTCACTCTGGGCTGCACTGAACGCCCTGGAGGATGACTCCGAGTTCCTCACCAAGAGCAGTGTATTCCCAGAAACTGTTCTTTTACACTGGCTTTCAATCAAGCGGGCCGAGCACGAAGACGTGGAACATCGCCCCCATCCCCGTGAGTTCGTCGTCTACTTCGACCTGTGAAGCACGGGCCCGGTCTTGCAACTCGGATTCGGCAACGGCCTGGAGTGTCTCGGAGCCCTTGTGGGGCTCTCGGCGACCTTGTGGGGGCTCGATTCCGATGATTTCCCTCCCCACTGGAAGTGGAAAGCCGCCGAAGGATTGGGATCAGCTCCCCGGGCTATTGCGGGCTGCCTTCGCCAAGCCCTGCGTGACAGCCCCCCCAAAGATGTTACCACCGAACAAACACGGAGAGATACCAGGCCCCCCCGGGCAGACAACCAGAAGCAGCCAGTCGCACTGGAGGACGGATGCCAATCATCTTTGTTTCCAGTCCCCCCCATTGCCAGGCCGAAGATGTAGTCGCCCGGCTACTGGCAGCCACCGGTTTTACCCACCTGCGGGCCCAACAGTTGCTGGAGCGGGCTGCTCATCGCTTCAACACGAAGAAGGGCAAGCTCCGAAGGGCGATGTACGGTCCCAGGCCCTTCTTCGACAACGTCACCCGCGAACGCGAACGCCATATCGCGTACCTGAAGGCCGCGCTGGCGGAGCTGATCCAGCAAGACAACCTCATCTACCACGGCTTCGCCGGCCATCTCCTGCCCAGGTCCCTGGAGCACGTGCTGCGCGTGTGCCTCGTGGCCGACACCGACTTCAGAGTCCGGCGGGCCATGGCGAAGCTGGGACTTTCGGAAAGCGAAACACGCTCCCTCGTCCAGAAGGAAGACGAAAAGCACAAGCAATGGACCTTGCAGCTCTTCGGGCTGGGGCCCTGGGATGAGCGCCTCTACGACATGCTCATCCCCATGGACAAGACTTCGCCCGGCGATGCCGCCAGGGAGATCACTCTCAACGTGGGCAAGCCCATCGTGGCTTCCACCTCCAGGTCCCGCGCCGCGGCCAGGGATTTCCAACTCGCTTCCAGGGTGGAGGTCGAGCTGGCCGAAGCCGGCCACGCGGTGGACGTGGAGTGCCGGCAAGGAAACGTCACGCTCATCATCAGCAAGTACGTGCTGCGCCTGGAAAAGCACAAGAAGGAAATATCCGCAATCGCTTCCCGGGTGCAGGGAGTCGAGTCCGTCATGGCCAGAATAGGTCCCAATTACCACCAGCCCTCCATCCACCGCAAACTGGAGCTTCCCCGGAAGATCCTCCTGGTGGACGACGAAAAGGAGTTCGTTCACACCCTGTCGGAGCGCCTGCAGACCAGGAACCTGGAATCAGTCGTGGCCTACGACGGAGAGCAGGCCCTGGAAATCACCCGGGACGACGCGCCGGACGTGATGGTCCTTGACCTGAAGATGCCGGGAATAGACGGACTGGAAGTCTTGAGGAGGGTGAAAAAGGAGCATCCGGCAACCGAGGTGATCATCCTCACAGGGCATGGTTCCCGTGCCGAGCAGAACCTGGCCATGGAACTGGGGGCCTTCGCCTGCCTGGAAAAACCCGTCAACATAGACATTCTGGCCCGTACAATGAAAGACGCCTACCAGAAGGTCGCCCAGGGGCGATCACCAGGCTCTGGCAAATAGAGAACCCGGGAACAGTCAGCCCGGGAATCGCCGGCGGAAGCTTGAAGGAGATCGAGCGCTTGTCCAACGCCGACCACCCAACAGCCCAGTACACTGCCGTCCCCACGCTGCACCGCAGACGCTATCGCCACCTGTTGCTGCAGGCCAGCTTCTCAATCGGCCTCACAGCCATTCTTCCCCTGGTGGTGATGACCTGGATCAACATCCGGCAATTCGGAGATGCCTTCCACCAGGAACTCATCCGTCCCGTCAACCGTTTCACATCCAACGCCAAGCACAGCCTGGAGTTCTTCCTGCAGGAGCGTTCCTCGGCCCTCTCGTTGGCCATCAGGGAAAAATCCGTTGAGGTGCTCCGCGACGAGGAGTCTCTGGCCAGGCTGTTGGCAAACATGAAAGATACCTTCGGTGGATTCGTGGACCTGGGCCTGGTGGACCCCGACGGCATCCAGGTCTCATATGCGGGGCCCTACGACCTGCGGGGAAGGGACTACAGTCAACAGGACTGGTTCCACGCCGTCTGGCTGCGCGTCATCGACATCAGCAGCGTCTTCATGGGGTATCGGCATTTCCCCCACTTCGTGATCGCCGTCCGGGAGGAGTTTCGCGACAACCCGGGCTACATCCTGCGAGCAACCTTCGACACCGACATCATCAACAAGCTCATCTCAGGCCTGGAACCCGACAGTTCCAGCGACGTCTTTCTCATCGACCGCCAGGGCATCTTGCAGACCCCTTCCCGGATGTACGGAAATGTCATGGAGGCGAGCCCCCTGGGAGTGCCGCCCTTTTCATCCATCCCGGAGGTATACGAAACGACCGGCGCCAATGGCGAACCGCTCATCGTCGGCTATGCCTATGTAGACAACTCTCCGTTCATCGTCATGGAGGTGCTGCGGGCGGCAACGGACAACCCCGGCTGGTCGAGCCTGCGCCGAAACCTGTTGTTGTTCCTGCTGGGCAGCGTGGTGGTGGTGTTGGTGGTTGTGATCAGCGGCACTCGCTACATGGTGAACCGCATCCGCGAGGTGGACCTGCGCAGGGCTTCCATTTTCCACAAGATCGAGTACACCAACAAGCTGGCAGCCATCGGGCGCCTGGGAGCCGGCGTGGCCCACGAGATCAACAACCCGTTGGCCATCATCGGAGAAAAAGCCGGCCTGATGCAAGATCTCCTTCTCATGTCTGACAGCCCTCCAGGCAGGCAGAAGCTGCTGGACATCACGGATTCCATATTGAAATCCGTGGACCGATGCAGCGTAATCACCCACCGGCTGCTGGGTTTTGCAAAGCACATGGACGTGCAGAAAGACCGAATCGACATCGAGCTGTTGCTGAAGGACGTACTCGGCTTTCTCGAAAAAGAGGCCGAATACCGGGGGATAGATGTGGTCTTCCAAGTTCCCCCGGAAATCCCGTCCATCGAAAGCGACCGGGGGCAGCTACAACAGGTCTTTCTGAACCTCATAAACAACGCCTTCTCCGCGATGGAAAACGGCGGCAGGCTGACCCTTGCCCTGGAGCTGGAAGACCAGCAGCATGTGGCCATCCACATCAAGGACACAGGCTCGGGAATAGCGCCCGAGCACCTGCCCCACATCTTCGAACCATTTTTCACGACCAAGCAGAGCGGGGGGACCGGTCTGGGGCTCTCCATCACCTACGGTATCGTGGACAAACTGGGCGGAGAGATACGAGTGTCCAGCCAGGTTGGCAATGGAACCAGCTTTTCCGTGGTCCTTCCTGTGCAGAGAAAAGAGCACTAGCACGGGGGTTCAAATGGAAAGCATCAAGGTCATCGTAGTAGACGATGAAGCAGAGTTCGTCCACACCCTGGTTGAACGGCTGAAGCTCCGTGGCTTCCAGGTGCATGGCTTCGTCTCCGGCAGGGAAGCCATGAAAAACCTGGAAGTCCTGGATTTCGACATCGCTCTCCTGGATGTGCGCATGCCGGAGCTGGGCGGCCTGGAGATCATCGAAAAGATCAAGCGGCGCTGGCCGCGAAGGCAGGTGATCCTGCTGACCGGTCACGGTTCCGCCGAGGACGCGAAGCGCGGCCTCGACCTGGGCGCCTGCCACTACTTGATGAAGCCGATACGCATCGAGCAACTCATCGAGTGCCTCCACCAGGCTCACGAAACCCGGCAATCGCCATGACCGCGGGCCCATCGCCAAGGGGAGAGCCCATGAGCCCAGAAACCAAGCTCGCCCGCGCCAACCTGGTCTTTTTCGGTGCAATCTGTCGAAGCGTCTCCCACGAGATGAACAACATCACTGCCATCCAACTGGAATTGGTGGGCTTGATGCAGGACCGGTTGGCCATGGCAGAGCGTGCCCCTGGACTCGACCAGCGCAACTCTGGCGCCACGCTGGCCAAGATAGAGGCCCAGTTGAACCGCGCCACGGCCTTGATGAGACTGCTCAACCGTCTTGGCCACAGCGTGGACGAGTTCGATGCTGTCGTGAACCTGGCAGAGACCGCCCGGGACGCGATGAATCTCTGTCGCCGCATGGCCGACATGAAAAAGGTCGCGCTGAGCTGCCATTACCAGGGCGACGCGACGTTTCGGGGCAGCAAGTTCCTGGTGTTGCACGCCCTTTTCAGGGCAATAGGAGCCTCGCTTGGAACAGCAGGGCCGGGAACGGAGCTGGTGCTGCTGGTGGGTGCCACGGACCAGAGCTTCCGATTCGAGCTTTCAGGTTGCGAGTCGTTTACTGGTCCCGACGCCCGGATTCTCGAAACTCTCGTCGAGGCGGTGGGTGGGACCGTGCTGGCGCCGCAACCGGCTTTCACGTTTCCACGGACTTTTTCCATGAATTGAACTCACACCGGGCTCCAGGCCGCCCCAGGAGGGCCAGAATGGAAGGTGATCGAATCCTGCTCGTTGACGATGAAAAAGAGTTCATCCAGGCGCTGGCTCAGCGCCTGGAGGTGCGCGGTCTGAAGGTGGACCTGGCCTTCGATGGCGAGGAAGCGCTGCAGATGGCCGGCAGAAAAGCCTACGACGCCGTCATACTCGACCTGGCCATGCCCGGGCTGGACGGGGTCGAGACACTGGGCTTGTTGAGATCCGGGAACGACGAGATCCAGGTCATCGTGCTCACCGGCCATGCCACCGTGGCAAAGGCTACCGAGGCCATGAAGCTGGGCGCCGTGGACCTGCTGCAGAAACCCGTTCCGTTAAGAAAGCTCATAGAAAAGATCGAGGAATCCAGCTCCAGGCGGGCCATCCTCGTGGAACGACACATGGAAGAAAAACTGAAAGACATCCTGGGCAAGAAGGGCTGGTAGCAAATGAACCGCACACATCGCATCGAGACCTTGAGGATTCGCGACATCGCCATTCCCATCGCGGACTACCCCAGCATCCATCCGGAAGCCACGCTCAGGAAAGCCATACTTCTGATGGAAAAGGCGCAGCTCGAGGTGGCTGGCCGGCTTTCCCTTCCAAGGGTTCTCCTGGTGATGTCCGACGAAGACAGGCTGCTGGGCACGGTGAGGCGCAGAGACATTATGCGAGGCCTTGAACCAAGGCATCTCCTCACACAACCCTTGTCCTATCGAAAAAAGCTCTTCGACGTCAGCCTGGATCCCAACCTGGCGGAACTGTCCCACCACAAGACCGTGAAGGGCATTCTCGAGCAGTCCCACCGCAAGGTGCGTGAGATCATGCGCCCAATCGAGGTGGCCATCGAAGCCAACGATCACATCATCAAGGGGATCTACGAGATGGTGAGCTACGGCCTTACCTTGCTGCCTGTGCTGGAATCCGGTCGAGTGTGGGGTGTGGTCCGTTCCGTGGAACTGTTCCGGGAGTTTTCGTACATCGTGCTGGGAGCAGAGATGGACGACAACGATGCGGGGAAGACATGACCGCGGGCGCCAGGCTCAACGAAGGTCCGGTGGATGGCGCGGTGGCAGAGAACGGACATGGCTCCGCTGGGAAGATAGACAGGAAACGCCTCTTCTTCCTGCTGCTGGGCCCGGCGTTGTTCTGTCTGGTCTACTTCGCTCCATCCATGCCCACAGCGGTGGATCCCAAGGGGCAGATCTTCACCCTGTCCCACGAGGGAAAAGCGGCTATCGCACTCTTCCTCTTCACCGTCGTCTGGTGGGTTTCCGAGGTAATCCCCATAGGCGTCACAGCCATCGCCGTGGGCGTGATCCAGGCGCTCTTCCTCATCCGCGAGGTGCGGGTCGCGTTCACGGATTTCATGGACCCATCGGTGTGGTTCATCTTCGGCTCCCTCATCATAGGCATGGTGTTCACGCGTACCGGCCTGACCCGCCGCATCGCCTACCGCATGTTGGTGCTGGTGGGGGAACGAACGTCCATGATCTACCTTGGCTGCTTCGCCCTCACCTTCGTCCTCAGCCTGATCATGGCCCACACCGCGGTTGCGGCTACCATCTACCCCCTGCTCATGGCCATCCACTCCATGTACTCCGACGACGACCGCCCCACGCGGTTTGGCAAGGGGCTCTTCATGGGCATGGCCTACGTGGCCGGAGCCGGCAGCATAGTCACGCTCCTGGGAGCCGCCCGCGGGGCGGTGGCCATCGGCTTCTTCCGCGACATCACCGGGCGAAACATCTCGTTTTTCGAGCTGACCTGGTACATGTGGCCGGTGGGCCTCTTCATGGCGGTGGTCCTGTGGGTTTTCTTTCTCCTGGTCTACCGTCCTGAAAAGGCGAAGATACCGGGTCTGCGCCGCCGGGCTGCCCGCCTCTACGCCAGCCTCGGTCCCGTGAGCAGCAAAGAGGTCCTGGCGCTGCTGCTGGTCCTGGCGGCGGTGGGCCTGTTGGGCCTTCGGTCCTTCGTGCCGGCCCTCGCGGTTCTGGACAAGAGTGCCATCATCCTGGGCGCCACGGTGCTCTTCTTCGTCTTCGACATCCTGAAGTTGGAGGATCTCGAACAGACTCCCTGGAACATCATCCTCCTCTTCGGGGGGGCCATGAGCATCGGCTTCTGCCTTTGGCAGACCGGCGCGGCCACCTGGCTGGCAATTCACTGGCTGAGCCTGTTCGAGAAGGCGCACTGGCTGCTTTTCGTGTTGGGGATAGCCTTCTTCGTGCTGCTAATGACAAACTTCATCATGAACGTGGCGGCAATCGCCATCTCCCTGCCCGTGGCCCTTGTCATTGCGCCATACCTCGACGTCTCGCCGGATGTGATCCTCTACTCCAGCCTGGTGGCCGCGGGGATGCCCTTCCTCCTGTTGGTGGGAGCGGCCCCCAACGCCATCGCCCACGCCTCGGGCCAGTTCACCAGCAGGGAGTTCTTCCTGACGGGCCTGCCCGCCAGCATCCTGCTGATGCTGGTGCTCACTGTTTTCGTTCTGCTCATCTGGCCGGCGATGGGCATGCCAATTCTCTTGTGAACACCGTGCCAACCGCTCCGCAAGCGAAGCCGCAGAGCACTCTATCCACCAGCATGTCAACCCGTCCGCGAGCCAGGCTCACCGTCCTGATGCTCGTACTTGGCGTGGCAGCGACAGGCTGTCTCCACCGGCAGTGGAGGAGGGCTGTTCGTGGAGGAGAGCCCATCGAAGTGGAGGCGGGGCGTGGGCCGGGCAACCTTCGGCTGGGCATGAGCCCAGGCGCAATCCAGCGCCGCCTGGGCCATCCCGAAGACGAAACCAGCTTCGAAAGCGGCGAGACCTACTGGATCTACTATCGTCTGGGCCTTTCCGTGCGCCTGCGTGAACAGCGGGCCGACACCTTCTTCTTCTACAGCGGAGCCAAGGGCGGCTGGGAGACTCGTCCCTATGCTCCGTTTCCCGGAGTCTTCGTCGCGGGAATCTCAATGAAGACCCGCCCACATGAGATCCTGGCGAGGCTGGGGCCGCCGCAGGACCAGGGGGAGATCCAGGGAGCGCCCATTCCCGCATCGTGGTTCAGCTATGATACCGGGCTGGGGTTCTGCTACAGGACCGCCGATGACCGGCTCATCTACGCCTGGGTGTGCGGCGACGCAGCCGACGGCTCATAGGAGCCGTCGGGAAAGAGGCTGCACGAAACAGCCGGCTCGGGCCGTGGCGAGGGGCGCCAGGCGCTCCGCAGCGGGCCCGAGCTTTCCCGACGGCTCCTGGGGTGCGAAGTCCTTCGTCGCCTCCAGCAGTTGGCATGCTTGGCTCCCCAAATCGCCTCATCGTAACAACCTGGTACGAAGGGCAGCAGGTATATTTCAAGTTTTTCGGGACCCATTCCGAGTATGACCGTATCGACGTAAAAGGGCTCTAAAATGACCCGTGGAATCCACAATGCTCGAGAACTCAACGCCGCGCTATCACGGCTCGACGAACTGTGGGCAGCTCGCCCAGGTGACCCCCACTGGGATGAACGCAAGGCACTTGTTGATGACATAAGTGAATTTGAAGACAAGAATCACGAGATTCCGTGCCCCGATCCCGTTGACGCTATTCTCTTCCGGATGGAGCAAGAAGGCCTACGTCCGAAAGATCTGGTACCGTTCATTGGGCCGCGATCTCGGGTTTCTGAAGTTCTCAACCGCAAGCGATCACTTTCCAAGGTAATGATCCGGCGACTTCACCAAGGACTTGGAATCCCTCTTTCTTCACCAACGGGCTAGATCCTTCTCTCATCCAACCGGTTTCGTACATGCAACCTGGCGGGCGTGCTGCTCGCTTCTCCAGCCCTTGCAATCTACGCAAAACGGAAGCAACTCCGGGGAGAACTCAGTTCTCGGGCGAGTTGCTTCCGCCCCAAGGTTCCGAAACGGAAACAACTCCGGGGAGAACCCCTGGTCTGACCCGAGTTGCTTCCGTTTTCAGGGGCCAGGCCGGAAGCAACTCCGGGGAGAACTCCGGTCTCAGGCGAGTTGCTTCCGCCCCCACCGCCTGCCGGCTTTTCTTCGGAACAACGGGAGACTCCTGTGCTGAAGATGGAAGCGGTTTCTGCAAGCCAGGCTCTGCTGAAGGAGGCTTTCAAGAGGCTGTTCGCGGGCGAGACGCCCAGGCTCCCAGGAGGGGATCCAGCAACGGGCACGCTCTCGACCAGGCTGCCCTGGGTGGATGGCGGCGGGCCATGGGAATCGAACCCACCGGGCGATGCCTTTCGACATGCCCCGACCGGTTTTGAAGACCGGGGCCGGCACCAGCGCGACAACACCCGCCACGCTCTCTATACCCGAGGTCCTTGCATAGTTCAAGAAGGATTCACAGCGGCCCCGGGACCTGTGTGTGGTCCTGGGCATGGGCTTTCCCGACGGGGCCCAGGTTCAGGTTGGGGGAGTGGGCTCGATGCGCACTGCGCAGACCTTGTACTCGGCGGTGCCGGTCACCGTGTCGCCGGCGTCGTTGGTCAGTTTGTTGGCCGATGCCTCGGCGAAGTGCAGGGGCATCCAGGTGCAGCCCGGAAGCACCTGGCGGCTGAGCACGAGGCGCGCATCCACGGCGCCGCGACGGGAGATGACCCTGACCCGTTGTCCGTCGGTCAGCCCCATGGGGCCGGCGTCATCCGGGTGGACCTGGACGAAGCTCTCGGGCTGCTTGGCTACGGTCCCCGGATCACGCCGTGTCTGTGAACCGGCGTTGTAGTGAAAAAGGGTGCGGCCAGTGGATAGTACCAGGGGGTAGTCGCCGTCGGGCAGCTCGGCGCTGGGCCGGTAGTGGACGACCTTGAACTCGGCCCGGCCATTGATGGGCCCCCCCACGTGCAGGGTTGGGGTGCCGGGGTGGTCCGGCGAGGGACACGGCCATTGGAGTCCGCCTTCACGCTGGATTCGCCCGTGGCTGATCCCGGCGAACCTGGGAGCCAGGGCCGCCATCTCGGCATAGATCTGGGCCGGCCCGGAATAGTGCGGCATGGGATAGCCCGCGGCCCGAGCGAGATCGCAGAGTATCTCCCAGTCCGCCCTGGCCTGGCCTGGGGGCTCCACCGCCTTCCTCACGAGCTGCACGCGGCGGTCGGTGTTGGTGAACACGCCGTCCTTCTCGGCGAAGCAGGCCGCCGGAAGCACCACGTGGGCGTGGCGGCTGGTGAGGCTGGGGAAGATGTCTTGCACCACGAGGAACTCACAGGCCCGGAGCGCCCGCTCCACCGCCGAGGCGTTGGCCTCGCTCATGGCTGGATCCTCGCCCATGACGAACAGGCCCTTGATGTCTCGTCGGGCCAGCGCCCTGAACATGGCGTTGAGGTTGAGCCCGGGCTCCGCTGGCAGGTCTACCCCCCAGGCTCGTTCGAAGCGAGAGCGGGGCTCGGGGTCGTCCACACGCTGGTAGCCCGGGAAGAATACCGGGCTGGCCCCGGCGTCGTTGGCGCCCTGTACGTTGTTCTGGCCCCGCAACGGGTTCAGGCCGGCGCCGCGCCGGCCCAGGTGGCCGGTCATCAGCACCAGGTTGGCCAGGGCGTAGACGTTGTCGGTGCCGTGGCTGTGCTCGGTGACGCCCAGCGTGTAGTAGATGCCCGCCTTGCTGGTGGTGGCGTAGGAGCGGGCCGCACGGCGGATGTCGGCCGCGGGTACGCCGGTGACCTGCTCAGCCCTGTCCAGCGTGTACTCGGCCACGGCCTGGACGACGGCGTCGAAGCGTGAGGTGTGAGCCTGGATGAAGGCACTGTCCACGAGCCCCTCGGTGATTATGACGCGAGCCATGGCGTTGAGCAGCCAGACGTCGGTGCCGGGTGCCAACTGCATGTGCATGTCGGCGATGCGCGTGAGCCAGATGGCCCGCGGATCGGCCACGATGAGCCTGGCTCCACGACGGACCGCACGCTTCATCTCCATGGCAATGACCGGGTGGGCCTCGGTGGTGTTGGAGCCGATGACGAACAGCAGGTCCGTGTCCCGGATCTCGGTAACGCTGTTGGTCATGGCGCCGGCGCCGAGCATTGCCGCCAGACCGGCGACGGTGGGGGCGTGTCAGGTGGCCGCGCACTGATGGCAGTTGTTGGTCCCGAACACGGCGCGAGCCAGCTTTTGCAGGAGGTAGTTCTCTTCGCTGGTGCAGCGGCTGGAGGAGACGAAGCCCAGCGCCCCGGAGCCCCAACGTTCCTGCACGCGCTTGAGGCCGGTGGCCACGCGCTCCAGGGCACGAGGCCAGGTGCTGGGGCGAAGGCGGCCGTCGCCGTCTCGCAGCATGGGCTGGGTCAGGCGATCCTGGTGGTGGATGAAGTCGTAGGCGAAGCGCCCCTTCACGCAGAGGTTGCCGTCATTGATGGTCTGACCCGGCGCTGGAGCGGTGACCTTGATCACACGCCCGCCCTTGACGTTCAGGTCGAGCTGGCAGCCGACACCGCAGAAGCCGCAGGTGGTGCGGACCCGGCGGAGCTGGCCGGGCAGGTGGTGGGAGGGCTTCTTGTCGAACATGGCCCCGGTGGGGCAGGTGTCCACACAGCCGCCACACAGCTCGCAGGAGCTGTGCAGCAGGCCGGCGCCGCCGTTGGTGGACACGGTGGTGGCGCGGCCGCGCTCGGCCAGGGCGATGGCGCCGGCGCCGTGGACCTGGTCGCAATAGCGTGTGCAGCGCGCACATAGAATGCATAGACCGGGATCGAAGCCGATGTAGGGGTTGTGGTCGCCAGGCCTCCCCGCGCGGGGGGAGTGGACCGGGTGGAGCTGAATCAACGGGCCGGCGGCCTTCGCAAACCCCCGCAGGGAGCTGCCCGCAGGGCTCCGCTGGGGAAGTCCGTCGGCCAGGCGGTGGTCGGCCATGTAGAGGCTGGCCAGCACCTGCCGGTGCTTGCGGACACGTGGGGAATCGGTCCTTACGACCAGGCCGGGGCTCGCCTGGAAGGAACAGGCGGGCTGCAGACGGGCCTGACCCTCGATCTCCACGAGACAGGAACGACAGACGGCGGCGGGCTCCAGGCGGGGATCGTGGCACAGGGTGGGGACATGGGCTCCTGCGCGACGCGCCACGTCCAGCACGGATTCGCCTGGCCGGGCCGGGACGCTGTGCCCGTCGATGCGGATGGAGATGTCATGGTTCATCCCGTTCATGAAACCTCCGGCGATGAAGCAGGTTGGAAGTCGCCTGGAAAGTATCTGCGGGCAGAGGTGTAGGGCCGCGAGGCCACCATGCCCAGGCCACACAGGGATGCCTGTTCCATCTCCCACGACACGGAGTCCAGCCCGTTCAGCGCGCCAGGCGAGCCTTCGGCCAGGAAGCGGGCCAGGGCCTGTCGGAGCACCTGGGTGCCGATGCGACAGGGTGCGCATTGCCCGCAGCTTTCGTCTTCGAAGAAGATCGACTGCTGGAGGGCCGCCTGGGCCATGTTCACGGTGTCGTTCATCACCACCACACCGGCGCTGCCAAGCATGGAGCCGATCCTGGCCAGTCCCTGGAAGTCCAGGGGCCTGTCGCGCATGGACATGGGCAGGAAGCCGGAGCTGGCGCCCCCCGGGCAGAAGGCCCTGGGACTTCCCACGTAGCCGCCGGCCTGGTCCACGAGATCGTCCAGGGTGACTCCCAGGGGGAGTTCGTAGACGCCGGGGCGATGCACGTGACCGGTCACACAATACAACTTGGAACCTGGCTCGGTGCGGCCCTGGGCCCTGAACCATTCCCCGCCTCGCAGCAGGATGGAGGGCAGGCAGGCCAGGGTCTCGACGTTGTGTACGAGGGTGGGCTGCCCGTGCAGGCCCACCTGTGTGGGGAAGGGCGGCTTGATACGGGGTGTCCCCCGCCGGCCCTCCATGGCCTGGATGAGCGCGGTCTCTTCGCCGCAGATGTAGGCCCCGTGCCCTGCGACGAAGCGAAAGTCCAGGCCGGAAAGCGCTTCCCCGACCGCGGCGATGGCCTGCTCCAGGCCGGCTCGTACCCGGGGAAACTCCCCGCGCACGAAGATGTGGATGGTGCCGGCGCCCACGGTCCAGGCCGCGATGGCCAGGCCTTCGATCAGGCGGTAGGGCCTGCGAAGGGCGATCTCGCGGTCCTTGAAGGTACCCGGCTCACCCTCGTCGGCGTTGCAGACGACGTGGCGAAGGGGGCTGGCCTGGGCGCGGACGGCGCGCCACTTGGCGTGCGCCGGAAAGCCCGCTCCCCCTCGGCCCTGGAGCCCCGAGGCCTCGATTGTGTCCAGCACGGCGCTGGGCCCCAGTTGGCGGGCACGGTGGAGCGCGGCGAAGGAGGCGTCGTCCTGGCCGGCGAGGTTGATGGGCAGGTCGGGGTCGTCGGGGCTTACGGCGCCGCGGGCCCGCCCATGGCGTACCAGCAGATCCTGGTCCAGCGCCACGGGGGCCCGGTCGCACTGGCCCAGGCAGCTCACCGACCGGTACGGTTCGCCCCGCTGCTCCAGGTGGGCGGCAAGCTGGCGGGAGCCTGCGAGCTTGCAGGTCAGGCCTCTGCACAGCAGCAGAGCTGCGCTCCGTTCCGAGAGCAGGCTGTAGAAGCGAGCTGTTCCCCAGATCTCGGCTTCGGGCACACCGGTCTGCCGCTCCACTTGCCGGACCAGGGCAGGGGACAGCTCGCCGGCCTGTTCCAACAGGAGGAGCACCTGTTCACGTGTCGCGTTTTTTCGTTCCATTGCACACTCGCACGACGCCGCGGAGGACGAACCGCGACTCCCAGACGATTGGTGTGGTTGTTCAAGCAGAGACGGGGCCGTCCTGACAGTTCTCTCCGGCCACCGTGCAAGGTAACATGACACCCGGCCCGGCCAGGACTCCATCCACGGGTGGAGCGCGACAATCCCCTGCTGCCGAAAAAAAGATATCCGGGGGCGAGTGCGCCAAGATGTCCGGAGGCCACATGGAGCGGGTCGCGGTCGCTTCCGCGAGGCGTGGACGCGATCCGCTGTAACGATGCGAGGCGTTTCAAGGGTCCATGGCGTCGGACTGGTAGCAGCCGAAACGCACACCGTTGCGGCAGAATGGAGATCTGGGCGTGAAGCTGGCCTGCACGGCGTGAACGAATGATCGCTGATCCGGGTGCTGCATGGCCAGCTCCATCACCCGGTGCAGGGACCCTACCCGCCGCCGAAGGGCGGCCTGCTCGCTGACGGCAGTCCTGCCCACCACCTTGAGGGAACGGACACCCATTCGCATGTACTTGCGCACGGCGCACAGGGAACATGCCGCGATGGACTGGGCCTGAAACACCTTGAAGGACTGGTGGTTGTGCCGCAGCTTTCGAAGGAGTTCTCCGGCAACCGGAGTACCATCGTGGTGATGGTAGCTGGGGTCGCGAGAAAAGAGATCGTGGCAGAATGAATGGGACACTTCGGGAGGGGGCTCTCCAGGCTTGCCCGCCCGGGCAAAGGTGGAGGGAGACAGGTTGTGCAGGGTGGTACAGAGCCCATCCACGAAGAAACAACGAAAGTCCAGGGCGAAGACTTCCAACTCCACGTCGGGATGGTCCCGCCTCATGGCTGCCACTTCGGACACGAGGACGTCTCGCGGCAGGATCACACGGTCCGCCCCGATGGAACGTACTAGTTGGATTCCCGCGGAGTTCATGATGACGGCACCACATGAGACATCGACGGAGGGCCCCAGGTCCAACTCCGCCAGGCGAGCCAGCAGGGCCAGGTCCGACACAATGAAGGCATCCACACCCACGGAGGCCAATTCGCGGGCCGCGGGGATGAGCAGGTCATGCTCGGCCCGGGAGTAGGAGTGGGAGTTGAGGGTGGCTCGCATGCGGGCGCCCAGGTCGTGGGCTGCCCGGACGGTTTCGGAGACTTCGTCGAGGGAGTGGAAATTGGCCGAGGGATATTGGCGTTGGTTCATGGGCTTTGCGTAGCCGTACCTGGACAGCCAGGTGGGAGGTACCCAGCCGAAGTAGAACTCTCCTGCCCCGGCATCCACGAGGCCCTCCAGGCTTTCTCTTTGCCTGATGGGGGCCAGTATGGTGGTGTCTTCCATGGCTCGCTCCGAAGTCAGAAAGGCAAGGCCGGGCTGTAGACCACGCGGCCTACGGCGGTGTCCAGGTAGCGTTGCCGGAGGGCTTTGGCGTCGGCCACGGGGACCTGGTAGAGCACCACTCTTCCCACCTGGATGTAGTCAATCGAGGAGGTGCCGGGCCGGGGAACGACGTAACGTGCCAGGTAGTCCAGACACTGTCGCTGGCATGGACCATCCAGCAGGAACTTCCCCCTGGTGGAGAGCGACCCCATGGAGCCGATGATGCAGCGCCTGCTGGCGGTCTGCACGACGAACGGCATGTGCAGGGAGGCCTGCAATCCGGCGCCAGGGGGGGGGATGGCCGGCCCCTGTGGCAAGAGTTCCAACTCCACCCGTTCCACCCCCAGGGATCGCAGAAGCTCGCCGTGCCGCGCGATGCTGGTGGCATTTTGGCGATATGCACCCAGCACCTTGACGAAGTCGGGATGGCTCGTCATGTCCACCCGGCGATCCGAGTCGGTCTGTTGAAGGAAGCGCCCCAGCAGCGGCCGCAGCGTCCGGCAGCTCTTTCCCAGGAAAGAGAGGATCCCCCAGTCGTTGGCCTCCACACCGACCGCCATCCCGGTGGAAGCATGTTCCAGGTGCAGCAGCAGGTTCTGGACCTGGGCGAGAGCAGACTGGGGAACCACGGGCGTGACCATCACGGGCGCCAGGTCGGTGCGCCGGGCCAGGTCCAGGACGGAGTCCAACTGGTCCCGGGTGGGGAGCAGTCTATGGCAGGTGATGCTTCCAAAGTAGAATCCCCGCAGGCGCAGCTCGGAAAGCCACGGAACCTGCCCACGGACCTGCTCGTGTATTTCGTGCAGATCGCCCCTTCGAAGGACGGCATCCAGCAGTGCCGGGGAGCCGATGCCCAGGTACAGGTCCGGGGTGCTGCCATGGAGGAAGCTCGCCTGGGCGGTCATGAGCCGACCCCGGCGGCGCTGTCCCTGGATGCCGGGCCTTCCTTCGTGTTTAGTTGGAGGCTCCTGGATGCCCCCAGCAACAGGTCCAGAAGCTTCATTGCCAGGTCACGGGGAAGGCGCTGGGATCGTGCGATTTGTGCCCAGCGCTCTCGAACGGCATCTTCGCGCCGGGGGTCATGCACATCGAGCCCCTGGGTGGATTTTATGCGACCGATGGCCGACACGAGACCCATGCGCCCCGCCAGAAGTTGCAGAATGCGCCGATCCAGGTCGTCAATCCCTTTGCGCAACGCCGGAAGCCCCGCCCGTGGTCCTGCGGGTAGCTGCGTCGCGCCGCGCTGCTCCGATTCCTGTTGCACAGGGGAGAATCCATCGCTGGAATCATGCAGCATGCCGCCAGGCGGCTGGCTCGATGTATCCGGAGCGGTGAGGCTGGTGTGTTCCCTTTCGAGAGCATGTTCTCCTTCAAGGGATGGCGTGATGGAGTCCATGGCGCGTCGCATCTGGGCCATGGGCGACGAGCGCCCGGTCCACCAGGCAAAAGAAAGAGCCGCCTGGCGGTAGAGCATTCCCCTTCCGCCCATGGCCAGGGCCACTCCGTCAGCCTGGGCCCTGGCCAGGAAGGGAGTCAATTCGGGCCTGTAGACCAGGTCAACCACGACATGGCCCTGCTGGAAGCCAAGATCCGCTGGCCAGGGCAATTGGTGGGAGGTGGGTGTTCCCGCCATGCCCACGGATGTGCAATTCACGATTATGGAAGCAGGCTTCACGCAGGAAGGCAGACCATCCATCCAGGTGGTGCTTCGGATTCTGGCGCCCGGAAAGAGCCTGCCCAGGTGAGACACCAGTTCTTGCGCCCTTTCCGATGTGCGGTTGGAGATGGCCAGGTCAGAGCAGCCGGCCTGCAGCAGGGCGTAGGTCACGGCCCGAGCCGCACCGCCAGCTCCCAAGACTATCGCGGGCCGATCCCTGCATACCACGCCGTGGTGCTTCATGTCGGCGGTGAAGCCGGGGGCATCGGTGTTGATGCCAAGGAAGCGCCCGTCCGGTTCGATGCGCAGAGCGTTCACCGCTCCGATGGGCAGGGCATCCCCCTGCAGGAGGTCCAGGTGCTCGAGTACCGTACTTTTGAAGGGCATGGTGACGTTCGCCCCCACGAAGCCCAGGGCCCGAAGGCCTCGCAGAGCGGCTTCCAGTTCTTCCTGCGGTCGAGCGTTGACGTGGATTGGCAGGTAAACCCAGTCCATGCCCAATTCGGCAAACACGGTATTGTGCAGGTGGAAGCTGTAGGACAAGCGAATGCCGTCACCGATGAGGCCCACAAGGCGTGTAGAGCCGCCGGGAATGGTTCGAGTGTTCAGTGGCATTGGGCAGCCGGCCTCGAGAAATGCAGGGTCATGATTGGGCATTCCCCTGGATGGTGGCCTCGGTGGGAGAGCAGCCCACCGTGACCGCCATCTTGCCCATGGGTTGGGGCGTGGAATCCAGTAGTTGATGGGCCAGGCCAACCTGGTCCAGCGGGAAGACTCGCGTGACGCATGACTTGATTTGTCCCGATGCGGCCATGCCCAGCACCGCCCGGGCATCCCGTGCGTCGTACATGTGGGAGCCCTGGATGCGTTTCTGGCGCATCCAGAGGTGCCGGAGGTCGAAGCTGCCGTCGTAGCCGGAGGTGCCTCCGCAGTTGACCACCATTCCCCCGGCACGGCACACATAGAGAGAGGTGGGAATGGTGTCCTGCCCCGGGTGCTCCACCACGATGGCGGGGTTCACGCGTTCGCCAAGCAGGTTCCAGATCCTTTCGCCGAAAGCCCTGACACCATCCAGCCAGGTGGCGTAGGCTCGACTGTGCCGCCACGGAGGCATGGGGCCCCAATGATGGAACTCGCCACGGTCGATTACGCCCGCGGCGCCCAGGTTCAGGCAGAACTCCGCTCGTTCCGGGCTCGACACCACCGCTATGGGGACAGCCCCCGAGGCCCTGGCGACCTGGATTGCCATGCAGCCCAGTCCACCGGCTCCGCCCCACACCAACACCACATCGCCCCTGCGCACCTGGTTTGGGGGCCAACCATGGAGCATCCTGTGGGCAGGCCCGGCCGATGCCATGATGGTGGCAGAATCGATCCATGACAGGTTGGGAGGCTTGGGATGGCAGTGCTGTTCCCCCACCAGTGCAAACTGGGCGAAGGTTCCCCAGTTGACTTCGTAGCCCAGGACGCGGGCCGTGGGCGACAGGGTTGGATGACCCGAGAGCACCCACGGACAGGTGGGATCCCAGACGTTGGCATCTATGACGACGTGGTCCCCCTCGCGGACCCGGGTGACCTGGGTGCCCACCTTCCAGACGATGCCCGAGGCGTCGCTGCCAGCGATGTGGAAACGTTCCGACTCCCCCTGGGCCAGGCGCATGGCCACAAGGTCCACCGGAGTGGCCCGTGCTGCCCATACGCCGTTGTAGTTGACCCCTGCCGCCATCACCGCCAGGAGGATGTCCCGGGGGCCCATGGGGGGGAGATCCACGAACTCCATGCGAAAGGCGTCGGTGGGCTCTCCGTAGCGTTCCGGTCTTATGAGCTGGGCGTTCATGCCGTCGGGCAGCCTGCCGGGAGGAGGGAGTCCGTTCATGTGGTGGAGATCTTGGCCCATGGCGACTCCACCAGTCTGTTCACCGTGCAAAACGCACGAAAAATAGCATCTGAAGCGCACATGCCATACACGAGAGGCAACTCCGGGCGGTCTGGTTTTGTTTGGTTGGTTCGGGGGCTGGTACGCGGCAAGCACTGGAACCTGGTTTCGAGCCGCCCACGAGCGGCGTGGTGGGGATCAGGCGGCTGCCGATTGGAAGACACGATGGCCCGCACCTCCTATCACAGGCTTGGACATCTGACCAAGACGCTCCCCTGGTTGTCCGCCATCCGCCAGGATAGCTCCTGCTGGATGTCCCATCGTTTCACCACCCTCGCTGGTATCCTGGCCTTCCTGGCTCCCGTGGCCATGAGTGCAGCGTGGTTGCTGTTGGTATTCCGGCACGACTCCACCCATGACGCCGCCAGGGAGCTTGCGAGCCTGCAGGCGGAGCCCCTCCCCCAGGTGCTCCTGCTGGGCAACTCGGCCATGAATCGCAACCTGGAAGAATCCGCCATAAAGGAGCTGTTCCCCGGAGAATCCGTGGTCATGGTCTGGCTGCCCGCGGCCATGGCGCCCACCTGGCACGTCATATTGCGAAATCACGTCTATGCACGCGGGCAAAAACCACGGCTGGTCTTCATCGTCGGAGATCTCCAGGCCATCCTTGCCGCGGAGCCTTCCGGCGACTCCCAGCGCGCCCGCCTTCTTTCGCTGTCCTCCACGGAGCCAGGCTCCGCGGCTTCCCCCGGCCCCTTGTCTCTTGCCAGCGAGTTCCGCGCTCGAAGCAGCCTGATCCACACTGATTTCCTGGATTGGGTCCGCAACACGGCCGTGGGCCTGGTGTTCGCGCCTCCGGGACTCGGCTCCGTTGCCCAGCGGGGCTCCATCCTCGCGGAATCCGCGTTCCAGAGGTTGTTCGCTGAAAAGGGCGCGGCCCTGCCCGAAGGTCGCGCTCTCCTGCCCACGGCGGCCCCGGTCGTGGAACCCGTGCAAACCTCCCCCCCCGCCACCTCGCTGGCCAGAGCCATGGTGGAGTTGGTGGAGGACAACGGCGGCCAGGTGGTCTTCGTAGAGCTGCCCCTGCGAGACGAACACCTTGAAGATCCCCTGCAAAGGGAACAACTGCGCATGGAACTTGCCGCTTTCCTGGAAGGACGGGGCGTGGCATACCTGGATCTCCACACCCGGGACCTGTGCCCCGCGGATTTCGTGGATTCCCTCCACGTCAACAATGTGGGCCGGGAAAAGCTCACCAGGGCCTTCCTGGCGTCGTGGAAGACCGTGGGAGTCACCATCTCCGCGACAGCCCGGCCCAGGTGAGCCCTCCTCCCGGGGCTGAAAGAGCCGGCAGCTACCCCGTGTCCAGTGGTCTGGCCCCGTGCAGGGCGGGCAGGCTGCCGTGGCGGGTGCCTCCTGGCAACCCACTTTTGCTGCCTTTTGTCGTCTACCCAGCCCTCATGGATACGGAGATCTACGTCCGCGAGGGTCCATACTGGCAGGTCGCGACAGCGCAACCCGCAGATTGACCAGCAGAGCCAGCCCGTGGAGCGAATCCGCTCTTCACGCCATCCGTACACGGCCTCATCGCAACCTCAAGGGGCCTCGGGGAAGCGCCACGATGCCAACAGCAAGTTGCGTGCCACGCCTGATCTGGCCATTTTTTCGGGGGGGCGTATGGTGGAATTATAGAAAAAACAGGGTATTGTGTTTGGTTGCCGGGCCGAATAGCTGAACGATTGCTGGCTGTATCTTCTGGTCTGCCGGGGGATCAGGTGTTGGAAATATCATAAGGAGGTTTGTCAGCCTATGAAACAAAACAACTACCAGAATCTGAATGGCGTCATCAAAACGGTTGACCAACTCAACGGGGCCATCATGCTGTCCCATGCAGAAATGTACAGGATTGCAAAGATAATCGAAGAGCACCCCATGGCGGTGACGCCCCATTATCTAAACTTGATCGCTACCGATGATCCGAATGATCCCATCAAGAAAATGGTAGTGCCTTCAGCGGCGGAGATGAGCTTTGAGGGCAGCTTCGACACCAGCGGCGAAAAGGAAAACACCAAGATTCGGGGGCTCCAGCACAAGTATGCCCAGACTGCCCTTGTCCTTGTTACCAACGGGTGTGCAGTGTATTGCCGCCATTGCTTCCGGAAGAGGCTGGTGGGGGTGGGTGACGAGGAGATTGCCCAAGACTGGCCCGCCATCATCAACTATCTGCGAGGGCATGAAGAGATCAACAATGTCCTGTTGAGCGGTGGCGACCCTCTGACCGTTACCATTGAAGAACTCGATGCCATCCTGGGCAAGCTCGTTCGCATTCCGCATTTGAACCATATCCGGATTGGTTCCAGGATCCCTGTCGTTCAGCCCAGCCGGATCAGTGATCAAGATAAGCTTGTGGAGGTACTCGAGCGCTACTCCCTGGAGAAGCGGATCTATATCATCACCCAGTTCAACCATCCCCTGGAGATCGCCCAGGAGAGTGTCCAGGCGATCGAGCGCCTCCAGGGGGCAGGTCTGGTGGTCAGCAACCAGGCGGTTCTCCTCAAGGGTGTCAATGACGATGCTGCCGTGTTGGCGGAATTGATGACCTCACTGACCAGGATCGGTGTGGTTCCCTATTATCTCTTTCAGTGTCGACCTGTCAGCCGGGTCAAGGGCGCCTTTCAGGTACCCCTGGCAGATGCCTGCGATATCGTTGACGAGGTCAAGGCGAGATTGGACGGCTTGAGTAAGCGTTTTCGCTTCGTCATGTCCCACAGGACCGGCAAGATTGAGATCTTGGGCCGCGAGGGTGGTCGCATGTTCTTCAAGTATCACCAGGCCAAAGATCCCGGCCTGCTGAACAGAATATTCAGTAGGCAGATCAATCCCGATGAGGGCTGGCTCTATTGCGAGGATGAAGATTACAAGGGCCAGTTACCCTGTCAGGACTAGTCTCTCCCCGTGAATGGAGAACTCATTGCCATCGGCGGTGTCGATGGATCATCTCCTGGGAGTGCGGGCGTCTCGCCCGCGGTCAGCCTGGGAGCCGTCGGGAAAGAGGCTGCCGGAAACAGCCGGCCCGGGCCTTCCCGCCCGGCCCGGGCCTATCGCCCGAAGACCTCCACCTCGTCGTACCAGGCGTCCAGGCGCGTGTTCTCGACCCCCTGCAGGTAGAGGAACACGCCCACCTGCGTGGGGCTCTCCACGCCGGATGAGTCCAGGCACACGGCGATGGTTTCCCAGTCGCCATCGGTGGGGGCGAAGGACCAGTTGCTCCAGGCGCTGGTGTTCCCGGTGATGACGAGGTCTATGCCGTAGGAGTTGTTGGAGGACAGGGCCGCGGCGCGCGCGCATATCTCGCTGTAGTCACCCATGGGCAGGTAGCGATACAGGGCCGCGTAGGCCTCGCTGGAGCCGTCGGGCACCAGCGCCAGGTGATACGAGCTGGAGCCGGCGGCGTAGGTGTCTGTGTCGAAGCCATTCGTGGGGACTTCGCTCCCCACACCCGATCTGCTCCAGAACGCCCAGCCCTCGGGTTGCTCGCCGGCGGCCCCCTCCAGCCCATCGTAGAGCAGCAGGTCGAAGCCGTCTGCGTTCTCGCCCTGCGCCAACTCCCAGCGTTCGTCGAAGGCCCAGCCGCGCACCCACTCCCAGCCCGCCGTTATGAAGTCCGCACGAGCCTCGTGGTCGCCGCCCCGTGTCTCTTTGTCCACCTTGGCCATCAGCCCATCCAACAGCTCCAGGTCGTCCACTGTCAGGTAGTTCATGTAGGAGTACTCCGCCCAGTACAGGTACTCCGCGGAGTTCCCGGTGAACCAGTAGCTGTCCACGGCTCTTTCCTGCCAGTAGTCTTCCCAGAACGAGTAGTATTCCTCCAGGTGGGGCGCGGCCGCCTCGCCCACCGCGGCCATGCACCAGTCATCCACCAGCTCGTCTACGTCCAGGTCCGGGTCCCACAGCAGCTTGGCGAGGACGTAGAGCTTGGGGCCCTCGGTCCAGTACTGGGTGGAGGGGTAGGCCTCGGCGTAGTAGTGCTTGACGCCGTGGTCACGCCCGTAGGCCAGGTACTCGGCCATGAGGTGGTTGTAGATGCGCGGCACCATGTAGATGGGGTAGCCCTGGTAGAGCTGGTCGCCGTAGACGTAGTCGTACCAGCCCAGCTCCGAGGCCTTCTCTTCCCAGTCGGCGGTGCGGGCCTGGTCCTGGGCGCGGCGCTTGGAGTCCATCCACTGCATCCGGTCGTAGGTCAGGTATGGTACGATACTGGAGTGGATGGGCTCGGAAGGCGGGTCGGCCACGTTGTGGTATGCCAGCAGGCCGAACATGCTGTCCGGCCAGGTCTCCAGCACGCGGCTGGCGATCTCGCCAACCCAGGGAAAGTAGTCGTTGGACATGTTCACGTAGCCGAAGCTGTTGGGCGGCTTGCCGTGGAGCTGGTTGTCCCCCCAGTTGGTGGTGTCGTTGATGCCCAGCGAGTACCAGGTGACGCCGGGCCAGGTGGAGAAGTAGTCCTGGATGTTTGCCACGGCCTCGTCGGTGATCCCCTCGGCGCTCATCACGGGCTGCCACGAGTGGTACTCGGCGGTGGCGCCGGTCCCCAGCCACTCCAGCAGCGGATAGCGCACCCCGCCCGTCACCGGGTAGAACTCTGGCCGGCTCAAGCGATACTCCACCGGCGGGAACAGGTTGTACAGGTTGTGGTGGAAGGTAGCCTCGTAGCTCATCATGCGCATGTGGGCAGCCCATGGCAACCAGTCCTCGCTCACGTCCCCGGCGGAGAACTGTCGGTCGAGGTAGGCGGGTTCTTCAACGCGCTCCTCCCTGGAGAGGCGCAGCTCGGAGAGCCGTGGCAGGTAGGTGCCCAGGTCGTCCGGGCCCGGGAAGAGCCAGCGCACACCGATGTCGCGCTCCAGCAGGTCGTAGACGCCGTGACCCACCGCCTGGACGGTGGCCGCCGAGATGATGATCTCGTCCTGGGAAGGAGATGCGCGCACGAAGCCGTCCCTGGCGATGCCCAGGTCCGGGTCCAGCAGGAGTATGATTTTCCTGGAGCCATGGGGAGCGTCCTGTACTACATCCAGGGACTGCCCGGAGGCGGCCAGGAGCCACTGGGACAGCTCCGTTCCCACGTCCCACAGGGCATCGTCGGCCACTATGACACCGTCTTCGCCCGTGAACAGTATGTCACCCGGCGTGCTGCCCGTCTCGCGGAGAGCGCTGTCGGGGTAGCCCGTGTCGGCGTTGCTCGTGTCCCCCGAGTGGGGAAGGCCCGTGTCTCCTGCGGGGGTATCTCCGACGGAAGAGTCCGTGCCGCTGGAGCAGCCCGCCGCGCACAGCGCCAGAATGCAAGAAAGTAGAAACGTAGTGCCTCCCGTGAAGCTGAAAAAATCTCGACTCCAACGGGCAAGTATACAGGCGCCCGGGGGCCAAGGCCACCGTAATCGTCGGCCAGGAGCGACACTCCAGCGCAAAGGATTCGGCCAGACGCCAGTTTTTCATCGTCCATCGTTTCCTGGCCTTCCATGGCTGGAAGAGCGGTACCTGGCTTCGCGCCTGCTGGGCCGGATGGCGAAGGCAGGGGCGAGAAGGAGCGAGAGGAGCGCAAGAGCGGACCGAAGTCGGTGTATACCCCGGGGTATAGGGGCAGTTCGGTCCGCCCAGGAGCACAAGAGCGGACCGAAGTCGGTGTATACCCCGGGGTATAGGGGCAGTTCGGTCCGCCCAGGAGCACAAGAGCGGACCGAAGTCGGTGTATACCCCGGGGTATAGGGGCAGTTCGGTCCGCCCAGG
>JAJRWT010000011.1 GCA_024276675.1 Myxococcota bacterium | reverse complement strand
GGCGGCGGCGGCGGCGGCGGCGGTGGCTGGGACGACACCGGCGCACACGGCGGCGGCGGCGGCGGCGGCGGCGGTGGCTGGGACGACACTGGCTCCCATGGCGGCGGCGGCGGCGGCGGCGGTGGCTGGGACGACACCGGCGCACACGGCGGCGGCGGCGGTGGCTGGGACGACACCGGTATGCACGGTGGCGGCGGCGGCGGCTGGGGCGCTGCCGCAGACTTCAGGGCGGCTATCACCCGGACTTTCATGCGCTTGCTGACCAAGGTGGGTCTGCTGGAACAGAACGACGGATGAGGTGCGCCCCGACCATGAGTGCCCTCCGCAACCACAGTACAAGTCGAACGAACAATGCCCGCCAGCCCGGCAATGAAGGTTATCGACAGTCAAGAGCAGTCCAAGCGCTGGGCATTCATCAACCCTGCTGGGAATGGACAATGCCCAGGCGTTCGTGATTCCTTCGAAAAGGAGGAGAAGCCCATGAACTCCGTTTTCCGGGAAATCAGGCATGAAGGGTACCGAAAGGGACGCATCGATGGCTGGCAGAACGGCTGGCAGGAAGGCCGCGTGGAGGGTTTTCGGGAAGGCCGCCAGGCGGCGCTGCTCTACACCGCCACGAGGCTGTGGGAGCTACGTTTCCCCGAGAATACGCTGGGACCGCTGCTGTTGTGGTGCAGCCTCGAGGACCTGGAATGGCTCATAGAAGAGATCGCCACCGGGGCCCTCACCGCCCCTGAACTCAAGGAAACTCTCCACCAAAGATTCTCGAAGCCGATGACTGCCACTTCCCAGGTGGAAGGTTCCCACCAAACCGCCCAGGGTTGAGTTCCCCACTAAAGGAATCCCACCATGAAACCTGGGAGCGATGGAAACTTCTGAAGGCTGGAAGCCTTCGCTCCCAGGTGCAGTGCTTCACCTCTTGCGCAAGAGTGTCTTCTGGCCACCGCGCTCGTCACTCCCACACTGCTGGGATACGTCGAGACGCATGATGACGAGCAGACGAGCAGCGCCCGGCGCAGCGACGACTGGCGCTCCGCACTGGACTGGGAGTATTCATGGCAGCCAAAGCCTTTGTCCTGGCAGCGGGTCTGGGCACTCGCCTGCGCCCCCTGACCAACCACCGTCCCAAGCCCCTGGTGCCGGTATGCGGTGTGCCCATGCTGGAGCAGGCGCTGGAACTGTGCCGCTTGCAGGGCTTGCGCGAAGTGGTGGTGAACGCTCACCACCTGCATGAACAGGTGGCGGAATACCTTGACAGCGTGGTGGATCTCCGGATTCACCTCCAGGTGGAGCAGCCGAAGATCCTTGGAACAGGTGGCGGACTGCGCCGCGCCCTGCCCCTGCTGGAAGATCCATTTGCGGTGCTAAACTCCGACATCCTCTGCCTCCCCGACCTTCCTCGCTTGTTGGCCCTCTGTAGTTCCGACAACTGCTGGGCCGCCATGCTGCTGCGTGCCAGCCAACGGGCCTCCGACTTCGGCCTGGTACTTCCCGACCGTGACGGCGTGGTGGTGCGCCTCACCTCCCTGGCGCAGGCCCCTGCCTCGAGGCCCGCCCGCCAGGACACCCACTTCACCGGCATCCACGCCATGACCCATGCTGCCATGGAACTCGTACCCCCACGGGGCTTCGCATGCGTGGTGCGCACGGTCTATCAATCGCTCGTTCCCCTGGGGCGGGTGGGTTCCCTGCTGCACGGGGACTACTGGCTGGATGTGGGGACGCCCCGGCGCTACCTGGACGCCAACCTGTCAGTACTGGGCGGGCGCATCGCCCTCCCCGCCGATCCATGGCCAGCAGCGGCCCACGCCAGGAACGACCACAGGAGCGTGGGAGGCCCGCGAACCGGCTGCCGGGTGGCGCATGGAGCGGAGCTGCTGCCGCCTTTCTGGCTTGGAAAAGGTGTGGAAGTGGAACCTGGGGTGCGCCTCGGCCCCCATGTCGTGGTGGGGCATGGAGCCCGGATCGGTCGAGGCACCCATATCAGCCAATCCGTGGTCTGGGACGGCCTGCTGGTTCCCCCCGACTCGCGACTGGACCGCGCCGTGGTCCATGACGGGGGCCTGCTCGCGGTATGAACGGCCCCATTTCCTCGTTCTCCGGGCCTGCACCGGGAGTGCTCCAGTTGGCTGAGCCACAGGGAGAGTACAACGACGGATTCTACATGCTCGCCCTGATACGCCCCCGCAGAGAGCGTGATGGCCGTGGACGCTCACATGCCCGCGGCGTTCGTACATCCAGCAGGCCGCCATGAGATAGTCGGGGATATAATTGAAGCTCTATGCCTCTTCGTCCTGGGCGCCCGGACAGTGTCGGCCTGCGCGAGGGCTGGGGTGTCCCTGACCCTCGTGGGGGAGGCGGTGGACCAGGGCCTTCACCCTGGATTGTTCACGGATGCGATGATGGAACTGACCTCTTCGCAACAAGGCGGCCGCCTCCGCAATGGACCCACAGCGCAGACACAAGCTTCTCATGTTCCATCGTCTCCTGATCCTTCCCTGGGTGGAAGTGCTGCCCCTGGCTTCGCACCTGCTGGGCCGGATGGCGAAGATAGGGGCGAGAAGCAGCGAGAGCGGCGCACGAGGGGCGTAAAAGCGGACCGAAGTCGGTGTATACCCCGGGGTATAGGGGCAGTTCGGTCCGCAAAAGGGCGCAAAACCGGACCGAAGTCGGTGTATACCCCGGGG
>JAJRWT010000010.1 GCA_024276675.1 Myxococcota bacterium | reverse complement strand
GGGCAACAGGGCGCTTCGGATGGGCGACTGGAAGATCGTCTCCCTGGAGTACGGCCAGGCCTGGGAACTCTACGACATGGACGCGGATGGCACCGAGACCAACGACCTCTCCGGCGAGTACCCCGACAAGGTCAGCGAGATGGAGGCCATCTACCAGGAATGGGCGGAACGATTCGACGTGGCCTCACCCGAGGAATGGCTACAGGTCATGAGCAAGTTAAACCAATGAAGGACGGTAATCCCCGTTGCAGGCCACACCTGGGCGATTGCCCCGTAGAGCACGCTACCCAGTACACTCACCCTCTCCACCAGCCCGGCGGTTTCTGATAGGATGCCGGTTTCACCGGGCCGACTTCTCCGTGGCTACGTACTTGCCCTGATACACGCCCCCTGAGGGTGAACACACTGGGGCGATCACAGGCCCGCGGCGTCCGTGCATCCAGCAGGCCGCCGGGAGGTGGTCGGGGATGTACTCGAAGCTCCATACTTCTTCGTCGAGGGTGAGAGTCACTTGTCGCCCTCCGCAGCCGGCCCGAGCCGGCTGTTTCCCGCAGCCTTTTTTTCGACGGCCCATAGTGGTTCCAACCCGTTTGACTGCACAGCAGAGGATCCCGACCTGTCAGGCGGCGACGGCACAGTGGCCCGCGTGGCGCCCACTCGCCCGGTGGCTGGGAAGGTTCCACCTCCCAGCGGCCAGAAATGTGGTAGAAAAGGGAGTACCCCCCCCAACGGGGAGCCACACGGCACCAGGCGGGGAGCCACAGACAGAGCCCATGCGGAACAAAGACTCCTGAAAGAATGCCCGGAATCCTGCCATCATCCAGTCCCGGACGACCTGCCTTGCTCGTGGCGTTCGTCGTGCTGGCAGTTCTCCTTTGCGGCAGCGCCACGGAAGATCCCATGACCCAGCAACGTGAGCAGATGGTCCAGAACCAGATAGTCGCCAGGGGTATCGAAATGCCTGCCGTGCTGGAGGCCATGCGTGCCGTGCCCAGGCACGAGTTCGTTCCCGGCTCCCAGCAGTCCCTGGCATATGCCGATGGCCCGCTGTCCATCGGCCACGGCCAGACAATCAGCCAGCCCTACATCGTGGCGCTCATGACCGAGCTGCTGGACCCACGGGCCGACGACAGGATCCTGGAAATCGGCACCGGCTCCGGGTACCAGGCGGCGATCCTGGCCCACATAGTCAAACAGGTCTACTCCATGGAGATCGTGGAACCCCTCTGCCGATCCGCTTCGGAAACCCTGGCGGCCCAGGGATACCACAATGTCCAGGTGATCTGCGGGGACGGCTACCGGGGCCTGCCCGAATCCGCGCCTTTCGATGGAATAATCGTCACCGCGGCCCCGCCGCACGTACCTCCGGCCCTCATGGAGCAACTGGCCGTGGGTGCCAAGCTGGTGCTGCCGGTGGGCAGCGTCTGGGGAATACAACACCTCAAGGTGATCCACCGCACCGAAACCGGCTTCCAGCAGAGCCAGGACATCCCCGTGCGCTTCGTACCCATGACCGGAGAAGCCCAGTCGAAATGAACTCCATGGAAACACCACATTTTCCGCGCTGGGCGCGCTGCGCCATCCTGTTGCCTTCCCTGGCCGCCGCGGTCTCGTGCCACGGCAGCGGAGCGTTAGCCGACATGCTTTCGGATCTACCTGCCCATCGTGACTCCGGCTCCGCTTCTTCAGCCGACACGGGCTCTCCTACCACGCTCACCGATAGCCCCGCGGAGCGCGTGGATGGACCGCAACACCCGGACACCGCCGAACCGGCCCGGATCTGCACCCTGCTGCTGGACTGCGACCAGGAGATCCCCGACGATCCCAAGATCGGCTGCCAGCTTCAGGTGGAAGACGGCTACGGCATGACCTGGTACCAGGGCCAGGCAGGTGTGGAGCTTCGCGGTCGGTCCTCTCTTTCCTTTCCCAAGCACCAGTACTCCGTGGAGCTGTGGGACGATCAGGGGCAGGAATGGGAGACGGACCTCCTTTGGATGGGGGCCGAGAGCGACTGGGTGATCAACGGCGCCTACATTGACCGGGCCCTCCTGCGCAACCACCTTGGCTTCAACCTGTATCGCAGCTTCCAACAGGACCGCTACGCCGCCGAGTCCGCCTACTGCACCCTCACCCTGGATGGCCAGTGGCTGGGTATCTACTTCCTCACCGAGCGGGTCAAGCGAGCCGCCAGCAGGTTGGACCTTGCAGCCAGCGACTCGGGGGATTCCTTCATCGTGAAGCTGGACGACTCGGGGGGAATCCAGGACAACGGCAGCATCGGCCACGGTTCATGGGTGCTGGTCTACCCGCGCCAGGAACGGGCCTCGGGCGAGGCCATCGCCCAGGTACAGGAGTGGCTCCAGGGCTGGCAGGACGCGGTCAACGGCGCCGATCCTTCAGATGCCGACGAGGGGATCTTCGCCTGGGTGGACCTGGACAGCGCCGTGGACTTCGTGATCCTCCAGGAATTCATGAAGAACAACGACGCCTACTACCTGAGTATCTACCTCTGGCGCGAGCCGGATCAAACCATGCACTTCACGCCGTGGGACCTGGATCTCACCCTGGGGCAGCCCATATACAACGACAACGTGCCTCCCACGGGCTGGATCTACTACCGTCCCGACATGATCGCCCGCATGGCCGAAGTGCCTGATTTCACCCAACGCCTCCAGGAGCGCTGGCAGGAGTTAAGGGCCCGCCAGCTCGCCGATGCCTCGGTGCTGGCACGGGTTGAGAGCTACCGCTCCACCATGGGCGACCTGGTGTACGACAACTTCGACGTGTGGCCCATCGAGGAAATCCAGTTCAGCGGCGACCAACTCCCCGAGGTGTCCAGCTTCGACGAGGAATACGACAACGTGGTCACCTGGATCGGCGAGCGCCTGGAATGGATGGATGAAAACATCGCAAGTTGGTGAAGCCCAAGACGGGATTCGGACCCCGTGAAGGCTTCCTTCCAGCGTTGATCCCGACGGCTCCTGGCGAGAGAGCGCTCAGTGGCCACCCATGGAGAGCATGACCCGGTCATAGAGACCCCTGGGCATGGCGCGAAGCAGGCGGACCATGATGACGGTCTGCCAGGGCAGGTTGATCTCGGCCCTGCCCTTTTCCAGCCCACGGACGATCCTGCGGGCGGCCTGCTGGGGGCTCATGAGGAAGGGCATGTGGAACTTGTTGGCCTGGGTAATGCGGGTGTCGACAAAACCCGGATGAACCACGCTCACGCCTATGCCCCTGGATGAAAGCTCTATGCGCATGGTCTCCATGAGGGTGCTAAGGGCAGCCTTGCTGGCGCAGTAACCGCCGCTGTTGGGCATTCCCCTCCAGGCCGCCAGGCTGGAGATGGCCGCCAGGCGCCCCCTGCCCCGCGACAGCATGCCGGGCAAGACGGCGCCCATGGCGTTGACGGCCCCTTCGTAGTTGACCCTGACAAGGCGCTTGTATGCACCGATGTCGAATTTCCTGGCGCTGGTGACGATGGCTATTCCGGCATTGGCCACCAGCAGGTCACAGGCCCCCAGCTCCTGCTCCAGGTGGGACATCGCAGCCTGCAGGCCCTGAGAGTCGGTGACATCGGCAGGTGCAAATGCCGCGCCCTGACCCAACTCCTGGCAGAGTTCCCGCAGCAGATCTTCCCGGCGGGCCAGCAGACCCACACGCCAGCCCTTCCGGTGCAGCTCGCGGACCAGGGCTGCTCCGATTCCCGATGATGCCCCGGTCACGAGGGCGACTCTGTCGTTGTCAGCCAGCTCCATGGCTTCCCCTCCAAACCGACCTTCAAGCTCGGGTCGCAAGCCAGTTCCCGTCCGGAAATGTTGGACCGAGCCTTTTCCGGATGGGAACAACCTAGCCCATCTGGCTTGAACTGCACATGGTTCGTGTTGGCAGGAGAAGACGTTCCATTCCAGGGGGAACAGTGTACGCACCACGGTATTCGGATCCATGAATGCAGTGTACGCACCACGGTATTCGGATCCATGAATCTCGACAGCTCGAAAAAACACAAAAAAGAGACACCTGAAATTCCGTGAACAAGGTCCCTTTTCATTACCTGCCAGTACAGGCGGAGGCGCAAGCTCTTGTAATTCTTAAACAGCTCCATATTCTCCTCATGTGAACCAGGAAAGCAACCATGTTGGCACTACGAGAGACCACCCATCTGGACGACAGCCTTCAGCGGCGGAGCATGGATCTACCTGCAAGAGAGAGCCCCATCCGTGTCTTGGCAGTAGATGACGATGCCTTCATTCTAAGCGCCTATCGTCGCTCGCTGGAACTGGACCAGAACCCGTTCCGTATGCCGGGCAGACGGGAGGATGACGATACACTGGCCGCCAACTCCTTCGAAGTCGTCTGCTGCTCCCAGGGTGACGAGGCCCTGGATGCTGTCAAGGCCTCCGTGGTCCAGGGCAGGCCCTTTGCCCTGGTCTTTCTCGACATGGACATGCCTCCCGGCCCCGACGGTCTTTGGACTGCCGAGCATATTCGCGAGTTGGACCCCCACGTGAACATCGTCATCGTGACAGCACATTCCCAGGTGAAGCCATCCGTGATCGCAGCTCGGGTGCCGCCCAGGGACAAGCTGCTCTACGTGCAGAAGCCGCTGATGCCGCATGTAATCAGCCACTTCGCCTCGTCCCTGGCGGCAAAGTGGAAGGCGGAGCTGGAACTGCTGGCTTCCAACAAGCGACTTGAAAATCTTGTTGAAAACCGGACGCGCGCTCTTCGAGACAGCGAAGAACGCTATGCCTTGGCGGCCAAGGGCGCCAACGACGGTTTGTGGGATTGGGATCTGGTCTCCGGCACGGTGTTCTTTTCCGAACGCTGGTTGGGCATGTTGGGCTTGCCGCGAGACCAGTCCATTCACTCCCCCGAACTGTGGTTTTCACGAACCCACCCCGAGGACCTGGCCCCGCTTCGCTTGGCAATAGATGAGCATCTGGAGGGGAACACACCACATTTCGAACACGAGCATCGTCTGAAGGCAGAAGACGGCTCATATCGCTGGGTGCTGTGCCGTGGTCTGGCCATCAGGGACGAAAACGGAGTCGCCTACCGCTTTGCCGGCTCCACCACCGACATCACCCAGCGAAAGCGCGTGGAGGAAAAACTCGTCCACGAAGCCCATCACGACAAGCTCACGGGCCTGCCCAACCGGGTGTTGTTCATGAAGCGCCTGTCCCAGGCCATCGAGTTGTCCAGAGAACAGTTGAACTTCAACTTCGCAGTGGTCATTCTGGATCTGGACCGTTTCAAGGTAGTGAATGACAGCCTTGGTTATCCGGTCGGCGACGAGCTGCTCAAGGCCGTGGCAAAACGTTTGAACAGGGGCCTGCGCTGGGCCGACACGGTTTCCCGTTTTGCCCTCGAACACGCCGTGGCTCGTTTTGGAGGAGACGAGTTCACCATTCTCCTGGAAGGCGTACACGGTGGGGATGATGCCGTTCGCGTGGCGAAACGTATCCTCTCGGAGTTTGAACAGCCCTTCATCCTGGAAGGCAACGAGATCTTCACATCCGCCAGCATCGGCATAGCCCTGAACGCTGGGCAGATCGACAAACCCGAGCAGATCCTTCGCAACGCCGACATAGCCATGTATCGGGCCAAGGCAGAAGGCAAGAACTGCTACGCCATTTTCGACACCGCCACCGATGACCCGGCCTTCAAGAGGCTGGACCTGGAAACACAGCTTCGTCACGCCGTCGAAAACAGGCAGTTCGTACTCTTCTACCAGCCTATCGTGTCACTGGCGAAAGGCAGAATCGTAGGTTTCGAGGCGCTCATCCGCTGGCAGCACACCTCCGGCCGACTGGTTTCGCCGGGAGAGTTCATACCAACGGCCGAGGAGACTGGGTTGATCCTTCCCATTGGAAGGTGGGTACTCAACGAGGCCTGTGCCCAGATGAAGGTCTGGGAGAAAATCCAGCCCAACCCGCCGCTCTACGTCACCGTCAACGTGTCCAGCAGGCAGTTCACCATGGGAGACGTGGCAAAAGATATACGTACCGCCCTGGAAAAGAACGGCCTGGCCCCCTCGCGGCTGAAGATCGAGATAACCGAGAGCCTGCTCATAGATAGAATCGACTCCGCACAGGAAGCCATCGCTGCCATAACGGCCATGGGAGTGGAACTCTGCCTGGACGATTTCGGCACCGGCTATTCCTCCATGAACTATCTCCGCCGGTTCCCCATTGAAATGCTGAAGATCGACAGGTCTTTCGTCAGCAACATGCAGAAGGCAGCGCAAAACCAGGAGATAGTCAAGCACATAGTCAAGCTTGGCAGGGATCTGAACCTGAAGGTCACCGCGGAAGGCGTTGAAGACATGGAGCAGTTGGTGATTCTGCGTGGATACAACTGCGACAACGCCCAGGGCTTCTTTTTTGCCAGGCCCATGGACTCCAAGGATGCCCAGGACATGATGGTATCGGGAAATACCTGGTAGAATCTCGCTCGCAGCCCTCCCCGCCACCAGCCCGGTCTGCCGCAGCGGGGCCGTGGTGGTAATCGCGGAGGTTTTCGGCAATCCCTATTCATGGACGCTATCCCTGGTCGGTGGAGACAGATTCGGCGCCGAGTTGAAGAGTCGGACTTGACGCGGGGTCCGGGCGGGGCTATCATGCAAGTAAGCATTTACTTGTTTGCTGGAGCGCCAATGAAAACCTCCCTTCTGCTTTCACTCCTTTTCATGTTCATCGCCTGCGGAGAAGACGACTCCCCCCGAGAAGCTCCCCAGGCCGTGCGCGTCACCCAGGTCAGACACGGTCCCATCGTGCAGGGACGCAGCTACCTGGCCCAGGTGGCTCCCCAGCGCAGCGTCAACGTCCTGGCCCAGGTGCAGGGAACGGTCTCCGCCCTGCCCGTCGAGGATGGACAGCTTGCAGCAAAGGGGGCCTACCTGGCCCATATCACGGCTCCAGACACCATGGCGCGGCTCGACAGGGTCCGGGCGGAGCGAGAGAGAGCCCAGCAGGAACGGGACTACGTCTGCGGCAGGTTGGAGACGGACCGCCTGCTGTTCCAGGCTGGAGACATCGCCGCGGAGCAGTTGGATGCCAGCGAGAAGAACTGCTCGGCCGTCAGCCTGGCGGTGGACGCCGCCCAGTCCAGCGAGAAGGAGATCCTCGTGGTGACGGCTCGCATGTCCGAGCGGGCCCCATTCGACGGAGTGGTGCTGGAGCACCTGGTGGAGCCGGGTCAGACCGTGATGCCCGGGACCCCGCTGTTGGTCTTCGGCAGCGCGGAGCTGGAGCTTGTGCTACAGGTCCCCAGCACCGACCTGGCCAGCGGGCTGGCTCCGGGGGCAGCAGTGCTGTTCGACGGGGGGCGAGGCACCCTCAGCAGCGTCGGGGCCTGGGCAAAAGGGCCGGGACAGCTCGTGGATCTCCGGGTCGCGGTGGCGGATCAGGGAGCGCTGCCACCCGTGGGGAGCACCCTCAACGCCAGGCTGGTGCAGGCTGAGATCACCGATGCCTGCTCCGTCCCCCTTGAAGCCCTGGGCGAGGACCAGCAGGGCCTGTACGTGTTGATGGTCCAGGATGAAAAGCTGCTCCGCGTGGCTGTGGTACCTGGTCCCCGCGAAGCGGGATGGATAGCGGTCGAGCCGCCCCTGGAAGCGGGGAGCCTCGTTGTGGTGGGGCAGATGGAGATCATCGACATGGACCGCGAGATCCTGGCCGTCGAGGTGGAGTCATGAGCTTTACCCGCTACATCGTCCGCAACCAGCACGCCGTGTGGGCAGCCATCATCGCCGCCTTCATCTTCGGCGTGGTGGGCTACAGCAACCTGCCCATACGGCTCTTCCCCGACACGGCGCCCCCCCTGGTGAACATCGTTACGTCCTGGCCAGGAGCCGCGGCCGCCGACGTTGAGCGGGATCTGAGTCGCCCCCTGGAAGAGGAGTTTGCATCCCTGGAGGGCGTGGCCACCATCACGTCCACCTCCCAGGACAACCTGTCCATGGTGAGCGTGGAGTTCCAGTACGACCGCAGCTCGGAGCTGGCCGCGGTGGACGTGCAGAACGCCATCGCCCGCATCGGCGAGGACCTGCCTGCCGACGCTGGGCAGCCCAGGGTGATGACCTTCAGCACCGCGGACCGACCCATATACACGGTGGGGATCGCCACGGAGGGCAACTCCGCGCAAGACCTCGTGGTGGCACGCCGCCACGCCGATGACATCTTCGCCCCCCGCATCCAGCAGATGGAAGGGGTCGCCGCCGTGGACGTATTCGGCGGCTTCGTACCCGCCGTGCTGGTGGACGTGGACCCCCTGGCCGCCCAGGCACACGGTCTGCCCCTGCCGGCGGTGGCCCAGGCCATCGCCAGCACCAACGTGGCCCTGCCCGCCGGGCGCCTGCGCGCCGCCGACTCGGAGACCATGCTCCGGGTGGACCAGCGCCTGTCGCGGGTGGAAGATCTGGGCGAGATGGTCATCGCAATACCTGGCGGTTCCCAGGTCCACCTGGACAACCTGGCGGACATCCGGCGGGGCTCGCTGGACGACGACTCCACCTTCAGCATCAACGGACGACGAGCCATCGCGTTGCAGGTCTTCGGCGCCGAAGACTCAAACACCGTGGACGTGGTGCACCGCGTCCAGCAAGCCGTGGCCAGCCTGGAAGAGGACTACCCATCTTTCCGCTTCATCCCCGGCGAAGAGAGCGCCAGCTTCACGGAGCAGTCGGTCTCCAACCTGCTGGGCAACGTGGCACAGGCCCTGGTCCTGGCCTCGGTGATCCTGTTCCTGTTCCTGGGCAGGGTGCGCAGTTCCATGGTCACCATCCTCTCCATGCCCCTGTCCTACGGCATCACCTTCGGAGTGATGCACGCCATGGGCATGGAGCTGAACATGGTCACCTTGTCCGCCGTCATCCTGGCGGTGGGCATGGTGGTGGACGCCACCGTCGTGGTGCTGGAAAACATCATCCGCCTGCGTGAAGAAAAGGGCCTCGCTCCACTGGAAGCGGCCGTTCGCGGTACGGACCAGGTGATCCTCCCGGTGCTCGCCGGCGCGGCCACCACGATGATGGTGCTCCTGCCTCTGTTGACCCTGGAGGGTTTCGTGGGCAAGACCTTCGGACCCCTGGCCGCCACGCTGCTCATCGCCTTCGGTTCCTCGGTCCTCGTCGCGCTCATCGCGGTGCCGGTCCTCAGCCAGTACACCAAGGACGGCGGGCGCCTGGACCAGTTGGCCGGTCGCGTCGCGGGTCCGTTCCAGCGGGGCACCGGAGCCCTACGTCGGGGCTACATGGGCCTCCTGGACTTCGGGCTTCGCCGACCGGCGGTGATAGTCGGCATGGCAGTGCTCTCCTTCGTCATCGGCGTGCTGGGGTTGCGTCTGTCGGGAATGGAGATGCTGCCCAAGATGGACAGCGGCGCCTTCTCCATCTCGCTGGAGACTCCATCGGGGAGTTCTCTCGCGGAGACGACCCGCGTGGTGGCCGACGTGGAGCGCCTGCTCATGGAGCAACCCGACGTCACCCTGGTCCAGGCTCAAAGCGGCTACGAGCCGGGGATGCTCTTCACCGGCGGCTCGGGAGTCATGGGCGCGACCCAGGGCTTCATGAGCGTGACCCTGACCCCCCGCACCCAGCGGGAACGCAGCATCTGGGAGATCGAGGACGACGTCAGGGCCGGGCTTTCCCGCATACCCGGGATTACCAACGCGGTGGTCAAAGAAGAGGGAAACACAGCCAAGGCCACAACCGTCGCCCCGGTGGTCGCCCGCCTCTCGGGTCCCGACCCCCTGGTCCTGGACCAGCTCGGGGAGCAGGTACGGGAGCGTCTGGCCGCCGTGCCGGGGATCGTGGAGCCCAGCCGGGCGTGGCGGCGCGACATGGAGCGCGTCATCATCCGCGTGGACGAGCAGAAGGCCGCGTCTCTGGGGCAGGGGGTCCTGGGGGTCGCCCAGACCCTGGCCAGCGGAGCCGAAGGGATCCGGGCCGGGACCTTCGACCCTGGGCGCGGCTCGCCCGAGCCCATCGAGGTACGCTTCGCCAGGAGCCAGAACCCCGACGTGGACGAGCTGCTCTCCTGGCCCTCGTTCGTCTCCGCCAGCGGCCAGGTGGTTCCCCTGCGCAGCGTGGCCCAGGCCCAGGCCTCCGTGGAACAGGGGCTCTTCACCCGCCGCGACCTGAGCCCCACCCTGGACGTGCTGGCCCAGGTGGCCCAACGCCCATTGAGCTTCGTGGTGGCCGACGCCCAGGCCGCCATGGACGAGATCGAAGAGAGCACCCTGCCCGGGGGCTACACCCTTCGCATCGAGGGTGAGAACAACGACATGCAGGATGCCCGCAGCCAGATCCTGGGAGCCCTGGGCATCAGCGTCGTCTCTGTCTACCTGCTGCTGGCCGCCCAGTTCAGGTCCTTCGTCCACCCTGTCACGGTGATGATGGCCATCCCGCTGAGCCTGGCCGGGGTCTCGGCGGCCCTGTTCATCGCGGGCAAACCCGTGTCGATGCCGGTGATGGTGGGCCTGGTGCTGCTGGTGGGGACGGTGGTGAACAACTCCATCATCCTGGTGGACATCATCCGTCGGCTTCGAGAGTCGGGAGTGGAGCGCATGGCTGCCATCCGCGAGGGGGTGGCCACCCGCTTTCGCCCCATTCTCATGACTTCGCTCTCCACCATGGTGGGCATGGTGCCCCTGGCCATGGAGTGGGCCCTGGGGGCCGAGCGCTTCTCACCCCTGGCCATCGCGGTGATCGGAGGGCTGTTGGCCTCCACCCTGCTGACCCTCGTGGTGGTCCCCGTCCTCTACGAGATCTCCGAGCGTCTGATCCAGCGCCTGTCCGGAGTACGCAGCGCGCAGGCCTCCCTGGTGGTCATCTTGCTGGCCGCATCCATCGCCACTCCCGCCGCACAGGCGGCGGATCTCACCCTGGACCAGGCCTGGAGCATGGCCTCCGGCAGCCATCCGGCCATGGAGGCCGCTCAGGCCAGATTGGAGTCGGCCAAGGCCTCCAGGAACGCGGCCACGTCCAGCATGCTGCCCCAGGCAAAGATCACCAGCAGTTACTCCCGCTTGAGCTACGTGGAGCCCGCCATCATCGAGATCCCCATCGAAATGCCCACCGGCGAGAGCGTCGATCCCATACAGCTCGGAGAGGCCGTCGAGAACTGGTACTCCTTCCAGGTGGATGTCCAGCAGCCCCTGTTCTCCGGAGGAGCCCTGCACCAGGCCAGGAAGGCATCGGCCGCGCTGGCCCGGCAGGCAGCAGCCGACGAGGACGCCGTCGCCGCCGAGCTGTGGCTGTCCCTGGTGGAGTCGTGGTACGGGCTGGCCGTGGCACAGGAAATGGTGGACATACGCGCCGAACTCCTGGACGCGGTCTCAGCCCAGGAATCCCGTGTGCAACGGCTTTTCCAGCAGGAGCGAAGCACGGAGTTGGAGCTGGCGACGGTCAGCTTGAAGCGGGTAGAGGCCCAGCAGGCCCTGGCGTCGGCCCGGGAAACCGTCACGCTGGCCCGGCACAGGCTCGCCATCCTCCTGGGCCAGGAACCGGGAACGATTCACGCCGACCCCATCCAGGCGGCACAGGCCATGGTAAGCGTCCCGTTATCCAACCCCGACCGGAGCCCCCAGGTGCAGAGCGCCGCCGCCGGCGCCCGGGCCGCCCAGGCCAACGCCCGCGCCAAGAGCGGGGCCTTGTTCCCCTCCCTGGCCCTGGCCGCCGGATACCAGTACCAGAACCCCAACAGCCGCTACTTCCCCCTGGTCGCCGAGTGGAACGACTCGTGGTACGCTTCGGCGGTCCTGACCTGGAACCTGGACACCGGACTGCGCCGCAGCCAGGCACGCTCCGCCCGGGCAACCGCCCAAGCCGCCCAGGCCGGGTTGCGTGCCCTGCGCGAAGAGACCGAGCTTCGCCTGGCACAGCAGGAATCGCAGATCCGCATGGGGGCCCTGAAGCTCTCCATGGCCGCCCAGCAGGTGCGACTTGCCCAACGTGCGGCCAAGGCGGCGGACACCGCCCTGGATGCCGGAAGACTCACCACGCTGGACTACCTGGAGCGCAGGGCCGACCTGGCTCTGGCGCGGGCGTCCCAGCAACGAGCGGCCCTGGATTTGATCCTGGCCCAGGAACGCCTGCGCGGGCTCGTTGGCGAGTTCGGTCCCGGTGGCCGGGCAGGATGAGCATCCAGGTCTGTCCATCGCCAGGAGGGCCGAAACGGAATATCGAACCTTGCAGAGGTGAAACAGCATGAAACGTGAGAAGACACAGGTCCGCCAGCGCCAGATCGCAGAAGCAGCCCTGAAGGTCATGTCCCAGCAAGGCCTGCGTCGCTTCACGGCGGCCGCCATCGCCCGCGAGGTGGGCATCTCGGATGGCGCGCTGTTTCGCCACTTCCCCGACAAACCCGCCATCGTGGCCGCCGCCCTGGACCGCGTCGAAGACCTCATGTTCCGGGGCTTCCCACCCCAGCACCCCCATCCCATCGAGCGCTTGGGCCTCTTCTTCCAGCAGCGGCTGGCGCTGGTGTCAACCAACCCCGCCATCGTAAACCTCATCACCTCGGACCAGCTCGCCCTGGCGGCGGGGGGGCAGGGCGCCCAGCGGGTTGCGGGCTGGAAGGCTCGATCAGCGGCATTTATCCTGGAATGCCTGATGGACGCCCAGGCCGCCGGTCTTCTGCGCGAGGGTGTCGATGTATACGCGCTCCGGCTCATCGTCCACGGCAGCATCCTGTCGCTGGGCATGGCTGACAAGATCGGCCTGGAGGCCGGCCGGTTCGATCCTTCCGCACTATGGGACAACCTGCGGCGGCTCATGGAGCGCTGAGCCGTCTGGCCCATGGACAGGCCGACCCACGGTACGAGGACCGCACATGAAGTTGGCAGCACCTCCCGGCAAAGGCTCGAACGATACACTGGGTTCGCCCCTCGCCGGGGCCCGAGCCGACTGTTTCCCGCAGCCTCTCTCCCGACGGCTCCTAGTTGTGTGGTATCATCACGCCGCCTGCCACCGGTGCTACGAGTTGGGTGTACTGGGGCAGCCCTGCTACCGTCAGCGTATAGGGGGTTTCGGGATCGGTGGGTGGAACGTCTGCAAATATGAAACACGCATCGTTCAGGAGATCCGGCTCCAACCCGGTGCCGTCATTCAGGAGCAGCAAGACATCGGGATCGTGCACGTATTCGATTTCACCCTCGACTTCGTCCCAGCGGAACGCGCAGCCCAGGATGGTTGCTCCCGTGTCTATCCCGCTCGTGTCATGTGCCGTTTGCTCGTAGAGCATTTCTATGAACGAGCGGTCGAACAGCCTGGCTTTGTCGGTGACGTAGTTGCTCGCCTCGTCTTCGTCGTTGCCGTAGAGTGTCACACTGCCGTCCTTCACGGTGAAGAGCGCAGTGAAGGGCCGCAACAGCGAATCGTCGAAGTCCTTTCCCTCCAGCATGAACCAACCATCCTCGGGAACGCAGAACTGGAGGTCACCTTCGGGCCAGTCACTGTCCAACGAAAACAAGCCGCCAGGTCCGTAGGTGGTCCGGCCCGAAGCCGTCACCACATCTACGTAGTTGCCGTTCTGGTAGTGCGAAAGCTGGTAATCAAAGGATTCTGGCGTATCGGCCTGGGTGAGGAGGGGAGCCCACAAGACCCCTTCCAGGGGAAAGGATTCTCCGCCATCCACCTGTTCCATCTCGAGGTCCAGGTAGAGTATTGGACTCCCCGATACCCATTCGTCTACCTCTATCTCGCCCCGGGTTGCCTGGTACGTTTCCTGTGACACTGTGTCGGCCACGAATTCCAGGCTCAAGGTAACGGGGATGTGCTCTGCCATATGAGTTCCCGTGGAGAGCAGCTCTGCGCTGGTGTCCAACTCCAGTCCGAATTGCATTGTACCACTCTCGCATTCGAATTCGCCCCTGTAGACTGTGTTCTCGGAGTACTCCAGACCTGAGGGATCCTGCCTGAGCCTGACGAATCCCCAGGCCGAGTCGTAGGACTCGATGTCGGTGTCACAGATCCCCAACAGCCCAGCGGAGCCCCGGTATGTGAAGACCACTGTGGATGAGACCGACGCATCACCACCCCGGAAAGGGTATTCATAACTGTAGTCGGAACTGTAGGCCGGGTCCACCAGGCCCATGACACGACTGCTACCTTCTATCAGGCCGCTTCCCTCGGGGCATGAGATTGTCTCGGAACTGGTCCAGACCGTGCGCTCGACGCAATTACCAAGATCGCAGTAGGCACTCGTTGGAAGGTTCGCGCCATAGGTTCCCGCTCCGTCGGGGTAGAACAGAAGTTCGAGGCCTGCTCCGTACTCTATGTCCAGACAGATCTGGCCGTCATCACCCGTCGCATAGGCCATGCCCACTGGGTCCCAGAAATTGACGTATTCGTCGGGGATGGGCTGGTCGTCCTGATCCAGCACCGTGACCTGGATGCAGCTATGACACTCGTAGTCGGATCTACAACTCTGCTCCCAGCATCCCCCATCGGGCTCTGCTGCGAACGCTGGAGGCAGATCGCTGAATTCCACCCAAAGTGTCTGCTCGGGATCCTCCAGCGTGGCAGTCTGGACTGCCAGGGGCTCGGAGGGGTTGGCAGTGTCTGACATGTCGGCGGGATCGTAGACCTGGAACATCCACTCCCCAAGCTCCGCCAACTCCACCATTGCATAGTTTTCGTGCACCAACTCGTCGAAAACCAGGTCGTCCCCCGATCTGGAAACTACCCTCAACCAGAGCCCGGCGGCAGGGCAGTCACCAGTGTAGAACCGCACAACCGCTCCTCCTTTGACCAGTTGCTGGATATGCAGGTTGGCTTCGGCGCAGCTTGCCCCCGGGACATCCAGACTGTCTGTCAAGAAATACTCGTTGTACAGGTTCAGCTCCGAAACCTCACATCCAATCCTGACTATCTGAATATCGGAACTGGAGTCGACGGTTTCCCGGCGGCGAAGAGTGCCCTGACGGAACTCCAACTCCACAAAGCTCCCGGCGTACTCCCATCCTTCGATGTTTACGTCGATGCAGCAAGTGTCACCCTTCTGGTCGAAGTTCCAGACGGACAGGTGGGGCAGGTCCACCACCAGCACCAAGTCGCTGCCGTCGGCTTCGACCGTGGCCTCTAGGCCGTCTTCCTCCAACCACAAACCTGTGGCCTGGTCCAGCTTCCACATGGGTACCGTATCCCCTGCGGACAGCCCCGCACCTTCTGGCAGGTAGCGTCGCACCGTGGCCGTGAAGCCGTCGGCGAGCTGCAAAGGTTGACCATCGAGCGAAGTCACGAACAGGTCGAAGGCGCCGTAGGTCGTGAGCTGTACGTCTTCGCCCTCGGCGTCCATGGCAGCCAGGGAGGCGGGGAATGCCTGGAGCGCGCCATTTTCGTCATCCATACCACTGACGGTGTCGTACACGGTGAGTGTGGCCAGGGCCATGTCGTCGTGGGGCTGGCCCAGCAGATCCACGAAAGCACCGCCCTCCAACGACACCGAGAACGATCCCTGGTCCAGCACGACGGGGTCGGCGGTATTGAACTCCCACTGTGGACCCTGCTCCATCAAGGTCACAGTAATCAGCAGCGAATCGTCCTCTTCCAGTGAGACCGTGCGTACCTGGTCAGCGAAGCCATCGGCCTTGACCAGTATTGTGTAGTCTCCAGGAGCGAGGCGGGAAAAGCCAGCATTGCCGTTGGAGTTGGAGACCAGCGCTCGGCCTTCCAGCACAAACGAGGCACCCGCCACCGGGTCGCCCGCACGGTCCTGGGCGTGGAGGCGGAGCGTGGCTGGGTAGTTGATGTGGTTCTCGGTTGGGGGATCGGTGATGTCCCGCGCCGGAGTTCCCGTGTCCAGAGATTGCGGGGTACCCGTGTCAACAGTTGAAGACCCGGAGTCGTGGTGACCCGTCTCTTTTGGATTCTGGTCCTCGGTGCTGGTCCTGCACCCTCCCACCAAAGAAATCGCGGCCATCAAAAAGACAGAAAGCATCAGCGCCACCAGTATGGAAGAAAAGAACGCCAATCCCTGGAAGGGACGTTCCAGGGGCCTGCGTACACTTGAATCACTTGCTGACAGCCTTTTCGGTACCCATGTCTCGGACATATCCTACCTACCTTTCGGGTCCGTTTCCCATCGACGCGGGGAAGAGGTTTCTGCTTTTGAGGAGCGGGCCCGGGATCGGGCCCTGTGGACTCAGATGTCGTCGTGTACACATTCTTCACAAAGGATCCCATCTCCTGGTGGTGGCTGCCGCATGTTTTCCCCTGCCATCCACTGCCAGTTGCCCGAGCTTGGCCAGATGGGCAGCGTTGTCGTCAAAGCTGGTATTGCGGTCGTGCGGGTAGAGCTGGAGAGGATGGGGCTGGCTCGGGTGGGGATCATCCCCCTGCCCTGTACCCCGGGCCTCCCGGGGGATAGGATCCCACATCCGTCCGCGTGCCTCCACGAGGGGCCCCAAAAACACGACAAGGCGGGCAACCAGAAGCTTCCAGCGAATCCCCACAAGAGGAGCGAGTCTTGCCCAGGATGCTTTCCATACTGTCCATCCTCCTGGCTGCCCTGGTGACCGGGTGCCACGGGAACGACTCCCCACAAGACGACGGCCTGGTGGAAATCCGGCTGGGCTACATCCCCATCGCCGACTGCGCCCACCTCTACGTGGCCTCCTCCCAGCACATCTGGAGCCGCCACGGGCTGAAGGTGAAGGAAACCTCCATGGCAGGAGGGGCCAGGATCCTGGAAGCCCTGGCGGCCGGCTCCCTGGACGTGGCCTTTACCAACGTGGTTTCGCTGGCCCTGGCCCGTTCCAGGGGTCTCCCGTTCATCTCGGTGGGAGGAGCAGTGCTGGAAGATGAGCAGCACGATCCCCACCGACTGCTCATGCGTTCCGGCGCCGTGTTTTCCGGCCCCGCGGACCTTCGCGGCAAGAGCATCGCAGTCAACACCCTTCGCAACATCGACCAGATGGTGGTGGGCGAATACCTGGCCTCCGGCGGGGTGGCCCTGGACCAGGCAACCCTTCGCGAGGTTCCATTTCCAAGGATGGAAGCCGTGCTCCTGTCGGGCGAAATCGACGCCGCGTCCGCCATCGAACCCTACGTCACCCTGGCATCAGCCGATGATCGCCTGAAGAGTCCGGTGGATCATTTTCTGGCCATGTCTCCACGAACCCTCATCGCCACCTACGCCATGAAGGAAGACAAGGCCAGGGGGACCGTCGGGCAGGCGGTGGCACGGGTGCTGGCCGAGGCCGCCCGGTGGGCGGCACAGCACGACTCCGAGACCCGGCTCATGGTGGCGGAATACACCGGGCTGGATGTCCAGGTGACCGCTTCCATGAAGATGTCACGCCTGGAATCCGCCCCCACCAGGGCCGACATGCAGGCCATGCTGGACCGAGCCGAGGCCGCTGGCCTGCTGGGCGAAACCGTCCCCAGGGCAGAGGATTGGCTGCTCCCATGAGCGCCATTCTTTCCATGAACGGGGTCCACCTGGCCTTTGACGGCAGGCCGGTCCTACGGAACCTCCACCTTGAACTGCACGAGGGTGAGTTGGTGGTGGTGGTGGGACGATCCGGCTGCGGGAAGTCCACCCTGCTGCGCATCGCCGCGGGCCTGTTGACCCCTGACCGCGGGCAGGTCACCTTCCGGGGCCGCCCGGTGCTGGGGCCTCCCAGGGGCATTCAGGTGGTGTTTCAACAATACACCGAAAGTCTTTTCCCCTGGCTCACGGTGGCAGGCAACATTCGCCTGGCCCTGCTCAACGAGGGGCTCACCAGGCGACAGCAGCAAGAGCGTATCGACTCCGTGCTCGAGCTGGTTCAACTCCGGGATCACGCGGATGCCCTTCCGGGAAGCCTCTCAGGTGGCATGGCCCAACGTGCCGCCATCGCCAGGTCGCTGGCGGTACGACCGGCCCTGCTGTGCATGGACGCACCCTTCGGCGCCCTGGACGCCACAACCCGCCACAACCTGCAAGACGTATTGCTGGCCCTGCCATCCAGGCCGGCTGTGCTCTTCGTCAGCCACGATGTGGACGAAGCTCTCTACCTCTCCGACCGCGTGGTGCTGCTGCACAGGGAAGGGCCGCCAACCCAACTTGAACCCCACCTGCCGAGGCCGCGGGACCAGGTGACCACTCCCTCTCTACCCTCCTACCACGATAACAGGGCCAGGCTGATGCGCCTGCTGGAAGGTGAACCGTGAGCCTCGGACTCCGAAAACTGCTGCGTGGGCTGCCGGCGCCGTTGCTGGCGGTGCTTCTCCTGGAGCTGGCTTCACGAACTGGCCTGGTGGATACTGTACTCTTTCCCGCCCCCAGCACCATTGCCGTGGCCACCTTCGACGCCGCCCCTGAAATCGCCGCCCACGCCCTTACAACCTTGCTCCTGGCTGCTTTGTCGTTTGTGGTTGCCTTCGCCTTTGCCGTGCCCCTTGGTCTGCTCCTGGGGCGCTCGGCGGGGCTGCACTCCTTGCTGCGCCCCTCGGTGGACGGCCTGCGCACGCTCCCCGCCGCGGCCATCATTCCCGTGGCCATTCTGCTCCTGGGCATCGACCAGAAGATGAGACTCGCGGTGGTGGCCTTTGGTACCGCCTGGCCCATACTGCTGTCCACCATGGACGCCGTCCACCTGGTACGTCCCATAATGCGAGACACCGCCCGCACGCTCCAGCTCACGCCCATCCAGTCCTTTTCACGGGTGCTGCTCCCCGCCGCCTTGCCGGGTATCCTCACGGGAGCCCGCATCGCCATCTCCATCGCGCTGATACTGGCGGTAACCGTAGAGATGATCGCCGGCGACTCGGGGCTTGGGTTTTTCGTGTTGGACACCGAGCGATCCTTTCGCTTCCCCGAGATGTACGGCGGAGTCTTCGTACTGGCCGTCATGGGAGCCACCGTCAACGGAGTGCTGCTGACCCTCGAACGAACCCTGCTCTACTGGCAGCGGGACCAGGACTGGTAGGATTGCCTTCAACCGAGAACGTCCGGCCCCGAAACTCCGGCGACGCAGCGGAACCAATCCCTTGAATCAACCCACGGACAACACAAACCGACACACAATGGACCGGCCCATGATGGCCAGGCCCCGCGGAGATTGACCAGCCATGGACCAGACAAGCAAGATGATATCTCGTGCCTTGGCAGCAACATTCCTCGTGCTGTGTTCCTGCACCGTCTCAAAGGCGCCGGCACCCGGCCCCAGAGGCCAGGTCATAGACTATTTTCACTACGAGATGATCACTCTTCCTCCCGGCTCGTTCATCATGGGCAGCCCCGACGACCAGCAGGATCGCCGCGAAAACGAAGGCCCCACCCACCGGGTTCGCCTCTCCAGGGGATTCGCCATGGGGCGTACCGAGATCCCGTTGGATCTCTACCAGCGCGTCGTCGGCCTGGACTCCGACCTGGAACAGGATCTTCGAAGTCCCATTGTGCAAGTCTCCTGGTTCGATGCCATTTCTTTTTGCAACGAGCTGTCCCGCCTGGAGGGCTTGACACCGGCCTACGAGCTTTTCCCGGAGGTCGCGTGGAACGTCGAAGCCGACGGCTATCGCCTGCCCACCGAGGCCGAATGGGAGTATGCGGCCCGAGCCGGCGAAAACCAGTTATTTTCCGGCTCCGACGACCCTGACCAGGTGGCCTGGCACAAGGACAACGCGCAGCACAAGCTACATCGAATCGCCACCAGGGAACCCAACGCCTGGGGTTTCCATGACATGAGCGGCAACGCCTGGGAGTGGGTCTGGGACCGGCAGGGGCCCTACGAGGGCGACGCCACCGACCCGCGGGGCCCCGACACCGGCCAGCGAAGGTTGCTGCGAGGGGGCTCCTGGGACTTCCCACCCCGCTACTCCAGGGTGGCCTATCGCAACGCCTACCCCCCCGATTTCCACAACGAGGGCACCGGGTTCCGCGTTGCCAGGAACATCGAGGGCAAAAGTGAATGAAAACCAGGTCCGATGCAACCATGTGATAGAATCATCCCCCACCAGGGCCGCGGGCTCGAGTCCACCATGTTGGAGCCCAGACGAAGGGAATCAAGCATGCCCCACCGGAGCTTACAAACAGCACTGCACGCCTCCACGCCTCCCCTGCTGCTGTCTCTGCTGTTGGGGCTCGGCGCCTGCCACGGGACCGCCATCTCCAAGGGCAGCGCTACCGATTCCGCCCAGACATCCGACTCCTGGCACGGAAGCGACACCGGCGACACGGCGCCCGACGACGAGATCTGCGACGGCATCGACAACGACGGCGACGGCCTGGTGGACGAAGACCTGCTCATCACCGTCTACGCCGACGACGACGGTGATCTCTTCGGCGACGAGACCCGTTCCACCGAGGCCTGCCAGGCCGGTGATGGCTGGGTGGAACAGCCCGGCGACTGCGACGACACCAACGCCACGGTGTACCCCGGGGCAGCGGAGCTGTGCGACGGCATCGACAATGACTGCGACGGCGAACCCGAAGGCGATATCTGCGGATTCCACGGCACCTACGGGCTGGAAAACGCCACCACCATACTCCGGGGTCCACACGAGGAATCTCATTTCGGCTTCATGCTGGCCGTGGGCCAGGTGGACGGAGAGGGCTGGCTCGACGTCTTCGTTTCGGCACACCTTCTGAACCTGGACTGCATAGGCGGGGGCTACCTGGAGTACTCGCCCGCTCCGGGGGAAATCCCTTCCGACGACCTGGACGTCATCTTCAAGGGTGGAGCAGAGTGTTACGGCGCCGGCAGATCCCTGGACGCCGGTGATGTCAACGCCGATGGTCTTGACGACGTGCTCTTCGGTGCTCCCTACTCAAACGGCAACTGCCTGGAAGGAGCCGCCTACTTGCTGGAAGCTCCCTTCGACAGCGTGGAGTACCTGGACGCATCCGCCGCGGTAGCGAGCTTCCACGGGACCGCTTTCCAAGACATGGCAGGGCACGGCTCGGCGCTGGGCGACATCGACGGCGACTGCCGGGAAGACGTTGTGCTGGGCATCTACGGCGACGACACCGGAGCTGACAGCGCCGGTGCCATGTACGTATGGTACAGCCCCGTGTCGGGTTCACAGACCGTGGACCAAGCGGACGGCACCATGTACTCCACCTGGTCCGGGGCCATGGCCGGGTACCGGATGCAGGCGGGAAACGACTTCAACGGCGACGGCCTAGGCGACATCCTGGCGGCCGCTCCCTTCGAGGAGCGAGCCGGGTACCTGTCGGGCACAGCCTACGTGGTCTTCGGCCCCGTGGAGGGCAGCAGCAGCCTGGACGACGCCGACGCCATCCTGGTGGGAGAGGATGTCACCTGCGACACCGGCTACGGCCTGGGTGCAGGGGATGTGAACGGCGATGGCCTGGACGATCCCCTGGTGGGCGCCATCCTGGTCGGCAGCCAGGAAGGAGCCGCCTATGTCGTGTATTCACCGCCGGCGGGAACCATTGACCTGGCCGAGGCCGACGCTCGCCTGGGCGGCCTGGCCGCCGGTGCCTGGGCGGGCTACTCCCTGGCGGGCGGAGACGTGGATTCCGACGGCTATGACGACGTGGCCATGGGCGCCACCGGCGTGGCCGAAGGGGGCTGCGTCTACCTCAACTACGGCCCTCTAAGCGGGAACGTGGACCTGCTGGATTCCGAGGCAATCTTCCAGGGAAGCGCCGATGGCGACTACGCGGGAAGCGCCGTCGCCATCGCGGACATCGACCAGGACGGTCTCAATGACCTGTTGGTGGCAGCCGAGTTCGCCGATGGCCGAAACGGCTCGGTCTACATCTTCATGAACGGCTATTGAAAACCGACTCTCAGTAGTTCCCATCCGGAAAAGGCTCCCTTCGCCGGAGTGGCCCCCTTTGTTCGATCACCGGCCACGCACGCCCGTGCGACCATCTGAAATGGCGATGCTAATCCGGCTGGTTGCGCGGGCGCACCTGGGGAGCTTCGTCTCTCCAAGACGACCCCATCTCCAGTGCAGGAATGTCTCTTCCAGTCCTTCAACTGCGCCACCCACCATGTCTCACTGCCGGTGATTGCCCCGCCAGCGCCCCCGGGGTCGGAAGGAAATAGGTGATGGACATCGAGCGCCCATGCGTATCGCAGCAGATCCGGCCCAACGAAAATGTGTTGTGGCAGGAGACGGAACATGCTATCATAGCATTGGTAACATGGGAGGGTAGCACATGCCTGCAATCCACGTCCGGAATCTCGACGACGCCGTTATAACCGCATTGAAGGCCAGGGCGGCCCGGAACAACCGTAGCCTCCAGAAAGAACTCGTGGCTATTCTCGAACGCGCAGCTTTCGACCCGAAGGTCCGTCGGTTCACGAGCCGCCTTCACACCGTGAGGGTGGGAGGTGCAGCGACTTTTTCCCGCGACGAGATCTATGGGGATGATGACGATGGACGTTGATTCGGTCTTGGTAGACACCTGCGTGTTCCTGGAGGCCACGGACGAAGACCGGCCCCACCATTCGAACGCCATCGAGTTCCTCGATCACAGGACAGGGCTTTACTTGTCCGCACAGATAGTGCGCGAGTACCTGGCCGTCGCGACTCGTTCAGGCGAGGCCAACGGACTGGGCATGGACCTCGGTTCCGCTTTGTCCAACATCCGCACCATCCGCGAGGGAGTCCGTCTGCTCCCAGAGGAATGCCCTATCCTTCCCACCTACCTGGCCCTACTCCAACGGGTTCCCTGCCATGGCAAGCGACATCACGATGCCTTTCTGGTGGCCACGGCGCTGGCCAATGGTGTCAAGAGCATCGCGACCTTCAACCTACGCCACTTTCACGCCTTTCGTGAGTTCCTTTCCGTGACCGCCCCGCCATAGGAGCCGTCAGGAAAACACGGCCAAGTTGCGCCCATCGCCACGGTACGAGCCATCTACCTGGTACCCCAAGTGAGGGTGCCGGGTGCCTTCGGCGCCAATACCCGAGCTTGGGATGTCCAGGCACAGCCATCGTTGAAAACGCCATTTCAAGGCTCACCACGAGCCAGATAGCCCCATGTGTGGCGTCCCCTGAGGTCCGGGCCTGGGGCTATATGCCAACAACCTGCTTTGGAGGCCAAATCTGTCATGGAAGACAAGCTCCAGCTCCAGGTGGAACAGCTCGGCAGTGTGGTGGAAGACCGCTCCCTCCACCTGCTCCGCGTGGGCTTGAGTATGGTGCCGTTTTTGCGCCAATCCCCGAGGTATGGTGCCGTTTTTGCGCCAATCCCCGAGGTATGGTGCCGTTTTTGCGCCAATCCCCGAGGTATGGTGCCGTTTTTGCGCCAATCCCCGAGGTATGGTGCCGTTTT
>JAJRWT010000117.1 GCA_024276675.1 Myxococcota bacterium | reverse complement strand
ATCCGGAAAAGGCTCCCGTCGCCGGAGCGGCCCATTCCTTCGCCATGCGCGCCCGCGCAACCACTTGAAATAGCGCTGCTATTCCGGCGGGTTACGCGGACGCGCCTGGCTCGAAAGCGACTCGCTCCCGCTCGGTCCGCCATTTCCGGATGGGAACTAGATCGCATCACCAAGGCGAACGACCAGGAAAAAACGATGACCGTACCGACCTTGCCTGTCGGTACGGTGCCGTTTTGGGCTACAATACCTGGCACTCCAGCAGTTACCGGGTTCCCATCGGGAAAAGGTTCGGTCCGCCATTTCCGCCATGGAACCACAAAGCAGGGGAGCCATCATGAGCCCACAGCAGGCAGTTGCCATAAAACAGCCCCACGGTCTATCGCCAAGGATTCGCTGGCTTCGGGAGTATTTCTTCCAGGGGCTCGATCGCGCATGGAACAACGAGTTCACCTGTTGGACCACCGGCACAGCCTGGGATCTCGTGTACGATGAAATCACCTACTACATCGTCCCGGAAACCTACGCCTTCCTCCAGCCATTTCGTTCGTCCACCCTGCAGGCGGCCAACCAGGTGGAGCTTCCCGGGGGCTTCTGGAAGAAGAGCCTGGTGGAGCGCAGGGCCTGGTTCATCAGGGAAGTGATGGTCAACAGGGTACCCCAGGAGATCCTTCCCGGGGACCTGCTGGCGGGTGCTCGCTTCAACATCCTTGCCTCGCGATGTCTCTCGCGCTCCGAAGCGCGGAAGCGCGACCGCATGGTCATGGGTGCCAGGGGGGTCCGCCAGGCGGTGAAGTGGTTTCACGGGCATGGCTACGGGAACGCTGGCGCCACGTCAGGGCACATCGTTCCGGACCACGAGCGTGCTCTTCAATTGGGTTGGAAGGGTATCGCCGCCGACCTGGACGCCCGCCTTGCCGCGCTTTCCCCCGCGGAAAAGCGCGGCCCCAGGGGCGCGCAGTTGCGGGCCATGCGCGTGGCCGCGGGTATGCCCAGGGAGCTGGCCAGGCGCTACGCAGACCTGTGTCGCGAGCTGGCGGCGGCCGAAGCCAACCCGGAGCGCCGGCGCGAACTCCTACAGATGGCCGCCAACCTCTCCAGGGTTCCGTGGGAGCCTCCCACCACTTTCTGGGAGGCCGTCCAGGCCCTCTGGCTCAACCACATGCTGGTCATGGCCGATGAATGCTATCCCGGGCCCGGCGTGAGTTTTGGCCGAATGGACCAGTACCTCTTCCCCTTCTGGGAGCGTTCGTTGGCCAGGGGCATGGAGCGCGAGATGGGAAAGGAGATCCTCCGCTGCTTCTGGTTTCACGCAAATACGGTCTACGATGCGATGATCCAGGTGGGTGGCAACCAGGGGATAACAGCGGGATTCGGGCAGTTGATCACCCTGTCGGGCATGGGGGCCGACGGGGGCGATGCCTCCAACGATCTCACCTATGCCATCCTGGAGGTCATCGACGAAATGAGCCCAATACTGGAGCCAAAACCCAACGTGCGGCTCCACCGGGCTTCGCCCGAGCCGCTGCTGGACAAGGTGGTGGACATGATCTCCACCAGCCAGGGGGCTCCGTTCCTGCTCAACTTCGACGAACGCTCCATGGCCGGGCTCATGCGAGAGGCCCGCATGGCAGGCTGCCAGGATCTCATCAACGCCGACAACGTGCACGACTATGTCTCGGTGGGATGCCTGGAGAACACCATGCCAGGCAACGACCGCTCCGGGACCGTGGATGTGAACCTGAACCTGTTGAAAGCCGTGGAGCTGGCGCTGACCGGAGGGAAAGACCTGGTTCCGGCCATAGACCCCATAACCGGCAAGGAAGACCCCATTCGCCAGGACGGCGCTCCCACGGGCGACCCCGGTGATTTTTCTTCCTGGGAGCAGTTTTATGGCGCCTTTCAGGTCCAGTTGGGCCACATCGTCCGCAGAGCCGTGGAGCTGTACGAACGAAGCGAAGAGATCCGGGCCAGGTTCGCTCCCACCCCCTACCTCTCCTGCCTGGTGCGAGGCTGCGCCGAAAAGGGTCTGGACGTCACCCGGGGCGGGGCCGAGTTGGGTTTCGTGACCATAGAAGGGGTGACTTTCGCCACCACCGTTGATTCGCTCCTGGCCATTCGTTACCTGGTCTTCGAAAAAAAGGAATGTTCCATGCGCGAGCTGGTCCAGGCTCTACGCGACAACTGGGAAGGCCACCAGGTCTTGCAGGCCAGGGCCAGGTACAAGGCCCCCAAGTACGGCCGCGACGACGACGAAGCGGATGCCCTTGCGCGAAGCGTGATGGATCTGTGGACCGAAGAAACCTGGCGTCATACCACCAGGTCCACGGGCCGGCGCTTCAGGCCGGGCATGTTGAGCTGGAACTACTGGGTCGGGGACGGCTACGTGATGGCCGCCAGCGCCGACGGCAGGCCGAAGGGGCAGTTTCTGTCCAACGCAATATGCCCTTCCAACGGAGCCGACACCAAGGGGCCCACCGCCAACGCCAACTCGGTGGGAAAGGCGCTGGGTGGGCGGAGTACCAGGGGCGACTTCCGGGATTACCTCTGCTCTCTTCCCAACGGCGCCAGCCACACCATCACCTTCAACCCGAGCATCCTGCGGGATTCCGAGCATCGCCAGAAGTTCAAGGCTTTCCTGAAGGGCTACTGCGAAAACGGCGGCACGGCCCTGCAGGTGAACATGCTGGACGCCGACACCCTCAAGGAGGCCCAGGCCCACCCTGGCCGCCATCGCCACCTCTTGGTGCGAGTCACGGGTTACAACGCCTACTTCACCAGCATAGGCCGCGAACTCCAGGACGAAATCATCGCTCGCGAGAGCCACAGGACCCTGTGACAGGTGGGAGCACCATGCCGCATAGCGAAACCCCGGGGAAAGGCGAGGTTCGGGGCAGGATCCTCAACATCCAACGGATGTCCACCGAGGACGGCCCGGGTATTCGCACCACGGTGTTTTTCAAGGGCTGCCCCCTTTCCTGTGCCTGGTGCCACAACCCCGAGAGCATCGATCACGCCCCCAGGGTTGTCTGGCACGACTGGTTGTGCATGGGCTGCGGCACCTGCGTGGAAACCTGCCCCCACGATGCCCTGGAAGCCCTGCCCGGGGGAATTGTCCGGCGCGATTGCCGTTGTTGCGGCGGATGCGTGGAGGCCTGCCCCACCGGGGCAATGCAGAGCCTGGGGGACCATCGCGGCGTGGAGCAGGTTCTGGCGGAGCTACTCAAGGACAGGGCCTACTACGAAAACTCCCGGGGAGGAGTCACGCTCTCCGGGGGCGAACCCAGCATGCAGCCTCGTTTCGCCTCGGCGCTGATGTCCCGCTGCCGTTCAGAGGGTATCCACGTGGCCCTCGACACCTGCGGCCACTGCAAACAGGAAGTGCTCCTGGATCTGTCGGCGGGAGCAGACCTCGTGCTCTTCGACATCAAGCTCATGGAGTCTCATCTGCACCGGCAGTTCACCGGCAGGAGCAACCGACTCATCCTGGATAATCTCCTGGCCGTGGCGGAGCATGTGCGAAGCCATCCTGCCTGCCGGCTCTGGATACGGACCCCGTTGATCCCCGGCGCCACCGCGACGGATCCCAACCTGTTGGCCATCGGGCGTTTCATCCAGGCCCACCTGTCCGACGTGGTGGGCAGATGGGAACTCTGTGCCTTCAACAGGCTATGTACTCGACAGTACCAGCGTCTGGGCCTTGAATGGAGCTACGCCGACGTACCACTTCTGACCGGAGAAGAGCTGGAACATTTCCACCGAAGCGCCCGTTCCGTCCTGTCGGATCCCAACTTGGTCGTACCTGTCGGCGCCACCGGGTGACAAGCCTGGAAAGACTCCACCCCGAGGCTTCGGCTCACCTGTTCAACTCACCCTTCCGACCGGAGGCCCGGCCCAATGAAAACCAGACTCGACACCCAGGACATGGCGGCCTTCGAACCCGATGCCAAGATCGGGATTCTGGCCACCATCGGGCCGCGAGGGCTTCCCCATCTCACCCTCATCACCACGATCAAGGCCAGGAGCCCCACTGAACTCATCTGGGGCCAGTTCTGCGAGGGTTTGAGCAAGCACCACGTCCGTTCCAATCCCAGGGTCGGTTTTCTCGTGATGACATTGTCCAGGGAGTACTGGACAGGTCGCGCCAGGTGGACCAGGGTGGCGACCGAGGGCGAGGACTACGTTGCCTTCAACAAGCAGCCCATGTTCAGGTACAACTCCTACTTTGGCATCCACAGCGTCCACTACATGGACCTGCTGGCCGTGAGCGAAAAGCAGGGCCTGCCCATCTCTTCCATGCTTGCCGGAACCGCCCTGGCCAGAATGGCGGGCCCCGTGCTGGGTGTGTCCAATCCCACGCGGGCCTTGAAACCCTGGGCCTGTTCGCTCTTGAACGCTCCCACCACCTTGCGTTTTGCCAGCTTTGTGGGGCCCGACGGCTTTCCCGAGATAGCCACGGCGGTGGCCGGCGCGGCGGCGGGCCGGGGCCGCCTGCTCCTGTCCAGCCTGGGGGGTGGGGCCTCCCTGCGCCACCTGCCCGATGGCAGCGTCGTGGCGTTGCTGGCCCTCAACGCCCAGACCGAGAGTGTGCTCCTCCGCGGCAAGATACGCCGCATGAAGGGCCTCCCCGGCATGCGCGTACTGGACCTGGACTGGGTCTACAACTCCATGCCACCCCGGCAGGGGCAGGTGTTCCCCCCTCGGCTTCCCGTGCCCGTCACCGAGTTTTGATGGAGGTTGGGCGGTTCCGGCATGGGTGGGCGGCCCCTGTTCCGACTCCAACCGCAGTCGCGCCGGCCCGGAACTGCCCGGGTCCAACTCCTGGCCCCGGAGGGAGAGTGCCGCTGCATCCACATCGAGCCTGCCGAATCAAAGCTGGAGCCAGGCTCCAGCGACGGGAGCCTTTCCGGACGGGGACCCAGTAGCCAAAAAGGTGGCCAGGACGTGGTTTTGTGCTGGGACTGCAATAAAGTGGGCCCCGGGCGAGTATCTCCAGGCGATCTCTCTCGGGACGGGAACTTTCAGACCGAAGATCCCGGCTGGCTCGAATGGAGCCGGTGGACCTGGAAAACAACCACAAACCGGAACGAATCATATGAACAAAGACAAAGCCCATGAAGAAAAGGGTCGGAAACTCATGGACGCCGTGGAACGTGTGGTGGACGATGCCGAGTCCATCATCGCCACGGTGGACAGGCACTGGCGGCAGGCTCGCGAGGCATGGCCATCCCTGGAAGAAGAAGCCCTGCGTGACGAGGTGGCTGATCGCCTCGTGGAGCATTTTGCATACCGTTCGGCTGTCTCCGGGGGGGTCTCCTCCCTGCCCGCCATGCTGCCCGGGTTGGGTACCGCTCTGGCCCTCACCGGGGGCACCCTGCTGGACCTGTCGCTCATGCTAAAGTTCGAAGTGGAGATGGCCCTGGCCATGAGCTGGTGCTACGGCTTCGATATCAGGGAAGCCCATGAGCGTCGGCTGGCTTTCTTGTTGGCGTCTTGGGCCACCGCCGATGCCCAGGGCGGGGATGGCGAACACAAAGGCAGCTCCGTTGCAGAAGCCAACGAAGACATGTCCATTTGGAACTACGCTCCCAGGCAGGTGCCAAAGCTCCTGGTGCAGGTGGCCTCGCGTATCGCCCTGCGGCAGGTTTCTCGCGGCTTTGGCAGGCTCATCCCGGTAGTGGGAGTGGCGGTTGGTTCATCCATGAACCGTTCCCTCACGCGGCGCGTGGGGGCCAGGTGCAAGGAAGAACTGAAGGCCCGGCGGGCCGAAGCCCGGGAAGCCGATTCCCCCGACGACGTGGTGGATGCCGTGGTGGTGCAGGAAAAGGAGGCCCAGGATGGATGAATCCCAGCAGAGGCTCGCTGAACTGCTCTGGCCCCGCAATCCACCCTCCAGGTTGATTCCCTGCCGCCATTGCAGGAAGAAGAACCGTGTCTCCATCCCCACGGCCGTCCTGGACTCCCAGAGTTGTCGCTGCGGTGCTTGTGGAGAAGCACTTTTCCTGGGCAGGGACGAACCCCTGGATGGCCTGGCTTCCGCGGCCTATGAACATGCCCTGGACAGGAACTCCTTGAAGACCCTCAGATCATTGCCCGGTTTTCCCGCCTTGTTGCGATGGATCCTGGCCAACGTCAACGAGCGCATGTTCCATCTCTACGCCATGTCCAGCACCGTTGCCTGTGGCGACCAGCAGTTTCCGGAACTCGTGGCCCTGCTGGACCTGGCCCGGACGCGCCTGGGTATTACCGTTCGCCCTGCTATTTTTCTTGGGGAGTCGCCCTTCATGAACGCCATGACCATGGGTGTCAAGGATCCGGTGATCGTGGTGAAGGCAGCCCTGTTGGACCAGATGGATGACCAGGAAGTGGTGGCCATACTTGCCCACGAGATGGGCCACCTTCACGCCGACCACATCCTGTACCAGACCATGGCGCGGCTGTTGTTCGTCATCGGGAGCCTGCGCAGCGCGGTGGTCAGCGCCTTCTCCATGCCATTGCAGTTGGCCCTGTACAAGTGGGCACGTTGCGCCGAGCTGACGGCCGACCGAGCCTCGTTGCTGGGAAGTCGGGACCTGCGGGCCTGCTTGCAGGTCCACCTGAAGCTGGCCGGTGGCTTCAGACCAGGCACCAACTCCCGGACCCGGCTGAAGCTGGGTCCGTTCATAGAGCAGGCCAGGAAACTGGAAAACGCCGAGAACTCTTCCAGGCTGGACAACCTGTTCATGATGCTGCTCACCATGAACCGGAGCCATCCCTTCGCCACCTGGCGTATCATGCACCTGCTGCAATGGGTCGAAAACGGCAGCTTCCTGGACATACTGGCGGGTAACTACGCCAGGACTCCCGCGCCCGGCGAGCCCGTACCGTCTCCGAGCTGAGTGTTCGGTGTAACTGCCATGTCGGGCGTGGGCGAGCCACGCTGAGCTTCTGCCGCCCGCTGTTGGGCGCCGGGCAGCCCAGGAGTGGGAGTGCCCGCGGCGACTACTCTTCCGCCGGCAAGTCGGCCGCTCGCACCAGGCCGGTTGATAGCGTGTTGCCCATCATCGAGTGATCCGGTGCCGCCACGCCCAGGGAAAACTGGGTGCGAAGGGCTTCTTCTATGGACATGTCCAGGATACGGAGCTTGCTGCGCTTGAGCGCCAGGACAAAACCCAGGTGCAGGTGGTTGGTGGGGAGGAACACCAGTACGTCGTCGTCCGGGGAGGGTTCACCATCGGGTTCCTTCACCAGGAACCCCATGACCCAGATGCCATTGCCGGGCCATTCGAAGGCCACCACGTGTTTGAATGCCTTGTGGCGGTCATCGCCCAGCAGGGGTTGGAGCACCTGTTTGACCGACGTGTAGATGGTCCTGACGAATGGTATCGACGCGATGAGGTTTTCCAGGATCGTCCCGGTCTTGCGAAAGAGCATGGACTTCATCAGGAAGCCCGCCAGGGTGATCAACAGGAAAGTGACCACCGCTCCCAGGCCCGGTATTTGCCGGCCCTGCAGGATATCCTGGAGATAGGGGGCCATGAACTGGTCCACGTGGTGGAGCAGTGCCAGCACGACACGTATGGTGACGTAGATGGGCAGCAGGGCCACCAGGCCCACCAGGAAGTTGTTCTTCAGGATTCGGTAGAACGTCTTGAGCACTTGTCCTGCATCTCCTTTCCCGCCTGGGGGGGAGATCCTCCCGGCGTGGATGGTTGTTTCCGTATAGCCCGAAATACCAGGCCCGCATGGCGAATCGGTACGGCCGGTTCAGGCGCTCCTACGTTGGGGCAACCTTGGGGCCTGTGCATCGCTCCTGGCCATGATGCCGATGCGAGCAACCAGATGAGGCACCGTGTAACGCCCATAGATGGTGGATGCGCCTTCGTATGCTTGCTTGAGGTATTCATGGGTGGTGGTGAAATAGCCGGCGTAGTCGCCTGCGTAGCCGATCACCGAGGCCGATTCCACCGGCAGCAGCCGCAAGAGTGATTCCTGGATCTGGTGGGCGGTCATGACCGTGGGTTCACCCGGCACTGTCGCAAACACGTGGTCCTGGATTCGAAGGAGGTGGAGGGGATGGACCGATGATGGAGAGACGCCACGTAACATGTTGATCACGTAGCCGAAGAGTCCAAGTGCGATCTGCTTGGGATGCTGCGGGTGCCGGGGTGGAAAATGGGAGCCGGTCATTCCCTCGGGGGCAAGGGGGTGGAGATAGCTGCGACCGTCTTCCGCTCCCCCCAGTGCGGGCGCTCCCATGCACCAATGGGCCAGGGGAGGCAGCGCGCTTTCGATGGGATCGCCACGCCGTTGCTTGCGTATTACCTCTGCCGGGCGCCACTCCTGGTAGTGACAGCGCAAGCGGATGTCCAAAGGCCGCGTGGAGCTTTCACAGGCCTCCAGCATCGCCTGGAAGACCCTGGTCCCCACAAAGGCTGCCAGCGCCGGCCCCTGGTCCAGGCTGTGTTCGCGTTTACCGTCGTTGTCCATGGGGAGGGGGGAGACATCACCGGAGGCCCCCATGCCGACGGCCACCACTGGCTTGCGGCGTCGCGATGCGTAGTGTCGCTCCAGGAGTATTGCCGCACGGCCTGTCCAGTCGGGGTCGTAGAAGCGGGTCTTTGGGCCTGTGGCGGTATTGTGGCAGCCGAAGGTGGCAAAGGCGGCGATGAGATCATTCCTGGCATCCCAGGCTGAGAGTACAACGACCCTGGGATCCACTGCCTTCTGGGTTTCGGTGAGATCCAGCGAAGTGGCACCGGGCATCCCCGGCTCGTTCCAACGTGCAGCCAGTGGATTGGCCTTGAAGGATTCCAGGCTGCGACTGTTGCTGGCGCCCCAGAGCTTGCGGATGTCCACCTTCACACGGGCGGGAATTGCTTTGTGGCAGGCCTGTGTGATGGCCAGGGCGATGCTCTGGGCCATGGACTCGGTGATGCGCCTGTCGAACTGCCGGGTCATGCTCTTTGAAGCGTAGGTGTCGAAGAGCCCGTTGTGGAAGTAATGCCCTGGCCCCGTGTGGGTGTGGGTGCCTGACAGAACAATGTTGGACTCGTCGAGGGCCAACCCCTGCCCGCCGAGGATTTCGGCGCTTCTCGCCAGCAGGTAGTGCGAGGCGCTCATCAGGTCTACGACGCAGATGGCGGCGACGTGCCCCCTGGAGTCCTCCAGGTAGATGGCCCTGGCGAAGAGGCGGTTGGTTCCCTTGCGGCCTCTTTTCCCCATGATGGAGTATCCGGCCATTGGAATGCCGCGCGGTAGTTCCAGGGGGATTCTGGCGGCACCGCAGCGGGAAGCGGGTACCTGGATGCCGAGTGGGGACAGGGGTTGGTGGGGGAGTCGAGGCTGCTGGTTCATTGAAATCCCCTCTTGCTCTTTGTTCCCAAGGGTAGCAGGAGAATTGGGGTGTTGACAGACAAGGTTTGGTCAACCCACTGGTTGTGTGGCGATCCTGTTGGTACCTGTACGGACGGCTCCATTTCCGGGGGCCGTCTCTTGACAACACAGCGGAGCATTCCATGAGCATTCCCGAACACCTGGACATACTGCGTTGGAGCAGAGCTTTGAAGGGCCTTTTTACTGAAAAACCGCCTGTTGGGCAGAGCCCTGATCTTCTGGATCGGATCCTTGATCGTCGTTCATGCAGGCGCTTCACGGGTGAAGCCGTGCCCTCGGTCCACCTGGAGAGGATCCTGGACGCTGGCCGATTCGCCCCCAGCACGGCCAACATGCAGACCTGGACCTTCATCGTGATGAACAGCGCCCAGTGGAAGGATGTGCTGGGGGCTGCGCTGCCCTTTTCGGCGCCCCTGGGAATAATGGTCTGCGCCGATCTGCACCGGGCCGCCGGAGTGTTCCATGACCCGGGCGCGCCGTCTACCCTGTACACCATGGCCGTGATGAACTCCTCCATCGCCGCCATGGCCATGTGCCTCGCTGCCGAGTCCATGGGATATGCCACCATCATGCTCTCTGATGATGGGCGAACGGGCTTGCTGGACGCCCCTCACATCCGCCGCAGCCTGCGCCTGCCGCAGCGGGTTCTCCCCCTGATGACCCTGGTGGTGGGCAAGCCCGCCAAGGGCGGCATCCGGCCGGTGGTGCCGCCGCGCCAGCCCTCCAGGGCCGTCGTCGGTATGGGGGCCTATCCGGCAGCCGATGCCGATGGAATGCAGCGTTGGGCCGACAAGATGCGCGTTGGCGGAAGGCTCACCAACCTGCGTGGGGGGCTTCAGGGAAAGATCCGCTATTACAGCGAAAAGATGAAACCCCTGGAGCAGTTGCTTCGCTCCATGTTGCTTGAAGAGTTCCCGTCCTGAAAAGGCTCCCATCGCCGGAACGGCCCCCTTCGGTCAAGCCGGTATTGCTTTCAGCGCCCGCACCTGGACTCGCCCAACGCCATGGCCACGATGCCTGGTAGCCGGATCAGTGTTCTACGGCCTGGGAAGACGTTCCAGGCCCACGGCCCTGGCTTCGGCCAGCATCATTTCATCGAGAAGAGAGGAGCGTTGGGGATCGAGAGTGGGAAAATCCGAGAAGGATGTGCGGTGCATGAGATCGTCGTGGGCTCGTTGGTGAGCCCATCGAGCCCCCGCTCGTTCCCAGTCTCCGTAGGTGTCGCGGTCCACCAGGGCGGAGGGGATGGTCAGTTCCCGGCGCCAGAAGCGCCTGGTGTGATCATGGGAGAGGAAGCCCGACATGGAGACCAACTCGTTGATGAGGGAAACGGCATCGCCGTCGCGTTTTTCGATTCCGCGCACGAGGCGTAGGGCCATGCCGCAGATGTCGTGGTCCAGCAGCACCTTTTCCAACGATTGACACATCTCGAAGTCCAGCATCCCCGGACCCGATACCACGTTGATTCCAGCCAGCGCCGCCAGCACCGCCCCGATGCCCGTTTCGAAACCGGCCTGGAAGTCGGGGCACTTCGAATCGGAGAGCGCCATGTAGGCGTGGGTGGGGATGCCCAGGTGCTTACCCACCTGGGCGTAGGCAGCATCCATCATCATGGTTTCGATGGCACCCATTGGCGTTGTGCCTCTTCGCATGTCGAAGGCGGCGGGAGAGCCGCCGTAGATGATGGGTGAGCCAGAGGCCGCAAGTTGGTGGATGACTATGCCCGAGAGGTTTTCGGCGCAGTGTTGAACCACCGCCTCGCGCAGGGTCACGGGCGACGTGGCGCCGGTGAGGGGCATGGAGACCAGTTCCGCGGGAATGCCGGAACGAGCGCAGTCCATGAGAGCCTGGCAGGTGAGATCGCTCCACTTCAGGGGCGGGCTGGGGCAGCAGTCGAAGATGGCCAACGGGCGCTCCGCCAGTTCCCGTTCGCCCCCCCTGACAGCGGCCAGCATGGCTTTCATGGGCGCGAAGCCGTCTTTGAGGAAGGTGCCGGTGACCACGGGCTTGCTCGAGTGTTTCAGTACCAGGTAGAGGCGGTATCGATCACAGATTTCCCCGGGTACGTCCGCCGGAGCCAGCGCGGTGGCCTGCGCGGCGTAGTTGGGGAGCTGATCCACCAGGCGGGTCAATGTCACTGCATCGGTTGTGGTGACCTGGCGGCGGCGATTGGAGCCCAGGTCAAAGATGTGTATTGCCGCCGACCCCGGATCGAAGTGTACCCGGTCCCCCCCCAGGTCCATGGCCAGATCCCCGTCGCGGTCGTAGACCAAGATTCGGGATGGCACCGTGGAGATGGAGTCCTGGACGATTTCGGGAGGAATCTTGATGCGGGCGCCATCCGTGCGGGCTCCGGCCTCGGCCAGCAGGTTGCGGGCTTCCGGGTTTTCCACCAGGACACCTGCCGTTTCCAGTACGGCGAGAGCCTGGGATAGAACCAGCTCGGTGTCTTGTCTTTCCAGCAGTTGGAGCGTGGGTCTGAAGGCGGCCATGGTAAAAATCCCTTGGGTTTTGGGGGGTGGCTGAGCGCCATCTTCGTGGGGACCCGGGTTTCCGGGTGTTGAAGCGGCCTGGTGAGCGAAATCATTATCCCGTTGAACGGGCTTGCCACATCACGGCGTAGCCCCGGGCGAGGCGGAATTACCAGGAGGCTGTCGCGTGTTGGATTCAGAATGCTCGACAGCCTCGTGGGTCCGCCTTTCCCGGTAGCGGCAGTGAAGCAGTGAACAATACTTGCACCCGCGCCTCGCGGGGAGGCCGGCTCCGTCGGAGTCCAGCCACATGGCGAAGGAGATGCTCTTGCGCGGGAGCATCATGTGGCCGGGAGTGAGGGAGACCCCCAGGCTCGTTGCGGGGAGCGAGGCCAGCAGGGAGGGTTGGGCGCTGATGGGCCAGTCGCCGTATCCGGGGCTCAGCCTGCATGCCACGGGACCGGGGGCCCGTTCCTGGCCCACTATGACTGCTCCCAACTGGTCGGCGGCTCGTTCGGCGGCGGCGCTTCCGGCGGCGTCCAACATGAGGGCAGCCGTCATCATGCCTTCCCGGGTGAGGCTCGTTACCGCCTGTTCCAGTGCCGCTCCGATGGTCACCAGGCCCAGAACCAGGTGGGATGCTTCCCGGGGGGGCAGCAGCAGTTGGCCGGCTTTTTCCGGGGCCGCGTGGACGAAGGCTCCCCTGGCAGCCACCAGGCGCGAGGCCGTGGCCAGGGCCTGGGCCATGAGGGGTTCCATGCGTCGCGGTGGTGAGTGACCCGGAGGGTAGTCAAGGAACTCCATGAGATCCTCCCGGGCCAACTCCAGTTGTAACGAGAGCACGGGAGATGGGGGGATCATGCCTGCCCCTGGCGGAGGAGCATGTTCTGTAGAGCGGCGATGAAGCGGGGATCGGTGCCGCAGCAGCCACCCAGCACGCGCACCCCCAGATCCGCCATGGCCATGGCGTCGGAGGCGTAGCCGGCGGGATCCTGGTCGTATCGGATGCCCTGGGAGGAGATGATGGGCTGGCCTGCGTTGGGCTGGAGCACCAGGGGGACCCGGATGGTGGCCGTGGCCAGGCGGGCCAGTTCCAGCATGTCGGGGCTGGTGAGAGTGCAGTTGGCTCCCACGGCATGGGCCCCCGAGTCCGCCAGGGCCTGGAGCGAGGGCAGCAGCGGATCGCCCATTATGGTGAAAAACCCCCTGGGCTTGCGGTCGAAAGTGAGGGAGGCCATGATGGGAATGCCGGGAGCGGCGTCTTGCAGGGCTTCCAGGGCGATGAGTGCCTCGCGCAGGTCGCTCATGGTTTCGAGGTGGAAGGCGTCTACGCCGGCCCGGGCCATGATCCTGCCCTGTTGGTGGAAGGATTCCCGCCAGGCGTGCTGGTCACCCGTACCCACCGGCGGCAGGTATTCACCCGTGGGGCCGATGTCGCCCAGTACGTAGCGAACACCCGATTCGCGGGCGAGGGCGATGGCTTCGGTGTTGATGCGTTGGCACTGGTGGCCCAGTCCGAAAGCCGAAAGACGCAGCGGGTTGGCGCCGAAGGTGCAAGAGTGCAGGGCCTGGGATCCTGCCTGCACGTACCGGTGGTGGATAGTGGATATTTGTCCCGGTTTTTCCAGGACCCAGAGTTCAGGGGGAGCGCCAGCGGGCAGGCCCTGGGCGATCATGATGGCCGACAGGCCGCCGTCCAGGATCAGGGGGGGGCCATGGCTGAGCCGTTCCTTGAAATCTTTCACGAAACCAGCTCCATGGCCACCTGTACGGCCCGCTGTGCGTTTTCGGCGTGCGCGGCTCCGATCTGGGCAGCCCACCGGGCAGTGGTCGGTGAACCGCCCACCATCACCTTCAGCGAATCGCTGAGACCTGCCTCTGCCACGGCGTCCACCAGGGCCTTCTGGCCCGGCATGGTGGTGGTGAGAAGGGCGGAACCAGCGACGATGTCCGCGCCCACTTCGGTGGCCTTGCGGATGAACGCCTGGATGGGGACGTCGTTGCCCAGATCGTGGACTTGAAAGCCATTGGCTCGTAGCAGAGTTGCCACAAGGGTCTTGCCAATGTCGTGCAGGTCGCCCTGTACGGTGCCTATTACCACCCTGCCCCTGGGCTCCCTTCGGCCCTGCCGGGCCTCCAGGGCCGGGTGGATCGTGTCCATGGCGGCCTTCATGGCCTCGGCGCCCTGCACCAGCTCGGGGAGAAAATACTCCCCCTCTTCCCAAAGCTCTCCAACACGGCGTATGCCGGGTGCAAAGCCTCGTTCGATGGCCTGCAAAAGATCTGCGCCCGATTCCACCAGCTCCTTTGCCAGTTGTCTTGCAAGGCGGATGTTGCCGTTGATCACGGCTTGCTGCATGTCTTCCAGGCCTGGTGTGGACATGAATTCGCTCCGGGAGAAGGTGTGGAGGGGACGGATACGCTGCTTGGGATACCACTTCCTGGAGAAGAGAGCAAGACGCCCCTTCAGCGGCAGGCCCGTGGGCCGGAGCCGATCCACTCGTTGCCGCATCAGGCGCAGTAGCAAGTGGCGCCGAGCTTTCCCGACGGCTCCCGTCGCTTCCCATGCCCCCGGGAGCGGCAGGTTGTTAATACACCATCATGCGCTTCTTGTTGCTATCCGATGCTCACCTGGACGGCCCCGACGACCCTGTCCAGGAACGCTTCGTGGAGTGGACGGTGGGCATAGATGCAGACGGTCTGTATCTCCTGGGCGACATATTCCACCGCTGGTGGGAATGGAGGGGCCAGCCGTTTCCCCAGTATGTCCCGGTGTTGCAGGCCTTGCGGGCGCTGTCCGACAGGGGCGTACATGTCACCGTGTTGCGTGGAAACCATGACTTCGCCGCCCACGGTCTTCGGAGCCTGGCCAGGGTTGCACTGGCCAACAGCTTGGATGTGTCGTTTGACGGGCGCCGTTTCGTGCTGGCCCATGGAGACCAGGCGGACTCGGGGCTTTCCTACCGGCTGGCCAGGGGCCTGCTGCGGGGAAAGACCTTTGCCGGCATCCTGAACACCATGCCCCGTTCTTCGGCCTGGAGATTCCTTGGCCGGATTGCGGGGGCGGCCCACGAAGACTCCGTCCCGTCCCCGGCCCTGCTGGCCGCGCAACGCCGCTTTGCCCGGCAGGTGCTCGAAGATGGCCCCGGAGTGGTAGTGCTTGGGCACAGCCATTCTCCGGCCTTCATTGACCTGGGCAAGGGGACTCTCGTACGCCTGGGCGCCCATGACCGCGGGGGATGCGTGTTGGAGGTACGCGATGGTGAGCCCGGGTTCCGTTTCGAGTGGGATCGCTGAATCGCCTGGGACGGCTCCTGGTGTACCGCGGGGGAATCCGGCCCAGGATCATCTTGCGGTGCTGCGGCCTATCGGGAGATCTCCTGGAGGACCCGCCGGTTCTCGATGGCGATGGCGGCACCGTGAGCCACGCTTCGCAGGGGGTCGGGAGCCAGGACCACGGGCAGGCCGGTACAGTCGCGTATTTCCTCGCAGAGACCGGGCAGCAGGGCGCTGCCTCCGGAGAGGACCAGGCCGGAGTCCAGGATGTCCGCGGCAAGCTCGGGGGGGGTGGCTTCCAGGGTGAGCCTGATGGCTTCTATTAACTGCCGGATGATGGGAGCCAGGGCCCCGGCGACGCCGTCGCTCGAAATTTCCAGTTTTCGGGGGGTGCCAGTGTTGAGATCCCTGGTGTTGACTGCGAAGATCCTGGGATTGGCGGACTCCCTTGCACGACCGATTTCTAGCTTGATTGTCTCGGCGGTGTTTTCGCCTATGAGTACCCGGTGTTCATCAGCCATCCATTCCACGATGGCCTGGTCCATTTCATCGCCGGCGGTCTTGTCTGTTCTGCCGCTTACGATTCCCCCCAGGGAGATCACCGCCATCTCTGCGGTACCTGCGCCGATGTCGCAGATCATCGTCCCAACGGGATCCATGATGGGAAGCTCGGCGCCGAGGGCTGCGGCCAGGACCCCCTCGATGAGGTGGATTTCACCGCCGCCGGCGGCCCTGGCGGATTCCTGCACGGCGCGACGTTCGACTTCTTCCAGTTGGTGGGGCACGCAGACCGCGACGCGAGGTTTGAAAAAACCGCGTTGGCCCACTGCTCTTGCAAAGAAGTAGCGCAGCATGGCTTCGGCCACGTGGTAGTCGATGATGGTACCGTGCCGGAGTGGGCGAGCGGCGGAGATGGACTCGGGGGTGCGCCCCAGCATCTGCTTGGCTTCGGTGCCGACCGCCACGACCTGGCGTTGTGACTGGTCCTGGCGAACCGCCACCACGGATGGTTCATCCAGGACGATACCGCGCCCCTTCTGGGCGATGAGCGTGTTGGCTGTCCCCAGGTCTATGGCGACATCGTGGGTCAGCAATGGGAAGGGGCTGTCAAAACCCACGGGACGACCCCGGCGCGAGCGTACAGGATGTGTAGAACAGGGTGAACGCCTGGTGGAAAGGTGCTAATCGTCTAAGCTGTACTTTTCTCCGAAGCCCTTGATTTTACGGATCTCCTCCAGGGGCTTGTCCATGAGATTCGAGATGTGCTTGGCGTAGCTCGCCAGTGATACGTCGTTGGATTCGTTGATGATGCGGCGTTCACCGTTCCTGGTGATGAGAGCCACCTCCCACGTGGAGTCTTTGCCCCCCAGCACTACTTCGATCTTTACCACGTCGTCGAAGGAAAGGCGGTCCGTCTCCATCTTGTCGGCCCAGGTGCGCGTCCAGACCACGGACTTGGTGTCTTCGTCGATGACGACGTTTTCTTTTACGGATTGGTAGTTGAGTACGTAGTACATCACGGCAGCGCCCAGGCACATCATGGCTGCCAACAAGCCCACCACCATGAGCAGTCCCTTGTTCTTGACGGCGGGCTTTTCGGAGAAGTCGTGGAAGCAATGCTTGCAACGGGAAGCCGTGGTGGGCACTTCTTCGCCGCAGTTGGGGCAGGTCTTGGTTTCCAAAGCGATCCTCGGCGGAAAAGGGGGAAGGCTTGTGCTTGAAACGGGGCTAATATGGCTCGTGTTGGGCAGTTGTCAAGGAGTTCCGTCTTCAGGTGTCACTGTTGCTCAGGTGGCGGCACAGGGGCAACAGGATGCTGGGCAGCACCAGTGGCACCTGGCTGCGTTTTCGGTCGCGATTGTAGAGCTTGTAGATCTTGCGCCCCGATTTGAGTATGGCCTTGACATCGTTCTTGACGCCCAGCCTTGCGGCCAGGGCTCGCCGATAGGTGTCGGGAAGGTCCGTGATGTCGTGCCTGTCGTATTCGGAGAAGGGCAGGCCCTCGGTGCCCGCCAGGTTCGCAATCTCCACTACGCAACGTGAAAGCAACGACCGATGGTCTATGGATTCGTCCACGGTGATGCTCAGCTCGGCGGCCAGATCCACCAGGTCCTCTTCCGGGAGGCCCGCCACCAATGCGTATTCTTCTTCGGTGAGGGAAAATGCCATGATTGCTCCTGTAGCACATAGACAGTGGGTGTTGAGGCTTGGCTGGTCATGATTGTCCACAGGGGGCAGAACAAGTAACACAGCAGCCGCCTGAACCCGGACCGGCGCACTGTTGGCCAGGAGCGCCGCTCTGGCCGTCGGCCCTCCCTGGCCGGGCGCTCCTTCGGGTTGCTGCCGGCGGTGTCGCTCCAGGCATGGCCAGTGACCTGCTCTCGATTCGCCCCAGGTCATCATTGGACCTTGCCTGCTGGCCCCCTGGTGGCATATCCATTGCCCTCTGGATTTTTTCAGGCCCCTGCCCCAGCCAGGAAAGGGCAAGGAGCCCGGAGGCTCGGCATGACAGGCTTCTTGAGAGGCTTCTTGAGAGCGATTCTGGTGATTCCCGCGTGGCTCTTGAAACTGGCCGAATCCCTGTGCTTCCAGGGGGGCGTTGTGGTACACGTGGACCTTCCCCGCCTTCAAGAAGGCCGCGAGGACAACCTGGGCCAGTTGCTGGAGATGCTGGATCGGGTTCGTGCCGACCCCCTGGTGAAGGCGCTGCATCTCACGCTACACGGCACCGCGGGGGGCTGGGGCAGACTACAGGAGATAAGGCACAGTCTGATCCAGCTTGGAAAGGCGGGCAAGCCGCTGTTCGTGGACCTGGCCAACGTGAGCAACACGGACCTGTTCCTGGCCTCGGCCGCAAGGCGTGTTTTCATCGTGCCTTCTGGGCAGGTACACGCGGCTGGACTGGCTGCTCGCATGAACTTCTTTGGCGAGGCGCTGAAGCGCCTGGGGATCAGGGTGCAGTTGATCACCGCCGGGGAGTACAAGGCCGCGGGTGAACCCATGACGCGGGCCCATCCCAGCCCCGAAAGCCGTCATGCCATCCAGGAATTGGTGGAAGACCTCCACGATCAGCTCGTCCAAGCCGTGGCATCGGGCCGGAACCTGGACCCGGAGCTTGTGCGGGAGGCAATGGAACAGACACCCCTGAGTGCTGAACAGGCCCTGGAGTCTGGACTGGTGGACGAGCTGGTCTATCCGGATCAGTTTCGGGCTGCCATGGAAAGGGCCCTGGGCAGATTGCCGCGGATCGTGTCCATGGGGGGCTATCTGTTCTGGAGTAGGCTTGCTTTCTTGCCCAGACGCCTGGCTGGTTACGATGGGACCGTCGCCGTGGTACATCTGCAAGGCCCCGTGGTCATGCGCAGTCGTGCGGGTCCGTCCCGCTCCTTGATCTCCGCCGATGAAGTAGTCCCCGTGCTGGACGCCCTTCAGGACGACCGCCATGTGGCCGGAATCGTCCTGTCCATCGACAGCGGCGGCGGCTCTGCTCTCGCCAGCGATCTCATCTGGCGAGCCATCCACCGGCTGCGCCAGCAAAAGCCGGTCCTGGCGGTGCTGCGCAACATCGCGGCCAGCGGTGGCTACTACATGGCCGTGGGCGCCGACGAGGTCTATGCCCAGCCGGGCAGCATCACGGGTTCCATAGGGGTGATCAGCGGCAAGCTGGTGCTGGACCGTGCCCTCTCACGCCTGGGTGTATTTCCGGCCACCCTTCGGGCCTCGGGGAGCGCTGACATGGAGAGCGCTGGCCGGGCGCTGACCGAGCCGGAATTGCTTCGCCAGCAAAAGAGCGTTCAACAGGTCTACGACACCTTCCTGAGACGAGTGGCGGATGGCAGGCGGAGACCGCTGCGAGCGGTGATCCCATACGCCGCGGGGCGGGTGTGGACAGGCCGCCGGGCCAGGGATGCCGGTCTGGTGGACGGCTTCACAACGCTCCACGACGCCTGGCGCCGTGTGTGTCGCATCTCAGGTCTACCAGACGACCCATGCTTGACCCGGCGTCTCCACATCAGGCCGGGGCACGTGGCACGATGGAAGCGTCTGCTCCGTGGAATCCTGCCAGGAGTCCGGAGCGAGGACACCCTGGCACGGATCCTGGAAAAGTTGGTGGAGCCGGAGTCCGGCCGGGATCTGTTGCTGCTGGCGGAACTGTTGGTCGATTCCCCCACGCAGCCCCTGGCGCTCATGGAATGGCGCCCGAACCTGGACGGCACCTGATCTCCCGGCACGCGCGCCCGCCAGAACCCCTGAATTATGGTACCGCTCGAAGAAAGTCAGGTATCGGAGGGCTCGTAGCCCGGGGGGGGGCGCCAGTTCCGATCCAGGGCTTCCACCACCGTCCACATGGCCAGGAAGATCATCGTGGCATCTGGTGGTTCGACCCGGACTTCGCCTTCCTCGGTTTCTTCCTTTTCGAAGAGGGCCCATAGAATCTCGTCCAGCAGGTGGGGCTGGGCGCGCCATTCCACCTTGCGCACCCGTTGTGGAAGTTGCAGGTCGGGGGGCATTATGGACGGAACGACCTGCTGAATGCGCCGTGCTCCCAGGTCCAGATCCCTTCCGGAGACCTTGCGCATCTGGCCACCCACCTGCTCGAAGACACGAAGGCAGACCGAGGTCATGTAGACGGCCACCTCGGCGGGCCGAGGCCCAAGGGGTTCGGCGTTGTGTTCGATGAAACGGGTCAAGCGCCGCTGGCTCTTCAGAAGCCTGGTAGCTATGGGTTGAAAGTCGGAACCGGCCTCGGAACATGCCTCTGCAAGCTCATGGACCTGTTTTCTGGGAATTGCTGGATTGCTCATTACAGACCTCGGTGGATGCAGCAGAATTTGCCATCTTCCGTACCTGGAAGGTAGGACGTCGGACCTTCGGCGCTGCCTGCGCCGTGCTCCTATGATGCCAGCACCTCACGGAGCCAGGCGCGGTAGTCGGGATCGCTCTCGGAGACGGGGAAAGTGATGATCTTGGGCGTTTCGTATTGATGTAAATCCTTGATCCTGCGCATAAGCTCTTCCACTCGTTGTTCCGAAGTCTCCATGAAGAGGACTTCTTCGGAATCGTGGCAGATTCGCCCCTGCCACCAGTACAGGGAGCGCACTCCCGGGATGATGTTGCCACAGGCCACGAGGCGCTCCGACAGCAGTTTCCCAAGCAGGGGTTCGGCCTGGTTGGGCCCACATGTGACAAATACTACTCGCATGATCTTTCTCCGTCTGTTGGGCTGGGCTGGGCGATTGAGCGCACGAGCACGGTAAAACCGCAGAGATGGCATGTCCCGCCGGTGGCCTTGGATGACCGGGATGATCTGGCATCAGCAGCCGCGGGTCATTAAGAAAATACAAGAGATATCGTTTACCGGCTTTACCGGTGTGCGCAAGGTGCTTACACGGCAGGGCAGAGTATGGCGCCCAGGACGTTGGTCGCTGTCCGGTTTGCCGCAATGGTGCCGTTTCGGGTATTCTGTAATTCTGTTCATGAGCGTCTCTGGAGATCGCGGGATGCCGGTATTCGCCTACGAAGGAAAGACCGCCGCTGGCAACGTCAAGAAGGGCGAGATCGAAGCCAACAGCGCCGATGCTGCACGCACCAAGCTGCGAAGAATGCAGATTTCCCCCTCAAAGCTCAAGGAAAAGGGCAAGAAGGGCGAATTCGGCATCCCCATACCCGCCTTCCTGAAGCCCAAGGTAAAAACCAAGGACTTGGTGATCTTTACGCGGCAGTTCGCCACGATGATCGACTCTGGTCTGCCGTTGGTGCAATGTCTCGACATCCAGAGCCAGCAGGCGCCCAACCCCACGTTCCGAGACGAACTGAAGGTCATAAAAGAATCGGTTGAAAGCGGCAGTACCTTCGCCGACGCCCTCAAGAAATTTCCCAACACCTTCGACGAGCTGTTCCAGAACCTCGTGGCAGCCGGCGAAGTGGGCGGCATCCTGGACACCATCCTGAACCGCCTGGCCGCATACCTGGAAAAGGCCGACAAGCTCAAACGCCAGATCAAGGGCGCCATGTCCTATCCCATCATCGTCATGGTGGTGGCCTCGCTGGTGGTGACCATTCTGCTCATGAAGGTGGTCCCCACCTTCGAAACGATGTTCTCGGAGATGGGCTCCGCGCTGCCCGCACCCACCCAGTTCGTGGTGGACCTCTCCAAGTGGTTGCAGGCCAATTTCATATATCTCTTTGGCGGCGTGGCGGGCGTCATCTTCGGCATCCGGTATTTCTATCGGACCGCGCAGGGGCGTCTACTCCTGGACCGTTTCATGCTGAAATCCCCGGTCTTCGGCGACCTGTTGATCAAGACTGCCGTCGCACGCTTCTGTCGCACTCTGGGCACCATGGTCTCCTCCGGTGTTCCCATCCTGGACGCCCTGGACATCTGTGGAAAAACCGCTGGCAACAAGGTCATAGAAAACGCCATCTCAGAGACCAGGGACTCCATCGCCGAAGGCCGTACCATCGCGGAGCCGCTCATGGCCACCAAGGTGTTTCCCGACATGGTGTGCCAGATGATCAGCGTCGGCGAAGCCACGGGAGCCCTTGACGTGATGCTCACCAAGGTGGCTGATTTCTACGACGACGAAGTAGACCAGGCGGTGGAAAACCTCACCGCAATGATGGAACCGGCGATCATGGCTTTCCTGGGCGTGGTCATCGGTGGACTCGTCATCGCCATGTACCTGCCGGTGTTCACCATGGCCTCGGCCGTCGGTGGTTGATACCCACCATTGAACATGCCAATATCCCAGTTTTTCAAATGGGGCTTTGCTGCTCCGGCGTTGATTCACAAGCGAATCACGGCCTACACCTTCGTACGCATCGTCGTTGCCACGCTGCTCCTGGGATTGGCCACGTATCTCCTGGTGGCCGATCCCGAGACCGCCACCAGCCTCAACAAGTTCTTCGTCCTGGTGGTCATGAGCTACCTGGTGATGATCCTGAGCATCATCGCCATGCCACGAGTCCGGAACCTGGACCTGTTCGTGGTAGTGCAGCTCGTCATCGACGCAGTACTCATCTCGGTCCTGGTGGCCATGACCGGCGGGCTGAGCAGCATTTTCGTCGTCCTGTACTTCATGAACATCGCGGCAGCGGCCTACCTGGCGGATGGTCGCGTGGTCGTGGCGACGGCTGGTCTCAACGCCATGCTGTTCCTGTCGATCCTGGGCCTGGCAGTGCTGGGCGTCGTGCCGGGCAGGATCGACCCCGAGACAGTGGCTTTCCACATATTGAGGGTGCTGGGTTTTTTGCTGGTGGGACTGCTCACCGGCCGTCTTGCGGCAGGCCTCAAGCAGGCTGACGCAGCTCTCATCCAGCAGAAAGAGACCACTCGCGCTCTTGCGGAGCAATACGAGCTTATCGTCAAGAACGTCGGCTCCGGAATACTCATAGCGGACGAACAGCACATGATACGCGGCGCCAATCCCGCCGCAGAGAGCCGCCTTGGGCCTTGCACGGGGAAGGAACTGGAAGAAGTGCTGCCGGGTATCGAGCAACGTGGAGGCGGGCAGGAGTTGGAAGTGCAAGGAAGCGACGGCCCGCGTATCCTGCTCTGCCACAGGAGCCCTCTGGGTTACCAGGGAGCCGAGGCCATCGTCTTCGAGGACATCACGCGTCTCCGGCAGATGGAAGCCGAGATGGAACGGGAAGAACGCCTGGTGGGGGTGGGCCGGATGGCTGCCGCCATCGCCCATGAGATCCGAAACCCCCTGGCCAGTCTCTCCGGCGCGGTGCAGTTGCTGAAAGAAGAACATCCTGGCCCACTGTTCGACATAGCGTTGCGCGAAATCCACAGGCTGGACAACCTCGTGACGGAGTTCCTGGAAAACACCCGCGCCCCCCAACTGGAGATGTCCACTACCAGCGTGGCGCCGCTGTTGGAAGAGCTGGTGGATGCCTTCAAACAAGACCCCCGCTACAAGGAGCTGGTCTCCATCGTTTACGATCTACCTTCTCTCGAGCCCGTCTCCCTTGACCAGGACCGCTTCAAGCAGATCATATGGAACCTCATGTTGAACGCGGCCCAGGCCATGCCCGACGGGGGCCGGATACGAATTGCGGCAAGAGAAGAAGCACGGGGGCTTCGCATCGACGTGGAAGACCAGGGAGCCGGAATTCCCCAGGAGGAGCTGGGGAAGCTCTTCGACCCGTTCTACACCACCCGGCGGGGCGGCACCGGGCTGGGCCTGGTTACCGTTGAGCGCTTCGTTCGAGCCCACGAGGGCTGGGTGGAGGTGGATTCGACTCCGGGCAGGGGCAGCACCTTCTCGGTCGTCTTCCCCCGCAAGGCGACCGGTCTCGAGGGCATGGAGGCCTGATGGATTACAGGATCCTTGTGGTGGATGACGAGCACTCCATGAGGGAGTTTCTCCAAATCCTGCTGGAACGTGAAGGTTATCGCGTCGAGACCGTGGCAACGGCCGAGCAGGGAATGCTCTCTTTCGAAAAGGATCCCCACGACCTGGTCCTGACCGACCTGAACCTGCCGGGCATGACCGGCATGGACCTGCTGCGCTCCATCAAGACCAGGGCCGCCAGGGGTGCCAAAGGCGTCCCCATAATATTGATCACTGCCTTCGGTACCGCGGAGAGCGCGGTGGAGGCCATGAAGATGGGCGCCTTCGACTACGTGATGAAGCCCTTCAACAACGACGAACTCAAGATGTTGGTGCGCAGGGCCCTGGAAAGGCGCCGCCTGGAAGAGGAAAACCTGCGTCTCAAGGCCGAGCTGCAGGGGCACTATGCCCTGGGCAACCTCGTGGGCTCCAGCCCCGCCATGCAAGAGGTCTACTCGCTCATTCGCAGGGTCAGGGACACTCCCATCAACTGCCTGATCTGCGGCGAAAGCGGTACCGGCAAGGAGCTTGTGGTGCGCGCCATACACTACGGAGGAACTCGCTCCAGCGGGCCTTTTGTTGCCGTCAACTGCGGGGCTATCCCTGAAAACCTGATCGAGAGCGAGTTGTTCGGCTACTGCAAGGGAGCCTTCACCGGAGCCAACAAGGACAAGATGGGCCTGTTCGAAGCCGCAAGCACCGGCACCTTGTTTTTGGACGAAATTGGCGAGATGCCCCTGATGACCCAGGTGAAGACATTGAGAGCCATCCAGGAGCGGCGCGTGACCCCGGTGGGAGGGGTGGAAGAACGGAAGGTGGATGTGCGGATCCTGGCCGCCACCAACAAGGACCTGGCCCAGGCGGTTGCCACCGGCCGCTTTCGCGAAGACCTGTACTACCGTCTCAATGTCGTGACCATCGAAGTGCCGCCCCTTCGGGAAAGGGGGGACGACATCCTGGAGTTGGCGGGAGTCTTCCTGAAACAGTACGCTGGTGAGTATGGAAAGACCGTAACGGGTTTCACCCCGGACACGGCTCGCATCATCGCTTCCTACGATTTCCCCGGCAACGTCCGGGAACTCCAGAACCTGGTGGAAAGGGCCGTCGCCCTGGCTCAAGGCCCCAGGATCACGCCGGCGGAGCTGCCGGAGAGCATAAGGAAGGTTAGCTCCCTGGTCTCCCTGCGGACGGAGCCACCGGACTTTCCCGAAGAGGGAATCGATCTGGACAGAACCATGGATGACTTCGAGCGAAGGTGGTTGGGCCTGGCCATGGAACGAGCCGGTGGAAACAAGACCAGGGCCGCGGAGCTGCTGGGGATGAGCTTTCGCTCTCTCAGGTACCGCCTGAAAAAGCACGGCATGGCGTGAGTTGCCTGCCGTCACGTTCGCAGGATGGAAGATCTCTGCGGGGCAGCTTGCGAAAAATGTGCTGACAAAAAACGTCGCTATTGTCAAAATACGTCACCTGTCGCTTGTCCATTTGTGTCACCATCCTTCGAAAAGGCAGGGATACCATGGGGGCAGGTGTTGGCATGACTCTTGTAAGTAGAGGGGGCCGTAGTGCAATCAATCAATAACCCTGCCCCTCGGGGCTTCCTGCCACTGGAAGGAAAATACCAATGCTGAACAAAAAAGGTTTCACTCTCGTCGAGCTGATGATCGTCGTCGCCATCATCGGGATCCTGGCCGCAATCGCCATCCCCAACTTCGTGGCCATGCAGTATCGCTCCAAGAGAGCCGAAGTTCCCCCCAACGTAGATGGCATCAAGACCGCCGAGTTGGCCTATGACGCCGCCTTCGACTCCTTCATCCAGGAGACCACAGCGAGGCCGGACAGCAGCCCGGGCAAGGCGCAGAGAGTCTGGACTTCCGGCAGCAACTTCGACACCCTGGGCTGGGCTCCCGATGGCAAGGTCCGCGGCTCCTACACGGTCGCCTCCACCAGCTCCACCGACTTCCTCGTGACCGGCTGGTGCGATGTGGACGGTGACGGCAGCTCTGCCACCTACACGGCCACCAAGTCCATCAACTCGGTCTTCAAGGGCACCGACGTCAACGTCTACTGATCTCCTGTAGAAACGGCGAATAGCCGAATCATTCTCGCACGGAAGGGTACTTCCTTCCTCCGCCAGCAGGGCGGTGCCAGTGGCACCGCCCATTTTTTTTTGTATTCCCCTCGGCTTCGGTGCCTCCTTTCTTTTCTTCTGTCCTCCGGAAGCGATATAGAAGTTGTTTACGTCGAACCAGCCCGGAGCAGCACACTGCCCATGGCCGAAAAAACCGCCATCTCAGTCCACGATGATCCCCAGGCCCGCCGGGAAGGGGATCCTGCTTCCCCCGCCCCCCAGGTTCCAACAGCTCCGCCAGATCCCCCGGCACCAGAAAAAGAACCCGCATCCAAAGACCTTGTGGCAGAAGAAGTCCGTGAGCTGGCCCGAATCAGAAAACACCTGTTGGAGCATCCAGAGAGCCCAGGAGCCAGCGTCAGTTCCGCCCTCATGGAAATGCAGAACCTTCGTCAACAAGTAGACGGCGCCAAGCAGGAAGACCTGGGAGCCATACTCCACCAGTACGACCAGGTAGCGAACCTGGTGGACCAGATACAGCGTGCTCGACAAACACAACAGGTGGACCCGGACTGTCCCTACTTCGCTCGTCTGCGTATTCGCGACGAGAAGGGAACGAGGGATCTCTGTCTGGGCAAGGCCACCCACCTGGATCGCCAGGTCCGAATCGTGGACTGGCGCAATGCTCCCATCAGCGCGGTTTTCTATCGCTACGATGAAGGCGAAGAGTTCGAAGAAGAATTGGGCGACGTGCTGGTGGAGGGAAAAGTGGAGGCACGCCGCATACTGGGAATCCGGGCGGGCCGGCTGGAACGTGTCGACGCGCCATCGGGCACCTGGATCCGGGAACAATCGGGCTGGAAGAAGCTCCAGGAGTCCTCCCCCGTGCTGGCGGGTGGCGCCGGAGCGGCCTTCCGTGCCCGTGACGCAGGCTCCGTGAAGGGTGCGAAACTTGGCACGGGCATGCAGCACCGCGCCGACAAGCGTCTTCCCCAGATCGCCGCCCTCATCGACCCGGAACAATTCCAACTCATCACGCGCCCCGAAACAGGCCTGGTGGTCATCCGCGGCAGCGCCGGCAGCGGAAAGACCACCGTGGCTCTCCACCGGGTGGCCTACCTTGCCTATGCCAGGCCAGACCTGTTCAAGCCTTCACGTATGACTGTGATGGTCTGGGGCAGGGCGTTGAAATCCTACGTGGCTCACGTGCTGCCCTCGTTGGGGGTCAAGGGTGTTTCGGTGGTCACCTGGACCGAGTGGGCTGGGCGCTTGAGGCAACGTCACTTCTCTCGCCTGCCCAGGGGTGTGAGAACCGACACCCCCAGCGCCCTGGCGCGCTTGAAGCTCCACCCTGGTTTGCTGGGAGTGCTGGCGCACAGGGTTGCCATGCGCGAGGCTCCACCGCGGGTGGGTGAGGCGATAGACGACTTCATCAGTCTCCTCGCCGATGGTCCCGGGGTAGCCGCGGAGTTGGCGCGCTTCCCGGGCAATCTGCTCGGTGATCGGGTCCTGGAGCAGGCCGGAGAGCAGATGCAGCAACAGGCCTCCATGCTTCGTGCCTGGCTGGATGGCGACAAGAAACAGGGCCCCCTGCTGGACTCTGAAGACGACGCCATACTTCTCAGGCTCTGGCAGCTCAGGGTCGGTCGCATCAGAGCGAGCAAACGGCGGCCGCTGCGCATCTACCACCTGGTGGTGGACGAAGTGCAGGACTTCGCCCCCATCGAGGTCAAGGTGGCCCTTGGCTGCTTGAGCCGAGAGCGTTCCGCCACCCTGGCGGGCGATGTGATGCAGCAGGTAATGGAAGACACCGGGTTCTCCGACTGGGAGGAGTTCTTCAAGGTTGTGGGAATTCGGGGTTCCCTGTTCGAGGCCCTGAATGTCTCCTACCGCTCGACTCGTCAGATCACCAGCTTCAGCAGGGCTCTCCTGGGTGACGAAGCAGAGGCCGAGCCAACGCCCCGAAGCGTAAGGGAGGGCCCATCGGTAGAGCTGTTGAGGTTCACCGAACATGGGGCCTGCGTGGCCTTCCTGGCATCAGCCCTCAAGGACCTCGTCTCCAGGGAACCCCTGGCCAGCGTGGCCCTTCTGGCCCCCAACAGTCACTTGCAGGATCTCTATTTCAACGGTCTCCAGAGAGCCGATCTCCTTCGCCTGCGTCGGATCCGGAACCAGGAATTTTCTTTCGAGCCCGGGATCGACGTAGCCGACGTACACGACGTAAAGGGTCTCGAATTCGACTACGTGGTGGTGCTGGAGGCCTCGGCAGCCCACTACCCCGATACCAGCGTCGCCCGGCGCCTCCTACACGTGGCCGCCACTCGCGCAATCCACCAGTTATGGATCACTTCAGTGGGCACGCCCGCCGCTCAACTGCGCCGCATGAAACAAGACCAGCTCCCGCAGCCCATGGATGCCCAGCACAAAAGTCCGGCCCCCAATGCCTGAAAAAAAGCCTGAAAAACAGGCGGTATTCCGGCCCTGGGCGGGACCCTGGGGGCAAAAGCCGGAGACGCTATTCTTCTTTTGAGAGGCAGACCTGGCCGTCCCAGTGGGCGTTCATGGTCTGGACTATCCAGGTGTACTCATCACCCTTGAAAAGCTGGTATTCACCTGAAAAACGGCACATGTCGTATTCGTCCACCACTGTGGTGGTCCACCAGCCGGGATCCACCTGGAGGGTCGAGGTGGAGCCGTCCACAAGTGTGCCATCGATGCCGTCGTAGCATTCGGAGGTTTCGACGATGCACTGGTAGGCGTGGAAAATGGAAACGCCGCTTTCGTTGACGATGTTGATGAGGGCGTAGTCCACGAATGGCCCGGTGTCGACCACCGGGATCCATCCGGTGTCCTGTTCTTCGGCCTTGCAGGCTAGAAATGGCATCACCAGCAGCGGAAGGAACAGGGTCCGGAACTTCATGTCTTGGGCCTCCGTTTGGTGGCTTCCGTCCGGAAAAGGCTGACCCGGCAGGAGCGAGTCGCTTTCGAGCCAGGTGCCTCCGAACAGCTCGCCGGAATCACAGCGCTGAGTCAAGCGGTTGGTCGGGCGTGCCTGGTGAGGAGTTGGACTGGTCCGGCGATGGGAGCCTTTCCAGGGCGGGAACCATATGGGAAACGCCGGGCCCCTGAAAGGCCCCGGCATGGGATGGAAGCTATTCTTTTATTATAGCCTCGACAGGGCAGGTGTCGAAGCAGGTTCCGCAGTCGGTGCACATGTCCTGGTTGATCACGTACATCTCTCCGTCTTCCGACTCGCTGATGGCCTCTTCGGGGCATTCGTCGGCGCAGGCGGCGCAGGCGATGCATTCATCGGTAATTCTGTACATGGTTCTCTCCGTTACGGAAGCGCTTCGACTCCTCACGAGGTAGAACTTGTGGAGAACGGGCTCGCGGCGGCCGAAGCGCGTGGTTGTCATCCATAAAGCTGTGAACAATATCCACCGCTCCGGGGATGGTCAAAGGGGAAACCATGTATTTCCGGGGCAGGTGGTCAAAGAAACAGTGTTGGGGGGGCAGTACGGCGTTGCGGGCGACGGCGGAAGGCCCACCCTGGGTCGCAGCAGCGCCAAGGGGCATGATACTTCGACAGGGGAGGCTGGGCGATGTCTTCCCGCAAAACCGTGAAGTAGCTCATCTTCCACCCGGATCCGGCCCTGCGCCGCGGCTTCCTGATACCCGGGAGTTACTTGTGAAACTCGTTGTTCCCCTTGTCCTGCTCATCCTGGGCGCCACTGCTGTTTCGTGCAGCGCCGAAATCTCCGCCATCCCCCCAGGGGGGCCTGGAGCCGGGTCTTCTCCCGGAGACCAGGCCCCGGCCCTCCCGGCCACTGCCCGACCGGAGATGCTCGAGTCTCTGCGCGATGACCTTTCCCTGGTTCGGGATCCCTCCGACGGCGGCGGTCACGCCTGGTTGATGCCCGACCAACCCAGGGCCATCGCGGGAAGAACCGGTCGATGGGAACTGGGCTACGAGACCGGCCCTCTGGGTATCTCCGAAGGAGGGGCCATCTACCTGCAGGTGTCCCCCTTCTGGGGTTGGAGCACCCCCCAGGTCACCAATCCCCTGGGCTTCGGCTACACCGAGGTTGAGTTGGACCCCGCCCCGACCACGGGAGCCCGGCTCGTGCCCCGCACCCTGGACCAGCAGCTCCTTGGAATATGGGTCGAAGGGGGCGAACTGCCGCCGGGGCAGCGGGTTCGCATCATCTACGGAGCTGGCATGGCGGGGGCTGTCGCCGATCGCTTCGCCGAGGATGACTCCAGGTTCTGGTTCGCCGTGGACGGTGATGGCGACGGAATACGCAAGGTTCTGGAAGACTCTCCCGGAGTTCGCATATATCCCGGACCGCCGGCGCGCCTGCTGCTCACGCTGTCCAGTACCGCCAGGGTCAACCAGTCTTTTCGCCTGACGGCGGCCATCTTGGACGAGATGGGCAACACGGGTGTGGAGGTGGAGGGAGCCGTCACCTTGCAGGGCGTCCCCGATGGCCTGGAGCTTCCCTCCATCATCAACCTGGGCCCCGACGATGGAGGAAGAGCGAGCGTAGAGGGAAAGGCGTTGAAGGAAGGGGTGTTCCGCCTGGTGGCGCAGGGGCCCGGTGGCTTGGAGGCTGAAAGCAACCCGTTGCTGGTGGTGGATTCGGGGCTGCCCATCCACTGGGGTGACCTGCACGGGCACTCCAACTACTCCGACGGCACGGGAACCCCCCGAGACTATTATATCTATGCTCGCGACGTGGCATCTCTGGACGTGGCCGCCCTGACGGACCACGACCACTGGGGGATGCTGTTCCTGGATCAACATCCTCGCATGTGGGAGCAGGAACTCCAGCAGGCCCGCGAATTCTACGAACCGGGGCGGTTTGTCACCCTGTCCGGCTACGAGTGGACCAACTGGATCTACGGGCATCGCCACGTTCTCTACTTCCAGGACGAAGGCACCCTGTTCAGTTCCCTGGACCAGGCCACCGATGGTCCGGCAGAGCTATGGGATGCCCTTCGCGGGCAGAACGTGTTGACGGTGTCCCACCACTCGGCGGGGGGCCCCATCGCCACGGACTGGACCTTTGCTCCGGATCCGGAGTTCGAGCCCGCCGTCGAGGTCGTGTCGGTCCACGGCAGCAGCGAGGCCCCCGACAGTCCCGGGCGCATCTACTCTCCCAAGGCGGGCAGCTACGTCAGAGACGAGCTGGATCGCGGCTACAAGCCCGGTTTCCTGGGCTCGGGGGACAGCCACGACGGTCACCCCGGCCTGGCCCATCTGGGGGGCTCTTCAGGGGGGATCGCGGCCATCCTCACCAGTGATCTCACCAGGGAGGGCGTGATGGACGCCATCCGTTCCAGGCGTACCTACGCCACCAACGGTGCGCGCATCATCATCAGGATGGCGGTCAACGGTCACCCCATGGGGGCGGCCCTGCCGGCAGGTGAAGTGAAGCTGGCCGCGGCCATATTCACAACCGGCGTCGTCGATCGCATCGACATCATCCGCAGCGGCGGCGTCGTGGAGGAGGTGGATGGAGGGGGCGCCCGGGATCTGTTGCTGGAGCGAAGTTGGGATTCGATGAAGGCCGGGGAGTACCTGTATCTCAGGGTCGTACAGTTGGATGGTGGATGCGCCTGGACCAGCCCAGTCTATATCGAATGACCCTATTCCGTTCCCCTTTTCCTTGTACGACAGATGTAGTAATCATAATAATCAGACTCGGGAACGACACGACGACTCTGGCCTCCCGCCGGAGGCAATACGCCGGCGGCGACGGAAACCAATGGACAGCATGGAGCAGCATTCTCAAATCGCGCATCTCATCAGGCAGGCCATGAACCATCTGCCGGTTCTTCGCCATGATCCATCCCAGGGCATTCCTCTGCAGGTACCCGGCTTCGGCCCGGACGAGGTCCTGGAAGCCCTGGATGCCATGATGTCCACCTACGTGACCATGGGTCGGCGTGTACAGCGTTTCGAGCGCGCCTGGGCCGAGTACTGCGGTACCAGGCACGCCATCATGGTCAACTCGGGCTCTTCGGCCAACCTGCTGGCCTTTCAGGCCCTCGTGGCCGCCGGAGACCTCCGGCCCGGCGACGAAGTCCTGGTACCGGCGGTGGCCTGGTCCACCAGCCTCTTTCCAGTGGCGCAATCGGGCCTGGTTCCAGTCTTGGTGGATGTCCACCCGGCCAACATATGCATCGACCCAGGGGCTGCCCGCCGAGCCATCACCAGCCGCACCAGGGCCTTGCTGGCCGTACACTTGCTGGGCTGCCCCGCCGACATGGGCGAGCTGCGGAAATTGGGGCTCCTGCTGGTGGAAGACGCCTGCGGGGCCCACGGCGCCCGGGCAGGGCAGAGCCCAGTGGGCAGCATGGGCGTGGCCGGTACATTTTCGTTTTTCTTCAGCCACCACATTACGACGGCCGAAGGCGGCATCCTGGTAACCGACCGCGACGACCTGGCCGACATCTGCCGGTCCATCAGGGCTCACGGTTGGATACGCGAGATGAGCACGGCTCGGGAAATCGCACGAACCCACCCGGACCTGGACTCCAGGTTCCTGTTCCTGCACCCTGGCTACAACCTTCGCCCCACAGAGATGGCCGCCGCCTTCGGGCTGCACCAGCTCGAGCGTCTTCCCGGCTTCCTGGAGACAAGGCGCAGAAACCACCGGGAATGGTGCCGGCGCCTGTCCGGCAGCGGCCTGCCACTCCAGGTCTTTCCCGAACCAGAGGGAATGCTGCACGCCGGGTTCTCTTTTCCCATGCTGCTCTCTCCCCATGCCCCCTACGCCCGGAGCGAACTCCTGGCCTTCCTGGAGGGCCGCAATATCGCCACGCGTCCCATCTCGGGGGGCAACCTGGCCCGCCAACCCGTCGCCCAGCTTGTCCCCGGCCTCCGGGTGCCTGCCTCGCTCCCGGTGGCCGACGCCATTCACGACCGCGGCTTCTTCGTGGGCAACAGCCACGCATTCGGCTCCGCCCACGGCGACCTGCTCATCGACACGCTAGAGGAGTTTCACAATGAGCACAGGTAACAGCCCCACTCCGTCCAGCCCCAGGTGGCCCGCTGCGTCGCTTTCCGGCTCTCCCACCGTTACGGGTGTCCGTGTGGCATCGGCGCTCCTGCCTGAACCCCACCCCGACGCTCCGCTGGTGGTGGTCACCGGTGGAGCCGGCTACGTGGGGTCGGTGCTGGTTCGCTGGCTACTGGCAGAAGGTTACCGGGTGCGCGTGCTGGACAACCTGATGTTCGGCGGAGACGGCCTCCTCCCATTGTTCATGTACCCGGGCTTCAGCTTCCAGGAGATCGACGTCAGGGACCGAAAAGCCCTGAAGCCATGGCTGTCGGATGCCCACGCGTTGGTCCACCTGGCAGGCCTTGTGGGCTATCCCCTGTGCAAGAAGCTGCCAGACATGGCGCGGCGGGTGAACCTGGATGGAACCCGCAACGTGCTGGAACTCTGTCCGCCCGAAGCTCGCTTCATCTACGCATCTACCGGCTCCAACTACGGCGAAGTCCAGGGGATCTGCACCGAGGACACCCCCCTGAATCCCCTTTCCCTATATGGCGAACTGAAGACCATGGCAGAAGAAATCTGCATGAACAGGCCGAATACCATCTCGTTCCGCTTTGCCACCGCCTTCGGAATCTCGCCCCGCCTGAGACTGGACCTGATGATCAACGACTTCGCCTACCAGGCGCTCATGAACCGGTACCTCCTGGTCTACGAGAAGCACTTCCGGCGGACCTTCATCCACGTCCAGGACATGGCCCGCGCCGTCGTTCACACGTTCCGATGCTGGGACCGGATGAAGGATCGCATATTCAACGTGGGCCACGAGTCCATGAACTTCACCAAGGAAGACATCACCAGCTTCCTCAAGGACCGGCTGGAGTTCCTGCTCTACTTCGCCGAGATCGGTCGTGACGAAGACCGCCGCGACTACGAGGTTTCCTATGACCGGATCCGTGCTGTCGGGTTCTCCACCTCCATCGACATCCACATGGGCCTGAACGAACTCATCGGCGGGTTGCGGCTCATCAGGATCCAGAAACCCTACAGCAACGTGTAACAGCCAGTATCGTGCGGCCACAGACAATGTCGCTCTTCGAGATGCTGAAAGGGGCTCCATGGTCGCGCCGGCTGGGGCAGGGAGTTCCCACGCCCCGGGGGAGCTGGCGGCTACTGCATTCAGTAATTCGGTTGAAACTACAATATCGCCTGCAAAGTTTTTTTCTGGTGCTGGCCTGGATGTTGCAGTAGAATCTCTGTGCCACGAGGGGGCCCCGTCCCCTCTCCCTTCGGAGGTCCCATGCGTATGTTGATCGCGCTTCTCCTGGCGCTCACCTTTCCTGCCATGGCCCTTGCGGACTGTCCCCAGGGCAACAACACGCCCCTCACCGCTGACACCAGGGCCGGTACCGATGGTGCCGTGGGAACCAACTCCAGCTACGGTACCCACTCGTCCTATGGAACCGACCACGTGCCGGTTACCGCCTATCCACACTAGTTTCCGGATTCTCCGGAGCTGGCCGTTCCCCCGGCTCTTCGTGCGCCCTGGCCCCTCGGTCCCACGGGCCCCGGTCATTTTCCAACCTTGCCAGCCCTTGTAGCGCAAGGCTGTTGCCCGGGTCCAGTTGAAGGCACCGGGACCACCATGTCCGGGCTTCCTGGGCGTCGCCCTGCATCCAGGAGGCACCCCCCATGTTGCAGGTGGCTTCCCGCGAGAACGGAGCCAACTCCAGTGATTGAAGAAAAGCAGCCCTGGCCCCTGCGGGATCGCCGGATTGCATGAGGGCCACGCCGTAGACGTTCCAGCCCTTGGAATACCGGGGGCGACGAGTCGTCAATCCTGCGGCCACCTGTAGCGCTTCGGCGGTCCTCCCTTGTTGCAGCAACAATCTGGCCAGGTTGTGGGCGGCCTTTCGGAGGCCGGAATCCAGGTCCAGGGCGCGGCGGAGCAGCGGCTCGGCCTGGGATGGGCGCCCCTGGAGCAGCATCGTTCCCCCCATGGCCTGAAGCAGGTGTGGCTCCTCTCCCAGGTCATCCATGGCCTGTTCCAGGACCCCCAGTGCCTGTTCCCCGTGCCCCTGGGCCTGGAGAGCGCCGGCAAGGGAGACGCGGACCGCGGGGAGCCGGGGAGAGACCTCCATTGCCCGGGTCCAGAGATCCACGCTACTGCGCCAGGTGTGGTTCTGGCGAATGGTGAGCAGAGCCAGCAGCACCAACACGGTGGTCCCCACGAGAAATCCGCTCAGGCGGACTGAGATGCGCTGGGATACGGGTATCGCGGCCACGGCGGCCATGGCGGCAAGGACGAGCCCGGCCGATGGCAGCAGCAGGTAGCGATCCGCCATGAGATTCTGGATCGGAACCACCTGGCTCACGGGCAGCAGGCTGATGAAAAACCAGGCCAGCCCGAGAGAAACCATGGGTATTCTGCGCAGTGACAGGAGCATCGCCAGTAGCAAGGCTGCGGGCAGCAGGCAGTCGAAGAGAGTACCGGCGACAGGCTCCTGGTAGGCCACCGCCAGCGATGCGGGCCAGAGCAACATGCCGAGATAGCGGGTGATCACACGGCATTCCAGAAGGATCAACTGGGAGACACCGTTCCCCCTGGGTTCGGTGTACATGGCCATCTGGGCCCCGACCTTCATGGACAGCGCCACCGTCACGGCGAGCAGCATGGCAAAGGGGATCCATCGCAGCCACCAGGATGGGCGCCTGTAGTCCGCTTTCAAGTGCAGCAGGGAGATGGGCAGAAGAAGCAGCGGGAGGATCACGGCTGTGTTTTTGGACCAGGTGGCCATGAGAGTGCCCAGCAGGGCCAGGGGCAGGGCCCAGCTCCGTGACTCCGAGCAGCACCACAAGCGCAGGGACAGCATTGCAAAGGCCAGCGACAGCACGTCCTTGCGGCTGGCGAGCCAGGCCACGCTTTCCACATGCACGGGGTGGAGCATGAACAGCGCAGCTCCCAACCACGCCGGCAGGCCTGGGCCAAGAAGCTGGCGAAACAGGGACAGGAGCAGTAGACAGCCAGACATGTACAGGGCCACGTTCACGGCGTGATGCCACGCCCAGTCTGTCCCCCAGAGGGCAAAGTCTGCCAGGACGCTCAGATCCCGCAGGGGGAGGTACTCCGCTCCCAGAGTCTGCCGTGTGCCTGTGTCCATGCCCCAGAGGATCCGGGCCAGCCATGAAAAATCCCCGGTGGAGAGAATGGGATTGTCGCGGACCAGCCATGGGGTGTCGTGGTCCACGATGCCATCGTGGACGGCGCTGCTCCAGACGGCCATTCCCAACAGTAGAAACAAACCGTAGACCGCCAGGGTCCTCCCATCCGCCGGTTGGTGGAGCCGCACGGTGCCGCCCATAGGGCGGGGATCAATGGGAGTCCTGGCTTTCAACGCGATCTACGATGTGGTTGGCCAGGAACAGGGCCATCTCGCGTAGGTTCTGCGGGGCCCTGGTGTCGTTTGCCACGAGGGTGTACTGTGGGAGAGCTTCGCGCAACCTGCCCCGGCGCCTGAGCAGGTCGGCCAACTGGTAGGTGACACGGACCAGGGGTTCGTGGGGAAGATTGGGGATGTGCAGGTAGTTGGAATAGGCGGCTATGGCCATGTCCTGGTAGCGAGGTTCGACTTCCGTGACCATGAGGCGGAAGCGGTCCAGGGCTTCGCGTTCCTTGTCGGTGAGATCTCCCTGGGCTTCGAACAAGGAGAGATACTGGTCTCGCAGGGCGTTTTCGCCGGCCCGTTGGGCCACCCTGGCCAGGTTGTAGGTGACGGTCTTGCGCTGCTCCGCGGACAGGTCCTTCTGCAGCTCCTGGGCGCCCAGCTCCAGTAGCTGGTATGCCATCTGTGGGCCCTCCAGCCCTTCGTATACGCCCACAGCCTGGTCGCGGGCGGTCCAACTGGCAGCCAGGTAGAGCTGCCCGATGAAGGCGTCGTCCCGCCCCAGCAACCTGTAGAACCTGGCGGCTATCTCGTAGCGGTCCCAGACCTCGATCTTGTCGAAGTCGGGGTACTGGGAGCGGACCTGGTCCGCCAGGGCCTTCAGCCTGGCGGTGGTGGATTCGTCGCGCACCTGGTCGAACTCGTCTCCCAACAGGGTGAACAGGTCTTCGGGGCAGGTTGCCAGGGAGTATTCCCTCCACTGCCCATGGCTGGAGTAGGAGCACAGGTCGCTGTCGAAGCCACCGCGGGAGTCGGATGAGAGCTTTTCGAAAACCCGTGTCGAGGCGCCATCCAGTGGGCATGGTACCTCGTGGATGGTCACCTGGGTGGCCACGGCTGGGGTGCTGAACGAGAGGAGGCAGGCGGTCAGCAGTATGGGGAAGAGGCGCGGCAAGTGCCATGGAACCGGGGACTGGACGGGATATGAGCCGGGTTCAGTGTGCATTGGCGGTGCCCGCCTGGTGCTGGACGCTGGTGGCCAGCTTGCGCACGCTGTCCGCCATGCGTTGGAGTTGTTCCTGAATCCGGTCCAGCTTGACCTGGGTCGGCTCATCCAGCTCGGTCATGGCGTTTACGATTTCCAGTGTGCCCAGGGCCACGGTGAGGGGTTGGTTCAGTTCGTGGACCAGCCATCGAAGCTGCGTGTAGGTGTTTTTTCGTTTTTCGGTGTCGATGAGCTGCCTGGTGGTATGTTCCAGGCGCTGCTGGAGCGACAGTTTTTCGCTGTTGTCCTGGAAAATGCCCGTCGTGTGGGTGATGTTGCCTTTTTCGTCGCGTATTGCACCGGCGTGGAGGGCCACGGGGACCTTTTCACCGTTGGGGAGCTTGAGTTCTACTTCCATTGATATCGGCTCCCGGTGCGGCGAGGAAGCCAGGGCGCGCATGACGCGGTGGGCGTCCTGCCTGTTGGCATAGAGATCACCGACCCGGTAGACGCAGGATTCGGGGTTTCTGGAAAAACCGAACCATCTTCGGGCAGCCCGGTTGAACATGACGATCTTGCCGTGGACATCGGTGGCCAGCATGGGCCAGGGGATCTGATCGATGGAATAGCGGCAGATTTTGTCCTGGAGAGAGACGTAGGGCCTGGCTGGTGGAAGGGGAGGAGAAAGATCCCGGGCTCGGCGGCTCCATCGGACGTGCGCTGAAAGCCTGGATTCCAGATCCAACGGTTCAGCGGGCAGGATGACATGGTCCACGGAGCCGACCTTCTCCATGTGGGCGGAGATAGAGGCTTGTTCCATCGAGGATGCCGTTACAATGGGGAGATTGGCGTTGCGGGACTTGTACTGCCTGCAAAGGGCCGTTGCTCGTTCCCGTTCCTTCCCCAGCTCGATGAGCAGTAGATCCATTTCGCTTGGCAGGACAGCTCCGGGAGGAAACGCTGACACCCGGAGTGTGCTTTGCTCCAGGGTGGACACAAGTCCTGAATCCTGTCTCAGCAGGCTGATAAAGGCTATGTGTGCCAAGGTATTCTCTGGTTTGCGAGTTGGTGTCGTTTGTGGATTCAAGTTGGGACAGGAGAGGCCAAACCTGCTGTCTATGCCCTGCGGGCGATGGTGTCCAGTGAATTGACCTATCACGTTCCCGTCCGGATCATCACGTTGCCGATACTGAAATACCTGCCAGTGGGATATTAGATGATGGCAACAGCGACACCGGCCCCTGTAATCGTTGCGGCCACCAGGGCCAGCAGGCAGGAGAGCGCGCTCCACGGGGGATCCCCAGCGCTGCTCCCCATTGAGGATCCTCCAGGATGCGAAGTCTGACAATTGGCCGCGAAAATGACTGATGCCTATAGACCTGGTATTCCCGGTGGAGGGTAGGCGGTGCATCGAAACAGAAAAAGAAAAGCCCTGCTCCTGCCGTTGTTCTTGCTGGTCTGCACTGCGTTTCCCCTGGGAGCCGCGGACTGGGACGTGTTCGACTCCGCCATTCGAATCGTCCAGGATCGCTACTTCTACCTGGAATCGGTAACGTCGGAGTCCATGTTGGAAGGCGCGGTGGAACGGCTGTGTCGCAAAGTAGAGTGGTTGATGGCCGACGTCGACGGCAACCAGGCCCGACTCTGGCACGGCGACGGCACGCCCATCGGTACCGTCACGGTGGGCGACCTGGCAGACCTGCCCCGGGCCATGCGTGAACTGCGCGACCTGGTCTCCGCCCAACCCTACCCCCAGGACCCCGACCTGGACCTAGATGTGCAAATCCTCAAGGGTGCCATGGCCACTCTGGATCACCCATCCACGGTGCTGTACGGGCACGGTCTGGAGAGTTTCGACCAGAGGATCAAGGGCACCTTGACGGGAATCGGTGCACGAATCGGCAAAGACGACTTCGACATCCTGATCCGTTCCGTCTTCGCCGACGGGCCGGCCGACAAGGGGGGCGTACAGGCGGGTGATATCGTCCTGCGGATAAACGGCGTGTCCACCCTTGGTATGAGCGTATCCGACGCCGTCGAGCGGATCCGTGGTCCCGAATCCACCCCCGTGGTGCTCCTGGTGCGCCGGGGTGATGAGCAGATCCGGCTGCCCCTCGTCAGGGCCAGGGTGAAGATACCCAACCTGGAGTACCGGGTCCTGGATTCCGGCGCGGGATACATCTCCATCTCCCATTTTTCCGAGCAAACGGTAGAAAACCTCCGCCAGGCGCTGGAGGACCTGTCAATGGCCGGAGCCCTTGTGCAGGGACTGGTCATGGACCTGCGCGGCAACACCGGTGGCTCACTCATACAGGCCGCCCGCAGCGCGGACCAGTTTTTGAAGGAAGGCCAGCTCGTGCGCACCGTGGGTAGGGACGGCGCGCCCGTGAGCAATCTCATTCGCCAGATGAACGCCGACGACGAAGGCACGGAACCTTCCGTTCCGCTGGTTCTGCTCACAGATCCCAAGACCGCATCGGGGAGCGAGATCCTCGCGGGGGCCCTGACGCTGCTGGATCGCGGGATCATCGTGGGTGAGCGTACCTACGGAAAGGGTTCGGTCCAGAAGATCTACAACCTGCGACGGGACCTGCGCATCAAGCTGACCGTGGCCGAATACCTGCTGGCCGGCGATGTATCCGTGGCCCACAAAGGGCTGGAACCCGATATCTCCGTGGGCGTGGCGGTCTTCGACCGAAACGGTGTTCGAATCAAGGAACCCGACAACCACCTGGAACACGTACTGTTCGCAGAGGAACGCCCTGGTTGGCGCAAGGAAGGCCAGGATCCCCCCGCCGCTGAAGACCCCACGCTGGCCCTTGCGGAGCGGATCCTTCTCCAGGCCGAAAGCCCTCTTCGGCAGGATCTGCTGGCCACCGCCTGCTCGGTGGCGGAAACCGTGGGTGCCGAACAGGACCGGCGCCTGGTGGAGACCTTCGCCCTGGCCGGCATCGACTGGAGCCCTGCTCCGGCCGAAGGGCCGATTCCAACGGTTGAAACCGAGCTGTCCACCCTCACCCCTCCCCGTGCCGGGGAGAGCGTGGAGCTGCGCCTCCGTGTGAAGAACATGGGGAAGGCGCCCCTGTTCAGGGTGCGTGCAAGGCTCTACTCCGAAAACGAGACCTGGGATGGGATCTATATTCCCGTGGGGCGCCTGGAACCGGGCCAGGCCGGCGAGGGCTGGCGAGTCGTAACCATCTCCCCCTTGATACCCGAGCGGACCGACGACGTGACCATCGTCATCGAAGCCGATGGCCGCACCTCCGCTCCCCCGGAGCGTGTTCGCCTGCACACCTCCGCTCGCCCCGTCCCTCTGCTCTCAATAGCGGCCCACCTGGTACCGGCGGGTGAATCCCGCTACAAGGCCGAGTTGACCATCGACAACCGCGGCAAGGGCACCCTGCAAGACCTCCAGGTGCGCTTCGATTTTCCAGCCGACCAGGCCATAGAGCTGCTGGATCCCGAAGTGCTCCTGCCCACCCTGGAACCGGGCGAATCCAGCAAGGTCTCGCTGGGATTGGCCCTCAGGAGCGGTGTGGAGCATTTTCCCGACGGCACGCTGCCGCTTACCATCAAGATCAACGCGGCGCTCTTCGGTTCGCTCTTTCGCTGGGACTTTCCCCTGCCCCTGGACGGCAGCTCGGTCTTCCATGAGCCTCCGTGGTTCCACTACAAGGGTCCGTTGCTGGCCAACGCCGACGAGTGGGTCAAGCTGAGCTTCCAGGCCTACGACGACAGAACCGTGGACCACATCGTGGTCTACTCCAACGGCAAAAAAATAGCCTATGCAAAGGGCCGATCCCACAAGCTGGACCTGTCCACGCGTCTGCCCGTAGATGCTGGCTCCAACGCCATCACGGCATTTGCGGAAGACGATCAGGGCCATCGAACCCGCTATTTCGCCTACATCCTCGGGCTGGCGCCGACTCCGCCGCCTCTTTCCATGGAGCCATCTCCGTCCACCGACTGAAGGCGCCACTCCCCTTCTCGGGGTTCTTCAGAACTCCAGGCTGACGGTGTACTGGAATGAGAACACTTCGTCCACACCCGTTGGGGGGAAGCGTTGGCCAGCGATGACTCGCTCCACGCAGGAAGTGGTTTGAAGGTCCGGGGCACGAGTCGCGTTTCCCCACAGCGACCTCGTGGGCCTGGTTTCCAGCGTGGAGATGGCCAGCACCCCACCGTCGGGGTTGACGGACACCTCCAGGTCCAGCTCCCCGGATACGGGATCACGATCATCCACGCAGCTCCGAAGATCCGGTCCGATGTCCTCCATGGCCTCGCGGATCTGGCGGAGCGACAGGCCTGGTGTGGATATCTCAACCTCGTCCTCGCCCAGCCAGGTGAAGAAGGCCGGACCCGCGGCATCCGGGCCGGACTCCGCCGCGTGGGCAAGGTTCTCCTCGGCCGGCGCTTCGAGCAGTTGCCCCCGGATGCCCAGGAAATCGTCCAGCGCCGCCAGGGCGTCCTCCAGATCGTCATAGCCCCGCCAGCCGGCGGCATCGCCGGGAGTGGCGGGGAGAGCTTCCCCTCCCTGAGCCGGGAGCCGCGGGTCCGTGTCGCCCCGGGGCGTGTTGGCAGCGTCAGCGGAATCACCCAACTCGGATGGTTGTTCTGGAGATTGCTCTACGATCCGATCGGGTGAAAACGAGATCCTGGTGCCGAACAGGATGATACTCTCGGCCCTGGCACCAGGTGACGATACCAGCATGCTCGTGGCCAGCAACGGCAGCAGTCTCCTGTGGGTCATGGGGGTACTCCTTTCTGGTTTCCTTGAAAAGGAGGACCCCCGACGCCACCTGTCACGAAAATTCGTCCTTTTTTTCTACGATTTTCCCGTGGAGTCGGAGCGGGCCGTCCAGCGTGATGGCTCCCGTCCGGAAAAGGCTCCCATCACAGGAGCGCCCCGTTTGTTCCAGCCAGGCAGGCGGGCCCGCGCAACCGCTTGGATTGGCGCTGGAATCCCGGGGAGCAAGCGGACGCACCCGACTCGAATGCGACTCGCCCCGGCTCATGTAGGCACCTCGGTCCGCCATCTCCAGATGGGAACGTGATAGGATGAGCCGGCACCTGGCGCCCTCCCGGGGGGCCGCTCGCAGCGGGGGCTTCCAACTGTTGTCCGCCAATGTCCGCTTCCCGTCTTTCATGAGCCAGCGCCTTCTCCACCTGTTGCCATTCTTGGCACTTTTGCTGCTGCCCTCCCTGCTCTTTCCAGGCGCGCTGCCTGGCTCCAGGGTGGTGGCGGCCGACGACCACCTTGCCGTCCACCACGTCTTTCGCCAGGGGGACGGACAGGGTGGACAGGTGAACAATCCCGAGTTGTCGGACCCGGCCTTGCAGTTCCGGGCCCTCAGGGATCGGGTGAGGCGTTCGTGGAGCCAGGGGCATGTACCTTTGTGGAACCCCGACATCCATTGCGGTGTCCCCCTGCTGGCAGACGCGCAGTCTGCTGCTTTCAACCCGCTGATCTTGCTGGAGTTGCTACTGCCGGCGGACATGGCATGGGATCTCAGGATCTGGCTGATCCTGGTGGGGGCGGGGCTGGGGGTGGCCTTTCTGGCTTCCAGCCTGGGAGCGGGAACGGCGGGTACCTGCCTGGCGGGCGTCGTGGGTATGCTCTCGGCCTTTCCCGTGGGCTGGCTACTGCATCCGCACTCGATGGCCTACGCCTGGACTCCATGGCTGGCCTGGGCCTTGGTCCGACTGGGGCGCGGGGGCGGTTTCCTGCCAGTAGCCCTGTGCATGGCGGGCCTGTTGACGGCCGGTCATCCCGAGACAGCCATGCACGGGCTGCTCTTTGCCCTGGGCGTCGCTGCCATGGAGCTTCGGTCGCTTTCCACCTGGAGGGGAGCGGCCCTGGGGTTCGGACTGGGGGCGCTGCTGGCGGCGCCGGCCATGCTTCCTTTTGCCCAGGCTCTCCTGGAGTCCACGACCCTGGCCGCCCACGGGGGCAACAGCCTGCCGGCATGGTCGCTGACCACGCTGGTCCTGCCCGATCCCTTCGGGCACCCGGCCAGGGGGACCTGGAGCATGAACGGCAGCCACATGGAGACCAATCTCCACGTTGGAATGCTGGCCATGGTCCTGGCCCTGTCGTCGCTGCGGAAACCCCGTGGGCGTTGGCTCCTGTCCATGGCAGTCCTGGCTCTGGCCGTGGCCCTGGGGCTGCCCCTGTTGGCCTGGCTTCCGGGAAACCACTCCCGCCTGGGGGCCATGGCGGGATTGGCTCTGGCTCTGGCCGCGGGCCTGGGCACGCCCCGAGGGCGCCTGGGAGCCGTCGGGAAAGAGGCTGCGGAAAACAGCCGGCTCGGGCCCCGGCGAGGGGCACCAGGCGCGTCGCGAGCCGGGCTTTACTGGATATTGGGCGTTGAAGGCGTATTGAAATACGTCGAAGCGCACGATGTCCAGCAGGGCCCGGCGCAGCAGCGCATGGCGCACCGCAGCGGGCCCGAGCTTTCCTGGCGGCGCCTATCCTGGATCCTGACCGCCCTGGTGGCCCTGGAGCTGTTGTGGGCTCGACGTTCAGACCAGGTTCCAATCGACGCTTCCGATTTTCGGCCCCAGCCCGCCGCCTGGGCCGTGAAACTGTCGAGCCTGGCCGGTGAAGGGCGGGTGGCGGGCCTGGGCTGGGCAATTCAGCCCAACACCGCTGCCCTGGCAGGCATGAGAGACCTCCGGGGCTATGATCTCCCGGTGTCACCAGGCACCGAGGCCATCATGCGGGCCATGGACCGCCGACTACTGCGCCCCTGGTTTCCCATCCAGGCGCTGGACCAGGGCAACCTGTCCGCCTTGAAGATGGCCGCTGTTCGCTACCTGGCGGTCGTGGAAGCCGACCAGGTGGCCATGGATTCGGTGAGCGGCCTGGAAGCAGTCGAGGGCCTGAACGCCCCGCTGCTGCTGTTTCCCCTGGATCCCCAGGCACCGCGGGCCTGGCTTGCTTTTGCCCTGTCCGTGGCCACGCCGTCCCCGGGCGGCGGGCGGCCCGCCACACCCTCCAGCTACGACAGGAGCAGGCCCGTGGTCTTGCTGCCGGGAACTCATGGCCAGGATCTGGATCAGCGGGAGCGAAGCAGGTTGTCTTCGCTGCTAGCTGCTCCGAAAAGCGGGATCCGACCCCTGGAGGTGGATGAGCTGCGACCCGAGCGCCTGGTCATTCGGGTAGATACTGACCGAAACGCCGTGTTGGTGCTGGCCGATTCCTTTGCCCCGGGATGGCGGGCCCGGCTGGACGGTGAAGATGTGAGCATTCTTCGGGTGGAGCCGGGTTTCCGTGCCGTGCTCCTGGGGCCGGGCCGGCACGAGCTGCTGTTCGCCTACCAGCCCTGGGGATGGACCTGGGGGGCACGCCTGGGGCTGGCGGGCCTGGTGATCCTGGTGCTGGTGGGGATCCGCTCGTTCGTGGCCAGAACCAGCGTGCGCCGGCGAGGAGAGGCCGTATCAGGTTGATTGTTCCTGGTCTGGAGTCTGGGGAGGATCCTTGGGATCCTGGGGATCGGAGCCCGTGGAAGCGCCGTCTTCGGCGGTCTTGCTGTTCCTGCCCCTGTCGCCCTTGCGGAGTTTTTCGGCGGCTGTGCGGAACTGCTCGGCCGCCTCGGCGGTGCCCTTCCTGGTGGCCTGGATGAGGGAATCGATCCCCTTGATGAAGGATTCCTTGGCTTCTGGGCCTGGATCGAAGGTCTCGCGCAGCTTTCGGCCAAGCTCGTTGGCCTTGTCGCGCACCACGTCGGCCACGACACCGGGATCTTCTCGCAGCTTGTCGGGTTCTATGCCCAGCACGTCGGCCACCGCGCCGATGGCCTTGTTCTTGTCGGGGATGGGGATCTTTTCCACCAGGTCCTTCAGGGCGTCGGCGCCCTGCTCGAGAGCAGTGGCGGCGTGGCCCAGGGCTCCGCGCAGTTGGTGCTGAAACCATTCCCTGGCCTGTTTTTCGTTGATTTCCCAGGGGGCGAGGGCAGCGGCATCCAGCTTGAGCAAGCCGCCGGCGTAGGTGAAGACGTCCAGATCGCCCTTGGCGATGCTGACTCCGCGAGGCACGGCGAAGAATCGCTTGAGGTTCCGGGTGACGTAGAGTACGCGGTCGTCTTCTTCGGGGTTGGCTGCCTGGGGTTCTTCAGGGGCCGCGCCCTGTTCGGGTGGGGGGGCGGCTTCGGGCGCGCCCTGTTCGGGGGCGGGGTCGCTTTCCGGGGCGGCCTCGCGGGGCTGCTGGGTGGGTTCTTGGGGTTCCGCCTGGCTGGCGGGGGTGTTGTCGTCGTTCTGGTCGGCGAACATGGTGACCTCCTTGGAATGAGCAGAAGTATCTACACCATTTGCCCCAAGGCAATGGATTGTGCTGAATGTGGTGGGAAAAGCTTCCCGGTTGATGGACCCGGGATTCCTGGCGGGAGGTTATCTGCCTGGGCATGGGCCCGTTCTTCACACGGCTGGACTCTCTCATCGACCGCCTGCCGCTTTCACCCCGCTTATTCAGGTTCTGCGTGGTGGGAAGCAGCGGAGTGCTGGTGAACTTCCTGGTACTGGCCCTTTCGCTTCTCCTGCTGCCATCTTCGCTGGGGGCCTGGGAACACCGTGTGGCCATGGCCGCGGCCATAGCAACGAGCATCTTTTCCAATTTCGTTCTCAACGACATCTGGACCTGGGCGGATCGTCGCCACCTGGGCCTGGCTGCCTGGTTGCACCGCCTGGGCAGGTTCTTCCTCGTCTCGCTCCTGGCTGCCATCATACAGTGGAGTACTGCCATTTTCCTGTACGAAGGCGGATTCGTGTGCCGGGAGCCCGGCTGCGGGGGTATCTTCCTTGCCCAGGGCAGCGGCATCGCCCTGGCCATGTTGGTAAACTTCACCGTGAACCACTTCTGGACCTTTGCCCACCACCGGGAACGTGGAGAACCTGCGTCGTGAGTACCGTGACGGAAACGCCATGCACCATCGAGTACCTGTGGGCGCCCCGGGCAGCGGGCCGCTGGCGATACCAGGGGCGGGCCTGGAACCCGCCACACAGGAGCCATCCGGCGAGGCCGGGATGCGCCCGCTGAAGATCCTTGGAGCCGGGCTGTCGGGGCTGTGCGCCGCCATCAACCTGGCCAGGGCCGGGTACCGGGTCCAGGTGTTCGACAAGCGGGCTGAAGTGGGAATGCGTTTCAACGGCGATCTGCAGGCCCTGCGCAACTGGTTGGGACCGGAAGACATATTGTCCGCTCTGGCCAGGATGAACCTGGGCGTGGATTTCCCCCACACTCCCGTGACCAGCTTGGGGGTCACCAACGGGAAAGCGCTTTTCACCTACCGGTTTGCTCGTCCTCTGGACTACATGGTGCGTCGGGGCTCCGTCCACGGCAGCCTGGACCTGGCTCTGAAGCAGCAGGCCCTGGATTCCGGGGTGGAGCTGTTCCTGGGAAAGACCCTTCCTCAGAGCCAGGTAGACATCGTGGCCACGGGTCCGCTTCCGGGAAAGACCATCGGCGTTGCCAGGGGCCTGGTCTTCCGGACCGACGCCCCCGACAGCGTGCTCTGTCTTCTGGACCAGGACGCCGCCCCCGGCGGCTATGCCTATCTCATCGTGGCTGGTGGCCACGCATGCCTCTGTACGGTTCTCTTCAGGGATTTCTCCAGGCTGTCACGGGCCTTCCACCGCTCGCGGGACATCCTGCTCTCCAACTTCACCGGGGAGTTTCGCGATGCTCGTCCCATGGGCGGGCGCGGGAGCTTTTCCGGCAACCCCGTGTTCGTGCGCGGCGGCGTTCTTCGAGTCGGCGAGGCCGCGGGTCTCCAGGATCTGGCCTGGGGCTTCGGCATGGACATGGCCCTGGAGTCGGGGCACCTGGCGGCTCGCTGCATCATCCATGGACTGGACTACCCCTCGCTGGCCCGGCGCCGGTTCCTGCCCATGCTCAAGGCCAGCGTCGTCAACCGCTTCTTCTGGGATGCTCTGGCCACCGGGCCGGCCTTCTACCTGGCGGCTCTCTCGGTGCTGGGCCCCGGGGCCGCGGCACTGGCTCTGCGTGCAAGCCATCGCTATACCCCCTTCCATCGCTGCCTGTACCCCCTGGCCCGGCGGCGCCTGGAGCGAGACTTTCCGCGGAGCCTCCGGAGCTGAACCTTCGAGTCGGCTGGAGGGGGCTGCCGCCGCGAAGACCGGATACACGGGGGGCCATGATACGCATGGAAGATCTGAGCCTGTCGGTGGGGAGTCAGGATTTGCTGCTGGGTGGTTCCTGGCACATCCGCCCCGGCAGCAAGGTGGGCCTGCTGGGCCGCAACGGCGTCGGAAAGACCACCGTCCTGCGCCTCCTGGCGGGAGAGCTTTCGCCTGATTCGGGAACGCTCCATCGACGTGGCGGCCTGCATACAGGCTACCTGCCGCAGGCTGGCGTGCATGGCGCTCCGGGAACGGTGTGGGATGAAGCCAGCGCTGGAATGCTGCGCCTCCGGCGCCTTGCCCGCCACCTGGAAGCCGCCCAGGAGGCCGTCGAAGCTGGACGAACCGGGGCCCTGGAAAGGCTGGGCGAGGCCACCGAGGCCTTTCGGTTGGCGGGCGGCTACGCCATGGACGAAAGGGTGGGCCAGGTGCTGCACGGCCTGGGTTTCTCGCGGCGCGACTGGAACAGGTCTTGCCTGGAGCTTTCGGGTGGATGGCAGATGCGGGTGGCCCTTGCGCGACTTCTCCTGTCGGATGCCCAGCTTCTCCTGCTGGACGAGCCGGGCAACCACCTGGACATCACGGCCAGGACCTGGTTGGCGGGCTTCCTGGAGCGCTCCCGTGCAGCGGTCGTGTTGGTGAGCCACGACCGCTTCTTGCTGGAGCGGGTCTGCCGCAGCATCGTGGAGCTGCGCCACCGACGCTTTCACCACTTCTCTGGCGGCTTCCGCTACTGGCTCCAGGAGCGGGAGCAGCGGCTGCATCAAGAGCGCTCGGCCCTGCAAGCCCAGCAACGCGAGATCGCCAAACTGGAACGTTTCATCGAGCGATTCGGAGCCAAGGCCAGCAAGGCCAGCCAGGCTCGATCCCGCAAGAAGGTCCTGGACCGCATGGACCGGCCTGAACTGCCCACGGACGGCCCCAACCCCGTCTTCAGGTTGGCCCGGCCTCGGCGTGCCTGGCCTGGCGTGTTGCTGGGCTTGCGGGCTGCGACTCTGGCCTGGCCCGGTGGGGAGCCGGTCTTGAAGGATCTGGACCTGGCCGTGGAGGCGGGCATGCGCCTGGTGCTGCTGGGGCCCAATGGCTGCGGCAAGACAACCTTGCTGGCGGCTCTGGCCGGGCAGCTTCCCCTGGTCAAGGGCCGGCGCCTGGTGGAGCCGGGCCTCAGGATAGGCTATTTTTCCCAGCACATGGCGCAGGACATCGCTCCCGGCCAGAGCGCGGTGGACGCCGTGCTGGAAGCGGTTCCCCTGGCCGAGTTCCAGGTGGTGCGCAAGGCCCTGGGTGCCCTGGGTCTCCGTGGAGACCTAGCGCTGCAACCCGTCGAAGAGCTTTCGGGCGGCGAGCGGGCTCGCGTGGCCCTGGCCCGTTTTGCGGTTCAACCCTGCGACATCCTGCTGTTGGACGAGCCCACCAACCACCTGGACGCCTTGAGCGCCCAGGCCCTTTCCGACGCACTTCTGGACTACCAGGGGGCTCTGATGCTGGCGAGCCACGATCGCTACCTGGTGGAAAGCCTGGCCACCCACGTCGCCTTCGTGGAAGATGGCTCTCTACATGTTCGCGAGGGACTTCGCAAGAGCGACCTGGAACCCCGAGCCATGGCCGGCCCCGCACGATCTCCCGGCAATCCCAGGGGCGCGCAGGCATGGGCGGAGCGAAAACGCCGGCTCCGGGCTCGTGAGCGGCAGGTGCGGCGCCTCGAGGCAGTGCAGTCCGAGCTGGAGCAACTGGAAAAACAGGTGCTTCGCCTGGATCGGCGCATGGGCCGGGAAGGCGCCGACTACGAGCTGGTAGCCCGCTTGATCGGCGACAGGCAGGAGCTGGATACCAGGATCCGCTCCCTCTACCAGGAGTGGGAGCGCCTGGAAGCCATCCTGGAATCCTGAAGGGCCTGGCTGCCATCGCGGGCGGGTCAGCCTTCCGGGGGCGCGCGCCGATCCTGCAAGCCTGCCCCTGGCTGCCATCGCGGGCGGGTCAGCCTTCCGGGGGCGCGTCACCGTCGATACAAGCCACCAAGCCGTCGAAATTCTTGTCTCTTTGTCGGAAAGTCTGTTTGGCGCTCGACTCCCTGTGAGAGGACTTGAGTCATTGTCGCTGGACACATCGACGAATTCCCGGGGCAGGTACGACTCGATGGCAGGTACCTCCCACCATGGATCGAGCATGAGTTCCGTCTTTCGACCTGGTCGAGGCCAGGCTCCTCGAGTAGTCCACCATGCCAACCCGCGAGCAGGACGAAAAAGGTAGCGAGCATGGCGTGATGGGCGGGCATGCTTGCTATGGCAGCACATGCAGGGCTCGTCGAAGCGGAGGATCGCGTGGGGTCTCCGGCTGCTGTGCTCTGCGATGTCCGAGATGGTTTCAGATTTGCGATTCGTCCCGGAGGAATCGCAAAAGTGAAACGCCTGGGGGGCGAATCCGTTTCAGATCTGCGATCCGTCCCGGAGGAATCGCAAAAGTGAAACGCCTGGGGGGCGAATCCGTTTCAGATCTGCGATCCGTCCCGGAGGAATCGCAAAAGTGAAACGCCTGGCGGACAGGAATCATGAAGGCAGTTCCGGAAGTACGCATATAAGGGCTCATCCGGATCCCGGTGGTTTCGGCCTGAT
>JAJRWT010000116.1 GCA_024276675.1 Myxococcota bacterium | reverse complement strand
AGCGTACCCACCGTGATGGCCAGGCCCATGAGGGTCATGTAGTTGATGGTGAAGCCGGCCAGGTAGACGAAGGTGAGGGAACCGACGAGCGAGCAGGGAATGGAGATGGCCACGATGGCGGTGCCGCGCCAATCGTGCAGGAAGAACCACAAGATCCCTGCCGTGAGCAGTACACATAGCGAGAGCGTGCCCAGGAGGTTGCGGATGGATGCCTTGATGCTCACCGCGGCGTCGTGGATGAGCTGGACCTGTATGCCCTCTTCCGGTTCGATGTCCTGGATCTTCTGCTGGAGCGCCCGGCCAAGGGCCACGGTGTTGGCGTCCGCCTGCTTGTAGATGGATACGCCGATACATGGGCGCCCCCCCGTCCTGGCCAGAGTCTGCTCCGGCGCAAGGCCCTCATGCACGTTGGCGATGCTGCCCAGCTCAACCAACTCGCCAAGGGGTGCCTGTATGGTGGTGCGTGCCACCTCCTGGGCGCTGTCGTAGGCACCAGCGAGGCGGACGGGCGTGGCGGTGGTCCCGTCGGCCAGGATGCCGGCGGGCAGGTCCACCCCCCCGGCGCGCACCGCTTCCACGACGTGGCCCAGGGTCAGGTGATGGGAGAGCAGGAGCCCCTGGTCCACGTCCACCTGCACCTCGCGATCACGGCTCCCCACCATTTCCACCACGGCCACGCCTTCGATGCGAGACAGGGCCGGCTGCAGCTCTTCTTCCACCCAGTGGGAGATCTCGGCCATGGGGCGATCCCCCGTTACTCCCAGCAGCATGACGGGGGCCGCGTTGAGGTTGATGGCCTGGAAGGTGGGCTTCCAGGCTCCCGGTGGCAGCGATGGGGCGGCTTCGTCCAGGAGCGAGCGCACCTGGTCGAAGGTCTCTTCCAACTCCGTGCCCATCTCCAGTTCAAGGATCAGGCGACCGGCATCGGGGACGGCGGTGGAACGCAGGGACTTGAGGTTGTTCACCAGGCCCAGGGCGTCTTCCAGGGGTTCCAGCACGCTGGATTCGATGTCTTCGGGTCCGGCCCCGGGGTAGACGATGGTGACCATGACATAGGGTATGTCCACCTCGGGCAGCAGTTCCACGGGCATCTTGGGAAAGGACACGAGCCCGAAGACCACGAACATCCCGATGAACATGGTCATGAGGACGGGACGGCGAACGGAGAGGCGCGAGAGGAACATCTGCCGGCCCCCTCAGTCCGCGTCCACCACGAGCAGGAGCTGCCCGTCGCGGGATATGTCTTCCTTTCCCAGGCTCACCACCAGGTCGCCCTGGGAGATGTCTCCGTCGATGGCCACCAGTTGGTCGTTGGAGGTTCCGGTGCCCAGCTCCTTGAAGTATGCGCGGTTTTCGGGGCCCACCAGCCAGACGCCCCGCTTGCCGTCTCGCTGGAGCATGGCACGGGCGGGCACGGCCAGCACGGGGTCCGCGGAACCGAGCAGGATGTCGGCGCGCACGGGAAAACCCGGGAGAAGCTGCCGTTCCGGGTTTTCAACCAGCACGCGCACCCGGAACTGGTTCAGCACGGGGTGGGCGGCCATCGCTCGCTCGGTGACTTCGCCCTGGAAGCGCAGGGATGGCAGGGCCGAGGACGTGACGTTGACGAGCTGCCGCGCGGAGATGAGGGCGGCATCGGAGGGTTCAGCCATGAAATCGACGATGAGCTGGTCTATTCGAGCCACTTGCATCAGGGGCTGGGCGCTCGGCACCCACTCCCCCGCGTGAAAATCGATGCGGGTGACGGTTCCAGCGATGGGAGAACTCACCTTCACCGCGGCCTTGGCGGCCATGAAGTCGGCTTCGGCGGCGTCGGCCTGGGCGCGGGCGTGGTCCATCTGCTGTTCAGTGAGGGCGCCCTTGGCGTAGAGTTCCTGGTAGCGTTCCAGGTCGGCCTGGAGGGTGTCGTTCTTCACCTTGAGAGGCTGGTAGGGGTAGCCCAGGGGGGAGGTGGCCAGGGGGCGCATGGTGGCCAGGAGCTGCCCGGCGCGCACGTCCTGGCCCATCTCCACGTGCAGGCGCTCCAGGATGTTGGGAGTGGGGATGAAGATCTCGGACTGCTCCGCGCCCCTGACCGTGCCGTACAGGCGAAGACGCCGTTGCACGGGTGTCGTTCGCACTCGCACGGCTTCCACCGGCACTCCGAAGCGCTCGCGTGTGTCGGTCTGGGTGGGTACCGGTTCTTGTTCCCGCTCGGCGCGCAGCAGGCGCAACGAGACGAAGCCCAGCAGGCAGAGGAGCAACATGCCCAGGGGGCGCCACCAGTTTTTCATGGATGTCTCCTGGAGTGGTCGCGCAAGAATAACCACGTAGCACCCAGGGCGCCTCGGCGCCCCTCGCTACGGCAGGGCGCCGGAAGCGGGGGAGCCGCCCGCCCTGGCATGGCGCCGGAAGCGGGGGAGCCGCCCGGGCTCCCGGGAGGGGATGCGCCCATGGGGCAGGAGTGTCCGCGGCAGGGCTGCCGGCCGGGCTGGCTCTTCCCCGGGGAATCCGGGCGCCAACCCCCAGCCGCCAAGGCGTACCCGGCTGTCCGCGGTCAGAAATCGCATCGTCCAGAGTCGCGGACGATGGGCTGCTGGGAAAGAGCCGATGAAACCAGCCCCAGGTCCCATGCGTGAAGGCGCGGCGTCGGGTATAGTACCGGCCTTCCCAACCGCGATTCCCAAGCCCCCCAGGAGGTCCAGATGGCGATTGTCGACGCCCGGGAAATGCTGCTGGAGGCCACCGCCGGCCACTATGCCGTGGGAGCCTTCAACATCACCAACATCATCCAGATGGAGGCGGTGGTGGAGGCCGCCGTTGAAAAGCGCGCTCCGCTCATCGTGCAGACCTCGGTGACTCCGTCGAAGTTCCTGGGGCGCCACGTGCTGGTGGCCGTCTACAGGGCGCTGGCCGAATCCGCCCCCATCCCCATCTGCCTGCACCTGGACCACTGCACCGACGTGGACTACTGCTGCCGTTGCGCCGACTCCGGCTACACCAATATCATGATCGACGCATCCAAGGCCCCATACGAAGAAAACATCCGCCAGACGCGGCAGGTGTGTGAATACGTCCACGCCCTGGACGGCATAAGCGTGGAGGGCGAGCTGGGTACGGTCTCGGGAGTGGAAGACCAGGTGCGCGTTGCCGAAGACGAAGCAGCCCTCTGCAACCCGGACCAGGCCGTGGATTTCGTGGAGCGCACCGGCATCGACCTGCTGGCTCCGGCCATCGGTACGGCCCACGGTGTCTACAAGACCGCCAACCCCAAGGTGGACTTCGAAAGGCTGTCCAGGATCAACCGGATCTTGAACGGCAATGGCCCCAGGGTGCCCCTGGTGGTGCACGGCGGAACGGGCCTGCCCCCCGACACCGTCAGGAAGCTGGTGGCCCTGGGCGGATCCAAGTTCAACGTCTCCACCAACCTGAAGCACATCCTCATCGACACCACCTTCCAATACATCTCCGCCCACCGGGACCAGTACAACCCGGGCAAGCTGGACGCCGCCGTCAAGGACGCCATCCGGGCCGGCGTGGCCGGCTGGATCGACCTGCTGGGCTCCGCGGGCAAGGCAGCCTGATCACAATTCTCATCCAGGAGCTACCGTGCCTTCCATACACGACTACTTCGTCCCCTGGCTTCACGGCCAGAAGATGTACATCTCCAACCACCTGGAGCTTGCCTGGAAGGACCAGTCCCTCCACCGCATGATGTCCAACGAAAACCCACTCCCGCCCTCCCAACACGTGATCCAGGCCATCGAACGCTATGGCAGGTTGGCCCATCGCTACCCGGATCGCGGCGTGGAGGTCCGCACGAAGATCGCCCGGATCAACGGCCTTGATGGGCCCGAAAACGTCCTGCTGGGCAACGGCTCCAGCGAAGTCTTCGACATGGTGTTCCGCAGCTTCGTCAAGCCCGGCGACCAGGTGTTGCAGCACACTCCCTGTTTCGGCATCTACAAGCTGCGCTGCGCCGCCCTGGGGGGTGAGCTGGTCTCGGTACCCATGATTCGTGAAGGCGACCAGCTCCTCTTCGATGCCGATGCAATCATCGACGCCATCAATCCCAAGACCAGGATCGTGGTCGTCGCCAACCCCAACAACCCCACCGGCAACTTCATGGACAAGGCCGACATCCTGCGTATCGCCCGCACGGGGATCCCCTTCGTGGTGGACGAAGCCTACGTCGAGTTCGCCGGCCTGGAACGTTCCTACGCCGCCCTCACCAGGGATTTCCCCAACGTCATGGTGACCCGCACGCTCTCCAAGGCCTATGGGCTGGCTGGCCTGCGCTTCGGCTACCTCCTGGGGCACCGCAGCGTCATCGACGTCATCGCCGCCACCCTGCTGCCCTGGAACGTGGGCACCATTCCGCTGTGGGCGGCCCTGGCAGCCCTGGAAGACACGGATGCCCTGGAGGAACGTATTCGTTTCAACAACTCCCAGGTTGAATACATCGAGTCGGCCCTGGCCGCCGTGCCTGGGCTGGTGACCTTCCACTCCCACGCCAACTACATCCTCTTCGACGGAGGCCCCGCCGGCAGGAAGGGCAGCGACATGGTGGACTTTGCCCAGAGCAGGGGCCTCATTTTCCGTCCCATCTCTCCCATGTACGGGAGCGAGGGCTTCTTCCGCATCACCCTGGGCACCCGCGACGAGAACCGCATGGCCGTGGCCGTGGTAAAAGAGTTCTTCTCCGCCTGAACATCCCACATGGAGCACCAATGCCCGAGATCAAGGCTCTGTTCTTCGACCAGGACGGTGTCATCATCGACACCGAACGCGACGGCCACCGGGTGGCATTCAACCAGACCTTCCGAGAGTTCGGCTTCGACTTCCAGTGGGGCGTGGAAGACTACCACCAGCTCCTGCAGGTCTCCGGCGGCAAGGAGCGCATGCGCCACTACCTCCACACCGAAGGCTTCGGCAAACCGGTGGACCCCTCCCGGGAAGGCGATCTCATCAAGCGGATGCACAAGCGCAAGACCGAGATCTTCATCGGCCTGCTGGAAGAGGGCAAGCTCCCCCTGAGGCCCGGAGTCCGTCGCCTCATGAACGAAGCCATGCAGGCCGGCCTGGTGCTGGGCGTGTGTACCACATCCAACATCCGCTCCGCCCACGCCGTGGCCCACGGCATCCTGTCCGATATCGACTTCGACTTCGTGCTGGCCGGCGACATGGTCGAGAAAAAGAAACCCCACCCCGAGATCTACCACCTGGCCCTGGAAAAAACCGGCTTGCAACCAGAGCAGTGCCTGGTGGTGGAAGACTCCCGCAACGGCGTGCTGGCCGCCAGGGCCGCCGGCATGAACGTGCTGGCAACCACCAACGTCTACACCGAACGCGAAGACCTCTCCGACGCCGCCATCATCGTCTCCTGCATGGGGGATCCGGGGGGCCAGCAGGCCGTGCTCACCAAGCCGTCCACGGGCCTGGAGCTGGGCGGAGTGGTCCACCTTGCCACGCTCGTGAGCTTCTTCTCCTAGGGGCACAGGGCCCATCCCAATACGTTCTGTCGAAGAAGGGCGGGCTTCTCCCGTACAGCAGGGGGGGGCGGCCCCGGGAGGGACAGGCTGGACGCCACCATAGCCAGCATGCGTAGAGAGGCCGCGTTCAAGGTGCTGGTGCCCTTGTTCTTTCTCTCCGGCGCCACCTCGCTGGTGTACGAAACCATCTGGGCTCGCCACCTGCACCTGGTATTCGGTACCAGCCAGGTGGCCATAGCCACGGTGCTGGCCGCGTTCATGGCCGGACTGGCCGCCGGGGGGCTCATCATGGGGCGGCTGGCGGACAGGATACGCCGGCCGGTGCTGGCCTACGGGCTGCTGGAGGCGGGCATCGGCGTCTATGCCCTGCTCTTTCCCTACCTCCTGCAAGTCATCACTCCCATCTACCTGGGTTTCTGGCAATGGGCGGAACCATCGCCCACCCTCTTCGCCGCCTTCCAGGCCCTCCTGGCCGGCGCATTCCTGCTGCTCCCCACCACGCTCATGGGGGCCACGCTGCCGCTCCTGGCTCGCTTCGTCACCACCGAAATGGCCAGCACCGGCAACCGGGTGGGCCTGCTCTACGGCGTGAATACCGCGGGAGCCGTGCTGGGAACCGGTATGGCGGGGTTTGTTCTCCTGCCAGCCTGGGGGCTGCAACAGACCACCTTCGCCGCCGCCATGGCCAATTTCCTCCTGGCCGGCCTGGCCATCCTGCAGGATCGGCGCCTGGACAGCTCCGCTCCACCGCCGGTCCAGGGGCGGCCATCCCGGCCCGCCCCGGGTGGCTCGCTCCTGTCCGTCGCCTTCCTGGCGGGGGCCGCGGCCCTCATCTACGAGCTGGCCTGGTTCAGGCTCATGACCCTGACCCTGGGAGCCAGCACCTACGCCTTCACGCTCATGCTCCTGGCATTCCTTGGGGGCATAGCCCTGGGTGGATGGGCGGGCGGGCCGCTGGCCGACCACCTGCTGAGGCGCCACGGGCGAGCCGGCGTCCTGCTGGCCCTGGGTATGGTGCAACTGGCCGTGGCCGCGCTGAGCTACGGCACCATGTGGCTTTACGGTGACCTGCCCTACTGGTACGTTTCTATCTACGGCATGATGGAGGATCAAAGCGAGTTTTTCTGGCCAGCCCAGTTCAGCCTGGCCCTGGCTGTCATGGCTCCGTCCACCATCTTCATGGGGGCCACCTTTCCTCTGGCGGTTCGTTCACTGGTGACCGACCCGCGGCGGCTGGGTGCGCCGGTGGGTGCCGTGTATGGCGCCAACACCCTGGGGGGCATCCTGGGCGCCGTGGCCGCGTCCCTGGTCCTTCTTCCAAACATCCGCATCGTGGGAACCGTCTACGTGGCCGGGGCCGTGAACATCCTGGCCTGCCTGGTTGCTCTCCAGGCCGCGTGGCTCTGCTCTCGGCGTTTCCGCAGGAACCTGCCGCTGATCATGGCTCCCGTGGCCATGCTCGTCGTCGCCGCCACCTGGCCGCCGCCCTGGAACCCGCTTCTCATGACCGCCGGAATGTTCAAGTACGTCGGAGACCTCTCCAGCTACGAGCGCGAAGACGTGGACCGCTTCGCCGTGGATCCCTACGAAATGCTCTACTACGCCGAGGGCCTGTCGTCGGTGGTGACCGTGGCAAGAACTCGACGCACCGGCAATATCTGGCTGGCCAACAACGGCAAGGTGGACGCCAGCACCACCGTGGACATGCCCACCCAGGTGCTGGTGGCGCAGCTACCCTTCATGATGGGGCGGCGCACCGGCAACATCTGCATCGTGGGGCTGGCCAGCGGTATCAGCGCCGGGAGCGTCACTCTGCATCCCCAGGTGGAGCGAATAGACATCGTGGAACTGGAACCGGTGGTGGTGCAGGCCAGCCACATCTTCGACGAGTACAACCATCGCCCCCTGGACGACCCCCGCACCCGCCTTGTCACCAACGACGCCCGCAACCACATCCTGCTGACCCCGCCCGGGACCTACGACGTCATCATCTCCGAGCCGTCCAACCCGTGGCTGTCGGGGGTCTCCAATCTCTTTACGTACGAGTTCTTCCAGGAAGGCCGTCGCCGCCTGGCGCCGGGAGGGATCTGGAGCCAGTGGATCCAGATGTACGGCATGGGAAGGACCGAACTCAAGTCCCTGCTTCGCACCTTTGCCCAGGTGTTCCCCCACGTCCTGCTGTTTTCCACCATCGAAGACGCGGACCTGGTGCTGCTGGGCAGCGACCAACCGCTGATCCTGGACATAGACACGGTGCGATCCGCCATGGAGGGGAACCCCGCCGTGGTGGAGGAACTCGAGATCATCGACATCGACTCTCCCTTCGGTATCCTGGCCAGGTTCCAGGCCGACCGCGAAGCCGTGCTGGCCATGGCCGCCGACGCTCCCCTCAACACCGACGACAACATGCTGGTGGAATACTCGGCCCCACGGCGCCTCTACGTGGACACCACCGAGTCCAACTTCCTGTACCTGGTCTCCCACGCCAAGACCTCCGTGGATGCCGTGCGGAGTCGCGACGACATAGTGGCGCTGGCGCGGGTCTACGCGAAACGCGAGGAATGGGTGAGGGCGCTCATCGTCTTGCAGCGGGCCATGAAAATCTACTGGGAAGACGACGAGATGAACGCGCTCAAGCTTGAATGGCAACGCTCGCTGGCAGACGAGATGAAGGAACTTCGCGAGTTCGAACGGGCAGAAAAGGGCTGACCCACAGGCCGGCCCGGCCCATGTGCCCGGTCAAGCTTCCTGGGCAAGCGCAACGATATAGCATGTGGGGCCACAGTTTCTGTGATAGGCTCCCTGTCGGAGGTAGAGATGAGACCACGCCTGCTTCTTCTGCATGGCCTCACATGTTTGCTGGGCGCATGCAACGCCGGTGGGCTGAACCTGTTTTCCAAGGAAGACGACACGGCCCCCCAGTTCGACACCGACGCCGACACCGACGCCGATGCCGACACCGACTCCGATGCCGACACCGACTGGGTGTCCGTGGCTGCCGGGGGCTTTCATTCCTGCGCCATAGATTCCAGCTCCAACCTGGAATGCTGGGGGAAGGACTCCCTGGGCCAGGCATCTCCACCCTCCGGCACCTATGTCCAGGTCAGCGCGGGTACCTACAACACCTGTGCCATCAGGACCGAAGGCACCATAAAGTGCTTTGGCTGCGAAACCGTGAACTACGGTGAATGCGCCGACCAACAGGGCGATTTTCTCCAGGTTGCTTCCGGTGGCTACCACAACTGTGCCATCGAAGCCTCCGGCGAGGTCCGCTGCTGGGGCCTGTCGGACTATGGCCAGTGCCGTCCCCCGGAAGGCGTCACCTTCACGCAGGTGAGCGCCGGCCGCTGGCACACCTGCGGCATCGCCGAATCCTCCAAGCTCTACTGCTGGGGCGACGACTCCTACGCCCAGTCCACCCCTCCCGACGGCAGCTTCGTCCAGGTGAGCGCCGGTTACCACCACTCCTGCGCCATCGACACCTCCGGCCAGGTCCGCTGCTGGGGCTGCGTGGACTACGACGAGGGCCAGTGCGATACCCCCAGCGGTACTTTCGTCCAGGTGAGCGCCGGCTACGTACACACCTGCGCCATCGACGAGTCCGGGCAGATCCAGTGCTGGGGTGCCGAGGACACGGACCTGGACTATGGCCAGACCACCCCTCCACCTGGCGACTACATCGACCTGAGCGCCGGGCACATGCACAACTGTGCCGTGAACGACGAACACGACATCTCCTGCTGGGGCCAGAACGACTCCGACCAGTGTGACGCCCCGGACTGACGGGCCAGGCCTCCATTCCAACAGGCCCCACCGGGACATGGGGCCGGGGACCAGGTGAGCCACGAGGACTTGGGGTCTCTTGTGGTGGCCATGTCTGTCTGAACGTCCTATGAACGCGCCCCCAACCAGAGTACTCCATGACCAGATCACCTCCCGAGCCCGGTTCCTTTGCCGAAATGGAACTGGATCCCCGCCTTCTCCAGGCCCTTGAAACCCTCGGCTTTCACAGGCCGACGCCCATCCAGGCCGGAGTGATCCCCCACCTCCTGGGGGGCAGGGACGTAATAGGGAGAGCGCGTACCGGTTCCGGCAAGACCGCCGCGTACGGGCTGCCCATCCTGCACGGGTTGGAACCGGGTTCCCATGGCGTGAAGGCGCTGGTGCTCTGTCCCACCCGCGAGCTTGCGCTCCAGGTGTCCGGCGCCCTGCGGGGCTTCGCCGCCATGATGACCGTGCGTTTCGCCACCATCTACGGGGGGGCGCCCTATCCACCGCAGATCCAGGCGCTGAAGAACGGCGCCAGCATAGCGGTGGGTACTCCCGGACGCCTCCTGGATCACCTGGATCGTGGAAACCTGGACCTCTCGGGTTTGCAGACCTTCGTGTTGGACGAAGCCGACGAAATGCTGCGCATGGGTTTCCTGGACGACGTGAAGCGGCTCCTGGACGCGACACCCCGGGATCGCCAGGTGGCGCTGTTCTCCGCCACCATGCCAGAGCCCATCCGCAAGGTTGCCATGCGGCTCTCCGATCCGGTGGAAATACAGGTGGAAGATCGTGCGCTTTCCGTTGGGCACATCCAGCAGTACTGGATCGCCGTTCCGGAGCGCCACAAGCTGGACGCCCTCGTGCGGGTGCTGCGAGCCGTGGGCACGGGCACGACGCTGGTGTTTGCGCGCACCCGCGTGTCATGCGCCGAAACCGCCGACGCCCTGGCCAGGCGCGGGCTGGCCGTGGATGCGCTGCACGGAGACCTGCACCAGCCAGCCCGGGAGCGCGTGCTCCAGCGCCTGCGTGCCCGGCAGCTCTCCACGGTCATCGCCACCGACGTGGCGTCCCGCGGCATAGACGTGGACCACATCAGCCACATCGTGAACTTCGACCTCCCCCCGGAAGTCGAGAGCTATGTCCACCGAATAGGCCGCACCAGCCGAGCGGATCATCGCGGAACCGCCATCTCCTTCTGCCTACCCCGGGAAATGCAGCGGCTGAAGCAGATCCAGAGAGCGACTGGTTGCAGAATCCACCGGATGGAGGTCCCCTCGGACGCCGACATCGCCCGCTCAGGGCGAAAACGGCTCGTCGAAGAGCTGGCGGGGGCCCTGGATGACCAGCATCCCTCCGGGCAGGCCGTGGAAGAGATCAAGCAGCTCAAGGGCTGGACCGAGCAGCAGGTGGCGCAGGCAGCCCTGGCCCTCCTGGCCCGGCGCGATGGCGTGGAACTGGGAGCCGTCGTGGACGAAGCTCCGCCCCAGTGGGCGCGTTCCCAGCACAGGCGGGAGAAGGATTTCCGGAACATCAACCAGGTGGAACTCTTCATCCCCATGGGCCGCAAGAGAAACCTGACTCCCGCCGAGGTCGTGGGCGCGCTGACCAACGAGGGCGGGCTCTCGGGCCGTGACCTGGGGCGAATCACCATCACACCGCGCAAGACCTTCGTGGGGATGTCGCGTGCCGCCCTGGACTCCCTGCTGCTGCGGGCGCAGAGCCTGCACGTGGCCGGCAGGGATGTGCCCATCTCAAGGGCCCAGCCCCAGGTCCAGCCCAGGCGCCCCGCGCCCCCGCCCAGGTCCAACCGTGCCCCCCCCAGGCCCAGGGCGCCGGGTGCGGGTCGGGGTCCCCTGCTGCGGCGCCCCCACCGGGGCAAGAAGCGCTGAAAGGGGGGCCAGGATGCCATCTTCGCCGCCAATCATCTGGATCGACGCCGATGCCGCGCCCCGTCCGGTGAAGGAGATCGTGTTTCGTGCCTCCCAGCGCCTGGGAATCCAGGTGGTGCTGGTGGCCAACAGTGCCCAGCGCCTGCCGCGCTCCAGCCGCATAAGGCAGGTCCTGGTGGGGCGGGGTATCGACGTTGCCTACGAGTACATCGTCGAGCACTGCGGCATGGGCGACATAGTCGTCACGGACGACATCCCCCTGGCCGCCGCCGTCGTGGAACGGGGAGCCCTGGCGCTGCGACCGCGGGGCGAACTCCTGGACCGGCACAACGTGCGGCAGCGGCTGGCCATGCGAGACTTCATGGAAGAGATGCGGGCCGGCGGCCTGGTGGGGGGCGGACCTCCACCATTCGGGAAAAGCGACCGGGCGCGATTTGCCAACGCCCTGGACCGCCTGCTGACCTCGTTGCATGGCCGGTGTCGATAGGGGGCTGTCGCGCGGGCCGGTTCCACTGGGGAGCGGCTGGCGGGTCGCGGCAGGCATGAGCTTTCCCGACGGCTCCTGCGATCCGGTCTGCCGGCGCTATCCGTGCGCAAGCACGGATCGTGCCGGCTGTGTGACAGCTTCCCGGAGCCGCCGTTACTGCGAGAGCACCGTGAGCTTGCCCGCGGTGGAGGAGTCGTAGCCGTCGTCGGAACCCAGCCCCCCACAGCCATCGCCCCCAAGGTCGCAGTAGAGCCACGTTCCGCCGTTGTCGCCCGAGAAACGATAGGCGTAGTCATAGCTGGCATCGGAGCCGCTGCTGTTGGTGGGAGCGGTGAAGATGGCGCTGTATTCGTCGTTGGAGAGCACCCCCGCCTCCAGGCCTTCGGTGTCTGTGTTGAAGTCCGCCCCGGTCCAGACCCAGTCGGCTCCCGTGGAGGGATCGACCCCCTGGGGGCCATAGCCCACCTGGGCCTGGATGCCGGCCCCCTGGCCCTCGCCCTCGGTGACGCCTCCGACGTAGAGCCAACCGTAGACAGCCTCGCTCTCGGCTCCCGAGGCCAGGGTCATGGAACAGGGCCACTGGAGATGGCAGTAGGCCGCCTGCATGTCGATATCGGTGTCGGTGTCGGTGTCGCCGTCGGTGTCCGTGTCGGTTTCGGAATTGCCGGAGTCGCTGTGGGCGGAGTCGGACGTGTCGGCGTCGTTCACCGGCAGGATCTCGTTCCCGCACCCGAGGCTCGCCATGCCAGAGAGGCTCGCCAGGGCTGCCAGGAGGCTGCCGTGCGTGGCCGAGGCGAGCCATGCGCCAGCAGGGATGGTCCCGGTGGACCGATTCGCGACAAGGTGGAGAACACTCTCGAAGAAGCGCATGAGTTTTCCCTGTTGGTAGTGACCATAAGATGAGTTACTATATCATGTCCAGGGGTGTTTGCATACCAGGCACCATCCTCCAGGAGGGAACATGGCACATTCGAAAAGAACGAATTGCGTTTCACTCATTCGCTTCTCACTTCCACTGTTCCTGCTGGCCTGCATGGACTACCGCGTGGAAGACGTGGACAAGCTGGACCCCTACTCCGACACGGCCCCTTCCCAGGAGCAGCCCCAGGACAGCGCCGTTCCCATGGACACGGATCCGCCCGCGGAACCCGACGACAGCCAGGAGCCGGATCCCCAGGACTACATCGGCTGTTCCGATGGTCAACGCGAAGGCTTCGAGTCCCTGGGCGCCTATCCCTACATCGCCGCCTGCTCCGGGAGCTGGAGCGTGGGGGGGGTGACCCGCGACGACCTGGCCCCCACCTGTGGCCGCAATGCCGGCGACGACTCCTCCAACTACGATGGCAACGGGTGCAGCGCCGCGGATCTCTGTTCCGAGGGCTGGCACGTCTGTCTCGGCAAGACCGAGGTAGAGCGATTCGCCCCTTCCGGCTGCTCCGACGCGGTCCCCGCGGGCACGCCCGACAAGTCCCTCTTCTTCGCCGTCTACCAGAACAGCGACTCCGACAGCCAGTGCGACGACTCCAGCTCCAACGGCAACGACGTGTTCGGCTGCGGCAACCTGGGGACCGAGCTGGACTCCTCCAAGAACTGCGGCGTGCTGGACCACGTGCTGGCCAGCATGAATGCCGACTCCTGTGGTTTCAACGAAGCCGAGCCGCCGCTGGGACCATGGGAATGTTCGGGTGGCTCCGACAGCCACTTGATGGAAGGCACCCTGGTCACCAAGATCGGCTGTCCATCGTACAGTTGCTCCTACGACGGCTACCCCGTCGGCAACTCCGACAAGGGCGGTGTGCTATGCTGTGCTGACTGATTCAAGCCCACCAGCCCACCCGGAGAACCAGGATCATGCCCCATGGGCCTTCAGCGGCGTCCTTTCCCCTGTGGGGCTTGCTGGCACTGGCCTGTGCCTGCGATGCTTCCGTCGAAAGCACCATTTCCGAGGGGCAGCCCTTGTCGGCGGCAGTCACCGGGCCCGGGAACGCTGTCGATCTGGTCCCGGAAACCGACCTGCCCCCCACGGCCAGTGGGCGATGGGACCTGGCGGGCGGCGCCAGCCTGGTGCTGCAAAGCGGGGGCCGCCTCTCCATCTGGCAAAATGGCCAGGAGCGCTTGCTGTCTTCAACCGTCGTGGGGCGCCCCACGCTGGATGAACGAGCGACCACCCTGGCCTGGGCCCAGCGCGACGGCACCGGCCCTGGAACGCGCCTGCTGTGCGTACGGCAGTCGGGCACGGGCTGGACCTCCCCGCGCAACCTGCTCCCGGACCACCTGGGCGGCAGCCCGGATCGCCCATCGTTGAGCCCCGACGGTCGCTGGCTGGTGTTCACGTGGGGCATCACCGGCCTGGCATCCCTCTGGCTGCTGGACATGGACAGCGGGGACCACCGCCAGCTCACCAACGTCGGATTGGAGAACCAGCGACACGTTCCGGGGAGCCCACCTGCGGGCTTCGTTCCCGTACCCCACCACTCCGCTCCGGTCTTCTCCCCGGCTCCGGGCCGGCCCGAGTCATCCCGGAACCAGGCCCATCTCTCCCCCTCCTGGAGCATCGCCTGGGATGCTCCCGACGGCCACCACGAGCTGGAGTTGGAATGAGCCTCCCCATGTTCTCGTCCATGCGCCGCCTGGCCCTGGGCGCGGCCCTGGTGCTTCCCTTGGAGGCGCGGGCCCAGGACTACCGCTTCCCCACCACCGAAGACCAATACGGCAACTTCTACATCACCGCCTACTACGACCATTCCGGCCAGGACTGGAACTGCGGCCACGAAACCTACTCCGGTCACAAGGGCTCGGACTACGGCGTCGGGAGTTGGAGCGGCATGTACGAAGGCCGAGACCTGGTTGTGGCCGCCGACGGCCTGGTCATCGGCACCAACGACGGCGAGTTCGACGAATGTTCCACCGGCGACTGCGAGGGTGGCGGCGGCTACGGCAACTACGTGTGGGTCCGCCACGCCGACGGCAAAGAAACCCTCTACGCGCACATGCGCAAGTGGACCGTGGCCGTCTCCAAGGGCGACTACATCACCTGTGGCACCTACATCGGCCAGGTGGGCTCCTCCGGCTACTCCACCGGTCCCCATGTCCACTTCGAAGTTCGCGAGTCCAGCGGCTCCCAGTCCGACCCCTTCGACGGCGATTGCTCCTACCGCCCCAGCTACTGGGTGGACCAGGGGGAATACGAAGGTCTGCCATCACTGGACTGCGATGGGCCGGCCGAGCCCTGTTCGCTCATCGCTACACTCACCTGCGGCGACGTGATCGACAGCTCCAACGACGCCACGGGCTCCACCGACTCCCACAGCTACTACGGCTGTTCCGAGTGGAGCTACAGCGGCCCCGAGCTGGCCTGGGGGCTGCTCACGGACCTGGACGAACCCGTCATCGTGGACCTTACCGGTCTTTCCGACGACCTGGATATCTACATCCTTGACAGCGATGCCTGCGATGGCAGCGACTGCCTGGCCTACTCTGACAACTCCCAGACCAGCGAAGAGCAGATCTACTTCGAAGCCGCCGCCCTGCGTGAGTACGTGCTCGTGGTGGACGGCTGGGAAGACGCCATCAGCAGCTTCACCTTGTCCATCACCTGTGAGGGCGGCCTGCCCGCAACCGACTCGGGCGAGCATGGCGACAGCGGCACCCCCACACCAGAGGACTCTGACAAACAGCCGGATACCTCCGCCGCTTTGGACTCCGCGCCCGTGCCCGTGCCCGGCCAACGAGTCCAGCTTGGCGAAACCAGCGGCTGCGGCTGCGGCGCCGGCGGCAAGATGCCCAGGACCGCGGTGCTTGGCCTGCTGGCGGTCCTGCTGCTCCCCCGCAGGCGGGTTCACGGTGGCGGTTACCAGTAGGAATCGTGGTCCTCGCACACGCCGAACAGGTCTTCCACCGGGATTTCTTCGCTGCCGGTTCCCGTGCCTGTGGGGTACAGGCTGCCCCGGAATGTGCCCCAGGGCTGCTGGAACGACGAACGCACCAGGCCAAGGTTGAGGTTCTCGGCGCGTTTCCCACGGGGACGGAAGGTGAGGTCCACTTCGGCTCCGGCGCTGTTCAGGTGCCAGTCGTCCAGGATGCGATCCTGTCTAAAGTTGAAGCTGGCCGGTGAAAGTCGCTGCATGCGGCCGTCGATCCAGATGGCGTTTTCGTGGTAGCGGGCGTCGTCGGTGTTGACGTTGTGGGTGAGGTTCACGGCTATCCGGCGGCCCTTGGGGTCGCGCCCGGCGAATGTTGCCCAGCGCCACCAGGTGTGCCAGGGGTAGAATGCCTTGTGGACATCCAGCAGCACCTGGGATTCTTCTGGTTCCACCCGGTAGTTGGTATCGCCGATGTCTATGCTGCCCATGACCGGGAGGGGAACCTTGTGGGTGTAGGCGGCCCGACCGTGCCCCACCGGCATCACCGCCACCAGGGGTTCCACGGAGCCGATATCGTGGAGGCAACGAAGTTCCGCGCTCACCGAGGGCCTGCCTTGGGAAGCGTCTATCCTGAGGCTGATCTCGTGGACACCCAGGTCCAGGTGGTTGTGGATGTCCATGACGTAGCCGCTGTTCAGTACACGGCAGCGGTCGTCCCACAGTTCCCTGGCGATTCGCACCCTGCCGGGCAGGGTGCGGAGACCGTGCTCGAAGTGGCGGTTGGTCTCACGATCCACGATGGAGCACCAGGAGAGGCCCAGGTAGCCGGTCTTGACCATGGCGAGCCCGATGAAGAGATGGGGCGTGATCACGGCGTAGTGCTGCCATTGCTTGAGCCGCAGGGGCTTGTACAGGGTGGGCAACCTGGCGGCCAGCCCTTCCAGGGCGGAATCTTCCAGGTTCACATTCTTGAATGGCGTGTTGTAGATACCATAGCAGGGTTGGCCGTCAGGCCCCACCAGGCTGGGTGGCGCTTCGGTGGGCTGCTGCCTCGAAGAGTTGTCCATGCTTCCTCCGGCCCTGGGTATTCGGCATGACTTGGGCGTATTGCGTCGCGTCCGGGGTACCCTATCACGGGAACGACTATTGAAGCTCCACGAACACGGCGTTTGTCATGGCGTATGGGTGGCCTCCGGGCCAGACCGGGCCCATGTCTGTGCTGCCTTCCACTTCCACGAAGTAGTATCCGTCTTCCTGGGGATTCACCGTGAACTCACCGTCGAACCACAGCGGAGCTTGGGGCGAGTCGGGCTCCAGGGTTTCCAGCAGCTCGCAGCCGGCGCCGTAGAGTCGGATTTCGTCAACGGGCATCCAACTGGGGGCCTTGACCGTCACGTGTAGGAGCAACTGGCCATCCACGGTGATGGTGTCGCCGGGTCCGACGGAGATATCGCCGCTTTCGGCTTCCAACTCGATGAAGGGCCCGCCGGTGACCTGGGCGTGGCCCGCCTTGAGATCCGCCACCAACCGGGAGCGGTCCAGGGCGCCAGGTTCGTCCACCAGGGAGGCGATATAGGTGCGGGCCTTTCCGGGACCGGGCAGGCGGGTGTGGGAGTCGCTCACCCCCACCGCCGTGGGCCGATAGCCCAGGTCCAGCATGGCGCACCAGTCCTGCTGCAACTGCTGGGCATCGTCGTAGCCTTTGCTGTTGAGAATTTCCATGGTGTCGAACTCGGCACAGAAATGGTCGGGATCGCCGGGCTCGCCGGTGGCCGCATCGAAATCGGAGTACGCGAACATCCCGCTTCCGCGGCCGTGGTTGACCTGGAGTACGGCCTCGTCGCCGATGCGATCCCGGATGATGGCGAACAGCTCGGTGGTGGAGACGAAGTACTCCCACCAGCGGGGCGCTCCCCCGTTTTGCTGGAGGGGATCGGGGTCCACCGGGTAGGCGTTGAAATGACCGCGCAGGGTGGGGGAGACCTCGTCGCCGGGGAGAGTGAGCAACCAGGGGTCCAGCCCCATGGCCGTGGCGGCGGGAGCGTAGGTGTTGATGTGATCGTGGTCGGTGCTGATGTGAACCTGCAGGTCGGAGGTGGCCACGGTCAGGAGCCTCTCTTCCACCGTACACTTGCCGTCCAGGGATGGCGATGCGTGTACGTGCAGGTCCGCCGAGATCCAGCCGGGTGTCTGGTAGGCTTCTTCAAGGACCAGGGCCACCGTCGTGGTCTGACCGGAGATCAGCTCCACGGAATCCTGCCTGTCCAACTCGTGGCGAAAGCCCCGGTAGGCCTGCACGTCGTAGGTGCCGGCCACCACTGGTATGTCCATCTGGCCATCTCGCAGCCACGCGGTCTTGCGCACACCATCGCGGGGACGGTTCTCGCCCAGGCGCTCGTCGGGGGGCGAGGGATCCTCGGTGCCATCGGGGAACAGCAGGTCCACCACCGCGGGCATGTCCACGCCGTACTGGTCGCTCACCTGGACCCGCAGCACCGCGGGTGGGGGCAGGTTCACGTCCTGCCGGGTGGTGGCGGTATCTTGCAGCGTGATGGGCAGCGGGTCTGAACGACCGTAGCCGTCGGCCTGGGGGACTGGCGTGACCGAGGAGGGATCGCTGAATGCCCGAAGGGCCAGCTCGTTGGCGGATTCGCGTGCGTAGATGCCGTAGTCGCCGTGACCTTCTGGAAAGTCCATTTGCTCGTTGTTGCCGTCCGCCACCACCACCAGCCAGTAGTCGCCGGGCTGGGATGCTATCCGGTAGCTGCCGTCTTCGTGGGTGAATGCCACGGTGAGGGGGTTGCCGTCGGCGTCGGTGATGAACACTCGCGCCCCGGCCAGTGCTTCTCCGGAGCCCGACTCGCTGACCGTCCCCTCCACGTAGCCCGTGGGCAGATCCTGTCGCTGGCGGCGCCAGGACTCCAGGGTGGCCAGGTCTTCCGCCACTCCGATGAGGCGAGTGTAGCTGGCCTCTTCGCCGGAAGCCAGATCCAGGGTGTCACCCTGGGCCACCACCATGTCCAGGGCATCGCCCAGGGCCGAGAGGCCTTCGTCCAGGTCGCCGTCGTCCCTGAAAATCGCCCATGCCTGTCCGTTCCTGCGGGCCACCATGGCCAGCATCTGCCGGCCACCATCCGGGGCGGTACCGTCGAAACCAGTGCCCGGGATGAAGTCCTGGTGGGTGGCCAGGTCCACCATGCCGGCGTCGATGATGTCCAGGGATAGATCATCGCCGGTGGTGTTGAGGACCGTGGTGGTCACCTCCAGCAGGGGTTGGCCGGGTTCCAGCCGGAAGGTCTGGGTTACCTGGACACCGCGGGGCTCCAGCATGTCTTCCACTTCCAGGGAACCCTCGAAGAACTCGATGGAGGCGTCGGTGCCGGTGGCCTCTGCCAGGGCCGCCCCCCCGTCGCTGCCGTCGTCCAGCACGGTGATGGATTCGGCGGAGAACACCCTGCCAAAGTCGAGCATGGTGACCAGTTCGTCCAGGCCGTCGGAGTCGGGCTGGTCCGCGGGCCTGACGATGTCCATGTCGATGATGGAACCTGGCTCGCCCACGTAGAAATGCCCTGGGCGGATGCCACGTACCACGAAGCGGGCCCTGTCGTTGTAGAGCAGCAGGTCGCCCACCGTGGACTCGCCCGCCGTGCCGCCGATGAAGGCGCCGTCATGGGCCTCGGTCAGCAGCCCCGCCCTGGCCTGGTCCTCTGTGAGTACTTCGGTGAGATCCGGGGAAGCAGGTGACGTGTCGGCGGTGTCGGCATGTTGTGTGCAGGCCGCCAACAGCAAGGGAAGGAGCCATGGTACAAGGCATCCACGCAGCCAGACCCCGATGGAGCAGGGCAGGGCCGGCCCCGTCGTTTTTGTGTTCATCGTTTCAACCCTTCGTTCGTCGACGTTTCGTCCAGCAGCCTACACCCCCGGAGGCCCCGGGCAACAGGGAAAAGAGGCTGGGAGCCTCCTGCAAGGCAGAGTTCCAGGGCGGCACGAAGCCCCGGCGGGAGGGGGATCAGCTCCCCCGGGGCGCCGGTGGTGGCCATGGCGGTGTAGCCCTCGGCCAACAACGCGGGAGCTTCGCCTTTTCGCAGGCGGTAGACCTCTGCCCCGATGCTGAAGGCCCTGCGGCGGATCTCCCGCACGAAGGAGCGGACCTCCAACAGGTCGTCGAAGCGGGCCGAGGCCCGGAAGCGGCAGCTCGTCTCGACAATGGGCAAGCGGCGGTCGTAGGCCAGGCCCAGCTCCCGGAACATCTCCACCCTGCCCACTTCGAAGTACAGAAAATAGGAGTTGTAGTACACGATGCCCGAGGCGTCGGTCTCGGCGTAACGTGCCCGCAACCTGGTCTTGAAGACGCGCATCACAGCAGAAAGGCCAGCAGCAGGCCCACCACGGTGGCGGCTCCCAGGCATATTGCCACCATGCCGCCGAACCTCGTTCCCCCTGAATAGAATGCTATGCCGGTCTTGACGAAGCTGTTGGAGACCACCGCGATGGTGATCCCCAGCGCGCCGGCCTGGCGGGACAGGGTGCCGTCCCTGGCGGACTCGGTGATGGACAGGGTGATGGCATCGACGTCGGCCAATCCGGACAGGGCAGACGCGGCGTAGAGCCCCGAATCACCGAAGTAGAGGCGAGCCAGCTTGGCCACGAAGATGATCAGGATGAAAAAGGCACCGAACTTCAGCGCGGGCACGATGGAAAATGGGTTTTTCAACTGGATGGGCGAGCGGCCCTCGGTGGCCTTGCCCCCGGTCCCGGCGGCCAGAAACCACAGGACCACCGCGGCCAGGGCCGCGGTCACCGCCATGCCCCCCAGGGGCCAGGCGAGCCTGGCCACCAGCGCCCTGTCCAGCAGCGCCACCACCACCAGGACCCTCACGAACATGGTGGCGTTGGCAACCACCGTGGAGAATGTGCAGATGGATCGGAGCTGGGGCTGCGCCCTGGCGTCGGCCGCCATGGCGGCAGTGACGGCCGTGGAAGACGTGAGGCCCCCCAGCACGCCCGTGAGCCCCAGGCCCCGTTGAGCCCCCAGGATCCTGGTGAGGAAATACCCAACGAAGCTGATCCCCGAGATGAGCACCACCAGTACGCCAACCTTGTAGGGATTGAAGGCGCCGAAGGGATCGAGGGCTTCACGGGGTAGCAAGGGAAGTACGATGAGGATCACCACCAGGAACTTGAGCGTGTCGGTCAGTTCCACCCGGCGCATCTTGCCCACGATCCGGTAGGTGAAGCGCTTGGAGGCCAGCACCACCGTGAGCAGCAGGGCCAGCACCCCCGCAACCCGCGGATCCTGGTGGCAGAGCATTCCCAGGATGAAGGTACCGATGGCGGCGATTTCGGTGGTGATGCCGTAGCCCGCGTGCTGGTTGCGGTAGTACATGGCCACGATGACCAGGCTGATCCCCAGGAGGGCCATGGGCGCCATGAAGGAGAAGGACTCGGCGGCAAGGCCGGCGCCGAATCCCACCAGGGAAAAAACAGCGAAAGTCCTGACCCCCAGGAACTCACCGATCTTTTCGGTGTCCAACACCGGCTGGGTGCTCGCTGCCATGGAAGCGCGGGGGGGTGGGTCATCCCTCTGGGCGACTTCCATGGTGCGCTCCAGCCCCACCAGCAAACCTATGCCCAGCGCATAGGCCATCTCCACCATGAAGGGCAAATCCAGCGTCATGGGCAAGCCTGTAAAGGGAGCGCTCCATCCTGTCAACAAGCTGCTCCAGATCAACGGATGTGGCCGGCGCTCATGGAGAAAAGACGGGCATTCCGCGGGAAAGGCGGATAGAACGGAGAGTTCAGCATTCCTCATGCAGGCAGCCAGGAGCCGTCGGGAAAGAGGCTGCGGGAAACAGCCGGCTCGGGCCCCGGCGAGGGCTTGGCGCACCGCAGCGGGCCCGAGCTTTCCCGACGGCTCCCAGGCCGCGAGTGATTCCATGTTCGGCAGGTCTCTGGATACGACGGCGTTTCCCAGGCTCATCGTGACAGCGTTTTCGGCGCTCGCCGGCCTTGCCTGTGGTGCCAACCACGCGACAGACTCTGGAGACAGCCTTGCCGGCTACCAGCAGGAACCCGACTCCGGCGCGCAACCCGCGTGGCAGGCCCGCTCCGCCAACAATCGTGATTTTCTCCCTGCGGCCCTGGACATCATCCAACAGGCTGACTCCAGGATCCACGTCATAGAGTTCGAGATATCGCCCTACGGCCCCGTGCTGGACATCTTCCAGGCCCTGGAAGACGCCGTCGAAAGAGGGGTGGATGTCAGGTTGTTGGCCGACGAAGCCGTCGGTTCCACCGAAGGAGCCTTGAGTACTCTCGCCTCCATGGGAATCATCACCAGCCTGGACTCCCCCGGCACCACCACCCACAACAAGCTGATCATCTCCGACAGCCAGGTGCTCGTGGGCTCCACCAACTTCTCATCCAGCTCCATCGATTACAACAACGAGGTGGATCTCTGGATCCGCTCCTCCCAGGTCACGGAATATTACGAGAGCTATTTCCAGGCTCTCTGGGCCGACTCCGATTCCGAGCCCCAGGTGTCGTGGACCGGCGGCCAGGATCTCGTGCCCCTCTCCAACCGCGACATCCTGGACGCGGAGCTGAGCTGCATCCAGGGCGCTTCGTCCCAGGTGTCCGTGATCATGTACGCCATGCTCTACTACGAGGATTCCCCCGACGCCTCGTGTACCCGGCTCGTCACCGCCCTGCTGGACGCCCACGCGGCCGGGCGCAGCGTCGAGGTGATCCTGGACGCCAGTTGGTGGATAACCCAGCACGACATCAACGCCGCCGCCGCCCGCCTGCTTCAATCGGCGGGAGTGGATGTCCGCTTCACCGACAGCAGCATCATCACCCACGCCAAGCTGCTCACCTGCGACGACACGGTCATCGTCAGCGATGCCAACTGGTCCACCAGCGGCCTGGACTACTACAACGGCACCAGCGTGCAGGTCACCGACCAAGGTATCGCCGACCAGTACAGGGACTATTTCCAGGACGTCTGGGAAACCGCCCAGCCCTGAACCCAGCCTTGCCCACTGCTCTCACCGGAGGGACCATGCCAGCTCCCAGATCCTTCGTGGCAACCGGCGCATGCCTGCTCTTCTTCTGGCTCTCCCCGCAGACGGCCACTGCTGCCGACGACGCCCAGCCTTCTTCATCCGCGGCAACCTCGTCCGCCGTCTTCAAGATGGGCGCCCTTGACCTGCGGCTGCACAGTAGCTTCAACAGCAGCAGCATGTCGCCCCTCGGCATCATCACCTCCATCGTGGGCTGGAACGAGTTGGCCGCAGGAGTCGATTTTGGCATCCTCGGAGCGGGGGGCTACGTCGTCGGTATCGGAGCGGAAGCCTACTATGACCGCCCGTGGCTGGCCGAACTGCTATTCGAGGGCCTCTGGGACCTGAGCTACGGCTCATACGGCGGTGACTTCGATGTGGATGTGTGGAACACAGGATTGCTGGGCAGGGGGACTTTCCACCTGAACGGGGCTGATTTCGGAATGAAGTCCGTGGACCCCTATGCGCTGGGCCTGCTTGGACCTACCTACAGCTTCTTCAAGGTGCAGTGGACCGACGAGCAGGGAGCCAGCAGTCGCGGCGAGGTCGTCTCCGCGGGGATGCGCGGCGGAGCAGGGATCGGGGCCAACTTCGTGAGCGCGGGCGGCGTCTTCGCCTCATTGGAGCTGCGCTACCTGCTTGCCTTCAACTTCTCCTCACAGGCTTCCATCGACGTGAAGGATCAGCAGGGAGAAACCCTGCTGGTCTACGAAGACAACACCTACCAGCAGCCTCCAAGGGGATTCTCCTGGGTGGTATCCCTGGGATACCGCGTTGGGAGCAACTCCCGTTGATGGGCGGAACCTGCTGTGCATCCATAAGCGCCTGACATGTCGCCGACTGGAGGCTCCCTCACCGGACCGAGATCCCCCTGGGTTCTCGGTCCGGTGCCCGCTCCCATCTCGAAGCCACGGGGGATCGGCTGGCTCGATGCTGGTGTCCTGCCATGACCATCGGCCTGGACCAATACAACGGCACCAGCGTGCAGGTCACCGAACAGGAGAGCACCGACGGGTACAAGGCCTGTTTCCAGGGCGTCTGGGCACCCGCCCAGCCCTGAACACAGCCTTTGGGCCGGGCCGTCAGCGGCAGTACTGGTAGACGCTGGAACTGGAGCTGGCATCGCACCAGATGTCCCAGAAGTCCACGTTGACCTCGCAGCCGAAGTAGTAGGTGCTGGAATCCCCACAGCTCGGGACGGAGCCGGACCAGCCGTTGGTGTAGCTGTCGCACCAGAGCAGGCTGTAGGAGCAGCTATAGGTGCTGGTGTAGTACTTGCTTTCGGAGCCGTCGCAGTTGTAGTCGTAGGAACCGTCGCCCCTGTCGATGCGCCAGTAGTCGGTCGCGGCGGGGTTGACATTCGAGTTGAGGTCGTAGCAGTCGGTATCCACGGTGCTGCGGTAGTATCCGCTGCTCTCGCACAGGCATGAGCTGCTGCCCGATTCGGCCCCGTAGCCGTCTCCGTCGAAGTCGTAGTAGTAGACGGTGCAGTCGGCGGCGCCGGATTCATCGGTGAATCCATCGCAGTCGTTGTCGATTCCGTCGCAGTACTCGGTGGCTCCCGGGTAGGCGTCGTCGCGGTAGTCGTTGCAGTCGGAGGCATCGGACACGTAGCCCGAAGGTTGCTCGCATTGCTGCGTATAGTGGTCGGAGCTGCCGTAGCCGTCGCCATCGTAGTCCAGGTACCAGGTGGTTTCGGGGTTGAGGCTGGCGTCGCCGTCGTCGCAGTCGTCGGCGTTGGCCACGTAGCCGCTCGGTTGCCAGCAGGCGTCCGTACTGACGCTGGCGTCGCCGTAGCCGTCACCGTCGGCGTCCTGGTACCAGGTGGTCTCGACGCCTTCGTCCACGTAGCCGTCGCAGTCGTTGTCCTGCTCGTCGCAGACCTCGGTGGCTGAAGGATTGATGCCGGAATCCAGGTCGTCGCAGTCATTGCTGTCGTCAACGTAGCCGGAGGGTTGCTCGCATGCCGTGCTGGTGCTGGCGGCGTCGCCGTAGCCATCACCGTCCTGGTCCCGGTACCAGGTGAGGGCGTCGGCAGAGTCAGATTCGTCGATGTTGCCGTCGCAATCGTCGTCGTAGCCATTACACCATTCAGTGGCCGATGGATTTACGGTGCTGTTGGTGTCGTCGCAGTCGTCGGCGTTTGCCAGGTAGCCGGAAGGCTCGGCACAAGCGGTCTTGGTGGTGTCGGCGTCGCCGTAGCCATCGCTGTCGGCATCGCGGTACCAGGTCTGGGCGTCGGCCGCGTCGCCTTCGTCCACGTCACCGTCACAGTCGTCGTCGTAGCCGTTGCAGTACTCGGTGGCGCCGGGGTGGACGCTGCTGTCGGTGTCGTCGCAGTCGTCGGCGCTGGAGAGGTAGCCGCTGGGCTGCTGGCAAGCGGTGGTGGTGGAATCGGCATCGCCGTAGCCATCGGAGTCGGCGTCCCGGAACCAGGTGGGGGCGTCGGCAGCGGAGTCCTCGTCCACGGTGCCATCGCAGTCGTCGTCCACTTCGTTGCAGTACTCGATGGCGCCTGGGTTGATGCTGCTGTTGGTGTCATTGCAATCGTTGTCGTCGGCGACGTAGTCGGAGGGCTGCTCGCAGGCCACGGTGGTGGAGTCGGCGTTGCCGTAACCGTCCAGGTCACGGTCTTCGTACCAGGTGAGGGCGTCGGCGGCGGAGTCTTCGTCCACGTCGCCGTCGCAGTCGTCGTCCACCCCGTTGCAGTACTCGGCGGCGCCCGGGTGGACCGCGGCGTCGGAGTCGTCGCAGTCGCTGGCATCGGCCAGGTAGCCGCTGGGCTCCCAGCAGGCGGCGGTGGTGGTGCCGGCGTCGCCGTAGCCATCGCCGTCGGCGTCCCGGAACCAGGTGAGGGCATCGGCGGCGGAGTCTTCGTCCACGTCGCCGTCGCAGTCGTCGTCCACGCCGTTGCAGTACTCGGTGGCGCCGGGGTGGACCGCGGCGTCGGAGTCGTCGCAGTCGCTGGCGTCGGCCAGGTAGCCGCTGGGTTCGGAGCAGGCGGCTGTGGTGGAGTCGGCGTCGCCGTAGCCATCGGAGTCGGCATCCCGGAACCAGGTGAGGGCGTCGGCGGAGTCGTCTTCGTCAACAACGGAGTCGCAGTCGTCGTCGTAGCCGTTGCAGTACTCGGTGGCGCCGGGGTTGACGGTGGAGTTGGTGTCGTCGCAGTCGCCGGCGTCGGCCAGGTAGCCGCTGGGTTCGGAGCAGGCCACGGTGGTGGAGTCGGCGTCGCCGTAGCCGTCCTCGTCGCGATCTCGGTACCATGTGGTGGCGTCGGCGGCGGAGTCTTCGTCCACGTCGCCGTCGCAGTCGTCGTCGTAGCCGTTGCAGTACTCGGCGGCGCCCGGGTGGACCGCGGCGTCGGAATCGTCGCAGTCATCGGCGTTGGCCAGGTAGCCGCTGGGTTCCGTGCAGGCGGTGGTGGAGGTGTCGGCGTCGCCGTAGCCATCGGAGTCGGCGTCGCGGAACCAGGTGAGGGCGTCGGCGGCGGAGTCTTCGTCCACGTCGCCGTCGCAGTCGTCGTCGTAGCCGTTGCAGTACTCGGTGGCGCCTGGGTAGACCGCGGCGTCGGAGTCGTCGCAGTCGCTGGCATCGGAGACGTAGCCGCCGGGCTCGTAACAGGCCAGGGTGGAGGTCGAGGCATCACCGTAGCCGTCGCTGTCGCGATCGCGGTACCAGGTGGGGGCGTCGGCGGAGTCGTCTTCGTCCACGACGGAGTCGCAGTCGTCGTCCACGCCGTTGCAGTACTCGGTGGCGCCGGGGTAGACTGCGGCGTTGGAGTCGTCGCAGTCGGTGGCATCGGCGACGTAGCCGGCGGGCTCCCAGCAGGCCAGGGTGGAGGTGTCGGCGTCGCCGTAGCCATCGGAGTCGGCGTCACGGTACCAGGTGAGGCTGTCGGAGGAGTCATCCTCGTCCACGACTCCGTCGCAGTCGTCGTCGTAGCCGTTGCACAGTTCCGTGGCACCGGGGTTGACGGTGGAGTTGGTGTCGTCGCAGTCGGTGGCATCGGCGACGTAGCCGCTGGGCTCCGAGCAGGCCAGGGTGGAAGTGGCGGCATCGCCGTAGCCGTCCTCGTCGCGGTCGCGGTACCAGGTGGAGGCATCGGCGGAGTCGTCTTCATCCACGGCAGAGTCGCAGTCGTCGTCGTGGCCGTTGCAGTACTCGGCGGCGCCGGGGTAGACGGTGGAGTTGGTGTCGTCGCAGTCGGTGGCATCGGCCACGTAGCCGCTGGGTGCGGAGCAGGCGGCAGTGGAGGTGTCGGCGTCGCCAAAGCCGTCTTCGTCGCGGTCGCGGTACCAGGTGGCGGCGTCGGCGGAGTCGTCTTCGTCCACGACGGAGTCGCAGTCGTCGTCGTGGCCGTTGCAGTACTCGGTGGCGCCGGGGTAGACCGCGCCGTCGGAATCGTCGCAGTCGGTGGCATCGGCCACGTAGCCGGCGGGCGCCTCGCAGGCTTCGGCGCTGGAAGCGGCATCGCCGTAGCCGTCGGCGTCGGAGTCGGCGTACCAGGTCAGGAGCACGCCGTCGTCCACCACTCCGTCGCAGTCGTCGTCGGTTCCATTGCAGATCTCGACTGCTCCCGGGTTCACGGCGGCATCGGCGTCGTCGCAGTCGGTGGCATCGTTCACGT
>JAJRWT010000115.1 GCA_024276675.1 Myxococcota bacterium | reverse complement strand
TTCTACGATTACCTGGAGTCCCACGGGATTTCCCGCAGGAAGATCCAGGACCGTCTGCCGTACAGTCCCGAGTACCTCGACAACCGGCTCAACTGGATCGACTACGACACCTTTCTGGAGATCGAGGATCGCATGGGTTCTTTGTTTCCGGACGATCCGGATCTTTTCTTCAAGATCGGCTCCAGCATTGGCAAGACCGCGGGATTCGGGTTCACCAGGGTGATCGTCAAGGCGGTCTTTTCGCCCATGCAGGTCTACCAGCGCATCCCCACCATGTCGGAACGGTTTCTGTTCCGCTTTTTGACCATAGAATGCCGGAAGTTGGATAGAACCAGGCTCCGCGCCACATACCGCTTCATAGACGGATGTCCTCCCTCTGAGGAGTTCCTGCAGACAGCCTGTGGGCTGCTCTCGCGAGCCCCCACCATCATGGGCGCCTCGCCCGCCAGGGTCAGGCGGACAACCGTGTCCCGCTACGAGCACGTCTTCGACGTGGAGTTGACCAACGAATGGCTGGGCCTGGCTGATTTTTTCCGGCGAGTTTTCGCCCGCCTGGTGGGAACATTCAGGATGCGCCTGCGCAACGTGCGAGAAGCGGTCCAGGAGTTGGAAGAGACCAACAAGCTCCTGGGCGAGAAGGTGGACGCCTTGGTGCGGGCCAGGGACCAGTTGGATCGCAAGGTGAGAGACCTCACCATCTTGAACGCCCTTGCACAGAACGCAGCATCGGAGCTGGATCCCAAGAAGCTGCTCAAACGGGCCGTGGCGGTGATATCGCAGCAGTTGGAGTCCATCCCGGTGGCGGTGCTCATGGCCGAGGGCAGCCCTCCCAGCCTGGTTCTTGCCGCCTATTCCAGTCTGGACCAGGTCCAGGTCAGGCGCCTGGGCGACCTGGCGAGGCCTGACAACTCTGTGACCGCCGCGGTCCTGGCCGGTCTGCAAACGCGTTTTCAGGCAGACACGCTTCCGGTGAAGCTTCTTCCGCTGGTGAGTCACGATGTGGTCATCGGGGCCTTGCTGCTGGGCATGCAGGACGCAGAAAAGTACGATATGCACCTGCAGGAATCCATGGCCAGCGAGCTGGCGGTGGCCATCGACAACGCGATCTCCTACCAGGTCATATCGGATCTACGCGACAACCTGGAGTACCGGGTCAGGGAACGCACCTTCGAACTGGAAGAAGCCCGGAGTCGCCTCGAGCAGTTGGTCACGCAGCTCGAAAGATCGGATCGGGTGAGGAGCGATTTCTTCACCAACGTGAGCCACGAGTTCAAGACACCTCTCTCGCTGATCCTTGCACCCCTGGAGGACCTGGAGAGATCCCTGAAACTCCATGGTCTTGCAGAAGAGATGTCAACGTTGCGGCACATTCGCAAGAGCGCCCGAAGCCTCCTTCGCATGATAAACGAAATTCTGGACTTTGCCAGGCTTGAATCGGGTTCCATCGAACTGAAGATGGAAAGGATCGACCTCTCGCAACTGGTAGATGACACGGTTTTTTCGCTCAGGCCCTGGGCTGACCGGAAGCCCGTGGTCCTCACGTGTCAATGCCCCCGGGAGCCGGTGCTGGTGGAGGGTGATCGTGAGCTGCTGCCCAGAGTCCTGCTCAACCTCATCACCAACGCCATCAAGTATGTCGAGGCCGGTGACGAGATCGCTGTAAGCCTGGTAGAAAGTGCCGATGCGGTGGTTTTCCAGGTGAAGGATACTGGGCCGGGGATACCACCCGACCAACAGGACAAGGTCTTCCAGCGTTTCCAGAGGTTGACCACCCAAGGTGGAGAAGAGTTCGGAGGCAGCGGCATCGGCCTATCCATGGTGAAGGAGATCGTCGAACTGCACTGTGGCAGTGTCGAACTGGAGAGCGAGGTAGGGCGGGGGTCCACGTTTCGCGTCCTTCTGCCAAGGTTCGCGGACGACTCGCACTCCAGTGGAGGGAGTTCCGTGGTGCGCATCGGGCCTTCACAGGAAGACCTCAGCGACATCATGGCTCTGGACAGTGAAACGGCCAACAACGGGGTGGAATCCGGAGAAGCTGAGGATTCTGATCCGGCGATCATGCCCGGCTTCGGGCGACCCAGGGTCCTCCTGGTGGAGGACAACTCTGAGATGCGCCTTTTCCTCAGGCGTATCCTGAGTCGGGAGTACATAGTACTGGAAGCCTCCGACGGCATGGAGGGACTGGATACGGCCACGCGGGAACTCCCGGACCTGGTACTCTCCGACATAATGATGCCAAGGATGAACGGCTACGACATGTGCAGGGCCCTCAAAGATGCGCCCATAACCAGGAACATCCCCGTAATTCTCCTGACCGCCCGCCACGACACCGAGGCGGCCCTGGAGGCCTTCGCCGCCAATGCCGATGATTTCGTAATCAAGCCCTTTTCTCCCCAGGAACTCATGGCGCGTGTCAACACGCACCAGCGTATCAAGACACTCACCACCAGCCTGGTACGGACCGAAAAGCAGGCCACGCTGGGCACCATGTCCGCCGGAATAGCCCACGAGGTGTACAACTCGGTGAACGCCGTGACCAATGCAGTCCCACCACTTCGGCACATCCTGGACGACCTCCTGGCGGACGCGGACGACACCGAAGCCGTGGAAGACTGCCGTGCCCTGCTGGATGCCATTGGAGAATCGGGTACACGGATCTATGACGTGGTCACCAACATGCTCACCCTGGCCCGGCAGCAGCAAGACGAACTGGATCTGAAGGCTGTGAGACCAAGCGACGTGGTCGACCCCGTCCTCATCGTGCTGAACCACCGCATCAAGGGGGGGACGCGAGTAGTCAAGCACTATGATTGGGACGAGCCCATGCTCTGCTACCCGCAGTTGTTGGGGCAGGTCTTGATGAACCTGCTGGGCAACGCCCTGGATGTCGTCCCCCCAACCAATGGAGTGGTAGAGATCCGCACGGAGTTCTACGAAGAGTCGGTGTTGATTCGTGTCAGGGACAATGGACCGGGGATCTCCCCCGAGGACAGGGAGAGGATCTTCGCACCTTTTTTCTCCACCAAACCTCCGGGGAAGGGCACGGGGCTGGGTTTGTCTATTTCCAGGGAAATCCTTTGTCTCCACCAGGGTACGCTGGAGGCCACGCCGGGCCTGGAGAGCGGAGCCGAGTTTGTGGTGACCTTGCCTTTCATAGCACCGGGCAGCCTTGCGACTGAAGACAAAGGAGCTGGAGATGACATGGCTTCCATCCAGACTGCGTGATCTGTCACGAGCACGAGAAACCGATCGAAGCTGGCGACCGGCCATCTTTCATCCGGAGGACGACTCGGATGTTGCGGCCCTGGAGCGTCTTCTCAAGGGCACGGCGGTGGTTCGCTGTCGGGACACCATGTGGCAGCAGCTTCGAGATCTCATGGAAGTACGCTCGCCTTCTCGGGATCTGTCGGAACGAGAGCTGGATTCCATGGTCCGGGAGCACCTGGATGGGCGACTGGTCTGGCGCTATGGAGCCTGGGTGTTCTATCCATGGTCAGGGGAACTTGTGCACGTGCTCCCCGCCAGGGAGCTGCGGGAACTCCGTTTCAACCGTAACCTCTACAAGATCACGGCACATGAACAGGAACACCTGGCGTGTCCCCGTATCGGTTTCGTCGGTTTGTCCGTTGGTCTGTCCATTGCCACCACCATGGCCATGGAAGGAGTGGGTGGTGAGTACCGGCTGGCGGATTTCGACGTGGTGGGGATCACGAACATGAACCGGATGCACCTGGGCATGCAGGATCTGGGCTTGCCCAAGGTCTTTCTGGCAGCCAGAGAGATGTTCGAACTGGATCCCTATCTGGATATCCATGTCTTCCAGGAGCCGTTGACATCAGAGAACGTTGCGGAGTTCCTGCTGGGAGGGGAAAAGCTGGATCTCCTCATCGAGGAATGTGACGACCTCTTCATGAAGTTCCATTTGCGGAAAAGGGCCAGGGAATACGGTATCCCCCTTGTCATGTATACGAGCGACCGGGAGCTGGTTGATATCGAGCGTTTCGACAAGGAGCCGGAGCGTCCGCCTTTCCACGGCCTGGCCGGCGATCCGGATCCCGCTGACCTCCGCAACCTCAAGAACAGGGACAAGGTCCCCTTCGTTTTGAGGATCCTCGATGAACGCCAGATCTCGACGCGCTTGGCGGCTTCCCTGCCGGAAGTGGGAGAGAGCATATCGGGCTGGACCCAGTTGGCCTCCAGTTCCCAACTGGGAGCAGGCCTGGTGACCAACGTCTCCCGGCGCATCCTCCTGGGGGAGTTGCAGGAATCGGGTCGCTACTACGTCGATGTGGACGAGAAGATCCAGGACGGAGCAGGGGCCGGGATTCCGCCATTCGAACCCATGGACATACCAATATCGGCTGAAGCCCTGGCTGCGCCGGTGCTCCCCAGCCCCCAGGCGGTGCCGGGTACTGTCACCGAAGACGATGTGAAGACCATCGTGGAGTACGGGATCTGGGCTCCTTCGGGAGGCAACTGTCAGCCCTGGAGCTTCTCTTTCAAGGACGGCCTTCTCCGTTGTATGCACGAAGAGGAACGGTCGCGTTCCTTCCTGGACTTCGAGCATTGTGCTTCCTACCTGAGTATTGGTGCCGCCGTGGAGAACATGGTGCTCTCGGCAGCCAGCATGGGGATAAAGGCCGATGTGCAGGTGTTTCCCGAGCCGAAAAACCCTGCCCTGGTCTCGGTGCTGGAACTGTCCCCCGATCCGGAGAGGGTTTTCATCGATCCCCTCTTCGAGCAGATTACCCACCGGGTGACCAACCGGAAGTTGGGGCCACGCCAGCCCCTGGAGCCTTCCGAGCTACACGCTCTGCACGCTGTGGCCGACGTGCAAGGGGCTCGTCTGCAGATTCTTCAGTCAACAGAAGACCTTTCCGAGATCGGCTCGATCCTGGGGGTGGGGGATCGGCTGCGTTTCTTTTCCAGGATCATGCACCGCGAGACCATGGCCGAGATCCGCTGGAACGTAGAGGAGGTGGAGCGGACCAGGGACGGGCTCGACCTGGCCACCTTCGAGTTTTCACCGGCGGATGTGGCGGCCCTCAAGCTGGTGTCTTCCTGGCCGGCAATGATGTTCCTGGCGGGCTTTGGCGGGGGGAAAGCTCTGGAAAAGCCAATTCGCAAGACCGTATCGGCATCTTCGGCCATGGGGCTGCTCACAGTGGACGGCGTGGACCCCGTGGACTACTTCAGGGGGGGGCGCATCATGCAGCGTGTCTGGCTGCAAGCCACGGCTCTGGGCCTGGCGTTCCAGCCCACGGCCCCCATCCTCTACCTTTTTGCCCGCCTCGAGCGAGGAGCGGGAGAGGGGTTTTCACAAAAGGAAAAAAGCATCTTGACCGACTTGAGGATCCGTTTTCGGAGCCTGTTCCAGGTACCCGAAGGGCATTGTGACATCATGCTGTTCAGGCTGGCACGGGCCGAGCCCCCCACCGCACGCTCTCTGAGGCGCCGCCTGGACGACATGCTGACCATCGGTTGACGGGTGGCATCAGCAGCCGTGGAAACATGGCGGCTGCCGTCAAGGTGGCAGGGGTAGTGTGACTTTGAAGCGAGTGCCATTTCCGGGTGTGCTGAATACCTCGATGCTGCCATCGTGTTCCGAGACGATCTGTTTGCAGATGGCCAGTCCCATGCCGCTTCCGGCGTCTCCCTTGGTGCTGAACATTGGGGTGAAGATCTTGTCCATGTCTGCCTCTGCGATGCCTTTGCCCGTGTCTTCCACTTCGATGATCAGGGACATTTCCGAGGGGAAGATCCGGAGGATGACCAGGTTCTCGAAGGCAGGATCGGTCTCGATGGCCTGGGCCGCGTTCAACAGGAGGTTGATCAAGAGCTGGTTGAGTCGCCCCTCGGAGCCGTAGATGGTGATGTCTTCATCTGGTAACTCAAGTTTCAGCCGGGCTTTTCGGGTGATTGTAGAGCGCGTGATGGACAGCACGCTGTTCAGCAGGTTGCGGATCTGCACCTGGCTCCTGGTCATGGAGTTTCCCGAAAGGGTGGTGAGGAGCGAGCTGGAAAAGGTGCGGAGTTTTTGTGCGCCCAGCGTGGCATCGTTCAGGTATTGCTCCATTCTGCCGATGATCACGTTTGCCTTGTCGGGGGGCAGGAGCTGCCTGATATGCTCCAGCTCGTTTTCCAGGAACATCAGGTTGGGTTCGATGTAGGAGAGCGGTTGGCGCAGGTCATGGGCTATGCTGGATGCCATGATCCCCAGGGAGGTGATTCTGTCCAGGTTCACCAGGCGTTGCTGCATGTTTTTGAGAGCCAGGGAGTTCTGGTAGTTCTGGATGCACTCGATGACCACTGCTTCCAGCTCTGGTTTCGTCCATGGTTTCTTGATGAACCGGGTGACGTGGCCCCTGTTGATGGCATCGACGGTGGCTTCCTGGTCGGCATAGGCCGTGATGATCACGCGAATCACGTCAGGGTGTCTGCGGTAGACCTGCTCGGCCAGGTCGACTCCCGACATGCCAGGCATGCGCTGGTCGGTGAGCAGGACTGCAATGAACTCCCTTGACAGGATCTCCAGGGCCTTCTTGCCGGAAGTGGCCAGGTAGACCTTGAAGCGTTTCCCCAGGTTGTGCTTGGTGACTACGAGGTTGGCTCGCTCGTCATCGACGCACAATACCGGGAAAGCCTCGTAATTGGCCGGCCTGGCAATAGGATTTTCTCGCATGGTCCAATGGTAGCACGATGCCGGATTGGCCAGGAGGGCGATGGATCAGAAAAACGCTGGATTCTCCGAATTCAAGTGCTTTCGGGTAATTCTGTTCACGGGATGTAGACCTGGACCTTCTCCAGGGGGCAGAGGGGGGTGTGTGCCTGTGGATTTTTTCGGGGGACCCATAGAGCCAGGTCCCGACTGTTGTACAGCGGCGCGCCCAGGGACGATTCCAGGAGCGGAGTCAAGACCTGGTGCAGGTTTGCCAGGCGGTCCCTGTGGAGGACTACGGCGGCATAGCCGGCCCGGGCCAGGGCGTCGGAGTCCGATTCCAGACAGGAGCGAAGGTGTGGGTCGGAGAGCATTTCGTTCATGGCCTTCCAAGCTCGTCGGACGTCATCCGGGGATGAGGGGACGTTGGGTGACAGCCTGGCTTCGGCCAGGACGAGAAGCACCTTCTGTAGCAGGTAGCTCTGCTCCCTGGCGTCCTCGATTTCCAGGGATTCGGCGATGGGGCGGTCCAGGGCCAGTTGCCACACCATGTAGAAGTCGTCCAGGGGAATCTGGAGGATGGCCCCGGGGGGGGCCATGTCCAGTGCTTCCAGAAGCTCGGTGGGGGGGCTTGGATCGAAGGCCCTGCCCATGACTCCAGCGGGTGCCCGGTCCTCGGTTCCGTCCAACAGCAAGAGAGAGGCGATGATGAGCCAGAGTTGTATACGCACCTTGGAATATCGCTTGGCCAAGGATGCCATGCCCCAGGCAGCGGCCACCGACAGAGGGGTTGCCAGCAGAATTCCGATACGACACCAGCCCCAGATGAATCGTATCGGAGGAAAGAGTTTTTCGATGTACCAGGCGGGAAGTCTGGGAGGGTTTTCTGTCAGTGCGCGGGCGTCATTGGTGAAGATCAGGTAGGGCCCCAGGGAGATCAACATGAGCACGAGGGCGGCCAGGAACCAGGCGGCGGCTTTCCGAGGTCGCATGAAGGCTCCCCACAGCGCGAGAGCAAAGGCGATTGCGCCCGGGTAGGCGGGAACTTCGACGCCTGGCAGCCCTTGATGGGAGAGCATGGGCAGCAGCAGTTGCGGGGGCGTGTTGATCCCCATGTGGGTGTTGAGTCTCTGTTCTTCGGACATGATGGGGGGCGGCCATTCCAGCAGAGCCTGCAGGGCGGGAAGCACCGGGAGCATGGCCAGGAGGGCCACCATGGCCAGCCGAAACCAGAGGTAACCTGGAATAATGGCCTTGCATGAGGATCTATCGGTGGTCTTGGTGCTGTTGTCGCGGTGGATTCTCCATGCGAGAGCCAGGGCCACCGGGGGCTCCAGGAGGATCAGCCAACCGGCCAGGTACCACCCGCCCAGGGCGATGGCGGCCAGGCTCAGGCCGGCAGCCACGATGTCTCGTCCACGTCCCCGGGTGAGGGCACGTTCCAGCAACCAGAGGTGGAGCGGCCATGCGGCTCCGGGAAGCAGCTCCGTACGACCCAGGTAGGGGCTTGCGCTGAGGTAGGGCGCAGTGGCACAGATCAGGGCAGCGGTCAGGGCGGCCAGAGCACGCTGGGAGTGGTTTTGCAGCAGGCGGCGTGAGAGCAGCCACCCACCCACGCCCGCCAGGGCCACCCATGCTGCATGAACCAGGTTGTAGCCCAGGGCTGCTCCTTGCGGGCCCCCTCCCCCTGCCAGGTATCCAGGGATGAAAAAGAGCAGGTTGATGGGGTCCATGAGGTGGCGTGTGTAGCCGCTGGGAAAATCCACTTCCAGGTGGGCCACGAAGGGCCCCCAGGTGTCCAGGTGGGTGGCCGTGGCCCACAGGCCCCAGAAATGGCGTGGCGCCTCGCCGTTTGCAGAGCCGATGGCCAGTTTCCACGGGGCATCCCAGACGGGGCGGAGGAAAAGACAGACAGAGCCTGCTACAATGGCCGTGGCCGCGGCTGCTTCGGCGAATGTTGCGCGCTGGTGGTTGTTGCGTCGCATCGAGCGCCCGCGCCTTACACCAGGTCCGCGAAGCGCGAGCGGTGGTGGCTGAACACCGAATAGCCCACGACGAAGGCCAGAATGGCGCAGATGACAGCCACCAGCATGCTGTTGGGGTGGGGCATGCGGTGGTTCAGGATCAGTTCCTGGTAGACACCGACGATGTGCGCCAGGGGGTTGAGCTGGAGCAGAAACTGGAACCTGGGGGGAAAGACGTCGGGTGGGTAGAAGATGGGCGTGACGAACATCCAGATGAGCAGGAAGGCGTTTACCAGGTGGGCCGTGTCCTTGAAGTACACGTTGGTGGTGGCCAGGAACAGACCCAGGCCCAAGACCAAGACTGCCTGGATGGCCATGAACACCGGTACCAGCAGGAAATGCACCGAGAGGCCTTCACCGAAGAGGATCGCTCCCATTGCCAGGATTGCGGTGCGTATGGCCTGGTTCACAACGGCGCTCACCACCACATGTGCTGGAAGCACTGCCACGGGGAAGTTGATCTTCTTGATGAGGTGACCGTGATCCGTGATGGATGTCGTGGCTCTTGTGAGCCCGTCGGATACCGCCAGCCAGGAGACCATGCCGGTGAACAGGAACAGGGCGTACTGGGTCGTTCCCCCCGATGGATGGAACTTGACCCCTATGAGCACGTTGAAAACGAAGGTATAGGTGATCAATTCGAGGATGGGGTTGATCACCGTCCAGAAGAAGCCGATGGTGCTCCCCACGTAGCGGTAGCGCAGGTCGTTGAGTACGAAGGCAGCCAGGAGTTCGCGGTGATCCCACAGCTCACGGAGTGCATTCCAGTTGAATCCGGGATCCTGCTGCGGAGCTGGATTCTGTGGGAAGGTAGCCGGGCTTGGCTTTTCCACTGGGGCTGACATGAAAGCCGTACTCTGGGTGCCTTCGGGGTCTTGCACCGTATACCCGTTGCTGTGCTGGCATTGGCGCCGCTGGTGGAGGAACTTGAAACCCGGTCATTCCCGGGGGCTGGGTCCCGTGTCTGGAAGGTGACCCAGCCTGACTGTGGCCGCAAGGCTGGCCATGTCCAGGTGGCTGGTGAAGTGCCCGTTGCCCACCACCTTGCCGTCGGTGATCTCCGAACCGGAGGGGTCGGAGAGGTCCACCTTGAGCCAGAGCTGTCGCAGGGCGGAGTCAGTGATGTCGCGGGATGCAAGTTGGAGTCTGGCCAGGGAGAGGTCAAGGCGAAAACGCCGTAGATCCACGCTTGCCCCTGCTCCGAAGCCGAACTTGTTGGTGTCCACCAGTCCTACACCCTGGTTTTCGGGTGGAACCGCGCTGGTTTCGTAGAAGGCCCCCGCCCGGACGGAGTAGCGATCATCCAGGTCGTACTCGCCTCCCATGCGAAGGGAGAAGGTGTCTCTGTAGCCGGCCAGGAGTTCGACGTCGTTGGTGATCACTATGTCGTCGGTGAGGAGCGCGCTGTCTGGATTGGCTTTGACGGTGAGGTCCAGATCGGTGATGGTGACCTGTTCAAGGCTGCTCCAGCCCTCGTAGACCATCGCCGTTTCCAGTTCCAGGTCTGGTACGGGTCTCAACGCTACTCCTCCGCGGAGGATTATAGGGATATTCAACAACATGGTGATGTCGTCGTCTATGAAAGTGGTGCCGTCCAACTGGTCTTCGAAGATATGGCCTTCGAAGTCGGCTGTGATGCTGCCCTTGCCTTGCCAGCGGATGGGGGGGCGCATGGAGAGCCCGATGGACCAGGCAGGGGAGGGGTCCAGCAGCAGCCCCAGGCTCAGCACCGGCTTGAACTTGTCCCAGACCTTGAAGCCCACGTCGATGTCGTAGGAGGGGTCATCGCTCTCGGCCATGGTCAGGGCCAGTTGCTGCTCCACGCGCAAGAACCACGATTCCAGGCCGATCCCCACTGCGAGCCAGTCGGTGATGCGATGGGCAACGGTGGCGCCCACGGCGAACTGCCAGATGAGCGAGTCGATGAGGACGTAGCGTTGCGCACCGTCGGCGGGATAGGTCAAATCTGGAGCGAAGGGTGAGAAGAAGCCCAGCGCGAAGGTGGTATCGGGCAGGCCGAAGTCGGACGAAAAGCTGAAGGCGGGGATGAGAAAAGCGGGCGATTGGTTGTAGATGGGGTCGAAGGTGAGGTCTTCTTCCGGTTCGTCGTTCCTGTCGAAGTAGACGTACTGATCCACTGCCGAGAGGCTGTAGTACATCTGGTTGCCACGCACGCGAACCAACGCGGCGGGGTTGTAGTACTGTGCGGACAGGTCGTCGGCGCTCGCTATGAAGGCGGTTCCACGTCCCAGAGCCCGCGTGCCGGCATCGCTGAAGTAGTATCCGGCGCCATCGGCCGAAACAGGCAGGAGGAGGCCCAGGAACAGGATTACTGCCAACGACGAAGGCTTGATGTGGGGCATGAAGATCTCCGCTTGGGGGGCTGGGTGGGAGTCTCGGGTCTGCTGGTTCGTGCCGTTCCGGTTCAGTCGATTCCCGGAGCCTGTTGAGAGTCTTTTATCGCATCGTAGGCCGTCTGGTCGTCGTAGTCGGTCAAGGTACCGTTGACGGTGCGAGAGCCCGTGCAGGTGTCCTGCACTCGCAGCTCGCAGAAGATGTTGTCGCAGTCTTCGGAGTCGTAGCCGTTGCTGGCGGCCTGCCACACCGATGTGGACGGTCCCTGGAGTTCCACCTCCAGGTAGGAGCCTGCCGGGATCTGCCCGGAGATGCCCAACTCGGCTGCTACTTCTTCGGTCCATGTGTCGCTTTCCGAGTAGATGATGTCGTTGTACTGGTCTTCGATGAGGGTGCCTGTGATGGTCTTGCCTGACAGGCTCATGGTCCAGGTGCTGGTGAACTCGTCGTAGGAGTCTTCGCTGTAGTCGTAGCCCGCCGGGTGCTGGTCAACCCTGGAGCCTGTCTCGGTCTCTACCCAGGAGAAGACCCATGTGTCGCCCCCGGAGGAATAGCCGGGGAATGCCTCTCCGCCCACCACGAGAAGGGCGTGGTCCTTGTCTTCCACCGTGATCTGCGCAAAGGTCAGCCAATCGCTCTGTTCGCTGGCCTGCTGGGATGAGTACTGGTCTTCGTCGGCGTCGTCCGCGTATTCCTGGGCGTCGGTGAAGTTGTGGGTGATCTCTTCGGTGCAGGTCGTGTCGTCGGCCTGCGCCTGGATTGACAGCAACCAGGTACCCGTGGGGTCGTTGCTGCAGGCGGGCGCCAGTGAAAACAGCAGGGCTGCCACCAGGGGAGGGGTCTTCATGGGGCTGAACCTGGATTGCATCGTTACCTCCTGGTGGAAATTGGAAGCGATGGCCGAGACCTTGTATCGCGAAGGAGGCATGGGGACAAAATGCGGTTGCGGCAAAAAAGGGGGCACATTGGGCGACAAGGCAGCCCGGGTACCCTGAGCGCCGAGTCGAAGTCCGGCCAGCCCGTGGCCCAGGATGGGCTCTGCTTGGCGGAAGCGTAGCTCCGCGGCCTTGAACTCCGCCGGTAGGCCGCCACGCTGCTACGCCGGCTGGAAGCCGGCGCCACGGTAGGCCGCCACGCTGCTACGCCGGCTGGAAGCCGGCGCCAGGGGGGCGAGGCGCCCTCGGTACTACTATTCACGCTCAAACCCTTACGTCGCGGTTTGCCTGAGTTATAGTACGTGTTCTGTTCTTGAATCGAAGCCGAAGGCAAGCCATGATCACAAAGCTGGACCACGTCGCAATTGCAGTCCCCGACATCGCAGCGGCCGTGGAGCGTTTCCGGGACCATCTCGGTCTGCACCTGCAGGCCCAGGAAGACGTGGAGCAGTTCCAGACCTCAACTGCGTTCTTTCCGGTTTCCGGAACCAGGATCGAGCTGGTACACCCCATGGACGGGAAGGGCCCCATCGCCAGGTACCTGGATCGTAAGGGTGGTGGATTGCACCATATCTGTTTCGAAACCGACGACATCGAATCCGACATGGAACTTCTCAAAGCCAGGGGTTATCGTTTTCTGTCCGATGGTCCCAGCCCGGGAGCCCACGGTGCCAGGGTGGCCTTTCTGCATCCCAAGGACACCGATGGAGTCCTCATAGAACTCGCGGAGCACCCAAGACCATGATATTCCTGAACCTGCTCCTGCTTCTCACCCAACTCGCCATCTCCGACACGGGTTCGGATCTGTGCCCGATTTTCAACGGGATACAGCCCGACGAACTGGTGGCGTTCAGCAACACCGACACCAACTTCTGGGTCGAAATCCCTGAAGCTTGCGAAGCCGGTTTCTCCTGCACGTGGATGCTGGACGAAGATGGTGGAAGTCTCTCCGCCACCCAGGGTTTCTCGGTTGGCTATGCGGCTCCACCGGACTACCCCGAAGACTGTGTCCCGGAAGAATTCGCCATCTACGTGACGTGCGTATACCAGGGCTCCCAGACCTTCACCGACACGGTCACCATCGCCTTCCAGTGTACTCCGGAACAGCGTGACGAACTCATGGCCACCGCCAGTTCGTCGGTATCCGGGGGCGGCTGCAGTTCGGCGCCCACGGCCTACTGGGTGTTCTTCCTGCCTTTCGGCTTGTTCGGCGCACGGCGGCGACTGCGTTTCGGTGGATGATCCGTGCCATCTACCCACAGGGTTACAGCCTGGGGTGAGCAAACCTCCCTGGCTGATCGCAAGCTACGCGCCGGGCAGCGTCTGCTGCTACCTGTTGGAGGCGTGCAGGTGGACGCCGATCTCAGGGCTCTGCTGCGCCTGGTTTCCCCCGCGGGTTTCATACTGGATTCCTCAAACATCGAGGAACCTTCACATGCAGTGGAGCTGAACCGCGAGCTTGGCTCCTTTGTCTCTCCCAGGTTTCCTCCCCTCTCGGTCCTGTCTGCTCCGCTGGGCAGCCCATTGCCATCTCCCGCCACGCTCTGGCCGCCTTTGTCGACCCTGGGTACCCTGGACCAGACCCACCTCTCCTTCGATCTTGCCGGCGCCGTGGCCAACGAACTGGCCGCCATGGGTTTCCACATGGGGCTGGCCCCCGTGGCCAACATTCCACCTGGCCAGGGCTCTGTCGATCCTCTCTGTTTTTCGGCCAATCCTCAGCGTGTCCCCGGCCATGTGAGGGCCTTCGTGCGTGGGTTTCAGACCCAGGGCCCCATGGCCTGTGTTCGGGCCTTTCCCGGAACCGGTGCCGCCCGTCCCCAATCCGCTGGGTCCTTTTCCAAGGTTGAAAAGGACCTTCCAGATCTCCTGGCCATCGACCTGCCCCCGTTTCAGGCTGCCGTGAGCGCCGGCGTGGCGGCCATGTTGGTGGAACACGTGGTTTTTTCTGCGCTGGACCATGAATCTCCCGCCAGTTCGTCCACCGCCGTTATTTCTGATCTGCTCCGCGATGACCTGGAATTCGACGGGCTGGTGCTGGCAGATCAGCTATTTTCCGTCGACATGAGCATGGATCGCCTGTCCTGGCTCCGAGAAGCCTGTCTGGCGGGAGTCGATCTGTTCTGGGGGCCGGAGCAGCAGGATCTTCAAGTGTGGCTCTTCGAAAACCTGGTCAGGTTGCAGGAAGACGTTTCCTGTCTCGAAAGTGCGCTTGAAACGAGTGACAAGCGCTTGTTGTCTCTTCGCATGGAGTATCTACCCCTGGCCAGCCCTCCTCTTTCCGTGGTGGGCAATCCCTCCCATCGCAGCCTGGCCGCCAAGCTGGGCAGAAGGGGCCTTTGATGGACCCGCACCGCGGCGTTCATCCTCCTCCGGGGGTGGCTCCACCCCCGGTGCAAGAGCTTGCCGTGCTCGCTGTGCTCCTTATGCTCCTGCTGGCCATGGTCAACCCAGGGCAGGCGCAGGCAGAGACCGGCTGCGACCAGCTTCACGAGTCCAGCGGCACCTTCCAGGTGGCGTGGGTTTCTCCTCTCCGCAAGAAGGTGCACGGGCGTACGTGGCTAGACGTTGTCAGGGTTTCCCAGTTGCGAGAGCAGATCAAGAGCCTTGATCACGACCCCCTACGCACGTTGCAGGCTCTGGGCCTGGTGGGCCCCAGGGGCCTTGGTCTCTTCCAGGCACGCCGCTACAAGGTGACTGTGTTCGACGTAGATTCCAACTGGCTGTGTCGCCCCGTGCTTGGCGGTACTCCAGGCGAACTGGTGGCTGGCGTCGCGGTTTGTTCGGCGGAGCAGATCAAGGGAGCCCGCCTGACCGGTTCCTGTGGTTACTGTATCGACACGGTCTCCGGCGACCGAGGCCCCGATGTCTTCCGGCTGCGCTGGGAGCGCGCCAGTCTGCGTGGTTTCTGCGTGTTGCCATGGGAGCGCTTCGTGAGCGGAGCGTAGCTTGTCGCGTCTTGGAGGATGTCGCGACGGCTCACAGGGGGGAAGTTACAAGAGCATGCGTGGGTCCACGTCGATGTGAATCCGCACTCCACGGGAACGGGCTTTCTTGATCTGGGCTGCGCGTGACCGCAACCATTGGCGGAAGCCACGGATTTCGTGGCCACGCAGCACGACCTGGTATCTCCATCGCCCCACCAGCCTGGGGATGGCGGCAGGCGCTGGCCCCAGGACATCCACCAGGCGGCTCGGGGGACGGGAATCCCGCAGGTTCCTGGCCAGATCGTAGGCGGTCTTGTAGGTGGCATTCTGGTCCACGCCCTCGATCTTCAACATCACCAGGCGCGTGAAGGGCGGGTAGCCCAGCACTCGTCGCTGTCGTGCTTCCTGGCGGTAGAAAGCAATGGGGTCGTCGATGTTCTTGAAGACGAAGTGGTCCGGATGGTGGGTCTGTACGATCACTCTGCCAGGTTCAGCGCCTCTGCCCGCCCGCCCCGCCAGTTGGGTTACCAGCGTCCACGTGCGCTCCGATGAGCGAAAGTCTGGGAGTGTCAATATGTGATCCAGCCCCACAACCGCTGCCAGGCCCACGTCGGGAAAGTCGTGACCCTTTGCTACCAGTTGGGTTCCCACCAGCAGGCGGATGTCTCCCGCCTGGAATGCTTCCAGAATGCGATGATGTGCGCCACGGCTCCTGGTGGTGTCGGTGTCCATTCTTCCGATGGGCACGTCGGGGAAGGTTGCCGCAAGGACTTCCGCCGTACGTTCGGTGCCGTGACCGAGGATTTCCAGTTTCCCGGGGCAAAAGGGGCAGGATGGGGGCATCTGGCGCCTGAAGCCGCAGTAATGGCAGGAGAGGCGGCCCATGGCCTTGTGCAAAACCAGGGAAATTCCGCAGCTTGGGCATGTGAAACGCCCACCACAGTCGGGGCATTGGACGACGTTGGCATAGCCGCGGCGGTTGTAGAGAAGGATGGCCTTGGCGCCACTGGCCAGGGTGTCTTCAAGCGCCTGGTGCAGGTAGCCAGAGATCAAGGGAACCCTGCCATCGGGGCTCCGTGGTTCCTGGTTGAGGTCCACCACCTCGGGAGAAGGCAGGGGCCCTGCCTTGGGCCGTTCGTGAAGTTCCAGGAGATGGTATCGGCCTGTGATGGCGTTTCGGAGACTTTCCATGGAAGGTGTGGCAGAGCCCAACAGTGCCTTGCAGCCGTTCATCCTGGCTCGTACCACCGCGAGATCCCTGGCGTTGTAGCGGACTCCATCGTCCTGCTTGTAGGAGTCGTCCTGTTCCTCGTCCACCACCAACAGTCCGAGTCGGACAAATGGTGCGAACAGGGCCGAGCGCGTGCCAACAACCACCCTGGCGGCCTGCGAGCGGACCCTTCGCCACTCGCGGAGGCGCTGGGTTCCCGTGAGATGAGAATGGAGCACTGCCACGCTGTCTCCGAATCGGGCACGAAACCTGCCCACGAGTTGTGGTGTCAAGCCGATTTCAGGTACCAGGACCAGGACCTGTCGACCGGACTCCAATACCCGGGCGGTCACCTGCAGGTAGACCTCGGTCTTGCCGGATCCCGTAATACCGTGAAGGAGAAAAACGCCCTGCGATGATACCTCGATGGTGTCTATTGCTTTCTTCTGTTCCGGAGTGGGCTGCAGGGGCTCGGTGGACGCGCCGCTCAGCACGCCGGCTTGCACGGGGTCGCTGCGTTCCCGTTGGATCACTTCCACCAGTCCCCTGCGCTTGAGCCTTTCTATGACCTGCCTGGCTCCCATGCCCTCCAGTTTCAGGAGTTGCCCCAGCTCCATCTCCCCGCGTGCTTCCGTGAGCCTTGCCATCACGGCCCGCATTCTCGGTGCCCTGGAGGGGAGAGGTGGGGGCGTGGTCTCCGGGGGCATCGTGCCGTCTGCCGATGACTCATCCGGGCCAGGTGGCAGTGATCCGGTAGTCCTGACGATCTTCAGCGTGTCGCGAGGACCTTTGATGGCCACCGTCGTGGATTTGGCAAGGTGGTTCTTCTGCAGGTATGCCACGGAACGTCGAACGGCCTCTGCGGGCATTTCGTCGGACAAGCGATGGGAAAGGCCCCGAAGGGTCAGGCCCGGGCGAAGAAGCAGCTCGCGCAGCACCATCGCGTGTGGCTCCGGCAGTTGTCGCTGCAAGATGGCGTCGGAGGCATTGGAGCCAGGGAGGATGATTGCCCTGGTCTTGTTTCTGGCAGGTGAGGGCAGCGCCACATGGATCATCTCTCCCAGCCCCACCAGGTAATAGTCCGCGCTCCACTGCAGGAAGCGGAGCATTTCCTTGTTGAGCAGCGGCCTGAGGTCCAACAGCCTTCGGATGGGTTTAAGCTTTTCGGCTGGTAAATCCGTGTTTTTGCAAAGATCCACAACCCAGCCTGTGACTGCGCGCGTGCCCAGGTCTACGGACACGGCCTGCCCTGGACCGATCCGCTCCTGCATGGCAGAAGGTACGGAGTAGGTGAGCAATCGATCCACGGGCGCGGCCACGGCCACACGAGCGTAGATGGCCTCTTGCTCGGTGGTCATGCAGAATGCGGATTTGGTTCAGAAACTGCGGGAGCGCCGTTCCAACTGTTCGGCTTCGGTCTTGCAGTCGATACAGTGGGTGGCCACTGGTCTGGCGATGAGTCGACGTTCACTGATTTCGGCTCCGCAGTTCATACATATTCCGTAATCGCCTTCATCGATGCGACGGATTGCATCTCGGATCTTGTGGATCAATGCCCGTTCCCGATCACGGATCCTCAACTGGAAATCGCGGTTGGATTCCATGGTGGCCAGATCGAGATCGTCGGCAAGATGCTCTTTGTCGTCTGTAAGATCCCCGATTGTTGCGCCTGCTTCGGCGAGGAGTGATTCGAGGCGGTCCGCCAGCAACTTGCGGAAGAACTCCAGTTTGACTTTTTCCATGGGGCTCTCCTTCCAATAACCGATATAGGATGTTTTCGGCCCGTTGAGGGGTCATCCGTCAATGAAACCGCATCATAGTAGTAGGTTCCATGATAATACGCAAGGGCTGCCGATTGACCATGAACCTGGGATTACCTTGTGGGGGTTCGCCCCGGAAAGACCGCGTGGTGTCGGTGGCGTCCAGGCACGCACCCACGAAGCTGTCACGCCTGCCGAATCTACCTCGTTCCCATCCGGAAACTGCTCCCATCGCAGGAGCGGCCCATTCCTTCGCCAGGCGCGCCGGGCAACCACTTGAAATAGCGCTGCTATTCCGGCGGGTTGCCCGGACGCACCTGGCTCGAAAGCGACTCGCTCCTGCTCGGTCCGCACTTTCCGGATGGGAACTACCTCGGAGCGCCGCTGGCCACGATTCGGTCCATCGGTACGCTTCGTGTCGCCGTGCGGCTGGCGCTGGTTGTGCACGACGGCCACCTGGCAGGGACCAACTTGCCAGGAGCATCGTGAACGTGCGAGTGACAAGCAACGCAGCAAGGCGCGCTGGATCGGCTTTTTGCTGGGCCAGTTGTGCTCTTGCCGGACACAGGAGCCGTCGGGGGGCGCCGTGCCTTCTGTTTTCCTTCCCTGGACGGCATATCCAAGGGCTGGTCGGAGTTCTCGTGTTGTTGCTTTCAACGCTCTCTTCCCAAGCTCTGCCAGCAGGAACCCAGGCTTTCGGCGACACCCTTGCTCTCACCACGGCCCAATCCCAGGGCATGGGCGGTGCATCCCGCGCCGATCCCCGCGATCATGTGAACATCCAGCTTTCGCCGGCCACATTGGGTCTTCGAGACGCCTACGCCTTCAGTTTTCAGGGCTTCATCCTGCCAGGTGCCGACAAGGGCCTGCAGGTTTCGGCCGTGGACTCCAGCACCAGCGCCGTCACCCTGGGCATGGCCTGGCGCTACACGTATTTCGGTGACCTGGAACTGGACAGCTCCCAGCTTCCGGGCTGGACACAGGAAGGCAGCACCCTGGAAAACACCGGGCATTCACAGCAGGTGGTTCTGGGCCTGGCATATGCTTCTCCAGACAACCGGGTCTCGTTGGGCCTGGGTGGCCTGGGTTGGTGGCGCACGGCCGATGTCTCCGGCACCGAGCAGGGTTTTCGCCTGGGCATGAGCGTGGCGGCCATGCCTCAGCAGACCTTGACCATGGCGGCCGGAGGCTCATTCGCCGTGGCTTCGGGAGATTCACAGGGCATCGAGAGTATGCCCTGGCTGGATGCGGGTTTGAAGTGGCAACCAGTGGAACCGTTTTCACTGTCAGTCGACTTGTTGCTGCCCCTGCCTCCGGAATCGCCCGAAATCTCGCTGGGGACCAGGCTCGTTCCCACGGTGGGATTGCCCTTTCGTTTCGGTCTCTATCACGCCTCCGGCCAGGGCCTGACCGCTCTCACCGCTGGAATATCCATCGAGAGCGACACCTTGTCTCTGGACTACGGCCTTCGCGTCGATGCCTGGACCGACAGGGCCGCCGATGACCCCGTCCCCATCTGGCACGGCCTGGGGTTGCGCGTTGGAATGCAGCCCGAAAAGCTGGGGAGCCTGTGAAGAGGTTGCCACCCGGAAAAGAGCCCCGTTTATCCACTCTCGTGGCCATGGCCGCCAGCGGCCGTCGGAACCTGCTTGTTCGCCCCACTGGGAGCCGTCGGGAAAAGGGCTGTCCAAGGCTGCCGGGCCAGGGGCGCCGAACAAGGGGCGCTCCGCACCAGGAATGATCTTTCCCGACGGCTTCGAGGGTTCTGGCGGTTGCTGAAAGATTGGGAAACAGCTACTCGTTTCCGGCAACGCCCCCGGGTATGAGGTCGTAGCGGGCCCAGGTACGGGCCTGCTCCCAGGTCAGCGGCGAAGCGGTGCGGGAACGGAGCTGGAGCTGTGTGATCTCCATGAGCCCCTGCAGCGTGCGGAACATGTACGAGGTGTCGATCCAGCATGCTCGCATGCAGCCTGTGCAACTGGCGGCTTCCTGCATGCGACGGTGTTCGTACTCGGCAGAATGGAAGTATTCTTCGAAGCCGTCGTCCAGAATGTGCATGTGCCTATGCTGGGTGCGATGGCAGATGGTGTACTGTCCGTTGGGTGCGATGGAAAAGTACAAGCGCCCAGCGTCGCAGCCCTCGGCAGGGAACTTGCCGGTCTTGAGATAGCTGCGGCTGGCTTCCAGGTAGGGGGTGGAGTTGAGGATGGGGAAGCCGTGACGTTTCAGCTTGAGGATTGCGCCATAGGCCCGGTCCACGCGCTCCGCAACCTGCCTGGCCGATTGTTCATCCACGGGGATGCGCATGTCGGGTTGGTGGCGGACGAAGCGATCCTCCCAACTGCTGGCGCCTTGCCCGGGATCATCCAGGAGTTCCACGGGCAGGAAGCTGATGGCGAAACCCAGGTCTCTCGCGAAATGGGCCATGTCCGGCAGTTCGTCCAGGTTCAGGTGGCTCACCACGCAGTTGATGGTGGGAAGTGCCCGAGTGCCCTTGAGGAGATGCGCCATCACGGTCATGTTGCGCACGACCTTTTCCCAGGCACCATCCATTCCGCAGATGTAGTCGAAGCGGGCCGGGTGGAGGGAGTCCAGTGAGACTGAAAAGGCTCGAAGGCCGGTGTCTATGCAGGCCTCGATGTCTCTTGGGCCTATCCCAACGCCGTTGGTGAGTACTCGGGGGTTCAGACCTGCCTTTACGAACACGCGGATGATGTCGGGCAGGTCGGGACGAATGAAGGGTTCTCCGCCGCCGATGGCCAGTTGCACCACGCCAAGCTGGTGCAGGCGAGCCGCCATTGTTTCGATCTGGGGCAGGGTCAGTTCTTCGTCCTGGTTTCCGAAGCGCCATATGCCGTACATTCGGCATGTGAGGTTGCAGCGGTGGGTGATACCGTAGTGAACGTATACGGGAGTCCGGCGCGTCAGGGCCGCGTGCCCCAGATGCAGAGCATTTCGCAGACTGGGTCTCATTCGCGGACCTCGAGACAGGCGGCCCGGACGGCTTCTACCATGTGCGTGAGATCCTTGCGGGTGAGGTTGGGGTGGACTGGTATGTGGAGAAGCTCTCTCATGGCCATGGCGGTGTTGGGGCAGTCCCTTCGCAGCTCGGGAAACAGGGGGTGTTGGGCGCAGTTGGACATGTAGCCGATGGTGGTATCCACGCCACGGGTGCGTAGAGCCGTGGCCAGGGCATCGCGCCGCTGGTGATGCACCACGAAGCTCATGTAGATGGGCTCGGTGCCCGGCGGGTAGGTGGGCACACCAAGTCCAGGTACATTGGCCAGGTGCTCGTCCAGGAAGCGACCGTTGGCTATGCGTGCCCCGTTCAGCTTCTCGATGCGGGTGAGCTGCTTCAGGCCAACCGCTGCCTGCACCGCCCGTGGGCGGGAGCGCTGATAATGGGTGGGAATGGTGTCGTAGCGCCGCTCCTCTTCTCCGAATCGCTCGTGAATCGGGTCTTTTCCCAACCGGTTGCCCAGCACCACCATGGGATGGACCGTGAAGGGGTAGATGAGTGGATGAGTGGCCATCATCATGGCTGAGCCCACCATTGTTTCTTTGAGGGCACGCAACACCGGGGCAGGGCTGGCGGAGGCCATCTCGGCGTGGAGAAACTCCCCCAGGGAGTCGTCGTCGGTGGTGACCATGGCGCCGGAGAGGGTGGTCATGTTCTTGGTGAGCCCGAATGTGAAGTAGGATGCGTGGCCGAAGCTGCCTGCGCGCCGACCCCGGACGCGGGCGCCGGTGGCCTGGGCCGTATCTTCGATTACGTGTATGCCCTTTTGTTGGGCGATCTCCATTATTCGGGGCATGTCGCACGGTGTGCCAAACAGGTGCGTGGGAACGACCGCCCGGGTGTCCTTAGTGATGGCTGCCTGGAAGGCAGCGGGATCCATCACGTGGGTGTGGGGGCCGATGTCCACGGGGACGACCTTTAAGCCCGCCGCTACGGCCATGGCTGGAATTGCCCAGTACGTGAGCGCGGGAACGATCACCTCGTCACCAGGTTTCAGGCCCAGGCCTCGAAGGATGAGGTGGAAACCGTAGCGTGCGCTGGGGACCATTGTGGCGTGCCTGGTCCCGATGTAGCAGGCGAACTCGTGTTCAAACTGGCTGATCACGGCTCGTTCGTCACCTCTGCGGGTGAGCGAGGCCATCACGGTGAGCAGCTCAGCAGAGGAAAAGCTGGGGCTGAAGCGTGGTATCTTTCCAAGTGCCATTGGTCCATGTCCTTGGTAGTGTAAATCACATTCGAGAGCAGAGCATATTAACCGGCTTGCGTGGAAACAACTTCATTCCATCGAAGAGAACCAGGCATCACCGGGGAGCAGAACTCCGTCGGGCATGATCTCAGGTGCCGGCGAGTACTGCACAACCGGCTCTGTTTGTGATAAGGGGCAAACCCTGGCCGGCAGCCTGTGATCCTGGCTCCCTCCAGGACCCGACCCAGTTCGTGCCAAACCCAGATCTTGCACACAGGGGGCCCCCACCATGGACGCCAAGATGGATCCCACGGATGAACAGCGGCCCATTCTGGCCAGCCAGGTTCTGGAACGCGTGGGCAGGGATCCGGCGCGCTGCTACCAGTGCGGCAAGTGTACCGCCGGTTGTCCCATGTCCGCTGAAATGCCCATCAAGGTCGGGCAGATTATGCGATTGGTACAGCTCGACCGTCGGGAACGGATCTTTCGTGATTCTTCCATATGGCTGTGCCTCACCTGCGAAACCTGCTCTGCCAGGTGCCCCATGGACTGCGAGCCGGCAACTGTTCTGGATGCCTTGAGGGAGATGGTCGTTCAACGGGATCCGGCCCTCCTCCCAGTGCGTATTCGCGCCATGCACCAGGCATTCCTGGCTCAAATCCGTAAGAATGGCCGGGTTTTCGAGATGGGGCTGGTCATGGGCTACAAGGTGCGCAGCGGAGCCCTCATGGACGACATGACCACCGCCCCAGGGCTGTACGCTCGTGGAAAGCTGGCACTCACTCCACGCAAGCTTCGTGGAATAGCGGATGTCCAGAGGATCTTCAACGCGTGTGGAGCCCAGGTGGGCTCCGGTGTGGCGGATTCACTGCGATACCTGGGGAGCCGCCGTTGACACGCTTCTGCCCTGTCTTTTGCAATCTGGTTGCCTTGTCTTCCAAAACCCAGGAATACCGATGAACATCGGCTACTACCCAGGATGTTCCGTCCACGCGACGGCGCGCGAGTACGAAGAGAGCCTCAAGGCCGTTGCCAGCGTCCTGGATCTCGGACTGGACGAAATCCCCGATTGGTCTTGCTGCGGTGCCTCCTCGGCCCATGCCACCAATCACCTGTTGGGCGTGGCGCTGCCCGCTCGCAACCTGGCCCTGGCCGAAGCGGAAGAAATGACCCGCGTACTGGCCCCCTGTGCTGCCTGCTATGGGCGTCTCTCCAACGCTCGTTTCGAACTGGGGCGAGACCAGGCGCTGGCCCGCGAGGTTGGCGTGGTGCTGAGGCGCCCCTTCCGCAACTCGGTCCAGGTGGTAAACGTCGTGGAGATCCTCCAGGAACTGCTCCCCAGAATCAGCCAACGAACCGTGCGTCCCCTGGCCGGGCTCAAGGTGGCATCCTATTATGGCTGCTTGCTGGTCCGTCCTTCGAAGGTGACCGGTTTCGATGATCCAGAGGCTCCCACAAGCATGGAGCAGGTGGTGGATGCCACCGGTGCCGTGTCGCTGCAATGGAACAAGCGCACGACGTGCTGCGGCGCGGGGCTTTCGCTGTCTCGGCTGGGGTCGGTGGTGCGACTGGGGCACGCAATATTGAACGACGCACGGGCCAGTGGGGCACGGGCGGTGGTGGTGGCATGCCCCATGTGCCACTCCAACCTGGACTTCAGACAGGCTGCCATCAATCGCTCCCGTCAGCACGGGGCCCCGGGCCGGGCCGGCGAGCTTCCCATCCTGTACATCACCCAGCTCGTTGGCCTGGCCCTGGGTATTGCACCGTCCAAGCTCGGCCTGCAACGGCACTTTGTCTCCACGAGGCCCCTGCTGGAACGTCTGTTGGAGCAGCAGGGTATGGAGGTGGCCTGATGGCTCGAATTGGCGTCTTCGTCTGCCACTGCGGCGAAAACATCGCTCGTACCGTGGACTGTGCTCGGGTGGCCGAAGCTCTGGCCGACCATCCCGGCGTCGAGTTTTCCACCGACTACAAGTACATGTGCTCGGATCCCGGGCAGTCCCTCATCAAGCAATCCATGAAGGAGCATCGCCTGGATGGCGTCGTGGTGGCCTCCTGCTCTCCCCACATGCACGAAAAGACTTTCCGGAAGGCCGTGTCAGCCGCGGGGCTCAACCCATTCAAGTGCGAGATGACGAATATCCGTGAGCACTGTTCCTGGATCCACGAAGACCGCGCAGCCGCCACCGAAAAATCCACGGACCTGGTCCGGGCCACGGTCGAGAGAGTCAAATACAACCAGGCTCTCAGTCCTATCACCATTCCCATCACCCCCCGAGCCCTTGTGATTGGCGGAGGTATCGCGGGCATCCAGGCAGCCCTGGACATCGCGGATGCCGGTCGGGAAGTGGTCCTGGTCGAAAAGGAACCATCCATCGGTGGGCATATGAGCCAGCTCTCCGAAACCTTTCCCACCATGGACTGCTCGCAGTGCATTCTCACTCCCCGGATGGTGGATGTTGCTCAGCACCCCAGGATCACCCTCCACAGTTTCAGCGAAGTAGATGCTGTGGACGGCTACATCGGCAACTTCGACATAACCATTCGCAAGAAGGCCCGGCGGGTGGACGAAGACCTCTGCAACAGTTGCGGTGCGTGTATGCAGGCCTGTCCCACCAGGAAGATCCCCAGTGAGTTCGACGCGGGGCTCGGCACCAGGACCTCCATCTACGTCCCCTTCCCCCAGGCTGTGCCCAACGTACCGGTCATCGACGAACCCAATTGTCTGTATTTGAAGTCCCTGGCCCGTCGTCGCAAGAGCAAGAAGCCCGCACGTTCCCGCAAGCCCGTGTGCCAGCGCTGTGTCAAGGCCTGTGGACCCAAGGCCATCGATTTCCAACAAGAGGACCGGTTGGTCACCGAAAAGGTGGGCGCCATCGTGGTTGCAACGGGCTACAGGCTCTATGACATAGGTAGAGAGCAAGATGAACCAGGCATCTCCGGGTACGGCGAATACGGCTACGGGAAGGTGCCCGACGTAATCGACGGCCTGCAGTTCGAACGCTTGATGTCCGCATCCGGGCCCACGGGGGGTGAGTTGCGGCGCCCCTCGGATGGCAAGGTTCCCAGGCACGTAGTCTTCTTGCAGTGCATAGGTTCCAGGGACCCTGCCAAGGGAATGGAATACTGCTCCGGTATCTGCTGCATGTACACGGCCAAGCATGTCCTGCTTTTCAAGCACAAGGTTCACAACGGGCGTGCCACGGTCTTCTACATGGACATCAGGGCCGCGGGCAAGGGCTACGATCCCTTCACGCGTCAAGCCATGGAAGAACCCGGTGTGCAGTATCTGCGGGGCAGAGCTTCCGAGCTGTACCGGGATGGCGACGTGGTGCGCGTCTTGGGGGTAGACACCCTCTCACAGGAAGCGGTGGACATAAAGGCCGACCTGGTGGTGTTGGCCACCGCCATTCGTCCCCAGAAGGGTATCCAGGATCTCACCAGGAAGCTATCGGTCTCCGTGGACCATCACGGCTTCATGAACGAAGCCCACCCCAAGTTGCGACCGGTGGAAACCGCAACCGCCGGAGTGTTCCTGGCCGGGGCTTGCCAGGCTCCCAGGGACATACCGGATACCGTGGCCATGGCAAGCGCGGCTTCCTCCAAGGTGCTGGCGCTCCTGAGCCGCGACGAGCTGGAGCGGGAGCCCCAGGTGGCCCTGGTGGATACCGCCAATTGCTCGGGCTGTTTCCACTGCGAGCGGGCCTGCCATTACGGGGCCATCGAACACGAAGAGATAAAGGACGGGCAGGGCCGTTTGATCCGGGTGGTGGCCAGGGTCAACCCCGGGGTCTGCCAGGGCTGCGGGAGCTGCGTTGCCGCTTGTCTTTCCAACTGCATCGAGCTGCAGGGCTACACCGACGACCAGATCTTCGCGTCCATACAAGCGATTTGAGCAGGGAAGGAGCCCAGTACATGTCCAACCAAGCTCCATCGGCGGCAAGGGGGCCTTCTGCTGATAATGCAACCTTCGAGCCCAGGATCGTTGCATTTGTCTGCAACTGGTGTACATACACCGGTGCGGATCTGGCAGGTACCAGCCGAATCCAGATGGCTTCCAACGTGCGTATTCTGCGGCTACCGTGTACGGGTCGAATAGACCCGTTGTTCGTGATGAAAGCATTCGAACGTGGAGCCGATGGGATCATTGTCTCCGGCTGCCATCCGGGTGACTGCCACTATATCGTTGGCAATTTCCATGCCCGTCGTCGGTTTCGTGTCTTTCGTGAACTCCTGGATTTCCTGGGTGTGGACCCGGAACGTATTACCTTTTCCTGGGTATCCGCATCCGAAGGCGGCAAGTGGGCCCAGGTGGTAAACGACACCACCCGACGCATCCGCGAGATGGGCCCCATGGAGTCCTGGCCACGGGCCAGCACTGCTCTCGATGATGACCTGCATGGATGAACTGAAAGGGGTTTCGCCATGAAGGAGTTGCAGGATCTGGCCAGGAGACTGCTCCTGGAAGGCCGGGTCGACATCGTCATAGGCTACCAACAGGGTCCCCGGGGAGTCAGGCCGTCGTTTGTCACCAGGCCCGAGCAGGCCGATGCTTTGATCTTCGACGAGCGTTGCGTACACAACCTCGTGACCTATCTCTCTCCCCGGCGTGCGCACCTGGCAGCCTGGCCGCGACGGGCCGTGGTGGTCAAGGGTTGCGACACCAGGGCAGTGGCGGTTCTTCTCCGAGAAAGCCATATCGACAGGGAAGACATTGTCCTCATCGGTCTGCGTTGTGGTGGTGTGCATCGTTCAGCCGAAGCCAGCGGGCCTCTCACTGCCGAATCAGTCGCGTTCCGCTGTGCCGATTGCAGCATTCGGGAGCCAGAGCTGGTAGACCATCTCCTGGGCGATCCTCGGCCAGCTCCCCCTGGCAACAGCCGTCTTGCCGAGCGTATTGGCCAGTTGGAGTCCATGTCCCACGAGCAGCGTCGGGAGTTCTGGAACAACGAGTTTTCCCGCTGCATCCGCTGCCATGCCTGCCGGCAGGTCTGCCCCATGTGCTACTGTGAAAGGTGCATTGCCGACAAGACCAGGCCGCGGTGGATTGAAAGTTCCGCGCACCTGCGTGGCAACACCGCATGGAACATGATTCGCGCCATGCACCTTGCCGGTCGATGTGTGGGCTGTGGGGAGTGCGGCAGGGCTTGCCCGGTGGGCATCCCTCTGGGGCTGCTGAATCGTAAGCTCGCCATGGTGGTGGACGAGCACTTCGACTACCGGGCCACCGATGATCCCGAGGTTCCAGGGCCCCTGGGGAGTTTTCGCAGTGACGACGCCGAGGAGTTCATCGTCTGATGCAAACCCGATCAATCAAAACCAAGGAACTGTCAGCACTGCTGGACCAGCTACGAGCCGCGGGTGTCGAGATAATCGCTCCCGCGCGAGCCCCCGGAGTCGGGCGAGCAGTGGTGTACCGCAGGGTATCCGGATTCTCCGATATCATCATGGGAGTGCAGCCCAGGGGCACGCTCAAGGAACACTTCCTGCCGGCCAGTGAGCGAATTCTGGGTTGGCGTCGAGGCGGAGCCCACCTGGAGTTGCTGGAAGCGTCCACGGACTGCGCTCCCAGGATCGTCTTGGGAGCCTTCCCATGTGATGCCGCTGCTCTTGAGGTGGTGGATGCCGTGATGGGATGGGACTACCGTGACGAGTTCTGGTTCAACCGGCGCCAGGCCACCATCGTCGTGTCCATTGCCTGCGATGGCGGCGACGAGAGCTGCTTTTGTCACGCGGTGGGTCTTTCACCCGGATCGACCCGGGGAGCAGACCTGATGTTCGTACCCGTGGATGGCGGCTTCCAGGTGGAAGTCACCACCGGCAGGGGCCAGGCGTGGCTCGAGGAACACCAGGAGTATTTTTCGGAGGCTGGAGATTCCACACAGGCCGTGGCTTTCCAGGAACGTGCCACCACGCGTTCGAGCCAGCGTCCCAGGCCCCACATGGAGAGCATCGGGCGGTGGCTGAAGAACAACTTCCAGCATGACTATTGGGACCAACTGGCGCTGCGCTGCCATGGCTGCGGCGCATGTACCATGGTCTGTCCCACCTGCCACTGCTTCGACCTGGTGGACGAACCCGAAGGCCCGGAGGGGGGCAGCCGGCGCCGCAACTGGGACACCTGCCAGGCTGCGACTTTTACCCTGCACGCCTCGGGGCACAACCCCAGGCCGGGCCAGGGCGCCCGCTATCGGCAACGGATCCTCCACAAGTTCTCCATCTACCCTGCCCGGTTCCACGAGCTGCTCTGTACCGGTTGTGGTCGATGCAGCCGCGTGTGCTCTTCTGGAATGGACATGCTTGAACTGCTGGGAGAAATCCACGACATGGCTTCGATCACCGAACCCACCACAAGCCCGGAAGCCAGGAACGAGCCATGAACATCTACCAGCCCACACTCATGCGCATCGAGAGCGTGTGCGACGAAACTCCCGACACCCGGACGCTTCGCCTGGTGTTCAAGGATCCCGCAATGGCTGAGCGATTCAGTTTCAAGGCCGGGCAGTTTGGCGAATACTCGGTTCTGGGCCATGGCGAGAGCACCTTATGCATAGCCTCTTCTCCCACACGTACAGGCTATATCGAGTGTACCTTCAAGAAGGTGGGCAAGCTCACCTCCGCGCTGCACCAACTGGGGCCCGACGACCTCATCGGTTTCAGAGGTCCCTACGGAAACCACTTTCCACTGGACAAGATGCACGGCGCCAACCTGCTTTTCATTGCAGGTGGCATAGGCCTGGCCCCCGTTCGTTGCGTCATCTGGAATGTGCTGGACCAACGGGATCGTTTCGGAAACATCTCAATCCTCTATGGAGCCAGGAGTGTTTCAGACCTGGTATACAAGAAGGAGTTGGCCCAATGGGCCGGTATGCCCCACCTGCGGCTGTGGCAGACCGTGGACCCGGGTGGCGAAACAGCCGACTGGACGGGCCTCGTGGGCTTCGTTCCAACGGTACTGCAGCAAGTGGCCCCTTCTTCCGACGATACCTTCGCGGTCATTTGCGGCCCTCCCATCATGATCCGTTTCACCCTGCCTGTACTCCAGAGCCTGGGCTTTCCGCCTGAACGGATATACACAACGCTGGAAAACCGGATGAAGTGCGGTCTGGGCAAGTGTGGCCGTTGCAACATCGGTTCCGTATATGTGTGCAAGGATGGGCCGGTGTTCAACGCGGCACAGCTTCAAGACCTGCCGCCCGATATGTAAGCAGAAGCCGGTTTCATGAGGGAGCAGGCGTGATCTCCAGGCTGGCATGGAGCGAGGACAGGGGGCCACGGCTCGAGGAGTTCATACAGTCGAGGCGACGGGCTTTCCTGGAGCGTTTCTCGGCAGAGCCACGATTCATCGCCCACGCCCCCGGGCGTATAAACGTCATCGGTGAACACACGGACTACAATGGCGGCTTGGCGCTTCCCGGAGCTGTCGACCGCTGGATCGGAGTGGCTATCGAGCCCCTTGCCGACTCGCGTTTCACGTTGTTCAGCGAGAATTTCAAGGGTGAAATATCTGGGGACGTTGCAGCCATTCCCGCCCCGGTCAAACCCTGGCACCACCATCTGTTGGGCTGTGTGGCTCTTTTCTTCAAGACTTTTCCCTCTGGAAATGGCTTCAGGGCCACCGTGGGTGGAAACATTCCCGTGGGAGCGGGAATGTCCTCGTCAGCCGCCCTGGAGCTGGCTTTGATGGGCGCCCTTGGAGCTTGCTACGGTCATTCTCTGACCGGTCCCCGGTTGGCGAGCATGTGCCAGCGTGTGGAAAACGACTACCTGGGGCTCCCGTCCGGGCTCATGGATCAGTTGGTTTGCCAGATGGCCAGGCGTGCACATCTGCTTCTGATGGACTTTGCCCGTGAGACGTGGCGGCATGTAGCCGTGGACCTTGGCGGTCATGTCTGGGTCCTGTTGGACTCCGGGGTCAGGCGAAGGCTATCGGACAGCGGCTACGCACGGCGGGTCCGGGAATGCCGGCGCGCCCTTTCGTTGTTGGGCCAGCATGTGCCGTCTCTTTCCCATCTCGGCCAGTTGGGACCGGCACACATGGAATTGATGGATTCGCTTGGCGACCTGACGCCGATTCGCCGTGCTCGCCACCAGTTGACGGAGAACCTTCGGGTAGGGGCAGCGTTGGAGGCACTTGCGCTCAACGACGCCGAGGCCCTCGGTGAACTGCTCCTGGAATCCCACGAGAGCCTTGGGATGGACTTCCAGGTGAGCTGTCCGGAGTTGGACTTCCTGGTGGAAAGGGCCGGCAAAGCGCCTGGTTTCCTGGGGGGGAGGATGATGGGAGCAGGCTTCGGTGGATGCACACTGAACCTGGTGCGGGGAGCTGCCCTGGGTTGTTTCCTTCGTGCCATGAACCGCGATTGGCAGGGGCAGACTGGCCGCGAACTCTCCTTCCAGGTATGCAGGTTGGTGGATGGTGCCAGTGTTCGGGAATGCCCCGATGCTGCTCCGGGGTCTCGAAACCCATGACCAGCCGGTGGAATACGTGATGGCGAACGAGTCACAGGTGCTGTTGCTTGTATTCTGGAAGGGGATTTGAATGCGATACTTTACTCCTTTGCTCTTCCTGGCCGCGGGGGGATTCGTCGGATGGTACAACAACGCCAACGCAGAGAGCGTGGTGTTGCTGCCCTTTCTGGAGAACATCTTTCCGAGTCTTGAGGGGGATCTGCCGGCCCAGGGCCGCGTGACCATGCTGATATTTATGGCGCTGGGACTTGTGCTCTTGTTGTGGAACGGGTTTCAGCACATGCGACAACTGCGTGATGGGCGAGCGGATTGATGTTCTACCGATAGCGGTTCTCGAACAGCCTCTGCAAGAGTGCCGGGAGCTGTCGAAAGGCTCTGCCCCGGTGGCTTATGCGGTTTTTTTCCTGGGGGGCCAACTCTGCCATGGACTTGCCGGGTGTCTCCAGCGGCATGAACAGGGGATCGTAACCAAAGCCCTGGTCCCCTCGTAGCTCATGTCCAATGCTCCCTTCGCAGACTCCATGTGCCACTTCCTCCCGACAGTTTCCCACGACGGCCATGGCACAGCGGAAGCGGGCCCGTCGCCGTGATTGGCCTTCCAGGCGGCGCAGAAGTTCACGGTTGTTCGCCGCTCCGGTGGCTTGGGGAGTGAATCGCTTGGAGTGGACTCCCGGAAGTCCACCAAGGGCGTCCACTTCCAGGCCGGAGTCGTCGGCGATGGTAACGAGGCCGCAGTGTTCATGCAGGGCCCGAGCCTTCTGGAGGGCGTTGCCTGCGAAGGTGCCCGAGGTTTCGGGAAGTTCGGAGAGTTCCGGCCAGTTGGAAAGGTCCAGGCAAGAATAGCCCAGCGGGGCGAGGATCTGCCTGATCTCGCGGAGCTTGTGAGGATTCGCGCTTGCCAGCGCCAGTACTGCCTTGGTGGTGGTCTTGCTCAACTCGTTGTTCCTGTTCGCTTGCGTGCCCGCAGTGGCAGGGTGGTGAAGCCGGTACGCGCTCCAGAACTGGTGGGGGTTTCGTGTTGTTTCGACCGCCGCCAGTGTGGCGGCAACGCCTTGTTGGTCGGTAGTTGCCAAGTTCCCCTGGTCCGAGTTTCACCTGGAACCGGCAAAGGGCCTTCTCATGTTCTGGGGCAACAGTCGGGATTCCCAAGGGTTGCTGCTTGGTTTCAGGAGTCTGGGGACAATGTGACGAGGATTACCACAAAGCTGTGGTTGCCTCATGCTTTGGGGCTTGCTAACCTCATTCCACCTGATTCCAGTGGAGACAAAGATGAACGGAAAGAAAACCGCGTTGGTCATGATGAGTCTGGGCCTGGTGCTCGGAGCTTGTGAAGAGCAGTCCAAGAACAAGGTGGTGATCGGTCGCAAGAGTAACCCCGAATGCGACCTGTCGACGGACAATCTGGTGGGCACCCAGTGGGTATTGCTGAAATTCAATCCAGACAAATCAGAAACCCCCGATCCCAAGACCCGTATCAAGATCTACGAAGAAGCGGGGGCCATCAAGGCCAAGTACACCGTCTCCTCGTTCTCCGACGTCTATACCTACAATTGTACTCGCGTGAAAGACGAATTGGTGTGCAAGGAAGAACCCAAGGTCAAAGACTGGTGCCAGGCATTGGTCACTGGTGGTGTCGAATGTACGCCTGAATCGCTGCGCGCCATCGATTCATCCCTCACGGACGCCCAGATCAAGGAGGGCATCGAGGCCGCCACCAAGGTCATAGACAAGTACCGTGGAACACCGAACTGGGACCGTTTCGTGTTCAACAACAACAACCTGGGCAACAAGCTCCAGGGAGTTTTCTACCTGCGGGTCGAGAAGCGCAACTGCAGAATGCTCATCACCGACCACTACGTCACCATCTACAACGGCAAGAAGGTGGAAGACTCCAATCCAGTCGGCACCAATCCCATAGTCAGGTCCGACAAGGAACTGCTCTGGGAACACTGTACCGACAGCACCGACCTGGTAGCCATGAAAACACCAGAGTTCCCCAAGAACGAAAAAGAGCTGTTGGCGGGCATTTGCGTGCCCAACCAGCAGTGTTCCTTTTCAACGGGCGAAGATGTCTACTACCAGTACATCGGCCAGGACGCCCGCGTGCCCGAAAATGACTGCAAGTACTCCTTCGATCTGTGGTCCAACTGGGAACCTCTGAAAAAGGGCTTGGTCGCCCAGGAAGTTGATGTGGGTCGCGGAAAGAAGGAGCTGCGTTGGCAGTACACCCACCAGTACGACACGCGCGGCACCCCGGTCCTGGAGATGGTTCGATACAAGACCTGCAACGGAAAGAAAGAAAAGGTCGAAACCTCGTGCAACCTGATCCTGGTGCAGTAGTCCAACGGCAGCCGCCGTCAGAAACTGGCGCTAGCCGGAGGGGGCCTGAATGCCAGCGGGGCTGTCATCTGCCCGCCTGGCAGGGGGTGCTCATACCCTGACGCGCCAGGTGGAACCCTGGGGCCCGTCCATGACGATGATGCCCTTCCTGTCGAGTTCCGTGCGGATGGCATCGGCCGTGGCCCAGTCTCTGGTTTTTCGAGCCTGTGTGCGCTCCTGGAGCTGATCCTCGACCCAGGATCGGTGCAGGTCCATGGCGGCCAGGCGCTTGCTCTTGACCTCTTCGAAGAAGACGGCGGGATCTGATTCCCCGATGCCGAGTAAGGTGGCTGCCAGCTCAAAGCAGTCGTGAGCTTCTGCCAGCAAGGGGGCTCCCTTCTTGGCGGCCTTCGGAAGCGCGCCGAAGCGATTCGTGGCTCTTACCAGATCGAAGAGCGTTCCAATGGTCTGGGATGTGTTGAAATCTTCGTCCATGGATGCGTGGAGGCGCCGTGAGAAGGAGTTGGTCGCTGACAGGAGGTCGCGGCCGGGATCACCGAAGTCTTCGGCTAGTTGGGCTTTCTGGGCGGCGGGGGTATCGTTCCCGGCCCGCCGGTAGCCCTTCAGGGCCAGTTCCCTTGCCTGGTACAGGCGGTCCAGAGCAACGAGGGATCGGCCCATGCGTTCGCTGGAATAGGGCACCGGGCTGCGGTAATGGTGCTCCAAGAAGAGAAGCCTGAGGACTTCTCCGGGCATTTCCTTCAGGACCTGGCGGATGGAGATGATGTTGCCAAGGGATTTTGACATCTTTTCTTCAGCCAGGGTCACCATTCCGTTGTGTATCCAGTAGCGGACGAATGGAGACTGGCCTGAACCGGCTTCTGATTGGGCGATTTCGTTTTCGTGGTGTGGAAAGATGAGATCGGAGCCTCCGCCGTGGATGTCGAAGACCGGGCCAAGATAGTGTTGGCTCATGGCCGAACATTCTATGTGCCATCCAGGTCGTCCCGGTCCCCACGGACTTTCCCAGCTCGGTTCGCCCGGACGGGCGGACTTCCAGAGAGCGAAGTCGGCAGGGTGTTTTTTCCTGTGGTCTGCTTCGATACGCTCCCCAGCCCGCATGTCGGCTGTGGTTCGTCCAGAGAGCTGGCCGTAACGGCGGAAGGACTCCACCGCGAAGTAGACGTCGCCTCTTGCTTCGTAGGCATGGCCGTTGGCGATGATTCGGGAGATGAGATGGATGATCTCTTGTATGTGTTCGCTGACTTTTGGTTCGTGAGTGGGACGCACCAGTCGAAGACCGGCAAGGTCTTCTTCCAGGGCTTCTATGAAGCGGCCGGATAGTTCGAGTGGATCGACGCCCTGTTCCCGGGCTCTGGCGATGACCTTGTCGTCGATGTCGGTGTGGTTCCGCACGAAGGTCACATGGTAGCCCTTGTGTACGAGGTATCGATAGATGACATCGAAGGTGATCATGGCCCTGGCGTGGCCGATGTGGCAGTAGTCGTAGACGGTCACACCGCAGACGTACATTCCAACCCGCCCTGCCACGAGGGGTCGGAAAGGTTCAAGGCTTCTTTTCAGGGTGTTGTAGATGCGGATTTCCACGGATCCTCCGTCGCCTGTGGGCGAGGTAAGGGTATGTGCCATTCTTGCGTGAGCCCTTGGCCCGCCATGGGCATTCGAGGAACTGATGAGCATTTTATCCGTGGGGCGCTTTCATGCCTGTTTGGACAGATGGGAGGACGGCTGTGTTGCTGCGCCCGACGGGTACTAATCGGCGAATATCTCTTCGATTTCTCCAGTAATGGTCTCTTCGTCGACTCCCCGCGCCACCACGAGTTCCTGGATGAGCAGGCTTCTTGCCTGGTCGAACATCTTGCGTTCACCGAAGGAGAGGGTCTTGTCTTTCCGGAGGAGGGCCAGATCCCGGAGTACCTTGGCGACTTCGAGAGGATCGCCGGTCTTGATGCGGTTCATGTATTCTCGGTAGCGCCTGTTCCAGGTCTGGTTGTCGGCGGGCACGTCGCGATCTCGGAGGATGTCGTAGACCTTTGCTACCTGCTCGATGGAAATTACATTTCGCATTCCTATGCTTTTCGCGTTCTGCAGGGGAATCTTGATGGTCATTCCATTGTCCAGGAGCTTCAGGACATAGAATGTGTGTTCCTGCTTTTCGAAGACAGCGGTCTCGATGTCGGCGATGATACCAACGCCATGTGCGGGGTAGACGGCTTTGTCGCCAATGTTGAACTCCATTCCCGGTGACCCCCCTTTCACTTGCGTGAATAGAAAAAGAACGAAGAAAGTAGTATGTTCGAGGAAGATACAAAGGTGATGAGACACCATACGGGCTATGATGAAAGGAGAGTACTCTTCTCCAATCACCTGTCTGGGCTCAAGAGCCCGGTCATTTCCAAACATCCCAACATAGTCGAACGGCAGTAAAAGGTCAAGACCGAGAACACGCCGTTGGTGCTGCATATTCCAGGAATCGTGGGAATGGTGCTCGCCGCTTGACAGGGCACGGAGCCGGAAACATGGGCCCTTGGCCTGGAGCAATATCCGCTGTTCGGCCTCGTATTCCAGGCATTCTGGTCTACGTCGGGAGGAGCGCCTTGCCCCCGGCCACCACCATGCTCATCCTGGGGCTGGGAGCGATGGTCTTCGTACAGGCGAGTCTGCTTGTACTACGTTCCCCCGTACTTCCTGACTCGACCTCATTCCTGCTCGGTCTCGTCAATCTGTTGCCATCCATGCTGGGGCTTCTGTTCCCGGTTGCCTTCCTGGTGGGTATGACGGTCGCCTTTGGAAGATGGCAAGGCGATGGCACATGGACCGCGCTCAGGGCATCGGGCAGGAATGCCGCTGGGATGTTGGCACATGCGTCGATCCTTGGCCTGGGAGTCGCGGTCCTTACTGGGCTGGTGGGATCCTGGCTTGCCCCCATGGGTAACAGAGAAGCGGCTGGAATCCTGGATGATGCTGCGCTCTCTGTCCGTCTGGTACCGGGTAGCTTCCTGGACCTTGGAGAAACGGTTGTATACAGGATAACGGATGGCTCCCTGTTCGTTCACATGCCTGGCATGGCCATGGTCGCCAGGAGCGGAGTCCTGGAACGACAAGAAACGGGCATGGCGATATTGCTCCGAGAAGGCAGGATCATAGGCGAATCTGAGAGGGCATCCCGCATTTCGTTTCAATCCGCGCAGTTTCCGTTGGAAGTGGCAGCGGCCACGCGCAGGATCCAGTTGAACGAAAGATCCTTTGTGGAGCTTCTGGATCTGGTGCGTAGAATGGAGCGGGCCGGAAAGGATGCCAGCTACGAAAAGACCGTCATGTTCAAGCGCCTTGGCCAACCCATTGCCGTGTTGCTCCTGCCGCTGGTGGCCATCCCCCTTGGCCTGAGGCTGGGGGGCAGACCTCTCCACCTGATGGGTGTCGTTATCTGGTACTGGGTGCTTGTGAGACTCGGTGATCAGCTCTGCGGAGTGCTCGGACCCCTGGTCTCCGCTTCTTTGCCCATGGTAGGTCTTCTGTTCCTCTCGGGCCTGTTGTGGGCGGGTTGGAGAGACAGGTGATCTTCCTTCGCTGGATGTTTTGGCGTGTGCTGCGCTGGCAGCTCGTTGCCTTCGCTGCCATTGCCGGACTTATGCTCATGGTGGACTGGGTCGAGGAGGGCGCGGCATTGGCCAGGGAGGGCGCGGGTGGAGGGCAGGCGTTGCTGCTTGCCTCGTTGCTGTTGCCTGGAAGGCTGATCCAGGCTGCGCCGTTGGCCGCCGCTGCGGGGGCGGCTCTCGCCAGCCTGGAACTGCGGCGTACACAGGAATGGCAAGCTCTGGCCGCCGCTGGCATTTCACCCGTGAAGCGGCTTGCTCCTTTTCTGGTGGCGGGGCTGTTGGTGGGTGTCTCAACGCTCGTTTCCAACGAAACGGTGGTTTTGACTGCCGCTTCCACCTATTCCAGGAGGCTTTCGACCCTGGTTGGGGGAGGCATCCGAGACGGCCAGGTCGCCTGGCTCTCCAGCGGAAGACACATTTTTCGTATCTCTGATCCGGCTGGGGAATCCTTGGGAGCGGTGACGGTATGGACGCTCGATGATGGTATGCTGGTGTCCATGGCCTGGGCTTCCGGTCTGGAATGGACTGGTTCCCGTTGGGAGCCTATGGATGCCTCCCAGCAGCAGGAAACGCCATGGCACGGAGTACCCGACGGCTTTCCTTTCCTCGCCAAATGGCAGGCTCTTCCCTCACCGGACGATCTTGCCGCGGAGCTTGGCACCGACCGGTTGGCCAGTCGTTCCTGGACCAGTCTCAAGAAAGATCCGAGACCATCTGCCGACGCGGAGTTGGTGGGACGTTGGTCCAGGGCATTGGGCTGTGTAGCCGCTGTTCTGCTGGGAGCGGCAGTTCCCCTGGCATGGGGGGCGCGAGCCTGGCTGGTGATGGCCGCTGTGGCTCCTGTCTTTTCGTGGGAACTCCTGGCAGCGGTGGCCCAGGTGGTGGCAGGGCAGGGCCTGGTACCGGCCTGGACCGTGGCTCTGGCCCGGCTTCTGGTTGCTGGCCTTGCCACGGCCATGGTCTGCTACTTGTTGTACCGCCCTGGTCATGCGGGGTGAAACGGCGAACGGCGCTGGTCCGTACCTGGTACTCGGGCTGCGACCGCCCCGGTTCAACCCGAGAGGCTATGGTACGACCTGGATGTAGTAGCCGGTATAGAGGTTTTTCTGTCCTGGTGCTTTTGTGAAAAAGCCCCTTTCCCAATCCGCAATGAAGTATTCGCCCGGCTCGAGGGTAATATCCACCAGTTTCTTGCCTTCTGCCAGGCGCTGTTCCTCAAAGCTTGCCTTTTCGTCGTAGTCGACTCCCCAGTTGCTCCTGCTCCTGGGCGACATGCGGTAGGCGCATTTTTGTTTGTCAAGCTTGAATGGACGCCATCCCACGGACTCATTGTCGAAGAAAGTGTGGACGCCTGGCTTGAAGACATTTGCCTCGCTCTTTGCAGGCTCGAGGCAGTACCACTTGAACTGGGAAATACCGCTGCCTCCCATCTTCCGTCGCAGGTGGCCTGGTTTCAGCTTGTGGTATTCGTTGCCACGGAAAAGCAGGAGGCCCTTATCCTGGGGAATGCGGACCATGTGAACCTGTGGAATTTCGTAGGTACGCTTTTCCTGGAGATCCACCTGGTCCAGGGTCTGGTTGATATAGCCTGTCTGCGAGAAGGTGATGCTGTAGATGCCGGGAGGACACGACAGGGAGTAGTGGCCCGTGGAGTCCGTGTATGCCTGGCAGTGGGTACCGATGGCCGTGACCACCACGTTTTCCTGGGGGGTACCTACGCTGTCTGTCACCAGGCCTTCTGCCCGCATCTGGCTACAGGCCAACAGGAATATCGCCAGGAAAAAAGGAGCCACGTGGTGCAGCACATGCCGGAAACGGCTTCGGATTGCGGCGAATCTCGGTGATGCGTTCATGGGGGAATCCTCCTTGGCCAGTTTCTTCGGGGAAAGGAGCCGCAGGCTAGCTTATTATCATGCTGGAGCACGACGTTGGCATGGTCACGATATCACGAGGCGTTATATCGGGGTATGGGTGTGTTCAGTGTATGGATTCATGCGGTGCTGCCCCTCCCGCCATGTGGTCCCAGCGACATCGCCCTTTGCTCCTGCCCGCCATGTGGCTCAAAGCCGACCAGGAGGTACCTGTGAAGTTTTTTCTGCTTGTTCCAGTCTTTGTTCTCGCTGCCTGTGGACCCGACCAGGACACGCTGGCCCAGGTGGAACAGTTACAGGTGCGCGTGTCGGACCTGGAAGCAGCCAATGCCAGGCTCGAGAAGGAAGTGGACTCCTACAGGCAGCGCAATGGGGACCTGGAGCAAGAGATGGCCAGGTATCGCAATCGCGAAATCTATTCACGGCTGGGAATCGACCAGGGACAGAACATCCAGGCGGTTCTCACAACCTCCATGGGCAGTATTCGCTGCGATCTGTGGCCCGACGTTGCCCCGAACACGGTGTTGAACTTCGTAGCACTGGCAGAGGGCACCAAGGAATGGGAGGATCCCCGCACCGGCAGAAAGGTCGAGCGCCCCTTGTATTCAAACACCATCTTCCACCGCGTGATCCCCGGATTCATGATCCAGGCTGGAGATCCCCTGGGCAATGGCACTGGCGGGCCAGGTTACCGTTTCGCCGACGAAATCCTGAACGGCGTTACCTTCGACAAGGAGGGACTGCTTGCCATGGCCAATGCCGGGCCCGATACCAACGGCAGTCAGTTCTTCATTACCGTCAGCAAGCCATCCCATTTGAACGGAAAGCACACGATATTCGGCTACTGCCCAGACAACCTGGATGTTGTCAGGGCGATCAGCCAGGTCCCACGTGACGAGCGCGACAAGCCCAGAAAAGACGTGGTCCTGGAAAAGGTGCTTATCGTGCGATAGGGTTTCATCCTGAAAAGGCGGATCCAGCTCAGAATAGCGTTCCTGCTCCCAGGAAGAGCCCGGAGCGTTTGTCTTCGGCGGTGACCATGGGCAGGTATTCATCCGCGCTGGTGTCGGTGGGGACCAGGACATCGCGTTTCAGCCAGTTGAAGCCAAGGTTGACGCTCAGATGGTCTATCAGGGTATAGGCCAGCTCAAGGTCGAAGTCGCGGGCGAATACACCGGAATACAACTCGCTGCCCAGAGCACCGGAAGCGTAGATGTCCAGGCCCATCCCCAGCTCGGCGCTGGCCTGGATTCCCCCGTAGAACGACGTGAATCCCCATGGAAAGAACCAGATTCCGCGGGGATCGCTTTCCGAAGGTTGCCATTCAGCCACGAGAGGCACGGAAGTGGAGACAGTGCCGCCTGAAATTCCCAGCGAGAAGCGATGGTCACCGGCATCGTAGAAGTAGCGGGCCTTGAGCTGCAGGGTGAGGAAGTGGTCGACCCAGGAGAGATCTACTCCTTCGTGGGCTTCGGTCCAGGAGTCGGTGTCGACTCCATACCAGATTGTCCGGAAGCGAGCTTCCATGCCGACATATGGAAACTGAGGCAGCCAGGCTCCTGCCAGGATGTCAAGGCCGGGCACAGCCAGCGGAGTCGGGTCTTCGGTCCCGTCTATGGCATTTTCGTTTCCAGAGAGTTCAAGAGTCTGATCATAGGGGCGGGGGTCTCCATCGGCCACCAGGTCCAGTATGTCGTCGTGAACCGTGTAAAGGTACCTGTAGGCCATGCTGGCAACGGCTGCGCGAGCCCTGAGCCAGGAGTGTCGTGGTTCTTGTTCGGTGGCGGAGGAGATCGGTTGGGGCTGAGTCTGCGGGGTGGGCTCTGGTTCCTGCGCCGGCGAAGTCGGTTCCTGTTCGGTGGGCTCTGGTTGGGGTTCGGCGGGCTGGGCCACTGGTTGGGGTTCGGCGGGCTCTGCCTGGAGCCACGGTGTGGCTGCTGGTTCTTCCGTCGCCGCTGGAGGAGGGGCCAGGGTAAGACGAAGAAAACCCGTGGCCTGGCCTTCGTTGGCCACTACGCTCACCTTGACCTGTTCAGTGGCATCGGTTGGAATGTTCAGCCTGGCCTGGTATTCCCCCGTGCCCTTGTCGGTTAGTCCGGTGACCATGCCTGTACTGGCGATTATGTCGATGGATTGGTGGGGAACGCCCAGTCCCTGCTGGTCCAGAGCCTTGATCACCAGCAACACGCTATCGCCTGCCGAGACCTGTTCTGGAAGGGATGAAACCAGGATGGACTGTACGGGATTGTCGCTGGTGGTTGCCGCCGGAGAAACGGCCGGCAGCATTGCTGCTCCCGACGCTCCCTGGCGTTGGATGTCCAGGCCGGTCACCGAAGCCGACCATCGCGCGATGTTGGAGAGAGTGGCCGGTGTGCCGCTCCTGGGCAGGGTCGCGAGGGACACGGTTCCGGCGGGTGCCTGAAGCAGGGCGATGGCAGAGCTGTGGGAACCGGAGCTGACTGAAATGCGTACAAGACCCGGCTCCCTGCCTGCCGTGTAGTAGACCTGGGCCAAGCCGTAGTCATCGGTTGTCGCCGCCGTGGGTATGCTACCATCTCCAGCCTGTATGGTGATATCCAGGGGGACCTGCGACGTGGGATAGCCCAACTGGTCCAGGCTGAAGATGCTCAACATGGAGCTTGACAGCCCATCGTTGGGGAGGATGGTCCGGGTGGGCACGATGACCAGTTGATCCATAGGATTGCCCGTGGATGGGGTCATGGCCGTGGCCGTGATCTCCACGGGGCCGCTGCCGGTGGTTTCGAAGGCCGCCTGGTAGTCGCCCAGCTTGAGATCGGTGGGAGAGCCCTGGAGCCTTGCTCCGTTGGAGGTGAAGATCAGCTTGCGTCCCGCCAGCCCGGTACCGTTGGGCGCGGTGAGCTTTGCCAACACATGAAACGAAGTGTCGCCGTATGCAAGTTCTTCCGGAAGGGCTTTGAGAGTCAGTGAGGCCGGGCGGATTGGGACCAATGTTGTCGTGGCGCTGTCGGTCTGCACGGAAGCTGATGTGTTCAGCGATGCGTTGAAGGTCACCTGGGAAGATGTGGCCTGGAGGGGGGGAGTGTAGTCTGCTCGGTACACGCCGTCGCCTTCGAAGGAGGGACTCGAGATCGTGCCCACGTCAGCGGTGATGGTGATGGGTTCTCCCTGGACGGGCTGGCCCAGGGCATCCAGCACCAGGACTCTTATGGGGATCTTCTGGGAGTTGTCGGCGGGGATACCCGAATGGAGGGGAAAGATCTTCAGTCTCCTGGCTTCGGGAATACGCAGGTCGATGGTCCTTTGCCCCTGCCCGATGACATCCAGGGTGGCGCTGCTTATTCCTGGGGGAACCGTGATGGGGATGCTGGCCTGACCGGAGCTGCTGGCCAGGACCGGACCGTAGGTCTGATCTCCCACGTGCATGGTTGCCTGGGCGCCGGGGGGGAGTTGCGTGACGGGAAAGTCGGTTTTTCCCACGAGTGGAGCCACCAGGTAGCCGTAGCTGCGCCCCGGGTTGTGCCGTTCCACGACGGTTATGATGGCGAGGTGTGGGTAGTTCACCGCCGGGGGCGTGAAAAGGGCGGTGTACTTGCCATTGCCCATTGGAGTCAGGTTGCTCACCTCGCCGACATTGGTTTCGATGCCCAGTTGCACTTCAGAGGGGTCCTGGGGGATCGGATCCAGTTGGATGGTGATGGATGATGAAGTGTCTTGCCCCAGAACGAGCTGTGCAGGGTTGGCGGTGATGGCCATGTGGTACCATGCCGGGGGGATCACGTTGATGGAGAGAGAACGAGATGTGAGGCTTCTGCTGCCCACACGGGCTCTTATGGTGATGGTCACGTCCTGTTTGCTGGTCACCCTGGGAGGCGTGAACTCGACGAAGTAGGTACCGTTGCCATTGTATTCCAGTTCTCCGCATTCCCCCGCTGTGCTGGAGATCTTGGCTTTGAGCCCTTCCAGCGGGGCACCTTCGTTGGTCAATGCCAGTAACTGGAGGTCGACGGCTGTTTCGCCATCGCCCGTGATGTCGCCCACAGGCAGAAACTCCAACAGGTCTTCCTCACCGAAGATGCCGGCTGCTCCGGCAGCGGTGATGCCCGGATGGCCTGGAAGAACGAGGCCCATGCACAAGGTCACCACGAATGTTGCGAGAGCCAGCCACACGTTCATTCTTTTGCCTGTCATCAACTTCCTCCTGTTACCTGCCAGATAAGGTATGCTGAATCTGTGGTGGGTTTTGACCAGCCAGTTCCATGTGTATCGAAGTTCGAGCAGGTCATGACACGATCATCGCAAGGTTGTGAGTATCGAGGTATATCAGATGTAACTCTGGAATGGGGCCATTTTCTGAAATGAAACGGCCATGGTATGCTCTGCGGCCATGGATCGTTGTCGTAGATTATTCCACGGCCTGCCCTCCATGTACCCGGGAACTCTTGAGATGGCTCTTTCCGACGACATAGCGAACGCTGATCTGAGTCCCCTCCTGGCGGGCCTGTTCCAGAGGGAGCTTTTCCGCGTGGCCCAGACCGGCGGCTCCGTTGACAAGGCCGTTTTCGATGCAATACGCGATCTCGTGGGTGCCGGGTCCGTCCAGGCCGATGAAGAACCAGCGCCTGCTTCGCTGGACGCTCTCTGGCCCCATGGGGAACTCTTCGTGCGTGCTTGCGTCCACGTTGCGCTTCTGGATGGCAGGTACGACATCTCCGAGGCTCGGTTGGTGAGCGATATTGCCCATGGGCTGGGAATATCTGCCAGCCGCCTGGCTGAGTTGGAGCGAGCGGTCTTTGCCGAGCTACGCAGCGCCGTCAGGGAACTCTCGCGGTAGCGGCAGCCGCGGGACTTCTCGCGTGCCGCTCGTTGCCAGTTTCCAGCGGCCGTCGAAGGGCGATGTACTCCCAGCGCCAGCCCTAGGATCGGGGCCTCGAGCTATCTGCCCAGGGAGTCGCGCAGCGCCCTGAGCTGCTCTTCCTCCGGGTGCAGGCGAAGCGCTTCGTCGTAGAGCTTGCGTGCCCGGGACAAATCGCCCTGCTCTTCCAGGAGATGCCCCAGCAACAGGGCCGATTCCACTCTCGTGGTATCGGACCACCACGCCAGTTGCGCATGGTTGATGGCAATCGTTGGTTGGTTCATGCGGGTTGCGATGTCAACCGCCAGGAGGTGGGCGGGCACGTTCCGCTTGTTTTCCGTGAGCACTCGGTTCACCACTGCCATGGCCCGCAGGTAGTCGCTTCCCGCGACCCATGACCTGCCAACCTCGAGCCAGAGGGATGGATCTTCGTTGCCTTCAAGGATGAGCGCCTGCTGGAGAGCGGACGCTGCCCTGGCTGGTTGGCCAGTCTTGGCGAACGCTTCGGCAAGCGGCTTCAAGGCCGTGGCAAGCTCTGCATTGCTCACCTTGTGGTAGCCTCTTCTCACACGCGAAGAGTCGTCCTGTCGAGCATCATCGAAGCTTGAGTCGTAGAGGAAGGGATCTGCGGTGATGGATTCGCTGAGAAAACGCAGCGCGAGGGTGTTTTCACCCTTTTCCAGCAATAACCGACCCAAGAGGAGGAGCGTGCGACCGGCCTGTGGTCTGCATGCAGCGGCCCAGGCCTGCATGCGGATGGCAGCTTCCGTATCGCCGTTCCTGTAGGCGTGCTTTGCCCTGGATTCGACTCTGTCGATGTCTCCTGCTTTCAATGTGCGGAACTCCGAGACGGCCTCCAGGCGGGCCTGGTCCTGACCGGCAATATGGAAAGTGGAGGCAATATCGCCCAATATCCTAGCTTGTACCCAGGGTTCCGTAATGTTGGCCGAGAGGTACTCGGTCATGGCGCCCCGAGCCAGTTCGATGGCCTGATCCGAGATACCGGCGCGGGCCTTGAGCCAGGCCTGGAATGCGCTGGCCTCTGCGGTGGCCAGGACATCATCCAGGCCCTGTTCCAGTGTCTGTATTGCGGAGGGAAGGTCGTTCCGGGCGAGCTGAAGGCGTGCCTTGAGAAGCAGAAGCGACTGGTCTCGCGGGTCCTGGTGAAGAGATTCCTGGATGAGGTTCTGCGCGTCTTCAAGACGTCCTGTTCCCAGGCAGGCTTCGACAAGTATGGGTAGGGCTTCGTCCAATCCCGCTTCCAGAGCAGCTCTGGCCGGAGCGATGGCACTGTCGGGGTCGTCCATGAGGAGAAGCGAGCGGGCGTGCCGCAGTAGTGCCGCTGCGTTGCCAGGGTGCTGCTGGACAGCTTTTCGGTAGGTGCGCTCGGCAGATGCCATCTGACCCAACTCCATGTAGGAGTCTCCCTTGTGGATCAGTCTACCCGGACCACAGGCAGCCATGAGGCCAATGGCCACGAGGATCCTGGAGCGGAGAAGAAAACGTAATCCAGTCGAAGCGATCCCTGACTCGGTTCCAGGGAGTCCATGTCTGGCGGCAGATTGATGCATTGTCTTTCCAACCTTGCCTGGCAGCTCCCAATCTGGCGGCTGCTAAGCATCGCCCATGAACTTTCAGTGCTCTCCAAGTACCCAGTATGGCGAGCCGGCGAGTTGCTGCTTGACGGAAGCCACCTGCTGTTGGTTCAGTTGTAGTGTCTGGGGCTGGCCGGTGTTGGGGTCCGGCTGGGTCAAGAACCATCTCTGCCCGTCGCTGGTACGATGCAGGAGGATTCCCCTGGGATCGTCGTATACGGTCACCAGGCCGCCGTCTTCCCGCTGAGCTGCGGGTTCTGGTTCCGGAGCCTGCCGAGGTGGAGGGTTGCCCTTTCGTGGGCGTGTTTTTGCGGGCGGCTCCGTGGCTTCCAGGACTTCTTCCAACTCCCAGCGAACCTCCAGAACCTCTTTTCGCATCTTGTCTTCGATCAAGGACCGTACCCACGCACCCCGGTCGGCCCCTATCAACCGGATCAGCTCGTTCTTCAGGGTTTCAGTGCGGTTTTCATCTGCATGCCGTAGCTCTTCGATGATCTTCGTTACGAGTTCTTCCATCTTTGGGCTCCCTGGGATTGACGTGTATTTGGACTGGCGGTCGGGGTTTTCCAAATGGCACGAAGCTGCTGTTGAATGTGGAGGGCTCGGAGTATACGACATCAGTGGTACACTCATCTTTCGTTCGCTCCACTAACACGTTCCCATCCTGAAATTTTGGTCCGATTGGTCGCTATTCCAAAGAAAGCACTTCCCGGGGAATTGCCTCGATGGCCCGGTGGGCGTTAGTGGGAACTCGATGGCACACACAGATTTTCTTCAGCGACTGTCTCCCGAGGGGCGTCAACTCCTGGAGCAGATAGGAGATAGCATCGGGCTCGAACCGGGGCAGATGCTCATGAAAAGGGGAGATCCCGGAGGAGATGTGTTTCGCGTGGAGCGAGGGCAGCTCGAGGTCATCGACAATCGCTCCCGTCCCGAGGTCGTGCTGGACCTGGTGGGCCCGGGTGAGCTGCTGGGGGAACTCGCCTTTCTGGATGGATCTCCTCGGTCGGCCGACGTCGTGGCCGGACATGGCTGCGTGGTCACTCGTTGGCCCCGCTCCTCACTCAACAGGCTTTTGGACACCCACCCCAGCTTTGCGGCCGAGTTCTGGAAGTCCATGGCATCGGAGATCTCCGACAGGCTTCGTGAGATCAATGCAAGTGCGGTGGTGGGGGCGTTTGGGCGTTTCGGAAGGGCCGATGCCTCTGCAGCCGACAACATCGGAGCACTGGCCAGGTCCATCGCCAGGGAAGCCATGGATGGATTGGCCTCGGTGGATCTGGCCCTTCGAAGAAATCCCTCTTCTGTCGAGGCTCAGAAAGACCTGGTGGCTTGCCTGGATGCGTTGTCGGAAGGTCTCGGGAGGCTTTCTGCAGATTGCAGGGACCGGGCAGAGCTTGTGAACGCAGTGCGGCATGTCTCCCAGTCCGTCAACCCCTATCTACTACAATCCACCACGGCTGAGCTGTGCCTTTCCAGGCCCGAGGGCCTCGTCGGTGGTTCCCGGGTCATGGAACATCTGCTGGCTGCGGAACCCATGGGAGAGGGTTCACTGGGGCATGCCGTGGACACCTGGCTGCTGGACCTACCCTTCCCTCGGGGCATCAGAATTCGCAACCACAGGCTCGTGCAGGTGGTAAAAAAAACTATCCAGGGGCATCCCGGCAGCCTTCGTGTTCTGTTGCTGAACACCGGAGTAGCCGGAGTGGCCATGGAAATCTACAGGCTGCTCGAAGACCGAGAAGGCGACCTCACCTTTGTCGAGGCCGAAAGGCCTGCCATCGAAAGGTTGGGATTGGCCCTGGAGCGCTGGCAATCTCCGCTACACATCCGTTATGTTCACGACAGGCTCGTGGACCTGTCTGGCGGGCGTGCGCTCCGTCACTTCAAGGAACAGGACCTGGTGATCGCTCTTTCGCTCCTGGACTATTTGCCTTCGCAGGTGGCGATCGCTGCCCTGCGCAACCTTGGGCTGTTGATTTCAAAAAACGGGCGCCTCCTGGCAGTCGCTGCCGGCCCTACGCCCGACGCTCCAACCTGGGAACATCTGCTGGGTTGGCCTTTCATTCGACGTTCCGCTGATTCCCTGAAGGCTATTTTCTCCTCTGCGGGTTATCGATTCCTGAAGCTCTATGGCGATGGAGCGTCGGGTTTTGTCATCCTGGCTGGAAACATGGCAGCCGCTCCCATGCAAAAAACCCGGTCCCCGAAGAAAAAGTCTGTGATAAGAAAGCTCCCAACCCTGGTTCCATACCATCCCCGGAGGAAAAACCCATGACACCAGGCAGACCCCTGACGTTGGCCGGAGCGCTGCTCTGTGCGCTATCGCTGGCTGGATGCGGCGGAGGAACCGTCGACGAAGCCCCGGTAACCAAGCAGCAAACTCCAGAGCCAGCCAAAGCCGTCCAGCAGCCAGCTCGTCCAATGGCTCTTGACCTGGCCACTCTCAAGAAAGAAGCCACCGACGAAGCCCTGACCCCTTCACCGGCCGAGATGCAGTCTGCCCTGCGCAAGAACGGTATCGCCGCTTCGCTGGCTTCACTGGTGAAGAAGCGCAACATCAAGACCAACGTCTCCAACAAAGATCAGGTGGCCGTGCGAACTGGTGTACTCGTGGCAGACGTTGTCCTGACTCTGAAGAACGCCGAAAAGGCGGATCTGGTGCGCAATTTCAAGCAGATCGCCCAGGGGCTCGATGCCCTTGGAGCTGGAAACGACGTACAGGTCACAATCGACGAGCTTGTATCCAAGATCCAGAACGAAGCTGTCACCAGGGACGATCTCGTCATGAACGTGGACGAGCTTTCCGGGGCGGCGATTCCCGAGATCGAGTACGAAGCAGGACCCAAATGCGTTCCGCTGATTCAAGCTGGGAGTTGGCTCGAAGGCGCCAACCTGGTGGCCACCGCTATTCGCAACTCGGGCAAGTACGAAGCGGCCGACGCTCTGTTGAAGCAGCCCGACGTGGTAGAGTATTTCCTCGAGTTCGTCAGAACTGATGGTGAGGACCGCGTACCCGACGAAGTCATCGCCAGACTCGAGCAAACCCTTACCACGCTTCTGGATGTCACCAGGAAGCCCACTCTCACTGAAGACGACGTAAAGACCATCCAAGTAGCAACCGATTCCGTTCTTGCTATGCTCTAGGGGAATATCGATGAACAAGGCGATGATGAATGTTCTCGCGGTGCCTACCGTCCTGCTGGGCATGGTGGTGGTTGGCCTTACTCTGGATTCTGCTGGACCCGGCGACCTGCCGTTGCCGAGGTCCCTGGTCTCGGAATGCCAGGCCCAGGTCAACGCCGTAGACAACTGCGTTCGCGAAAAGATCTGGAACGCCTATCCCCAGGGTTGGGCGGTTCGAACCATCTCCAAGGCGCGGCTCTCGGAAACCGAGCACCGGATCTACCTGATGACCTTCTACAAGGAACACCAGTACCAGATCCTGGCCTGCGGAGACAAGAGCATGAAGAACGTTGACCTGGTTCTCTACGACGCCGACGGGCGGCTGGTGGTGCAAGAAGATTCCCAGGATCGGCAGCCGGTGATCAATTTTCAACCCACTCAGACCGACACCTACTACCTGGCGGTGCACGCCATGGAAAGAGTCCAGGCCAAGAAGGGCTCCAGTGCCCAGAAGGGTACGGTCGCCGTGGCAGTGACCTACAGGTAACCCCCGGGGAATCCATCCGCGTACATCTTGCTTCGGAAATCGTGGATGGCATCTGATCCCCACCTGCCCCCACCCTGCGCGGGAACTCCGGTAGGGGAATCACCCATGCCATGTTCATCCTGATTCATGCTGGATGCCATGGAACAGCTATCGGGAGCGCGTATCATACGGGAATGGCGCGCCCGGGTATTCACCGCACACCTTAACCATTACGGCTTGACGTGAACACGGGACAGGAACCAAGTCGCCTGGAAAACCGCCTGGCAGGCGCCTTTGCCAGCCATGGCCTGCATGTCGCACGTCCGCTGCTGCAGTTCATCACGGATTTCATCCAGGCATTGAACACGGTATCCTCGTTCCATTCCTCTACCGCCCAGGGCAAGTACAGGAATCTCGCGGAAAGACTGTCTTTGCGGACAAACCTGCCTGCTGCACCTCTAGCAGGGGTGTTGCGGCAGGTATGCGAATCAGAAAACATCGCTGCCGTCGGCGAGCTGGAGCTGGCGGCCTATGAGGCTCGATTCGGGCCGGAAGCGGCATCCAGGTTGGTCAAAGAAGACCAACACAGCCTGGACCTTCGTGGTTTTTCCAACAAGCACGGCTCCAGGGACGCGCTTTTCATGCTGGATGCCCTGCTGTCCATCACCAGCACTGGTGGAGCCATGGATTCCCGTGTGCTCTATGATCTCCAATCCGCCGCAGATGCGCTGGGAATCGATGACCGCTACTTCGGTCATCTTCTCTGGGAGTACGATCCCGCCCACGATAGCGGTGAACACCGCTTTGCACTGGACCAGGAAAGCCTGTCCATCGGTAGAAAACCCTCCAATGCCGTGGTCCTGGTTGATCCGCAGGTGGCACCTGTGCACGCCCGCCTGGTCAAGACCGGCGATGGGTGGCGGGTCGTGGATGCTGGAAGTGGTCGCCCCACCCTGTTGGATGGTGAACCGATCCAGTCCGCTCCCTTCGTGCCGGGGCAGATGTTGAGCATTGGACCTTTTTCTCTCTGGCTGTCCGAGGACCAGCGCTTTCTGAAGGGGAAGACCGCCGAGTCATTTTCCACGCTCACTATTCGTCACTTGAAGAGAACCATCCAGACCCGCACAGCCGAGATACGCCTCCTCTCGGACGTGAGCTTCACGGTCTACTCGGGAGAAGTAATAGCCCTGGTGGGTCCATCCGGATCAGGCAAGACCACCCTCATCAACGCTATCAATGGAACAGCTCCGGCAGACAGCGGCGAAGTGCTCTTGAATGGAACGGATTTCCATGCCTTGCTGGAATACGAACGCAGCATGGTGGGCATTGTGCCCCAGGACGACCTGATCCATCCGCAGCTTCGGGTCGAGGAGTCTCTCTATCTTGCAGCGAAGCTCCGTTTTCCTCGTGATGTCAAGGGACCGGAACTGCAACGAGCCGTTGATCGTGTCTTGCAAAAGCTGGACATTCAGGAGATCCGCCACAGCATTGTGGGGGATGTGAACCGGCGTGGCATATCTGGTGGTCAGCGAAAACGGGTCAACCTGGGGCAAGAGCTGCTCACCAGCGCCACAGAGATCCTGTTCCTGGACGAGCCCACCAGCGGCCTGGATCCCCGAGCAGCCCAGGAGATCGTGCGCCTCGTTCGGAGCCTCGCCGACGATTGTCGAATCGTCTTCCTCGTCACCCACGACCTTAGTCCTGCCATCATGGCCCAGGTGGACCATCTTCTCGTAATCCTGCCGGGGGGGCACCTGGCATTTTTCGGTCCCCCCAGGGCGGCATGCAGCTTTTTCGATGTTTCCACCCCCGACGAACTGTTCAACAGGCTCGACGAGCGGTCGGCCCCCGCCTGGGCTGCGGCCTACCGCGACGATCACGCATATCGTAAGTACGTCGAAACAAGGGAATACCTGAGTCGTGCGGCGCTCGTGGAACGGGAACAGTCAGGACCACTTGGCCACAGGGTTCGCGTCTTCATGGGCGAGCCTGCGCAAGCGCCCGCAAAAGGGTTCGGAACCACCGGCGAGGGGGAATCTTCCTCCGAGACAAGAACCCGTCCCAGGGGCAGATCTTTCTTGCGTGATCTCCATACCCAGACCACCAGGTATCTGAAGGTGCGTTTCCGTGATCGTTGGGGAACGCTCGTGCTCGTGGCACAACCGCTTCTCCTGGCCATGGTCATGATGCTGGCCTTCCCGAAACCCACGGTTCCGGCTCTGTTCATGCTGACGCTGGCCTCCTCGTGGTTTGGAATGTCCTCCTCGGTGAGGGAGCTGATCTCCGACCGGGCAATATGGCGTCGCGAGAGGCGCGTGGGTGCCCTGATGCTCCCCTACCTGGGTTCGAAGATCCTGGTCCTGGGTAGCATTGTCGTCTTTCAGTGCTTTGTGCTCTCATGGATGCTCTTTCTGCACCTGGAATTGGGCGCCGAAGGATTCGACCTGCTGCGACTTGGGGGTGTGCAGGCCCTCACCGGCCTGACAGGCATGTCGCTGGGACTCCTGGTGTCGGCCTCTTTTGCTTCATCCGAAGCGGCCATAGGAATGCTTCCGCTCATCCTGGTTCCCCAGATCACGTTCAGCTCCATCATGGTTCCCATCTCCGAGATACCCGGATTGGGCGCGTTGTTCACCTGGGCCAATCCACTCCGTTTTGCTTTCGATGCAGCCCTCAAGACCGGTGAAAGCCTACAGCAGCTAAGATCCTACGGAGTCACGCTTGGGGGGCGGCTCCCCATGAAGGGCCACCTCTACAACCTGGGCCTGCGAGAAGCCACCGACATCGACGACACGGGACTGGCCCCCATGACCCTTGCCCTGGTGCTGTTGGGCTTCATCGTGGCGTTCCTGCTGTTGGCTGCCATCATCACCAGGTTGCGGGACAGGCAGGTGGGTTGAGCCCCTCCCCGGGCCTGCCCGGTCGCGGGGTGATTTCCGATGCCTGGTGATCAGTGGCGTACTTCCTGGAGTCTGTCCATGAGATTCCAGTTTTCGTCCCACTCCTGGGTATGGCAGGTGGTACAGAGCGCTTCGACGGAGCATTGGGGAAATCGGCTTTGCAGTCCCCTGATGTTGTCTGGAGCCGGGGAGTTCACGTGGTCCTGTCCCGGGCCATGGCAGCTCTCGCAGGACACTCCCTGGGGGGCGGGAGCAGAGCCGTTGAAATCTCCCGGCATGGTAGTGTCGTCAACAATGAGCGTTGAATGGCATGAGATGCACTCCGGCCGGGCTGCATCCTGGGGATCGAGCTGCGTGTAGGCCGTTGAGTGTGGGCTCTTCTTCCATGAGCGGTACTGGCGGCTGTGGCACTTTTTGCAGGACCGTGGGCCGGCCATGTGGCCCGGTGGCGGCTCCAGGAGCGGTCTCGGAGCGCTGCCCTCCGCCATGGACAGGCGGATCTCTGTGAGCTGATCGTCGGAGATGTCCATCGCCTTGTAATGGTCTATCAGTGCCATGGCCGTTTCCGGTTTGAAAAAGCTGTGTTCCGGGCTGTGGCAGGTGGCGCAGGTGGCGGCGGGATCGCCCCCTTCACCGTCGTGGGGACCGCTGGCCGTGTGGCAGGATTCACAGGTGACGTTGCTCATCGGCGATCTGTGGTCATTCAACCGAAAGGACTCTCCGCCGCTGGAAGCTCCGGTGGCGGTGCCTGCCAGGTTTGTGACATGGCAGGGCAGGCAGGAAGGTGATTCGGCATCGCCGTACCTGAGAAGGCTGTAGTAGGCCAGGGAGTGATGGGTTGCGGACCAGGAACGAGCTTCTTCCAGGTGACAGGATGAACAGGTGAGATAGCCGACGTAATCTCCTCTTTGCAGGACCGTCTCTGTTTCGCCCCGCAGACGCATCTCCACGATGGCCGCGCTGCCCCTGATGTAGGGAAGGTAGGCGTCCAGCACGACGGCGTTGCTCGGTTGCCCTGATTCGGAGCTGTGGGGAGATTCTTCCACGACAAGCACGCTGGGTGTGGAGCCGAGCCCGCTCGCCGCAGCGAAGGCGGCTCCTTCGTCGTAGACGATGGGAAAGGGCACCTTGTACTGGGTTCGGAATGCTTCCACTTCCGTTCGTCGGCTGTTGGATGAACCAACGGCCATGAATGGGACAACGCCAGAGAGCCGCCTGGAAAGTTCGTTTATCTCTGAAATGACGTCGATGCAGTGGGGGCAACGTGCGGAAAAATAGAGGATGAATGTTGGCCCGCTCACGAATTCCAGCACCTGGGGCGGAAGCTGGATGTTCTGCTTTTCGGATTGGGCCAGCAGGTTTCCGGCGGCAGCGGCGATTGTTCCATTGTGCCAGCCCCTTTCATCCAAGCTGGTGGGTGGGGCGGTGGAAACGGACTCCGAAGGGGGGGGCTCCTCGGGTACAGGGTTGAGATCACGCTGGAGTCGGTGTGCCTGGGAGTCCTGGGCGGCGGCGACCGAAGGTGAGCCCATTGCAAGTCCCGAGAGGGTCGGCCAGCAGAGCAGCGTCAAGATGAACAGCGTGGTGAACATGGGCTTCAGGACTCCGGTGGAAAGCTCTCGATTGGTTCCGGATGGTGTGCCGCGGCTCCTGGGAGCCGTCTACGATGCCGTTCGAAACGTGAGATGATGTGACGGTGCGGGAAAAGCAGGCCCGTGGCCTTTTCCGCTGGCGTGGTGCCAGCTATGTATCATCCTGCGGGCTGGGAGGTGAACGGTGGGGGAAAGGGATGCTTGGGTGCAGGAGCCAGGGCGGCAAGGCTTCCTTCACATGGAATGTCTTGGTTTCCTGGAGGGTGAGTGGGTCGGTGCGGGACTGGACCATGGCATGTCAGTGCAATCCAGGGCCACGGGCCGGGCCTTGCTGGACGGGAGCTGGCTGGAGTTGAAGGAGCAACTGCGCAGGACCGACGGTTCCCTGGTCCACCAGGACATCTCCTTATACCGATACGATCCTGTGGAGCTTGGTTTCCGGGTCATACACATCATGTCGGACGGATATCGCAGGGAGTATCCGGTGGTGCCGTCCATGGCGGGGCTGCGTTGGGTGACCGGTACGGCTGGTCCCAAGGTGCTGCTGCAACCCTTGGCGTCTGGCTGGCGATGCTCGATTACACTCCCTGGAGAGCAGGAGCCGGGCCTTGTGCTGACTTATAATCGGGGATCGACCTGACCCCGAACCAGCCCGATCCGGTGCAGTTGCTGTGTGCCGGTCTGCCGTCCTGGGACGAAGGGGCAGGCCTGGATTTCTCCCGTGCAGCCCGTCCGGGGCTGATCCGAGGAGTAATCCTGGAAACCTGGGCATCCTTGGAACGAGAGCCCGGAAGGGCCTCCATCCTGCTTCGCAGTTCACTTCGTAGGCATTCCAGGAGCCTGGGCTCCAAGGGCCGGAAGCTAGCTTCACGGATTCTCTACGGCATGATTCGTCATGGGGCTGTCCTGGAGTTCCTTCTGGGGAGTGACGAGAAAAGTGTGGAACCTGGCTTGAGGCGCATGTTGGCTCTCCTGGTCCTTGCTCGGTGTATCAGTCCTGGCTCTGCTGCGGCTCAGCTTCCGGGGCAGGATTTTTCTCCGTTGTGGCGAGCACCGGACGAGCTTGCCCGGCGGGCGGCCAGGATCCAGCCTGTCCATGCCATGGCGGTGGGTGGCTCCCTTCCATCGTGGGTGGCCCGGCAATGGCTGGGCGTGCTGGGTGGCGAGGCTCCCCGTTTCCTGGCCGCCCTGGTGAGCAGACCTCGGGTGGCAATAAGAGTGAACCGCAACTTCGGCGACAGGGATTGCCTGGCCAGACGACTTTCCAGCGAGGGCCTGGGGACCCGACCTTCCAACCTTTCCCCCGACTGTCTCCTGGTGGATGGCCATCCAGATCTGCACCTGCTCTCTTCGTTCAGGGAGGGCTTCTTCGAGATCCAGGACGAAGGCAGCCAGATGGTTGCACAGCTTTGGGAGCGGGGCCCGGGTTCGCGCGTGTTGGATTTCTGCGCAGGAGCCGGCGGAAAGAGCCTGGCCATGGCCGCCTCCGGGGCCCGGGTCTGGGCCCTGGATGTCAGACCCGCTGCCTTGCGGACTTTGACACGTCGCGCCCACAGGGCCCGGTTGTCCATACGCACCGATATTCTCTCGCCCGGGGGCCTCGTTCCGGTCCCCCCTGATTGGGCGGACACGGTGCTGGTGGATGCTCCCTGCTCAGGCTCCGGGGTGCTGCGACGGCATCCGGAATACCGATTTGCTCTCGGCAGGGAGGCAGTTCATTCCATGCAGCGGCGCCAGAGGGAGATCCTTCGTCGGGCTCTGGAGGTCCTGAGGCCAGGAGGACACCTGGTCTATGCCACCTGCTCCCTGCTGCGACAGGAAAACCAGGGACAGGTGGAATGGTTGTTGGCCGAGTATCCTGACCTGTCGCGTTGCGGCGCCTTGGGCAACCCCGGGGACGATGGCCTGCTGTGGCCGCACAGGACCGGAACGGACGGCTTTTTCGCGGTGATACTCCGCCGAAGGGGTTGATCTGCCGAACTGTCGGTCCCCTGGGTCACAACCGGTTTCAGAGGAATCTGTTATTGTGTTGACCGGAGCAGATTTTTCATGCCTGGTCTTCCCTCCGGATCCAGCCGGGGGGCGGTGAACGATTTCAAGACGAGTCGGGCGGAGTATGCATGTCCCACAGTGATGACTGGTTCGATGGCGACCGATTCCGTTTCAGGCGAATGGACGAGGCAGCGGGCCACACCATGCAGGGAATGGCGCATTTGCGGCAGGAACTGCGTGAGCTTCGCGCAGTGGTTCTCAAGTTGATGCTCTGCTCCGTGCGGGGAGAAGAACTGCCGCTGGAAGAAGAGCCCTTTCGCGGATTTCTGCACCTTCCCGAATCAGCTACGCGGCAGCAGGCCATGGAGCGCCTCATGCGCTCCCAGGCCAGGGTTCTGGGCAAACTCACATGTCCCGGCTGCGGAGGCATTGTGCAGGACAAGGAGGGAGTCCTGAACGAAACCTGTAGCTGGTGCGGCTACCAGTTGAAGAGTGTGGAGTGAACCGGGAGTTGTTGGTTCCTATTTTGGGAAAACCTCGTGAAGGCGCACACGCTCCTTGAGCATGTGCCGCCACATGCCGGATTCTCCCACGACCCATTGCCGGGAATCGGAGCATCGTCGTGACCAGGCTTCCCGGAAATAGACCCAGCCCGCAACGCCGCCCGCACAAGCCGCCAAGGCCTGGGGAAGGCCCAGAAATCCATGCCAACTTCGGCGCGTGTTGGACGCTGCCATCAAGAGGAGCCATCTTCCCAGGGTGGATGCGGGCATGAATGGCAGGAGTGAAACAGGTAGGCTCCTGACCGACAGGCGGACCCGGTTTCTCTCCATGAGGTAGATCTTGCGCAAGGAGCGGCGGCCATAACTGGAACCCAGCTCGTGAAGTACCCTTGCCCCCGGTACGTAGATGAGCGGGACTCCGCGGCGTACCGCTCGGAGCGAAAGATCGGCGTCTTCTCCAAAGGCATCCAGGTGAGCGTCGAAGCCCCGCAGTTCTCGCATCAGGGGGTGTGGGACAAGGAAGGCCGCACCGCTGACGGCGCCCACGGTACACGGTTCGTCAAACTCGCTGCCATCGGGTCGGCCTCTTCCTCGTGCCCAGTTGAGACCATCGGGAAACAGGCTGTGCCCGGTATTTTCCACCTTTCCGTCGCTATCCGCCAGCAGGATGCGTGGGGCGTGGATGGCCGGATCGTGTTCCCGGGCGCTGGCAGTCATGGCTGCCAGGAAACCGGGCAGGCAGACCGTGTCATCGTTCAGGAACAACAAGTGGGTTCCGCTGGCGTTGGATAATCCCGCGTTGGCAGCTCTGGCGTAGTGGAGTCTATTACTCGTGTATATGACTTTTATAGGGATCTTTGTGGGAAATACGTCCCATGATGCTATTTCTCGACCGCTGGCCACCACCAAGATTATTTCCATGGGAGGATGGCTCTGCTCCAGGAGAGAGCCCAGGCAGCGGCCCAGGCCCTCGCCTCCTCGAACGGTCGGGATTATCACGCTGATTTCCATGCTGGATTGTTCCCGTTGCCCAAGCTTCAATCCAATATCCAGACTAGACCCCTGGTCCCATCCACCATAAGATCCTGCCCGGTTTCCAGCAGCTTTGTGGCGGAGCGGATATTGACCACGGCAGGGAGGCTGTACTCGCGTGCCACGACCGCTCCATGGGAAAGCTGCCCCCCCATCTCCAGCACCAGCCCTCCTGCCACGAGAAACAGTGGAGTCCAGCCCGGGTCGGTGGCACGGGTGACCAGGATTTCGCCTTTTTCCAGGCGCTGGGCGGTGTCGATGGTGTGGATAATCCTGGCTTTGCCGCGGCTGATTCCCGGAGAAGCCCCCTGACCCACCAGGCGGTGCCCTGAATCGGGTTCGGTTGGGAGCGGTTTGTCATCGACGATGAAGTCCGGTGGTGAAATGGACGACAGGCGCGTCTGCCTTGAGCGTCTCTCCGCGATGAGCTCCAGGGCCCGTGAAGGAGCCAGCGTCCCATTCGACAGGCAGGTGATCTCGTCAATGCGCAGAAAACGGATCTCCCCGGGATGCCCGAGGAGCCCTTGTTCACAGAGCCGCTCGCCAATTGAAAGGAAGTTTTTCTTCACGGTGAAGAGCAGGCGGTCGAAGTGGTAGCGTTGGTTTTCACGCAGGAGAATGTACTTGCGTGTCAGGGGAATCAGGTACATGAGGAGAATTTTCCTCCATTGGCGACCCAGGCGTTGTTTTTCCTGCCGGTCCAGGATTTCCTTCAGTCGTTCGATTCCCGACTCCGCTGCCCGGGCCTGTTCACTTGCCAGTCTGGCCGGATCCATGGTTTCGGGCGAATCCAGGTAACGGCGCAACATCGAGAGGACCCTTTCGGGGTTGTCGGCCCAACAGGGGCTCATGATCTCCCACGAGGCGTCGCTCCTGTGCCCATGCTGTCGGAGGAAGGTCGCCAGGGCCTCGCCAAATTGCGTGCCGGGATCGGGGGGATCATCCAGGGAGATACCCAGGCGTTGGGACAGTCGGGCGAGCCGCCAGAGCTGGTGGTTGGTCTCTACTGTCATGTTTCCTTCGGGTGAGCGGAGTATACGTACAGAGAGACTGCTTCCTTCCGTGCCCAGCCATAGTCGCATGAGACCATCGACGACCTGGTAGAGGATGTTGGCGAAGAGAAGGCTGGTGACGTGTACCTTCACGTACTCCCGGGCCAGATCCATGCCGGCTGCCGCCTTCTCCAATGCCTCGGCAGGTGCGATTCCAGGTGTTGGAAGCAGCGTAGGCAGCACCTTGTCCAGGCGTTTTTCCAGTTGGTCCCAGGCCAGGTGGTTGGTGAGGGGATTCCAGCGGAATCGTCGCCAGCGACGTTCTCTGAAGGTTTCGTTCAATATCGAAGCGTAGACGGCCAGGTCCGGAGGAGTGGCGAAACGCGACATCCATGCGCGTTCTTCATGGGGAGGCAGCATGTCCATCATGAAGCGCGGGGGGGGGTAGCCAGGAAGCTTGAAAGCGAGGTGACGAAAAACAGTGGCGTTGATGTATGGAGCCCCCTCCACCAGGCGTAGAGCCTCGGCGGCTCCCAGGTAGCGGCGAGAGGTCCTGGGGTAACTGATGAAACTGTCGAGCATGGGTTCCACCAGGGACCAGCCCAGGGGGCTGGCAGGTTCTGACCAGCGTTCACCGATGAAACGCCTGGTCCAGAGAATGTTGGATGGCCTCATGGATGTGGCCCTGGTGGTGATGGGTCTGGCCTGCAAGAGCACGAAGCGACCTGCCGAGTCCTGTGCCCACTCCAGATCCTGTGCTTGCCGGCGTATGGCCTCCGCCTTGAGGGCGAGACGACACAGTGCCAGTACATCCCCGGAGGAGAGCTTGGGCGTTCGAAGCATGTTCTGTGGAACTGGTTCCCAGGCAAGACCCCTTGGTCCGACAGAAAGTTGTCGGTCCTGAAATCCTGAGCTTTTCTGTACGATGTCCAGATGGATTCGGGCGGCCAGGCGTTGAATGGGAGCAGGCAGGCGGCGGGGCCGGGCCACGAGGAAGTGATCCGGCACCACCTGTCCGGCCACGAGAGATTCTCCCATCCCCCAGACCGCTTCGACGGTGATCTCTCGCCAACTCCCGTTCATGGGGTTCATGGTGAAAAGAACGCCTGCCACTCTCGCTCGGACGAGCCGTTGGATGATCACCGCTATTCGAGGCACCAGCGTTCTGTTGTTTCGTCCACGGTATGCAGCCACTCGTGGATGGAAGACGGCGGCCCAACAGGAGAGGATCGCCCTCTCCAGGTGGTCGCCCGGGCGTACAGCCAGCTCGGAGTGGAAGATTCCCGCGTATGAGGCGTTTTCGGAGTCCTCGTCGATGCCGGAGGAACGAACTGCCAATAGCGGACCCAGCCGTTGTGTCCGGCGCAGCAGATCTGCTTTCAGGGCCCCCGGAAGACTTGCGGTGGAGATGGCTGAGCGCAGGGGGGGGGCGCGGTCGGGATCCCCGCCATGGAAGTAGCTCCGGGCGCTTTGCCAGAGGCCCCTGGTTTGCAGGAAATGGTGGAACGTCTGCCATGGGATCACCAGGGCATCCGGCACGGGCAGACCTCTGGCGCCGAGTATCGCCAGGGCGGAGGCCTTGCCGCCGGTTCTCATCCTGTCCCCCGCCCGGGCATCGAAGAGATCGAGAGGCTTGCGCTCGGCGGCATCCATGTTTTTCTCCGGTAGTTGCGACCTGGCTAGTATCCCAGGCCTGGTCTTTGCCCGGCGTCTCGCCCCTTCACCCGCCCCATTCCTTTTTTTCTTGACAGCCTGGAGCCATCGGGGCATATTCAGCCTTCGGTTCAAGTTACTCGTTTTTGTGGCATTGAGCTTGATTCCTGGCAACGGGGCCTTCCCCGGTTGCCGCTGCTGTCACCGATGCCGTTGTGCATCAACGCAGAAAGCAGCGTGCCTTGCCTAAGCCAGTTGGAGATGTAGCCGCGACGCCCTTGCGCCAGTTGGACGTGGGCATGTCGGTCGGCAACGAAGGTAGTTCTGCTGAAGTGCGGTCCTCTATTCTGAAAGAGGGCAGTGGAAAGCGATGCAAGTCAGGCCTGATAACCCGATCATCGTTCAGGGCGATGGGAAGGTGCTACTGGAGACCAGGCATCCACGCTATGAATTCGCACGGGATTTTCTCGCACGATTCGCTGAGCTGGAAACCTCACCCGAGCACCTGCATACTTATCGCATTACACCCATTTCGTTGTGGAATGCGGCAAGTGCGGGCATGGGCACCGACGAAATCCTCGACAACCTTCGAACACTCTCCAAGTTCGACATCCCCGACGATGTGGCCCGCACCATCACCGACACAATCGGAAGGTACGGCCTGGTAAAGCTGGTTCCACACCCCACGGGCCAGGAGGGCCGACTGGGGATAATCTTCGAGACGGCCTACGTGGCAAAACTCGTGATGAACGAGCGTGTTTCCAGGGAGATGATTCTCACGGACCGTCCGACTCGGTACAGGACCATATACTCGATAGAAGCTGGTCAGCGGGGCATATTCAAACAGCGCATGCTCCAGGTTGGATGGCCGGTGGAAGACCTGGCGGGTTTTCTGCCGGGTGCTTTTCTGGATATCAAGCTTCGGGAGCGCACCAGGACTGAAGACATACCGTTCAGCGTTCGCGACTACCAGTGGGAAGCCGTAAGGCGTTGGTACCAGGACGGTCTACCCTCGGGGGGGCATGGGGTCGTGGTGCTGCCCTGCGGCGCCGGAAAGACCATCGTAGCCATGGCGGCCATGGCTACCATGAAAACACATACCCTGGTGCTGGCTACCAACACTGCCGCGGTGTCACAATGGGAGACCGAACTCCTGGAGCGTACCCATCTGGGTCCGGAGCAGGTGGGAGTCTACACGGGGCAGCGAAAAGAAGTACGTCCCGTCACCATTGCTACCTACCAGATCCTCACATGGCGTGCTTCTCGTGAAAAGGAGTTCGCCCACATGCACCTGTTCAGGGATCAGGATTGGGGACTTCTCATCTACGACGAAGTCCACCTGCTTCCCGCTCCCGTGTTCATCGCGACTGCTGATCTCCAGGGGCGTCGCCGACTGGGCATGACGGCCACCCTGGTTCGTGAAGACGGTCGCGAAGCCGATGTGTTTTCACTGGTGGGGCCAAAACGCTACGATCTTCCCTGGCAGCAGCTCGAACGCGAAGGCTATATTTCCGAAGCCCGGTGTTGGGAGATCCGTGTGCCATTCGTGGATCGCGACGCCCAGAAATACGACAGTGCGAGCGAATCCGAAAAGTTCCGTCTTGCCTCGTTGAATCCGGAAAAGATCTCGGTGATCAAGGATCTCGCTCGCCGACATGCGAAAGACAACGTCCTGGTGATAGGCACGTACCTGGATCAACTCCGGCTGATCGCCCGTGAGTTGAAGGCTCCCCTGATCACCGGGCAGACGCCTCACGAGAAGCGTGAAGATCTGTTCAGTCGCTTCAGGAATGGCGAGATCAAGCTCCTCGTGGTCAGCAAAGTCGCCAACTTCTCCATCGATCTACCAGATGCCAACGTGGCCATACAGATTTCCGGGAGCTTCGGGTCACGCCAGGAAGAAGCCCAGCGGCTGGGGCGGGTTCTTCGCCCCAAGCACAACGGTGCCGATTTCTACACCGTGATCACCCGCGACACCAAAGAGCAGGAGTTTGCCCACAAGCGTCAACTGTTTCTTACCGAGCAGGGCTATCGCTACGCCATAGATGAGCGGTCCGCCAACTGACACTCGTCGAGCCATCGCTCATTTCCAACAACCAGGAACATCTCGGAGCTTCTGCCAGTTGCATCGACAACCTACTACTACGTGAGTCCCAATGTCGGCAGACCCCAAGGATCGCCAGAAACCGAGTGGTAATGGAATGACAGGAAAACGCCGTCGCCGTCGACGAAAGAAAGCCGAACGAGACGAATCCGGAGGGATCCACTCCGGGCAGACCGAAACCCCGGGCGGACGGTCCGGCTCGCGGCGAACGAGACGTTCGCGCAAGAACCAGGGGAGCGATTCCCGCACGGCCGTCCAGGTGGCCGACACGGGGAAGAATCCCAAGAAGCGCCGCTATCGCGCAAGGACCACCAAGCCTGCCAGCACATTTGCTCGCCGGCGCCTCACTCGATCCCAGATTGATGACATCTCCGCCTACTTCCATCGTATGCCCGAGCCACTCTTGTCGGCTCTCTACCGGGGGCTGGGTGGGCAGCCCACTCGCGTGACGAGTAGAGATCGAATGATCCAGCTCACCGTTCGGGCAATTGCCCAGGGTGCCCGCCTTGGGAACCTGTTGCGGAACACCCACGAGCGGGCTCGGCAGGCCCTCTCCATTCTTCTCCAGTGCGGTGGTCTTGCACAGGCACAGGAGTTTCATCGCGAGTTGTTCCTGTCGTTGGGCGGCCACGAGAACGAATGGCGACGGGTGATGCAGCGCCTGGGTGAACGCGGACTCGTGTTCGCTTCAGACACGCAGGCAGGTGATTTCTTCTACATCGTACCCAACCCTCTCGTGGATCACCTGCTGGTGCATCTTTCCGACGACATGGCCCTCCCAAGGTTCAAGAATGACGAGATTCGCATCATCGAGGAACGTCCCTTCTGCCCGCCATTGGACTTCTCAATCACGACACTGGCCACCTACATGGACCAGCGCCCTCCACGGCTCACACAACGCCAGGAGATCTACAAGGTCCACCGAGAAGAAATGAACCAGTTTTTTTCGCAGGTCTGGGCGCCGGACTCCGAACTGTTCAACTTTCACATCGATTTCCTCATGATGCATGGGATGATCGAACTTCGTGGTGACAGGGTTGCCGTAAACCGCGAGGTGCTGGAGGAGTGGTTGTCCCTGGACCTGGAAGATCAACGGGAGCTTGTCTTTCAGGGGCTCGAACGGCGTTTCCCCATGGCCGAATGGGTGCTGTGGGCGGTTCATGCCGGCCAGGGCGAATGGGTACCGGATCAGCCTCTGCAGGCCCTGTACCGGCGCTGGCGGCGGGGCGAAGATTGGAGAGCGAGGTTCAAACAGGGATTGTTCGCTACCGCAAGGAGTCACGAACGAGAGAGTTTCAGTTTTGTTCCACTGGTGCACACGGGCATGCTGGAGGTTGGTGCTTGGGGGCAGGAAAAGTTCTATCGCCTGTCCAGTCGGGCCCTGCTGCTTTTGGCGCCCCCCGAAGACGACGGCTTCACCCGTTTCTATTTGACCCCGAGCTTCGAGATCATGGCCCCAGCCGGTTTGGCGCCCATCTTGTTGTTCCGCATCGGAGAGCTGGCCGAGTTGACGGGGTGTGATCGAGCCAACACCTACAAGATCAGCCAGATCACCATAGAACAGGCTCTCTCCAGGGGCTGGCGTCGCGACGATGTCATAGATTTCCTCCGGGAAAAATCCGAAACAGGTCTGCCCGAGAACGTCGAACAGACCTTGAGAGCCTGGATGGGGCACCATGGCGATGTCGAGTTCCATGACACCGTCCTGATGACCGTGCAACGTTCCACAATCCGTAAGCTGGAAAAGAACAAGAAACTCAAGCCACACCTGCTGCATCGTTTCGCGCCCGGGCTCTACGCCGTGGACCGCAAGCGGCTTGGTGAACTCAGAAAACTTCTCTCTGAAGTAGGTTTCCATCCATCCGACGACCTCAGGTTCTACCCTGGTACTCCCGAAGCCGTAGACGCCAGGGAGCGCCTCCACCAGGCCCTTGAGAGTGCCAGGAGCGCAATGGACGATCCCATGGACATGGCACATTCCGAAGATACTCCCCCGGAGCAGCTCCATCCCGTACCTGGGTCTGGGATCAAGGATCGCAGGAAGTCCCGTTCCCGCAAGTCATTGCCTCCGTTTACGAGCAAGCAGGAAACCGAGGCCATAGTCACCAAGGCCATGCAAGATGGTCGCAACCTCGAGCTGGTGTATGTTACCCGCGATTCCCGGCGCAATCTGCTCAAGGTCGAACCGGAGCGGTTGGCATACAACAGGGAAGGGCAACAGGTCCTCGTAGCCAGGGATCTACAGAAGGACGAACGGCTCACCTATCGCATGGCCCAGGTGGAGCGTATCAGAGCCATACCGGCAGGCAAGAGATGAAGCGCCCGCGACGAGAACGCCGTGACCTGTCTCGCCATCGTGCGATGGTGACCGGTGCCTCGTCGGGTGTGGGCGTCTGCCTGGCTCGTTCTCTGGCCGCAAGGAGCATCGGGGAGCTGATGCTGGTGGACTGGCAACGTCCGAAACTGGAAAGGCTGGCGGCGGAATTGGCCCGTGGTGGGACCACGTGCCAGGTGGATATCGTGGACCTCGCGCTCACCAACTCCGTCCAGGATCTCCTGGAAAGAGAACCAGACATCGATCTCCTGGTGAACCTGGCGGTATTCGGCTCTCGCGTGTCCGTCTGGAAGGATGATCCCGCCAGCCTCAGGCGAATGATCCAGGTCAACTGCCAAGTTCTGGTTGGGCTCGTCGACGGCTACCTGCCGCGTATGCTGGAACAGGGCTACGGCGGCCTGTTGATGCTTGGATCAGCCGCAGCTTCCTTGCCGCAGCCCTCCATGGCGGTGTATTCCGCGACGCAAGCCTTCGTTGGTTCGTTTGCGGCAGCATTGAAGGCGGATCTGCGTGACAGCGGTGTAAGGGTGCACCTGCTGAACGCCGGCCACGCCGAGCCTGGAGCCGACCAAGCTCCGGAACCAACATCTTCGTTGGCGCGTATCGTCGACGACAGTGTCAATGCCTGGCTATGTGGCAAACCCGTTTCCGGCCCCGGAGCCACGGGCGGTTTTTTTTCCGGACCTGCAAGAGTCGCCGCGAGAGTTGGTACTCGGGCACTTCTGAGGAAGTTGCTCCATCGCGGTGGCCCCGGGCACGGAGCCCCGAGGGACATCTCAAAGACAAGTCACAGCAATTCTTTTCAGTGAGCAACCAGGCGAGCTAAGGCTTCCATGCCACGTCGGCCACACTTTCCAGCCGTGAAGTGATATCTTCTTTCCTGATTTTTCCTTTCTTCTTCGTTCTTCCGTTTCGTGCATACAGGTGTCCGGGTCGAGCCCAAACCGACATCTCCAACAGCAAGGTCTCGTAGTAAAATGTCAAGCAAGCAAAATGAATCCCAGCCAGAACAGCAGGGTCAGGCCGAGTCTGGCGACCATCGCACATTCCAGCAGGCCCTGTCGGCCCTGGAGCGATGCGTTCGTCTCCTGGACAGTGGGGAGCCCGGCCTGGAAGAATCATTGCGTATTTTTGAACAGGGCGTGCTATTGGTTCGAGAATGTCAGCAAAAGCTCGACGCCGCTGAAGCCCGGATCACTGAATTGACCAGCACATCCGGAGGCCTTGGCGAGCGACCCTTCGAGTCGTAAACTGGCGTCCCGGGAACAGTGGAGGTATCCATAGTGGGAACGGTCGGAACATCGTGTCGTGATTCGATTCAGGAGGCTTTGGCTGATGTTTGACGCGGTAGGACGTCGGCGAGGGCTTCGCAAGCAACGCGAGGCGGGCTCCGTGCTGGCATCTTTGTTGGTGAACGGTGCGTTGCTCGGCGCGATCCTGTATGCCGGCACGAATGTGGCGGACCAGATTCTGGATGAAGACGAACCCGTGGAAGTCACCTACTTCGATGAAGCCCCGCCCCCACCCCCACCCCCACCGCCTCCGCCCGCATCCAGCACACCCAAGACCAAGAAGGAAAAGCCCAAGGAGCCGGAACCTGAACCCGAAATGGTGGAACCGGAGATAGTAGAGGAGCTTCCTGAAGAGCTTCCTGAAGATCCTGGATAAGACCAACCAGCCGGTCAGGAGGGCGGCGTCGAGGGTGGTGTGGAAGGTGGTGTGGTCGGTGGAGTCGTGGGCGGAGTAGTCGGGGGGCAGCTCAACAGCGTGAGACCCGTGCACTGGTCCGAGGTCAGGCCCAAGAAGCGTGTCACTCCCAAGATGCCCGATGCCGCCAAGCAGCTCAACATCCAGGAAGAGCGTTGTTTCGTGCGTGTCTTCATCAATGAAAAGGGCCTCCCCTACGACGTCAAGATCGAGCGGTGTCCAACGATTTTCCACGAGTCCGCTCTGGAAGCTGCCTGGCAGTGGCGCTTTTACCCTATGAAAGTGGGCAACAAGAAGGTCAAGGCCCAGTTTGTAATGAACATCGTGTACCGGTTGAAATAGAGGATCGATAAATGAACTTCACGCCCCAAGAACTCTGGGACTCCATGGGCTTCGTGGCCCGTACAGTCATCTTCACACTGCTGGTGATGTCCATTGCCTCGGTGTACGTGGCCATCGAGCGGCTGATCACTTTCTGGAAGGCCCGCTCCCAGTCCAGAAACCTGGCAGAGCAGATAGCATCTCCCATGCATGAACTGGACGTTTCCGCGGCCTACGATCTGGCCCGGGATGCCAGTTTCAAGTTTTCATACCTGGCGCACATCCTGGCCGCCGGCCTGGAAGAACTCCACGCCAGGTTCGACAGGCACGGCCTGGAAGCCGCCCAAAGGGCGCTGGAACGTTCTTCGATAGCAGAATCCCATGACCTCAAGAAGGGCACCAGTATTCTGGCCACCGTCGGTTCCACGGCACCGTTCGTGGGTCTCGTGGGAACGGTTTTCGGTATCATCAATGCTTTCGCGGGCATGGCGGAGACCGGCTCCGGAGGTCTGGCAGCCGTGTCTGCAGGTATTGCCGAAGCCCTGGTGACCACTGCGGTGGGTATCGCTGTCGCTATCATAGGTGTATGGTTGTTCAACTATTTCAACGCCAGGATCGATGCCATCTCCAACGAGATGAGCCTCTCTGTCCAGGAATTCGTCGATTGGGCCGAGAAAGGGCTGTTGGAACGTAGTGAAAACCCCGGCTCCACAACTGAGGACGAACGTACCGACCTTGTTGCCATGGATTCTGTCGTGGATGATCCCGCCAGAAGCTCGCAAGAACGACAATCTCTGCCAGACCAGGGGGAATAGGTCGCCATGGGCGCAAAGCTGGGGTCCGCCAAGGGCGGCCCGATGGCAGATATCAACGTCACGCCACTGGTTGATGTGGTGCTGGTCCTGCTGATTATCTTCATGGTCGTGACGCCCATGTTGTCATCGGGCATCGATGTAAAGCTCCCGCTGGCCCGCAGCTCAACCACGACCCAGGATGTCGGCCAGCACCTGGTCATCGGTGTGCGCGACGACGGCTCCGTCTTCATAGACACCGAACCCGTGACCCTCGACACCCTCATAGAAGGCATCAACGAGGACTTCAAAGAAAACGGTCAGCGGAGCATTCTCATCAAGGCCGCGGAGAACACTCCCTACCGGGACGTGCGTGCGGTGACGGACCTCATCGCCGATGGTGGAATGAACACCATGCTCCTCGCCACCGAGAAGCCCACCGATTCCCAGGACTAGGAGGCCCGGATGGGTATCAAGATCAAGGGTGGTAGCGGACCGGACAGCGACATCAACGTAACTCCCCTCATCGACATCGTGTTGGTCATGTTGATCATCTTCATGGTCATGACTCCCATGAAGATCGATGAAATGGCTGTCAATCTGCCTGAAAAGACCGAAGTGGTGGAGCAGGACGAACAAAAGCCCGATCAACTCGTGGTAGCCATCTACGATGACGGTAGCATGGCACTCAACAAGCGCATTTTGTCGATGGAAGAGCTGGCCCGCCAGCTTCGCATCAGGCTTCGCACGGCCAAGCGCCGGGTCGTTTTCGTGGACGCCCACCCGGATCTGCCCTACGGGAGCGTGGTGGCGGTCATGGACATGGTTCGCAACGCTGGCGCAGACAAGGTGGGCCTTGCCACCCTCAAGGACGAAGGCCCTCTCAGGCCCGGACCCGTGGATCCCGCTGCCGGTGCCGGTTCAGAACAGCAGGGGGGCGCGGGTTCCTGAGCTTTGTTCCTTGTACGGTGTGCAGAGCCCCTGGGCTGGATTCCACCAAACGCTCAAGATTGAATCCGGGAAATGGCACCGAATACACCAACTCTGCTGGGGCTCATGCTCTTCGGATCCACGGGATGCAATGAACCCACCCATGTGACCACCATCACTACGGTGGCCCCTTCCGAGGACAGTGGACCGGATGGCGCTCCTCGGGATTCACGGCAGATGGATGATTCGGCAGCCTCCTGGCTTCCAACCGAGCATGTTCCTGGCGATACTGCGGATTGGACCCAGGGCGAACCTGATCTCTGTCATATTCAAATGGACTGCGATTCCGACATTCCCGACGAGCCAAAAGTGGAATGTCGTTTCACCGTCCAGACAGGCAACGGGAGAAACCTCTACGATGGTTGGGCCGGTGTCGAGCTTCGGGGGCGTTCATCCCTGAACTTTCCAAAACCGCAGTACAGCGTGGAGCTGAGGCAAGCCAGCAGCTACCTCTCTGCTCCAGGCGAAACCTGGCGCTACCTGGACGGCGGCACGTACCCGGGAGACGGCTGGATCTCCATGGATTACGATGACAGCCATTGGGCTACGGGATCGGCCCCCTTGGGCTACGGCGACCACCAGAGTACATTCGTCTCCTATGGAGATGATCCCGACAACAAGTACGTGACAACGTGGTTTCGCAAGACCCTGGCCGTGGACGATCCCACTGCCTGGGCACAGCTCACGCTGGGGCTTCTGCGGGATGACGGGGCCATTGTGTACCTGAACGGCAGCGAGTTGCTGCGCGACAACATGCCCGACGGCGCCGTGGAAGCGGATACCCTGGCCGCTGGAACCGTGGGGGGCGACGATGAAACCACCTATTTCACTTTTTCACTTGGCGCATCTGCCCTCGTGGCAGGCGAGAACATTCTGGCCGTGGAAATACACCAGGCATCAACCACCAGCTCCGACATCAGTTTCGACCTCTACCTGGCCTCGGAAGGCCAAGAGTTGAACGCCGATTTTTTTGGAATGGGCGGAGAGAGCGACTGGGTGTTGAACGGAGCCTACGTGGACCGTTCCCTGTTCCGGAACAAGTTGTGTTTCGATCTATTCCAGAGTTTCGCCACGGATGAAATGGAGCCCGTGGAGCGCTACGCCCCGGAATCAGTATTCTGCGATCTCACCCTGAACGGGAGTTGGCAGGGTATCTACATCCTGTCAGAGCGAATCAAGCGGGACGCTGAAAGGATAGATCTGCACGAGGACGAACTGGACCAGGGGCGAAGTTTCATCGTCAAGAACGATGACGGAGGCACGGGATTCATGGACGCCAGCGGCGTGTACGGCCAGTGGTTGCTGGTGTATCCCAAGCTGGAAGAGATGAGCGAGCAGGCACTCACTGGCGTGATCTCTTGGCTACAGTCCTGGAGCGACGCCGTGTTGAGCGAGGATCCCGGCGATCCGGAGAGCGGTATGTTCACCTGGATGGACCTGGACAGCGCGGTGGATTTCGTGATTCTCCAGGAATTTGCCAAGAACAACGACGCCTACTTTCTGAGCGTCCATCTGTGGAAGGACCTGGATGGGTTGCTCCATTTCGTGCCGTGGGACCTGGACCTGTCTTTCGGATACCCCTACTACGACTGCGGCTACGAAGGCTGGGTCGCTTCTCGGGCGTCCATGATCCAGTCCATGGCCGACGTCGACGTTTTTCGCTCTCGGCTGCGCGAGAGATGGGAACAGTTGCGGGCAGCCCAACTGTCCCAGGACGCGGTGTTGGAAAGGATCTCGATCTACAGGGAGGTCCTTGGCGACACGGTCTACCAGAACTTCGAGCTGTGGCCCATGGACGAGATCACCTTCGAGTGGGGCGGCACCAGTTGGCTCTGCCCGGTGGAAAGCTACGACGAGGAATACGAACGTTTTCGGGAATGGGTTGTTGGACGCCTGGAATGGATGGACGAAAACATCGATGATTTCTAGGAGCCGTCGGGAAAGAAAAAGAGGCTGCACAGGCTTTTCGGGGTTTGACCCGAAGTTGGGCTCTGCTGGCTGACGGCTGCTGTGGGTCATTTCTGTCGTTGAGGGCCCTTCTCGAGGGTTTGGGCCAGGGCTCCGGGACCTTCGCGGGATGCACGTTCCAGGTCGCTGACCCATTGGTCCATTTCTGCCGCCAACAGGCGCAGTTCCCTGTTGCCCAGGACTCCTGCCGCCGCTGCGTGTTTCAGGGCGTCTTTTTCTACTGCCGCCATGTTCAGGGCCGTCTGAAGGTGACGTTCCAGGATCAGCTCCTCGTGGGATTCATGGTGATGGTGTTCTTCTTTCATGGCGGCTTCCAGGGCCAGCCTGTAGCGATTCTTGATGGCCCGGAAAACGCTGGCGTCCACGAGACCATGGGACCGCAGACGTTCCAGTTCCGAGAGAACGGCGCGAGATGCCACCACACGGCCCCGTGCCAGGTCGTATGCCCGGGCCTCGCTCAGGTTGGGCATGAGCCCCACTGCTCCCAGAAACGAGGACATGCTCAGGCCTTGAAGCAGGAGTGACAAGCTTACCACTCCGAAGACGAGAAGGATGAGGGTGTCTCTTCCCGCGAAGTCGGAGGGGAGACCGATGACAAGGACCATGGAAAGTGATCCTCTCAGCCCCCCCCAGACCATTACGTGCTTCCACGTGGTGGAAATGGGAGCGCTGCCCAGGCGTGGCGAGAAGGGGGTCAGGGAATAGACCACGAGGGCTCGTGAGCCCAGCACCGCCACGAAGGCCAGGAGTACCGGCGAGGCGTTGGCCAGAAGGGCAGGCATGTCCAGTTCGATGCCGATGAGGAGGAAGATGATGGTGTTGGCCAGGAAGGCGGCGTAGCCCCAGAAGTTGATGACGGCCATCCTGGTATTGGCGCTCATTCCATAGACAGAGCCGAAGGAACCCATGACCAGTCCGGCGGCCACCGTGGACAACACACCGGATGCGTGCAGGGTTTCGCCCAGAAGGTAGGAGCCGTAGGCCACCACCGTGGTGAGGGTGATCTCGATGAGGTGGTCATCGATCTGCCTGGTGAGCGCGCTGATGGCTGTACCCACCAAGGCCCCCACCAGGGCGCCGCCCATTGCCATCCACAGCAGCGTGCGTAAGCTGTACGATGCCAGCTCCCAGCCTCCGGCCTGTAGACCCGGGCCGTCCCCGCCCAGGCCCAGTATGGAGGCTATTACCATGAAGATTACCACCACGACGCCATCGTTGAGTAGACTCTCGCCTTCCACCAGCAGGTTGAGCCTCTTGTTGATGCCCAACTCGCGAAAGAGTGCCACCACGCTTATGGGGTCGGTGGCTGCCATCACCGTGCCGAACAGGAGCGCTTGCCCCCAGTCGAAGCCGGCCATCAGGCCCGTGGATGAAATGGCCAGGTGTACCAGTCCCGATGTCAACAAGGCTGCCAGAACCACTCCCAGGGTTGCCAGCAGGACAATGGGCCCCAGGTCCCTGCGGAAGTCCTTGAAGTCCATGTGGAAAGCGGCTTCAAACAGCAATGGGGGCAGGAGAAGTGTGAGCAGCAGCTCGGGTGTGAGGTGAAGCCCCTCCAACTCTTCCAGGTGGATGAAGCTCAGCACAATGCCGGTGATCACAAGGGCGAGTGTATAGGGCAGACGCAGCTTTCGGGCGCCCATCCCCACCAGTGACGCGATGAGCAGGAGAATGAGGATCTGCGTCAATGTGTGGTGCATGGAGAAATCCTCGCTCGCCCCGGGATGATGAGATGCGGTTTGTGCGGGGAATCGAGTAACCGTCCCGGTTGGACCGGGTGGATACGGTAGATGGCAGCTCCACTGCTCGAGGGAGCAGCGCGGGGAAGTGCCACGGGACTATGAACCGCTGAACTCCACGTTTTCGAAGACCATGGTGGGGGTAAGAGTGGAGGAGTAGGGCCATGGATCATTGCCCAGGGCCACCAGGCTCTGGAAAAGCCCCACCAGGTTGCCACTCACGTTCATCTCGCCGACTGCCCTGCCGATCTGGCCGTTTTCGATCATGTGGCCCCTGATTCCGAAGGAGTAGTCCCCCGTGGTGGGATCACTGTTTCCACCCAGCCAACTGTTCACATAGACGCCTTCACCAGTGTCTTTGATGAGATCTGCAAGTGGACGGTCCCCCAGGGCGATCACCCGGTTGGACGAAGAGCCGGTGGTGGGTGGGAGGCCGGTCTTCTTGCCGTAGTAGGTGTCTACATACAGGTTGCTGGCGATTCCGTTTTCGACGATGGGAATCGTGCGGGCCGATATTCCCTCGGCGTCGAAGAGACGTGATTTGAGACCCCGGGGAATGAGCGGCTCATCGTGGATGCTGAGTTTCGTGGAGAACATCTCGTCGCCCATGCGATCCTTCCAGAAGGACCGCCCGCGGTGGACGGCCAGGGCGGTGGCCGGCCCCAGGAGGGCCCGGATGAGGCGTGATGCCGCCTGCGGGTCCACAACCATCGAGTATCGGCCGGATGAACCCTGCTGCACTCCCAGGCGATCAAGTGCCTTGCCAAGTGCCTCGGTTCCCACCAGGCCAGGATCGGGGAGATCATCCATGTGCCTGGTGAGTGCCCAGTGCCAGCCCTCGGGGCGCCGTTCCCCTTCATCCTGGATGGTGACCTCGGTGCAGAGTTGGACCATGGTGCTCTCCTTCTGCCCGGAAAAACCGTTGGAGCTGGCCCCGGCCAGCAGCGTGTGCTCGTCGGCCACTGCGCTGGTGGCCGAGATGACCCGATCATCCGCTCGGGCACGTTCGTTCATGGACGAGACCCAGTCCAGACGTTGCTCCATGGTGATGGCCAGGATCTGCTTGTCCAGCAGGTCCAGGAATATGGAGGGTCTGTTTTGGAAGAGTCCAGCATCCGGGATGGAGCGATGGGGGTCGGGTTGAAGGGCTCTCGTGAGGGCAACGGCCTCCTTGATGAACGAAGCCAGTCGAGTCGGTTCCAGGTCCGTCGTGGAATGTGTGGAGTAGCGGCCATCCACGTAGAGCTGGATGGACAGTCCACGGGAGGTGCTCTCTTTTACTGTTTCGATGTTGCCGTCGCGGAAGGAGTATTCGACGGAACGTGTGCGCGTGGCCCATGCCCATGCGTCGTCCGCGCCCGCAGCCTGGGCCAGATCTATGGCGACTTCGGAGCGGTTCATCAACTGTTCAAGCATTTTCTCCTCCCACTGTGATGCTGGAGACCAGGACGGTGGGGAGGCCCTGGGATACCGGGACGCTCTGGCCGTCCTTGCCGCAGGTCCAGCCGCCTATGTCAAGGCGTCCGTCATCGGCCACCATCTGGATGTTTCGAAGAACCCTGGGCCCGTTGCCGATGATGTTGCAGTCCTTGATGGGAGCGGTGATGGTGCCATTTTCGATTAGCCAACCATTCTTGATGTAGAAGGTGAAATCGCCTGCTCCTATCGTGACCTGGCCGTTGGTGAATGTTTCGGCGATGATCCCCTTTTCCACCTGGGCGATGATTTCGTCTTTGCCATGGTTGCCATTTTCCATGTAGGTACAGCGCATGCGGGGAATGGGATGATGGCGGAAGGACTGCCGGCGACCGGAACCCGTGGGATCAACGCCGTAGTGCCGTGCGGATATCTGGTCGTGCATGTAGCTTTTGAGGATCCCCTTTTCCACCAGCACCGTGCGTTGCCCTTCCACGCCTTCGTCATCGATGTTCAAGGATCCCCGTTCGTGGGGAGGGGTGGCGTCGTCCACTATGGTGACGAACTCCGGGGCGACCTTGCTACCCATCAAGTCGGAGTAGATGGATGTCCCCTTGCGGTTGAAGTCAGCTTCCATGCCGTGCCCTATTGCTTCGTGCAGGAGGATTCCGCTGGGACCCGCTGCCAGCACCACTGGCATGTCGCCGGCCGGGGGACGTATTGCCTCGAAGAGGATCATGGTCTTGTCGACAGCTCTTCCGGCCAATTCCTTGAGGCGGTCGTCGGTGTACCAATCCACTCCACGGCGCCCGGCCATGTTGGCCGAGTTGGATTGAACCTGGTCGCCCCTGCGAGCGGTGGTGGTACACCACAGGCGCGTCATTGGGCGGAGATCAGTGTGAATGGCTCCTTGGATGTCGGCGATGAGGATGTGCTCCTCCGTGTCGGCCCAGTGGATGATCACTTTTTCGATGGCGGGGTCCCTGGAGCGAGCCAATTCTTCGACTCTGCGGAGCAGTGGCAGCTTACGATCCACGCCAACGTCTGCCCAGGGAACGGCCAGGCGGTAGCGCTCTGCATGGCCGGGATAGCTGAGGTCGGCCATCAGCGGACCCGCCGAGCCGTTGGCAATGGCCGAGGCTGTTTCGGCTGCTGCCATGATGGCTTCATGTGAGAGGTCTTCGGTGAAGGCGTATCCGGTCTGGTCGCCCACGACGACGCGTAGCCCCACTCCCTGGTCGACGACGGAACTGGCCTCGCTGATGATGCCGTCCTGCATCGTGATGGTGTTTGCACGCTTGTGTTGGAAGTAGATGTCGGCGATATCGGCGCCGCGGGAAGTCAGCATTGCCATTGCGCGGCCTATGAGTGCCTGGTCTATCCCGAACCATTCCAGGAAGGGGTTGGTGGGTAGTATGACGGGGGGGCTGGCAACTTTTGGGCAGCCCGCCAGGAAACGGGGCATTGTGAGTATGGCTGTCCCAGCCGCGGCTGCTTCCAAGAACCTGCGGCGGCTCAGATTGCTGATGAGCATGGGAACTCCAGGGCGGAAAACAATGTTGTGTGGATGATGGGAGGTCAAGGCGAACTGCTGGCTGAATACCGGGCTCAATGGGAATCTTCCTGTTGCATGGTTCAGTCGGGATTCGTCCAGGATAACTCTGTAGCACCGAGTGCGCCGAGCTGCCCCTCCCTGGCAGGCTCCCCTCCGGAGTTGGCGGACCGAGCTTTAGCGACGGCTCCTGGCTGAGAACTGCACCTGGCGCGGAGCCTCGAGAGTTTCTATCCGTCGTCGTGGAAGGACCATGCCCCTGCTCCTTTCCCCGGGTGGCCATGGAGGCTCTTTGACGTGCGTGGTGGTCTGGAATATAGCGCCATGGACAAGGGTAAATCCAATGTTTGCATACAGCGGGAGGAGCGCGACATGGCAAGAACGGTGAAGTGCGGTTTGATTCAGTGTGCCAACGCCCTGGATACCGGTGAATCAATCCAGGAGATTCGGGATGCCAACCTCCAGCGGCATATACCGTTTATCGAAGAGGCTGCCAGCAAGGGTGTTCAGATCCTTTGTTTCCAGGAGCTGTTCACCGGGCCGTATTTCTGTCCCAGCCAGGATCCCAGGTGGTATGAACTCGCCGAGCCCATTCCCGATGGGCCAACCATCCAGCTCATGTCTGAATACGCAGCCCGGCATTCCATGGTGATAGTAGCCCCCATCTACGAAAAGGCCATGAGGGGAGTCTACTACAACAGCGCAGCCGTGCTGGACGCTGATGGTCGCTACCTGGGCCGCTACCGGAAGAAGCACATTCCCCAGGTTGCAGGCTTCTGGGAGAAGTTCTTCTTCAAGCCCGGCAACGAAGGCTACCCCGTCTTCGACACCGCCTACGCCAGGGTGGGCGTCTATATTTGTTATGATCGGCACTTCCCCGAAGGCGCCAGGGCTCTGGGTTTGAACGGCGCCGAGATCGTCTTCAACCCCTCGGCTACCGTGGCAGGCCTGTCCAGGTATCTATGGAAGCTGGAACAGCCGGCCCACGCGGTGGCCAATGGCTATTTCATGGGGAACATCAACCGGGTGGGAACGGAGATGCCCTGGAACATAGGCAAGTTCTACGGCACCAGCTACTTCTGTGATCCTCGTGGGCAGACCATAGCCGAGGCCGGAGAAGACGGCGACGAGCTGGTGATGGCGGATCTGGACCTTGATTTAATCGACGAGGTTCGCAATACCTGGCAGTTCTACAGGGATCGCCGTCCCGAAACCTACGAAAACCTGGTTAAGCTGCTCCCTTGACCCTGTACCTCCGTGGGTACGGGATACTGAGCAAGTCCGGAGGAACTCATGAGCTATGATCTGGTCATCAAGGGCGGCGAGGTGGTGTCGTCCAGCGGGTCTTTCAAAGCGGACGTAGCGATTGTCCATGAAAAGATCGCAGCCGTGGGCCTGGAATTGGAAGGGCGGCACACCGTCGACGCCGCCGGCAAGCTGGTGCTGCCGGGAGCCCTGGACGTACACACCCATTTCCAACTCCCATTTTGCGGTACTGTAAGCGCCGACGACTTCTTCACCGGCAGCAGGGCCGCCGCCATGGGCGGGGTCACCACATTCATCGACTTCGCCATCCAGTCCCGGCCCGCTTCCGTGATGCAGACCATTGAAGCCCGAAAGGCCGAAGCCGATCCCAGGGTGTGTGTGGATTACAGCCTGCACGCTGGCATAACGGATTGGAACGAAGATCGCGTGGCAGAGATGCCCGACATCTTTGCTGCCGGAATACCCACGTTCAAGATGTTCATGATCTACAAGTCCGAAGGCTGGCAGTCAACCGACGCCGACATCTACTGCGCTGTCCGAGAAGCCGATCGTTACGGCGGCATGGTTGGGCTTCACGCCGAAAACGACGATCTCATCAACCTCTTCCAGGCAGAAGCGGAACAGGAGGGCAGGAGGGGCATGTACGTCCATGCTCTCACGCGGCCTCCGGTGACCGAGACCGAGGCCATCAGTCGAGCCATACAGATCGCGGAGGCCGCGGGTGGAGCCTTGTACATTTTCCACATGTCCACGGGCCGTGCCGCCGACATCCTCAAAGAAGCTCGAGCCCGGGGAGTCGATGTGCAGGCCGAAACCTGCCCCCAGTACCTGCTGCTGGACGACCAACTCTTCAAGCGGCCCGACGGTCCCCATTTCGGCACCTGCCCTCCCATTCGCAAACCCTGGGACCAGCAGAGACTCTGGGAACGCCTGGAAGACGGCACGGTGGAGGTTGTCTCCACCGACACCTGTACCTTCAACAGCCAACAAAAAAAAATGTGGCAGGGCGACTACCGCAAGACTCCCTTCGGTATGCCTGGCATAGAGACCATGCTTCCTCTCACCTATACGAAGGGTGTGGTGGAAGGTCGCCTGGATCTGGGGCAGATGGTGGCCATACTGTCCGAAAACCCCGCCAGGGTTTTCGGCATGTGGCCCCGCAAGGGGACCATCAGTCCCGGCAGCGATGCCGACATCGTGATCTTCGACCCCCGTCTCGAAGTGACCATTTCACACAGACATCTGGCCACCAACTGCGACTACAGCCCCTTCGAAGGTATGGTTTGCAAGGGTTGGCCCACAACCACCATGGTGAGGGGAAGGATCGTGGTGGAAAACCGGCAATTCGTGGGGGAAGCCGGCTACGGCAGGTTCATCGAGCGGCATCCCGTGCGCAGCCCGCGTGCCTGAAATACCCTCTTGAACCATATGTCACAAAAAAAAGGCCGGTTCCTGGTGGACCGGTTGGCGCAATCGGCCTTGCTCAAGGAGCCGGGAATGGACCGTGAAACCATCCTGCAGAAGCAGCAGCAGTACCTGTTCCCATGTACACTGAACTACTACCAGCAGCCCGTGGCCTTCACCGAGGGCAAGGGGCTCTGGCTCAAAGACACCTGCGGCAAGGAATACCTGGATTTTTTCGGTGGGATCCTCACCGTCAGCTTGGGGCACTGCCACCCTCCTGTCACCGAGAAAATCGTTCAGCAGCTTGGCAGGCTTCAGCACACCTCCACCCTCTACCCCAACCAGTGGATCGTCTCCCTGGCCGAAAAGATGGCGTCCATCGCTCCGGGCGGGGCATGCAAGACCTATCTCGTGAACAGCGGCACCGAGGCCGACGAAACAGCCGTGCTTCTGGCTCGCATGCACGCCGGAGGAGCCGGCGATATCCTTGCCTTGCGGCATTGTTATTCCGGGCGCTCCACGTTGGCCATCAACTTGAGTGCACATTCTCCATGGCGCCTGCTGCCCACGCAGGTGCCCGGTATCAAGCACGCACACGCCCCCTATTGTTATCGCTGCTCCATGGGCTTGGAGTATCCATCCTGTGACCTTCGCTGCGCCCGCGATATCGAAGAACTCATCCAGACTGAGACAAACGGCAGAATAGCCGCCTTCATTGCCGAGCCCGTGCTTGGAGTGGGGGGATTCATCGTACCTCCCCCGGGCTATTTCCAGGTGGCCGTCGCCATCGTGCGCAAATATGGCGGTATTTTCATATGCGACGAGGTGCAGACGGGCTTCGGGCGCACCGGCGGCAAGATGAACGGCATCGAACACTGGGGCGTGGAGCCGGAAGTCCTCACCTATGCCAAGGGCATGGCGAACGGACTCCCCATCGGGGCCGCCGTGGCCACCGAGCAGGTGGCGGCCTCCATGCAAGGTCTCACCATCTCCACTTTCGGTGGCAACCCGGTGAGCGCCGTGGCAGCTCTTGCCACCATCGAAACCATCGAGTCCCGTGGCGTGGTACAGCGTTCCGCCGAAATGGGCGCCATCTTGAGGCAAGCTCTGGACGAGCTGGCCGACAGGTATTCCTTCATCGGCGAAGTGCGCGGCATGGGATTGATGCAGGCGCTCGAGTTGGTGACGGATCCCTCCTCCAGGGAGCCGTCACCCGGAAAGGCCAGTGCTCTTCTGGAAGAAGCCCGCAAGGAAGGCCTGTTGCTTGGCAAAGGTGGGCTTTACGGCAATGTTATCAGGATCGCGCCCCCCATGCTGGTATCCGCCGACGAAATGAACACGGCAATCGAAAGGCTGGGCCGTGGACTGGGCAGACTGACCTGAATTCATCCGCGGAACACGAGCGCTGTGTCCCTTCCCCGGGGTATTCTACCCACAAGCCTTCACATACTCTCTTCGTCGAGATTTCAAAGGAGCTGTTCCCATGATCCACAACCCCCACCTGCCGTCCCAGGCGCACGGCGACCATGGCAGGGTCAAAAACTACGTGGATGGAGAGTTCATCGACTCCGAATCCCCGAGGCAGCAGGAAATCACAAATCCCGCCACCCGCACCACCCTGGGGTATGTGCCACTTTCCACATCATCGGAAGTGGAGCAGGCCATCTCCGCGGCCCAGGACGCCTTCGAGGAGTGGCGTGAAACTCCGCCGAACCTGCGTGTCCAGCCCCTTTTCCGTTTGAAGACCCTCCTGGAAGAGCACTACGACGAGATTGCCCGGATCCTCGTACAGGAACACGGAAAGGTGATCGATGAAGCCCGAGGTTCCGTCAGGCGAACCATAGACAACATCGAGTTTGCCTGCGGCATTCCTTCCCTGCTCATGGGCGACACCCTGGAAGATGGCGCAGCATTCGGCATCGACGAAGAAGTCATCAGGCAGCCCATGGGCGTGTTTGCTGCCGTGGCTCCCTTCAACTTTCCCGCCATGGTCCCCTTCTGGTTTTGGCCCACCGCCGTGGCCTGCGGCAACACCTTTCTGGTCAAACCATCGGAGCAGGTGCCCCTCACCCAGGAACGGCTCTTTCAACTCATCGACGATGCCGGTTTCCCACCCGGTGTCGTCAACATGGTCAACGGCGACAAGGAAGCGGTTGATGCCATACTCTCCGACCCGCGCATCCAGGGCGTCAGCTTTGTAGGCTCCAGCGTGGTGGCCAGGTACATCTACCATAACGCAGCCCGCCGTGGGAAACGAGTCCAGTGCCAGGGCGCAGCCAAGAACTTCCTCACCATCATGCCGGACGCCAACCTGGATGCGGCAATTCCCAACCTCATAAGCTCATTTTTTGGCAACAGCGGTCAACGTTGCCTGGCGGGCTCCGTGCTGGTGGCCGTGGGTGGCGTGGCAGACGAACTGGTGGAGCGCTTTGTGGATGCCGCATCTCGTCTGAAGCTGGGCTATGGCCTGGACGAATCAGTCCACATGGGGCCCCTGGCGGCCGAGCGTCACTATGATCGCGTGTTGCGCATGATAGGAAAAGGCGTGGCCGAAGGAGCCCGGCTGCTGCTGGACGGAAGACATCCCCAGGTGCCAGGTTACCAGGATGGTTTCTTCGTGGGGCCCACCGTCTTCGATCACGTCACCCCCGACATGAGCCTTGCCCAGGAAGAGATCTTCGGTCCCGTTGCCTCCGTGATACGCGTGGCGGACCTGGATCAAGCCATCGATCTGGCCAACTTCAGCCGTTACGGTAACGCTTCTTCCATCTACACGGCCAGCGGCAAGGCTGCTCGTGAGTACAAGTACCGTGTCCAGGCCGGCAATATCGGCATCAACCTGGGGGTGGCCGCTCCCATGGCGTATTTCCCATTCGGGGGCTTCAAGGATTCTTTCTACGGAGACCTGCACGGGCAGGGGAAGGACGGCGTCAACTTCTTCACGGAGCGGAAGGTGGTCATCACCCGCTGGCTTTGAGCATGATCTTTCAACACAAGGCCGGGATCCGGCAGAGCCCGGTTCTCCGTGAACCCACCCCGTTGATGTCTGAGAGGGCCAATTCATGGGCTACGATTTTCCCGAGCTCACCTCGTTTGGAACGCTTCTTCGCTTCGCCACGGCCCTCGAGCAGGCCACCGCGCACCTGGCCCGGAGCACCGCCCAGGTGGATGAATGTGCGGAGTGGCGTGATGGCTTGTTGGTAATCGCACGAAAGCACCAGAAGCGCTCCATCCAACTGGAGCGCATGCGACGGGAGTGGCTCAACGAAGTCGTGCTGCAAGCGATAGATGGAATGGATGCAGGTGACTATGTACCCCCGTTGGAGTTGCCCCCCGGCGTTACGGGTCTGGAAGCGATGGCAACAGTGCGCTTCGCGCTGGAACGCGGTATCGATTTCTACACCGATGCCGCCAGCAGGGCCGCCAACGTGCTGGTGGGAGTGGAGCGGGCATTCAAGCGTTTTGTCCGTGAAAACAAGCGGCTTTTCATCGATCTTGGCTGAAGCCCACGCCCGGTGGCTCCAGGTGGACTGAAGGCGGTCCTGCCCCGAGGAACCCGGAATCTGACCCTTGATGGGAGTGCCGACATACTGGCCTTGTTGGGGCCCTCCAACACGGGCAAGACCCACCGGGCCATCGAGCGCATGCTGCGGCACAATACGGGTATGATGGGCGTACCTCTTCTGCTCCTCGCACGAGAGGTATACGACAGGGTGTCGGCCTTCAGGGGGAGCATGCTGTGGCCCTCGTCACTGGCGAGGAGAAGCGGATCCCCCGGCGGCCTCGGTACTGGATCTGTACGGTGGAGTCCATGCCGGCGGGGCGCCCGGTGGACTTCCTGGCAATGGACGAGATCCAGCTTTGCGCGAATAGGGATCGGGGGCATGTCTTTACTAGGCACCCAGCATGGACCCTGGTGGAAGGATTTCCTGGGGTGGCAGCCCACTGGCCGTCCTCGTTCCGGGGCAAACAGCCCTGGCTCCATCCCAGATGATTGCTGCGCCAGGAACTTTTGGGAGCGGGTGCGCAGATGCGCCTCTGGAGGCGGGTGGAAGCATGGTTGCGGGACTTGGCGGAAGAGTTGATGGAGCCGTCGAATCGGCCCCCATGCAAGAGACTCGGTCCGGAAGCTCGTGGTCTTGTCTTTGCCCTGGAACAGGGACTCGGCACAGTGCCCTGGGCCCGAATGCCTTCGGGCAGCGTTCGCCTGGGGAGTTGGGAACGGTGCAACCTGGGCAGGATGGACATCAGGCTGGGGAAGAAGTACATCTATGTGGCCAGTCTCCTGGAGCACGGGGCCTTGCTTGTCAGGTCGGTGTTGGCGGGGCTTCATGCGGGAATCCCCTTGCCGTTGTGGCCCTTGCGACATTCCGATGCCAGCGGCACCGCCCTGTACGAGAAGCGACGGGGGCGTCCGACTCGGCCTGCCTCATGGCTGGTTTTGTCAACGTCGGTGACCTGTCGTTGAGGGGGGATCTCTTCGAAAAGCTCATGGCTCGCCTCAGAGCACTGGCGCGCCGCGGTTCATTCCCCTTTCCCGACGATGCCCTGGAATGGTTGGGCTGCTCAAGGGAACAACTGGGCTCGCTCCTTGGGGCCCTTGGATACCGCTGCGGGAGCCAGCACCCTGGCGGACCACGGCCCCACCATCCATAGATTCGCCGAAGACCAGGGTAAAGGTGGTAGTATGCCGGATGGTGGAACCTATTGATCGACTATCTGTTCTCGTATGTCTCTGCTTTCCTGCAGCTTGGTTTCGAGGATGTCGGAGAGAGACTGGACGAGGTCGGAGTTTTCGGCGGCGATGCTGGTGGTTTCATCGGGATCTGAATTGAGATCATAGAGGAGGTGGGTGCCATCCATGTCCACCAACTTCATCATGTCGGCAGCCAGGAGGGATGCCTGGATCATGATGTTGTGCTCTGACACGACGTAGTCGTCGGGGGCAATGTCGCCTGTCATGGTTCCCGACTGGTCGTTGCCCTGCCAGTAGGTGTAGGGTTCCAGGTCCATCAGGGCTGCCAGGGTGGGAGCGATGTCGATGGTCTGGACCAGGTCGGTGACAGTTCGAGGAGCCAGTCCCGGTCCCGAGATGACAAGCGGTACGTGGAGTTCTTCCTGGTACACGGTCCAGTGTGAGAAGCTCCCATGTTCGTTGAATTGTTCGCCGTGGTCCCCCAGGAAAACCACGTAGGTGTTTTCGTCCAGGCCCATCTCGTCGATCTTGTTCAGGACTCGTTGGAATTGGGAGTCCCAGTAGGAGATCTCGCCCCAGTACAGGGCTTGCAGCTTCTGAACGTCGGCTTCGGTGGGTTCGGTCTCGCCGAAGATGAAGGAGTTGACCTCTGCGTCGCTGCCCGTGAGATCGGAATCGATGCCCTCTGTGTAGTAGGAGTTCCAGGGCTCCGGTGCCTGGTAGGGTGTGTGGGCATCCATGTAGTGCAGGTAGAGGAAGAATTGTTGGCTGCCGTCCCATGAGTCCAGCCAATCGATGCCTTCGTTTGAGACGTCCATGGCGGATTCGTTGGAGTAGTCGGGGACGTCGAACCACTTGAAGTACTCGAAGCCCTGCTGCAGGCCACGCATATCGCTCAATATGTCGGATTTTGAGATACCAGCGGTGTCGAAGCCTTTTTCTCCGAAGTATTCGGCCAGTGTGACCCATTCGGGGGAAAGACTGTCGGCAGCGTATTCCTCGATGGAGAGGGCATCCGGAGGGTCTTCTTCGATGTGGTCATCCAGGAGAACACAGCCATGGGCCTGGGGCAGCACCCCTGTGAACAACGAGGCGATTGATGGGGCCGTCCAGGGTGCATTGCTCTCGGCGTGCGTGAACACGACGGCGTCTTGTGCCCAGGCGTTCAGGTTGGGGGCTGTGTCGATATCGGCACCGTAGAGTTCCAGGGCGTCGGCCCGTAGCGTGTCTGCAAGTACCATGATCACGTTGGGCCCGGCCATGTCGCTGATGGTCGAGTCCTTGGGATCATCCCTGTTGATGCAGCCGACGGATGCCAGTGCAAGTGCAAGTATTGAAAGGTTAGGTGTTTTCATGAGCTTTCTGTGGGTTGAGGTTGCGCCCCGCGGGAACAGGTTAGGCAGCTTCTGCATTACCTGCAAGTTGTTTCGATGTATTGGGCGAACCGGACCTGTTGACCCTGTGGGAACATCATGGCTTCAAAGGTATTCTGGCTGGCAGTGGATGAACACGATGACCAGACCACCATTTCCAGAAAGGCGGGAGTCCTGTACGACGAGGCTGGATTCAGCCGCCTGTTCCGGAGGGGGGACCTGGTGGCCCTGAAAGTGCATTTCGGCGAGGATGGCAACCATAACTTCATCCGCCCCCAGGTCTACGCAGACCTTGTGCGGAAGCTGAATCGTGCCGGGTGCAAGGCATTCTGGACCGATACCAATACCCTCTACAGGGGTCGAAGAGCAAATGCCATCGACCACCTGCTGCTGGCGGCCGAGCACGGGTACTCGCTGGAAGCAACGGGGATTCCCGTCATAATTGCCGACGGACCTGCTGGCAGAAGTGAAGTGAAGGTTCCCATCGATGGCCAGCACTCCCGTGAAGTGGGTGTCGCCGCGGCAGTAGCGGACGCCGATGCCCTGCTGGTGTTGAGCCACGCCACCGGGCACCTGGTCACCGGCTATGGCGGAGCCATGAAAAACCTGGGCATGGGTCTTTCTTCCCGAAAGGGCAAGCTATATCAGCATTCAGTGGTAAAACCCTGGGTTGATGCCGACCAATGTGTCGGTGACGGTGCCTGTGCCAGGTGGTGCCCGGTGGACGCCATCACAATGTCATGCGTGGCTCCCCGAAGAAGAGCAGCGTCGATTCAACCAGACATCTGCATTGGTTGTGGTGAATGCCTGGCGGCCTGCCGCTACGGTGCCGTTCGTTTCAAGTGGGAGATCTCCTCCAGGCTCCTCCAGGAAAGAATGGCCGAGCAGGCTCTTGCTGCGATCACCGCCAAGGAACACAAGGTGGGCTTCATGAACTTCGTGATGGACGTGGGCAGGGATTGTGATTGCCTGCCCTCGGATCCCCAGGATGTCCTGGCCAGGTCGGTGGGCATCCTGGCCAGCACCGATCCCGTGGCCATCGATTGGGCCACCACCAGGCTCCTTGAAGAGCACATGGGCCGTAGCCTGCGAGAGGCTGGACGCGACATCGACTACAGCCCGCAGCTCCTTCATGCCCAGAAACTGGGTATGGGATCGCCGGACTACCGACTCATCCCTGTTGCCTGGCCTGCCGCGAGGGCTGGGTGAAAACGGTCTGGCCAATGAAGGCGGCCGGGTCGGAGTACGGGAGCCCTATCGCAGGTCTGCCAGGATCGCCTTCAAGAAGGTGTAGAAGTTGGCGGTGGACCCCACGTGTACCCGCTCGTCGGGCGAGTGGGCTCCCCTGATATCCGGACCGATGGAGACCATGGCCATGCCGGGGAAATGTTGGCCGATGAGTCCACATTCCAGGCCAGCGTGGACCGCCATGACACGGGCCTTCTTGCCGAAGAGGTTCTCGTGGACTTTCAAGACGGTGGCCAACAGCGGTGAATCCAGGTCGGGTTGCCAGCCGGGGTAGGGGGCATCGGTTTCCACCTGGGCTCCAGCCAGGTGGTAGATGGACTTCAGCGTGCGGCGAAGGTCCCCTAGGGCCGAGTTCACGGAAGATCGGGAGCAGTTGACGATTTCGAGGGTGTTTCCTTTGGTCTGGACTACACCCAGGTTGTTGCTGGTTTCCACCAGCCCGGGAACGTCCTTGCTCATGGCCAGGACGCCGCTTGGATTGGCCAGCAGGGAATGCAGGACGGTAGTGGTGAGGTCCATGGAAAATGTTGAACAGGGAACTCCGGGCGTGGTGACGTTCCAATGGAGAGTCATGTCAGGGTCGGTGGCGGCGAACTCACTTTTCAGGATTTGAGCTTCTGCGGAGAAGGCTTCGGTGGTGGTTTCAGTCTGGGTGCTATCCACCAGCACTGTGCAGGAGGCTTCACGTGGGATGGCATTCCGCATGGAGCCTCCCTGGATCTGTTGCAGGCGGAAATCGATGCCTGATTCTCGGGCCGCGGCCAGCAGCCGGGCCAGGCATTTTATGGCATTGGCTCTGTTTTCGTGGATATCCAGGCCCGAGTGGCCTCCCAGGAGACCCGAGACTGCCAACTTCACAAGGCTGTGCCGTGCGGGACAGGGTTCCCATGAAATGGTGAAGCGTGAGTATGTGTCACCTCCCCCGGCACAGCCCACGTACACGGCGCCCTCTTCTTCGGTGTCCAGGTTGAGCAGGCGTTTCCCTTTCAGGAAGCCCGGTTCCAGCCCCCATGCACCTGTCATGCCGGTTTCTTCGTCTACTGTGAGCAGGATCTCAAGGGGACCGTGCTGGGCGGCGGGGTCTTCCGCCAGGGCCAGTGCAGCGGCCACTCCGATACCGTTGTCGGCGCCCAGCGTTGTTCCCAGGGCGCTGAGCCACTGCCCTTCCAGCTTGAGGCGGAGAGCGTCAGTGTCGAAATCGTGGTCCACGTCCGCGTTTTTTTCGCAGACCATGTCCAGGTGACCCTGGAGGACGGTGGGTGATTCCGCTTCGCGCCCTGGGGTGGCTGGTACCTGGATGAGCAGGTTTCCGGTGGCGTCGGTAACGTGGACCAGGCCCCTCGTGGTGGCCCAGTCTCGCAGGGCCGTTCTGAGGGCCTTCTCGTTGCCCGAGCCGTGGGGGATGGAGCGGATGGTGTCGAAGTGTTTCCATAGCAGGCGGGGTTCGATGCCCGGGGGCATATTGTTGGCCATTGGGGGTCTCCGGTGTGTTGGTCGTTTTCTCGTTTTTGCAGGCTCGTGTTCCCACGCCATCGATTCACGTTCTTTCCCGACGGCTCCCGCTACTCGCAGGAAAGGAATTCCGAACCCAGATCCCATGTCTTGATCAGGGTATCCAGGGTAGGCCCCAGGCCGCACACCTGCTCAGCCAGGGAGGGCGCGTCGGCCCAGTCGTCGACATACTCCACGTGGAATGCTGCTTTCTGTTGGTCGGTGAACACCGACAGGATGTCGCATTCATCGTATTCAACGCAGCTTTCGTTGAGGGCCCAGTCGAACCAGTCCGCCAGATCGACCAGTTGGTCCAGGTCGTTCTTGAGACCAACCGACAGGCCCCTGCTGTGCGCCTGGTCTGCCAGGAAGCGATTGAAGTCCAGTTGTTCCGTGGCGTTGATACCCAGGCCGTTGTCGTTGGCCCAGGCGTCGACGTTGTCGGGTTCGACCCCGTCGCAGCTTCTGCTTACGGCCATGTCGAGCCGACTTGCCATTATCTCGCGGATGGTGTCGCTGGTAATGTCCACCCACCACTCTCCTTCCCAGTCGTCGAGAGGGGAGCCCAGGGTACTCTGTGGAAAATCGGCGGCGTCTTCGCGCCAGTCTTCGAAAGAGCCGGCAGAGAAGTAGCAGATTACGGTCTTACCCTCGTCGTGCAAGCGGTCGATGACGGACTGGTCCGTGTCGAACAGGTCGATGTCGTACATGTCCACGGGCAGGGAGATGTCTATGGTTCCGGTGAGCTGCCACTGCCAGGAGGTGCCCGGTGTGGGACTCCATGCGTCGGAAGGCTCGGGCTCGCCTTCCTGGTAGTCCACACATTCATCACCGCTCCTGACCTGCCCTTCGGGACAGGTGGTGGAGGAACAGGCCAAGGCCCACAGGAGCAATGTGACACCCGGGTTGAAAAGAGGCATGATTCCGATCCGTGTTTGCAGTCTATCAAGTTCCCGGATGGGAACTATCAATCAGTTCTCCCGGCCATCTCTTCTGAGGCGTCCAGCACGACACGCTCAACGCCCTCGACGTCGGAGAGTTCCCTTAGCATCGTTTCGATCTCGGCGTCGTCCTTGAGGATCACCCTGTAGCGATAGGAAAGAGTCTCGCCGAAGCGCAGGGAGCGGGCTTCCATCAACCAGCGCCTGGTGATGTGACGTTCCAGGACCTTGATCATTTCCGATTCCGTTCCCTGGTATGCGGCCAGGTCGCATCGCAGGAGATGCACCGTGCCTTTGGGCAGGCCCATGGGGATCACCTGGAGGGCCATGGCTGACAGGCTGATGATGAGGGTTCCCACCACCGCAACCCGGTAGGCAAGTACTCCGCATGCAATGCCAACGGCCAGGGAGAAGAAGACGAACGTGATGTCCCATGGACTTCTCAACCTGGTACGAAAACGGATTATGGCCAGGGCTCCCACCAGGGAAAAGGCCCGGGCGATGTTGTTGCCTATGACCATCATCACCATGGCTCCGATGGTGGCCAACAGGACCAGGGATGCTTGCATGGTGCTGGAGATGACCCTGCCCGAGATAGAGAAACGGTAGACCATCGCCACGGTCAATCCCAGCACCAGGGCCAGGATCATGGTCATGACGATCTGGGGGAGATCCAGGTTCAGGACCTGTCCAAATGCAAGCTCCAGGTCCGTGGGGTTCATGCGAATCCTCCCATGGTTCTTATGGGCGGAGGAGTGAGATAGCGGACTTCGCGGTACCGAGAACCTGCGACTCCCTTGGCTACGCTCAGGCCGAATTTGGAGACCGGGTGGGCACGCAAGCCCAACTCACGACAGACGACCCGCATCCAACCCGGACGATCTCCGTCGAACTTCAGCTCCAGGACCATCCAATCCCTGGGGACGAGATCCACGTCACCGGGAGCGTACAGGTCCCGGGGAGACGGGGAGATGGTGGCGTTGATGAACTTGTCCAGTGTGAGCCGGACCTTGGGTTGGTTGGGATCGCGAGCCACGAAGACCTCTCGGACGTAGTGGACAATGGATACGGGGATCCGGCCGGAGTCGTCCACCAGGTGAACGAAATGCCTGGCAGCATAGCGCTTCTGACCGCTGATTCGCTTTGTGAAGATGTTCCAGGGACGTTGGTCGGTGCAGGATGTCCAGTCGTCCGAGTTGCACACCATGACCCGGTGCTTTATCACCCAGTGTTCCAGCTTGCGCTTGTTTTCCAGGAAAACCGGTTGGCGCTGCCCCGGCCTGCCGTAGGTGCGAACGCGGAGCCGGTTGCGTACTTTTCGTTCATCGAGACGTTGATAGAAGTCCAGCAGTCCGGGAGTGTCGAAATAGAGGCTGTGTACCGAGTATCCCATGGCCCCCTTTCCCAGGGGCTGGGCGTGAGGATCGGGCGCCACATGGTCCCTGGCGATTTCCACGATACGATCCCGTAGCGAGACTGGGACTGCATATTTGTATTCGAAACGCCCGATATCCTGGAGTCGCGACATCGTTCAATAGCCCATCATCTGGTACCAGAGCCATTTCCAGAAACCGTCATCGGAAGGTTCCAGGGCTATCCGTGCCACCCCTGACATGCCCGATTTCAGGTAGTGGGATGGATTGGATACGAGGGCGCTCGCCCAAAATACCTGGATTCCGTCCAGGGTCGTGGCATCCTCGCTGATTTCCACGACCTCGCCTTTGTAGGTCTGGTCGGGTGAAGCCGTTGTGGCAAAGAGCACCCTGGAGCCGAGCCCCACGCGTAGTCGGTCGGATTCGGGGATGGAGATGCGCAAGTAGATGTTGTCGATGTCGTAGACCCTAAGCAGGATCTGTCGGCCTCCGATTTCCAGTATCCCATCTATGGGGGAGGTGATCAGTTCACCTTTCAGAATGTTTTCGAGTTCCGCGATTTCCGCCTCGAGAGCCGTGATTTCGGATGCGAGCCGGGCTAGTGCTTCCGGCCGGGCCGATGAACGGGCCACCTTCACCCTGGCTTCGGCCACGGCGATCTCTTGTTCCCGAACTCGATCGAGGGCCTCGGCGGCGTCCAGTTCCGCCTGTGAAACCACTCCCTGGGGGACCAAAGCCCTGATTCGTTCCAGCTCGATTGACTCACCCTGCCTCACGGCCCTGGCCAGTTCAAGCCGATCCAGGGCTTCCTGGACTTCGGAAGGCCTGGCGCCCGCCTCCAGCAGGGCGTATTCGGCGGCCAGGGCTTCTTTTTGGGAGCGGAGCTGCTGGAATCTGCGGTTGTTCTGGTTTGAACTGATTCGGCCAAGCTCTTGCCCGGCGCTGATGAAATCTCCGCTGGAGAGGTTTTCGTTGAGGTTCAATTGCACCAGATCGCTGCGGCGAAAGGTGAGCATGCGTTCTTCTATGAGCCCATTGCCACGTGCGGCACGGCCATCGCGCAGAACCCATTGAATCGTGCCGGTGCGAACGGAGGTGACCAGGAAGGTCCGGGCCGCTTCCACCACCGCTCGTTGCCGAAGGTAGCCCCAGCGGGGTACAGCGGTGCTTATTGTGATGAGAGCGATGAGAGCTGCGTACCCGGCAATTTTCGATGAAGAGACCCTGGAGCTCATGCCTGAAGCTCCAGGTTATTGATTATTGGTGGCACTTGGAGTGGGGTTGTCTGTGGACACCCAGTTCTCGGAGCCATCTGGTTGCCTGGCCATGGAGATGTCGTTTCTCTGCGTTCCGAACTCCAGGGCATCCATCAACATCATGGATGCGCCATTGTTGTAGTAGAGCCCGATATCTTCGCCATCGATGCTCAGCTTGAAGGTGAGGTGGTTGGGCCCCAGTTCGGGATCGGAGTCTGCCCAGAACAACAGGAAGCCTCCGGCCGGGAGTTCCAGCGCCGGGGAGATGGCGTGCTTGGTGGAGTTGTAGATGTCGTCGGTGAGGAAGAAACCCTCCATGTTCACGGAGTAATCACCGGGGTTGTAGAGTTCAATCCAGTCGGAATAGGCTTCGGAGTCCGGATCCATGATGGTCGTGGTGTTGGAGGCCATGAACTCGTTTACGAAGATGAGCGGTTCCTCGGCGGCGCACGATATGGCGAAGCCCGCCACTGCCATGGCGGATGCTATGCGGATCGCGTGGGAACGACTGGTGGATGGCTGCTTCAAGTCCATTTTGGCTCACTTTACTCTTCGGTTTTCAGGCAGATATCTTCGCAGAATCTTGCTCCCGTATGATAGTTTTTCTACCCAGAATACAGGAATTTCCGGCGGAGTGGGTACCTGGGCTGCGGAGAAGGGACAGGGTAGCAGGAAAACAGGAGCCAGGAAAGTACGATAGCTTTGATTGTACGGCCTGTCACTGCGCTTTGTCAGAACTGTCCGTGCTAGTCTCGAATCCAGAGCATGGAAGGGCATTCCGTGGACACTGTGTAAATGTCGTGCAAAGCAGGATTTTCGTCCGCCCAACCTGTTCGGTGGCGTTCACAGGCCCAAAAAAGCCAATATTCATTTGCAGAAGACCGTGTTGAGTACAGTATATTGACATCCAAGGCCCCGAAATGGAGAGTTACATGCACCTGCAATCGACCAGAGTTCCTCTGCTGATCTCGTCCCTCTTTCTACCCGTGGCGCTGGCGCTTCCATCCTGTAGCGCCGAAGAACCGGTGGAGGGTGCCCTGCCTTCCGATTGTGCCGATGGGCTCGACAACGACGGAGACGGCGCCGTCGATTGTGCCGACTCCGGCTGTTCCGGGTGGGACATATGCCAGGAAGACACCGGCTCGCAGCCCCAGGATACTTCTCCCCCCGAAGACACATCTCCCCCCGAAGATACCGGCATTCCGAACATCCCCTGCGATTCCGACATCTGCCTCAACGAGTTCATGGCCGACAACAACTCCACCATGGCGGATCCCGACATCGGCGCCTATTCGGATTGGCTCGAGTTGTTCAACAACAGCGGCACAGATGTGAATCTGGCCGGATACACCATCACCGACGACTTCGATCTGCCCACCAGGCAGGTGCTCCCCGATGTCGTGTTGCCCGCCAATGGCTTTCTCTTGCTGTGGGCGGACGGGCGCGATGATCTTAACGCCTACGGGAAAGCCATTCATCTCTCTTTCAAGCTGGACCGCAAGGGCGAAGAGATCGGCCTGTACAGCCCCGATGGTACTCTTCTGGACGCCCACGAGTACGACGACCAGACAATCGACCTCTCAGAAGCGCGTGTTCCCGACGGCGACGTCTGGACCATTTGCTACCACCCTTCTCCCGGCCAGCCAAACGTCAAGTGCGTACCAGGCAGCAGGTAGGTAACGGTAAATGACCTCATTTCGTCCACTGCACCTGGGTATCGGTTTGAGCCTGGTCTGTCTGTCTGGAGCTGCCTGTTCCGGTGGGTTTCTCTACCAGGTCCATGGGCCCGGTGTCGACGATGTTCCGGGACAGCAGGATTCCGGCACACCGGCGGATTCAGATTCCGATACCGGAGATGGACCCGGCGCCCAGGTCTACGACATCCCCACAGAGAACATCCCGGGCATAGACGATCCTTCCGATGTACTGTTCAACGGAGAGGAGATCCCCGTCTTTCAATTGGAATTCTCCGACGAGGCCTGGGACGATCTTGTCCAGACATACTACGACTACATCTACTATGGAAAGGAGTTCTCCTACGTCGAAGCCTCATTTACCTACGAAGGGCAGACCTGGTCTCCGGTGGGTGTCCGGCTCAAGGGCCAGAACTCCGCACGAAACCCGGAGACATCCAAGGGTGCCTTCAAGATCAGCTTCGACGAATATATTCCAAGTTACAGGTTCCTGGACCGAAAGCACCTCACCCTGAACAACATGGTCTCTGATTACAGCATGATGCACGAACGCCTGGCCTACCTGGTGTGGCGGGAGTTCGGTGTACCCGCCGCCAGGTGCAGCCACGCCCAACTGTACATCGATGGGGAATACTACGGCCTCATGACCAACGTTGAAACCGTCGACAAGCAGATGATCGGGCGCTGGTTCGAAGACACCTCCGGTACCCTCTTCGAGGGTTGGGATGTGGATTTCAAGCCTGCCTACCTGGATATGTGGCAGGTGGAGTTTGGCAGTGGCGATACGACCAACATCAAGGGCGTGACCTACGCGCTTCAGAACTCCGGCGAGGATGCCCTGGAAGAGGCCGGCTGGTTCCTGGACTGGCAGGATTTCATAAACTACTGGGCCGGAGGCGCGGTGGTTGGGCAGTTCGACGGCTACCCCTACAGTAGTCCGGGCGACGACTTCCACGTCTACGACGACCCTACTACCGGGAAACTCTGGTTCATCCCCCATGGAGCCGACGAGACATTCTCATCGTCCACCTACACGCTCACCTCGGTCAACGGCATCGTGGCGGTTCGCTGTAAAGAGGTCACCTGGTGTCTCAACGACTGGATAAGCGCGACCTGGGACGTCCTGGACATGATCGAATCTCATCGTGTGGATCTCCTGGCTGTCTTCGACGAGGTGCAGGCCCAGATCGAGCCATACGTGGAAGCCGATGAACGAAAACCCTACGACATGAGCCAGGTGGTCTACTACCAGGACTACATGCGCTCCATGATCGAGGGACGAGCGGGTGTTGTGGAAAGCCAACTTGGTTCACCACCGGCCAGGTCCAGGTAAACCACCAGCACACGGAGTTGGGATGAAAGCCAGAACCTTCACCTACCATCTATCCATTTTTTCTGTTCTGTTCCTGGGACTTGCCTGCGGCGGCACGGAAGAAGCTCCCACCGAGGGTGCGTCTGCTGGGGAGTGCATCGACGGGATAGACAACGATCTGGACGGCGTTGCCGATTGTGACGACATCGACTGCCAGTCATGGGCTGTTTGTTCCAGTACCGACACAGGGCACGATGACACCCAGGCCCCTGACACCCAGGACTCTCCCATGGACACCGGTACGGGGCCTGCCTACGACACCCAACTCTGCATCAACGAGTTCATGGCCAGCAACGGCATGACCATCGCCGATGAGTACGGGGAATACGTGGACTGGATCGAACTCTTCAGCATGGCCGATCACGATATCGATCTCGGTGGTTATTCCATCACCGACGATTTCGATGCTCCCGACAAGCACATCCTGGCCGATGGTACCATCCTGCCCGCGGGGGGGTTCTTGCTTCTCTGGGCCGATGCCAACACGCAGGGAGGCCCCTATCATCTGTCGTTTGCCCTGGCACAAGATGGTGAGGAGATCGGCCTCTACACTCCCGATGGCGTGGCAATAAACAAGTTGGTGTACGAGGCGCAGGTTACGGACTGGTCGGCTGCCCGCGTCTACGACGGCGCCCACAACGATTCCAACTCCGATACCGGAGGCTACAGTTCCGATTGGTTCATCGACGACACCCCCACACCTGGGCAGCCAAACGAGTGATCATGTCAAAGACTGCCCGCGCCAACGTTCCATCAAGGCCCTGCCTGCCGGCGTTGGTCATCCCGCTTTCCATGTGTCTTCCCGTTTCGGGCGCTGGTTGTGACGGAAGCGAATCCTCCCTGAATGAAGGCTTGAGCCCTTCCGAGTGTCTCGACACGCTGGACAACGATTTCGACGGTCTCATCGACTGTCTCGACCCGGGTTGTCAGGGCTGGGATCTATGCCAGATTGCCGAGACCGGGATCCGGGATACGGGCCCCAGTCTCGATACCACAGAAACCGGAGACAGTGCGGGAACCGTAGACAGCGGACCCGTTTATCACACCAAGGATATCTGCATCAACGAGTTCATGGCCAGCAACCGGAACACCATCAACGACGCCCAGGGCGCCAGCCCGGACTGGATTGAACTGTACAACATGACCGACGAAGACGTAGACCTGGGCGGCTATTATATTACCGATGACCTGGACCAGCCTGACAAGCACGTCTTGGCCGATGGGCTGGTGCTGCCGGCCAGGGGCTACCTGCTGCTGTGGGCTGCCGGTGATCCCAGTGGCGGTCCCATCTACCTGTCGTTCAGTCTCTCCGTAGATGGAGAAGACCTGGGCCTGTTCACCCCGGAAGGCACCGCCGTCAACCGGATCACCTTCGGCGAACAGTACACCGACTGGTCGGTGGCCAGGATTCCCGACGGGTCCGCCGACTGGTACTACGACTCCGACCCCACACCCATGGCCCCCAACGGTTGATCCCTTTCCATGCCTGTCTATCTCCTGTTGTACCTGGTGTCGGGTCAGGTGTTCGCCAGAGATGACGGTACCTGCAACGCCTGGTTGGCTCCCTCCCAGATGGGAGCCATACAGGACGATGAACTGTCGGAGATCTCCGGACTTGTCGTCAGTCGTGCGAACCCTGATGTTCTGTGGTTGCACAACGACCGGGGGGGGAAGTCCACCATCTACGCGGTGTGGCCCGACGGATCATCGTTGGCTTCCTATGGAGTCCTGGGAGCGACCAACGAAGACTGGGAAGACATCGCGCTTGGGCCCTGCGCCGTTCCGGCACAGTCTCCATGCAGTTGCTTGTACATCGCCGACATTGGCGACAACGACCTCAGCAGGGATCTGCAGGTGATCTACAGGATCACCGAACCGGCTCCCCAGGTTGGCGGAAGCCAGGGGCAGACAGATTTGGCCCAGGAGATATGGTTCAGCTATCCAGACGGCCCCCATGACGCCGAAGCTCTGCTGGTTCACCCCGAGACTGGAGAAACCCTGGTTGTCACCAAGGAACAGGATGGAACAGCGGTTGTGTTCGGTTTTCCCGATGCTCCGCCACAGCAGAACGACTCTGCCAATCCCTACACCCTGGATGAGCTGCTGTGGCTGGATCTGGCCGAATGGGATCTGCTCACCGCCAAGGTGACAGCAGCGGATCTTTCTCCTTCCGCACAACGACTCGTTCTGAGAACCGATTCAGACCTGGTGCTCATGACCGTTCCAGACGGTGGCGGGCTTCTGGATGCCATGCTGGGCGATCCCCTCCTGCTGCCCGTACCCGAAAGTGGCGATGGCGAGGCCCTGGGCTTCTCGGTTGACGGCAGGAGCATCTACCTGGTGGGAGAGGGCGAGCAATCCACGCTGTGGCAGGTGGATTGTGCCTCGTTTGTCTCGGACGGTGAGGATCCGTGGGATCCCCTGGTGGATTGCGATGATCAGGGAACTTCTTGCGGATGTGGGGCCGCGAAGGATCCAGAGTCTTCCAGTATTCTGGGCCTGGTGCCGTTGGTTCTGCTCCTGGGGCGACGCAGGCGTGGTGGGCGTCCCGCTCTGGGAGTTCCCACGCGTGAGCCTGCCTGCTCCACTGGGTTCTAACCGTGCAGGGCCTCGTATGCGCTCCAGAGATCTCTGAAGGCGCCAACCAGGCCCTGGTGCAATGCCTGGATTTTTGCCTGGGGCCAGGTTGAGGGATCGTCGCGGACGAAGGTGGTCTTGTCTTCGCGGTTGTCGAAGACTGCAACCGGAAGGTACCAGGTACGACCATGGGCTTCAATCTTGACGGTGTTGGGACGGTCTGATTGGCGAATGAGCCAATGCATGTCGTCACACCCGTAGTCCTGGCGCATCACCGATTCAGGGGCACTGTGGTGGAGGATGCTTCCCGGATCATCGGGATCGGCACGCTCCAGGTTCTTGCGGCGCGATTCTTCCGGAGTTACCCATATGTAGAGTATTGCAGCGTTCCGCAGGAGCTGGGGGCTCAGTTGGGACAGGTTCCACCGGTAGCCGTGGGGCGGCTCGATGGGCATGGAGGAGCCTTCGGGGCCGCCCCTGGCGAATTCGATGACTACGGTGCGGTTGGATATGTCCGTGGGACGTTCCTTGAACAACTCGTCTACAAGCTTGCGGGTCTCTGGTTCCAGATCACTGGCAAGATCGGCGCGCAGTTGTGCCGGCATCGATTCAAAGACTGGTTGTGCTCCCACCTTTTTTCGTGCGGCGTCTATTCTGTGCATGAGATGGGTGGGATCGTAGCCGGGCGCCGGAAGAGACGGCTCCTTCATGATGGCAAAGTCATCGTTGACCAGCTTGAGAAGCGTGCCCCAGTCCCTGGGTTCTTTTGATCGATCGTTGGGGCCTTTGAAGAACACTCTTTCCTGGCCTCTGCTCACCAGTGATTCGTCCACCATGCGGAAGAAATGAACGTAGGGAAAGTCGTCCAGTTGGGTGGTCTTGGCCAGGTGGAAGAGGCGAACCCGATCTTCGGGTGGTACGTGATGCAGGTAACGGCGCACCTCGGATTTTCCGGAGGCTGGCAGAGCGAGTAGCAGAAGGGTGTCCAGGAGCGGTGCTCTTGACATCGAGTTCTCCATTCTGGGTTCTTTTGACGGATGCTGGCGGCGTTTTCGCAAGCCATCGGTGGGGAGGTGGTACTGGTTGAAGACCACGCGGCCTAATCCAGGGGTATCCTGGTAACCCATCCGTGGGTGTCAGGGGCATCGCCTGTCTGGATGGCCAGCAGGCGGTTGTAGAGTTCGGTACACACGGGGCCTGCCTGTTCGCCCCGGCAGTAGATGGCCCTTCGGTCACGCCAATCGATGTAGGAGACGGGAGTGATTACCGCCGCGGTTCCACAACAGCCGGCTTCCTGGAAAGTAAAGATTTCTTCTATTTCCACCTGGCGCCGCACTGCGTCCAGACCGAATTCGCTCGCGAGGGTTACGAGCGATTTGTTGGTTATGGATGGTAGAATGGAGTGACTTTCCGGAGTGATGTACTGGCCGTCCCTGATGGCAAAAAAATTGGCGGGACCTGATTCATCGATGTAGCGTTTGTGCTTGGCGTCCAGGAAGAGTACATCTGCATAGCCGCCTTTGCGAGCGTTCATACTGGCTTTCATGCCGGCTGCATAGTTGCCGCCCACCTTGACGTCTCCGACACCAAGGGGCGCGGCCCTGTCCATGTTCTCTTCGACCACCAATGGTACAGGTTTGAAACCTGTTTTGAAATAGGGGCCCACGGGAGTCACGAAGACCAGGAACAGGTATTCGCCCGCTGGTTTGACGCCTACCCTGGGGCCGGTGCCGATGACCAGGGGCCTGACGTACAGGCTGGCACCGCTGCCATAGGGAGGGAGGAAGTCGGCGTTCGCCCTCACGACCTTGAATATCGCTTCTTTGAACAGTCCCGGGGGTGGAGGTTCCATGAGGATTTTCTTGCAGGAACGAGCCAGGCGGTGGGCGTTTTCGTTCATGCGGAAGGCGAGGGCTTCGCCATCTTGGCTGGAAAAGACCTTCAAGCCCTCGAAGCATTCCTGCCCGTAGTGAAGGCAGGTGGCGGCCATGTGGAGGGGGATGGTTTCGTCGTTGGTAAGAATTCCTTCGCTCCACGCCCCATCGCGCCAGGTGTAGCGTATGTTGAAATGAGTCCTGTGATATGCGAAGGCGAGGTTTTTCCAGTCTATGTCTGCATTGTCCATGATCAACTCCTTTGACTTGCCCGCCGGGAACCTTTCGCCTCGTACCCCTCCGAGTGGGGCTGCAAGGTAGCACGTTGGGATTCGTGTTGTGGATGATCTACCCGAGGCAGATTCCGTTCGCTTGTCAAAAAACCAGCTTCACGTTCGTGGGGGGCGTGATGGAAACTATTGGAGATCGATGTCATGGGAACGATGGTGCGCTGGAAGTTCCGCCTGGCGCGCCGGGAACGTCGACCATGCCCACAAGAGCAGGATGCCCACCGTGGGCGACGGCGGCCACGATGTTCCTGAAAGGGCTCGGTCCAGCAGAAAAGCCAGGTGGTTGAAAGGGAGAACGGCCCACGCTCCCATCGCCCTCACGGAGTGTCGCCCTGTTGGGCTGACAGAGGCGTAGAGGCTGGAATGCAGGACAGTGCAGGCAGGGAATGCCATCACAGCCAGGTCGTAGTGGTGCAGGTGCGGGTTTACCCAGCACGCCGTGGCGCTGGCCATGGCCAGCCAGTCGATGTCCATGGACGGATTTCCAACGACTCTGGCTCTGCGCCAAGTCACTCCCACCAGCAACAGCGAGCTGCCCCAAGCAAGGGAGTCTGCCATGCCAGGTGGCAGGTATCTCCTGAAAAGGGCAAGCCCGTCGTATTGCAGCGCAAGCCGGTAGAAATCCTGATGCGGTAGAGACAGGATTGATGGCACACTTTCCAGGTAGGCAAGGAAGGGCTCCGTTCCCAGCAGTGGCAAGGGCGACAGGAGCAGCATCGAGGCCGCCAGCAGCATCCCCCAGAACATGCGAGGTTGGCGTGCCGCCAGCGGAACCCACGAAAAGGCCAAAAGCCAGGATGGCTTGTAGGCCAGGAGGCCCAGCAGCAGGCCCGCTCGCAGCGGCCCTCCAGTCGTGGATGCCTTCCACGCGGCACACATGATTGCCAAGGTCAGAACGCCATTCTGACCCAGAACGTAGCTGTAGGCCACTGGAGGGTACAGCAGTATCAATACCGCGTTCCGGCTCCAGCGGCTCCCTGGGCGAAGCATGGACGAAACCTGCCATGCGCTCCAGGCTGCCAGCAGGGAGGTGAGGATGGCCATGAGGTTGGTGGCCAGGTGGAGGGGCAGAACTCCCAGGGGAGAATAGAGGAGGGCCGTGGTGGGAGGGTACAGGAATGCTCCCAGGGCATTTTCCTGGGCTCCCCACAGGGCGGGGTTGCCGGTGGCCTGGAGAATTGTCGCCCGTTGAAGAGCAGCATCGTACAGTGAGGCACCGGCACCGCTGGCCACGATCCTGCCCGCACTCCAGAGATGCACGAAGTCGCCTTCTCGAAGCGCCACTCTGCCGCTGCTGGCAAGGAAGGTGGTGAGCAGCGCCACTGCCAGGGGCCAGGTCCAGTGTGGGGGGGGCAGGTTCTTACCAGACAGGCTCTGGAAAAAGGATCGCATGGGGCGGCAGGATTCCTGGGAAATGGCGCTGGAAGGTATTGCCCGTGGTACTTTCAATGCTGTCTCCCCCCTTGTACTGTGTTCAACTTTTGTGGAGAGGCCAGCGTGAATCTACCTTGCTGCCATGATTCCAGCCGGAGAACCCCGGGGGCCGTGTGGGCGGTTGTGCTCTCGCTGGCTTTGCTGTTGGGTGTTCGCCTGCTGGCCCTGGAGTCCTTTGAAGACACCGCGTTCTCGCGTTGGCCCCAGGTTGACGCGTATACATACTGGGATCAAGCGCGCAAGATGTTCAATGGGGAAGATCCCTTCTCCGGAGGTTTCTATCAACCCCCCGGCTATCCCTGGCTGCTGGCGCATGTCGTGTTTCCTCTTGCCGGCGGAGCCAGTCTCTTCGCCATACGCGTCTTCCAGTTGGCGCTGGGTCTGGTTTCCTCCGTAACCCTGCTGTGGATGGGGCGTGGATTGGGTTCCTGGGCCCTGGGCCTGCTTTCCCTGGCCCTGTTCAGCTTCTACCCATATACATTGCTCTTCGAACTCGATATCCTGACCCCGGCGCTCAGCATCGCGGGCCTCGTACTGGCCCTGGCGCTCGTGTGGACGCCGGCCCTTCCTGCCGCCTGGAGGACCGGCCTGGCAGGGCTGCTCCTGGGGGTTGTGGCCATGGTTCATCCCAGCTTCCTGCTGTGTGTCCCCGCATTGGGCCTGGCGCTCGTCTTGTGGGGACCCGCCGAGAAGGGAGCTGGGGGGAGAAGGCCAGCTCGTTCCAGGCGTTGGGGGGCCGCCCTGGGGCTGTGCACTCTGCTGGGGGGCACTCTCCTGGGACTTTCGCCGACCGCTTGGCAGAACTGGTCCCGCTGGGAGCAACTGGCCCTGGTGTCCCACAACGCTGGGATCAACTTCTATCTGGGCAACAACCCCGACTGGCGCAGGACGGTTTTTCTGCGTCCGGGGATTCCCTTCAGGCAGCTCGTGTTGGAGGCGGAGCCCCACAGGAGGGACCAGTTTCAACGGAATAGCTTCTGGTGGAAAAGGGCCAGGGAGGAGATCTCCCGGCAGCCCATGGCCTTTGTGGATGCCCTGGCCACCAAGGTCATATGGTCGTTCAACGCTCGCGAGATACCTCGCAACGAGGAATACCTCTGCCGTCTGCAGGAACCGGAACTGGCTTGGCTCGCCTTCTCTCCGGTTCGGTACTGGTGGGCTTTTCCGCTGGCGGCCTGGGGTGTGTGCGTGCTGTGGCGCCGTCGGGCGAGGGGCAGGCTGGTGGTGTTGCAGTGGGTGGCTCTACAGTCTGTGATGTGGGTGTTCCTGGTGGCTGATCGCTACCGCATGGCTGCCTGGCCGCTGCTCTGCATTGCAGCCTCCGCCGGAACGGCGGACCTGTGGAAGAGGCTCCAGGAACCCCGGGGGGGGCGGGCTTTGCGCTGGCCCATCGTCGTCATGGCGCTGGCAGCAATCCTGCCCTGGTGGCCCCTGGCTGCCCCGGCTCGTTTTCAGCCCGCCTGGTGCGAGCATCTCCGCGGGAACTTGAGCCTGAGTGATGGTAGGTACGATGACGCCATGGGTTACTACCAGAAAACCATACTGGTGGATCCCAGCGATCTTTCTGCCAGGAGGTGGCTCGCTCAGGCGCTGTTGCTCAAAGGCAGACCCGCCGAAGCACGGGAGACGTTGCTGCCCGTCCTGGAGCGTTTTCCGGAGCACTACCCAAGTGAAATGCTCATGGTTCAGATTTGCGAGCGCCTGGAGGACTGGTCCGCCGCCGCCGAGTACGCCGGGGTTGCCTATCACATACCTGGCGACAGGACCAGGACCGGCCTACGGTATATCCGGTTGCTGGTGAAGGCGGGTCATCTCCAGGTGGCTAGGGACGTGGCCCTAGCGGATCCCAGGCTGGCCGGGCGCCGAGATATTGGGGAACTGCTGGGGTTGTGAGGGCTTTCCTCCGTTATGCTGGCTGCCGCGTGGGGGGACTGTAGAGGGAAGAGGATGCTGACCGGAAATCTCATACGTGTGAGGCTGGAAAGTGGGCATATTGGACCGTCTTTCATCGCCACCGACAGTAGGCGGTACCTGGAGAGGGCTCAACTGATCATCGACATGACCAACAAGGCGGTGGAATCCGGTGCCACCAGGGGTGAGTTGTTCCGGCACCTGGAAGAAGAAGTGGTGGGCTGCGGGGTGGACCATCGGCTGTCGCGCGGACTGGTCAAGGTGGTTATGGACAGGTGCCTTTTCGATGTGAAATCTCCCCTGGAGCCTCAGCAGTTGCGAGCCAGGTTGTTCTCCATGGGGCCCGTGGCACGCAGAACAGGCCCAGACGCACGGCCGGATGCGGCCATGTGTTTCAGGGAGCTGGCACGGGAGTTGGGCTGCGAGCCAACGGACGTGGAGAGGGGGCTCTTTGCCGACCTGAAGGAAAACCAGGTGATCCTGCAAAGTCTCGTCCAGGAGCCGCTGGATCTCATCCATCGCTACAACGTGTCCCTGGTTCAGGGGCTTTTGCTCCACGCCACCGCTGTGGAGATCCGTTTGCCCAGGGCAGCTCCCGGAGAGGCCAGGCTGTTGTTCCGGCACGTGAAGTTTCGTCAGCTCATGCACCGGATTCGCCTGGAAGGTGACACATGCCGGATAATTTTGGACGGGCCCTTGAGCCTGGTGAGGCTTTCTACCCGTTACGGGATGCAGTTGGCCCAGTTCTTTCCGGCCCTGCTTCTGCAGAGCGGTGAGTGGGAGATGGAAGCGTCACTTCGCTGGAAACGGCGCAAGCGTATCTTGCTGCTCTCCAGCCAGCTTGGCTTGAAGAGCCACCTGGAGCCACGGGGGGTCTGGATGTCTCGAGAAGAAGAGTGGTTCCAGGAGCGTTTTCGGGCTCTGTCCAGCGAATGGGTGCTGGAGAGGGGCGGCGATCTGGCGGATCTGGCGGGCGAGGCAGTGCTGGTACCCGATTTCACGTTCAGGAAAGGGAATAGAGTGGCCTACCTGGAAGTGGTGGGGCACTGGCGTCGCGGCTACCTGGCCAGGAGGGTGGAGCTGCTCAAAAAACACGGCGCTCCAAACCTCCTTCTTGCGGTGAGCCGAAACCTTCTGGGCGACAAGGGCAGAGCGCGCCTGGGGCCCTTGGGGGACAGGGTGATCCCTTTCGCGAAGATAATACCAGCCCGCGAGGTCTTGAAGCTGGTGGAGCGGGTGGCGCTGTGATCCCCATGGGCGAACCTGGCCTGTCTTCAAGAAAGGGAGGGTGCTCCGGCGAGGGTATCCTATGGATCCAGGTGCAGAATGTTGCCTTCGGTGGTGACGATGACCAACTCCGCTTTGCCGTCGCCATCGATGTCCCCGGCACTGGCGGGGCCCGCCGGCTCCTGTTGGCGGGTGTGAAGACCAGCGGCGGGTGCCAGGGCACCGGGGAGCCCCTGGTAGAGCCAGATGAGAGAGCCGTCAGTGGCCAGAACATCCAGGATGCCGTCGCCCTGCAGGTCCGCCGCGGTCAGGGTTCCGCCTCCGGCAAGGCTTGTCGTCTCGCCCCAGCCGTCCACCTGCAAGAGCCCTTCCATGGAGGTGATGACCTCGTCCAGGCCGTCGCCGTCGACATCGATGACAAGAATGCTGCACTGGGAGTCGTCGCATGTCAAGAGTTCATCCAGCCCATCGCCGTCCGGGTCTCCCGCCGCCACGTCCTGGAAGTCTCCCAGTTGCTCCGAGCCCGTGACCTCCAGATCCTGGTCCAGGTAGACGACTTCCCCGTCGCTGTTCAGCAGGGCCAGGGTGGCGAAATCGTCGAAGGATCCGCAGGCGATACGTGAGGCGTTCACGCCAAGGTCCGAACTCGAGGTGGTGGCCAGGGAGTAGGGGTCCATCTGCATGGAAAGCAGGCTGACTTCTTCGTCGTCTTCCACCAGGGCCTGGAGTATTGGATCGCACCAAAGCAGGTCCAATGGCTGGGCTGATTCGCTGAAGTCGATACCGGCACCGGATACGAAGGACGGAGACTCTCCTGCATCGCCTTCCAGTGCCCATGTCTCCATGGAGAGAATGCCACTGTCCTGGTCTCTCGTAAAGCTGGCAACGGAGTCGACGATGCCGTCGTGGTCCAGGTCCATGAGTTGGATGGCGGGCCCCGTGGCGTCCAGGGAGTATCCGGACCACGAAGGTTCCCATGGGTACCACGTTCCAGGGTCGTTGCCCTCCTGCCCGGGGAACAACAGCAAGCCTTCGGAAGCCACCGCCAGGTCCTGGAGTTTCTGGCCATCGCTGTCCAGCAGGGCTATGGGGCCGGATTCCGGCAGGCCCGTGACATTTCTTCGGACAAATGATGGTTCGTCGTCGTCCACCGTCACGATCCATGCCTGGCCTCCTTCCAGGAAAACCAGGTCTGAAATACCATCGCCCGTGATGTCGCCCATGGTGGCGTGGAAGGTGGGCAGGGTGAGCTTGTACTCGTAGTTGGAGCCATCGAAGGTGTAGTAGACCACCTTGCGGCCTTCTTCGTCGTCCAGGCTGCTCTGGGATTCGGGTGGCCCTGCAAGCACCAGGTCCTGGGATCCGCCGCCGTCCAGGTCCGCCGCTCCAAGGAAGCTGATGGGAGACGAAAGCCCGGGTTCCAGGCGGGACGGCCCCGTTTCTACCCAACCGTAGCCATCGAGGTTGGCGTAGCGGATGAGCGTGGTCGTGGAGTCCACTCCGTTGATCTCGGCCAGGCTGTCGCCGTCGCTCATGGCAAGGAGAAGATCCGTCAGCACGTAGTCAAAGTCGATGCTCTCCTGTTCTGAAAATCCACCGGTACCATCACCGGTCATGAGGCGCACGGTGGAACTCTTGCCGTCTGACAGAGCCACCGCCAGGTCGGCCTGCCAATCACCGTCGATGTCGCCGACTGACACGCCCACCACGGTGTAGGCGGCTTCTGTGGAAAAACCTCCCAACCAGCCCATTCCACCGCCGTTTCTGCCCCTGAGGACTGCTATCTCGGTGTCAGTCCAGATCACGGCATCCAGAACACCGTCTCCGTCTATGTGGCTCGTCAAGCCCCCCTGTATGGAATCGTGCATGGCCAGCACGCGGTGGGGTGGACTTGCCTGATCAGTCGGAAGATACCATGCATCGGTGGTTCCCAGGAGGAGGAGACCGTCGGACAGCGCCCGGAGGTACTCCATGGAGCCGATGCCGTCCAGGGGCCATGCGGGCATGAGGCCGCCGGTTGGAAGCTGTGAAGAGAGTGACCAGTTTGTAACGGAAGGGCCCGGTGCAGCGGCCTCCTGGGAGGAGATTGGGGTCACGGTGAAGGGTCCGGCGCTGACCGTGGTCGTGGGTTGGCTGGCGTATCCCCAGGCATCGACGGACATTTCGATGGTATCGGAGGGGATGGCGTCGCCCTCCAGGTGGGCGGTGATGGCTCCCCCGGGTACGGCAGCGCCGTAGTCGTTGAGCAGGCGGAGAGTCACCTCCACCTGACCTACACCAACGGAGGGAGTTGCCTCCAGGGTGATGGGTGATGCTGCATCGATGGTATGTAGCAGCAGGTCAATGCCCTGCTCCTGGCAGCCTTTGCAGGACGCCAGGAGCAGGGCAGTGATGCCGAAGCTCGTGAAGCGCATGGTGGTCACCTCCCAGGGGAGACAGTCTATCAGGAAGCACGAGCGGAACGAGAGGCTCCGCAACGACAGCCTGTTTTTTCGCAGGTTCCCATGGCCTGGGATTCAGAAGAATGCCGCCCTGAAAAAGGTCTTTCCCTGTGATGGTTCAAGGATGGCCTCCACCGTTCCATCCTGGCCCAGGGAGAGCATGCCCCGTGTCTGCGAAAAGAGCAGGTAGCGCTCTGCCGAGGAATCCCAAGCACAATCCACTACGTCGTTGAGGACGGAGATCCCCAGGAGCTGTTCCAGTTCGTCGGCCGAAGGATAGGCATCGGGAATCGTGTCGCCAATGGCCAGTGACTCCACGAGGTAGGTCCCACCTGCGTTGGAACATACGGTGGGGGCGTCGTCGGGCCCCAGGAAGGCGTCCTTGGACCTGTTCCGACCGTCGTCGAAGTCATCGGCCCAGGTGACCCAGCCGCCGTTGTCCACGTAGAGCAGGTCGGGCATGAAGGATCCTGTTCCCAGGTCCAGCAGGAAGATGCCACCGTCGCCGGAGTTGAAGACGCTGTCCAGATTCTGGAAATAGCCAACCAGGGATGTCTGTTCGGCCACCGTGTAGTCATCCACGATTTCGAGGAAGGCCATGTCCTGTTTTGCCGCCGCGTAGATGAACCCGTTGCTGAATATCATGTCAACGACGGTGCCAGTCACGGTGGTGGATACCAGGTCGGTCCTGGAGGCCGCGTAGAACAGGCTGTTCTGGTTGTCCCAGACATAGAAGATACTTGTTTCGTCGTCGTAGAATACGGGGCCGATCGTGTTGTCGGGGATACCGGCGTCCAGGTCGATGTCGCCGGAGGCCCCGCCGGAACGAGAGAAATACAGGTCGGTGATGGGCTCCCCATCCGCTTCCATGGCCGTGACATAGATCCGTTCGGCATCGTAGGCACCCACTACAAGGCTCGTGGACCAGTGGACTTGTTCGGTGATGGGGCCGGCGCTGTCCTGGCTGTCCAAGAACGTGGTGCTGTCAGGGCTGCATGCGCCGGGTATGTCTTCGCAGGTGGCCTGGATGGTGGGGTTGGAAAAGAGATGGCAGGCGGAGCTTGCAAGCACAGCCAGCAGGCCTGGGAACAGCCTGGTGGCAGGCAGGGGCCGGTCTGGGAGGGTTCTGCGGATGGTGGCGGTCATCGTTGTTCAAGCTCGCGTCGGATGCGGCGCCTGATGCCGGCGAAGGGTAGAAGCAGGGGGATCCACATCATGAGCGGTCGGCCGCCGCAGCCATGGAGGGATGATTCCAGGGCGGGCAGACGGGCATAACCCGCTCCCAGGGCCATGTCCGGGGCATCCCAGGTGGCCGAGTCGCTCACGGCCCAATCTTGAAGGGCCATGGCTGCGTCGTAGGGCCCCATGTCAGGGTAACGATCCATGATGAGGGCAAGCGCGCCGGTGACGGCGGGCGTGGAGGCAGAAGTACCATAAAAACTTGTCATACCGTATGATGCCGTGCTGAGCCCATCGGGCCCCGCGATGTCGGGCTTGGCGAGACCGCCGTGGGTGGGGCCCTGGGAGGAGAAATACTCCGCGCCGTTGCCAAGGTAACCATCGGCTCGCACGGCTCCCACCGTGAAGGCGAGGGCGTGGGTTCCCGGGTCGGTGATGGAACCGTTGGGCATGGCCTGGTAGATCTCGCCGCTCTTGGCCATGACGGAGAAGCGAACGACGGGATCACCGGCGGCGCGGCGGACTTGCAGGTAGTACCATCCGGAGTCTTCCGCCCAGGCGCTCACTCTTTCCACGGGCTCGCAGTTGTTGGATTCGGGATCCTGTCGCTCTTCGGATCGTCCTGCCAGCACTCCGTCGCTGCGGTAGACAAGGACGTCCAGGTCCGTTTCACCACAAAACCCGTATTGATCCCAGTTGACATAGATGCTGCTGCGCCCACCTCCGCCCAGGTAGATGGGGAGATACTGTGTGCCCCACGGGAACTCGTGGTAGCCGTCCAGGTCCAGGTCCTTGAAATCCTCGACCCAGTGCTCCTCGGCGTAGTTGCCCGCGGAAGTGACCATCAGGACGTCCCCGGCGGCCATGTCCGGCATGAGCTCGTTCACTGGTCCGGTGCCGTCGTAGAATGACTCGTTGAAGAAGGACAGGGACATGCTCACCAGGTCGATTCCTTCACGCACTGCCCATTCTATGGCGTTTTCCAGCGTGGTGGTCGTGCTTACGCGCACCAGGTGAAGCTCCGCGTCGGGGGCCATGTCTCTTATTATCTCGGCACATGCGAGCCCATGGACTCCTTCTTCAAAGGAGAATGCCGGGCGCAGGGGGTCGATGGGTACGGTACATTGCGGGTGGACGTAGCAGTCGTGGGTCTCAAAATCGCCCAGTTCTTCGATGTTGAGCCCGGTGTCGAAGTACTGCATGTCGAAGATGGCCACCTTGACGCCCATGCCCGTGTAGCCGGCCTGATGCCAGGCGTCCACCTGCATGGCATCGGCCGCTTCCCATGCCTGGAACTCGTCAAGCTCGGCCACTGAGGCAACTCTCCATGGAGTGCCGTCGTCGGGGGGAGCCGCCAACAACGAACCACGGGAGCTTGTGGTCAAGGCGTCGGGGAAGTCGGGGACGTCCACCCGCACCAAGTCCTCGGGGTCCATGTCCCAGGTGTCCGGCAGGTCCAACTCGGTGCTCGCCGCCAGCGGTCCTGCCGGCAGGAAAAAAAACACGAGGTAACGGAACAGCCCAGTGGAGCGAGAAGCAGGCGGTCTGGCCGTCGGGGGTCTCTGGGAGTACTTTTCGGGGTTGGTGGCCGTGTTCATGGAATTGTCTGGGTCGGGAAGGGGAAGTATGACACATATGCAGGTATATGTCGGGGGAGTTGCCTGTTCAGGTGCGAGGTGCCCATGAGAAACATTAGCGCGATAATGCGGCGAGAGCTGGCTTTCTACTTCGACTCGCCTATGGCGTACATTCTTGTTCCGGTTTTCCTGGGGCTGGTGGCTTCCTTTACCTTGTGGTTCCAGGACGTGTTTGCCCAGGGAACCGTCCAGTTGCGTACGGTTTCTACCTGGTCGGCTGTGTTCTTCATTCTTTTCGTGCCCGCGGTAACCATGCGCTTGTTTGCCGAAGAAAGGCGTACCGGGACCATGGAACTGCTGGCCACGCTGCCCGCGACAGAAACGGAGATGGTACTGGGCAAGTACCTGGCGGCCTTGGGACTAATCGCGGTGGCGTTGCTGCTCACCCTTGGCTATCCACTGACCTTCGCCATCCTTGCGGAAGTTGATCCCGGCCCCGTACTGGGCGGCTACGTGGGGCTCTTTTTGCTGGGGGCCTCGTATTGTGCGATTGGAACCGCCGCCAGTGCTGGTACAGCCAACCAGGTGGTGGCGTTTCTTCTGTCTCTGTTCCTTTGCCTCGTCCCCTTCGCCATGGGTTTCTTCCTGCACCAGGTTCCCGCTCCGCTGTTGCCGTTGGTCCAGTATCTCTCCTTTGACTATCACTTCAACAACCTCGCCAGGGGTGTGCTGGACACCAGGGACCTGGTTTTCTACCTCTCCGTGGTGGCCCTTGGCCTTCACGTCGCGGTCCATTCACTCGTACTGCGCAGGCTGGGATAGACCATGAACCCAAGAAAGTGCCTCCTGGTGGATCTCTGGGCTCGACTGGTACTGGTGATGTTGCTGCTGGTGCTGGCAAACCTGCTGGCCTCGAGGCATTTCTTCCGCCTGGACATCACCGCGGATCACATCTACACCCTGAGCGATACCAGCCGGAAACTGGCTACCAGCCTTCAACGCCCTCTTTTCGTCAAGGTCTATTTCACCCGGGACCTGGATCCTCCCTACAACAACCACCAGCAGATCCTGGTGGACAAGCTGGAGGAGTTCAGAGCCTATTCCCGCGGGCGGATGGAGATCCAGGTGGTGGATCCCACCGGTGATTCCAAGCTGGAAGAAGAAGCCAGGGGCTTCGGTATCAGGCCGATTCGCTATGCCTACAGGGGCTCGGATCGCTCGGAGTTGAAGCGGGTGTTCATGGGGGTTTCGTTCGTCTATGGCGAACGCCAGTCGGCCATCGAGGCCGTGACCCAGGTTGACACGGCAGAGTACGACATCGCCAGGACCATACGGGCCCTGGTACGCGACGAAGACCCACCCGTTGTCGGTATCAGCACGGGGCATGGCGAGGTGGCCATGTTCGCGGGGAGCGGCCCCGAGAGCAAGTTGCTGAGGCAGATACGCGAAAACCACGATGTCGTCCAGGTGGCCTTGGGTGGTCAGGAACCCGTGCCCGATGATCTGGACGTTCTCCTGGTGGCCGGGCCTCGGAAACAACTTGGTGAACGTGCCAAGTACCAACTGGACCAGTTTCTCATGAGCGGGGGCTCCCTGGCGTTGTTCTTGTCTTCGGTGGTTCCGGATACCAGGACCATGCGCATGGACGAGATCTACACGGGACTCGACGACCTCCTGCTTTCCTACGGGCTTCGCGTGAACCGGGACCTGGTGCTGGATCGTGAGCACAATGGCCGCATGCCCTTTCCGGCACGCCAGGGAGGGCGAACCATCCGCGCCCTGGTGAACACTCCGCTGATCCCGTCTGTTCGCAATCTTTCGCATGATAGTCCCATAGTCAAGGACCTGGACCAGATGCTGTTCCCATTTGTCTCCTCCATTTCGCTGGAGGAACCGTTGCCTCCCGGGCTGGAGGCCACCGTGCTCGCCAGGGCATCCGCTGACGCCGGGCGTGTCCGTGGCTTGAGAACTCTGGATCCATCCATCTTCAAGAACGAGATCCCGGGAGAAGAAAAGGGCCCATGGCCCTTGATGGTGGCGTTGACCGGTACTTTCACTAGCGCTTTCCAGGATCGACCCATTCCTCCAGCGCCGGTGGAAACCCCCTTCGGCCAGGCCGCCGTCCTGTCCGACGATCCTGCCAGCAAGATCACCACCAGTGCGCCTGCTCGCCTGGTGGTTGCGGGTTCCCACCAGATGATTCTCAACAACATACCATTCATGCTCAACCTGGTGGATTGGATGTGCCAGGACGTGGATCTGATCGGTATCCGATCAAGGACGGTGCGAGCCACCACCTTCGAAAAGCCTGACTCCACTGCCACCTTGTGGATCAAGATCTCCAACCTGCTGGGGCCTGTCACCTTGCTGCTTCTCCTGGGGGCGCTGCGGTGGCTTCTGCGTAGGCGCGTTTCCGTACGAATGGAGGTGCGTTGATGCCTTTCTCCAAGAAGACCGGGTTGCTGGGCCTGTTGGTTGTGGTGCTCCTGGCCCTGGTGCTGCTGGCCTCGGGGCCTGACGAAGCCCAACTCAACCTTCCCGGCATTCCGGCGGTGGATCGCGACTCCGTGACCAGGCTCACCTTCAGCAAGGCCGGACAAACAACGATAATCGAGCGGTCTACCGATGGTTGGATGATGCTTCAACCTTTGCAGGCCAGGGCGGATGCTCCCCTGGTGGAGGCCTTGTTGGCCACTTTCAGCGAAGAGAAACCCGTGGACTTGAGGGTGGACGACGCCAACTACGAGACCTACGGACTCGACGACAACAATGGTCTCACCTTCGAGGTGTTCACCGAAGGGGACGAACCCGATATCTCCATGGTGGTGGGCTGGGATGTTCCCGGCGGTTCCACGCTGGTTCGCTTCTCGGGAAGCGAATACATCTACCGCGTGCGAATAGGGGGTCGTTACCGCCTGGACCGCAGACCCACCGAGTGGCGGAATCGGACCCTTCTGGGCATCGACCCGGGGGTAGTGGAGACCATCGCCTTCACCAGCCAGGGAGCCAGGACTGCGTTTCGTCGCGTTTATCTGGACTCTTCGGCCGATGATGCTTCCTTCCGGTGGAGCCTGGTCCAGGATCCCCGGTTCCCGGTAGACCAGGTAGAGCTTGGGCTTCTCCTGGACTCCATCTGCAGGATGAGAGCCAGCCAGGTGCATGCAGAGGACTTCGGCGTGGGCTGGGACGATCCTCTCGTCGTGCTGGAACTATCCCTGGCGGACGGCAGCGTACACATATTGAAGTTTGTACAGGATGAATCATCTGCCGGAGTTGGCCTGGTCAAGGTGGACGGCGACCCAGAGGTGTTTCAGGTGCCGCTACGAAACTTCAAGAGCTTCACACGCCCCCTGTCCCTACTGGCTGATCGAACCATTTTTTCCTTTAGCCGCGCCGAAATGGACACCATGGCACTGCGGGTGGGTGAAAAGTCGGTCAAGCTCAAGCAGGACGTGGGCAACGGAACCTGGACCGTGGTGGAACCCGTCAACCAAGAGGTGGACATTCGCCGGGCCATCGAGACAGCCAGCAGGCTGGCCGCTCTCAGGGCAGATGGAGTTGCTCTGGACCTGGATTGTCATGCCCTGGGCATGGACAGGCCTCGCCTGCGGGTAGAGGTGGACCTGGCTGGAGGTTCGAGAAAAGTTCTGAATGTGAGTGGAGCTGTGACCACGGGTGATGGGGGGCGCGTATATTACGCTTGCAGGAAAGATCTTTCCAGGGTTTTCGTGTTGACTGGAAGTACCCTTGACGAGCTTTTGTGGGTTTTCCTGGCACATTGAGGGCGAAAGCAGCCGGTTTCAGAAACCACCTTGAACGCCTCTTACACGGCGACCACCGGCCCGACGGCAAGTGTTACCAATCTCGTACGCATTGCGACGAATGACCTGAAGTGATGTAATCATGCTGGAAGCCCACGATTACCGGGCTGGCGCCCAGGTGCCTTGCGAGATTGGCAGCCAGACGGCTAAGCACGAGATTCGTGCCATCGTTGTTGTGGAAAAGCCACCATGGAGACCCCCCCCTTAAAAAAAATTGAATGTTCGAGCTGCTCCAACGTCAGAACGCGCGAAACCGGCGACCGAGAGTCGCTCGACGGAGGAACCATGAACAAGACAATCCTCGCTATTTCCACTGCCTTCATGTTCGCACTTTCCAGCAGTGTGATGGCATCGCCTCCACAGGAGCCAGGGCCTTCGAGTTCCAGGGAAGCAACGTCCACCAGTTCCTTGTCCGGGAGCAAGAACAAGAGCAAAAAGAGTTCAAGCCGAAAGGGCCGTTCCTCTGCCAGCAAGAAGGCCACTCGCAATGCCAGGAACTCCAGGCACAGCCAGGCCCCCACGGCCGCGTATGCCAGACAGGCTGTTGCCGGTAGCCAGTCGAGGGCACGTAGCACCAACCTGGTACGTTCCAGCCGCAGTATAGCGTCGGCCAACTCCCGCGGCAGTCATGCCCATGGCCACGCTTTGGCTGCGACCACTGCCAACAGGACCCTGGTCAGGCAGAAAACCGCTACCTTGAACCGCAACACGGTCTCTCGTGCACGCTCCCGCGCCAATCGCTCCGCGGCTGCCCACCACGCTGCCCGGACCCGCAAAGCAGCGGCCCATCGTCGGTGGGCAAGCACCCACCGGCGAGCTTCCTGGCGCTACTGGTGGCGTCGTGGAGGCGCTCACGCCGCCACGGTTCGTTGGTGGAGGCCGGCGTGGGCATGGGGTGTCTTCGTCTACGGTCCTGGACCCGGTCGCCATGTGGTGGTGGACGGGCGGGTAGAAGCCGCGCCGGGCGCCGTGGCCCCGACACGCAGCATCGACCGGACGGGGATGTTCTCGCTGGGAGTACGTGGAGGCAGTTTCATGAGCGGGTACGACGACGGCCCGGGCTATGGTGACTTCGGGCTTGGAATCGCTGCCCGGTATCGCCTGGCCGAGGCTCTTGGTCTGGAAGTTTCATGGCTCTACCACGATCAGACCTGGGACGAATCCACTGAGCGCATCTCCCAACCGCTCTCTGCTTCCTTCGAACTGTTCGCCTTCCCCTGGGCCCGGGTCAGCCCCTACGCCCTGGCGGGTGTCACCTGGACCAACCGCAACTACGACGATGAGGTCACAATCCGCGGCGCCACAGACGAATACCGCACCGACGACGTCCTCTTCGGTCCCCACGGGGGAGTCGGCATCGAGTTCGCTGTTGGGCAGCAGGCATCGGTCAACTTCGAGGCCCGCGCCATCGGCTACATGAACCAGGAACGCGATGATTGCAGCACTGCCGGAGCCGTACAGGCCACGATGGGAGCCAACTTCTACTTCTGATTGCCATAGCCGGGTCAGGTGAATACGGCGGAGTCCGGGTCATCCGGCTCCGCCTTTTTTTGTTCCAATCAACTTGCTGGCAGGCTGCTTCACTTGTTGCCCGATAAACCGCCAGGAACAGAACAAATTCATCGCCGCGGCTCCCGGATCCGTCCATGGGGCTCCGTTCCCCCGAAAGGCGCAGGGCGCCCCCGTTCCCCTGGAAAGAACCGTTGGAACCTCGTTCATGAACTCCGGAAAAAGCTGGAGCGAGAGGCCGGTGCCTCTCTTGGCTCCGGCGGGCGACGCCTGGCCCTGTTCTATCCCGGAACATACCGGGCCGGCATGTCCTCGTTGGGCTTCCAGTGGATCGCCAACCTTCTGGCTGCCGCCGGCTTCGCGGTTGAAAGAGCTTTCTTGCCGGACCGGGGCCGAGCAGGCCTGGACGGTCCCATCCTGACCCTGGAGTCTCGCACGGCTCTGGGTGACTTTCCATTGGTGGCGGTGTCCATCGCCTGGGAGTTGGAAATGGGCGACCTGGTGGCTGCCCTGCTCGGCAGTGGAATAGCGCCTCTCAGGGAGCAGAGATCTCCACGGCAGCCAAGTCTGCTCATCGGTGGGCCTCTCACGTTCTCCAATCCCCTGCCAGTGGCTCCCCTGGCCGACGCAATGTTGATCGGAGAAGCGGATCACACGGTGGTGCGCGCCGTGGAGTCCTTTTTCCAGGAGCCTCGTGGTTCATGGCTGCTGGTTGTGGAAAGCCTCGCCGGGGGCTACGTGCCCGAGTTGCATGGCCATGAGCTGCCTGTGCCGGCGATCGCTCCGGAGGGCTCACCACCGGCCGTATCCCGAATTCTCTCCCCCAACGCGGCACTGGCAAACATGTTTCTGGTGGAGGCGGTGCGGGGCTGCTCACGGCATTGTTCCTTCTGTGTCATGGGGGGGCGGCGCTTGCCGGGGATGCGGGTTTTTTCGAAGGAGCAGATACTGTCGGCGATACCGCCAGCGGCGCCCCGTGTGGGGCTGGTGGGAGCAGGCGTCTCGGACCATCCGGAGTTGGAGCCCTTGTTGCGCTCGCTTCTGGAACGGGGAAAGGGAGTTGGCATCAGTTCCCTTCGTGCCGACCAGGTTGCACGGAACCCTGAGCTTGCGGTGCTGCTTGGGCGGGCCGGATACCGAACACTCACCGTGGCTGCCGATGCAGCCAGTCAGAGGCTGCGCGCTGCTTTGCACAAGGGAATAACCGAAGAACACCTGCTTGCCTGTGCAGGGGCCGCCGCCAGCAACCGTTTTCGCGTTCTGAAGCTGTACGTGATGTTGGGAGTTCCAGGTGAAACCGATGACGATGTGAGAGAACTGGCGGTGCTGCTGCGGCAGCTTTCCTCCATTCATCCTGTTGCTCTGGCGGTTTCGCCCTTTGTTCCCAAGTGGGGTACTCCCATGCAGGAAAGTCCTTTTGCGGGCCAGGGCGTGTTGAATCGGCGTTTGAGGATCTTGGATGACCTCCTGGCAGGCCACGTGGACATACGTTCCACCAGTCCACGTTGGGCCTGGGTGGAGGCGGAGCTGGCCAGGGGTGGGTGGAGTACCGGCGAGGCCGTGGTCAGGGCAATCTCCCGGGGAGGGAACTTCGCTGCCTGGAAAAGGGAACTCTCCAGGACACCTGGGCCCGCGTAGCCGATTTCCATTCGGAGATCCGTTTCGCCTGGGGGCGTTGCGGGGCGCTGGCATATTCAGGTAGAAAGCACCCTGGCCTGTGGCGGCACTTCCCTGCCGGTGCTACTTCACACAGAGCAACTGCTCCAGGAGGGAGAATGGCCCAACGGATCTTCGTCACCGGCGCCAGTGGACGCATCGGTTTGCCTCTGGTCCAGGCATTGTCCGGTGCAGGGCACCACGTGATAGGGCTGGCTCGCGGCGCGGCCAAGGCAGGGAAGGTACGAACCGCGGGCGCTGCGGACTGTCTCGTGGGTGATATCAACGACCCCGAAGTACTCTGTAAAGGCTGCGTTTCCGCGGACATGGTGCTCCACTTGGCCGGTGGCATGAGAGGTCCCGGCAGACAAACCCCCGAGTTGATCAACCGGCAGGGTACCATGACCCTGGTGCGGGCACTCGAACAGGTCGGGCAAGCCCCCAAGAGGGTGCTTTTCACCTCCAGTTGTGCGGTGTACGGTGATCGTTCCGGGCTCTGGATAGACGAATCCCATGCTATCAGCCCCCAGACCGACTATGGGCGCAGCAAGGCCCAGGCAGAGCAGATCCTTCAAGACGCGGCCACCAGGCAGGGTTTCGAACTGGTAATTGCCAGGTTGGCCGCTGTTTACGGGCCTGGTTTCCCATTGCTGCTGGAAGGCTCCATCAGGAAGCGGCGTGCCTGGCTACCCGGCGAAGGCAGCAATCGAATGCCTTTGATCCACGTTGACGACTGCGTTGCCGCCCTTGAGTTGTTGGCATCTGAGGCGGCACCCGGTATCTATCACGTGGCGGGTTGCGATCAGCCGACACTTCGTGAGTTCTACACCGAGGTAGCCAGGCTGACCGGTGGGAGCCCCCCTCGTTTCTGGTCCACCTACATACCCAGCTACGTGCAGGTTTTCATTGCACGCCAAAACGAGCGTCTCTGGAGTCACTTCCCTGTCACTCCCAGGTTCACCCCGGACATGTTACGGATTTTCCGTGCTTCGGCAAGGCTCAAGCTGGATCGGTTGGAAAAGGAGTTTTCGTTCGCGTGGAAGTATCCCGATTTCCGTGACGGTCTGAAGGCGTCGCTGTCAGGGCATCGCCCGGATGGAACCGTCATCGCCGGTGAATAATGGTAACGCAAACCCTGTTGGCTCCGGAGGGTGCAGATGATCTGTCCCCCTGGTGAGTTGTGGGCCCGGACAGGCAAGAGACTTCACGGCAGCCTGCTTTCATGGCTGGAGGCCAGGCTGCACCACCTCGTGCTGGCGCAACTGCGGGCGTCCACCTTCGACGCGGAATCCCTTGCAGTGCGCCTCGATTCCCTGGACGAAGGCATAGAAGACCTGTTCAAGCGTGTGGAGAGACTTGAGTCGGGGTTGGCCTGCCCGCCTTTTTCCCCTAACATGACCGTGGTTCGAGCCTTGGCGGCTCATCCAGGTGTTCTGCGTCTCTTCAAGAAACGACAGCTCCCGTCGTGCCAGATCTGTCCCGTGGCGTTTGACGAAACCCTCGAGGAAGTCGCCAAGGCTCATGGTTTTTCCTTGCGCGAGTTTATGCACGAATTGAACAACCTGGACAACATTCCGATATAGGTCGGGAGGCAACGGTGAATAAAGGAGGCGGTGGATTGGTTTCCCGGAAAATGAACCACTGGATTCGCCCAAATACGCCGGTCCTGCACGGAGATCCCAAATGAAGTCCATCACCATCTTGACAGCTCTCCTGGCAATCCTGTTGGCCGACGATGTTCAAGCCAGGGACATCACGCTCACTTCCAGCGATGGAACCCAGCTCCATGCGGTCTACAACGAGCCTGCTGCCAACAAGAACTGCCTTGGAGCCGTGGTACTCATTCACGCCGAAAAACGCCAGGCAGCCGACTGGAAATACCTTTCCAACAGGCTCAACCAGCTCGGTTTCAAGACCATCGCTCCGGATCTCCGCGGGCATGGCCAGAACATTCCCGAAGATGCCCCTGCCCCGACTATTCAAGACTCGGATTACCAGGCAATGGTGGACGATGTACGAGCTGCTCTGGACTACATGGCTTCCGGCGAACCAGAAAAGCTTGTGGCAATGGGAGCCTCGCTGGGGGCAAACCTGGTCATGCATGCCGCTGCTGCGGATGAGCGCGTATCCAACGTGATTTTGTTGTCTCCTGGGTTGAACTACCATGGCGTGACCAGCGCCGATGCGCTTCGTCAATACGGAGAACGGGAGATCCTCATCGTCGTAAGCGACGAGGACCATTATTCCGCGAAAACCGGGCTCCTCCTGATCTCCGAGGCTGCCGGAGAAAGCCGTTTGGAGGTCTACCACGAGGCCGGACACGGAACAACGATGCTCAATCGCGAACCCGCCCTGGAGGGCTTGATCGTGAGTTGGTTGTTGGGTACGCACCACATGGATGCCGATTCAATGTTCTTGCCGAACCCGACCATGGACCTGGGGAACGAAGAAGATATCGAAACCACGGGCCCCAGGCTGCCCGCCCATTGAACGACGGGCATGGCGTGGTTGGTGTGATGGCGGGGGGAGTCTCCTGGCGATCGGTCTATTGCTCCAGGCCAAGGCGCCTGATCTTGTAGATGAAGGTCGTGCGCGGAAGGCCCAGTTCACGAGCGGCAGCAGCCCGGTTGCCACCGTGGCGGTGGAGCGCTGCCCTGCAGAGGGTTCGTTCGGCTTCCTCGGACGTGACATCGGGATCTGGTGTGGGGGAGCGCGAGATGGTGTTCAGTGAGACCGGTGTGAAGGAAAGGGTGTCTGGCTCGATGTAGTGACCGCCGAGAACGTATGCCCGCGTGAGAACATTACGTAACTCACGGACATTGCCGGGCCAGGTGTGGGCAAGCAGGAGCTTCATGGCCTTGTCGGAGATCTGTGCGGGGACAGGCTTGAAAGCGCTGCATATCTTGGCGGCCAGGACGGGGATGTCTTCGGGGCGCTCCTTCAATGGAGGCAGCCGTACTGTCAGGACTGCCAGTCTGAAGTACAGATCTTCGCGGTAGGTGCCACGTTCCACGTCTGCGATGAGGTTGCGGTTGGTTGCGGCGATGACTCGCACGTCGGGGAAGCTGGGCCGGTCTGAGCCCACTCGGCGCACTTCGCCCGATTCCAGGGCGCGCAGGAGTTTTGGTTGAGCCGAGAGGGGGATCTCTCCCACTTCGTCCAGAAACAACGTGCCACCGTCAGCCTGGTGGAAGGCACCGTCACGCCTGCTGGTGGCCCCGGTGAATGAGCCCTTTTCGTGACCGAAGAGTTCAGATTCGAAAAGAGACTCGGTTACGGCACCACAGTTTATTGCCACGAAGGGCCCATCTGGTCTGGCAGAGTAGGCATGGAGGCCTCGTGCCGCGAGTTCCTTGCCGGTCCCGCTGTCGCCGGTGAGCAGAACGGTCTCGGGGTGGGCCGCCATGCGGTGCAACAGCCCGAACACTCTGCGCATGGCCTTGCTAACTCCGATCATCTCGTGGAAACTGGTGGATTCGGGCTGTTCTTCTTTCCGGTAGGGTACAACCTGGAAACTGGTCTCTCCGGCAGTGAAGGTTTCACCTGGTGAGAGTGGGAACAAGCCCCTGATTCGTCGGTGATCCAGGGTCACGGCGCCGTTCTTGGGGAGAATGATTGTGCGACCCTGGTTTACCAGCAATCTGAAGTGTTGGGGGACAAGGCCCGGCAGATTCAGGTTGACCGCGCTGTCTCCGGAGCCCACCGTGGTGTCGGGCAGCTTGATGGGAGTTGCCTTGCCGGCCAGAGGACCATCCAGGACACGCAGGGATAGCTGGATTGTCTCGATGCCGTCGGGACCACCGCCGAGGATCTGCTCGTGTACCGGGTTCCTGGGATGTGGTGTACTCCGGGTACTGGGAACGGGGCCTGGCTTGAGTTGCAGCTTGAAGGAGAAGTTGGCCACATCGACGCGATCACCGTCGTGGATGATCGCATTCTTGATTCGTTTGCCATTCAGGAAGGTCCCGTGCCGACTTCGGTCAACGATGAGCACTTTTCCCTCGCGGTTGCGATCAATGAAGCAGTGAGTTCGGCTGACGTGATCGTCCGGCAGGGCCACGTCGCAAAAATCAGCTCTGCCGATCACCGTACGCCCCAGGCGCAGTCTGTACTCCAGCAAGAGGCTGTCGCCTCGGAAAATCTGTAGAGTAGCCATGAACGGTATAAGGGGTCTATATGGTTTATTATCTTGGAGGAGCCACAGAAGCGGTCTTCAGGATACCCGGATTGCCTGGTGGCTTCAATCAGCACGACCAGTGGAGGGACAGGTGGATGTCGGCGAAGACCTGCCAGGCGATCCTGGGTGCAGGGAGAGATTTCTTCCTGCCTCTGGCGGATTTCCCCCCGGGGCCGTGGGAGAAGAAGTGCTGGTGAGCAGCACGACGAAGATTTGCCCTTCACGATTCTCCTGGGAATATAGTCCGTCTGTCCACCTGTTGCCCGTTTTGGCTGTCAAACCTGCTTCGGCCCAGGGATCTGCTTGCTTGTCAGCCAGGCTCATCCTTCGCAAACTGGCCGTATTGCTGTTTCTGGCCCCTGTCTGGCTCTCGGGTTGTCTCAAGGCTGTGACCGTCGATGGCGACTATCTGCGAGGACCGGTGAGCTTTGCGAGGCCGGAGGGTTGGCGGGTACTAAGGAACTACAGGTGGTTGGGCGGGAGCCATGTCATCCTGGACTCCAGGGAGATGAACGCTTCTCTGGCTGTCGAACTCCTGCCAGCGGGTAAAAAGGCCGATGATCTGCCCATGGGTCTGTTGGCGGAGATAATCGTGGGAAACCTGGGAAGGAGCCATGGTGTGGAGACGTTGGTCAGCGCAGAATACAACGTCGTCCTTGCTGATCGCTTGGCCATTGCGATGGTGGGCACACGTCGGCATGGGCCCCGACTCTGTGATTTTACGGCGCTGGTGGCGCGGACATCCGACAAGTTGCTGCTGCTACACCTGTTTTCGCCTCCCGGTACGATTCAGACTTTTGCTCCTGTCATGGAAACAGTGATGAACACCCTCACCCTGCCCGGAGAGCCTGTTCCACCGACCAACATGGAATTGCCATGACTGGAGTAGCCAGGTCGCGTTTTCTGGTCATGGCCACGCTGGAGACCCTGGGCGGTCGGTCGGTTCTGGAGATCGCCGATCCGGATGACAGCTCACTGTGTTACACGTTGTGGCCCGGTCTTCCGCCATCTGAACTGCCTCTTCATCCCGGTCTCGCCACGGCGTTGCTGGTGGGTCGGCATCGGGGCGAGCCGGTGTGGATCGAGGCAAGACCGGAAGGAGTGACCCTGGGAGCCCTGGCGGGAGCACTTGGCAGGGAGCAACTCTGCCTTGTTCTCCTGGACCTTTGCGATGTGCTGGAGAACCTGCACGCAGGGGGGCAGGCGCACGGGGATCTCAGGGCATCACGGGTAGTGATAGATACGGACGGCTGGGTGGTTCTGGTGGGTGCTGGCACCAGGGCTGGCAGCGCCAGAGAGGATCTGGTTGCCCTGGTGCGCATGGGAAGGCAGGTAATGCAAGATGTTCTATCCAGCGAAGACATGGATGTGGGCGGATTGTTGCCCGATGCCGTTCCCACCGACGCCGCCAGCTACGGCCGTGTTCTGGAGAGCAGTTGCCTTGAAAGCCCGGATCTGAGGGCCTTGAGGGCCAGCCTGGGCGAACTGGTACGTTCCAGGCGCAAACTGGCGCCGCCTACCAATAGTTTCATCCAGGTGGAGTTGATCGAGGGTTCGCAGATCCGGGGCCTCCTGGACGAGGTGGGAGTGGAACTGGGTCCGGAAGTGGATTCCACCTCGTCGGGATGGAGTGGAGTTGGCTCCTGGAGTGGGACCGCATCCGGCGGGAGCACGAGGACCAGGCCCAACGCCGCGGCTGAAGTGACGTTGGAAGCATCTCTCGACGGCTCCCTTGCTGTGACATCCACTTCCAGGGCCAGTCGAATGCAGGTCCTGGCCCGTGTTCTTGCTCCTCTTCCCACGACGCCTCACCCGGAACGCTTCGGTGCTGCTGCTGGGAAGGTCTGTCAAGGAATCCGGAGGCTTCTGGAAGCGGAGAGCCTCGAACCCCTGACCGTCCCCAACGATGTCCCCCTTGACATGGCGGTTCGCCTGCCTGAACCGTTGCCACCCATTCCCGAGGCTCCCCGAGCGGAAAAACCATCTCCAATGGTTCAACGCCCATGGCCTGCCTTCATGCTGGGAGCCGGCATTGCTATCCTGCTGGGCTTGGTGCTGCTCATCGTATGGACTCTGTTGACCGGCTGAATCTGTCATGGAACCGTTATCGTCAAGCGAGATATTGAATGTCCTGGCTCCCCCCGTGGGGCTCATCCTCGCTCTTTGCGCGGTGTCGCGCTGGATAGCCGCTCCCCTGCTGGGGGGAGGTTTCCTTGGTTTGCTGCTTCGAACACCCGGAAACCTCGTACATGAGAGTTCCCATGCCATGGCTGTGGTTCTATCAGGGTATCGGGTGGAGAGTTTTTCTGTTTCGCTGTTTTCTCCGGACAGGCGAGGCCGGGTTCAGCCTGGAACTCCATGGGCACCGTGGGGCAGGGAGTGGGGGCTGTATCTGCTGGCTGCTCCCGCCCCGCTCCCCGCGGGCATTGCAGTGCTTTGCTGCCTGGGGATCTGGACAGGGCCGGGAATTGACCTGTGGGACTGGCGTACCTGGGTGGCAGCTCTGCTTTCCCTGTCCATGGCTGCGGAATTGGCTCCGTCGGACATGGATTTGAAGGCCCTGACGCTTCCCGGGCTGGTGTTTGTGGGACTGGCGCTTGTCGGGGGGCTGGGCATCCACCTGTTCTCTCCATCATTGGAATCGTTGCTGGTCAACTGGGCCGCCCACCTGGCTCCACGGGTCACGGATGCAGCCTTGTCGGCCCTGGGGCAGGTGGTGATGGGCGTTGTGCTGGCAGGTGTTCCACTGCTGCTGCTCCGGGATCGCTGAGGCTCCGGGACGGACATGTTGCGTCGGTGTTACTCTCCTGTCTCTCCGGGCCTGCTGGAACACTGGTCCTGAAGTGGAGCACGAAAAATGCAAACTCCGCAGCCAACTCTCCGTGCAGCGGCGGATCCTCCGTCACCGGCCATGGTGGCCAGGCTCTTGCTCCAGGAGGAAGTCCGGCAGCGCATTCTGGCACATTTCCAGCGGCGTCCGCCTGCCACCACGGCTCTTGTCTTGTTTGCCGTGGCCGTCCACCTGCTGGTTGGGGTCTACGACTGGAGTACGGGGCAGACGGATTTCTACGGTGTCTTCCTTGGGGCCCGGAGCGCTTCGGGCCTGACCGCGTTGGGAGCCAACGTGTGGTCTCTCGTAGCACAGGGTCAGTACTGGCGACTTCTTTCCTGTATCTTTCTCCACGCTGATGCGTTTCACCTGGGCTTGAACATGTTGGCCCTTTTCGGGTTGGGGCGTCTATGCGAAGCGGTGTTCGGTCCTGCCAGGTTCGTGTTGATGTTTCTCTTGAGCGGTCTGGCTGGTTCATTGCTGTCTCTGGTGGGGAACATTTCCCACACGGGAGTACCTGGAACCGCGCAGATGTCGGTTGGGGCCAGCGGGGCCGTGTTCGGCTTGATGGGGGCCGGAGTCGTTTTTGGAAGGCGGTTCAGACGGGTCCTTCCCACTCCTGTTCGGCGGATATTCACACGCGGGCTGATGCCATGGATACTGCTCAATCTATTCATCGGCATGACCGTGCGGCAGATCGACAACCTGGGCCACGTGGGAGGCCTCATCGCGGGAGTGGTTGTTGCGATACTGGTTGGAAGCCCGGTGATCCCTGGCCGTGAAGGGACCTCACGTGGAACTCTCGTTGCGGTATTCGTGTCGGCACTGCTCCTGGGTTGGGCCGGGGCCGGCACCCTGGGTTACTGCTTGCTGCCCATCGAGGAGTGAGAGACGCACCCATCCCTGTGGCTATTCTCGGTGCTGCCGGCATGGTGGGGAAGCGAACGATTGAGCCTTTTGTGCAACACCACTGGTTTCGCGTGGAAGCTCTGGCCGCATCCTCGTGCTGGATGGGGCACCTCGTTTGGGCCAACGTTATCAACCCCGTTCATGGGCAGCAGGTGGAATTATCTGGGAGAAGAAGGGTATTCGGGCAAGGGGTCTCCGGGCCACAGGTAATGCGATACTTGTGCCCGTGTGCCGTCGGTGGTCCACTGTAGCACGAATGGTCTGCTGGTGGGGGCCTGAGCCGTGCGCTTTCCGTCGATCAACAACCAACCCATCCTGGGGGGTGGCAAGGCCTGCGTGGGGTCGTCTTGCTGACGGCGGGCCCTGGCCAGCGCCTCCTGGAGTGGATGCCTGGCTGGCGCCAGGTTTTCGGAAAGGCGAAACGTGGATTCCAGTGCCAGCAATGATTGGAAAGCCTGTATCGTGGCAGTGTTGTCGCGGGCGAGATACCTGTCCAGGGCCGTGTTGAGGTGCAGACTGGCAAGGACCGGCATGTCGGCCACTTCGTCCAGGCAGGCCAACTGCTCGTATGCTCGCTTGATAGTAGAGTGAAAACCTTCAAGGTCCATGAGAAGGTAGGCATAGTGGCCCGTGGACAGGGAGCTACGCAGGGAATCGAGGCTCACCGGACCATCACAGGCCAGGAGGATGGGAATGTTGAGCAACAACAGGAGGCAGAACTTTCTGCTCAAGGTGCCTCCTTGGCGGATGGGTGAATCCATGAAAAGTTGAAGGGGTGGGCAAACAATGGACCGTGATATCGGTATCTGGCCTATGAACGGTCACGGTCCACGGACCTCTATATTTCGATTCAGGGCTGACGGCAGCCACCCACTTTTTCCTGGAAAAGGGGATGTCTTCTTCAACCACATGTGCTGATTCTTCATGACGTGGAAGATCAGCCAGCTCAGCAGAGACGCCCGCCTGGTGAGCGCCAGTCGTCGAACAGACATTCCAGCTTTGTTCGGAGAGTGGTTTTTGTGCAAGTTGGAAGACGGTCATGCCGAGTATGTGCCGGCGGGCCCCTTCCGGCGCTGCCGTGTGAGTCTGGAAATGCGCCAGGTATTGGGCTACGTGTTCTGGTCCAAGTGGCCGGGGCCTTTTCTGCCGGTCGTGGACCGATTGCTGCTGGAGTCCGTACCGATGCTGTTCAACATCACGGTGACCGGGCTGGGGGGCAGCGCCGTGGAGCCAGGTGTGCCAACTGCGGCCCAGGTGCTGGACTCGGTCCGCCGCTTGTGCCAGCGACTGCCACAGCACGCGCTGCTCTGGCGCTTCGATCCCATCTTCATTTCCAGGGCTCGCGACCAGCGAGATGCCCACCGACGCTTCGTTGGAATCCTGGATACCATGGCCAGTCTTGCGGATCGCGTGGTTGTGTCTTTCGTGGAGCCGTTCCCGCGGCGAACCCGTCCTGATCTTCGCCGGTACTCCTGGGAACAGCGGGACCAGGTGATATTCCCGTCTCTGTCCCAGAAGCTGGATGTCCTGGGACCACTGGCGGAATCCAGCAGAGAAGCAGGCCTGGAGATGACTGTCTGCTGCGACCCGGAGCTCGCCGGTGCAGCGGGGCTGCAGCCAGCGGCATGCAATAGCTTTGGCTGGATGGCCAGGGTGTACCCCGAGTTGCAGCAGGTGCAACCGCCACGTCTCAAGGCAACGCGCAGGGGCTGTGCCTGCTGGGCCGAAGTGGACATCGGAGTGTACGACACCTGTACCCTGGGCTGTCGCTACTGTTATGCCAGCATGAATCGCGCCATGGCACGCAGGAGGGTCGCCGAACACAGCCCAGGTGATCCCTGTATTCTTCCGGGGCATTCTGGGCATGGTTCCCCCAAAAAACATACTCCAGGGATATGGTCTCTCGAGGCATCGTGAAGCAAACAACACTTTTTCTTGAGCGCATCGGAGGATTTTTGCCGGATCTGTTGCTCTTGATTCTATCAGTCTTGTCCAGCCTGTTTTCAACGAGGGTTGAGGCCGGCTCTTGTATTGCCTACTCACCGGGAGAACTCGTCACCAGACTTCAGGCCCCCATGGTGCAGGAATCGTCAGGCGTGGTGGCATCACGCGTACATGATGGGCTCTGGTATACCCACAACGATTCAGGTGGAAAACCCGTTCTGTATGCCTTCACACTGGATGGCGTATTGAGGGGCATCTATCCTGTTCGTGGGGCCAGCGCGATTGACTGGGAAGACATCGCAGCGGGTCCATGTCCCATTTCGCGGGATTCCTGCCTGTACATCGGAGACATTGGCGATAACGCCCGAGAACGCCATTTTATCACGGTGTATGCGGTGGAGGAACCAAAGACGGAGGGGCAGCAGACCATTGAAGTACTGGCAGCCTGGCGCGCCTATTATCCCGATGGCCCCCGCAACTCCGAGGCACTGCTGGTGCAACCCTTTTCCGGTGCCATATACCTGGTGACCAAAGAAAAGCATGGGCATTCAGAAGTGTTTCGTTTCCCTTCAGCGCCATCCGAGAGGCCAGCAGTCCTGGAACTCGTGGCCAATATCAATCTTCCGGGCAGCTCCAAGGCTGCCCGGAAGGTCACTGGCGGTGACTGGTCCATGGACGGCAGCAGGGTCGTATTGCGAACCTATCACAGGGTCTGGGAGTGGAAAGCCCATCTCGACGATCCGGAGCGGCACTGGAAAGAACCCGCCAGCGCATGGTCCACTCCACGTGAGCCTCAGGGCGAAGCCATCGCCTACAGCCCCGCTGGAGATCTGCTCACTACTTCCGAAGGCAGCCCCATGCCGGTTTCGCTGATCCCTTGCGTGCTTGCTCCCGGGGGGATTGGGTATTGACGATTTCGTTGCTTCCACTTTGCCGCGAACCCTGTTGTTCCTTCGTGATGTGGGCTGGTCCACGAGTTACACTCCCAAGTTGAATCTTCAACTGCATCGAGCACAAGGAGCCGGTATTTATGGAAATCCTTCTCACTCGCCGTAGTCACAGGAGTTTCACCTCCGAGCCCCTTACCGACGAACAGGCGGAAGCCCTGCTGAGAGCAGCCATGGAAGCCCCCTCGGCCAAGAACACGCAACCATGGGAATTCGTGGTGGTTACCGAACGTAAACTGTTGGATGCAATCACCCGGGTTCATCCCGCTTGCAAGGCGATCCCCACCGCGGCCCTGGCGATCCTGGTGTGTGCCGATCCCGCCCGTGACCAGGGTATGGGCTACTGGATCCAGGGTTGCTCTGCTGCAACCCAGAATATTCTTCTCGCGGCCCACTCCATGGGGCTGGGAGCCGTGTGGATGGGTGTATACCCCAAGGAAGACCGCATGGCGGGACTCGCGAGTCTTTTTGGTCTCCCGGAACATATCCAGCCCGTGGCGCTGGTGGCCATAGGCCATCCACGTGAACAGATGTCGCCCGGCAAGCGTTTCGACCGGAACAAGGTTCATTACAACGGCTGGTAGGAACAAGTCGGCGGCAACTCGGGTCATTCCGGCTGCGATGAAGGAACGTAGCGTACGATGCCTCCCTGGTATTCCGTGTCCTGATCAAGGCTGAGCAGGGTCAGCATTCCCATCAGGGGCATGTAGATGCTGCCGTCGGGGCCGATGGCCGGCGAGTTGATGGAGTCTTCGGAGACCGGGTGGCTCCAGAGCAGTTCGCCTGTCCAACGATCCACAACGACCGTTTCGTTGCTCGAGGAACCCACCAGCGGCATGGGCAACCCTAGGTCCAGAGATGATTCCAGGTCTGTGACGGTACCTACGATGATGTCATCCAGCACGGTGGCCGCGGAGGTCCATGTGTGGTTCGTCTCGCCTTCTCCGGCGAACACGGTTTCCCATACCGCCTGGGGCTGGGAGTTGTCCGTTGCCAGAGCAAACAGGTCTGTATCCCGTGGATCAGATGAAGTGTCCCACGCGTAGACCGTTCCATCTTCGTCTATGGATGGTGAGCCCAGTACCTGTCCGCCAAGAAGCGGCCATGTCCAGGCCGGTGAGCACGACGAAGGGTCTTCATCGGAGTCGGTGTTGGCGTTGCAGGCATCAACGTCCACGTAGATCAGGTTGGAGGCTCCATCACCTATCACGAGCCTGGAGCCATCCTCTGAAATGGCCGGTGAAGTGGCGCTCGTCCCATCGAAGGCCATGGTCCAGCGCAGCGAGATTGAAGGTTCATCAGATTCTTCAAGGTCCATTGCCAACAGGGCTCCATGAGCATCATCCGGTCCGGCGCCCACCATGAAGGCCTGCTGTTGGGAGGAGATGCCGATGGTGTTGTCCGAGAATGCTCCGGAGCCGCCATAGGATGCTCCCAGGATGAGTTCAAGGTCAGCTTCGTCCAATTCTCCCACCACGGACTCGAGTCTCTGGATGAAAAACTCCGGGATCTCAGCCTCCAATTCGGTGGCCGGGGCCGGAGAAAACCCGGTGGCGTCGGCCAGGTCGAGATGCGCTCTCACGGAGCCTTCTGTTCTGTCCAGAAGGAGCAGGACCCCGTCGGGCGTGATGGTGGCCGCGTGGCCTCCGGGCGTGAAGTGCAGACCCGCGGGTGCCCGGTTGGTGGATGGCTCCTCCACGGAAGTGAAACCCTCCAGAGAACTCTCCCATCGCTGGACACCGTCCCTGGTGAAGGAGAACATGACCGCTCCCCCCTGGGGATCTCCGTATATTCCACCGCTGGTGATGTATATGTTGCCGTCTTCGTCAACCTCTGGAGAACCTGCGGATACGCCAAGTTGAAAACCTTCTTTACACCAGAGGGTTTCTCCGGTGGAGCTGTCCAGCGAGAAGAGCTGGCAGCCCTCGGTTCGGGCTGCAACGGCATAGATCGCATCGCCGTCCGGACTCAGGGTTACGGGCTGGAACACCAGGTGTTGGGTAAGGGCCTGCCATGATTGCTCGTAGGTCGATGCTCCGGTGCATTTCACCATGTTGTTGTTCTGACGGTTTCCGTGTAGCCCTACGTAGGTGCCGGATGAAGGGTAGGGAAAAGGCTGGGCTTCCTGGGCGCAGGTGACGGGAAGGTTTTCTTCGTCGTCAACACCTGGCGTGCAGGCGGAAAGAGCAAGCAGCGCCAGGAGCAGGTTTTCGGTGGCGACTCCGTCCATCTCTCACCTCGTGTCCATTTGGCTCGTACATGGTGTGAATCTCGTCTACACCATGGCTATACGGTATTAGAGCTGTGATCTCTGTGGAGATTCTGTCACTGGATTGTATTTCTTGGTAAATCGCCGTGGCTGGTTTCCCAAAACTGCATTGTGAGCGGTGCCCGGTGGAGAGCAGCACCGGGGACTCCCCATGGAGCGAGCGCTCCAGTCTGCTGGCCCTGCTGGCCGCAACCATGGCGGGCGCACGGGATATGGACTGGGGCAGGTCATGGAGCTGGTTGTGTCGTCAGTCGTGAACTGCCGGCAGCTCCAGTATAAACCTGGCACCTCCCATGGGGCTGTCGGACACGGTGACGTTTCCGTCGTGGGCCTTCGCTATTCCCTCGACAATGGCGAGCCCCAGGCCCGTACCGCCCGTGTCGCGAGAGCGCGAAGGGTCCAGGCGCACGAAGGGGGAAAAAATATTCGTCCGATGTTCAGCGGGCACACCTGGCCCATCATCGTCCACGATGATCTGTATTCGATCCCCGGCTCGGGATGTAGGAGATACCGAAGAGATCTTCACCTGGCCTTGTGCATGGCGAAGAGCGTTGTGGGCCAGGTTGGAAACAGCCCTGCGCAGGAGGCGAGGCTCGCCGAGGACATATTGGTCGGGATGGGCCTCGGCAGTGACCCGTACCTGTGGACGCAGGGCCTGGAGTTTTTCCGGAAGATCGTCAAGAATCGTACCAAGTTCGACGCGTTGGGGAGTCGAAACGCCAGCCTCCAGGCGCCCGAGCGTCAGGAGTTCGCGTACGAGTTCGTCCAACTCCGCCAGGTCCGCTTCGATGAGCTGTTCGCGTTTTCTCCTGGAGTCGGGAACCGGGTCTCCGGAAAGAAGGTCTATGGCGAAACGCAGTCGTGCGATGGGGTTGGCCAACTCGTGGGCTACGGCACGCAGGAGGTCTTGTTGTGACTGGATCAGGCCTTCTATGCGTTCGGCCATCTGGTTGAAGGCAGTGCCGAGTTCGTCGATGGTGTCGCCCCTGATGGAGGAATCGCGGACAGGGGCTCTTGCCTTGAGGTTGCCGTTGCCCAGGTCTCGGGCCACGTGTGCCAGTGAAAGGAGTCGCCGGTCGATTGGGCGGACAAGCAGGAAAATCGCCCCTACCAGGGCGAGAAGGACGCTGGCCAACAGAATCGCGCCGCGCCCGTTTCCAGCCGGTCGGATGGAAGGCAGGGGCCCAAGGCTCAACATCTGGCCGTCTGCCAGTCGTACGAGCATCACCTGTTGGAAGTTGCTGGAGCGTACCAGTGCTCGGCCGGATTCAAGGTCCAGTCGTTGGGCAGTGTCAAGATCCTGAGGAGAGGAGATGGTCTTCACAGGGAAGCCCAGGTCAGCTTGCATTTCTGCCAGGCGGGTATCCCGGGCGGATCCCGGGGGCAGGGCGTTCAACTCCCGGGCCAGCGCTCGGGCCGGGATGGACATGATGCTCTCAAGATGGCGATCTATGGAGTTTTCGAGGCTCCACCGAAAGAATAGTCCCCCGGTCAGGGTGGCTGCCAGCAGCGCCGCGAGAACAACAGCGTAGACCCGGAAAAACAGACCGCTCACCCCATCTCCGGGCTGAAAAGGTATCCTACTCCGCGAACTGTTTTAATCCGCCTGGGGTTTTGCGGGTCATCTCCGAGTTTCTGGCGCAGCTTCGAGATTCTGACATCGATGGACCTGTCCAGCCCGTCGTATTCGATTCCGCGAAGCCCCTTGAGCAAGTCATCTCTCGACATCACGATCCCGGCGTTGCTGGCCAGGAGCCAAAGGAGATCGAACTCCGCTGTCGTGAGGTCCAGGGGCTCCTGGTTCAAGTGTGCGGCGAAGCGGCTGCGGTCTACGATCAGGTCCCCCAGTACAACCCGGTTTTCGTTTTGGTGGAGGCTCGAGCGGCGCAAGAGGGCTCGTATCCTTGCCAGGAGCAGCCTCGGACTGGCTGGCTTGGGGACGTAGTCGTCGGCTCCCATTTCCAGGCCCACCACCTGTTCCACTTCATCTTCGAGTGAAGTGAGCATAAGGATGGAGCCGGAAAAATGCGGCCTGACCTGCCGGCAGATGGACAGGCCGTCCTGGCCTGGCAGCATGAGATCCAGCAGCACCAGGTCAGGCTCCCATTCGAGAATGATCTCAGGTGCTCCGGCACCATCGTGCTGGAGTCTGACCTGGTATCCAGCGGCCCGGAGATACTCGCCCACCAGTTCAGCGAGACGGACGTCATCTTCCACGATGAGGATCCTGGAACTCGATGGGGTGGAGCGTGTGGTGGGATTGGTGTTCATCACGATTGATCACTCGGCGCAGAATTCCATGGTCCCCGCGGCGGCGAGACAAAGGGCAAGGGCGCTGCTGTCGTCCTGGCCGCTGGCACGAGCGTAATCCAGCCAGGCTTTTGTCAACTCTTTGGCGTTGCCTCGGAGGGTTTCGGCGCGTTGTTCCGCTTGGAGTGTACGCTCCGAAAGGTAGCGTTCCTCGGCCTCGGTCCAGAGCTCGGAAGCCGCTTCGGCTCGGAGGCGGTGAAGGAGGTATACCTTTTTTGCGTGTTCGGCGCCCGTCCATTCATCTTTGTTTTCCAGGGCGCGACCTGCCCACTTGATGACTTCGTCGGCGCGGCTCAAGCCACGGCGTGAGAGGAAGACGGAGTACTTGAAGCACATGTCGGGATCGGACTGGTCGATTTCCGAGAGATGGCGTTTGAGGAGTGATTCCCAGAGTTGCTTGTTGCCGCTGCCCTCGGCGTTTACCAGAAGGAGTCTTGAAATCTTGTCTTTGGTTGTGATCTTGCGGGTGGATGAGAACCGTTCCTGGAGGCAGGCAGTCTGTGCCTCACGGAGCGTACCTTCCATGGCCTGCGTTTCCAGTCTTTCAAGATCATCGCAACTGTTGTCCTGGGGCGGGGTAGGCTGTTGGCCAGTGTCGCCCCCCGAGTCGTATCGACCGGGCTCGCTGGTTTCTTCTGGCTGGCTGCCTCCGGCCGGCGTGCCGTCGCTTCCCGGCTTTTGTTGCTCTTGCCATTCGCCGTATGTGGAGAGTAGTTGTCGAGCCTGGTCCAGGAGTGGCGAGTGGATTGCCCACTCCACGTTCACGACCAGGTGCTCGTTGTCTTCGATAAAGTCCTCCAGAGCCAGCCTGCCATCGTCATTGCCCTCGCTGGCGGCCGAGAATGCCCGTTCCCAACTGGCCACGGCGTTTTCCAGGAGCTGTTCTTCCTGTTGCCGGAGCATCTGGTCGAGGTACTGGAGAGAGAGTTGGCGGAAGAGCTGGTCGGGTGGGGCCGCTTCCAGTTCGCCTTTTGTGAGTACCCAGTTTTTTTTTGATCCGGGGTCGTGGTTGGATGGCAGTTGGAGCCGACCCAGGCGAGACATGGCCGAGGACACGTAGTCCTGGGCTTCTCCCAGCGTCACCATTCCATCGGGTTCGTTTCCCGGGTATCCATCTGCCCAGCCCCTCATGGCAGCCACGACAAGGTAGGTAAACAGGCCGTGGTCCGCGAAGATCTCCGCATCTTCGGAGCCCCTGGTGGCTGTCCACAGGGCCAGGTTGCCCGGTACCCGCAGGGTGAAGGGATCTTCCCGGGCGGGTTCCTGTTGTTGACAATCTGCCTGTTGCTCGGTGCTTGCCGTTGTTTCAGCGGCATCGTTTCGCGGACACTCGTTGGAAAGCCGGATGGGCCCGGCCTCCGCGTCGTTCCCGATGTCTGTTCCAGGTTGGAACAGGGGCTCACCGTTGCGCCCGCGTCCGTTGAAAGATGCATCGATAATCACAACCACCCTTTCTGCCCGGGATTTTGCCAGAAGCTCAAGAGCCTCTTGGAGAAAAAGCAGCCCTGTCCTGGCGGACTCCTGGCTGTTGTCGTAGTCTTCGCCCAGGAGCGCCGGGCCATTGTCAAGGCCGGTGTCCAGGCCATGGCCGGAAAAGTAGACCCACAGCGTGCCTTTGCGCCGAACTCTGGAAACAGCTCGCTTCAGCCCCCTGCGCATCTCTCGCCTGTTGGCTTCGGTCAGGAAGCGCATGCGCCAGGTGGGTACGCCCACGGTCTTCAAGAGGAGATCGCGAAATGCGTTTGCATCGTCTATGGCGTGTGAGGCGTCGGATAGCCAGGCGTAGTCCTCGTTCCCTATGACGATGGCAGAGTCTCTGGATGCCTTGGAGCCAAGGGAGAGAGCTGTGGAGATATCGGGTGGAGCGGTTGGTTCTTGGGGAGCACCGGGTGGGCACCGGGTGTCAGAGTCCTGGAGCGGACCAACCGGGGTCGAGTCCGTGCCTTCTGTCTCCTGGGCCAGGACAGTGGAGGCGAGCAGAGCCAAGAACAGGGTCTTCATCGAATTCCGGGTGATTGGTCGGTGTCGTGGGAAATCTGGCTGTGGCAGGGTGTGTTGATGCGCATTGGCGCCAAAATACCCGCTTGTCCTCTAACATCGTGGCATGGATTTGCCGGTGCCTTGAAGCGTCCCGGACAGCAAGAGACCGCCTTTTCAGGCGGCCGGAAGGCTGGGGCGGAAAGACCTGGCCTGCTAGGAGGGGCCCTTCGTCAGGAAGCCAGCGCCAGGGCCCCTGGCCAGCAGGAAAACGGCTCCATCACGTGCTCGGAATCCACATCCCCCCCACTGGCGCTCCGCGGCAGGCCCGAGCTTTCGCGACGAATACCAGTGCTGTGTTTTCGCGGAAGCCCGTAGCTTTTGGGGACAGGGCCATCAGCAGTCCCCGGGACATGGGGTTCAGATGCAGTCGGCTTCGTCGATTTCGGTGTCGCAGTCGTCGTCGATACCGTTCCCACATACTTCGGTGGCTTCGGGGTTGACGTTGGTGTCCGTGTCGCTGCAGTCCGAGCAGTCTTCGATGCGGGAGTCCGGTGGAGCATCACAGGATGTCACTGCGGTATCCGGGTTGCCAAAGCCGTCTCCGTCGTCGTCTATGCACCAATCAGTGGCATCCACGGCAGAGGGCTCGTCGATGGCGTCGTTGCAGTTGTTGTCGATGCCGTCACAGTACTCATCCGCATCCGGGTTGACGGTGCTGTCTTCGTCGTCGCAGTCCAGTGCATTTTCTGAGAGACCTTCCGTGGAAGGGCAGCCTTCGGAGGTTTCGTCCGGATTGCCAAAACCGTCGAGATCGTTGTCCACGAACATGGTTGTGGCGTCCAGTGCTTCGTCGTCGATCAAGTCGTTGCAGTCGTTATCGATGCCGTCGCAGTATTCATCCGCGTCCGGGTTGATGTCGGCGTTGGTGTCGTCACAGTCGCCATCAATGTCCACGTATCCGGATTCATCGCTACAGAGCGCGGTGGGAGTCAGGGAGTCGCCGTAGCCGTCACCGTCTTCATCGGGGTAGAAGATGTTCGTGATGCCTTCGTCGATGCTGCCGTCGCAGTTGTTGTCGATGCCGTCGCATTCTTCGGGGGCACCAGGATAGATGCTGGCATCCGTGTCGTCGCAGTCGTCGTTGTTGTCGACGTAGCCGTCGGGTTGCGTGTTCGATTCGGTGGTCGAATCGGGGCTGCCGTAGCCGTCCGAATCGGAATCCTGGAACCACACGTATGATATGGTTGCGTCGGAAGGTGAACCTGTGTCTTCTTCACCACAGGCTGTGATGCCCATGAGTGAAAGGACCAGTGCCGGCAGAAGCAGGTTTGATACCGTATTTGACCTGACCATGAAACCTCCACATGAGTACTCTCTCGTTGATAACTCCTCTCGCGTCTACCAGCAATGTCGCCTTTCGCTCAAGCGTTGGTCCATCGCCCGTAATATTCTCGGCCGTGGACTTCCTCGTGACAAGGAGAAACAGAGCAGCATGCCTGCCATGGAACCTCGACTTCTTCGGCCCGACAACTTCACGCCGCCCTCCAGGACGCCATGGGGTGGAACAAGGATATTGCAGCACTACAAGGCTCAACTGGGTATCGCCGCAGACCAAGGAATCGTGGGCGAATCCTGGGAGGTTTCGGTGGAGCCATCCTTTCCCAGCGTCTTCGATGATGGGACTGGTCTCTTGAAGGACGCCATCGCTTCAGATCCCGAAGCCTGGCTGGGCAAACATGTTGCTCGCAGGTACCGGGGCCAGACCCCCATCCTGGTGAAGCTGCTGGATGCACGTCAGGATCTCTCGGTGCAGGTTCACCCCTCCGACGCGGATCCCGGGCTCGGTCCAGGCGAAAGCGGCAAGCCCGAGAGTTGGCTGATCCTGGATGCCGACGATGGCGCGGGTATCTACCTGGGTTTCAAGGAGGGCGTCGACCGTGGGCAGGTGGTGGCTTGCCTTCGCTCCAGCGGCAGGCTGGATGATCTGTTGAATTTCCTGCCCGTGTCCCGCGGAGACGTGTTCCTCATTCCCGCAGGAGTGGTCCACTGCATCGGAGCAGGCGTGACCCTGGTGGAACCTCAACACGTTCAGCCGGAAAAGCGTGGAGTGACATATCGTTACTGGGACTGGAACAGGCGATATGACAGCATGGGGCGGCTCAGCCCCCATGGTCGGCCCAGGGAACTGCACCTGCATCGTTCCCTTCGGGCCACGGACTGGGAGGTTGGGGGAGGACTGGCTCTGTTGGAAAGTTGTCACGTGGCCGGGGCCCTGGACCATGTTGATGGCCTTGAATCCAGGCGGGTAGTGGATTGGCCGCACTTCCAGGTGGATACATGGTGCGGTACGGGAAGAATGTCGATCCATGACCGGGAATCAATGCTCGCCCTGACTTGTGTGGACGGGAGTGCAGTGTTGGAGACCAGTGCAGGATGCCTTGGGTTGTCCAGGGGGCAGAGCGCAGTGGTCCCAGCCGACTCCGGATCCCTGGTGGTGGATGCCTGGAACCTGGAGCTGGTGGTGTGTAGCCAGGCAGCGATTCGTGGGTGACTCGATGTCAGTAGTGGTTCGACTCGTGGTCCATGTCGATCTTGCCGCCAAAGGCCCGATATACCCAGATCGTGTAGCCAAGTACAAGTGGCAGCACCAGTACCGTCAGGACCAACATGATTTTGAGCGTAAGGTCGGTAGAAGAGGCGTTTGCAAGTGTCAGGCTTTTCCCGGGTTCGCCCATTGCAGGCACCAGAGCTGGGAAAATGCCCGCGGCGCAGGTGGACATGAGTGCTGTGATTGACGTGGATGAAGATACCAGGGCCAGCCCCGCACGTTTCTGTGCGTTGAAGATCAGGCCGGTCACGATGCCCACGATTGCCAGCAGTGGTAGAAGCCAGAGCAACACCGTCTGCCTGTAGTTGACCAGGAGTTGCGCCTGGCCAACGATCGTGACTGCGTTGGCCACCAGGAGGAGGACCAGGAAGACCAGACCGGCATCCCTGGCCCATTTCCTGGCCTTGCCCTCCAGCGTGCCCGGTGCCTTGAGGACTATGAAAAGGGCACCGTGGAAGGCAAACATGGCCAGGCCCAGGAGAGCGATGAGGAGTGCATAGGGGTTCAACAGGTCAAGGAAGCTCCCTGAGTAGTTGCTGGCGGCGTCCAGCGGGATGCCCCGCAGGATGTTTCCCAGAGCCACCGCCAGCAGTAGACCGGCGATGATGCTTGAAACGGAAAAGGCGATGTCCCAGGTTTTTCGCCAGACGGGGGAAGGGAGCTGGCTGCGGAACTCTGGCGCTACGGCCCGGATGATGAGGGCCAGCAACAGCAGCATCAGGGCCAGGTAGAACCCCGAGAAGACAGTGGCGTACACCGGTGGGAAGGCGGCGAAAAGAGCCCCGCCTCCGGTTAGCAACCAGACTTCGTTGGCGTCCCAGACAGGGCCGATGGCGTTCAGAAGGGTACGACGTTCCTTGTCACCGCGAGTCCACAGGTGCCAAAAGCCGGTGCCCAGATCCAGGCCGTCCAACACGGCGTAGGCAGTCAGGAGCACGACGACCAGCAGGAACCAGATCACTTGGAAGGTGTTCATGGGGAGACCTCCCACCTGGCGTCCGGCCTGGGCCCCTGGAGTACGACGCGACGCAGAAGGAAGAACCACAACAGGCCCAACAACAGGTAGATGATGCCGAACATGATGATGGAGAAGACCAGCTCAGCGGCCGAAACAGAAGCTGAAACCGCATCGGCTACGCGCATTCCCTCTACGTGGTAGACCATCCAGGGTTGCCGCCCCACTTCGGCAGAAATCCACCCCAACTCGTTCACGACTATTGGCAGCGGTGTGGAGAAGAAGACCAGCTTCATGAAGCGTGGGCTCCGTTCCAGCCTGTCCTTCCACCAGAGCACCAGGCCCGCGGTCGTGAGCGTCAGAAAATAGATGCCAAGCATGAACATGAGGTGGAACGAAAAGAAAGTGGGTGCCAGGGGTGGAAGGTTTTCTGGTGGGAAGTCGTTCATGCCTTGCACTCGTGCTTCCATGTCGCCATGGAATAGCAATGACAAGAGCCCCGGTATCTCGATTGCCGCCCTGACCCGTTTCTGTTCAGCGTCGGGCAGGCCAAAGAGCAACATGGGTGCCCGTGTCTGGGTTTCGAACAGCCCCTCGAAGGTAGCAAGCTTTTCGGGTTGGGTTTCACCCACCTGGACGGCGTGGAGGTGGCCCAGCGGCATCTGCATGGCCGCCGCTGCGAAAGCAGCAAGCAACGAGACCTTGAAGGATTGGAGGGCAAAGGCCACATGGCGCCGTTTCCACAGGTACCAGGCACTTGTTCCAAGCATGAAGAAAGCGCCGGTGATGATGGCGGCGTCTACGGTGTGCAGGTAGCGAGGGATTGTGGAAGGGTTGAAGACGGCTTCCCAGAAGTCGTCGAGTTCTGCCCTGCCGTTGGCCAGGCGGTAGCCTGCAGGTGTCTGCATCCAGGAATTGGCGACGATGATCCAGAAGGCAGATAGCGTGGAACCAAGTGCAACGAGCATTGAGGAGAGCCAAAGCGTACGCCGCGAAAGACGTCTCCACCCGAAGAGCAGTACGCCCATGAAGGTGGACTCCAGGAAGAAGGCCATCAGCCCCTCGGCGGCCAGGGGGGCTCCGAAGATGTCCCCGACGAAGCGGGAGTACACTGCCCAGTTGGTGCCGAATTGGAACTCCATGGTGATACCGGTGGCCACGCCCACTGCGAAGTTGATGGCGAAGAGCTTCAGCCAGAAACGGGCCTGGGTTTCGTAGATCTCCTTGCCCGTGCGCCACCATCGCATCATGAACCAGGCGATGATCCACGCCAGGCCGATGGTTATGGGGGGGAAGACGTAGTGGAAACCAATCGTCATGGCGAATTGGAATCGGGCTAACAGAACTGGATCCATGCTTGGTCTCCGCGTTCATCTGTTCACTGCCGCCATGTCGGTCCGGAAGTGCCGGCTGTCGCGTCATCGTCGGGAAAGGATCGTGCTGTTGGGCTGGTCCGGCGGGATGGTCGGCAAGGTGCAGAAGCTGCTTCTCGTGTGTTTGTTCTGCCTTTCGGCAAGCAACGTGCCTCAACGGGAAAAGGTGATCCCGGTGGGCAGTGGCCTTGGAATGATTTGTAAAATGCCCCCTTTTTGTCACTTTTCGCACTACCGGGCCGGAGCCGTGACGTGAACCATACGTTTCACCTTCGTAAGACAGGCGGGCCATGGCCGGGTACCCTCCATGCGTGTCGAGAGCGAACAACGTGGAAGGATACCATCATCCAGGTTGTCTTTCAGCTACGGCTGCCCCACCTGGTTGCACTCTTCCATGAGCCTTTCCCCCAGCCTGGCGCCCAGGGCGCGGCACTGCTGCATGGCACGGGCATCGGGCACATGGCGTACCCGCACGCCGGGAGCGGCCAGCTCCACGCTCATTTCCCCCAGTAGCTTTTCCAGAATCCCGACAGCCTGCCCTCCCCATCCGTAGGAGCCAAACGCGATGCCCAGCAGGTTTTTCGGTTGGAGGCCCCGCAGGTAGAAGAGCAGGTCGGCCAGGGAAGGGTAAATGCTGTTGTTCAGGGTGGGGGAGCCCACCGCCAATCCACCGGAAAGAAGAACCTTGGTAGCGACATCGCTGCGGTGGACCGAGTCGAGGGGCAGTAGTTCTATGTCGATACCCGCGCCCATCAGACCGTCACCCACGGCCTGTGCCATGACAGCAGTGCTCTGCCACATGGTGTCGAAGACCACGGTAGCCTTCGGAGTTGGCACCTGGGCTGCCCACAGAAGGTAACGCCGGGTTATCCAGTCCATGTCCTTGCGCCAGATGGGCCCGTGATCGGGGATGATCATACTGGTTGGGAGACGGAGTCGCGAGAGGCGTTCGCCCAGTTTCTGCACCCTGCCGGAGTAGGGCAAGAGGATGTTGGCATAGTATTTTGCGGCTTCGTATTCCAACAATGATCGAGACAGTTGGTCGTCGAAGCGCTGCGAGCTGCAAAGATGCATCCCAAAGGCATCATTGGTAAACAACAGCCCCGGCCCCTCGAGGTATGCCAGCATACTGTCGGGCCAGTGTAGCATGGGGGCGTGAATGAACTGGAAGACCTTGTTGCCCAGCTCGACGCGTTCCCCGTCTTTCACTACGCGAGGCTCCAGATCCCAGTGGAAGTGGTCTTTGAGGGCTCGTGCTCCCATGGTGGAGGTGAGGACGCTGTCAGGGCGTATTGTCCGAAGCACTTCGGGCAGAGCGCCGCTATGGTCCAACTCTGCATGGTTGGAGATCACATGCCTGATTCGCCCCGGCTCCAGAACCGAGGCGATTCGTGACATCATTTCGTCCTTGAAAGGGGCTTTTACCGTGTCGATGAGGATGGGTTCGTCGCCCAGCACCAGATAGGCGTTGTACGTGGTGCCGCGAGAGGTAAGGTATCCATGGAAATTGCGAATGCCCCAATCAAGCGCACCTACCCAGTAGACTCCATCTGCGATGGGTGTGGCTTCCAGCGCTCTGTCCAATCCTTCACCTCCTTCACCTCGTAGAGTTCACGGCTCCATACCGAGCCCTCCCGCGCGGGATTTATCCACAAGGGGCCGGGTGCTCAACTCCCCCACCTGGCAGTAATCGCTGATTGGTCATGTAGATCATGGGAGCGCGTAGATCAAGGATCCTGGGCAAGCCCGGGCGGGCGCATGGTGATGGCGATTCTGTTTCAAGAAGTCCCAGCCGTAGTGGTCAATA
>JAJRWT010000114.1 GCA_024276675.1 Myxococcota bacterium | reverse complement strand
GTTACCCCCGCGAAATAGTCGCGTGAGGCGACTTTCTGGGCGGGATGACCTGTTACCCCCGCGAAATAGTCGCGTGAGGCGACTTTCTGGGCGGGATGACCTGTTACCCCCGCGAAATAGTCGCGTGGGGCGACTTTCTGGGCGGGATGACCTGTTACCCCCGCGAAATAGTCGCGTGGGGCGACTTTCTGGGCGGGATGACCACCTTCGAGACCGGCCTGCGCAGCTTAAAAACCCAAAATACTCTCCAAATTCGGCGCGCAGTGTTTCGGCACTGTCTTGCATCGGTGACCTCGTCTCGTCAGGGGACGAGGCTCTTCTCACACATCACAATGCTCACCGCTAGGCGTATCGGGGCGAGCATGTACTGCATAGTGACGACATGGGCCAGCAGGATGCCGGCCCCACGGGGCTCTGTTCACTCCAGGAATGCCTCGCAGTCCACCGGATCGTTGATGATACACAGCATGGACTCGTCCAGGTCCCGCGCCTCCAGCCTGGCTTGTACCCAATCCACCTGGTAGGGCAGCGACAGCACGGCGCCCTCGGCGTGGTCCGCCCCCTCACACTCGAGGTGTTCGATCTGGTAGCCCTGCTGGCAGAGGGTCAGGATGTCGGCACGAATCACTGGCGAAATCACCAGGTCGTCGTCCTCGGAGAGCACCACCAGCGTGGGGGTGGCGGCCTGGAGAGCCAGGGAGGAGGCGTGGAGGGTGGCAGCTTCGATGTAGCAGTAGAAGGGTTCAACCGATTCGGTGCCGCCGCCGTCGAAGGCGTCGATGAATTGCTGCTGGAAGACATCTTCCACTGTTTCGCAGCTTTCTATGGAGGGGAAGCTGCTACATGATGAGAGCATCTCCTGGGGGAGGTTGCTGACAAGGTAGCCGGGCTCCTGGTCTGTCAGTACTTTTTGCAGGTCCGACGAAGATCCGTACCACTGGGACGAGGCCACCAACATGGCGGCGAGGCCGGCGGTGGTGCTTCCCGCCACGGTGACGGCATGCGCGGCCAGCCCCAGCATGTCGGTGGGGGGAACCAACGCCACGTTGGCCACGATATCGAACTCGGGAGCGTAGTACGGGGCATATCTTTCTGCCCAGAAGGCCGCGAACCCGCCTTCGGAAGCCCCCCAGATGACAGTCCGACTGGTATCGAAGTCAACAGGGATCTCGCGCTGATCGTGGAAATCCACCAGGGCCCGCATCGAGTCCAGGCAGGCCACCGCGGTGGGCTCGGGCACCAGGTATGGATGCATGAAGGCAGCGGGCTCGCCAAAGCTGTTCATGCCCAGGTAATCCGGCGCCACGACGGCGTATCCCAGCGATGCCAGTAGCACGGGGACGGCCAGCTCTTCGATGCCGCCGGCACCTGGAGCACAGGCGTCGGTGAAACCCGTGGTTCCGTGGGCGAACATCACCACGGGGAAGGACGAGGCCTGCTCCACGTCGGGATAGCTGATGACCGCGGTGGCCTCTACCAGGGCGCCCCTGTCCTGGGTCGTGTAGCGAACGCGGTAGGTCTTGATTCCGTATGGAATCGGTGAGAAATTGGTAATTCCGGCAAGCTGGAGCATGAATTCGATGGAGTCCGCCGAAAGGGAAAGATCGTCCATTTCTTCCCAATCCGTGACCTCACCCATGGCGTCCAGTGAAACCCACTCGTAGGCGGGGGCCTCGCAGGCAGCCGTTTCCATCTGTGGAAACTGGTCGGTTGGAACACAATCCGCGGAGCTGTCGCATGAGTCCCCGGAATCGTTCGCCGTGGTGCAGGCCACCATGCAAGTGGCAATAGCCTGTACAAACTTCATTTCATGCACCTATGCGCTTCAAGGCGCGCTCGCAATGGCCCGCCCGGGAGCCGTCGGGAACGCTCATGCCTGCCGCGGAGCGCCAGGAGCCACTGCGCCGGAACGTGGCCGTGCTCACGGCTCCCCCTACTCCGTCCCCAGGCTGATGATCTGCCCGTTGGAGTCGATGCCGTCGGCGTCGGTCACGTAGACTATGGCGTTGCTGCCCGGTGAGAATTCGGCCGGCACCTGGACATTGATCTGGTGGTTGGACTCGTACCAGGCCGTGCTCCCCTCGGCCAAGCGGATGCGCTGGGTACCCTGGTGGAAGAGCACGGAGTTGCCGGAGTCGGAGAAGTCCGAGCCGATGATGGTGACGATGTCGCCGGGTGCGATGCGCTGGTCCAGGGTGCCGGAGTCGAAGATGCCGTCGTCGCTGATCTGTGGGCAGCCGGAGTAGGCCTGCACGCTCACGGCCTGTTCTTCGTAGAGCGAGACAACGGCATCTCCGGTGAGGGAGCGGGTTCCCTCGGCCTTGTACAGACCATAGGCGGACCACGTGGTGGCGGAGGAGAGGCTGTTGTCCACGATCTGCCAGTAGATGCCCATGTGGGCGCCCCAGTCTTCCAGCGCTTCGATGCTGAGCATGGTGCGAGCCGCGGCCAGGCACTCGCCGTGGTACGGAAGGTCACGGCCAAAGCCGAATTCCCCCACGATGAACCGGTCCGGCCCCACGTCGGGGCGCTGGCTCTGGACCCAGTCCAGTGCCTGGCTCAGGTACTCTTGCAGGTAGGCGCCCAGCAACTCACCCTCTTCCAGCCCCAGGGCCTCCCAGGCGGAATACGAGTAGTAGTCCACCTCCACCCGCGGCCCCACGACGCTGATGATGCACCGGTTTTCGGCGGTGTCGCAGCCATTGACGAAGTTGAACTCCAGCCCGCTGTAGATCTGGCTGTCGCTGCGGGGAACCGCCTCCCTGGCGGCTTCCACCCCTTCG
>JAJRWT010000113.1 GCA_024276675.1 Myxococcota bacterium | reverse complement strand
GGTAGACGGGGGGCACGACGGAGAGAGCGCCCACCTGGATGTTCCTGGCGGAGAGAATCCAGAGGATGGGATCGCTGCCCAGGGCCCCCACCAGTCCGAAGAACTTTCGAAAAAGCAACAGCTCCGCGGTGCCGGCGGCGAAGAGCAGAAGCAGGAGGAACAGGTGGCGTTGGCGGGCGGTCATGGGCTCTGCTGGTGGAATGGGGGAGCGCCGGCGCGCAACAGGCGGCGCAGGTCGGCGGCCAGCGGGGCCCGCACTTCCATGGGATGGCCGTCGGGATGGGGAAAACGAATGGCTCGGGCGTGCAGGGCCTGCCGGGGAAAGCCCGCACGGTGCAGAGCCTGGGTATCAAAGCCCTTTTCCAGGATTCCCAGGAAGAGGTCGTCCGGCTGCCCGTAGATGCGGTCGCCCAGGATCGGGTGCCCCAGGTGGGCCAGGTGTACGCGAATCTGGTGTGTCCTGCCGCTTCGGGGGTGGCAGGCCAACAGAGACATGCCGCGGAACCTTGCCAGCACGAACACCCTGGTGCGAGCGGGAAGGCCGTCGGGCCTCACGGCCACTCGTATGCGGATGGCGCTGTTGAGAGCCGGGCCTATGGGTTCGTCCACCAGGCAGCTCGACCAGGAGGGACTGCCCCGCACCACCGCCCAGTAGACCTTCTCGGCATACTGACCGCTGAACACCGCCGAGAGGTGGCTCTTGGCCCGGGGATCCTTGGCCAGCAGCACCACCCCGGATGTGTCCCTGTCCAGGCGATGGGCCAGGTGTACGGGACAACCTGGCCTGGCGCGACGCACCAACCCCACCAGGGCCCACACGAAGCTGGAGCCGGTGGGATGGACCAACAGGCCCGCGGGCTTGTCCAGGGCCATGATGTGCTTGTCTTCGTAGAGCACGGGAGGCAGGGAGGGAGGTGGCGAGCTTGGCACCAGGCCGGGACGCAACATGCGTATCCGTTCACCTTCCACCAGGATCGAGCCAGGCTTCAGGGGCCTGTCCAGCCCCACGACACGCCCCTCCTTGAAGAGGCGCACCACGGCGCTGCGGGAGTGGCGGGAGAAGCGCCCCGCGATCCAGGCATCGGCACGTTGCCCAGCCGCCTGGCGATCCACCAGCAGATCCAGGGTGAAGACGGTCTCGGCGGGCTTGTCGTCGGCGGGAAGGGCGCGGGGGGCCGAATCAGCGGGCCGGGGGGGCGTTCCCGTTTCTTGTGCGCCGGACCCTTCCTGGGCTTCGGCCCTGAGATGCCGCATCAGGATTTCCGCCTCCATGAGCACACAAGCCTTTCCATCGTTATAACCTCAACTCGCAGAGGGGCGCCGCTCCGGGTTAGGGTCATGCCTGCGGGAGGCAGACGACTTCAAGCAGCGGAGAGACGATCCTTGGAAGATTCATGCGACTGGAGTGGAGATTCCCTGAAGAAGCTCGTGTTGGCGGTGATCATCGGCGATGGGAAGGCCGTGGTCGCCACCATGGACGGGCGAGTGCTTCCGGAGATGCTCCAGGTTGCCGGCGATGGCCTGCTCACGGCCCTGCACCAGGGGGTCTCGGGATCCGCCACCCTGGCAGGCCGCCTGCGGGCCGCGTTGATGGCTCGCGGGTACCGTGGTGACCAGGAGCTGGCGCAACAACTGGATGCAGCCCTGGGAACCGGCCCCACGCCCATGCTGCGCTCCGTCCCCGTGGAGTTGGACGAACTCTGCCTCATGCTGGAAGCCGAACCCACCACCGGCGGTGGTTACATGGACACCCGCACCGGCGCGCTCAGGCCCGACTACTCTGAAATGTTCGGCCTGGAAAAACCAGACATCTCCCGCAGCAACGCCTGGATCAAGGTCGAGTGCCAGGGTTTCCATGACAGTTTCAACGACATGAGGCTATTCATCCGGAATCTGGAAGACCCCCACCTTGCCGGCGAGCTGTCTTCCTGCCTTGGAATGTCCAGCCCCTTCAGGCGTTTCAAGGCAGCGGCACAGACCTTCCCGGGGCTGTGGGAGCAATGGTGCCGTTTCCACGATGAACGCCAGCGGGGGCGCGCCCGGGCGTGGTTGGCCAGGCAGGGCTTTCGCCCTGCGATACGCGGGGCTTCACGATAGCTGCCCCGGGGCGGGAGCGGTGCCGGGCAAGATGATGGAGCCGCCCATCGCAGGGCCAGGAGCCGCCCACCGACGGCTCCCGGTGCTTCATGGAAGCACCTGCAGGGCCTCCACCGCGCCCGCTCCTGCCGTGGGCAGCTCCGTTCTGGCCGACTCGGAGAACCCGCTGGCGGAACCCCAGTACAGGTAGGAGCGGAGTTGGCTGTCGTCGCCGGAGAGCTGGTAGAAATTGGCGATGACGATATCCAGGAAGCCGTCGCCGTCCAGGTCCGCCGCCTGGGCCTCGGAAGCTCCCACGGATGGAAGTCCGCTGCGCCGATCCTGGGAGTAGCCCTGCTGGGAACCCCAGTAGATATAGGAGTCCACGGAAACCTCGGCGTCGGCGTCGAAGGAGTTCACGAAGAGTATGTCCGGCTGTCCGTCGGCATCCAGGTCCTGGACCGTTACATCGGTGGCTCCCAGCGTGGGGAGGGTCGTCTTATTGTGATCGTCGAAACCATCGGGTGAACCCCAGTATATGATGGAGTCGGTTTCGAAGCCCGAAGTGCCCATCCACTCGCCCAGCAGGATATCCAGCCACCCGTCGCCGTCCAGGTCCGCCACCTCCAGGCCTTCGGGCTGCTCCGAGGGCAGCTCGGTCCTGTGCTGGGGATCCAGGCCATCGCTCCCACCCCAGTAGACATAGGAGCTTTCGGCCGGGAAGGCCGCGTTGCTGAAGACGATGTCCCTGAAGCCGTCTCGGTCCAGGTCCGCAACGCGGCTTCGCGAGGCGCCGAATACGGGTAGTTCCAGGCGGTTGTCCACCGAGTATCCACCCGCCGAACCCCAGTAGATGTATGCGTCCACCTCGTAGCTGGAACCGTCGAAACGGTTGGCGAAGACCAGGTCGAGATAGCCGTCCAGGTCCACGTCGGACACGGTTACGTCGGCGCAACCCACGGTGGGCAGCGCCGTGATCCGCGATGGTTCGAAACCACCGGACCCGCCCCAGTAGATCACCGAGTCAACGAAGCGGGTCTCGCCGTCGCTCACCTGGTTGAACACGATATCGGCCCAGCCGTCGGCGTCCAGGTCCGCGATCTCGACGCCCATGGCCCCCACCGTGGGAAGCGTGGTGACAGAATACTCGTCATAGCCCTGGTCGCTGCCCCAATAAACAATGGAATCCACGTGGTAGTCGTCGCCGTTCATGGTATTTGCGAAGACAAGGTCCGCGTATCCGTCGCCGTTCAGGTCCGCGGGGATCCTGTTCTCACCGGCGTCCGGGGCCGCGGATTCAATGCTGGTATCCACGGCGGGGGCACCGGTACCGCAAGCGACTGCCAGCAGCACGGGGACGCCGGGGAGGAGGAACGAAACGCAGCGTGGCATCCAGGGGCCCGAGGGACGGAGCTGCGAGGCGTGGAGCGGGGATCTGTGGAAGAGCCGGGAAGATCGGGACAGCACGGGTAGGATCCTTGATAGTTCCCATCCGGAAAGTGCGGACCGAGCAGGAGCGAGTCGCTTTCGAGCCAGGTGCGTCCGGGCAACCCGCCGGAATAGCAGCGCTATTTCAAGCGGTTGCCCGGCGCGCCTGGCGAAGGAATGGGCCGCTCCTGCG
>JAJRWT010000112.1 GCA_024276675.1 Myxococcota bacterium | reverse complement strand
GGCGCCGGGGGATTCGGGGGGCGGGGGGTGCTCGGGCGTGGCGCCGGGGGATTCGGGGGGCGGGGGGTGCTCGGGCGTGGCGCCGGGGGATTCGGGGGGCGGGATGACTCTGGAGTAGAGGTGTGCCCCGGCGTTTTGTTCAGGGCAGCCCGGAGAGCCTCTCGGATGGCCTTCCTGCCCACGGTGGAGCGTTTTGAAGTCGTGGTGGTGCTGATGCCCCACGGGTCGCTGAGCGTGGCATGGCTGGTGGAGTATTTCCGGTCGAAACGCCGCAGGGCGGCTTCGATGTCTGAACAATCGGCCTGGGGCCGTGAACCGGAACTCGGCGTTGTTTCCAGCAAACGCTCCGGATGCTGGGCGGTGCCGCCCGTGGAAACCGTTTCACGCCATTCTTCCAGGATCTCGCGTTCCGCATTTGAAAGGTCGTAGACACGCGCCGCGATCCGGTTGTCACCGCCTTCCCGCGGCATGGAGCGAATAACCATGGCCTGCACGAGGATGGTCCTGTTGAAACCGGTAAGCTCCACCCGCAGTTCCACTTCGTCTCCGGGGAACATGGAGGTGGCCAGATCGAACAGGATCAGGTCGCCTTTCCAACGGCACAGGGTGCCGAAGAACACTCCATTTTCATTCCGGACGGATATGATGGCGGACTGGTGCATACAGATCTCTGGAGCGGTTCCCTGGTGTCGAAACGGTAGAATAGCAGTAAATCCTGTCATGGCAAGTTCAACATTTCACGCGGAGAATGCCGTTAAGCGACAATTCCTACAATTATGGAACAAACACACACGCCCCCCTGCGCCCGCAGCTTTCATCCGGGCTGGGGGCCGTGGACATTACTCCGGCCAGCGCCTGTCCCGGCCTCTGCACCTGCCGCTGCGCCTGCTGCGGCAGGGTCACAACGGGACTTACTTCCCCATAGGGGGAAGAAACCGGCGTTGTGACGGTCACAACGGGACTTACTTCCCCATAGGGGGAAGAAACCGGCGTTGTGACGGTCACAACGGGACTTGCTTCCCCATAGGGGGAAGAAACCGGCGTTGTGACGGTCACAACGGGACTTACTTCCCCATAGGGGGAAGAAACCGGCGTTGTGACGGTCACAACGGGACTTACTTCCCATAATCGTCGGCCCGGACTCCTACCCGTTCCGGTTCCATCACCCCGTTACTCCAAGGGTCCAGGTCGTAAACCTGCCATCCCTTGCCGAGAGCATCTCTGCAGAGGCTCCCCGACGGCTTTCAGGATTCCCCGCTGTCCAAGGCCCATGAGATGAACCACTCCCTCCGTCGGCTTGTCGAGGATACGTGAAGAATCCGCGATGGCGAGCCTGACATCGCTGGGAAAACATGCCATGATCACCATTCTCTCTGGAGGCGCTCGCGGGTAATACAGCGTATTGGAAGTTCGCGACCGTTGCCTCCGGGGCCCATCCCCGGAGGCACCTGAAACAGTCAGGCTGGGGCGAAGCGCCCAAATCTCCGACATTGCCCTTTTGCCGCACCTTGTGGGGAGCCCGACTTAGCGGATCGTTTGAAGGAGCCACCATGCCAGGATCGCAGACCACACACAGGTGGAGTCTCCTCCCGCTACTGCTCGTCTCGGCCAGCGCCATGGCCCAGGATATGCTCGTGGAGCCGTACCTGCAGTCGGCCACTCCCCAGGACATCTGGGTGCTCTGGGAGACCAGCACGGGTGAATCCACCCTGGTCGAGTGGGGAACGACCCAGAACCTTGGGACCAGCACCGAAGGTGACAGCTTCGAGTCGGGCGACGGGGGGCTCATCCACGAGGTCCACCTGGAAGGGCTGGATCCGGCAACCCGCTACTACTACCAGGTGGTCACCGGAAGCCTCCGTAGCGATGTGCTCCAACTCACGACGCCGCCGGAAGCCTCGGCTGAGAGCGCCTTCCAGATCGTGGCCATGAGCGACATGCAGAAGGACTCGTCCAACCCGGACAAATACCGCGAGATAGTGGAAGACGGGATCATCGCCTATCTCAACCAGGAGTACGGCCCGGACCTGGATGAGCACTTGGCCATGGTGCTGCTGCCGGGCGACCTGGTGGACAACGGCTGGATGATGGACCAGTGGCGCGACGACTTCTTCGCTCCCGGCTCGGCGCTCATGGGCTACGTCCCCTTCTACCCGGTGTACGGGAACCACGAAGCCTACACCCCCTATTTCACCGACTACTTCCACCTGCCGGAAAACGGCTCCCAGGACTACCCGGAGCACTGGTGGTACACCGACTACGGCAACCTGCGCGTGCTGGGCCTCGACTCCAACACCCTGTACTGGCTCCAATCCCAGCTCGACTGGCTGGACGAGACCCTCGACGACGCCTGTTCCGACGACGACATCGACTTCGTCTTCGCACAGCTTCACCATCCCTACCACTCCGAACTCTGGCCTCCGGGCGAGATCGACTTCACCGAAGAGGTCATCCTGCGCATGGAGACCTTCTCCACCACCTGCGGAAAGCCCAGCATCCACTTCTTCGGCCACACACACGCCTACTCCCGGGGTCAATCCATGGACCACGCCCATCTTTGGGTGAACGTGGCCACGGCAGGGGGCAACATCGACTACTGGGGCGAGTACGATCAGATCGACTACGACGAGTTCACCGTCTCGCAGGACGACTGGGGCTTCGTGCTGGTGGAGGTGACGGCCGGGGCCGATCCCAGCTTCCGTCTGCTGCGCATCAGCAACGGCAACGAGTACCTCTCCCGCGACAACCAGGTCCGCGACGACATCACCATCCGCCGACGAAACACCCCTCCGGCCACCCCAGCCCCCCTTTCCCCGTCGGGCATCGACCTGAGCCCCGACTGCATCGCCCTCTCGGCCACCGGCTTCTGCGACCCCGACGACGACCTGCACGGTGCATCCCAGTGGCAGATCTCCACGTCATGCGACCACTTCTCCGACCCGGTCTACGAGAGCTGGAAGCAACACGAAAACTGGTACTTCGACCAGGACACCCAGGCGGGCGACATCCTCACCAACGAAGGTGTCGACGGACTGGAAGAGAACACAGACTACTGCTGGAGGGTACGATACAGGGACAGATCCCTGGCCTGGAGCGACTGGTCCGAGCCCATGGCCTTCACCACCGGCGAGTCCGGCCTCACCGACAACCTGCTCATGAACCCCGGCGCCGAAGACGGAACGGATGCCTGGGAGATCGTCGAAGGCTACCTGGAATCACTGGAAGATGGCGAATGCGGCGGCACGGCCCCCCACACGGGCCAGCGCTACTTCGCGGTGGGCGGCATCTGTGAGAGCGCCGCCTACGGCGAGGCAATGCAAATCGTCCACATCTCCGGATACGCAACCGAGATAGACGCCGGCCAGGTGCTCGCCTGGTTCGAGGGCTACCTGGCCGACTGGAACGGCAGCGACGAGCCCGCCTTGCTCCTGCGTTTCCTTGATGGGCAGGGCGACCTGCTGTCAGAGAGCGAGCCACTTACGGCCTTCTCCGACCAGTGGACAATGCTCTCCCAAGCGCTCCAGGTACCCCCGCTCACCAGGTCCATCGCCGTGGTCATGCAAGGAACCCGCAACTCCGGCACCGACAATGACAGCTACATAGACGACATCTCTCTCCGCCTTGACACCACCGGCACCAGCCCCGACTGCGAGGCACAGGTGGGCGAGGCCGACCCTGTGGAAGACTGCGAGCCGCCAGAGACCACCGACACCGGCTCTGCGTCGGAGTCCGATTCTGGTTCCTGCTCCGAGTCCGGCTGCGGCACCTGCGACACGGCGGATTGCGGGGACCAGCCCGAAGGCGACCAGGGCTGCTCCGGCTGTTCCACCGCCGACCCGGTCTCGGGATGGGGCTACCTGGGGCTGCTGGCGCTGGCGGGATCGTCGATGCTGCGACGCGAAAGGCCATAGGCCTCCCATTCCTGCTTCCCGTCCTGAAATGGCGGACTGGGATTCCTGTCCTCTCCACCGCGGCCCGGAGTTTGCGCGAAGGTCTGGGGAGAAACCGAAACCTGGCCCTTGAGCGCTGCGCTTGGGTTTCGCGGCCTGCTGTCAGGTTTGGCCATGCTGCTGCGTCCTGATCAATGGGATCGGCCGGAGAGGGGCATTCACGAATGCCTCCGCGCCCAGCCCTTCTGGGCGTGATCTGCCGGTCAAAGGAGGCAACGTGGAGCAAAAGCAGCTTGAACCGACAGAAGTATTCGCTTGCATGGACGCGGGACAAGTAGGGGAAGCCCAGGCTCTGCTGCGGCGGGCCTTTGCCTCGTCCTTGCCGGAATCGGGGGATCCGGAGCAGTGGGCGCGAGCCGCCGAGGCCGCCGGCATGTCTCTCCTTTCGCTCCGGGCCTGGCAGGCCGTGTTGAGTCGGGATTCCAGGCACGTGGAGGCCCTGACCCGCCTGGTCCAACTGCATTCCGAGCGCGGCGATCATCGTCGTGCCCAGGCGTGCAGGCAGAGATTGAAGGATTGCCTGGGCACAGTGCATGACGAACCCCTCCCCGTGCCAGAGGCCGACCAGATCCCCGACCCTCCCCCCGGGGAGCCCGGTGACGGAGACCTGGTGCGTTTCGTACACCTTTTCCAGGGCCGGGAGGGCGTACATGCGCGCCAATGGCACAAATCCGACAGGAACCACGGTTACAGTCCGGTTGACGCCCCCTTCACGGTGGGGCTGGCCGGCTCCCACCTTCGCGGTGGCGTGACCATCGGGATCTACCTTGTGCGGCGCGACGACCAGGTGGGACAACTCGTCTTCGACATGGACGCCACCAGGGCCGCTGTAGACAGGGCTTTCGGAGACCAGGAAGCTGCCGGCGAGCTTGGCCGACGCATCCACCATGCAGGTATCGCCCTGTTGAAGGGTCTGCGAGCCGCGGGCTTCGACCCCTTGCTGGTGGACTCCGGCTACAAGGGCCGCCACCTCTGGTGTTTCTTTCCGAAGCCTGAACCTGCCGGCAAGGCACGTGCCCTGGGCAAGGCCTGGGCCCGGGTGCTGGCCCCGCCCGATCCCCAGCTCGCCATCGAGGTCTTCCCCAAGCAGGACAGCGTTCCTCCTGGAAAGTTGGGCAACCTGGTGAAGATCCCCCTGGGAATACATCGCCGCACGGGAAGGCGCTGCGTGCTTCTGGACGACCAGGGCCAGCCCATCGACGATCCCTGGGAGCGCCTGCGCCAGATCAAGCGGGTTCCCCTGTCCGGGGTCCGAATGCCTCCCCCCAGCCTGGTGACTCCAACTCCCGGTACTGCTTCCGGCTCCATCCATGGGCAGGCCCTGGAGTCCGCGCCGGCGATCCCTGCGGATGACGCATCTCTGTTGGCCCAGGCCCCGCCCCCGGCTGAGCACGCCAGCCCATTCACCGAGGCTGACCTGCACACCTACCCCCGACTGGACGCCGTACTCAGCGGCTGCTCCGTGTTGGGCGAGTTGGTGCGCCAGGCCCTCCACCAGGGAAGACTGGAGCACTCCGAGAGGGTTGTGTTGGAGCATTCCCTGGGTCATCTGCCCGAGGGAGTCCAGGCGGTCAACTACCTCTTCCGGCGCTGCCACGTCCACGAGTCCGACTGGATGGGAAAGCCCCACGCCGGAAATGAGATCTCTTGCAAGGGAGTGCGAAAACGCCTTTCCCGCCTTGTGGATCAGGTGTCCTGTGATTGCGTCTTCGACGCAGGCGACACATATCCCAATCCCATGCTTCACGCCCTTGCCCTGCCAGCCCAGCCGCTCCAGGGGGCCCGAAGCCTGCCTGAGCTGCTGGCGACCCTTCGCCTCACGGAATCCCACCTGGCGGAGATCCAGCAGGAGATCATGGCCCTGCGACGAGAGGCTGCCCAGCGGCTCGCGGCCCAACCCGGTGGCTGCTTCCAGGCCGAGGATGGCCTGTGGAAGGTTGAGGACTGCGAGGGCATTCCCGCTCTTCGCTTCGTGGCCTCCGCTTGAGGGAGGAATCGTGGCTGCGTTGTTGGTGCTACAGGGGGGCGAACGTCGTTTGAGCGTCAGGGGCGGCGCGCTCGTCGTGGAGTTGAAGGGCGAGCCCGTGTCGGTCCTCAGACCCGCGGACGTGGAAGAGGTCCTGGTGTACGGCGATGCCGCCATCACGCCCGCTGCCCGCCGAACCCTTCTTTGGAAGGGCATCGACGTGGTCTTCCATACCGTGGCCGGCAGGGTCCAGGGGCGCCTGTCCAGCCTGGAACACCGTGCTGGAGAGCGCCGTCTCGCCCAGCTCGCCGCGGTGTCGGATCCGGCACGCCGACTGGCCGTGGCTCGCGCCATCGTGGCGGGCAAACTTCGCAACCAGCACACTGTTCTGGCCAGGTTCAAGCGCAGGTCTGTGGGAGAGCCCTTGGCCGACGCCCTGGCCTTGATCCGTGTGGCTGCCGAGCGTGCCCACGAGGCGAGGGATCTGGACCAGCTTCGCGGCATCGAGGGAAGTGGCGCCAGAGCGTATTTCTCCATCCTGGGAGTGGGTCTGAGCAACCCCCTGTTCAGCTTCACCGGGCGCAACCGGCGTCCCCCCAGGGATCCCGTCAATGCCGCGCTCTCTTTTTTGTATACCCTGCTGTGCCAGCGATGCGGCCAACTCGCCCGCACCGCGGGCATGGACCCCTACGTGGGTTTCCTGCACGACGCGGGGCGGGGCCACGAGGCTCTCGCCTTCGACCTGGCCGAGGAATGGCGGCCGCTGGTGGATGCTCTCGTGTTGGGCCTCTTCAACCGGCGCCAGCTCGCGCCCGAAGACTTCATGGATCCCGAGGTGGACCTGTCCCTGGTGGGGGCGCCTGTGGCTGGCAGCCAGGACGACCATCCACAGGAATCCGGAGCAGCAGACAGCAAGGCGGTCTACCTGGGACCAGTGGGCCGGGGCATCGTCATTACCGCCTGGAGTCGCAGACAGAGGGAACGCCTCTACTACCCCGCGGGCCAGGGTCGTTTCCAGATCAGAGAGATCCAGCTCCAACAGGCCAGGCTTCTTGCGCGTGAAATGGCCAAGGACGAGCCCAACTATGTCCCGTTTCTGTGGCGTTGAGGATGTTGGCGTTGAGGATGTTGGCGTTGAAGACGAACGATCCCCCGGGAAGATCTCTCCACCATGAAACGAGGTGCCCATGCAGGGAATACATGTAGTTCTGTGCTACGACGTCCACGAGACCAGCAGGCGTTCCCGCCTCATGAGGCGCTTGAAGAAGCACCTGGTCCACGTACAGAAGAGCGTGTTCGAGGGCACCATAGACCCGGGCCAGCTCCAGGTGGTGATCATGCTGGTGGAAACCACCGTAGACCTCGCGCTGGACACCGTGAGGGTCTATTTGCTCTGCTCCGGTTGCGTGGACAGCACCATGTTGTTGGGCACGGCCGAGCCCGTCGGCCAGGACGACAATCCCCGCCTGTTCTGAGCACATGTCGGCAGAGGTTTTTTGCTGTTGTAATCCGTGGAGTTCCTTTTCATGGGCTTCCGGATCCCGGTGGGGAAAGGGCTTCGCAGGTAATGATAGTGCACCATCGACCGGCGTTCTCAGCCGGCCACCTTTGTTGGACCGATGAACGGACCCACGCTGTCCAGATGGAGTTGCAAGCGTTCGTCGGGGTGGACTAGAGAGGGCAGGTTGAAGGTGAACTGTACCCGTTCGGCCGGGACCTTGCGTCGCACCACAAGTGCCGCTGCCGCATGACCACGACGGCGTAATCAGCGGGCAAGCGTGAGCAGGGACGGGGGCTGCTCGCCGAGCTGGTGAGCGAGCACGGAGTGCTCCAGGAAGTCGGGCAGACCATGTCCCTGGCGCCGACAAGTGGCTGCGACCGTGAGCATCCTCGACACGAAGAGGGAGCCCTTCTGGGAGCGGGCACCCTGGGTCCCTTTGCGCCAGAGTACGGCGGGTCGGATGTCCTTGGCATCCACGATGCCCTTCAGATCTCGGAGCATGTGGGACCAGCAGAGCTGCCGGCGCGTCGCCGAGAAGAACGTGTAGGCGCTCCATCGGTCGCTGTTGACCGTGCCCGGATGGCCACCGGGGTAGAGCCGCTCCAGGATGGCCCGGCCCCGTCGGGGATCGATGGCGAAGCAGGCGAAGGTCGCGGATGAGAACACCCGCAGCCAGGCCCTCTCGCCGGCCACCTTCCAGCCAGTCTCGTCCACGTAGACCACTTACTGGGCGGGCAGGGCTGCTGCCACTTCGTCCACAGGCTCGGCCAGGGCGTAGCTCACCCGCTCGCAGCACGCCTGGACCGTGCCCTTGCAGGTCGGTACGCCCAGCACCTCGGAGAGCCGATCAGCGGTCACCTGGCGGGACAGTCGATAGCGGCCGGAGAGCTGGGCAGTCAGCGCGGTGAGCCGTGGACCGCAGCCGTATATCGCCTCGGCAGGGAACGAAGCCCAGTTCTCGTGACCGCACGCACACGCAGCACCGAAGACCCGGTGCTCGTACATATCGGGCTCAATGGGGGGATCTCGACCACTTGTCCTTCAGCTTGTCCTTTCAAGGCGGATCGCTCGATGGTGGCTTGGACGAGTTCGACGAGTCCTGACCCAGATGGGCCTCCACTTCGCGGATGCGCTCCTCATGCGCCGACACCCGATCCTGCAGCGCCGCAAGCCGCGTCTGCAGGATCAGCGCGTAGGCGCCGAAGATCCGCTGCACCTGCTCGGGCAGGGCGTCCCAGTCTTCCTGGTCGAGGGGCAGATCCGGGGGCTTGGAGTAGGAATCGGACACGCTCACTCCAAAGGGCTGATGCGCATCCCAAGTGATTTACTGGACGTGTCAAGTAGAAAGATCTGCCCCCGCGATCAGGACATCCAACTCGCCCGCTGAACGGTTACGTTTTTTTTTAAGCAAGTTTTTGCAACGATTATGCTGGTTTGGCAGAGCTTGGAGCGGTTCGCAGGGCAACGCGGGAGTTGCTTTATTTTTCTGTAATCTGTAAGTTTTTCGATGCTCGTTTCGTCTACAGGTCATGATTCAAAAAATCGAATAGTCTTCGTATCTGTGGCATGGGCCGCACGCTCGCCTCGATGGATCCGGCGTCAAAGGAAAAACCGCTGCAACTGAAGGTGGAAAATGAAGTGCTTGATCGTGTGGTCTTGTGGACCGATTCAGGATTTCATCGCCTCGGCCAGGAAGGGTCGTGATCTCTGGTTTGGTTCCTGGATACTGTCGAATCTCGCACGCGCCGCCGCGCTGCGTGTTGCTGGAGAGTACGACATCGACGCTCTGATCATGCCCGCGCCACGGAACATCCGGGAGTTGGGGCGCGATGATTTCAACGTCTCCAACAAGCTCCTGGTACGGGTAGACGGCGATCCCCAACAGGTAGCCGCCGGCATGAGCGAAGCCGCCAGGACCACTCTGCGAGACCTGGCATCAGAAGCTTTCGACAGTGTGAAAGGCAAGTTCCACAGGCGAGTCGCCGAGCTTCAGGTTGATGACATGCTGGAAACCTACTGGGCTGCGGCCTCGGAAGAAGAGTGCGGTGGCTATGCGCAGGCTCGCGCCATGGCAGAAGCTCTGCACGCGGCCAGAAAAAGCGACCGCCCTTTCTCACAGCCTGCCTGGAGCCTGGACGGTGTGCCCAAGAGCAGCCTGGACGGAGCACGGGAGTCAGTAATCCCCGAGAGCGTCTACGACACCCCATCCCCCGACAAACTCCGGGAACTCTACGGGATAGGCCCCGCCGAAAGGCTGTGCGGGGTCGGGCTGTTCAAACGCTTCGGTCACAAGGCGGCAAAGTCCCCACGTGGGGCCCGGATCCAAAGCACATCCCACTTCGCTGCCATGCCCACCATTCAGAGATTGGTTCCAAATCTACACAAGGCTGCTTTCGACTCCTACGTGGAAACACTTAAAAGGCTTGGAGCAAAACTTGGCCGCATGCCCGGTCCGGCACTCGATGTGGTCGGGAAACTAGACGCCCACATCCTCTATGCATCACGACTGGGCGAGTTCGTCCCCGATTCCAGACTCGATGACGCTCAACAAGCCTTGAGGAAGCTCTTCTCCACATGGGCCCGAAGCTCCCTCGAAGCCTGGGAAGATCCCCCTCCACCCGTGGCCCCTTACTACGCGCTGCTGGTGGCAGACGGTGACAGCTTGGGCAAGGCCCTGGAGCAACGGCGTACCCCTTCCTCTCACATGGAGTTGAGCCGTCTTCTGGAAGACTTCGCCCGCTCCGTTGAAACCCTGCTCCAGAAACACCACGGCCAGTTGGTATACTCCGGTGGCGACGACGTGATGGCCCTGCTCCCCGTCTCGGAATGTCTCCACTGCGCGCAGGAACTATCAAGCGATTTCCAAGACAAGACCGGCTTGACCATGTCCGCCGGCATCTGCATCGGCCACCATCTGGAGCCTCTCCGCGACGTCCTGGAAGCGGCTCGTTCAGCGGAACAGATCGCCAAACAGGACTTTGGCCGTAATGCATGGGCGGTGATCTTGAAGAAGCGCTCCGGTGCTCCCATGACCGTGGGTGGTAAGTGGAACGAGCTTGAAGATGTGTTGCTCCTGTTGGAGCTTTTCAGGAACGCCGACATTCCTCGCGGATTACCCTACGACCTCATGGCTGCCCACCGCCGATTGTCCGGTCAGAAATCAGGTGATTTGAGCGATGAGGACCAAAAGAGGCTCCCGGAACTACGTCGTCTCGAAGGAATCAGAATCTTGATACGCAAAGGTCTACGGCCTGTTTCAGGTGAGATACACCCACAGGATCCCAGCTTCATCCTGGAGCCGATGTTCCAGGGGGGTGATCTGGAGGGCCTGGCCAACAAGCTCATTCTCGCACGTACCATCACCGGATGGGAGGGAAGTGCCACATGAATGACCTCAAAACATGGCTCATCGAGCCAATCGACCCCGTGATCTTCGGAGATGGGCGCCCCTTCACCGCCGTGCCCGGCAGCAGGGCCACATCTTTGCCCTTCCCACTGCCCGCGGCAGTGGCAGGTGGCTTGCGCACCCGTCGAGGTCAGGCCATGGGCGGGAACTTCGATTCCGCCACTATCTCTCGCCTTCTGGAGTTGGTCTCTTACGGCCCCATCCCGGTATTGCTGCACGACGACGGAACCGTGGCCGAATGGCTCTTCCCGGCGCCGAGCGATGCCTTGGAGATGGCACCCCCAGAGAACGGCGAAGCCAGGCTGATTCGGCGCCTGGAGCCATTGACCATACCCTTAGGATGCCGCGTTGCGAGAGCCGAGCTTCTGCCGGTTGGAATGCCCCGGCCCGACACACGCAAACCATATCGCTCCGCCAGACCGCTTTGGCGTTGGAGCAGCGAGCTGCGTCCATGGTTGGATGATCCCGCTGATCGCACAGTGGCGGTCGGCCAGGATTGGGGCGTCGAGGGCCCGGTCCCCGAACCACGCATCCATATATCCATTGGTCCCGATGGCACAGCCATGGAGGGCAAGCTCTTCGGTACCGAAGGCCGAGGTTGGACCACCCAGGAACAACGCCTGGCACTGGCGCTCATGACCGATGCAGAGATCGACGAGGGCATCGCCCCCTTGGGTGGCGAGCGGCGCCTGGTACGCTGGAAAAGGTCCACCGTCTCTTTTCCGGATTGTCCTCCATCCGTGCTGGAATCGGCGCGCCATGGCGCCGTGCGTATCGTACTTGCCACGCCAGCGGTCTTTCAGGGTGGCAGCGTGCCAGAGTATCTTTTACGGCAGGCCCCATCCGGCACCCGCCTGCTTGCCCTGGCCCATGGGCGCGCCCAGATCACGAGCGGCTGGGACTTGAAGAAGAACATGCCAAAGCCAAGCAGGCGCCTCATGCCCGCCGGATCAGTACTCTTTTTGAAGCTTGGTGGAACCAAAGCGCAACGGGAGAGTTGGGCAGCCAGCACCTGGTTCCAACCCATCTCCGACGATACCCCAGACCGCCGCGCCGGTTTCGGTCTGGCCCTGCTGGGTACATGGAGCGGGACTCCCAGCGAATTGGTAATTTCATAGAAAGATTGTTGATCGCCTTACTACAAAACAGGACGGAGACATGAACACCAGAATATACGCCTTGCACGCCATCAGTCCCCTACACGCCGGAACCGGGCAGGGGCAGGATCTCATCGACCTTCCCATAGCTCGCGAGCGTGCCACCGAGCATCCCATCTTGCCGGGCTCATCCGTCAAGGGAGTGCTGCGAGCCGCTGCCATTGATTCGGGTTGGAGCGACGATGGCGGCAGCACAACTTGGGCGCTGTTCGGGCCAGATACCAGCCAAGCCCACCAGCACGGCTCCGCCATCAGCGTCTCCGACGCTCGCCTGCTGGCCCTTCCGGTTCAGAGCGACCGGGGTACGTTTGCGTGGCTGACCTGCCCCTTCGTGCTGGCCAGGCTTCGTCGCGACCTGCCCGGAAATGCGTTGCCAAAGATCGCTCCAAAGCCCCTTGGGGACTCAAAATGCCTGATCACATCGGCAAGCATCCTTGCGGACGGAAAAAACAAGGTGAACAAGGTAACCGTAGGGGGGCTCTCCATGGACGTGTATCCTGAGGACACCATTACCGACAAGTGGGCCGAAGCCCTGGCGAACGTTGTGTTTGCTGGAGATACCCTCCGCCCCTGGATGGACCTCTTCGTGAAGCGCTTTTGCATCGTGGACGACGACACCTTCACCTGGCTGGCCAGCAATAACACCGAGCTTCGGGCCAGAATTCGCTTGGACTCTGAAAAGGGCACCGTAGAGAAAGGCGGTCTCTGGTACGAAGAGACCCTCCCCTCCGAGTCAATTTTGCTTGGCATGATACATTATTCGAAAAACAATCGCATCACAGCAAAAGACACATGGGCAAAGCTGGCAAAGCTCTGTGATGGTACTTTGCAGATGGGCGGCAACGCCAGCGTTGGAAATGGCATCGTTCGCATGGTGCTGCACGGAGGTGCCAAGTGAGTGTGGGCGCCACCAGGGACCAGAAGCGGGCGATCCTTGCTCACCAGCACATCATCGCCGTTCAAGACAAGGGCGAAAAGTTCTATAAAAAGTATGGCAGCATGAGCTTGAAGCTCCCCATCTTGTTGCACACGGCGGGGCTGGTGGCCGCGCTTCATTTCGTGGCTGCCAGGGGCAAGGCTCCCCAGCGACTCATACTGGAGCACCTGGCGCAGCAGCTTGGCGACGCAGGCTTGTTGAAACAAAAAGACTCCCAAGGCCTGCTACAGGCCAGCCGTGAGGCCGATCTGGCCCGAACACGGTCTCTCACTCGCGAGGTGCAGCGTTGTCTGCTCTGGTACAAGCGATTTACCCAGTCGGTTCTGCGAGTGGCATCTACGGAAGACGCTCTCGATGCGGGCGACGGCATCGATGACTTCGACCCACCCACCCAGGAGGGATCCTCATGAGAATGCTTGCAGAGGCTCCCCCCGAACTTCCCAAGGCATCGAGTTTCAAGGGCACGAGCTGGAATCTCAGGCTGTTGGCGCTCACCCCAATATACAAGGGCGGCGCCAGCTCCGACAGCATAGACGAAGGCATGCCCTTCAGGCCGACTTCGCTGCGCGGCCAACTGCGTTTCTGGTGGCGAGCCACAGCCGACATCACCGACCCAAAAGAATTGTGGGCAAGGGAGCAAGCACTGTTTGGCGGAGTGTTCGACGAGAAGCCAGTCGCCAGCTCTCTGCGCCTCACCGTGAGCAAAGCTAGCTCCACTGCTGTTCCCAAGGAAACATTTTGCAGAAGGGGCGCCCCCCTGGACTATGCCCTTTGGGTGCAGAGAGATGATAGTACGAGGGTCTTTCATCAGGTGGGCGCCAAAGCGACGCTCACCCTGTACTTCCCTTCAGACCTCAACGAGGGAATGCGGCGTGCCCTCGTTGGCTGGGTGCTCGTGGGTGGTATCGGCAGCCGCTCCCGCCGTGGGCTTGGCTCCATTCACGCCGATGGGGATCCCATTCCAAGTATCAAGAGCGTTTCGGACTACGTAAATGCCTTACTAGGGATCACCCCTGAAGGCTCTCGATCCTGGCCCAGCCTGGCGGGCGGCAGCGTACTGGTGGGGCCCACCAAAGGTACGCCCAATGATGCATGGGAAACTGCGGTCAAGGCCATGAAGGATTTACGTTCCTCTCCCTTCAGGCGCAAGCACGACCAGGTTCAACCCTGTCACGAGCTTCGCCGTGATTGGCCTATGATCCGGAGCGGCTCGGGCCGCCTGGAAGGCAAGAGCGCGGCTCTGGGTCTGCCCATACAGTACGAGCAGGGAAAATACAGCTTGAACACCAACAGCGCCGACGGTGATCGCATCCCCAGCCCCGTACACATCCGCGTCGTCAAGCTGGACACCAGCAAATATCTGCCTGCCATGGTCTGTCTTCGGGTGCCATATCCGCCAGCAGGCATCGAGGTGATTCACAATCGGTGCGTGACGCTGAGGGGTAGAGTGGACCCGCATGGTTTGGATGTCTTCATCGACGCCGTGAAGAGGATCGCCGGTTGGCGTGCTTTTGATCTGACTTCCTCTTCCAAGGGGGTGTGACGTGCAGGTACGTGTGATTCAGGCCTTGACCTCGGTACACGTGGGCGAGGGCAACTCCGTGGGCTCTGTCGATCTACCCATCGCCAGGGAGCGCCACACGGGATGGCCCGTGATACCAGGTGCATCCATCAAGGGCACAATGAGGCAGCGTGCGTCTTGGGCCGGCATCGAGCAGGAACAAATCCTTCGGGCCTTCGGTCCGGAGCCCGAATCGGATGACGAAGCCGCTGGCGAGATCCGTTTTGGGCAGGCCACCTTGCTGGCGCTGCCCATTCGGGCGCTGAAGGGCACATTTGTCCTGGCCACCTCGCCGCTGGCCCTGGGCAGGATGGCTCGCGTGGCTCCCGAGGGTGCGCCGGATTCTCTTCCAAATCCAAGTCGCGAGCAGGCCATCATCTCACCTCAGGCTTCAGAAATCGTCCACGAAGAAGGGGGCTTGAAGTTGGACAGCTCATTCATGGGCTCTCTTCTACTCGAGGACCTCTCATGGATTGCCATGGCCGATGAACTGGTACGAGCTTGGTCCCAGTGGTTGGCCGGCTGGACCGGCGACCAGGCGCCCATGGACCGCCTGGTAGTGCTGCACGACGACATCTTCACCTTTGCCACCCGCTACTGGACCGAAGTCCGCACAAGGGCCTCTATCGATCCCAAGACTCACGTGGTCGTGGATGGTCAGCTCTTCAGCGTGGAGAGCCTGCCCCCGGAAACCCTAATGTGGATGCTCTTGGAACCCGATGACCATGCCCATCTCCTCCCGGCTCCAGACCAGTCCTGGGTGCTGGGTGGCAACCGCACCGTGGGCATGGGCAGGGTCTGCTGGTATGGAAAGGAGTCCACATGAACCCCGACACCATGAAGCAGGCGTGGAAGCTCTGCCAGAGCCGCAGCAAGGAATCTCGTGTATTGCTCAAGAGCCTGGCGGGTCAACTGCGGAGCACGGGCCTGGATGCCACCTTGGAGTACCTGAAAAACAAGCCCGGGGGCGCCCCCTTGGAGCAAGCCTTGCGCCAGGTTGCCTTCGGGTCACCATCCCATGGACGCAGCGCGGAATTGAACCAATTGCCCAACATAGAGAGATTCGCGGCGATGCAAAGGGCCATGGACTACATCGAGGCGCTGCACATTGCGGCCCGAGCGCAGGAAAAGATGGGGGGTGCGTCATGACCACCACCAAGCTTCCGAGAGAGATTCTGGACACCCTTTCAAAAATCGACAACGTAGGTCTGGCCATTTCCAAACTGGCACAACCTTTAAAAAAACCGTCAAAAAAGGGGCGCGAATCAGGCTCAAAGGCAACGGCCACACAAAAAGACGACTTGTTTTTCAACAAGATCGCCGGGACGTCTGTACCTGACATCTACCGTAAAGCCTTCAAGCGCTGGCAGGGAGCCACCCCAACGGAGCCAGGTTTTCGCAAGGTGATACGAGTCAAGAGCGATTTCCCCTCATTGTGCGGCATGGGCGAGCCTTCTCCGCTGGAGAACAACCTGGCCATGTTCCACACCTACGGTGTACCCTACCTGCCGGGGAGCAGTCTCAAGGGCGTGGCGCGAGCCTACTGCGCCGAGCGCTACGCCGGCGACTGGGGCCCGGACGGCGATGCCTTCCATACACTTTTTGGCGAAGGTGGAGATATGGGTATGGCAGGGGCGGTGGACTTCCTGGACGCCTGGCTGGACCCCTTTGCCAAGGGTGGAGACAAGCCATGGAAGCTGGACATACTCACTCCCCACCACAAGGAATGGTATCAGGGCAAGGGAAGAGAACTCCCAAGCGGTTTTCGTGGCCCCATCCCCGTGCGGTTTCTGGCCGTGCATGCCACGTTCAGGTTGGTGCTGGAAGGTCCGCACGAATGGGTGGAACGAGCGGCGAAGATTCTGCTCCAGGCCTTGGAACAACACGGCGTAGGCGCCAAGACCAGGGCCGGATATGGACGGTTCACTCGTACTGTCCTTGACAAGAACGATGAATCGGTTCTCAAAGAAAAAGAGCTTGAGCAGTTCAATACCTCTTCACCCACCCAGAAGCTCGCCTTGTTGAAGCGCTCCCTGAAAAAGGAACAAGCAGCCCGCAATCTCAAGTCATGGCTACGGGACAAGCCCACTGAAGACAGCCGTTTCTCCAGCATCTCTTGGCAGGATCCAGAGTTGCAACCCATGATCTGGGAGTGGATCTCCACGGCGGGCATCTTGAAGAAGTGGAAGCGCGGCTCAAGTAAGGAAAAGACGCTTGCCAAAAGGCTGGTGACTTGGAAGCCAGATCCACCGCCTCCACCCATTCCCGGTCCCATCCCTGGGCTCGATTCTGTTCCGAAGGGCGAAGAGATAGGCCATGATGGCACCGAGCAAGGCACCAAAACTTCCAATGATGTCTCCCAGAAAAAGCTAGCCTTTGGCACCAACGTCTTGCGGGACGAAGGCCTGCCCAACTTGGCATCTCTTTCCAAGAATAAGCAACCAAAGGCTCGCACTGCCTTTGCTCGCAGGGTCGCCCGTGGGAAATACGACGAACCATCCGTGAAAAAGGCCATCGAGTTTTTGAAGCTGCACAAGGCCCCCGACGGCACGATAAAGATCATCTTCGATGCTTACTACGGACCAGTTGAATGAACCCACGCCACGACTGGCTTTCCAGGTTTGCCATAACCAGGGTACACGTCAGCCTGCTACCCGCATCTCGCTGGATATTGCCGCCGATTCCAGCAGTCACCATACGCGGGGCGCTGGGCAATGCTCTCATGGACGCGGTCTGCATCCACCGCGACGATCCCATTTGCCTGAGTTGTCGGTTGGTGGATACCTGCCCCATCCCTGGCTGGTACGACCCCGGATTGGTCGCTTCGCAGAAGATACGTCCTTTTGTCATCCAGGTTGACCAGGCGCCTGGTTCCTTGTTGACTCGTGAGAGCCCGTTGCGTTTCGACGTATTTTTCTTTGGCTCCATTCCCAAGCCCGGCCTGCTGCTTGAAGCCATCGATATTCTTGCAGGGCATGGCTTGGGTGAAGACCGCATACCCCATATAGTGGAAGCCGTATGGGTACATGGAGTTGGCGGTCAATCATTGGTGATGGAGCGGGGCCGAGTGCTTGGCTCTTGGCCCCATCCTTCAGTTCTTGGAAGCTTCACGGATCTCCCCAGCCAGGTGGAAGGAGCAAGGCTCCAAATCGTAACTCCCTTGCGCTTGAAGCACCTGTCTGAAAAGCGACCTCCGAGCATCGCGGACCTGCTCCGCTCCATGGTGGGGCGCACCCGTGCAGTGGCCCGAATGCTAGATCTGGAGATCAACCGTTGGTGGCCTGAACCCCATACCGTATCTGGCCGGTGGGAATGGCGTGATTTTCGCCGGCAGTCCCGCTGGTCTTCGCGCCAGGGCAGCAGGGTAGATCTGTCCGGCTGGACGGGCATCGCGTTCCTGGACGAAACGGTTGCCGACTTCGCGGACCTGCTGGCTTCCGCAGAGTACTTGCACATCGGCGCAAAGACCAGTACTGGCCTGGGCAGAGTACTCGTCGACTTTTTGGCTTGAGCACAAGGTATTTCCTCAAGGAATAGGGGCTGGGCGAATACTGAACATTGACTGTCAGCTTCTTCTCTTCTCGTCCGTCTAATTGCCAGAAGCAGCGCGGAGTTGCCGTCAAGTCATAGAAGAGGATTTCACAAACGGGTGTTTTCATGAAATTCCAGTATTTTAACAAGGGCTCTTCAGCTTTTTGGATTTTGGTTCCCGCAGTATTGTGCGGACTGGCCCTGCTTGGCTGCAACAACGAAATCTATACACGTAGTTCGGAGTGCCATGCCTTGGACATGGACGGCGACGGTCATGCCGCCGGCTGGAAGATGTCGGACGAAGCCAATGCTCATTCACAGGGTGACACGGGCTTTCTTTGGGTGCCATGTTCCGAGGAAGAGCTGGACGACATCCTACAGGGTACCTTCGATGACTGCGACGACTTGGATGCTTCAATCCATCCGGGGGCTGCGGAGGAGTGCGATGGTATAGACAACGATTGCGATGGAGAGACGGATCAGGACGCCGATGGCGATGGCCACTACGGCGTGGGCACCTGCGCCGACGACTGCGACGATGCGGACTCTACGGTTTATCCCGGTGCTCCAGAAACTTGTGATGGGCGAGACGAAAACTGTAACGGCGTAATCGACGACGGCCTGGACGAAGATCGGGATGGGTGGACTCCCTGCGCTGGAGATTGTGATGATACCAACGCCGCAGTATATCCCGGCGCTACGGAGATCTGCGACGACCTGGACAATGACTGTGACGGTTTGCTTTCTGCCGATGAACTCGACGCCGACGGAGACGGCTACAGCGTCTGCCAAGGCGACTGCGACGACGACGACATCATGCGAAACCCTGGAATGGTCGAGATCTGCAACGGCATCGACGATGATTGCTCCGGTCTCGATGAATCCGAGTACGACACGGACGCCGATGGGTGGTTGGCCTGCCAGGACTGCGATGATCTGGACCCGACATCGTTCCCTGGGGCGGTCGAAATCTGTGACGGTGTAGACAACGATTGCGATTCCTTGGTGGACGAGGACTTCGATTGGGACGGCGACGGGTGGACATCCTGTTCTGGAGATTGCGATGATGCTTTGCCGAGCATCAACCCCTCGGCCTCCGAGATCTGCAACGGTCTGGACGACAACTGTGACGGCCTGCTGGCCGCCACCGAGGTAGATCTGGACGCGGATGGATACCTGGCCTGCGCCGATGACTGCGACGACGGGGATCCCCAAACCCATCCTGATGCAACAGAGATCTGCGATGGAATAGACAACGACTGCGATGGTGTCATTCCTGAAGACGAGCAAGATGCCGACGAGGATGGCGCCAGTGCCTGCGAGGGCGACTGCGACGACCACGATCCTGTTCTCAACCTGTTTGATCTGGACGAGGATGGTGTCACTCCATGCGGTGGAGACTGCGATGACCTTGACGCCGAGTTGAACCTGCTCGATGCCGATGGCGATGGAGTCAACACCTGCGACGGCGACTGCGACGACCTGGACCCCAGCTTGTCACCCCTTGTCGAGGAATCCTGCAACGAGGTCGACGATGATTGCGACGGAGCCGTGGACGAGGACTTCGACGACGTCAACGGCGACGACATTGCCGATTGCATAGAGCTTTGTGATGGCATCGACAATGACGGTGACGGTGATGTGGACGAGGGTTTCGACGTGAGTGCGGGACATGGTACCTGGGTCTCCGCCAGCGCGGGTAGTGAAACTGGCGATGGCACCTACGTATCTCCGCTGGCGACCATCCCAGCGGCCATCGCTCGATCACTCACGGAGAGTCCGTGCGATGTTCTCGTAATGCCTGGAACATATGAAGATCCTATCGTCTTGCCAAGTGATCCCATCTCCCTGGTAAGCACTGATGGTGCTGAAACAACCTTCTTGGAAGGCTACACTTCCGAACCCATGCTGTTGGTGGAGTCCGGGGCAGGTAGTGAAACCCTGGTGGAGGGTTTTACCTTTCGGTATGGCTCCTTGATGGATGATGCCGGGCTTGGTGATTCTGAAATGCGGCAGGGAGCAGCCGTCCAGATTCACGACTCATCGCCCACGTTGAGTTGCAACCGTTTCGAAGACAATGAGGCGGTGGACCGGGGAGCCGCCATTTATATCCAAGGCGGCAGTCCCCTAATCCAGGATTGCTACTTCAGCGGCAACTTTGCCTATGGAGGCGGCGGTGATGACGGTGGCGGAGCCATTTTCATCGACTTCTCCGACGACGACCCCGACGCAGAGACCTTGATCGATGGTTGTACCTTCCTACAAAACTACAGCGCCAGTGGCGGTGGAGCCATGAAGGCGACGGGAGACGTGACCATCACCGCCACTCGTTTTGCAGGGAACGAGGCCGATGGCATGGGGGGCGCCTTATACATTCAAGATTCCGATGCCTTTGTGGACGGTGTACTCTTCCAAGGCAACACCGCAGCGAGCGCTGGGGCCGTCTGGTGTCAGCCAGGGACTTATCGAATCGAGTTGTATCACGTCACCATGTTGGAGAACAGCGCCAATACCGGCTACGGAGGCGCTGTAATGTTCGACGGTGACAATACCACAATCAGCTCTTCCATCTTGGCCTGGCCTGGCAACGGTGGCCTGCTGGGCTGTGAGCACGATGACGAAGAGGGATACCCGGCTCCCACCCTTGAATACAGTCTTTACTACGATCCTGATGGCGACGGCTTTCTCTCCAACTGTTCAGGTCATCTGGATGTGGTTGATGTCAATGGCAATATCTCGTTGGACCCCCAGTTCAGCGACTACGACGACTACGATGCCTTGTTGGACGATGATCTGACCCTGGAGGCCGGTTCTCCGGCCAGGGATGTCGGCAATCCCGACTCCCAATGGAACGATGCCGACGGCTCCACCTCCGACATGGGCGGCCTCGGCGGAGCCACACCCTACGAACCGGTTGATGACTGCATAGGGAGCATACCATGACAACCCATCTAACTGCCGTTTCCGTCGGCTTGTGGCTTTCCCTGGTGTTTTCCATGTTTTTTGGAGCGGGCTGCTCGGACGTCTCCATCTCCGAAATAGAGTGCATAGCCATCGACAAGGACGAGGACGGCTATCCCGGTGGTTTCGTGCCAAGAGAGAACATGGATTCGGAGGTGGACTGTGGGGGTGAAACCCTTTCCGGGGTGGACTGCGATGACTACGATCCAGACATTCATCCCGGCGCCGCCGAAATCTGCGACGGTTTGGACAACGATTGCGATGGCGTCATCGACCCCGACCTGGACAGTGACGGATACTGCATTTACGAAGACTGCGACGACGACGATCCCTCAATCAATCCAGGCGCCACCGAGATCTGTAATGACCTGGACGATGATTGCGATTCCCTGGTTGACGAGGATCTGGATTTCGACGCTGACGGATGGTCATCGTGTGACGGCGACTGCGATGACGGAAATCCCGACATTCATCCCGAGGCCGAAGAGATCTGCGACGGCCTGGACGACGATTGCGACGGCCTCTTGTTGGAAGGTGGCGAGACCGACTTCGATGCCGACGGTTGGCTCACATGTGCTGGAGACTGTAATGACGACGATCCCAACGTCCATCCAAAGGCTGAAGAGCTTTGTAACGGTCTTGACGACGACTGTGACGATAGTCTACCTTTCGCGGAATCGGACAATGATGGCGACGGTTATTTGGCCTGTGCCGGGGATTGTGACGATGAGAGCGCGATGGTCTTTCCCGGAGCCGAAGAGATCTGTAATGGCCTGGATGACGACTGTGACATACAGGTGGACGAAGGATTCGATTTGGATGGCGACGGCGTAAGCACTTGCGATGGTGACTGTGACGACGCCAGACCCGAAGCCTATCCCGGTGCCGTGGAACTCTGCAACGGTCTTGACGACGACTGCGATGGCCAAGTCCCCAGCGACGAGATCGATCTCGACGAAGACGGTTTTGCTGCCTGCGCCGGCGACTGCGAGGCGCTGGATTCCAATATTTTTCCGGGAGCACCCGAACTGTGCAACGGCATAGACGACGATTGTGATGGATCCGTTGCCGCGGATGAGGTGGACATGGACGCCGACGGCGCATTGGCATGCGAAGAGTGTGACGACGGCGATCCCTTCTTGAACATTCTTGATTTGGATCGTGACGGAAACAGCTCTTGCGATGGCGACTGCGACGACCTGGATGCTTCCATGAACGCATTGGACCTCGACGGCGATGGAGTTAGCCTGTGCGACGGCGACTGCGATGACGGCGACTCCTCCAGGAGTCCGGACCTGGCAGAGATCTGCGACTTTCAGGACAACGACTGCGACGACGAGGTGGACGAGGGCTTCATGGACGTAGATGGCAATGGAGCGCCCGAGTGCGTGGAGATCTGCAACGGTATGGACGACGACTCCGACGGCTATGTGGACGAAGGCTACGACTACGGCACCACGACTGGAACCTGGGTCAGTTCGATAGCTTCGGTTGGTGGTGATGGTACCTGGGATGCTCCATTCTTCATGATTCAAGATGCCATCGATGCCCGTTCTCCTGAAGATCCCTGCACCATCTACGTCTTACCCGGAACCTACTTGGAAAAACTATTGGTGGAGGGGGGGCTGGTGATCTTGGAATCCACCGATGGGCCTGCTGATACAACCATCGATTCTGGCGGTAGCAGTCAGGTCGTTGAACTGATATCCACTCTCCATGGTTCAAGACTGGAGGGCTTTACCATAACCGGCGCGGATGGCAGCAATGATGGAGGAGGTGTCTATGTGGAATCCGGAGACATCGAGATCATCAACAACCACATCGAGGACAACTACACTGTCGCGGGCCATGGTGGTGGAATCGCGTGTCGGAACTGTACCGGCAGTATCATCAGTAACGAAATACGAAACAACACCGCTTCTTTTGATAGTTTCGACTGGGGCCTGGGGGGTGGAATAGCCATCTCCTATTCAGGCAGTTCCCTCACGATAGAAGACAACGTCATAGAGGGAAACGCCATTTATTCCACCTATGCCTTCGGAGGGGGAATAGGCATATGGTCTACCGACGAAATTCAAATCTACAACAACCTCATCTACGACAACTGGTCCAGCTACAGCGGTGGGGGAATTGCAACGCGCGATGGAGCGAAGGCTTATGTTTACAACAACATCATCCAGGGCAATGGCTCGGGCAGTGGGAGTTCGGCTGTCGAATTCGCGGGAGACGATGGATCCGAGTTCGTAAACAACACCGTGATAGCCAACAACGATGGCTACGCCCAGGTGACTTTCTCTTACGGAGCTACGGCCCAGTACTTCGCCAACAACATCATCGCCTTCAGCGACATAGCAGGCATTGGTTCATTCGACACCGACCCCACTCCGCAGATGATTTTCAACGATGTCTACGCCAACGAAACCGGTGAATACTTGGACTTTACTGATCCCACGGGAGCCAACGGCAACATCTCCGAAGATCCGATCTTCGTGGATTTTTCTGATGACGCCGACCCATGGAACGATGATTTGAGTCTTGTTCCGGGCTCTCCATGTATCGACGCCGGCCACACGGACGAGAGCTACGATGACCTGGACGGCACCACCAACGACATGGGTGCCTACGGCGGCCCCTACGGGAGTTGGTAGTGCAAAAATTGGTTGGTTTTCCCATCGAGTACCTGCTCGTCCAAACGTAACCGGTAACCGTTCACCCGGCGTATTGCGTCTCTTCGGCGCAGCCTTCAGTACGAGGACGATGTGATCAGTATGCAAGGGCGAGCAGAGATGGTGGCTGCTCGCCACGCTGGTGTGCGGTTACCACGTGCTCCAGGAAGTCGAGCAGGCGATGGCCCCGGCGCCGGCAGGTCGCGGCTACGGTCAGCATTCTCGACACGAACAAGGAGCCACCACCCGAACGTGTGCCCTGTGCAGACCGTCTCCACAGAACGGCAGGGCGTATGTCTCTCTCGGCTTGGTTGTTCGTGGGCTCGACACCATCGACATGAACGAAGCGAAACACCGCGTCCTCGTAGCGTATCAGATCCCGCCCCAGACCTCGCCACTTGCGGTCCTTGTCCTGCCTGGAGCCTGCCTCGGCAAAGACGCGTAATGACACCTGATACGGAGCGATCCTCTCGGCAAGCTCCGCCCTGGCGATCTCTCCCCGTCGGAAGGCAGGCCAGTCGGCGACCATGTGCTTGGCCGCCAGCAGGATCTCCCGGGCCGGAAGGGAGCCCGCCCCCTTGGCGTCTACTATGCCCTCCAGATCCCGGAGCAGGTGGGACCAGCAGAGCTGCCTTCGTGAAGCGGAGAAGAACGAGTAGGCGCTCCAGCGGTCGCTGAAGATCGTTCCCGGATGCCCTGCGGAGAAGATCTGTTCGAGAATGGCACGGCTGCGACGGGGCGTGATGACGAAGTATGTGAAGGCCGCCGCAGAAAAGACCCATAGCCAAGCCCGTTTGCCAGCCACCTTACAGCCTGTCTCGTCCACGTTGATTACGTCTTTGCTCGCAAGAGCTGAAGCCGCCTCCTCCACACCCCCTGCCGCCTGGCCGCCCCCTGCCGCCTTGCGCCTGACGCCTGGCCCGACTGCCCCCCCCTGCCGCCTGGCACCTGCCCCCCCCTGCCGCCTGGCGCCTGACGCCTGCCTCCTGGGCCAGTTTCAATCCCTTCCTTCGCGGGGCATGTTCTGTACCGCTGCCCCTGGACCTGCCGCCTTGCGCCTGACGCCTGGCCCGACTGCCCCCCCCTGCCGCCTGGCGCCTGCCCCCCCCTGCCGCCTGGCGCCTGACGCCTGCCTCCTGGGCCAGTTTCAATCCCCCCCTTCGCGGGGCATGGGCTGCGAGTGGCGCCATGACCGGATGACTGAGCCCATAGAGGCTGTTTCAATCCCCTCCTTCGCGGGGCATGGGCTGCGAGCAGCTCTATGGGTCATCTTAGGTGGTGGGGTGATCTGGTTGTTTCAATCCCCTCCTTCGCGGGGCATGGGCTGCAAGGAACTCCGCTTGGTCGGCCCCCACCCATCCCCTGAAGTTGTTTCAATCCCCTCCTTCGCGGGGCATGGGCTGCGAGTCATCGCTCGCGGACACATCGCGCAGGGCACGGCGGGTGTTTCAATCCCCTCCTTCGCGGGGCATGGGCTGCGAGGCGCTCACTACTACGTGTGGGACGGCGATAGGCTTCTCGCGTTTCAATCCCCTCCTTCGCGGGGCATGGGCTGCGAGGGCGGGCAAGCCCAAGTTCTTCTCCAAGGACCGGGCGACGAGTTTCAATCCCCTCCTTCGCGGGGCATGGGCTGCGAGGCGCCCGAAAGGGTTAGACCGGCGAAGGCAGGATGTCCTGCGTTTCAATCCCCTCCTTCGCGGGGCATGGGCTGCGAGTAGCGGGGACTGGGAGTTCATCGCCGAAATAAACGCCGAGTTTCAATCCCCTCCTTCGCGGGGCATGGGCTGCGAGCCTGCATGGCGTCTTTCCCATCATCGAGGACGCTTGCCAGTTTCAATCCCCTCCTTCGCGGGGCATGGGCTGCGAGCCCGGAGGACGCCGTCTGGGCGTCCTCCGGGGAGGAGAGTGTTTCAATCCCCTCCTTCGCGGGGCATGGGCTGCGAGAATGACGCCGTTTGGGCGTCATTCGGGGAGGAGAGTTGGGAGTTTCAATCCCCTCCTTCGCGGGGCATGGGCTGCGAGTCTTCGGCAGCAGCAAGTCGTCGTCCGGCGGCTCCTTGCTGGTTTCAATCCCCTCCTTCGCGGGGCATGGGCTGCGAGTCGGACGCCTGGGCCTGGGCGCCACCACGCCTCGCGGCAGCGTTTCAATCCCCTCCTTCGCGGGGCATGGGCTGCGAGGCCCGTGAGTCAGGATGAATGCGAAATCAAATCTTCGGGGTTTCAATCCCCTCCTTCGCGGGGCATGGGCTGCGAGAAGGCCTGGAAAGGTCTACCAAGAAGGTGACAGTCCTGTAGTTTCAATCCCCTCCTTCGCGGGGCATGGGCTGCGAGCCCCCCCCTCTCTCGCCGCTGGTTTGACTGCTTCCAGCGGGTTTCAATCCCCTCCTTCGCGGGGCATGGGCTGCGAGAGATCCTCGCCCAGCGTCCCGACAAAAGGGGCGAGGAGTTTCAATCCCCTCCTTCGCGGGGCATGGGCTGCGAGGCCGGCCACTAGCAAGACTCAAACAATCCGGGCCGCCGTCCGTTTCAATCCCCTCCTTCGCGGGGCATGGGCTGCGAGGCGGGACTTCTTCCGTCTCACTGAGATAGGGGACTCGGCCGTTTCAATCCCCTCCTTCGCGGGGCATGGGCTGCGAGATGACGCCGTTTGGGCGTCATTCGGGGAGGAGCATTGGGACGTTTCAATCCCCTCCTTCGCGGGGCATGGGCTGCGAGTGGCGGGATGGGTTCTCCCCCCGAATGACGCCGTTTGGGGTTTCAATCCCCTCCTTCGCGGGGCATGGGCTGCGAGGAGCCGGACTACGGCATGGGAGACCAGTTCGTCTACCAGTAGTTTCAATCCCCTCCTTCGCGGGGCATGGGCTGCGAGCTACGAGGTCGACCTCGTAGGCTATAGCCTGGTATTCAAGTTTCAATCCCCTCCTTCGCGGGGCATGGGCTGCGAGTCCGGAACAAGGGCGCCCTGCCGAGCGCCCTGGAACATCTCGGTTTCAATCCCCTCCTTCGCGGGGCATGGGCTGCGAGTGTGGTGTATCACGTGGGGGGATGAGAGAGGGGCCCTCGAGTTTCAATCCCCTCCTTCGCGGGGCATGGGCTGCGAGGTAGAGATTGGTGCATGGGATGATGGTTCGTCGTACTATGTTTCAATCCCCTCCTTCGCGGGGCATGGGCTGCGAGTAGCCAGGACCGCTGAGGGGCGTCCGGTTGTCATCGTTTCAATCCCCTCCTTCGCGGGGCATGGGCTGCGAGTGCTGTGAGGCAGACCATCTATATCCCGCGGGTGGTTTCAATCCCCTCCTTCGCGGGGCATGGGCTGCGAGTGACGCTTCCAGCGTCACGGGTATAGGAGACCTGCTGTGAGTTTCAATCCCCTCCTTCGCGGGGCATGGGCTGCGAGTCAGTGGTGGAGGAAGGGTGACGATGGGGTGATCGTGGTGGTTTCAATCCCCTCCTTCGCGGGGCATGGGCTGCGAGACCCCTTGGAACTATATGCCAACATACAAACGCTCAATGTTGTTTCAATCCCCTCCTTCGCGGGGCATGGGCTGCGAGTATCGCCCTGACCGTGAAGAACTCCTGGAAATTCGTAATGGTTTCAATCCCCTCCTTCGCGGGGCATGGGCTGCGAGTGGCCCGCCCGGAGATGTTCCAGGCACTTGGGCAGTCCGTTTCAATCCCCTCCTTCGCGGGGCATGGGCTGCGAGTTTGTATCTTTTTCTTCTTTTTCTTCTTGTCGGTGAGTTTCAATCCCCTCCTTCGCGGGGCATGGGCTGCGAGCAGAGGAGGAGTGGTCCGCCTTCATGGCGGACTGCTACTAGTTTCAATCCCCTCCTTCGCGGGGCATGGGCTGCGAGTGGCAAAACGAATTCGCCAGCGAGTAGCGAGTACCTGGCTAGTTTCAATCCCCTCCTTCGCGGGGCATGGGCTGCGAGTTGGGTCCACGTGGCTCCTCGCGATCCGGGGACGCCTGGAGTTTCAATCCCCTCCTTCGCGGGGCATGGGCTGCGAGTGGCTCCTCGCGGTGCAGGAGCGCATCAAGAGCGAGGAGAGTTTCAATCCCCTCCTTCGCGGGGCATGGGCTGCGAGTCGGGTTCCGCGGCGGCAATAACCATACCGGCGAGTTTCAATCCCCTCCTTCGCGGGGCATGGGCTGCGAGGACACGGCCATCGACGACGACGAGTGGACCCAGGTCTACGTTTCAATCCCCTCCTTCGCGGGGCATGGGCTGCGAGTCATGCGCTTTTTTTTTCCTTGTAGTCGTTGTAGTCGTTTGTTTCAATCCCCTCCTTCGCGGGGCATGGGCTGCGAGTGTTGGCCCGCGGTGGGGACGTCGGGGTCATACTCGGACGGTTTCAATCCCCTCCTTCGCGGAGCATGGGCTGCGAGGAACCAGAAAGCGCCTACATGTGCTTGGTTGGACCGATATGTTTCAATCCCCTCCTTCGCGGGGCATGGGCTGCGAGAACGGAAGCGCTTACGACTTGGTCAGCAATTCCTTCTGGGTTTCAATCCCCTCCTTCGCGGGGCATGGGCTGCGAGGGCGGCCCTCGGTTCGCTCATTGGAAACTGGAGAATCGAGGGCAAAAACGCCGACCTCTTCGAAAAAGCATTGACATGTCAAACCGCCGGAAACCGAGTGACCGTAAGTCCTTGAAATTGCTCGATTTCCATTTGCGCCGACCTTACGGACGAAACTGGGTTTTCGAGTAGGGCCCGAGGTTGGCGCAAGGTGGACAGTATCTGGCCGGATCGGCCACGACCTGGACAACAACGGCGCGATCCATCCGGGCCGTCCGGGCTGGAAACGACGCCCACCAGCGTGTTCAGCGAGGGAAGCGCAAGCTACCTGGAGAACTTGGCTGGAAAGGCATGGCCCTGATGGCGTCTGTCTGAGCATGGCTATATTAGAACATGTCTTATGGAGAATGTCAAAGAACACGGGCTTCAAGGAAGACGGGACTTGATATCCATACCACATCAAGAGGTCAAAAAAGGAAAGTACCATAATCCATAATCGCCGGCCCAGATCTGGCACGCAACTTGCTGTTAGCATCGTGACGCCTCCCCGAGGTCCGTGAGGTCGCGATGTGGGCCAGCACGGATGGTGCGCAGAGCAGATTTTACGCTCGATGCGCCCATATGCCACATTTTCAAGTTCATCCGGATTCCGGTGGTTTCGGCCTGATACGCCACCTATGCCCCCGCCAGTTTGAACTGCGTTTCATGGAGGAAGAGGATACGGAGTCCGAAGAACGCCTGGTCCCGGTAGCCATAGGCGGACCGCTTCAGGACCTTGATCTTGTTATTCAAGCCTTCCAGGGGACCTGTCGTGATCGGCTGGTCGTACCAGGCCAGGATGGCCGCCATGCGCCGCTCGATGGTGTTGGCCATCCTGGTGACATGAGCGTTGCCGAGCCCGCTGGCCTCCGAGAACCACGAGTGGATGAAGTCGTCCGCCTTCTTCCTGCTCTCTTGGGACCAGAAGAGGCGGAGGTCCTCCTTGAGCCGGTAGACCTCGTGCAGGAACTCGTTGGCCTCCAGCAGGGCGTCGAGCCGCGCCTTCTTCCTGGGAAGCTCATCGAGCTTCTCTTTGCCGTAGAGCAGGAGGTAACGGGAGCCCTTGGACACTTTTCTGGCCTCGGCGTCAAGGCGGTTCTGCTCGTCACGGCGGACGCTGTCCATCACGCGGTTCATCTCGGCGACCACGTGGTAGCGGTCGTGGACTACCAGCACGCCCTTCGGGGTACACAGCTTCACGGCCTTCAGATACCCCCCGCTCATGTCGACGGCGATGGCTTCGAGCCTGGCCCGTGACCTGCGGAGCTTCCGGAAGAAGGCCTCCAAGGCACTGTGGGCATCGCCCTCTGCAAAGCAAAGGACTCGGCCCGAGTCCAGGTCAACGACGATGGTCATGTAGTTCTGCCCCTCGCGGACGGCGATCTCGTCGATGGCCATCCTCCGCACACCTCGCCACGAGCGGCGCTTGGCACGGTGCTGCAGGCGTTCCTCGATGATGCCCTTCACAAGTTCCCAGCCCACTCCCAGGCGGAGGGCGATGTCCAGCATGGTCATCTTCGTCGACAGCTCGATCAGCAGGCGGGCGAAGGCCCGCGTGTAGCTCTTCTTCGGATCCGCGATATCCCCAGCCTCCTGCTGGCCTGCGCCACAGTTCCAGCACATCAACGTGCTCAACGCCACCAACAGGAACACCGGCTTGGCGCCGATGGGCACGGTTCTCAGCGTGTAATGGCGCTGTTGGGCGAGGCCGACCGCTGAGCTGCGGCACTTCGCGCACTCGTGGTACCTCTTGACCAAGTGGAAGTAGACCGCTCCCCCGCGGTACTCGGTCTTCTGAAAGCGCTAGGTTCGTGCTCCGAAAGCGTGATACATGAGGCTCGTGGACACTGGAGGGCTACTTGTTGCTGTTGGTTCACCTTCAACCTGCCCTCTCTTGTCCACCCCGTCGAACGCTTGCAACTCCATCTGAACAGCGTGGGTCTGTTCACCGGCCCAACAAAGGCCGCCGGCTGAGAACACCGGTCGATGGTGCACTATCATTACCTGCGAGGCCCTTTCCCCACCGGGATCCGGAAGACCCGAAAAAGCGGTATTCGCACAAGTTCTGGCACTTGTTCCGAAATCAAGCTGTCAGGATCTCGCTCCAGATACGTCTATCCCCTGAGCACTGATGGACGAGCCTGTTTTCAGGCTCCCCACAGCGGCCTCGGACAGGAGCGTAGAATGGAAAGGCATATTCAGCAGAACCGGCTTGAAACAATAGTAATCGTATTCGTGATCGCGATTCTCGGTCTGTTGGCCATGGCATACGACATGGTGGGCTTGTATGCTGCATACCAACAGGGAGGAATGCTCGCTGTGGGCCGGGGGATCTCGGCTGTAGCGTTGGGCTGGATGTGTGCCTGGTGTCGGGTGGGGGACCTCATCGCTGGCACGCGGGTGGAGTGCTCGGGAAAGACCGTGGACATGCCTGACTCTGACTCAATTCTGATTCGATGGGTGGGCAATGACAGATAGAACACTAGTCCACGTTTTCTCGACCCTGTCTGCCGGAGTGGGTTCAGGCTTGGCGCAGCTTCCCGGATCCGATGCTCCGGTGCTGGTGTCCATACAGACCACAATGATCCTGGCTCTTGCCGAGCGCCACGGTGTCGAGATGAGCCGCACAACGGCTGCCGAACTGGCGCTGACCCTGGGCGCAACAATGGCGGGACGTACCAGCAGCCAACTACTCCTGAGCTGGATGCCTGGCCTTGGCAATCTGCTGAACGCTTGTACTGCTGCTGGGATCACGGAAGCCGTTGGATGGATGGCCATTCGATGGTTCAAGCAGCCATATCCTGATGTACCCGAAGCTGGGACGGGGTGATGACGAACCAATCTGAACCCTGGAAGCGAGTCGGGACTCTTCCCTTGAGTGGAGGTGGGGCATTGCCCTGGGAGCGAAACCGGTTGCTGCCCTGGGAACGACGAGGGGCCGCATCGGCCTTGCTTCCTCTCCGAGCTTCGCTGGCCAGCATGCTGACTCCGGGCCTGTTCCAACAGGCATGGGCTCGGGTTCGACGCCATCCCTCTCCGGGGCTGGATGGCGTTACAGTTTCCCTCTTCTCAAGGCACCTGGAGCATAACTTGTTCGTCTTGCGGCGCAGGGTACTCTCCCGCAAATATTGCCCTCGCCCGCTGCTACGTATCTGTACACCCAAGAAACACGGGGGCGTTCGTTTGCTGGGTATTCCCGGCCTATCTGACCGGATAGTCCAGGCAACCCTGCACATGGCCGTCACACCTCTGATCGACCACCACTTTCAATCCCACGTCCACGGCTACCGTCCCGGCCGCTCACCCGCCACCGCCATTCGCCACCTTCTGTCCTCCTGTGGCACCAGACCTTGGTTGGAGGTGGTCAAGGCGGATGTAGAAGGTCTCTTCGACAACCTGGCGCATCCCTACCTTCTGCGGGCGATAGATGCCGTTTGGAGCGATCCATTGTGGCGATGGTTGCAGCGCCGTTGGCTCATGGCTTGGACTCACCCGAGTACACCGGGGCGAGGAGTTCCCCAGGGTGCTCCGCTCTCGCCACTCCTTGCCAACCTATACATGCATCCCTTGGTGGACCTGCCGATCAGAAATGCACTGAACGCCATGGAGCCTGCGCGTACGCTGGGTATGGTTGCCGCTGTTCGCTACGGTGACGATTTCCTGTTGGTAAGCCAACGCAAGAACGGCGGACTGCAAATTCTTCGATGGCTTGATGGCTTACTCGGCGAGGGAGCACTGCGGCTCGCTCCCAACAAAACATCGTTCACCTGTAACCCTGCATTTGCATCCCTTCGAGTCCTCGGAACGAGCATTCGTTTTCGATCCGTAAAGGAAGGTTGGCGATTGGAGGTTTGCACAGATCCGGCATTCAGAGACCCTTTGCTGCCCAAACACCCACTGCGCCGTTGGTTGGATTGGATGCTGGATGGACATGCTCCATGATATACAGCAACGCACTGACACGCTTGCGCACAAGATCTCGCGTAGCGTGAAAGGCGAGCGGCGCACGCCGCGATAAACAGCCTACGCAATAGAAGCGCTGGGTGTATGTCCTAGAGTTGGTCGTGCCCACCGCAGTCGCGGGTAAGCATCCACTCAATCTCCAGTCATCCCTGTTGCTCCGGCGCAGGGAAGACCTGTCCGCTTATGTCAAGGGTGGCGGGGGCTGGCGGCCTTTCCAATACCTTGGCGGCTTCCCTGGCATATGCTTCGTGGTCCAGCCATACCTGGTGCAGATCCAGTCTTCCTACGTGACTGTCGAAGTGGTAGGTGGCGCGGAAGCAGGGATTGCCATCGGCTCCCCGGTAGAGGAAGGCCGTGGGGTTTCGTACCTTGAAGTCGGTTTCGTGTCTGAACGCGGAGTCTTCCACACCATCGTCCAACTTCCGGGCGAAGTTCCTGGCTTGGTTCAGAATAAAGGCACGGTCCCCCGCCCGCCTTCGCAGCAAATGTTCCACCTGCCTGGAAACCAACACCTTTGGTGCAAAGATGTGTGCGTAGCTGGAATGTCTGGAGAGGAAGAATCCCAGAGCGTTTACAGCTACGAGATCGTCGTATCGCTCGAACAACCATGAGTTCCTGCTCACCAGATCCTTTTGCTCGCGGCTCAGGACGCCCCAGGTTTCGCCATAGCCGACGCATCGCATGACCGGCGCCAGGGCCCGGAGCTGCTGCCGGTCCACCGCGATAGGGACCGCGGGCACCTCGTGCAAGACCTGCCCGGTTTCATGCAGGTAGGCTGTGGGGAATCCATACCAGGCACCGGCCAGGTATCCCAGCGAGGTCATGATCTTGTAGCCTCCAACAGGGGCAAAGCATGTGCTGCCGACGATACCGTGGTTCAAGGCATCGGCGACCTTGCCCATGAAATCACCCAGGGCTCGCCGGGTCAACTCCCGGTCATCGATGTCGAAATCTTGAACTTCCACCAAATTCACACGAGCGTCGAAGTGTGCGCGCAGCAGCCTGGAAAGCAGGATAACAGCAGCCCGCCCCCCAAGGGTTCCGGTGTGTACCAGGTCGACACGGGCTCCCTGTTGCAACCTGCCCTGTTTTTTCAGGGCCACCAAAAGGGAAAACTCCGCGCTCACCTTGTCCGGCTGCTGGGATGCCAGGGTAATGTCAGCCTTTTCGCAGGCTCGTCTCCAGGCCGCGAGGGATGCCTCTTCAGTGATGCCATCGACAGGGAGAGGCCTGAAGCGCTCGAAACGGAAAAGCCCGTGTTCACGGGCCCAACTCCCAAATACATTGAAGGTGGAGAAGAGGGATATTCCAGTCGTTACGACCACATGACTATATCGTTGTTTCACGTCGTGCTCCATGACTTGCTTGGATTGCAGGGTTGCCTCCCATGCTTCTCCGCCTATCTCCTGCCAAGTGTGTTGTGCAGATGGCCAATGGGCGGTTGCTATTAGCGTGTATCGAGCACGCGCCAGACGGTCCATGGCAAACCCGGGACGGGACACTAGCCAGCTCGATACCTTTGCAGCGGATCCCGTTGATTCGAGGGGCAAGGCACTGGCAGGGGAGACCACACCTGCGAGAGAAACGGAAGCAGAGGAATTCGCCGCCAGTTCCATGGCGCGCTTGTACTCAGCCACTCTGCCCTCGACCATGAAACGAGGTGCTGCCTGGGCCAGCAACACTTGCCGCGCCCTCTCGAAAGCTCCACGAGCCAGGAGAGCCGAAGCCGCCTTCAGTGCGGCATCTCCGGAGTACAAGGAGGGGGGGCGGGGTAAAGGCGAATGAGGGGCATTGGTGGAATCAGCCCAGGCGAATGCTTCCAGCCCGGCGCTGCGTAGTAAAGGCGAGGGATCGTCGCTCAAAGGTGGGAAAAACCACTCCAGCGAGCGCACCGACCACAGATCCGGAGCCATGACTGGCAGGCGCTCGTAGACACGAGCAGGGAGTAACAGGAGCACGGGATAAGGGAGCTGCCTCGCGACCCGATCCCGGTACCTGTTGAGACCTCGCAGCAATCTATCCCAGCCAGATGTATCACAGTGAGCAGCAGCGCCGGGCACGAGGAACATACCCGCAAATCCAGAGTCGGGAGCAGGAGATTCTCGCAACACAATCGCATGGTCCCACGACGCACCATCCCAAGCAATGCGCAGCTCGCGCATACCCAGGCGATGGGCAAAAGCACGAAGAGCAAGAGCCTGGAGTTCGTGGGACCACCCGGCAAACAGCCAGGCAGAAGAACCCAGGTGGACGATTCGGGAGAGAAGTCGAAAGAAACGATGAGGGGCATTGTTCGCCGAAGCCATGCCGACGGACCCGTCCATGGCGAGGGAATGCCCCGACACCGGGCGTTCTCTACTGGACAAGGCGGGGGTCATCCCAAAGCGATGGGTGGAGGTCGTACCAGTGTTCCCCGTTGCGGTATCCAAGCACGCATCCACGGTCCAGCAGGTACATGGCCAGGTCGCGGTCAACGGCTTCGAGAGTGCGAAGGTCGCGCGGACCTGGATCGGCCTGTCTGATGCCGTCGATCTTTCGAAGGAGAGGGAAGAGATCCATGAACACTCCGCGCTGCTTGGAATCGAAATAGTCCCGCAAGACATCGTCCCAGACATCTTCGGGAATTGGCCATCGGTCGTCCAGGTTGGCCTGTATTCCCGAGCGCACCAGAGCCACCAGATCCCGCGGCAAGCCGCCGGCGGCACGGACCAGGCGCAGCAGTTGCGGATCTCCTTTTTCAGCAAAGAGCTTTCCCATAACTTCAGGGTGACGGCTTTCCACCAGGTACGTCAACCTGCCCTCTCCGGGTTCGAAAGGCACTCGGTGCATGTCATGGATCTTGACCATGGTGAGCATGACAGGGTCGTTGTCGAAGGCCTTCAGACGATCGCGTTCGTAGAGGCTGGGGGGAGCAGTCACCACTACGTGGCAAGGAAAGTCGAAGACCGCCCGCGAATCGTTGAACAGGCGGTCGATCCTGCCAACGAAATACTGGAACTCGGTAGGCCGAGCGTCTCGATTCTCGGCATTGTCGAGCTTCCTGGCGACAAGCTCTTGGTGGAGCAGAATCTCTGCCGGTATTGCCTTTTCCAATCCGTCCAGTATCAGCAGTAGCTCCCGATGCCCGGAATCCTGCAGTAGAAGGTCCTTGGCGGTTGCCACTTGCGCATGAGCGGCTTCCGTTAGGGTGTCCAGGCGGTCTTCTCCCAGCCGAAGCAGCCTGTCACGCAGGTTTCCGTTCAAGCTGAAGCTGGTTTTCAAGGAGAAGCCCGGGACGCCCAGCTTGGCTTCGACGTCTTTGATATCCAGAACAGACAAAAAGTCCTTGACGGAATCCGCGAGCGCGGCTCTCTCGGAGCCAGATTCCCGAAGCAGCTCGGCCATACCGACCACCACGGCAGCCAGGACTTCCTGGGCAGAAAGAGGCGAGGTGTCTGTGATGAAGGGTTCGAAATCGATGCGCTCGACACGGATGGAATCGTTGCTGCATTGTTCACGAAGTCGCATGAGTAGAGATGACTTACCCGTTCCCCGCAGTCCGCAAACCACCTGGCAACTAGGCCCCGATGCCAGCTCCACGTTCCGATGTAATCTTCTTATGACTTTTCGGTGACCGGTAACGCTGTCAAGGTCCACGTATTCCGGAGAGCCTGGGCCCGACCCTGCCGGAAGGGATGGATCGAAGGTTTTGTAAAGGTCCCTGGTGCTTTGGTCCATGAGATACCCCGGTTTGGGATGCCAAGAGTCAGATAACCCGCTCGGCGGGTAGTCCGGCCACAGACTACCAACCAACGGGTTCCCGTTCAGAAAAGGCTCGGTCCGCCTTTTCCGGACGGGAACTACCAGCGCCCGCCACCTCGGCGCCCCCTTCCACGTCTCCGGCCGCCTGTAGAAGGCCCGCCCCGACTTTTGGGGTTCACTGGCGGAGCGATGATGGGCAGGCCGCGATCCCCCGCCAGGTCGTCAAGTGTGTAGCCGTGAAGGGGTTCCGAGCGACCTGTCCGGTTGTTTTTGGCCATACGATCATTGGCGACGAACCACTTGAATGCCTCGCCTTCCGGGGTCGGGTGGGAGGAAGACCTGGGGTAGTGCAGCGGCATCTGGTCCGGGAAACCACGGGCAGCCTGCTCGTATGCCAGCAGGTGCGGGGGGCTCTCGCCCAGCAGGGCAGCGGTGGCTTCAAGGAAGTCCTTTGCCAAGTCATCGAGCATGGCGCCGAGTTCGGGTTGTTCAACTTGCGTTCCCTGACATTCCAGCGAAAGATCTGCGTAGCTCTGCACCTTCTCACTGCCCCTCAGAAGGGAGGCCTCGCGTACCTGTAGGTGGGCCGAGCCGAACCCGAAGGGCTTGCCCCCTCCCAGCCGCAGATAACTACCCGTGGGTGCTTGCAGCAGATACACCAGTGCGCCAAGCTCCACCCGGCTCAGGTTGTCGATCCAGATTCGGAAAGTGAATGTAGTCCCAGGCTTGACCCAACCCTCGATACTGCGATTCTGGCTGTCGCGTTCAGCACCGGTCCTGCGATCACGGAGACGTCGATATTCCTGGTACCAGCTATGTCCCTTCGAGTTCTTGAGTGGACGGGAACCTCGTTCCCGTACTGGGTTGTCCCAATGCCCTCGTGGTAGGCCCAGGTGATGGGGGTAAACCTTGATCCCCCGAAGGCGCTTCTTGCCGCGGAAGCCGGCTTCTCTCTTGGAGATACCGTCGTCCTGAGCACTGCCGTCGGCTCGCCCGAGGTAGAACCGCCCCTGGCGCGGCTTCGGTGAGGCCAGGATGGAAAGAGGAAGACCATCGCCAGGAAAGGACTCTACAGCTTCTTCGAAGCTCTGCTCACAGCTCACCTGCCCGATACGAACATGGCCTCGGTAGGGCTTGGTGTGGGGATCGCGACCCGATGGACGATTCTGCGACACCCAGCCGAAGACGCGGTCCGCCGGTGAAAACTCCCCCCAGTTCCCGGCAGGGGCGGCCCATGAAGGGAGCAGTTCCGCCGGAGCCACGGGGAAGAGTTCGCGCGAGATGTTCACGGGGAAGATGCCTTCGATGTGGCCGGAGGCGTCCCGTCGTAGGTAGCAGAGGGTGCCATGGGATGCTCCAGCCAGGGACTCGACTCCCTTTTCGTATACATGGCGAGACCACGCGGTCTTTCCCGGCTTGGGGCCAATGTACTCCCAAGGATTTCGGGGGGCAGCCTTGGAGCCGCGCTCCCAAATCTCTTCCCTGCCATGGCAGGCGCGGTAGTCCATTACAACGTCTTTCCAGAGCTTTCGTAGACGCGGCACGGCACTCTCTGGCACGGGAATGACCTTCGGAGAAGGATCCGCGAAGAAAAACCGCTCGTCGTGCTTTTGCTTGATATTCTGATTGCTTACGAAGACCCAACCACGGGCATCCAGAAACTTGTTCATGGAACGTAGGCTGCCCTGGTCCCGTGGTTTCAGGGGCAAACTGAGATCACGTTTGTTCAACGCCAGCTCTCGCACGCGCCACAGCTTGAAGCCCCGACGGTGTTTCATCAGCTCCATGCGGGCCCAGAGTTGCTCACCGTGTTCGGGAGGCTTTCCGCTGGGCCCATTGACCGCCTTGCTCCGGGGATAGCGGGGAAGCCAGGCCGCGTAGAGAGAGCCTTGTGCGCGGCCCGTGGGCCCAATTCTGGCCGTTCCGGTGAGCAGCTCGATACGCAGGGTATCGCCACCACCTGCTCCTGGGCTTCCCCGGGAGATGCGTGCGGGAATCAACTCCAGACCGCGCTGTACCGCCATCCGGTATCCCAGGCGCCCATCGTGCTTGTCGAAACGGGGTAAACGGGAGGCAGTGATACACTCGTAGGCCGAGCGCAAGGCGCCCTTCAGAGACGTTGGCGGAAACCACGGTTTGCCGTCGCGTTTTGTTACGGGTAGCAGCAAGTGTTTTTCTTCTTGCCCAATGGGCTTTGCTCGCTCGGCGTCGGGCAGCAGCAGGGGGGTTTCCAAAGTCATGACGACATCCATCCAACCGTGGTAGAGGTCCTGCCTCCACACATGGTGCCCCGGCGGTGGTCCGTCGCAGAGGTCCATCGAATTCCGGAGGGCATTGGAAGCGATCCCGTGCTGTTCTTCCTGTTCCCGCAGCATATCCATGACCTGGGCCCTGTTCGGCCGACGCAGCAGCGGAACGAAGTTGTAGGGATTGTGGAAGCTGCGAGGGGCTCGCTCTTGCGCAAGGAGCTTCCTGGGCGACAGGGAAAAAGCTTGCGGATCGTGTTTTTTACTCTTGGACATCAGTCCTCCACCGATGAAAGCTGAAGCTCCACCAACCTTTCGTCGAGGAAGCCCACGTTTCCGAATTCGTCGAGCTCGGCCAGGTACTCCACCAACGACAGGGCCGCTGACCGGCCATCTTCCAGGACGATGGGAAGATCGTACGGCCCGGTCGCCGGGTCGTAGATGCACGCCCAGCGGCTGGATTCGGGACTCTGTGTTTCCAACGCAGGTTGTTTCAATAATGGTTGTTTCAACGCGGTCGCGCCGGCCTTTCCACGCAGCAAGAGCTGCCGCTGAACCTTGAAAACGGTGCTGGGTGTGTCCACCATGCGCCAACCCTTGAGCGAGGAATGGCCGTCTTCGCCTTCGGCTATCCACGCAGCCTGACCAACGAGCGCCGAGCCGCTGCGCAACCACCGCCATTCTTGGCCAGCTCCGAAGAAGCGTGCTTCATATACGCTGGGGTCTGGTTCGGGGCTCATCACACCACCCGTGACGGAAACCCAAGAGGCCTGTTGGGCGCTGAAGATCATGCCAATCACACCATCGGGGGGGAGCAGCTCCACGAGCTGATCAAGGCTGATGGCGTCGTTCCTGGCGCGTTGCAGTTTTGCTCCACCCCTGTCTATTTCGACCATTTCTTCCTCCATGCCTTCTGCCATGAGTCAACATGTTGGCGCCAGTCTTCGGGTAGGCTGTGGAACGGCGCTTTCAGCGGTTCCAACTCGCGTCCGTCATGCCATGCCCGCAGAGCGAGCACCTTCACCTGGCCCATTCCACGATTGGTGCCGAAGCCCAATGGGATCTCGGCCCGGATGAGATCACGCACGATCAACCACCAGAGCCCCATGACAAGGGCGGCGCTCTCATCCCCTTCCTGGCGTCTCAGACTGTTCAAGTCAAGATCAAAGACAAGGGGTTCCCAACCGGTCTCCTTGTTTTCCCAGGGGGGCTCCAGCACAGTGAACAGTGCGGTGTCCATGGCTCCACCGGTCCAGCGGTCGATGGCAATGCATGCCCGAGGATGAAAACCTTCAAAACCTTCCTGGTCGTCTTTGTGAAAGTGCCAAGCTGCTTTCTTGTGTTGGCTGCGGTGTAGGCAATCATGCACGGTAAGCGCTCCTCGCGCCCGCAGCTTCCCTTTCTTGGTGGCTACGCGGCCAAACAGGTCTTCTACGATGCCTACCTTCACCTGCTCCTTGGGATCCTGGGGCAGATGAGAGCCCAAAACCGACAAGCTGCGTACTATACGCTCGGCCTGGAACCGCAGAGTTCCGTGCGTGGACGAGCCAGGCAGCACTGCCCTCCATTTCCCCCCTACGTCGTTCATCAGCGGAAGCTGGTCGTAGTCCACACCTTGTGCGCCCTGCTTCACCATAATGGGGCCGGCAGGCCGCCAATCGACCTGAAAACGCCAGCGATCCAGGCCCACACGCTGGTCATTCACGGGCTCACGTCTGGCGCCTTTTGGCCACTTCACTTCCCGGCCCGCACGGTAGCTCCACCAAGCGCGAAGATGATCCATGCTGCCGAGATCCAGGCAGACAAGGGTAATCGAGTTGTCTATGACCGCCAGGCGCCCCAGTCCACGAGCCGATGCCGCACCCACGGTTAGACCGTCGCGCAACAGGCGGGAAGCCAGGCGGGGGATCTCTTTCTCCGCAAGTGCCGCATCGGGCGGCGAGAGTCGCCCGGCCCTTTTCCATCTTTTACATGAAACTGGACCCTCCACCTCTATGTTCAGGTCGATGACTGCGCCAGCCGCCACCACCTGCATGCTGTAGAGAAAGTCATCAGCCGCCGAGCCACTCTCCCGGTCCATCAAGATACCATCCCGGATTTCCAGGATGGCATCGGAGGAGATGGTAGCATCCTTGACCCGGACATAGCTTGCCCAGCCCTGGGTC
>JAJRWT010000111.1 GCA_024276675.1 Myxococcota bacterium | reverse complement strand
GCTGTTTCGGCCCGGGCGCAGGCCCTCGTGGATCTCGATATCGAGGGCAGACAGAGGAAGCCAGGAGTCCCCCGTTCTCTGGATGCCCACGTGGAAGTCGGCGTCCCAGCGGGTGAGCACCACCGCCTCTGCCGCCGGGATGAGGCGCCAGGCAGGGTTGGAGGCGGCGATGGTGGGGTGACTTGCCATGAGGTGTACTCGCACGGAGCACATGTAGTGTCTTGTTCGCAGACCGTCAAGTAGCGTGAAGATCTTTCTTGGTGAGTCCACATGTACGAACAGTGTCCCAGACCTCAGCCTGAGGGCTCGTGATCGGTGGACTACCGTGAAGGCGTTGTACTTCCAGGTGGTTCCGGAAGGTCGGGCAGGTCCATGGGCTCGATCCCCGCATCAAAGCAGTGGCGATCCATGAGGTCGGTCAGCCGAGCAGTCCTGAAGAAGCCCAGGAAGTGCCTCCTCCACGGCAGGGCACTCGCGGCAACCGGGGAGGCTGCCAGGCGGCGCACGGCGTTGACGCCGTGCGGCTCGGGGAGGTGGGGGAGCATCGCCGGCAGTACCTGGATCGCGGTCGCCGGGTAGGACTCCACGAGATCATCGAGCCGGGCAGCAAAGAGGTCTGGGTGCGCGCTCACGAGGGTGTCGATGGCGGTCGGCGCCTGTCCGGGAGGTGGGAGGTTTCCGGGGTACTCCTCGGCGACCGTCGCGACGAGGGGGCTGGCCTCCTCTGGTGAGAGGTAGGGAAGCAGCGCGGCGACCGCCAGCATTCGGGGCTCGCCTGTCGTTTCCTCGGCGATCTGGCGGAGGAAGGGCACGATGGTTCCAGCCAATGGCGACCCCACGAGCGAGGGGAGAGCGCCAGTCGCAGAGACCCGGTCGATCCACTCGTCCGACGCGAGGAGCCGCCGGAGGCAGGCTTCCAGCAACGAGCCATCCGCGAGGACACCGGGCAGAGCGACACCCGGGCGCGACAACGCCTGGATGGCCGCTCCTGCCTCTCGTCCGCCGCCCTCTCGGAGCCAGGCCAGCACGCCTTCGAACACGGGACAGTCGTACCAGGCCGGCGCCCAGTCCAGGAGCTTGATGGCCACCGACGACGGGGCACCGCGCGTACCGTCCTTCGCGGGGACCGTGGCCCAGCGCAAGACCTCCTTGGCGGCTTCGGCGACCGCTGCGCGGATGATGGGCCGGCTCAACAGGTCCAGGGGGAGCGGACGGGTGACGTTCCGCATGAAGAAGCCGGAGTGCGGAAGCCACTCGGCGTAGATCCGCTCTGCTTCATCGTCTCCCCCTCGAACCAGCGGCTCCAGGGCGTGCCACGGGTAGGCCAAGCGGAATCCCTCGGTCTCATCGCAGTACCAGCTCCAGCAGGCCAGCAGCGCGTCGCGGAGAACCTCGTGGACCTGGGCGGCCAGCCCAAGGGCCTCCTGGGTATCTGGCCGGAAGCCAGATCGAAGGGCCGGTCTCGACATCGCATGTCCCTCCGGCTCTCGTTCTCCCGAGAGGAGTGCGATCACGGGCTCTGGGTCGCGACGCGCATGCACGCAGAGGATGTGGAGGGTGTCGCGCCCGGCGGCGCCGCCAGCGTGGGCCACCAGGACGTCCTGTTCTTCCGGGGTCCAGGTGGCGGCCTTCTGCTCGGCGGTGAACGACCGGCGCTTCTTTCTGGGCATGGGCTCTCCCGATGCCGCTCCTTAACGGGCGGGATGGGGAGTCCGGTTCCGGCTGGGGCAGCACAGCGACGCTGCCGGAGACTTGTAGCGTGGGGTTTCCCAAGAGCGGGAGATCGACGGCGCAAGCCGTAACTTGTGGGCCCCAGCCCCTGGAGAGCGAGTGAATCGGCGGACAAGCTTCCCGCCTCTCCCTCCCTGCGCCTGACCCGAATTCAAAGACACTCGATTCTATCATCGCAATGAAGGGCACCACTACCCGGCCAAGCTGCAGGATCACGGACTCGTGAGTTTCGTGGGCGCGGCGACAACCGGGATCGCCATGCTCGCGGGCGGGGCAGCAGGTATGGAGAAGGCGCCAGGCGATCACGGAGCGAAGTCCTGGAGCCTCCGCAGCCCCATCGTCACCGCCGCCCGCGACACCCCCTCCCGCCGCGCCACCTCGGCCCTGGTCATCCCGCCCTCGACCATCGCCGCCCACCGCGCCCACCGCTCCGGCCCGGTCTCGCGCCGGGGCGCCGCCGGGGCAGCCTCACGCTGGCTCTCCCGCGGATACCTCGCCCTCAGCACCCAAGTACCCCCTGCCGACCAGCCCGGGGAGGCTTTTCCGTCCACGAACCAGGTGCTATGATTACGCGTGGCGCACGGACAGCAGAACCAACGGCGCGCCGGGGCAGGGTGAACCAGATTTGCAGAAACCGTACCACAAGGCCGATCCTGAGCGCCGGCCAACAGCAGGTCCAGACCTGGGCTTCGCCGGGAAAGCCATGACGGGGGCATCACTGGCCGCACTGACCACGTTTCTCCTGGCCGCGTGCCAACGCGGGCAGGTCCATCCCCTGGTCCAAAGCCTGGACAGCGGCAGCAGCACCGGCGAAACGGGTCCCGCCCACCCTGACAGCGCACCTACCGTGGACACGGGCGAGCCCGCGCTGACCGAGCGCGTTCCCGACGGCCTCTACGAGTGCCAACTGGGCACGGAGGTGCTGCCGGTGCTGCTCATCGACACGGACGGCATATCCATCCCAAACAACGAAAAGATCCCCGGCAGGGTCGAAGTCATCACGCAACACGACGGCAGCCTGGAAGACCTGGACGGCGCTCCCCGCGACTTCACCGCCGACATCGGCATCGAAGAACGCGGGAGATCCTCCGTGGGCTGGCCCAAGGACTCGTTCAACATGGAGATCCAGGACGAAAACGGCGAAGACCTGGATGCCTCCCTGCTCTGCATGCCCGACGAATCCGACTGGGTGCTCTACGCACCCTACAGCGACAAGACCTTCATGCGCAACATGCTGGCCTACGAGCTGGGGCGCCGCCTGGGGAGCTGGAACCCTCGCACGGTCTATGCCGAAGTCTTCGTCAACGACGAGTACCAGGGCGTCTACCTGGTCATCGAGAAGATCCGCATCGATCCCGACCGGGTGGACATCCCCCCAGTGGCCAGCAGCGCGGCGGAAGGCGACATCACGGGCGGCTACATCGCCATGCGTGAGGCGGGCGAAAGTTCGGACTGGGTGACCAGCCTGGGTACCGGGCTGGGCTACTACTACCCCTCCGAGAGCGCCATCACCCAGGAGCAGGCCGACTACCTGGCGGATCTCACGGATGGCATGGAGGCCGCCATGATGTCCGCCGACATGGCCGATCCCCTCCTGGGCTATGCCGCGTGGATCCATGTAGACTCCTGGATCGACTATTTCATAGTACAGGAGCTGGCCCGCAACGTGGACGCCTACCGGCGAAGCACCTTCTTCTACAAGGAACCCGATTCGGCCGACGGCCTGGTCCACATGGGGCCGCTGTGGGACTTCAACCTCTCCTTTGGCAACGCCGACTACTGCGATGGCTGGCTCACCGATGGCTTCATCTACGACGACCGCGAATCCTGCGGCGACTACAACGAGATCCCCTTCTGGTGGGAGCAGCTCATGACCGATCCGGCCTTCCAGGACCGGCTGCGCTGCCGCTGGGAGGATCTCCGCCAGGGAGTGCTGGCAGACGACGCCATCCTCGACATCCTGGACCAGGCCCAGGAACAACTGGCCGTTGCCCAGGTGCGCGATCAGGAAACCTGGGGAACCATCGGCACCTATGTCTGGCCCAACTACTTCATCGGCGACACCTGGGAAGAAGAGATCGAGTACATGAGGGACTGGACGGTCCAGCGCATGGCCTGGATGGACAGCGCCATGCCCGGTACGTGTTCACGCCGGGAGAGAACGCCTGGTTCCTGACGGGTCGGTTCCTGCGAGCGCGCAGTCCCGCCAGACCCAGCAGGAAAAGAAACAGCCCAACGTTCCCCTTGGCCTTCGCCGGCCCGGTGCCGCAGGAGCAGCCGCCTTCATTGTTGGCGAAGATGGTCTTCAACCCGCCATCCGACGACTCTTCCGGGGAATCGCCGCCAGGCTGGTCCGGAGCGGCGGTGTCGGCTGGTGCATCGTGCTGACCGCTGTCGGGGATGCCGGTGTCGGCTCCGCCCGTGTCGCGGGAAGGGGTCCAGCCGGATTCGTCGTCGTCGGAGGGGCCGTAGCAACCGCCATCCTCGTCCCAGTCCACGTAGCCGTTGCCGTCGTTGTCGACCCCGTCATCGCACTCGGTGATTCCCAGCAGGACCTCGATGGTGTGGGAGTCGGTGCCCGAGGCGGATTCGGCCTGGACGCTGAGTTCGTGCCTGCCCTCTTCCAGGCCGCCACAGTCCCACCAGCCCTGCCACACCGAGGGCTCCAGCTCTTCCATGGCCACGGCCCCGCCGCCGTCCACCGAGAACCACACGCTGGTGGGTGGATTCTCATCGAAGACCAGCGCCCGCACGGGGTTGGCGTCGTGATTCGCGGAGACGGTGTAGGCGTAGGGGTTGGAACCGCCCAGGGATACATCCAGCGGGGCCGTGATGAGCACGATGGGCCAGGCACCTATGTCCACTGCCCTGACAGCCACACCGTCGTGATCCACCGCGAAGACCCCGAGGTTGTCGCCCGAACTCTTGCCCGTGGAGGCCAGGGTGAAGTTCAGGGTATTGTCGTCGAATTCCTGGGACAAGGCATGGACATGACCGTTGGCCCACACCGACACCCTTTGATCGAAGAGGGTCTCCTCCAGGTCCTCGCTCCCGTACTCGAAGTAGTCCAGGGGATGGTGCGAGAAGACGAAGGCGAGATTGGCGTCCTTGTATGAATCCAGGGCCTCGTCCAGAAAATCCAGCTCATCTGCCTCGATGCCCGGAGCGTCGAAACCCGCCCAGGCGCCGGAGGTGTCGGCGGTGTTGAAGCCCACGAACACGTACTCGCCGAAATCGAAGGCGTGGGACCAGACCTCGTGCATCTGGCCATAGGCCGTTCCTATCAGCGAGTTGCCCAGGTAGTACGTGGCGCCGTCGTCGAAGTAGGTGTCGTGGTTGCCCGGGATGTCGTGGAAGAATGTCACGGACCGGTGTTCCAGCACCTCGTTGTACTCGTCCCACTCGTCCTGGTACTGCCCCGTGGGAAGCAGGTAGCCGTTGGTGGCGTCCACCAGGTCGCCGGTACACACGATGAACTCGGGAAAGATCACGTTGTCGGAGGCGGACAGGACCCAGGTCAGGTAGTCCGTGTCCTGGGAGCCGTAGTACCAGTCCTCGCCCACATGGGTATCCGACACCTGCAAGAACCAGAACATCTCGGCGGGGTCGTCCATGTAACGGGCAGCGGCGGGCGTAACCGCGTGAGCGGCGGCGGGAAGAAACAGGAGCAGGGTGAGCGGAACGCCCCAGGGACTGGTTGAAGACGATGGGCAGGAGGCTTGGAGTGACGCGGCCATGACCAGGGACTCCTGGGAGGATGGTAGGCAGTGGAAAGCAACGGCACGGGGAGTGTATACGGTGCAATGATACCTTGCCGACGAACAAGCGGCAGCACGTAATGACCTCCGGCCCAGGAACCCGGATGCCTCGCTCTCTCCGTGGCTGCGGGGCCTGCCCCCCCCAAGGCGTCCAGGGCAGGAACGCTGCTCCGCCCGATGGCCAACGCAGAAAACCCTTCCGCCCAGCAGGGGGATTGACTATCATTCCATCCGGATGCCTTTTCCACCAGGGGAGCAACCCCATATGCAGCCTCCAGGAGCCGTCGGGAAAGCTCGGGCCTGCCGCGGTGCGCCGGTCCCGCCACGCCTGGACCGCCGCGGCAGCTACGCGGTCATCGTGGGGCTGGCCATGGTTCCCATGCTGGGCTTTGCGGCGCTGGCCATCGATGTCTCCTACATGTTCCTGGTACGAAACGAGGCGCGGGCCGCGGCCCAGGCGGCGGCCCGGATGGCCTCCATCCGCCTCCGCGAAGGCGCTTCCGAGGCGCAGATCAGGAACGCCGCTGGCGCCGCGGCACAGGAATACGTGGTCGCGGGGCACCAGGTGGACTTCGACGAAGACATGGACCTGGCCCTTGGCACCTGGGACTACTCCTCCCAGAGCTTCAGCGAATCGGGACCGGGTCTCAACGCCGCCCGCGTGCTGTTCCACCGCGGTTCCTCCGGTGGACAGCCCTTGAGCCTCTTCCTGGGCCCATTGCTGGGAAGAGACACGGTGGACCTGGAGCTGGAGTCCATAGCCGCACTGCGCCACCACCAGGTGATGCTGGTGCTGGACGTGGCTCAGGGCATGGAAGCCGCCATGGACGATGCCCGGGATTCCATCCTGGACTTCCTGGACGCTGCCTGTAACTGCTCCCTGGATTCCATGGGCCTGGTGACCGTGGTGGGAAGCGCTGCCGACGCTTCCGGGGCCCGTGCCCCCTGGACCCCGCTCACCACCATCGCCAGCACCGCCGAATATCTATCCCTGAAGACCAGTTGGAACAGCCTCACCTGGTGCAATCGCCCCTACGGCTCCACTCCGCACCTGGCTCCAAACATGCCCCGCTGCGACGCCCCCTGGGGCGATGAAGCCCCTTCCGGCAGCGGGACGAACCACGGCGATGGCATGGACCTGGCCCTGGACGAGCTTCTGAGCCACGGCGATCCCGAATCCAGCAGGGCAATAGTTCTCATCACCGACAGCGGCCCCAACGATCCCGGCGGGCACCTCTCAACGGCGGCACTCCGAAACCTGGCCTCCGCGGCAGCGGCCTCCGCGGCAGCGGCCGACGTTCATCTCTACGTGCTGATGGATCTGGGCACCCTGGGGGGAACCGGAGCATCCTTCATGCAGACACTGGTGGAGGTTCCCCAGGACTACTACCAACTCTCATCGTCTTCAGAGTTCTCGGGCGCCATGCAGCACCTGGCGTCCCGCGTCCCCGTGGCACTGCTGGAGTGATCCGTGAACAAGTCCCCGCCAGCGTCGCGCTCCGGCTCCACCATCGTGGAATTTGCGCTGCTCCTGCCCCTGGCCGTGGCCATCATGGGGGCCACCTTCGAGATGGCCTGGATGTTCTACCAACGAGCGCTCATGTCGGGAGCCGTCCAGGAGGGCTGCCAGGCGGGCGCCGCCGTCAACCCAGCCGCCAGTCCCGGTCCCGAAGAAACGGCGAGAACCAGGATCGACAGCTTCCTCGACGACCTTCGCTTCAGGTGCGGTGACTGCGACGTGCAGGTGGATTCCAGCAGCAGCTCCGGTATGCAGGTGTTGGATTGCAGCATCCAGGTATCCTATTCCCCCATCCTTGGCCTGCTTCCCAGCCTGGAGGGGCTGCCCCTCAGCGCGTCTCCGCAGGTTCTCCTGGAGTTCCAACCATGAGGGACAGCTCTCGCGAGAACAGGGGCGCCGCCGCCGTGGAGTTCGCCATCACCCTGCCGGTGGTCCTCTTGCTCCTGTCGGCGGTGCTGGACTACGGCTGGG
>JAJRWT010000110.1 GCA_024276675.1 Myxococcota bacterium | reverse complement strand
TTCAAGGCGAACTACACGTCCGGTCAACGGGGTTTCCTCGCCGCCGGCGAATCCAGCTCCACCTGCGACACTCCTGCGCAGAAGGCGAAGCGCTGCGCCCGGGAGCGAATGCTTGCTGTGCTCGCAAGGTCGCTGGAAAAGGCATTCTCTCCGAAAATCAGCGAGGGCGCTACGGCCTCGCTCCCAGGGTCGCTCTTCAGCCATGCAGGAATCTCGAAGGCACTGGAAACGCCCGCTGGAAGCCGGCGCCACGGTAGGCCGGCGCCACGGGGTAGGCCGGCCCTACGGGGGGGGGCGTATCAGGGCGAACATGTACTCTTAGTCCAGGCGGGCCGGTGCCTGCGGTACCTGTCCGCCCAGGGCCTGGCACAGGGGCAAGCCAGGTGTTCCCGCCTGGTGGACGGTCATGGCTCCATACCATGTCTTCCGGTCTCGCAGCATGGGTTCAAGGGCGTCCACCAGCGGGAGATACTGATGGTCCACGGCGCCGGTCTCGCACCTGCCCTGGGGCAACAACGGAGATATCACAAGGCCGCCGCTGCCGGACAGGGCCTGTGGGAGCAACTGGGCACAAGTGGCGGGATCACCGGGACAACAGTCCCTGCTTAGTTCCACGACGTTGACGTCGGGCCTGGCGGCCTGCAAAGGACCGCGAAGGTGCCAGATTCGAGCGTCCCGCAAGGGGACCGCCGCCAGGACCGCGTCGCGAGGAAGCTGTTCTTCAAGCTCCGCGGCCCAGCGCTCCAACTCCAGGGCGCCGCAGATGCTGTTGTCGGTATAGTCCTGGACAGGACGGAAATCGTCGTTCCAACCTTCGAGGAAACTCCTGGCCTGCGCGGTGCCTTCTTCCTGGGTGCGGAGCTGTGCCATGGCTTCCCAGTACCTGAAGGTGGACACCACCAACATGCTCATGAGCAGTGACAGGGGGAGGGCCTCCAGGAAGGGACGACGACGTATGACATGCCCCGCGGCGGCGCCCACCATGACCCTGGGAGGCACGGAGGCGATTCCAGCCAGAATCGCCCAGCCCAGCAGCGCGGAGCAAAGATACCGGGGCCGGAGACGTTCACCCAACATAGCGCCCACCGACAGCATGGCCAGGAATCCCAGCAGGAAGAGCATGAGCCGCTCCCGACGCCCGGATCCCGGCATTATGGCTCCGAAGAAGGCCAGGAGGGCGATGGGAATCCCCATGGCCCAGGGCTCACCCGCCTGGATGTCCATCAGCGCACTGGCGCCCTTCCATGGCAACATGGCCCATTCCAGCAAGTCTTGTGGCGGTGACGGATACCACCAGCTCCCCAGAAGGCCCCTGGAAGCGACTGGATGAACCAGCGGCCCCAGGTACGGACTCGACAGGGCGCCACCCAGCACCAGGCCCGCCGCCAACCAGGGCAGGGTACGCCGCCCTCCGATGAAAGGGACCAGCAGAAGCAGAAAGACCATGGGAATGGCAACTGGCTTGGCCGCCGCCGACAAGCCAAGAATCACGCAGCCAGAAAGAATCTGTATTCCATAGCGCCGAATGGGTATGATAAAGAGTTCTCTGTTGGATGCCGTGGAAAATGGCTCCAAGAGCTTCCTGTGCAGGGCGCCGCGCCAGGCCAGCGCCGCTCCGGAACATGCGATGGCCAGGGCCAGGGCGTCTCCACCCCCCAGCAAGGCGGGGTAGACCAGCAAAGGGGCCGTCGCAGCTACCGCTCCCGCCGCTCGACCGGCCTGCTCACCGGCCAGGCTTCTGCCCATGCTCCACACCGCCACTACCATGGCAAGACCGGACAACAGCGAAAGCACCTTGGCTGCCTGCACGGGATCGCCGCCCGTCAAGGGCCGAATCAGCGCGATGGCCAGGGGATGGAGTGGATAGGGGTGGGAGAGAGGTCCCAGCACTGCGGCCGCCGCAGCACCCGGGGCGTCGGGTCCGAAGGCGCCCCTGAGGTCCAGCCCCCAGAACAACCCGAAACGCACGAAGGCCCCCAGTAGAACACAGAACAACAGCCCCGCCACCGGCTGCGGCGCGGTTTGGACCGGCTTTGCTTCCCTGTCGCTTGAAATGACATCCTCCCTGGTCCACTTGGAAAATGAGCAGGCGTTTCGCCTGGCTCCAGCACCGTCCGGTGGTTTACATGGCGCCAGAGCCGCCAGTCCAGAATCATCGAGCGCAATCAGCGATTGAAGGAACCGGCGTCGAGCCTGAACGAAATACCGGGTGTTTCACGATCCTCGGCCCAGGTGGCGTCTATCCCGACCAGGAGACAATGGCAGCGAGATTCGAAGCTCAGCCCGAGAGCATGTTCCAACAGAGTGCCGTCCCGGGCATCCATCCTCACACGCCACGACGGGGTCCACCGGTCCGCGAGCAGGGGCAGGGTCCAGGCGAGCCCCGCAGTGAACTGATCCTGGGAGATGGCCTGTTGTGCGTGAATGAGACGCAGCCAGGCATCCAGTACGGCGTCGTCATGCCGAAGCTCCACGGCAGCCATGGGAACCTGGTAGGCCCCCGAAAGATCCCAGCGGGCCTCGCCCAGCAGGCTGGCGCTCCAGGCGTTCTTCTGGTACCAGGCGGAGATCGACGGCAGGAGGCCATCAGGGGAGAGCAGGACTTCGGCCCAGCCGTGGAGAGGAATGGCCGCCTGTTCCAACCACCTGCTCTCGAGCCTGGGTCCCAGCCACCAGGTCGGGACCTCCGGCAGCTCCGGGGCGAGATCGGGAAGCTGACCCATGTTGCCCCAGAGTGATCCCCCGGCAGCCAGTGATGGCTGGAGCAGATGCCTCCACGCCCCGTGGTCAGCCCACATGGGGATGGTGATCCTCAAGGAAGAATCCGCGGAAGCCCTGGCAGCAAGCTGCGGGTCCTGCAAACCCAACCCACGGAGCAGGAGGCCGGAGGCGCCCAGATCAGCCTCCAACCGTGCCGGTCCCAGGGGAAGGATTGCACTGCTCCCCACTCCCGCCCTGCCGAAGACCCAGCTCTCGTCCAAGGCCGTGCTGCTCTTTCCCACACCTGCCAGTCCCATGTCCAGTTGGTCCCGAAAGGCCAGGCGACCCACGCCACGAGCGGGCCGGCTGAAGGTTGCCAGCAGCAGGCTCTGTGGCGCGTCGTAGTTGTCCTGGAAGCTGTCGTGCTCCAGGCGAAAGGGACCGCTTCCCAGGAGCAGGCGAGCCTCGTGAAAGGGTAGCTGCCTGGCCAGGTAGTCGTCCCAGATATCGTCGGGATAGTCGGCATCCGAAACAAGCACCAGGTCGGCGGCGCTTCGCAACCGGCCCGGAGCCCAGCCGTGCTGCCACGACATGGCGCCCCTCCATCGCTCCTGTGACATGTCGTAGCCGCCCTCTGCATCCAGCTCGCCCCCCTCTCCTTCTGCCAGGGCATAGCGAAACTCTGACAGCAGCCTTGGCCCTCGTGTGCCCCGGTAGGTGGGCGTCAGGGTGGCGTCGGCGGAAGGCCCCATGACCAGGTAGAATGGGACACCGAACTGGTAGCCGTCGGGGGTCCATTCCAGCAGCGGCAGGAGCAGTCCGCTCTTCCTGCTGGCCAGGGCCATGTAGCCCACGGGCAAGGGGAGGACGGGCAGTCCAGCCACCCGCAGCAGCCCGCCGGTGAAGCGAAGGCCCTGACCGGGGCGAACCCAGGCGCGCCGGGCGGCGATACTCCATGGCTGGCATTCTCCGGGGCAGGAGCAAGCGGTGGCCTCCAGGCCATGGAGCTTCCACTCCCCCCCCGACTGCAGGTAGAGCCGTTGGGCGCTTACGGATGGACTGCCGGACTCGCCCAGGTAGCCGGGATCCTCCAGCGCCCCGGCGGAGCGACCAGGCAGCAGGTTTGCCCCCGAAAAAGACAGGTTCCCCGTGGGCATGTGCCAGGTACCCGGCCCCAGCAGCAAGCGGCCCTCCCGGAGGTTCCAGGTGAAGGATTCCGCCTCCAGCCATGAACCCTGGAAGGCGGCGAAGACCGGCCCGGTTCCATCCACCAGCTCTCCACTGAACGTTATCTTACCGGCCTCCAGCACGATGGTACCCTGGCTGCCCCCCGGCAGAGGGGCCGGCTGCTGCTGGGAATCGCAACATTCCGATGACATGGGCTGCTGGGCGCCACCCGCCGCGGCGGCGGGGAAGGTGCCCATGAACGAGGCCAGCACCAGGGAAGACGCGATCACCGCAAACCGAGCAGATCCCGGACCGCTCCGGACAAAAATATGGAGCCAGCCACTATGACCTCACCCCCCAGGGCCCGAGCCATCGGCAGGGCTTCTTCGATGTGGCCGGCGGGCATAACGGGCACGGACAGGCCTTCGAGCGCAGCGGCCACCTCGCCCGGCGGCATGGCGCGGGGGTGCGCACAGGCGGTTGTAAACACGCGGTCTACCTGGGGTGCCAGGACAACGCCCATCCCCCGAATGTCCTTGGAGCTGGAGGCCCCCATGATAAGGGTGCGCCTGGATGGGCGAGGCCGTGCCCTCAAATATGCAGCCAGGGTCTGTGCTGCTTCGGGGTTGTGGGCACAGTCCAGCAGGAGATCCGGTGCCACCCATTCCAGGCGACCGGGCACATGGGTGTTGCTCATGCCCTCCGCAATTGCCGGCGGCTCGCAGCTCAGGTTCACGGGCAACAGGTCCACGATGGCGATGGACACCGCCGCGTTGTAGAGCTGGTGCCCCCCCCGCATGCCCAGGGTCAAGTTCTTGTGTACGGAGGCTGGCCCCCGCCAGGTAAATGACCTGCAAGTACCCAGCGCTTGGAAGTCTTCGCCGAAAATGTAGAGGGGCACGTCGCGATCACGGGCAATGGCCCGGATCACGCGGGCGGCGTTTCGTGGAACGGCGCCCACCACGGTGGGACGCCCCGGCTTGAGGATGCCCGCCTTCTCGCCGGCGATGGAGGCGATGTCGGGGCCCAGGTATTCGGTATGTTCCAGGCCGATGGACGTGATGGCGGTGACCACGGGGTTCACCAGGTTGGTGGCATCCAGGCGACCGCCCAGGCCCACCTCGATGACCGCCACATCCACCTCGGAGCGTTGGAAGTGCAGGAAAGCAGCGGCGGTCATGGTTTCGAAGTAGGTGAGCGGTACCTCGCCGGGAGCGATGTCGTCCATGTCGGCCAGGTGCTTGCGTGACTCGCTGCTCACAAAGTCCAGGAGCGAATCCAGGGCCTTGTCGCTGATTTCGGCCCCGTTGACGCAGATGCGCTCGTTGATCCTTTGCAGATGTGGAGAACCGTAGAGGCCGACCCGGTAGCCCTGCCGATGCAGAACGTTGGCCACTATGGCGCAAACGCTGCCCTTGCCGTTGGTGCCCCCCACATGGATCACCGGACAGCAATCCTGTGGCGAGCCCAACTCCAGCAAGAAACGGCGCATCCGACCAAGGCCGAGTCGCACTCCCCGCCGGGCTGCCGCTGTCAGAACCGGATTGTTGATCAAGTGCCCCCCCAGAGCTCGTGATTGGTGCAGCCTCCCCTCTACTATCTACTATCTCTATCTCGCGGAAGTTCCACGCGTGCCAGTAGTTGCATCAGGTTTTGACCAAAGGTTTTGACCAGAGGTCTTGAGCAGGGGGTCCCCGGACACGGGCATGACGGGCGCAGGCCGATGGCTGCACACTTTCACGCCCGGCCAGGTCGTGGCCGGACGTTTCCATGGACGGCGGGTGTGGCTCCTCTGCAACGACGGCCGTAGCAACAGCGAGGGCCGGGAATCCCGGGCAGAGCCGGGACTGCTGTACGATGCGACGATTCAGACCGACGAACCCAGGACCTGCCACAGGGAGCCAAAGCCCACCCACAACTCTCCGGCCAGGTATTTTGTTCGCTTGGGGTCGCCGCTGCGCCTGGTCCGCAGGTAGTCGTTCCAGTCTTGGCCGGCCTCTGAACGCCGCATGTCGCGATGCTTCAAGTTCATGTGTATGCGCTTCACGCCCTGACCGCCCTTGTGGACCAGCTCAACGGTGCCGTCAGGGGCCACTCCCACCACCAGGGCTACGTGGGTGAGGCGGTCGTCCAGCCGCCCATTCTTGTTGCGATCATAGGTGTTGTCGAAAAAGGCGATGTCGCCCAGGTTGGGCCGGGTTGTCCGGTGCAACACTCCCATCTGACTGGCCATGGCGTACATTTCTTTGCTGGAACCCTTCAACTCCATGCCGGCCTTGGCATAGACTGCCTCGATCAGCCCTGAACAGTCGAAGCGGAAGGTCTGGCCATTCACAACGAGCCTGCGTGCATCCACGAAGGCCAGGGCAAACCTGGCCATGCGCTGCCCCAGCAGCCCGGAAGCCGAAGCCCTGAGCGCCGAAACGGCATTCTGTTCCTGGACTTCGCCTTGTCCCGGATCTCCTCGATGCTCCAGAGAGTAATCGCTGGAATCAAGGCCAACGGAACCCAGCGGGCCCGGGTAACGGATGATGGCCGGAGAACATGCCGCACAGCAAGAGAGCGCCAGGCCCACCAGAAATGCCCTGGTTCCAATCATTTCTGCTCCCATCAATGATCATCATATCAAGACCCTGCATGACCGGCAGCCTCATGACTGTGACGGCATTCTCGGAAAGACATTCAGTTCTCCGCCTTTTCCCCACGATCATGCTGTTTCTCTCCGTGACAGTGCCAGTAGGGGCCGCCTGGCCACGCCCCAGGCTGCCAAACGGGACCTTATGGTCCCGCATGGACTTTTCCTCCACGATGTCCACATCCTGGCACCACCCACAAGCCCACCTTCCTGCAACCTTCCAATCCCCCACTGCCCCGTCGACCACGCCCCTTTCCCCCGTTTTCCCGTCACGGTATACGAGTCTCCCCAAAGCCAGGCGCCCTGGATTTGCACTCCATGACCAGGCGCCCATACCTGGCACGACATTTGCTTGAAAAGTCCATGGGAGGGCCATCAGCTCCCCAAGGAGGTCCGCGCATGGTACGCCACGATTCGCTGCAACCCGCCCGGGAACCAGCCACCCCGCGGGCTGGCCTCCCATGGGTCGACGATGCCGCATGCCTGGAGAACGATACTGTCACAAGGCGCCGAACCCGGCGTCGGGCCGCCAGCACCACCGAGTACCTGCTGTTGATCTCGGTGATCGCCATCGCCCTCCTGGCCGCCTGCTACGTCTTCGTGCCGGTCTTCAGCCAGGGAGTGCAGAGCCTGGCCAGCGATGTGAAGGCGCTCCTGCTGGGGGAAGCCACCGAAGCATCAGCCGCCAACGAGGTCCCGGAGGGAGACTGCCCCTATGTCTTCGATTCGCGGACCGGGCGCTGGCACGACACCCAGAACGACTACCTCATGGTGTCGTTCTCCGACGCGGAGGAAGCGGGCTGCAATTGAACCATGCCCGTTTCCCATCCGAGATGGCTCCCGACGGCTCCTAGAATGCCTGCCACCAGAGCAGGTACAGCCTTGTAGGGGGAGGCTCCGCCAGGGATGGCCAGGTGCGCAGCGACTGCGCCGCCAACACTCCCATCAAGGTGGGTTTGGCTCCCAGTACGTCCACCCCCACGGAGCTTCCGGCGGTCCAGCCCAGGGCCCTGAGTTCCTGCCCGTCGAACTCGCCGTTCTCCCGGACTCCACCGAGCCGACCAGCCTCGACCCCCAGGGAGACTTGCCACTCGTCCAACCATCCAAGGAGAAGCGGCACCGAGACGTGGCGCAGGGGAGCCACGCGCAGCTCGCCCATGGCCAAGACGCGCTCCCTGCCCAGGAGCAGATCCGCGTCCATGCAACGCAGGGCGTCGCTCCCTCCCAGTGGCAGCAGCCTGTGTTCCACCTGCCCTTCTGCCAGCCCTGCTCCCACCCGCGCAGCCAGCACCAGCCGCGGATGCGGGGAGAGCAGCCCCACGCCGCTCACGGTACCATGGCGCCAGGCCACACCCCCACCCGGCACGAAACCGGCAGCCAGTTCCGCCTCCAGACGATGCCCCTTCAATGGAAATATCTGGTTCACCCGGGTATCCCAGACCCATCTCATCCCCGCACCCAGGTCCAGCGTACCCGCATCAGTTGGTCTGAACTCGGGATCCAGCAGTGAAGGCCCCAGCCAGAGATAGAGGCGCTGGGGCCGGTAGCGCCGGTCCTGAAGCGGGCCGAAAGCGAAACCCTGACTCAACAGCGCCCCCACCAGGTCTTCCTGGTCGGTGTAGGCGTACAGGTCCAGGAACCTGCGGGTGTCGTGGCGGCGCCGAAGTCGAATGGCGGCAAATGCCTCCAGGTAGCCGGAACTCAGAGCCCAGACCGTGGGAAAGGCCGTCAGCACCACGGTCCATCGTGCGGGCCAGGAATCATGGGCCAGGTCGGCCTGGGACAGGTGGCCCTGGGGGTCCAGCTCCACCCGGCGGGGCACGTCGTCCAGGGGGATGCTGGTGGAATCGCTGCCCGATCCCGCCAACCACGTATGTTGGGAACCGTCCACGAGGATTTCCACCACCTCGGGCCCGGCCGATGGGGGGGCTTGCCGTTGCACCGTCACCAGGGCGCCTCCGTCGTGGGGAGAGACCACCAACCTGTAGTCCTGTTCCGGGTAGGGACGGTCCCAGGATTCCACCCAGGCGGGGTCCAGGCGCTCCAGGATTTCTACCGGCTCCTGGCCGTCAAGGAGCTTTTCGGCCACCCGGCAGGAACTCTCCTCGCCCAGGATGTCGCCAACCTGGCGTGCCACCACCCTTCCCGGGATCCGTGCCTGGAAAAGCTCCCCGAGATCATCCTGGAGCGGATCGCCGGGAAAGGTCTCGTCCAGGAGTTCGGATACAAAGGGCGTGCTACCGTCGTAGAGCAGGTCGTCCACCTGGGGCAACCAGGAGAACCAGCCCAGGATTCCCCTCGCGGATCGTGAATCCGAGGCTGCTCCCTCCGGCCCCGCGGCCGCGGCTTCCAGGTGGCCCGCCCCTTGGGACTCGGGCGAAGAATCGCCGTAGAAACCGCTTGCCCGCACGGTCCCTGCCGCGGGACAACCCATGAGCAGCGCGTCGGCCACGAATGAACGCTCCCAGGGATCCGCCAGTGGAAGACCAGCTTCCAACAAGCCCCGCGCCACGGCCCGTCGGTGGAAGCGACCCAGGCCCAGCGACAGGCGAAAGGCCCTCTGGGAGAGAAAAAGGAGCCCTGGACCGCTGCGCACCAGGCGCCTCATCATGGGGGCGGCCACCACCACGAGGTCGGTTCCCCGGGGGCCAGGCCAGTATCGTTCCGCCAGTTCCCGGAGAGCATCCACCTTGGAGCCACTGAAGTTCCCCAACAGCGTTAGAGCAGCTCCGCCCACTTCCAGAACCTGCAGCTCGCCTGCGGGGAGAGCGGCCAACCCCACCCGCTCCCCGGACCCGCTCCAGTGTACCCGGCCACGGCCCGTGCTGTTGCCCAGTGCCGCGGTGACTCCCTCCGGCAAAACGAGGCCCACGTCCCATTCCGCCGGGGAAAGGGCCCCGTCCACCAGGATCTGCGGGTACCAGCCACCGTTGAGGAAGACGCCCTTTCCAGGTACCCGACCCGATGCCCCGTAGCGAGCGGGCAGGTGCGCCTTGAACCTCCAGGTCCCCTGCCCCAGGGGCTGCATGTCCATGTGCCCGCGGGAGGGCGCTCCGGGCCAGGTGCGCATGGCGCTGCGGTCGTCCCGGGGCATGGGAAGGGCGGCCAGGGGGTCCACCAATTGAAAATCACCGGCGTATTCCACCCGGATCCTGCCTTCCAGGGATCGCAGGTCAGCCCTCAGGGCGGCGTGTATCTCGATGCGTGGAACAGTGGACTCCGCCGAGACGGCCCAGGCGAGCTGCGAATACAGCAACGCCAGCAGCAAGACCCACTGACTGCTGGACAGGAGGAGCCGACGGGGCATGGCAGGGCCAGAAGTCAGTAGGTGAAGCCAAGCCCGGCGTTGAGTGTTGGGAGGACGTCAGGGGTGATGGCCGTGGAGATCCGGAGCCGGAAGTCACCGTTGGTGATCATGAAACCGCCCTGGATGGAAAAGTGCCTGAAAGCGGGGTCGTAGTAGTCGCTGCCCTGGAAGCCGGAGACAGGTGCCAGGCCCAGGGATTCTTCCAGTTGGTCGTCCAGGCGTGGAGCCGCGTGGATTCGCAGCAGGCCGGCGCCGATGAATGGGCTGAACCGGGCCTGGTTGATGCCCACCACTGTTCCGAAGGGCAGCGTGTAGCCCATGGTGATGGAGGTGTCCATGACGCCCAGCTCCAGTTCTTCGTTGCCAACGTAGCCGGCATAGCCCAACTGGATGGAAAAGTCGGGGATGGGCCAGTAGCCTTCCATGAGGCCCCAGCGTGCCCAGCCGCCGAACACGGTCTGCCTCGAAAACGAGATGTAGCCGATGCTGGCTCCCATCTCCAGGGAGAGGGGCAAGCCCTTGCGCACTTGGATACCGGGTATCCAGAGCATGTCCTGGGGCGTGCCGTCGGGGTGGACCCGGCTCCACGGGCTGGGATCCGAGCTGGACTCGTCGCGGCTGTGAATCAACGCCAGGCTGGAGGTCAACCCGATGTCGAAACCGTTGACACCCAGGGTTTCAGCAGGTGAAGTGGGCTTGTTGGCGATGGCGGTGCCCAGTTCGTTGACGATGAAATCGAAGGTGGTGCGAGGCACGTCCTGTTCGACGGTGGCGCCGTTCCATGTGCCCAACTCTGAAAGGACGATGTCGTCGGGCCAGGTGGCGCTGGCATCGCCAGAGGCCAACATGCCCAGCACACCAAGGCAGCCGAAGTTCAGCCAAGCCTTTTTCATTCTCCACTCCAGTATCGAAGGGCTTCCATACTACCCGCCATCTCTGCTCCGCGACAAGCCCAATGTGGCCTGTTGGTGGATCAATGTCCACATTGCAGGCTCCCCCTGTACCATGCCCAGATGAATCGCAAACCGGGAACAAGGCCGAAATGCCAGTAACACGGAGGGAGCACCTGCTGTGGCGGCAGGCGACCAAGGCCTGGCAAGTACGGGTTCGAGGAGGATGGCTGGAAAAGAGGCAGGTCAGCCGCCCACCCGGGCCATGACGCCTTCGAAGGGTTGGCCACCGTCCTGCCGACAGGTGTGCCCGGAGCCCTTGGTGGCCACGTATCTGCGAAGCTGCCGAATGATCTGGGCGTCGTCGGATCCTCCGCGCAACATGGGACGAAGGTCCAGGGACTGCTCCCTGGCCAGGCAGTTGCGGAGGTGGCCGTCTGCTTCCAGGCGCAGGCGATTGCAGGTTGAACAGAAGTGCCCCGTGATGGCGGCGATGAAACCGATGCGCAGCCCCGAGTCGCCGAGACGCCAATAGCGGGCGGGGCCGCCGCCAGGTACGGCCAGGTCGGGAACGAGACGATGCACGGAAGCGATGACCCGGCGAATACTGGACGCGGAGACAGTCTTGAAACGGCGCTCCTGGAAGGGCATGTACTCGATGAAACGCAGGATGACGGAATCGGCCTGCCGGGAAAAATAGTCCACCAGGGGGAGGATCTCGTCTTCGTTGAGGCCGCCCAGCACCACGGCGTTGATCTTGATGGGCAGAAGACCCGCCTGCCTGGCTGCTCGTATGCCTTCAAGGACCGGCTCCAGTCTGCCGCTGCGGGATATCTTGCGGAAACGCTCGGGATCCAGGGTGTCCAGGCTCACGTTGACCCGCTTGAGCCCCGCCCTGGCAAGAACGGAGGCCATGCTGGCCAGTCGCGACCCGTTGGTAGTCATGGAAAGGTCCCGGATGCCGGGAATGGCGGCCAGTCTTTCGATGAAAGTGTCCAGGCCCACCCTGTTGGTGGGTTCACCGCCGGTGAGCCGTATCCGGTCCACGCCGGTCCGCGCCATGATGGAAGCGATACGGAGCATTTCTTCGTAGCGGAGCAGGCGGTCCCGGTGCTTCATGGCGACGGTTTCGCGGGGCATGCAATAGAAGCAACGGAAGTTGCAGCGATCCGTTACGCTCAGGCGAAGGTAGCTGTGGTGACGCCCGAAGGCATCCACCAGCGGCGGAAAAGGGCTGTGTTCCGGGTTCACCTTCACTGTCTACCTTCAGTGTGTTGTGGACGCATATCCACGCCCGTCCATCGGCCACGCCTCGCTCGGGCCACAAGCTACCCGGATCGGCCGGATGCCGCCAGCATGTGGAGAATGGAGAAGGACTGGATAACATGGCGGCTCGGCCGGGTGCGGCCGAAATCGCCGTCCAGCTTGCTGACGATGCGGGTGGGGTCGGCGGTCATGGGGCGTCCTCCAGGGCCAGACCTTCGAGCCCTCGGACCCAGGCGTTCAAGCGGGGACAGGCGCGGCGAAGGCTCGCGAGCCCGACGTCCGCGGTGACGTCGGGGCCGTGCAGCGTCTTGCGGTACCCGGGGATGTGGCGCAACAGCCACTTGGAAGGTGCGGTCTCCGGGCCGTCATCCACATCCTCAGGAGGCGTGTCGCCCATCTCCTTCTTCAGCGCGTGGAGCCCTCTGAGATCGTCCTCGGCGTCGAGCAACTCGGCGAGGGACGACAAGGCGGCGAGCACCAGGGCCTCGAACTCGTGGCGCTGGAGGCAGGGGATGAGCCGCCCATAGTCCACCACCTTGCCAAGGGCGGCCTGGAGCGCGTCGCAGCGGCGGCGGGTGTCGGCTTCCGCGCCGTACTCCTCCAGCCCGGGGAAATCGTCGGGGAGCCCCGTAGAGGTCGAACAGCGTGGTGACGCGGAGGTCCGCTCTCCGGTCCCGGTCCAGGATGCGCCTCAGGTCGGCGAGCCAGTGCTTGAAGCTCCCCCCGCCCCGATGGTGGTGTCCACGGCGCTGCGCGACCACCTTGCCCACGATGGTCGCCGAGGTGAACACGCCGATAAGGTCGAGATGCGGGCCCAACACGCGCTTGACGAAGGCCTCCTCGGTCTGCCCCTCCACCACCACGATCAGTCGCATCGAGGGCGTCCTCCGATGACGCCCTTGTCGAAGACCTCCGACAGGGTGTAGCCGGACAGCCAGTCCCGCAGCGTGTCCCCGTTGGTCCGGCGCAGGCTCGTCACGCAGCCGGCCCGCTCGACCACGACGACTTCGTCGGGCTCGAAGTAATCGAGGAATGCAGTGGACTGGGTGGCGAAGAGTATCTGGGCGTGCCGCGAAACGGACCGGGCCTGCTCGGCGAGCAGGGCGATGGCGGCAGGGTGCAGGCCCAGCTCCGGCTCGTCGATGCTCATGAAGCGCGGGAGCTGCTCGTGGGGCGCGCCAGCGCGGTTACCAGGGCGATGGCGCGCAGGGTGCCGTCCGAGAGCTGGTGGGCGCCAAAGAGCCCGTCCTGGTCGTCGATCCAGTCGAGCCGCACGCCGGATCCGGCCAACACGGGGCTCAGGGCCTTCACGCCCGGCGCGATGCGGGTGACGAGGCGGTTGATGCGCCTCCACGCCTTGCCCTCGGCCTCCGTCTCGGGGCGGCGCTGGGCACCAGCCGCCCCTGGAAGGCCCGCTCGTTGGAGCATGGCGTCGATCCGGAGGCGAGCGCGCTGCTCGGGGGTGCCGCCCACCTGGCCTCCAGCGGAAGGCAAATCGCAGACGGGGGCTGCGAAATCGGGAGCCTGTCGCGGCGGGCCAGGTAGAAGCGCCGCATCAGGGTGACTTTGCCAACGGACCACCCCCGACCCAGCACGCGGATCCGGGAGAGCAGCGCTGCGACTACCTTGATAGTTCCCATCCGGAAAAGCCTCCCTTCGCCGAAGCTGCCCATTCCTTCGCCAGGCACGCCCGCGCAACCACTTGAAATAGCGCTGCTATTCCGGCGGGTTGCGCCGACGCACCTGGCTCGAAAGCGACTCGCCCCGGCTCG
>JAJRWT010000109.1 GCA_024276675.1 Myxococcota bacterium | reverse complement strand
GTTTCAGATCTGCGATCCGTCCCGGAGGAATCGCAAAAGTGAAACGCCTGGGGGGCGAATCCGTTTCAGATCTGCGATCCGTCCCGGAGGAATCGCAAAAGTGAAACGCCTGGGGGCCGAATCCGTTTCAGATCTGCGATCCGTCCCGGAGGAATCGCAAAAGTGAAACGCCTGGGGGGCGGGCGGCCCCTTCACCCTGCTGGACACCACCCGCTACGTTCCCCCCGGTCTGAGCCGGGACCATGCCTGGTCCGTGCCCGCCCTTCGGCGGTCCGACATGCTCCGCATGATGCGCTGGCACCCCGTGCTGCGCTGCCTGCCAGTGGCCCTGCGGCCCGATCTGGCCCGCTGGCTCGACGGCCACGCCCGGGCCCTGGTCTACACAGAGAACCTGCTGAAGGAAGATCTGGGCTCCCTCGAACGGGCCCGCACGCTCTCCCCTGGGGACTGGAAGCAGACCCTGGACCGCGTACTCCCCCGCACCCAGCACGAGCTGGAGCACGAAGACCTGCTCCTGGAGCGCCTCTGGGATCTCCTGGACGACAGGGCCAGGGACCAGCTCCGCGACCTGGGGGCCCTGCGCCTGCCCGTGTCTCTGGACCTGGTGCGCGAGCTGGGGCCCGCCGCCGAGCGGCTGCGAGACCTGGGCCTGCTCACCGCCTTCCCCGACCGCCTCTGGGCCAAGCACGACTCCGTGGCCCGCTTCGTGGCTCACAGGGCCGCCCCCCCCTCCACCCGGGCCCACCGGACCCTGGGCCGCTGGTACCGCCAGGCCTACGCCGAAAGCTCCAACGCCATATCAGCCAACGAGGCCGTCCACCACCTGCTGGCCGCCGGCGAGCCACGGCTCGCCACCCCCATGGCCCTGGACCTGGCCCGCTGGCACCGGGATGCCCTGCGCTACAGCGACGCCCTCCGTACCCTGGACCATGTGCTGGAGGCCCAGCCGCCCCCCCCCCGACGAAGAGCGGCTGCGCCAGCGGCGGAGCGATGTGCTGGACGACCTGGGACGCTACCAGGACTCGGAGCGCGACGCCAGGACGGCCCTGGGCCTGGCCCGGCGGCGCGATCCCGGCTCCACCGCCGAGGCCGCGGCGCTCCATCGACTGGGGCAGGCTCTTGCCCGCCAGGGCAAGTACGCGGAAGCGCTGGAGTACTACCGGCGCGCTCGGGCCATAAAGGAAAAGACGCTGGGGAAGGAGCACCCGGAGACGGCGAGCACGCTGCACTCCATGGGGCAGGCTCTTGCCAGCCAGGGCAAGTACGCGGAAGCGCTGGAGTACTACGGGCGCGCTCGGGCCATAAAGAAAAAGACGCTGGGGAAGGAGTACCCCTCTCTCCTGCCCAGCAGGGCCAACCTGGGCGATCTGCTGGCCCGCATGGGTCGCGTCCAGGAGGCCCGCCAGGAGATGGAGACCGCCCTGGTCCTGGCCCGCAAGCTGGACCTGCCCTTCGACCTGGGCAACGTGCTCTTCAAGCTGGCCCAAGTCCTGCGCTCCCAGGGCGATGCCCGGGCGGAGGACAACGCAGCCGAGGCCCTGGCGCTGCTGGAGCCATTGCTGGGCGGCGAGCACCCCCTGGTGGGGCAGGTCCGAGGTTTTCTGCTCCAACGGACTGCCGGAGTGGACGCCCTCCTGCGCGACACCCTGGGTCTGCTGGCGGGCCTGGGTGCGGTGACCCGGAGCACGGTCCTGCGCCTGGGCCAGCGCGTGCTCCTGCGCCAGCAGCTAGGTGACTGGCCCACCCAGCTCGCCCTCGCCATGGGGCGCCCGGGCCTGGAGCTGGATGACGCCACGGCCCTGGAGATACCGGCGCACATAGACGACGCCACCGCCGCCAAGATGAGGGAGTCCCTGCCGACCATCCGGGAGGCGATGGCCCGGGCGAAGGCGGCGTTGGAACTCCTGCTGCCGGAGCCCCGGGTGGATACTCCGCCCCGGGGAACCGAGTACGGCGGCCCCGCCGATGGTCCCGCAGCCTTGGTGGACGAGGCGGCTGCCCTGGTGATGGGCCAGGAGCAAGAGCGCCTCCGCGCCGACCTTGGGGTGGTGCTGCGCGGCCTGGCCCTCCTGGTGGAGCAGAGCGACGAGCCTGGGGCCCTGGGGCTCGTCTTCAATCTGCTGGAGCGGCTGCCGGAGCAGGCCGGCCAGGTGGCCCAAGCTCTCCGCCCCGCCTGCTCCCCCCGCCAGTGGGAGGCCCTCCGGCCACGGCTGACTCCGACGGCCGGCTGAGCGTGGCGCCGGCTTCCAGCCGACCTGCCGCTCCGAGTCGGTCCGCCGTGGGCCTGGCCGGTGTCGTCGGGGCTTGGGTCGGCTGGTCGGGGCCGCCTCTTTCCTACGGCTCGTTGCGGGAACACCGGGGGTGTCGGACTTGACGTCGGATTTCGACACATTTCGCCGTTTTTCGACATGCCAAGGGACTGCTCTCGCCCATTACCTGCTTTCCAACGATGGGCGGGCTTGGGCGCGGTTCTTGATGCAAGCTCTGTCATGGAAGAGATCGGATACCATTTCATGTTTCGCCTGATGGACGACAGGGTCATCGCGCCCAGCGTCGCCCGGCGGCGTATCCTGGCGCAGGTCATCTACAAGGTCGCTCGTCCCTACCGCCTGTTGTGTTTCGGCTACGCGGATACCCACGTCCATGTGCTGGCGCTGTGCAGTGGAGAAGAGATCTCCCGCATGGTGCAGCACTTGACCGGTGTGCTGCGCAAGCGCTTGGCCATCCCACTGCCCTTTCAGCCCCCGCGCATCAGGCGCCTGGAGGACCAGCACCACCTGCTCAACGCCTTTCACTACTGTCTCCGGCAGCCCAGCCGCCACGACGTCAAGAGCGATCTCTATCGCGACGCCACGAGCCTGCCGGAGCTGCTGGGCATGAGGCTGCTCCCCAGCGACTCCCCGGCCCTGGTCCGCGAGATGCTCCCCCGCCTACGCCGGCGGGAGCTGCTGTCCCACCTGGGACCGTTGGAGCTTCGGCCCCGCCTGGAGCTGGACTTCGCCACCGACGCCGCCGCGGCTGCCATCGGTCTGCCCGACCTGAGGGGTTCGTCCAGACAGGTCCGGCTGGCAAGCGCCGCCATCGTGGCCCTGGCGGAGCAGCGTATTTCCTCGGTTGAACTTGCGGGGTTGTTGGGCTGCTCTCGTACGACCATCTGGCGCTTGAAGGGCATACCCGTTCCGCGGGAGCTACTCCGGGCCGTGGCCCTACAACTCGCCCTGCGAGTCTGGCTGCGGGAGCAGGGGAAGTTGGAGCCCCCGACCTCGCTCCGATAGAGCCCCCGTTTCAGATTTGCGATCCGTCCCGGAGGAATCGCAAAAGTGAAACGCCTGGGGGCCGAATCCGTTTCAGATTTGCGATCCGTCCCGGAGGAATCGCAAAAGTGAAACGCTCGAGCCCCGAATCCGTGCTGTTCACCGGCACTCGCTACGACCTGCCAGCCCCAGCCATGGATCCGCTGGCGTATCAGCTCGCAGATCCAGGCCGTCGCCAACGTCGGCTACACGGCGGAAGAGCGGCCGGTGGTGGGCCTGGCCACCCTGTTCGACATCGAGTCGGCCATGTGTGAGCCGGCGGAGCTGCCCAAGGTGCGCATGCAGCCGTTGGCCATGATCGCCGCCGGAGCGCACGGTGTCCTGTACTTCGGCTGGTACTACGCCGTCTGGTCGCTGGAGCCCGAGTTCGGCGAGCTGGCGTTGGAGACCGCCGGTCTGGTCATGGGCGAGGCCGGCCTGGGCGAGGCCGTCATCCACGGCGAGTCCCTGGGCGACCTCGAGGTGACCGTGAACAGCGGACCCGAGTTGAGCGAGGCCTTCACACCCACCTATTCCCACAGCGAGATCCAGTACCCCTCCATCCATGCCGCCGCCTGGGATCACGCGGGCACGCGCTTCGCCGTGGCCGTCAACTACACCGACGAGCAGGTCGAAGCAGTGATCCAGGGCTTCCCCGAACTCACTCCCGGTGTCGAGGTGGTGGGCGAGGACCGGGTGCTGGTGCCTGGCGCCGGCGCCATCTCCGAGACCTTCGAGCCCTGGGGGGCGCAGGTATACCGTGCCCCCATCGCCGACGCGGAACTCGAGCGAGCTACCCGATGACTTTCACAGTTGGGGTCCTGTTCGTGGCGGTGGGCTGCCAGAACACCGTAGTGGAGGTACCCAGCAACCCCGACGACAGCGGCGCTCCCAGGTCCACGACACCGCCCCTCCGCTGGACGGGCCCCATGGACGCCGACGGCTGGACTTTCTTTGCCGACGGCCGCGAGGTGGATGCTTCGATGGAACCTGGCGCCTGGGCCACATGCCACCTGGAGGCGCTGTCCCTGGCGCTCCAGGGGGGCGCCGGCTATTAACCAAAAATGCAGTCAAAACTCTGCGCTGTTCCTGGCGCTCCAGGGGGGCGCCCTGGATGGCGCGCTGACCCGCGACGCTGGCACCTGCACTCTTGTCCTGGCCTGGGCCGACGCGGCACCGTCATTGGTCCATGTGGACGGCGTCGTAGGCAGCGCGTGGAGCTGGGCCAATGACCTGCTCACGCTGGATCCGGCGCCGGAAGGGAGCTTCTACGTGGAGTAACATGCGGCGACCCTGGCGGCGCCGTCTGACCTGTTTGGCGATTCTGCCCCTCTTCGGCTGCACCCCCGGGCCGGCTCCCGGTGACGGCGTTCCCGGCGGCGGGACCGAGACCGCTTCCCCTCACACCGGCGGCGCCGACACCGGACGCGCCCACACAGGGGACACCTGGCGCGGAGACACGGCGGGCACCGACAGCGCGTCGGACGACACGGCCAGCCCGCTTCCCACCCTGCTCAGTCTGCCCGAAGACGCTCCCTTCCAGGTCGGCCCCCGCTCAGACTACGCGGTGGACTGCCCCGGTCCGGCCCTGGACAGCGCCACGACAATCGCCACCGCCATCAGCTCCGCGGAGGACGGCGACTGCGTACTCGTCGGCGACGGCGCCTACGACATCGGCCGGGTGCTGCTCGGCGCCCAGGACGTCACGGTGGTCGCCAGCAACCGTTGGGGTGCCGTACTGGAGGGCAGCTCGGAGCTGCGCATCACCGGCGACCGTGCGCTGGTCCAGGGCTTCGTGTTCCAAGGAGGGGACCTGGACGTGGGCACCCTGGCGGAGGCCATCTGGGTGGACGCCGACGACGTACACCTGTCGCACCTGCAAATACACAGTTGGGGCGAGCAGGACCCGGAGCAGTGGGCCATAGCCATCGACGTGTCGTCTTATGCCGAGCGCCTGGAGATCAGCGACTCGCGCTTCTCGGATCTCTACGGCATCGCGGTGCTGGCGGGGCAGGAGTTCCGGTCGGGCTACGTCTCTGCCAAGGGGCTTTGGATCCACCACGACGAGTTCATGGACAACCCCCGGCGCTGGGGCTCCGGCGGCGAGACCGCGCAGGTGGGCACGGCCTACAACCACGGCCAGGACACCCCAGGCCCCGAGGGAGCGGCTTACGACGACGACATGGAGATGGTCTTCGAGTACAACGACATCGTGCGGCACCAGGCGGAGTCGGAGCTGGTCAGCCTCAAGTCCGGGCGCAACATAATCCGCTTCAACCGGATCGTGGACTGCTCCAGCGGGGCCCTGGTGGTGCGCATGGGCTCCGACAACCTGGTCTACGGCAACTGGATGGTGGAGAACGTCTCCAGCCCGATCCGCATATCCGGCGAGCGCAACGTCTACGTGTTCAACTACTTCTCCGGTTCGGGCTACTCCATGACCCTGCACCACGAGCAGATCGACGGCGGGGGCGACCCCCGGCTGGTGGACTCGTACTGGGCCGCCAACGACAACCTGTTCCTGCGCAACGCCTTCCAGGGCTACGACCAGCTCGTCCTCACCTTCGGCTTCGAAGATGGCTTCGTCGCCTCGCCCGCTGGCAACACCATCGCCGACAACCTCCTGCTGGACTCCAGCGACGCCATCGGTGACTTCACCGGCATCATCGACGCCGAGACCTTCCTCGCGGACAACGAGGTCAGCGGCAACAGCCACCTGGAACCTGGAGGAGCGCCGGGCGAGTGGACCTTGACGGAGCACGCCGCCTCCACGGCGCTGCTGCCCGTGGACCTGTCGGAACTCCCCAACCTGCCGTGGACGGAAGACTCCATCGCGCCACCGGAGTGGTGGGCAGAGCTGTTTCTCTACGCGGGGCGGGAGGGCTGGGTCCACCAAGCTCCTGCTCGGTCGGCACCCGGCAGTGATCCTACGGCTCGACCCTAGGTATTCGCGGTACGCCCGATGTTGGCGCGGTCCTCCCGGGCCACTGTGTGCAAGAAACCCTGGGCTGACGGGACTGCTTCCTTCTTGTTTACCCCGCTGGAGCTTCTGGGCCGGATTGCTGCCATCATCCCACCTTTCCACAGCCCCCGGATTCACCATACCGTTGGAATCACCGCAATCGGAGGGCTCCAGAACATTGCCCCAGTCCTCGCCGGTGTAGCCCTGGGGAATCTGCCAGGCCGGGTAGCCATCGGCGTCATCGTCCACCAGCATCAGTCGACAATCCAACTCATCCTGGGAGATCCAGTTGCAGGGATGAGAGGGGACAAGAGAGCGAAAGCACAGCAAGAAACAGCGAAGATTCTCGGCACATCTGAATGGCTCCTTCGCGTCGATGAGGTCGTCCAGATCGATGTACTGCTGGATGGCCAGGTAGGCGTCGTCGGTCTCCGGGCCCTCGTCGGCCAGGGCGAGCATCTCGTCGTAGGCTTCCAGGTCGCCGTCGATGGCCTCGTTGGTGGAGCTGCGCCGGTTGATGGCATCGTACTCTTCGTCGCTGCCGCCGAAGTACTCCTCGCCGAACTGGGCGTCTGGGCGCTCCACGGGGTTGTAGAGACCCCAGTACAGACCGTTGAGGTAGAGGTGGACGAAGGTGGCGTGGCCGTCCACCTTGCCCATGTCCCTGGCGGTGTCCCGGTCGAAGGCGTCCCGGATGTACTGGGCCTGCTCCGGATCGCGGAAGTCCTGCCAGCCGCGGCTGCCCTGGCTGCGGAGCACGATGCCGTAGCCGTCGGAGGACTGCTAGGTGGTCTTGAACAGGGAGACGTTCTCGGGTTCGGCTTCGGAGAGCTGGGCGTCGTAGCCGATGCCCAGGGTTACGGTTTGCCATGTCCCGTCGTCGAATCCCGCCCGCTCCCAGTCCGGCTCTGAAGGATGGTGAATAGGGCCTCGCTGCCGTCGGTTACGGCCACAACTGTGTCCACGGCCTGGGCCAGGCCGTAGGAGACGTCCTCGTGCTGCTGGGCGAAGAGCAGGAGATCCGCCACGGAGCCATCGGGACGGGTGAGGAGCAACTCTTCACCGGAGGCGGACAAGCGGAAGCTGGCGTGGAGTTCCCCATCGGTGTCGCTGGCGGTCTTGCCCGAGGCGAAGACCACGAGGAAAGCACCGGAGGCCAGCAGAGAGGTGTACATGTGCCATGATCGGAGCATAGCCCCACGAGCGCTCGTTGCGGAGTTCTGGCTGCTGCTGGTGCATTGGGAGCTGCACTTGCCCGAAGTCCTGGAGTTGTGTTGCGGGATTTCATGATAATCGACCGTCTCGCACTTCAGACTCTGAAGTCCCATCTCGCCCTCTTTCCTGCCGTGGCACTCATTGGCCCACGCCAGGTGGGAAAGACCACACTGGCGAATCCCGATGGACTCTCTGCCGCTTTCTGGGGCGTTCATGGCGGCGCCGAACTCGACGTCGTAATTCACGATGCTGCTCGAGCCATCGCGGGTATCGAGATTGAATACGGTGACCGGACACTCCCCAGCAGGGGCTTTCATCAAGCCCTACAGAACCTCTCCATCGACACTGCATGGGTCGTCCACTCAGGCTCGGAACGCTGGGCCATAAACGACCATATCGACGCCCTCGGAATCCCTGAACTCCTCAACGAAATTCAGACGCTTTGACCGGACTTCCATACCCGATGGTCGACTCCCACCCTTCCCCGCCCGCCGTTTCTCGCAGTGGCTCGCCCCGGCCCTCACCACCAGTTCCAACGGGATCCCCGTACCCATGACCTTGATCGTCGGCTCATTTTAGCCCACAACCGACCACATGAGGATTTGTAATAGATTCTACGCGGATTAGATACCAGGGTGGGTTTTCACCTCCCAGGTGAAGTCGAAGGTAGCCCCTGGCGGACTCCAGATAGGTTCATACGCGTGTGGGAGAGTTCTTTGACGGGGTTGACGCGAGGTGGAGGGCAGCGGGCCAGCGGGGGGCGCGCCGATCCTGCAAGCCCGCCCCTGGCTGCCATCGCGGGCGGGTCAGCGGCGACGGGCCACCTTGGCGGCCACTTCTTTGGCCAGGTGTTCCACGAAGTGATCGAGGGCGGTTATCTGTCGCAGCTTTCCGTCGAAGTAGCTTTCGACGGTGATGGTACCCTGCTCCAGTTCGCGTGCCCCCACCACTACCAGGTAGGGGATCTTGGCGGTCTTGCCGCTGCGGATTTTTTTGTTGAGGGTTTCGGCGGAGCCATCGGCCTGGGCACGGAAACCCGCCGAGCGAAGGGCGGTTGCCACCTGTTGGGCGTACTCGCGCTGATCCAGGCCTATGGGAAGCACGCGCACCTGCACCGGAGCCAGCCACAGGGGGAAGGCGCCGGCGAATTCTTCCACCAGCAGCCCGAAGAAGCGCTCGAAGGAGCCCTGGATGGCACGGTGGATCATGACGGGGCGGCAGGGTTTGCCGTGGGAGTCGATGTAGCCGAGGTCGAAACGCCTGGGGAGGTTGAAGTCCAACTGGATGGTGCCGCCTTGCCATTCCCGCCCCAGGCTGTCCTTGATGACGAAGTCCACCTTGGGACCGTAGAACGTGGCGTCGCCTTCCTGCACGTAGTACTTGCCCGCGGCACGTTTTTCCAGCACACTTCGCAGACCGTCTTCCGCCATGTCCCAGATGTCGTCGCTGCCGATGCGTTTTTCGCCACGGGTCTTCAGGCCCACGTGGTAGTCGAAGCCGAAGGTGTCCAGGACGTGGCAACAGAAGTCGAACACGCCCTCGACTTCTGATGGATATTGCTCCGGGGTGCAGAAGATGTGGGCGTCGTCCTGGGTGAAGCCCCGCACGCGCAGCATGCCGTGCAGGGTGCCGGAACGTTCGTAGCGGTACACGGTGCCGAACTCGAAGTACCGGGTCGGCAGGTCGCGGTAGCTCTTTTTGCCAAGGCCGAAGACCATCACGTGGCCGGGGCAGTTCATGGGCTTGAGGCCGTAGTTGCCCAGGCCTTCGCCGGCGGCGCCCTTGAGCAGGCCATGGTCCAGTTCGTCAAGGCTGTATACCATGTACATGTTTTCGCGGTAGTTCTGGATGTGCCCGCTGGTGTGCCATGCCTCGGTGCGAAGGATGTGGGGGGTCAGCAGGGGTTCGTAGGGTTTGTCTGGGTGGCCGTAGGCGCCGGAGACGTGCAGTTGCCACATCCAGCGCTTCATCTCTTCCATCACCAGGGCTCCGTTGGGCAGGTAGAAGGGTAGCCCCGGCCCGGCCAGCTCGGGAAACTCGAAGAGGCCGAGCTGCCTGCCCAGGATGCGGTGATCGCGCCGCTTGGCTTCTTGCAGGCGGCCCAGGTGTTCCTTCAGTTCCTGCTTCGTGCTCCACGCGGTGCCATGGATGCGCTGAAGCCGTTCCCGGTGCTCGTCGCCACGCCAGTAGCTGCCGGATACCCCCAGCAGTTTGAAATGCTGGAGTTCCCCGGTATGCTCCACGTGGGGGCCGGCGCAGAGATCCTGGAAAGAGCCGCTCTGGTAGAGGGTGATGGTCCCGTCTTCCAGGGTTTCCACGTGTTCGGCCTTGAGGTGTTCACCCTGGCCGCGGAACAGCGCCAGGGCGTCGGCCCTGGTGATCTCACGGCGCAGGAAGGGGGCCCTGGCCTTGCGAAGCTCGCGCATTCGTTTCTCGATGCGCTTGAGATCGGCGTCCGAAAAGGGGTGCTCGGTTTCGAAGTCGTAGTAGAATCCGTTTCGGACGGGGGGGCCGAAGCCCAGGCGGGTGCCGGGAAAGAGATCCTGCACGGCCTGGGCCATGAGGTGGGCCGTGCTGTGGCGGATGCGCCACAGCAGCAGGTCCTTTTCGGTCTGTTCTTGCTGCTTGGGAATGATGGGCACGGCTCGCTCCTGTGCTCGTGGCGGTCCGCGGGTCTCGGGGCAGCCAAGTAACTGTTGCCTGGCTTGGCGCAACAATAACCCCGGCCCCACCTGGTCGTCTCGACACCTTCAGGGCTGTGCAATCCGGCATGTCCGGCATGGCTAGACCTGGCGGCCCGTGATTTCGCTTCCGGGGCTGTTCCCGCAGGAGAACCCGCCAAGCCTACCAAGTTCCCATCCGGAAAAGGCGGACCGAGCCGGGGCGAGTCGCTTTCGAGCCAGGTGCGTCCGCGCAACCCGCCGGAATAGCAGCGCTATTTCAAGTGGTTGCGCGGATGTGCCTGGCGAAGGAATGGGCCGCTCCGGCGATGGGAGCCATTTCCGGATGGGAAC
>JAJRWT010000108.1 GCA_024276675.1 Myxococcota bacterium | reverse complement strand
TCCGGGCAGGGGAGCCCCCCAAAATGGAACATCTGGGGCCCAAGCGTTTCAAAAACAGGGGCTCCCATGTACAAGCGTTTCAAAAACAGGGGCTCCCATGTACAAGCGTTTCAAAAACGGGGGCTCCCATGTACAAGCGTTTCAAAAACGGGGGCTCCCATGTACAAGCGTTTCAAAAACGGGGGCTCCCATGTACCTTCCATTCCCATTTCCCGACGGCTCCCAGTTGGTGCTCGCGAGTTACAGCACCTTCCACTCATCCTCCTCGGGGAAGACGTCGCAGGGCAGATCCGGCGTCTCGCGTCCCTGCTTGTTCAGCCAATAGATGCGCCAGGCCACGACCATATCGATGGCGAGGCAGGTCTCGATACGCTCGGCGCTGCCCAACTGGCGGTCCTCGATGCGGCAGCCGCTCTCGATGACCCGGTGGTAGACCTCGATTCCCCAGCGCAGCGCATACCAACGCAGCCGCTCCGTCGCATCGTCGAGGCTCTCGGTCTTCACGGTGGTCAGTAGCATCCACTCGACGGGCTTGCCGGCCCTCGGGGGACAGGTCGCCTCGAAGGCCTGGACGGCCCAGATGGTCAAGGGAGGTAGCTCCTTGGCTGCGGGCGGCTTCAGGATCAGCCGCACGTAACGCAGCTCCAGCCTCGCGGTCCTGGCGGCCCGTGAACCCCTGCGAGGAACGGCCACCTCACGGTGTCCCGCGATGGGCTCGCCGTGCATCCGCTCCCACAAGAACCCATAGCCCTGACCGTCTTCGGTTTTAACCTTTCTCCCGCGGCTTCGCTCCAAGCGAACCAGCAGCTCCGCCCCCCGCTGCGTCCGCTCGGCCTCGAGGAACAGCTCGTAGATGTCCGCCTCGCGGTCTCCGACGCTTACCAGCATGGTCTCGGGACAGAGCGCCTGGACCTGGGCCACGGCGCGGTAGCTGTTGAGCCACTTGATGCTCTCTTTCTCCTCGATGGGGAGCGATTTGCGCTGATGGGGAGCGATTTGCGCTTGTCTCGCTTGCCCGCCTCCTTCGGATCCCGTGCCCAGCACTGGACGTCGAGAAGACCCAGCGGGGTCCTCTCGACGCTGAAGGCCATCGTGTCGCGCAAGATCAGCCCGATGGCGCTGTCCTGTTTCGTGTTGATGGGACCCAGGCCTTCGGTCGTCGGGTGGGCCGTGTAGTTCGGGTGCCAGGTATCCTGCACGGCGAGCACGACGGCGTGCTCGCGGCAGAGCACACTGCGCCAGTCCCTGCGGAGCGGATAGGCGAAGATCTCCTTGCTGCCGGTCGAGCGCGTTCCGTCGGCGAAGCCGTCAGCCCGCTCCGCGCTCTGGCCCAGCCTGCGCCAGTTCGAGGCTCGGTAGCACGCCCCAGCGAAGCGCGTGCCGTCCACGAAAGTCTCCACCAGAACAGGCTCGTAGCCGTACCTGTCCCGCCAGTCGGCGCACAGCCGGCCAAGCACCAGGTCAAGCACATGGGAGGCGAGGTTGGGCACCCGAACGCTGGGGGCCATCAGGAAGCGGCTGTTGCGCACGACCCGCTGCAGGTTCGCTCGCCGAGCCCCTTCGCTCCAGCCGATCCACTCGTCCCGGGCCTTCAAACGCAGGGTCGCTCCGCTGAAGGACAGCCCGCCCAGCAAGACATGGATCGGGCTGCGGACCAGGTATGGGAGCTGCGCACCGCACAATGGCCCCGCGCCCAGGTAGTGATGAGCCGACATCAGGCCATTCCAGGCCTTCGACGCCTTGGCATAGCGACTCGTCACCAACATGATCTCAACGTCGCCGAACTCCGCAAGGCTACAGCATAACTCCGCGACATCGACGGGAACCTGGGGCTGCGCATGACCAACTGGCTGGACAAGCCGGCCCCGCCCGTTGCCGGAAAGGCGTACCCTGGCCCCGCACGAGCCTGGAGGGCCGCACCGAGACGCCGGTGATCTTGACTCGTCGGGGCCTGGCCCCGCACGAGCCTGGAGGGCCGTCGCGCATGGCCGGCGCGACCCGTGCACGAGCAGGCATGTCGCCGGCGGAGCCGCCCCCAACGGAAGCTATCCCGAACCAGGGTTCGGTTGGGGCACCAAAGAAGAGGTATGGTGTATGCTCGTGAAGCTGCCGCCGCTCGCTCGAGGCGCGGGAAGCAGGCTCCTTCCGAGAGAACGGACCCTTCGGGAAGAGCACGATGAACACGGGGAGGAATCGGAACATGCCCACGATTGAAGGTCACATCGTCTTCAATGACTTCGAGGGTGGCTTCTGGGGTATCCTGGCCAAAGATGGTACCAGGTACTGTCCAGTGGACCTGCCCAGGGAATTTCAAGAAAAGGGGCTGGCGATAAAGGCCCACCTGGAGCGCGTGAACATCATGTCCACGCGAATGTGGGGTTTGAATGTAGAGATCAAGGACATCTCCCTGCTCACGCCCTGAAACGGTGCCCAGACAATGCTCCGCCACCTGGAGACCCGTCATGTCAATCGGCTTCATGGATATCGTGACCGCCCTGCTTTCCATCATCGCGCTGTTCGGGCTCGCCATGGCTCGTATAGCAAGAACAGAAAACCGCAAACCCAGCTCCGCCTGGGCCTGGGCCGTGCTGTTCTTCGCCGTGATGCTACGCATCTGCCTGGGAGGCGACGGCTTTGCCTGGGCAGCTTTCGCGCTGATGCGCGACATCGGGTTGGGGTTGGTGATCGCTTCCGCGGCGCTGTGGCTCGACCGCGCCAAGCCCATGCCCTTTTTTGTGCCGGGTGTTGCCCTGCTCCTCGCCTGGGGGGGGGCCTTGATGGTGGAGCACTCCAGTTCCGCCCACCATCCCGGTCCGGGAACGCGGGATGGGACCAACAGCGGGGAGCGGCCCGACGAGCCCACCACCGAGCTGCTGTTGGAGCTGGGCCCCGACGACAGCATCGAGGAACTCCAGGGCATCCTGTCAAAGTACGGCGCACATGCCGAACGAGCTTTCCCCAACGTAACTCTGGACGAAGACGAAGATCTGGCCCAGGTCTACCTGGTGACATGCCCCGAGTCGGTCTCGAATGACCTGATGGCGGCGCTACGCGGCGACAGGGAAAACGTGGATCATCTCGAAGAAAACGCAAGGGTCGACCTCATTCCCAACCGTCCCGGCAGCACGCGAGGCACATCCGGGCTGTCCCCCTTCAGCAACGATCCCCAGTTGGCCGGCCAGTGGGGGCTCTACAAGACCAACACCGGAGCCGCGCTGTCTCTGCTCAGGCAGTGCAAGCCCGTTCGAGAGGCCGTCGTGGCCATCGTCGACACCGGAGTCGACTCGCAACATGGCGACATCGAGAAGGTTTTCGGCGACAGCCCTGGGGACCACGACCGCAACGGTCACGGGACACACTGCGCGGGACTCGCCGGAGCCGTCACCAACAACGGCCTGGGCATGGCTTCGTTGAACTGGGAAGGCAACTACATCCGGATCACCGGGTACCAGGCCTTGTCTGCCTCTGGTCGCGGCACGATAGAATCCGTCTCACAGGCCATCATCGATGCGGCCGAGGATGGCGCTGATGTAATCTCCCTCTCCCTGGGCGGTCCCTACTCCACGCCTCCCAAGACAGAGGTGGACGCCATCGAATACGCCTTGTCCCTGGATGCAATCGTGGTGGCAGCCGCGGGCAACGAAGACGTCGATGCACGCAACACGTCGCCGGCCAACATACCCGGCGTCATCGTGGTGTCGGCGGTGGACCAGAATGGCAAGAAGGCGATCTTCTCCAATGTGAACACCTCGCTCGCTCGACCCATCGCCGCCCCCGGAGTAGACATCATCTCCCTCGCTCCCGGAGGCGACTACGTCTCCTTGAGCGGCACCTCCATGGCCACGCCGATGGTGGCGGGCTTGTTGGGGTTGATGCGCTCTCTCGACCCGACCCTGAAGGCCGAGGACGCCTATGGAATCCTGGTGGACACGGGCGTACGGGTGGACGACTCCAGGTATGTGGGCAAGGTGATGGACGCCGAGAAGGCCCTGCGTGCCCTGGGTGCCTGTTCCAACCAGGAGCCGTCGGAAGAAGGTTAGCAATCGGGAAGAAGAGCCGAAGGCAGCCGGCTCCTGCCCCAGCGAGGGGCCGTCGGTAAAGAGGCTGCGCGAAACAGCCAACTCCTGCCCTGGCGAGGGGCGCCAGGCGCGTAGGGGCCCGCCGCTGTGGGTCCATGGCGTAACGCCGGCAGCCAGCGCCCATCCCCTTCCCTTTCGGCCCATCCCACTACACAATCCCCGGGCCCAGAGGCGGATGAGCCCGAAATCGCGTTTTCTCCTCCCTCCAGCAGGAAGGGGCGATAGGATGACACTCCCTCTCTCCGGCTGGTGCTACCCATGCTTCCCGTCCTGAATCTCCCGCTCCTGCTCTGCCTGCCCCTGCTCGCTCCCACGACTGCGTTGGCGGCCCCCCCGCCCCAGGGGGCCGTGGGGCTGGATCTGCTCCTGGGTACGCGCTTTCCGCTCTCGCTGGGTGCGCAGGCGGGCTTCGAGGGACCGTGGCGACTCCAGGCAGGGCTGGGCGCGGGTTGGCTGCCCGGAGCCTACGTTGACGCCATCAACGGTGTGGCCATGGCCATGAACGCCTACGACCAGGCCACCGCCGATGTGATCCGCTCCACCATCCAGTCCTCGCTGGTGCTTGACGCGGACCTGGGCTGGCGTCCCTTCCCCGGGGCGGGGTTTCTCCTGGGCACTGGCTACAGCCTCATCACCCTGGGCGGCTCGGCCACAGCCCAGGACATCATCGTCGCGGCCTCGGGCCTGGAGGCACCGGATTACTCCGGCACGATGGGTTGGGTACCCTTCGACGACGATTCCATCCTGAACTACCAGACCTCCGCCGTCCTGCAACAGCTCCGCGTGGAGTTGGCCTGGCGCTGGTGGCTGGGGGATCGTTACGTGCTGCGCGTCGGCCTGGGCGCCGCCTTCACCGTGGCCGCGCGTTCTCGAATCGAACCCGCCTACGATCCGCTGCTGCCCGTCCTGGTGGATTACTTCACGGAAGAAGCCCAGGACTGGCTGGATGGGATCATGCGCTCATATGTACACAGCCCCACCATCACGGTCCGCCTGGGTCACGGGTTGTTGGCGAGGGGCGAGTCCGGGTAGGCACCCGCCCGGGGGAATCGCTCCAAGTGGAGGCTGCCCGCGCCGGTTGGCTGGCGGCTCGTCTCAGCTTTCACGCAGCCGGAAGAAGGCGACCGAGCATGTCACCGTGATGGCGGTGAACAACAGCAACACGACGATGTCGTGGCTCATGGCGAAGTCCGGCACCCATCGCCCGGCGGCATCGGTTGCCAGGAAGAGGTGTTTCAAGGCATCCACGCCGTAGGTCACGGGGTTCGCCCTGGCCACGTTCTTGAGCCACGTTGGCAGCTCCATCACGGGGAAGTGGGCTCCGCTCATGAAGAGCATCGGTATGGAAAAGAAAAGGATGACCGCGTTGAAGTCTTCGTAGGTCCTGGTCCAGGAGGCGATGGTCAGGGAGAGGCCCGCCAGCCCCATGGCCAGCACGAAGGTGATGGATATGGCGGCCAACAGCTCCAGGGGACTCAGCCACACGTCCACCAGGGGGGCCGCCAGTATGAACACGAGCCCGTGGAACAGGGCTTGCACCGCCGCCCCAAGGATCTTGCCCAGGGCCAGGGAAGCCCGGGGCACCGGAGCCAGGGCCACCACTCGCAGGAAGCCGAACTCCCTGTCCCAGATGAGCGAGGAAGCGCTGATGTTGGAGCTGAAGATCATTGACTGCAGGACCATGCCCGCCAACAAGAACTTGCGATACTGGGAGCCGGCTCGCAGCAGGGCGCCGTATCCGGCGCCGAACACCACCAGGATCACCACCGGAGCCAACAGCGAACTCACCATGCGGCCCCGTTGCCTCTGAAAACGGATCACATCCCGCACGATGAGTGTCCAGATGGTCCTCAAGATCACCGGTGCATCTCCTCCGGTCCATCCTGTAACAGATCCAGGACCAGGCGGTCGGTGTAGAGCCCCGTTGGCAGGCGGTCCCTGCCCTCCAGAAACAGGGGCTGGCGGCCGCGAGCCCCGTTGGCCAGGTAGTCCACCGTGGCCAGCCTGTATTCCTTCTGGGGCGAGACCGGAACTCCAGAGGCGTCCAGCCAGGCACCGGCGACGCCCTGGCTCCAGCCCGCCACGAGGAGATAGCGCGTGTCTTCCATGACGTTCACGGCCAGAACATCCACGAGCTGCTGCCCGGTCATGGTCAGCAGCTCCACCTGGTTGTGGAACGGAAATGCCTCTTCCAGGTCGATGGCATCGACTTCGCCCACCAGCCCCGCCCTGATGGACAGGTAGTTGAGCAGGGCCAGGTCGGCGCCCGTGTAACGGAGCATGAGCCGGGCCACCAGCATGCCCATGCCCTGCTGCCCGAAATGGATTGTGTCGTGGAACAGGGTCTCGGGCCCCCAGCCCAGGGTTGAAGGATCGTCGGCGGTGGCCTGGGCCGATGGAAGGGCGAAGGTACTGGCGTGAAGCGAAGGCGGTTCACCTGGTCCACCTGGTTCCACTTCCAGCTCTCCCAGCCGATGGCGACTGTCCACCCACGGGGCCACCAGCCTTCCCTGGCTCCGGACCTCCACCCGGCCAGGGACGGAAGGGGAGAAGGCTCCCGGCAGAATCGCCAGGGGAAGGTCGATGGAGCGGAGCAGCAGGTCGGGCGCCATGGCGGTGGCCACCACCACCAGGTCGGGTTCATGCTCACTCACAATCTGCTCCAGGTCCGCCAACAGCTTGCGGCTCACCGAGCCCTGGTCGCCGTCCACGGGAACCTGGGCCAGGACCAGGTGCAATCCCTCCTGCTCCAGCTCCCGGATACTGGGCGTGCAGTGGGGGCCGGCGTCCATGGTCAACGTGGAAAGGCCCATCTTGGCGCGGCGCTGGACGATGGAGGCAATCTCGGCTTCGACATTCTGCCGCGGGGCCCAGAGCAGCAGGCCGGTCCGGGGATGCCCGGGAACCGGGCCGCCGGCAACCTGGCCCCGGTAGACGATGAGCAACGCGGCGGTTTGCCCTGCCGAGTGAAAACCCAGGAGAAGCAGGTATGCCGAAACCACCAGCAGCAGGGCCAGCACGGAGATGCCCCGAGTCAGGCGCCTGCGTTGCCTGGCTGTCTGTTCTGCGCTGGTGCCTTCGGTTCTGTCCAACAATGCTCTGTCCGGGCGCTGGTTGGTTTCTCGGCGGAAGTATTGCTGATATCCCATAGCCCGTAGACACACATTGAAAACCAGGTGGAGGCACCTGCCTTCGACTTCCGGGTCAGCGGACGGCGATCATGGCGCCGAAGTGCAGATTCGGCTCTCGGCAGGAGCCGACAGGTTGCTCCAGGAAGCGGGTCTCAACAACGGTGGCCACACCCTGTGGGGCTCCACCCCTGCGGGCCCCGGCCCCGGATCGGAGGGATCCAGCAGGTAGAACGGGGGAAGGGCTGCTCTTTCTCCCCCAGGCTGCTGCCCCTGGGCCCAGGTGGCGAGGCGCCGTTCCCTGGCCAGCAGGGCGCCCAGAAAAGGGCTCAGGGGATCGCGTTCCCCGCACTGGATGTTGGTTGACAGCCATTCACGCTGTTCCCGCCCGGGGGGCCAGACCTGGAAACCATGGTCCACAAAGACCAGGTAGTCGAAATCAGCGGGGCACAGTCCCCGGTACGACCGTTCCCGGGCTCGGGTGTCCACGAGGTTGACCACCACCAGGTCGGGTCTGCCCAGCCCCAGGAGGTAGCGCGTGGGGTAGTCGTGCTTGTAGGCCATGCTGACCAGCGCCATGTACTTGAGGTGCTCGTCCCGAGGCACCTGGATGTCCATCCAGCGCAGGAAGGCCGATATGTCGCTCTGGGTCTGCATTATCTCGGGCTCGTCCACGGGGCGCAGCAGGTCCACCCGTCGAAGACGCCAGCGGTGGATGGGGAGGGGATCACGAAACAGCCCCACCAGGTCGGGAACGGAGGATTCCGGCAGAAAGGTGAAAACCACCAGTTGCGAGATGGCCGTCGTGGCGGCCAGTCCCACCAGCACGCGCCTCAAGCGGAGCCGTGGAATGGCCAGCAAGCCCGCCGCTGTGGCCAGGGAAAGAGGCGGAACGATGTTCAGGGCGTACCAACTGGCCTTGCGGTGCATGACCGTGTAGGCCACCATGGGGACCGCCCACCACAGGAACAGCAGCAAGCGATGGCGGAGCCTGGCCCGGGGCAGCATGACGAGGCCCAGCAGCAGCCAGGCGCACATCGGGGGCTTGAGGTAGTCGGTGGCGATGAGCACCGGGTAGGTGCAGTACCAGAACCAGGTGGAGCCCAGCACGCCGCCCTGGGCGCGAACATCGTCCTGCACCGCGGGATCCAGAAAGCCATCCAACACCTTGATGGCCATGGAACGGAGCGCTCCCAGGTCCACCAGCAGCAGGCCCAGTACAAGCGCGACCGCCAGGAGGGCCAACCTGAACCCAAGCCCCCGCCACGAAGCGACGGGAGAGCCGGAAGCACGCGGCATGGGAGCGAAGATGGCCGCCATGACGGTGAGCAGGAGGGGACCAGCCACCGCCAGTGCCACGGAGGCGCTGTCCGCCACGCTTTCACCCGTATGGCCGGCCATCCAGGCCAGCAGCAGGAATCCCGACACCGCCCACCAGCGCGTGAGGCCCCGGCTGGCCAGCAACAGGTAGATGAGCAGCGTGCCGGTGGCCACCACCGGAAGATGTGGTTCCTGGTAGCGCGAAAAGCCGAAGAAGGCCGGGTACCCGGCTGCCAGACAGGCGGAGAGCAGACCCAGGCGAGCGTCGGCCAGCCGCCGCCCGATGCCGTAGATGGCCAGCAGCAAGATCACGAGGTAGAAGGTTGGGACCAGCTCTGCCAGGATGATCCGCCCCGGCCACAAGGTGGCCACCACGGCCTGCAGGCCAATGGGCAGGGGCATGTCCACCCAGCCGAACAACCGCGAGTTCCTGAAGAAACCCGAGAGCCTTCCAAACCGGGCTTCCTGGAGCAGGCCCGCGAGGCTGGTCCATGGAAAGGGCTCCCTGGGTTCGTGGAACCAGGTTGGAGTAAAGAAGCCATAGTCCTGGTCTTCGGGTTCATAGCCCTGGAAGAGCTTCTGGTAGACCGGCACTCCCAGGTAGGTGTCGTGGGAGCTATGGGGTGGATACTGAAACTCCCACAGGTAGAGGCTGTTGACCAGCACCACTCCCGCCAGGAGCAGAAACAACAGCCAACGGGTTCGGCCATGTGACAGATCCCGACGCTGGGACGATGGTGGCAGCGGAGCGTTCTTCAAGAATGGGCGCCCACGGAACGAGGGTTCACACGGAATCCATCGCCTTGAGGGGGGCGAGGCGCCCGCCTGCCAGGGCGTCGGACAGCATAGCCATATCCTGCACGGGTGAGCGACGGGTAGAACCGGGCCCGCGGGGTCCATGGAAAGCAGGACAGTCGGGGATCCATGCTACCGGCACGGCATACGCGAGCCCATGAACCACCGGGGAAAAGCCTGCCCAGGCCAGCCGGCTCATGCCGGAGTGCCTGGCGTTACGCTGTGGATTCGGTATGCCCGACAGGCTCACAGGAGCCGTCGGGAAAGCTCGGGCCCGCTGCGGAGCGCCGGGGCCCGGCGAGGGGCGCCAGGCGCGTAGCGACCGTAACGGATGACGGGCTCCGCTCGATATCGTGCGTTGAAGGCGAGCTTTCCCGACGGCTCCTAGGGCAGCGGAGGCGGCGCCACCTGTGCCGAGCTTGCTTCCTGTGCCGAGGCCATTTCCTGGTTGACCGTGCTGCGCGGGTCGTACCTGTAGTCCACGCGCACCTTCATGGTGAAGCGCTTCTTGGCGGCCTGCTGGCAAAGGGTCAACGAAACGCTGATGCCATCCTTCCGGAACTCTCCGTGGCTGGATTCTCCGCTCTGCTCCAGGCGCCCATCCCAGCCGGTCCGGTTGAAGAGGTCGATGTAATGGGCCAGAAGCAGTTCGGCGTCGTGGGTGTTGCCGCGTGAGAATTCGAAGGTGCGGGCAGCCACCTCCACCTGGCCGTCGCCCGTGACAATCTGCTCCATGCCTGTCAGGAAGACACAGGGAACGCTGAAGGGAAGCCGCAGCTCCTGCGGGTAGTCCGCGGGCATGTAGTCAGGATCTCCGGCATGTACCGCCGGGACGGAAAAGAGAGTGATCAGGGCGGTCAGGGCGAAAGCCTGGAAGGTTCGTCCGATGGATGAAGGCCTGGAGGATTGTGTGTGACTGCCCATGAATCGATGCTCCCGGTGGTTTCTGCCTGATGGGATCTTCTGCTTTGAGGAGAATCGGTTCCCGTGGTGAGAACTTGAGGTTTTCTGGTGGATGTCGGTCGCGGTTTCCCGGTGTTTTCGACTGAAAGTCAGCCAGGGTTCTTCCAAGAATTACTGTCTGTATAATTATTGTACCGAAATCGTCACACAGATCCAGGCCAGGACGCCAATGACGGGATTTTTTTTCTCCACGACATCCGTTGATCTCATTGATCTCGCGGTTCCAGCTTGCATACCAGGGGCGGTTCTTTCTGCGAGGTCGGCTCGTGCGAGTTGTTGCTTGATCACACGGAAGTGGGGCGGCTCCTCAGAAAGCTTGCGGGTGCTCTGCTTCTACGCAACATTCAGGTACGACGAAACCAGGAGTTCCCATGTCCAGGCCATCGCCCGTGAGCTGCGTACCTGCGCTGCTGCTAGCTCTCTCCTGCCACACGGCCAAGATTGACACGACCGACACCCACGCATCCGCCGACAGCGAGACCCCGCGAGACAGCCAGGACACGGCTCCCGGCGGCGACTCTCCCACGGACACGCAGGACACGGCCCATCACCCCGAACTCTTTGCTCCCGTCTCGGGAGTCTCGGTCCAGGTAAATCCCAATGTGCTCACCATCCTCGAGGTGACATGGACCCAGGATGCCGACGCCGACACGGCCTGGCTGGAGTTCAGCTTCGAAAACGACCAGTGGTTCCAGTCACCCGCCACGCCCCGGGCCGAGGGCCAGCACACCGAGGCCATCCTTGGCGTACCCGGCGACACCGACCTGGAGTTCCGAATAGTCAACGAGATCGACGGGAACACCCTGTACAGCCGGGAGACCTATTCAGGGACCACCGGTCCCATTCCCGCTGATCTCGTCCCACCCACGCTCAACAGCTACGACCCCCACCTGGCCGATGGCGCTCGGTACATGTTGGGCAGCATCGATGTGAGCACGGGCTGGTACGGCGGCCCCTGCTGGGTGTTCATCGTGGACCGCCAGGGGCGTTACGTCTGGTACTACGAGGTTTCCGACAGCCGCCTGAGCCTGTTCCCACAGGTTTCGGCCGACGGCACCCACATCCTGTTCGAGGGCACCACCAACTACGTGTGGACCCCCGGAGTCTACCCCAGCGTGTACCGCAGCACACTGGACCAGCGCTTCTTCCAGGAGTACGTGCTGCCCGACATGGGGTTCTCCTTCGACGAAATTGATGGTGAGCGAATCCTCTACAACAAGAACGAATCCAATGGCGACGACGTCCTGGCGGAGCGGCAGCCCGACGGCACGGAGCGCACCGTCTGGAACTGTTCGGACTGGATGGAAAGCGTCCGGGGCACACGCAGGGGTTGCAGCGTCAACTCGGTGATCTGGGCACCGGACATGGACGCCGTGCTGTGGTCCATGTACACCACGGACACCGTGGTGGAGGTGGACCGGGAAACCGGTGACTTCCACTGGTACGCCGGGCAGATCGATGGGGGCTGGGACTTCGATCCCCAGGACTCGCTGGTGGACTACCAGCACTACCCCAACTACTCGCCCGAGGGCAACCTCATGGTGTCCACCCACATCCTTGGCGAGTCGGGGCAACAGAGGGCCCGCGAGCTGGTAGTGGACTGGGACACCCAGACCATGATCGACGTGTGGAACTACGGTGAGGGCGTGGACGAATACGCCACCTACGGCGGCGAGGCCATCCGCCTGGACAACGGCAACACCTTGATCTGCTATGGGACCGGCGGTTCCATACGCGAGGTCACACGCGACAAGGAAATCGCCTGGAACATCCAGTGGGTCAGCGGTTCGCACAGCCACCTGCTGGGGCACAACACCTTGATGGACGATCTCTATGCCCTGAACCGCGGCCCAGAAGGTGGATAGCTCACACGAAACCGTGAAAACAACCTTTCCAAAGGTCAATTTCTGGCCAAAGCCAGCCCCTGTCGACAGAATGACATCCAAACATCATTAATCTGTCCAGGTCTCGCGAGGTTGCCATGCGTTTCGTCTTGATTCCCTTCTCCTTGTTTCTTCTTTTCCCCGCGGACTCCCTGGCCATTCGTTCGGACCCGGGCGTTTCCGGCGGCCTGGAACCCGGGCGCGTGATGCGCTTCCACCCCGGCCCTCAGGCCCGCCTCCTCCAGCAGCAGGCCTGGCAGGATTTCCTGGCCGCGGAAGGGGCTGGCTGGAATGCCCGTTTCGACCAGCGCACCGGCCGGCCTTTCTGGGCATGGGGCCCCCCGATTCCCCTGGACCGGGCCCAGGACGCCACGGAGCTGGAGGCCAGCCTGCGGAGCCTGCTCCGACGCAACCCCGGGCTCCTGGGCGTGCCCCAGGGCAACCTCCAACTGGTCCAGGCCGGCTACCTGGAACGTAAAGGCACCTGGTACCTGAACTTTCAAGAGTACTACGACGGCATACCCGTATACGACGGGGGCCTGCGGGCCTTCGTGCGAAACGGAGCCCTGGTGCTGCTGGGCCTGCGCACCCACCCCCGTATAGAAGCCGACATCTCTCCCGTGCTGAGCGCCGAAACCGCCTTGGAAACCGCCATCGAGCTGGGGCCGGCGCCGATGGCTTCCCACAGTCCCCTGGGTGAGTCCCTGGTCCTGCTGCCACGGGTCCAGGGCAGCGGCCTGGCCTACGACCTGTGCTGGGAAGTACGGACCGAAACCGCGAAACCCCGCGGCCGGTGGGTGGCATGGGTAGACGCCCATACCGGAATCCTGCGCAACCTGCACAACGAAGTGCTCTTCTCCGAAGGCTGGGTCCAGGCCGAACACCACGAGCGGCACCCCGCCTCCGACATGGTTGTCTCGCCAATCCCATACGCCAACGTCTACAACGGCGAAAGCAGCACCTACACCGACGCCGACGGCTGGTTCGACCTGGAAGGCGAAGAATTCAGGAGCGAGTTGGCGGGGCTGTACGTAGACGTGGACAACATCGAAGGGACCGATGGCCTGCTGAGCTTCGCGGGCGATGAAGCCACCTGGACCGAAGAAGACGCCACCATGGCCGAAATCGACAGCTACGTCTTCATCGAGCAGGTGCGCGACTGGGCCCACACCTACGCTCCCGAGGTGGCCATCACCACGGCCAACATCCACTCCCGTGTAAACATAGACTCCACCTGCAACGCCTACTATGACGGTAACGTCAACTTCTTCCTGGCTGGTGGACCCTGCAACAACACCGGCGAGATCGCCGATGTGAACTACCACGAGTGGTGCCACGGCTTCCACTGGTACAGCCTGGAAAGCGGCGTCTACGACTCCTCCACCTCGGAAGGCGTATCCGATTGTTGTGCCTTCCTGCTCACCGGCGACTCAGAGATCGCGCCCTATTTCTACACCACGGGTGAGTCGCTGCGCGAGGTGGAGACCGACATGGTGTATCCCGACGACTACAGCGGAGAGAGCCATTCCAACGGCCTCATCGTGGCCGGCGCCGTGTGGGATCTCTGGCAGATTCTGCAAGCCAGCCTTGGAGAGAGCGATTCCTACCCCGTCATCTCCCAGCTCTTCGTGGACGCCATCAAGTACGGTTTCACCATCCCCGAAGCCTACCAGGCCTTCCTGCTGGCCGACGACGACAACGGGGATCTCGGCGACGGAACCCCCCACCAGTGCGAGATCATCCAGGCCTTCCTGCCCCATGGCCTCGTTGACGGCATGGAAGGGGGAGTACTCCAGCTCTACCACGTTCCCCTGGAAAACCAGCCAGCCACCGGCGACGGCTACCTCGTCCAGGCCACCTGGGAAAACCTTGCCCCCGAGTGCTACACCGACGACCAGCTCCAGGGCACGATCCTCTACTCCACCGACGGCGGCGAAACCTGGAGTTCGCTCGCCATGGAACCAGAAGGCGACCTGCTCCTGGGGACCATCCCCGCCATGGATGCCAACACCATCGTACACTACTACCTGGAGGCCAGCCTGACCGATGGCATGACCAGCAAGATTCCCGGCGGAGGCTCCATCACGCCCTTCAGCTTCTACGTGGGCGAATTGCAGGAACTCTACCGGGATGACTTCGAAACCGACGACGGCGGCTACACCCACGAGCTGCTGGTGGGAGAGGATCTCCCCGGGGCCGACGACTGGCAGTGGGGCACTCCCCTGGGCCTGGGAGGTGATCCCGACTACGCCTACAGCGGCGACTACGTGTGGGGCAACGACCTGGGAGCCGACGACTACAACGGCGAATACCAGAACGATCGGCACAACCGCCTGCTTTCCCCAACCATCTCCATCGCCCCCTATCCGGACCTGGTGCTACAGTATCGCCGCTGGCTCACGGTGGAGGACGGCTTCTATGACCAGGCCCTGGTGATGGCCGAAGGTGGAGAGATCTGGGCAAACCACGCCACATCCTTTGCAATCGGCGACGAAAACACCGAAGACGACCGCTGGGTGCTGGCCACCCATGCCTTCCAGGACGCCAACCTGGACGGTCTGCTGGACCTCTCCTGGGAACTGGTGAGCGATGGCGGCCTCACCTTCGGAGGCTGGAACATCGACGACGTGGCGGTGCTGGCCCCGGACACGCCCCTCAACATGCTGGCCATCACCGACTTCGTGGCATCCGACGGCGAGCCGGAGCTGCTCCTCACCTGGACCAATCCCCCCAGCCAGGACCTGGAACTGCTGCGCGTGGTCATGCGGACGGACCGCTTTCCCGAGTCGCCGGAAGACGGCGACCAGGTCCTGCAAGTGGAATCCACCCTGCCCGACGAAGCCATGGAAGAAGCCCTGGACCTGGAATTGGATGGCTACTTTGCCATCTTTGCCAAGGACAGCTCCGACAACTGGACAGAAGGCGTCTTCCAGGGTTTCAACGCAGACCAGGGCTGGAGCCAGGGCGTGGCCGGTGACACCGGCTCCGGCGCCACGCAGGAAGACAGCGGGAATTCGCAAACAGGCGACACGCCGGCCACGGAGCCTGGCGATGATTCATCCTCGGACGAACCTGGCACCGGCTGCGGCTGCTCCGCTGGCCCCGCTCCGCTGCCCGTTCTCATGACCGGCCTGGCCCTGTTGGTCACCGCCACGCGGCGCCGCCGCTGCTGACGCCTCCTGCTCCATCTGCCCCGCCCCGAACCAACAGGCTGTCGCGGTCCACGGCCCGGGCAGGTCTTCAGCGCTTGCGGGCTTCGCGCACGAGGTCGCCCACGGAGTCGGGAAGGGTACGGGTGGTGGCGGCGTTCTGCACCATGGCGGGAATGGATCCGCCGGTATCGGTGCAGATATAGTACTGGATGAGCGTGCTTGCACCGGTGGTGGTGAACTGCCATCCCCCCACGTTCACCGGTGGCTCGATGGCGTCGGGGTGGGCGGCCTTCACCTGGTTGTAGCGCTGGGCGTGGGGCCCCCCGTTCACCAGCCGATCCCAGTGGAACATGGTGGTGTCGCCGCTCTGTTCGATCACACCGGTCAGGAACCAGAAGCGATCACTGGAGAAGGTCCAGCCCGGGACATCCAGGTACTGGTAGTAGTCGATGTTGGTGCCGCTCTGGGAAAGGATCTCGCCTTCCGCCACCCCCGCGCTGGACCAACGGACAGTGCCGGGTATGTCGATGGCCACTTCCAGCATGACCTGCGGATCCAGGTCGGTGGTGGCCCGACCCTTGAAGCAGGCAGTACCAGAGACGGTCTTCTTGTAGACCTGGATTGTGCCTGCGTCCTTGTGGTCCCTGGTGGAGATCTGGGTCCAGCCGCTTTCCGCGATTACATCGGACCAGGACGGTGAACCGGCCAGGGCGGAGACGGGGGCGAACATCAGTGGGCTGAGACAGACGAGATAGAAGGGGTGGCAGGACTTGAAATGGCCAATCTTGAACATGCGACCTCCTTGGGGACGTGATTGTAGCAGAGATGCGCTCTCGTGGCGAGAGGGTGGAAGACGAAGCTGCTTCCTGTTCCCATCACTTTCTTTTCACCAGGGCGAGGGGGCATCGTCCGACCAGCGGGGATCGCTCTCGTCTTCCCCGGTGCCATTGCCCAGGACTCCGGCCCCCAGGTCCCCAGGACAGCTTCCCACGCGCTGCCCGCTCCCTTCGTCCAGAGAGAGCCTCACCAACAGGGCCTCCTGTGAAACCGGCGCCCCCGTGCGGCTGGCCGAGAGAACTTCCGAGGGATCCAGCACCCGGCCCCATACACGGACCTGGTCCAGCCATCCGTGGAATGGCCTCGCCGTGGGCCCGTGCAGTGGATCCCCCCCCAGCCACAGGGGAAGGTCGCCCATGCCGGGCGAGATGGTGGCCTGGTGCTGGGAGTCCCACTGACCGTCCAGGTAGAAGGTCACGGTTCTGCTGAGACGGTCATGGGTGAAGGCAACGTGGCTCCACCCATCCCATGACAAGGCGCCCATGCTGGTACAGCCCCATTCACCCTGAAGGTTGGCCAGCCCCAGCTCAAGCCTTCGGCCCATGTCGGCCCGGAGCCTGAAGGTGAAGGAGTCGGCGTGACCGGCAGGCGAGCGCCGCGCCAATATGTCGTGTTTCTGAACATGTGCACTGGGCAGGGGGCGGAGCCAGGCGTCCACGGTGATGCCATCTCCGTCCAGGCCCGACACGGGCTCCAGGCGCACGAAGTCGTCCACGCCGTCCAGCAGCAAGGATGCCCCTGTTGCGCCGCAGGTGCCGCCAGGGCTGGAAACACCGTGTTCCACGGCATCCGGCCCTTGGAAAAAGCCATCACAGCCCTGGTTCAGCAAGGCCCAGCACAGCAGGAATGCTCCAAAATGCGTACACTTGTCCATGTGGTAATGCCCTGACCTGATTCCGGAGATGAACCCTGTATAGCCCCCTGCTGCTGCTCGTGGCCTTCCTGCTGCTGCGAGCACTGACCCCCAGGCCCGCTTCCCGCAAGTCTCTGCTGGTGGCTGACGTGGCGCTCGCCCTTGTGTGCTCCATCGGGGTGGCCACGGTGGGCAGCTTCTGGCTGGCTCGCTTCCACCTGGCGGGTGGTTCCCTGACGGGCGCGGACTTCCAACAGTACTGCGGCTCCGTGGCCTGGCTGCGGGGCGATGGCACGGAGCACTGGTACTTCATGCGCTCCACGACATCGGGCCTCCTGCCGGCCCTCCTGGCCAGAAAACTGGGCGTGCTGGACGGACTGGCCTGGGCCTCCTTGTTGTCGTTGTCCATCACGGTGCTGGCTGTCTACACCTGGGCCCGGGTACTCATGGATCGCCTGGCGGCGGTGGCTGCCGCCATGCTTGTGGCGAGCGTGGCGCCGCTGGTGCTCAGCAGCAGGTTCTTGTCCTTCTATCCGGAGATCATGGCGGGCTTGACGCTGGCCGCCGCCGCGAGCGCATTGGCCGTCCGCGTGGGCGGAAGGTGGGGCGCGTTGCTGGCGGGTTGCAGCTCTGCGCTGGCATTCCTGGTGGACGGCCGCGGCCTGGCCTGGGGCCTAGCGTACCTGGTCCTGGCCCTTTCCCTGGTCTTCTTCGGCAACGGCGGCAGCGCTGGCGGGAAGAAGACCGGAGAAAAATGGATCCGGCTGTCCCTTGTGCTGCTTCCCATTGTCGTTTCGTGGTTCGCCGGGGGGCCCGCCAACCAACGCACCTGGACCCTGGAGTCGCAGGTGGCGTTGATGATCCGGACCAACAGCCCGGATCCCGGAGCAAGCTGGGCACCCGAACCTGGAAGATGGGCCGGCAAGGACGGTTATCGCTGGGGGCACGGAAACCCCCTGAACATCCCCGCCACGGTCGTCGACCTGGCCATCATGACCGCGCAGTCCAGCTCACACCTGAGCGAGGGGCAGTCTTCCGTCACACGATCCCAGCAGGTATGGCCCTGGACCTGGCCCGGCGTCGTGGGATTGGCGCTGGTGCTTTGGGGACTCCGAAGAAAGCCCATGCTCCTGTCTACCTGGTTGGTTACCATCGCGCCCTTTTCCCTGTACACCTGGCAGGCGGCGCGCATGGAGCCCAGCCTGCGCTTCCTGGCCCTGGCCTTCCCCGTCATCCCATTGACGCTGGGCATGGGTATCTCCGTCCTGCTGAAAGGCGAGCCCCTGAAACGTCCAGGGAGCCACCGGGAAAAAGACCGCACTGAACAACCCGCTCCTGCCCCGCAACACGCGAGCGCAGCGCCGATTTCCCTGCGCGGGGGGCTCGCGCTCCTGCTGCTGTTGCTGATGATCCAGGGAGTGATCCCGGGCTTTCTCTCGCCGGCGGCACCCTGGCGCGTTCCCTTCGTGGCCGTGAACGAGGGTCTGGAGGCCGTCATGGCCGTGCGCGACGGAACCGGGAACTTCAAGTCCCCCCCGGTGGGAGCCTGCCTGGCCGCCCTGCAGAAGGACCTCGATTCGGGTATTCCCGCCAGGTCTCGCGTCTACGCCCACACGGAGCGAACCGAATCGGCACGCTGACCTCGTGGGCTGCGGCTCTCCGTATGCAAGAACGAGGGCTCGCCAGGTGGGTCTACTCTTGTTCCGCGAGAATCTCGCGGTAGTAGTCCAGGTATGCCCTGGCAGTGTCGGCCCATGGGAACCTGGCGGCCATGGCTCGAAGACACAGTTGCCCCCACGCTGGCTGGTCAGAGTAGAAGGCCACGGCCTGCTGGATGGCGGCCAGCAGGGCAGCACCGGAGTAGCGTTGGAACTTGAAGCCGGTGCCGCTCGTCGCATCGGCTCGTTGGACACAGTCCCGCAAACCGCCGGTGGCGCGGGCCACGGGGATCGTTCCGTAGGATTGAGCCAACATCGCCATGGTGCCGCTTGGCTCGTAGCGAGCGGGAAGAAGCAGGATGTCGGCTCCGGCGATGAGCCTGTGAAGCTGGGCCACGGAACGTTCCATCACGAAATGGAAACGGCCAGGATGGCGATGAACCGCTGCTTCCAGGGGGGCGCTGAAGTAGGGACCGCCACGGGTGAGCACGACAACACCCAGGTCCTGGGCCATTACCTGGTCCAGGATGCTCAGCAGCAGTTCGAAGCCCTTGTGCTTGACCAGGGGGTGGGCCATGGCCAGCAAGGGGCGCTGGGCCAGGGCGGGATCCATCCCCAATTCCTGGCAAAGAGCGGCCTTGCAGTGTGCTTTTCCGGCAGGGTAGCCCAGGTGGTAGCTGCTGGCGATATGGGAATCCCTGGCAGGACTCCAGCGTTGGTAGTCCAGGCCGTTGACGATGCCGCGCATGGCGTGGCGGCGCTGGTGGAACAGACCCTGCATACCCACGCCCTGGTCCGAGTTCTGGATTTCGTCGGCGTAGGAGGGGCTCAGTGTGCTCAGGGCGTTGGAGTAGACCGTTCCAGACTTGAGGCAGCTCATGCGCCCCCAGTGCTCCACGCCGTCGGGATGAAAGAACTCCCACTCCGAGAGCCCGGTCACGGCCAGCTTGCTGCGCGGGAAAAGCCCCTGGGAAGTTGAATCGTGCAAGGTGAACAAGGTGCGGAGACCCTGCAGGCGCCCGCCGCGCCTGAAAGGCCCTCGCAACAGTGCGGGCAAAAGGCCGGTGGGCCAGTCGTGGCAGTGTACCAGGTGGGGGCGGTAGCCGTTGGATTCGATTGTTCGTAGCGCGCTGTTGCAAAGGAAGGTGAAACGATCCAGGTTGTCGTAGTAGTCCCCCAGCTCATCGCCTTTGATTTCCGGGCGATCATAGAGGTCGGGACGTTCCACGAAGTAGACCACCTGTCCATGGTCATTGCGGGATTCCAGGATGTTGCAGCGCAACTCCTGGCCCCCCAGGGGGACGGCCAGGCGCTCCAACAGGACCTGGGTATCCGGACCCCGCTGCCGCAGATGCCGGTACCTGGGGATCATGGTCCTGACCTCCACGCCCAGGCGGGCCAGCTCGGGAGGCAGCAGGCCCACCATGTCAGCCAGCACACCAGAACCCGTGAAGGGGTAGGCCTCGGTGGCCAGGAACAGAATGCTCAAGGGGGATTCGGGTTTGTGGGTCATTTCAGGAGATTCCCGTGGGATGTTCGAGGTCAGCTACTGTCAGTCTATCCGTTCATGACAGCGCTTTGAAACTCCCACCATGCCCATCTTCCCGAAAAGCCTTGCTGCAGGTGCTTGACTCGCCGACTACTGCAAGGCGTAGAAGTCGTTGAACAGCTCCACGTAACCGAACCAGCTACCGGCGTCGGCCTGCAGCTCCCAGACGACATCGCCTTCGGGGGTGACTTCCCGAATGACTCCCGCGGTCCCGAAGTTCACCAGGGTGTTTCCGTTGGGCAGGATGGTGATCTGCCCCTGCGTGATGGCCAGCAGATTGGCATCATCGCCGTAGGACCAGACTTCTTCCAGGGTCTTGGTGGATTCATCGATGCTGTATTCGATGCCCAGCGTGTGATCGTGTTCGATCCGGCTGGTCATGATGAGTGTGCCCTGTGGAGTGAGCTGGGCGTCGTGCTGGAAGTCGGCGGGAGGGGTGCCGGGCAGGTAGTCGTACTCCATGCGCGGGCCGAAGCTGCGCACGACATCGCCCGTGGTGCGGTTGACTTCCAGGACGGTGTCGATGTTGGCCAGGGAGATGAGGTAGGTGTCGCGGTCTTCGTAGTAGGCCAGCGAGTTGCCGTGGGTCCAGTCCTTCATGCCCGGGTAGTATTCCACGTCCCAGTCTTCGTGTACCCAGGGATCGGACCAGTCCCAGGTGCTGAAGATGGTTTGGAGGTTGCCCTCGGCGTCGATCTCCTGGATGGCGTCGCCCACGACGGTTTCCACTTCGCCGGTGCCGGGATTCTGCCAGTCGCGGACGTCTGCCACGATGACTGCCGTGTTGCCGTCGGGAAGCTGCGCGAAGGCGTGGTGGGCGCCAACGGTGATGAATTCGTCGGTTACCTGGCCGTCTATGCCGATGTGATTCAAGTAGCCGTGGTGGAGCGAGTTGTCCATGGCGAAGAGGTTGTACACCAAGCCATGGCCGTCACGGGAGATCTGGGTGTCGAAGGTGCAGAGGGTGTCGTCGGGTTCGGTGTACCAGAGCCATTCACCTTCCCGGTTGATGGCGAAGAGCAGGTTGTTTTCGCCCAGGATGGAGCCCACGATGTAGAGGGACGAATCGGCACGGTCCTCGTCGAACACCGTCACCGTGGGATCGGGAAGATTCGAGGGGACGTTGGGAGTGGAGATCTCGGCGAACGAGGTGAGCACCTCGCCGTCGATTTCGGTGTAGGCGGTCACGTAGATGTCTGACAGCGCCGGGACTCCGTAGAGCAGGAAGCTGTGATCGGTGGTGGCCTCGCTGCTCACGTCGGTGGAGAGTTCCATGGCCTGCGTGGTACCGTACTCCACCCATGAATAGCCCGGTTCGTCGGTGGTCCAGTTCACCTCGACCAGGGTAACCATGGCGTCGTCCACCTGGACGTCGATGGTAAAATCCCCTTCCACGGCCTCCAGGCCCGTGCAGCCAATGCCGAGGAGTACCAGAGCGGCGGTGGACAAGGGAAGCGTGGAGCTGTGCGATTTCATTCTGATCTCGATTCTCCGCCCAGGCTGCACCTGGTCTGACCATCTGCGGCTGGCGCTGGCTGGAACGGAAGTTGGAAAGAGCCGTTGCGGCGGTTGCGGCCCCGGCTCGGTACGCCTGGAGGTGACCTGCGGGTTTGCGGGTCAGGAGGAACATGTCAACGGAACTGGCGGTAGTATTGAACCGTATCGGCACGTTGACAACGAACCTGAGCTGTATTTGCCAGCACTTGACAATGGCGGCCCCCGGGTAGAGCCCGACGGGCTCCGGGGGTTCAGCCGGGAGAGATCCTCAATCCACGGGATAGCCCAGCTCCAACAGTTGTTTCTTGAGCTGGGGATCCATGGGGCCCTGGGAAGCCCTTGGTTTGCCGCCGAAAGTCCACCCGGTGTTCTGCATGAAGATGGACGCCGCATCGCGAAAGCTGCCCAGCAATTCGGGCATGTCAGCGGCCAGGTTGTCTTGCTGGTCTTTGTCGCGCCTGTTGTCGAACAGGGCCTCCCGCGCCAGGACCAGGTGGTTGTTCCGTTCCAGGTGCGCCACGCCAGCCTGTTCCAGGAGCCCACGAGGTACCAGGGGTGGATAAAAATCCGCCGGGTTGGACCACCACGTGTAGTCCGCCGAGCGCGCCACCAGTATGTCGTTTTCCCACTCTCCCCATGCCCGGCGTTCAGGGAGGGAAGCCCCCTCGAGTAGGGGGAGCAGGCTTCTTCCCTGGAAGCTGGCAGGCACCGGGAACCCCAGCAGCTCCAACAGCGTGGGGGCCATGTCTATGCTCTGCACGAGTTCGTCCAGGCGCTGGCCCGCGGGGATGGCCCCGGGTTGGCGCAGCACCAGCGGTATCTGCATGACCGCGTCATAGACGGATGCATTGTGGAACAAGAAGCGCTGGTGATCCCCCAGTTCTTCGCCGTGGTCGGCGCTCATCACCACCAGCGTGCTGTCCAGCAGATCCAGCTCTTCCATCAGGTCCAGGATCTGGCCGATCATGGCATCGGAAAAGGCAACTTCGCCGTCGTACAGGGCCAGGACCTGTGCCATGTCGGCTTCTTTGTATTGCTGCGGTTGGAACATGAGCCGGACGGTGGAGACCCAACTGCCGTCCAGGGGACCGTCGTAGTCGGAATCGGTGAAACCACGATAGTCGGCGGGGGGATCGTATGGGGCGTGGGGTGCCACCAGGTGTACCCACAGGAAGAACGGCTGCTGCCCGGCGTTCTCTCGGAGCCAGTCCCGGGCCAGAGCTGCGGCGTCGGCATCGCGTGGGTCCTTGTTTGCCAGCTCCTTGCCGGCGAATCCCGACCAACGCTGCTCCCAGGCGTTGGTGAGAACGGCGTGGCAGGAGTATCCCTCCCGCTGCAGGAGCACCGCCAGGTTGGGAGTCTGCTGCGAGAGAAAGACGCCGTTGCTGTGGACGCCGTGGGTGGCCGGGTACAGACCGGTCAGGATCGATGCCAGGGAAGGCCAGGTGGAACCTCGCTGGGCGAAGACCTTCAGGAACGTCGTGCCTTCCTTGGCCAGCCGGTCGATGTTGGGGGTGGTATCGCGGGAATACCCGTAGCAGCCCATGTGGTCCACGCGGAGGGTGTCCACGGTGAGCAGCAACAGGTTGGGGCCGGGTTCCCTGGTTGCTGCCTTGTGCCGAACACAGCCCGAGAGACCCAGGACGAGAAGGAGCAGCAGCGGGGCCAGACCCAGAAGGCCCTGCCTGGATGCGCGATGTCGTTGGTCACTGAGTGCAATCATGGGGCAAAGCCATCTCCCACCACCCGTGTCGGCCACTTTTCCAATGGAGTCCCAATGGAGATGGTTCTATCCGGGCCCATGCGCGGGAGCGACGATCCCCGCGATATTCCCGCGGCAACCCCGTTCAGGGTTGGCGCGAGGATACCACGGGCCGGCCCTGCCCAGGGAGATCAGAAGCAGGCGTCGTTTTCGGCGCCCGGAGTACCGAAGTCGGAGCCCAGCGCCGTGGCGGATTCACACCAGTAGGCGCCGTCGTCGTTGAGGATATCGCTGTAGGAGGCTGAATCCAGGTTCATGGAGGCGCCGGTGGGATCGGGGAAGCTGGGGCCGCCGTCGTAGGCGACTCCGTCGATGATCTCGACCCCGTTGTCCAGGTAGACTTCGTCGTCGCCGTTGCTCAAGGACATCTGGGTACCGTAGACGTAGTCCACCGCGACGTTGCCGTTGAGCGCCATGTCTCCCTCTTTCCCCAAGACCAGGAATGAGCCGGCCTCTACCTGGAGAGAGCCCGCCACGGTGAAGCTGTCGGCCCCGAGGTCGTAGATGAGCAGGCCTTCCAGGTCCACGCAGGAGTCGGTCATATTCAGGAGTTCGAAGTACTCACCGTAGCTGTCGGATACCTGTGCGGGGTTCTGCATGATCTCGGTGATCACCAGGTCACCCGCGCCCAGATCCAGGATGGTGCCGCCGCAGTCGCTGCAGGCGGGGTCGAGTCCATCGCAGTCCTGGTCGATTCCGTCCCCGCAGATCTCGGTGGCTCCGGGGTTGACCGTGGAGTCGGAGTCGTCACAATCCATGGAGTCCGCCACGAAACCCACGGGGGCCTCGCAGGCGTAGACCCAGGAGGCGGGCTCTCCGTAGCCGTCGCCGTCGGCGTCGGCGAACCAGGCCAGGGCGTCGATGGCGTCGGATTCGTCCACGGTGCCGTCGCAGTCGTTGTCGACGCCGTCACAGTATTCGTCGGCTCCCGGGTAGATGGTTGCATCGCTGTCGTTACAGTCCACCGTATCGTCGAAACCGTCGCCGTCGGCGTCAACGCCGGTATCGACTTCGCAGTTGTTCAAGAGCTGCATGAAGCAGATCTTGGCGGGCACATCGGGAGGCAGGAGCGGGCAGGAATAGTCGAAGGCATCGGAGATGACGACGCTGACGATGAAGCAGGGGAAGCCATCGACGAAGAGCCACTTGTGGACCAGGTAGGCGTGCTCGTCATCCAGGACGACGGGGAGGAGAGGGTCCGTGGCCGTGAAGGGGTTGTCCTGGTTGGCGGCCCAGTCCAGGAACATTTCGTCCGGGCCGATGAAGGCCAGTTCCTGCACTCCTTCGGGGGAAGATGCGTTGAGGGTGTACCAGCCCTGGGATGGGCGGCCCAGGTTGATGGTCCCGGAGCCAGAGACGGACCCACCGGATGGTGAATCCGACACCATGGTCAGCACGACGGGGTTGGCGTCGTTGTCCATTCCAGTGACCTGGAGCCTCTGCACGTCGCCGGTGAGGTGTACGCGGAGGGACAGGTTGGTCTCGGGCCGGGAGAGCTGGAGATAGCCCAGACCGCCCGACAGGCCCAGGCGAGTGGATGACGTGCTGGCCACATCCACGGAGCCCATCACCGTGAACGCGGTGTTTTCCAGCACCTGGGTCGAGGCTTCGGTGAGTGCCTCGGCGCTGGGCGCAAAGCCGTCCAGGCCGTCGTTGGCGCAGGAGGCGAGGATGAGCAGGGAGGGGACGAAGAGAAGACGTTGCATGGGCGACACCTTGTTTTGTTTTATTGTTGCGGTTGAGCAGCAGGTTCCTCGTGCTGGAATACCAGGCCGAGGAGAACTTCGCGAACAACTCTACTACTCTGCGACCGGAGTGCAGGTTTTTTTTCTGGCAGCCAGACCCGGGTGGCAGGGGGATCCGCCGATCACGGGCTTCGCCCGGGCCAGAACAGCCCAGGCTGGTTCATGGGCCAGTTGCTCCATCCCTGTTCCCGGGTGGAGACGACCAGGCGGTGCGGGGCAGCGTGAGGCAGGATGCAAGCAGGACACGGGTGGCCGGGTGCCGGGGCTCGTTGAAGATCTGCCAGGTGGGCGCCTGCTCCACGACCCTTCCCGCCTGCATGACCAACACCCGCTCCGCCAGGTGCCCGATCACGGACAGATCGTGGGTGATGAACAGGCATGCCAATCCCAGGTCACGGTTGAGATGCCGCAGAAGGTTTAGAATCCTTGCCTTTTCAGAGGGGTCCAGGGCCGATACCGGTTCGTCGCAGATGAGCAGCGCCGGCTCTGTTCCCAGGGCGCGGGCCAGGGCCGCTCGCTGTTGTTGTCCGCCGGAGAGCTGGTGGGGCCAGTATGCCAACACATCGTGGGGTAGACCCACCTGTTCCAGCAAGGAGGCCATGCGCCGGGAAAGCGCCGGGCTGCCTCGCCTGAACATGCCGTGGTAGATCATGGGATCGGCTATGATCTTCCCGACCCGGTGCCTGGGGTTGAGACTGGACGCGGGATTCTGGAAGACAGCCTGTACAGGCCGCAGCAAGGCTCTCCCCGCCTTGCCTTCCCTGGCCGCAAGCCCGGTATATTCCCTGCCATTGAAGAACAGGCTCCCCCGGTCGGGGCGCAGCAGACCCAGCAACACACGCGCCAGGGTGGTTTTCCCGCTGCCGCTTTCACCCACCACCGCCAGGGTGGAGCCCGCGTCCAACCGCAGGCTTACGTCGGACAGAGCCTGCACTCCTTTTCCCATGCGCAGCCAGCCATTCCCCGCGGATGTGAAACGCTTGTAGAGGGAACGTGCTTCCAGCAGCGGGGGGCTCAAAGCGGCAGCCCCTGGAGGTGGCAGCGGCTCTGCCTGGTGCTGCCCGTGGGTGAAGGTAGCGCCGTGAGTCGCGGCTCTGTGGGGGGACAGTTTTCCGAAAAGATGGTACAGCGTGGCTTGAAGCGGCAGGCGCGGGGGTAGCGGAGGATGTTGGGCACGCGCCCCGGAATGGTGGGAAGGTCCACGCCAGGTCTGGCATTGCTGGGATGGGATGCCAGCAGGGCGCGGGTGTAGGGGTGGGCCGGCTGGCTGAAGACCTCTCCCAATGGTCCAGTTTCGACAATCTGCCCGGCGTACATCACCGCCACGTCCCGGCAGGTCCGGGCAGCCACTGCCAGGTCGTGGGTGATGAGCAGGAGAGCCAGGTCAAGCTCCCGGCAAAGTAGTCGCAACAAGTCCAGCAGGCCGGCCTGGACCGTGACGTCCAGCGAAGCCGTGGGTTCGTCGGCCAGCAGGACAGCGGGGCCGGGGGCTAGGGCCAGGGCCAGCATCACCCTCTGCCTTTCACCTCCCGAGAGTTGGTGAGGGTAGGAGCGCAGCACGCGACGGGGCTCCTCGAGGCCCACGCGCTCCAGCATCCGCCTGGCAAGCGGCTCCGGATCCTCGCCGGAGGCCAGTCTGGGCGAAACGCGGTGGTGAACGTGCAGGATCTCCATGAGCTGGGTGCCGATACGAAGCACCGGGTTCAGGGCAGTGGAGGAGTCCTGGTAGCAAAGCCCGATCCCGGAGCCGCGGATACAGCGCCGTTCCCTTTCGGACAGGAGGAGCAGGTCGCGACCCTTGAAAATGATGCTGCCTTCGATCCGGTGCTCAACGGCAGGCACGAGCCCCATGAGGGTCAGGGCGCAAAGGCTCTTGCCACAGCCGCTTTCGCCCACCAGGGCCAGCGAGCTGCCGGGATCCAGGACCAGGGAGACCCCGTCCAGGACCTGCACCCAGCTTTCGCCCAGCTTCAGGTGTAGATCCAGGCCTTTGGTTTCCAGAAGGTGCATGGGCTCCGTTCCTGCCTGTCTGACGTGGCTGGCCAGGGGATCCATCTCATGGAGGTCACGGCTTGTCCAGGGGCTTGGGCCATCTCCAGGGCGGCATCCGGGCAGCTCGGCCCAATCCATGCGCCCGGGTCATTCTTGCACATACGCGTGGAGAAGAGGACGCTGCCCCAGGAAGGCGGCCAACCAACCCGATGTATCAGCCGCGAACGCCTCTATAGAGGGAGATCATCATGGCATGTTTTTCCAGCGATGTCACGTTGACGAGCGTGGATTCTTCACGCCTTCATGGGCCCTGGACAGTGGTACAGGCTTTCCAGTCCCCCCCGTGGAGCCGGCTTCCAGCCGGCTCCACGGGGGCCCATTTGGTCGGTCTGGAGAGCCCGCCCTACAATCGTGGGCATGGAGAGCCCGACCCAGGGCTTTCAACGTTTGCGCAGCCAGACCCTCTTGCCGTCGAAGACCACGCCGTACTCGTGTATGGGCGAGGCGCCGCGGGCGCGAAGCTCCTCGACATATCGCCGCTCACGCACC
>JAJRWT010000107.1 GCA_024276675.1 Myxococcota bacterium | reverse complement strand
TACCAGGTGCCAGGGTCCACGGCGTCCTCGTCCACCTGGCCGTCGCAGTCGTTGTCGGCGCCGTCGCAGTGCTCGTCCGCAGCGGGGTGGCTCTCGGCGTTGGCGTCGTCGCAGTCGCTGTCGTCTTCTACGTAGTGGTCGGGTTGCTCACAGCTCTCGCGGCCCTGGTCCGGGTCACCGTAGCCGTCGCCGTCGGCGTCACGGTAGTATGTGTCGGTGACACCTTCGTCCACCAGGCCGTCGCAGTCGTCGTCGAGCCCGTTGCACCGTTCCTGGGCGCCCGGGTGGACCGCGCCGTCCGAGTCGTCGCAGTCTTCCGCGGTGGTGTAGCCGTCCAGGTCGGCGTCGGTGTGTGTCGTGTCGATGTTGCCGCCACAAGCCGGGAGCAGGATGCCGAGGATGGCTGCGATGCTCGATGGTGACATGGGGCCTCCGTGGAGTCAGGTTGTGCCGAGGGTGGAGCCATGCTGCGCGAACAGGCACGTGGGCGAGCTGCAGCCGTTCAATCTCCGAAGGAACAGGGGGTGTCGTCGTAGCAATAGCAGCTCCCGTCGCCGGGGCAGTAGAAGGTCTCGTCGTCGCCCAGGTCGTCCACGCAAACGGGCTCTTCAAAGCGGATCCCCAGGTCGCCGGGGATGTTGTCCGTCTCGCCTTCGCCCCAGTCAACGTTGCGTGATTCGAAGACATCGGTAGGGAAAAGTGTTACGGCTGCGCAGCAGTCACTGACGGACTCGTTTTCCGTGAAGCTGCTGTCATGGATCGAAAGGGTGGTGACACCGTTTGTGCTGGTGTTGAATATGGAATTGCCTCCATGGATACTATCGGCAGTATTCCGTTGGAAGATGCTGTCCTCTACAGTGATGTTGGCTGGTTTGCCTTCCTCGGAGCAGACATCGATCAGGGTGCCGCTTGCACTGTTGCCGGTGAAAGTGGAAGCGATGATCTGCAGTGCGCAGCCGCCGTATGCAGGGCACAGGTTCAGGGCCGAAGATGTGTTTTCGTTGAAATCCGAGTCCGACACAGTGACCCGGTAGTTGTTTCCTCCGCCTAGGTTGAACCCCACGCCCGAATTGCTGTCCACGGTGCATCCCTGCAACGTGAGTTCGAATGCCATGAGTTCGTCGGGCAGGTTGGATCCCAGCAAACCGCCGCTGTTTCCGGTGAAGATGGTGTCCACGGCTTCGAGCTTCACGTACTCCCCACCCTGGAAGAAGAAGGCGCCACAGTAACCGCTTTCGCAGGAGGTCGAGTTCCCCTCCAGGAGGCTGTCATAGAGGAACACTTCTGTTCTGCCCTGGTTGGAGAAGCTGAACACCGATCCTGCGTATTCGGCGTAGTTGCTGGAGAACACGGAGTCTTCGATGGTCCAGGTTTCGTTGCCTTTGGACTCGCTTCGGAGGACCCCCCAGTTGGATTCGTTGTCGACGAAGGAGCAACCCGAGATGTCCAGGGAGACGTCGGCAAGGCCGTGTAGGAAGAAAGCGGCGGCATCCACCGCGTAGTTGTCGCCGAAGTAGCTGTCGGTCATGGTGATGTTCACCGCGTCCAACACTTCCCCGGTGTACACGTCTATGGCTCCTGCCACGTAGGAGTCGCCGTCGTAGTCGGGTATTCCGTCGCCGCGGCTTCTTTCGATGGAGCACCCATCGAGCAGCAGCGAAGGGGAGCCCGGAAACCCATCCGCTTGTGGTCTGAAGGCGATGGCTCCCACGTATCCGACGGCGTAGCTGTCCAGGAAATTGCAGCCCCGGAGTTCCAGGACCGAGCCGGAGGAGTGGATGGCGCCACCACCATCTGCCTCGATGTCGTCGTAGGGATCTGAATAGGTGAACCCGTCCTGGAAGGTGATGTTTGAGATGCTCACCTGTGAGCCGTCGTCGATGGAGAGGATCCGCTGGAAACCGCCGCCGTCCAGGATGGTGTCGTCCGCGCTGCCGGAGAAGGACTCCAGGGAAAGGCTGCGCTCCTCGCCGATGCTCAAGCCAACGTAGTGACTCCCGGGGCATACATAGACCACACCGTCGTCTTCGACTACGTCGATGGCTTTTTGCAGGTCTTCGTACTCGATCCCATCAACCACGCCTGCCATGGAGCCTTCTCCCACGCCGTCGCAGTCCGAGTCCACCCCGTCGCAGAGGAGTTCTGCTGCGCCCGGGTGGACGGCCCCGTCCCGGTCGTCGCAGTCGGAGGCTTCGGCTACCTGGCCCACGGGTTGGCTGCAATCCAGCGTGGGCGTTGCATCGGCGTCTCCGTAGCCGTCGCCGTCCCCGTCGGGATACCAGGAGCCGGCATCCACGGCGCCCTCGTCCACGGCTCCGTCGCAGTCGTTGTCCTTCCCGTCGCAGAACTCGTCTGCGGCGGGATGCGTGCCGGGATCTGCGTCGTCACAGTCGACGGCAGCTATGTAGCCGTCGGCGTCTTCGTCCAGCAAGCCAGCGAGACCGGAGTCCTGGGCGGGCGCCTCCTGTCCAGTGTCGATGGTAGCACTGTCAACAGCGGGCTTGTCGGACCCACAGCCAATACTGGCACCACAGAGCAGCACAGGCAACAACGAATTCCGGAGTCCTGTCTGGATTTTTCCATACATTGCAGTTTCCCATCGCGTCTTCGGCTGCCTGCGCTCCTCCGGCCGGTGCAGGGCCTCACCTCTCGGTTTGAGAAGGGAGGTCCGGGTGCCCTGGCGCGTGCAGGGCGACCCACGAGCATCAGGGCGTGCAGATGGCGGTGTTGTCCTCGCAGTCGTCCATGTTCTCGTTCTCGCAGTTGTCGTTGTCGTCCCCGGTGGAACCGCCGTAGTGGTAGTCGGTGCCCTCGCCCCTACAGAGGAAGTCGCCGTCCTCCTGTCCGTAGAGGATGTCGTTACCGGTTCCGCCAAGGATGTAGTCCTCGTGGTTGCCGCCGATCTCGTAGTCCAGCCCTGCCCATTCGCCGTAGATGGTGTCGTTGTGGGCATTCCCGTTGATGGTGTCCACTCCGGCTCCGCCCTCGATATAATCGTTGCCTTCATCGCCGCGGATTTCATCGTTGGCATCTTCACCGTAGAGGTAGTCATCACCATCTCGACCGCCTATGGTATCGTTGTCATCGCCACCGTGAATGTAATCCGTGCAGTCCTGGTACGTCGACCCTTTGAGTGTGTCGTTGGCCGAGTAGCCGTAGATGTATGTCGACGAACAGATGAGGTCGATAGCCCCGCAGATGAGGTCGATAGTGTCGCGGACCAGTGCTGTGTCATCTTCGGCAGGGTCTGTTCCCTTGACGTAGAGTATGGTGAGACCGAAGTCATTGTTCTCGCAACAGAAGGGATCACCGTTGCCATCATAGCCGTATGCTCTGAAGTCGTCCACAGAGTCGGGGGTGCAGGCGTACAGTTGGGGAGATTCTGTCGCCCCCGGAACGTAGCCGTGTTCGGCCAGATCGCACTCCGCTATGTTGTCGTCGCCTTTGCTATCGTATGTGCAGATATCGTTACAGCTCGTGCCGTACTCGCTTGGGCACAGAGCGTGGGCAAGATCGGGGTAGAGAAAAAAGATGAAAAACGCTGTTGCTACTTTGTTAGCAAAGCAGTACTGACCTGACCTGACCTGACTGGTTTCATCTGTTTTTCCTTTCTTGTGGGTTGATAGACACAGCCTGAGGCGATTGGGCCTTGGCTGCTCTTCGTACCATAGCAATGGCAGCGGCGCCCTGTCAAGGACCGTAATCATCGGCTAAAATAAGGTTCGGGGTTCGGGGGACAGTCCACAGAGTGGACAAAGGAACCTCTCCGAGAGGAAGACTCGGAAAAGTAAGTCAGCCCGGGAGCAAATCCACCACCTACGCTTGGGTTGGGCTGCACTGTTTTTGGACAAAGGACAAGAAGCCCAGCGACTCTCTCTGCGATGGGGTGGGTACGATCTCGTGGCGCCACCTGTTTCCAGCAGTCGCCAGAACCTGGTAACGAGCCGCTCGTGGGCTGCGTTCCGGGAGGACCCGAATGCCCGATTGTATTGTAATACATGAGGGTATTCGGGAGGGCCCGTAACGCGGCCCACGGGTGGCGTAGTAGGGTTCTGGCGGCTGCTGCAAGCTTCCGTATTTCCTCCAATACCAGTACCGCGGTGAACTTGTCTTCCAGCAGCAGGCGCTTGATCATGGGCTTGTACGGATCGAGCTTGCTCCGCCTGTGAGCCGCCCGGCGAATGAGCTTGGGCTGGTCTTCTCCCCGCAACACCTTTCTGATGAGCCCAATCGAGTGCCCCAGCCTGCGCCGCTTCTCCTCCGCTGCGTGCATCTCGGTGGGACTACGCGGAAAGGTTTGGGGGGGCTGGTTCTCTATCAGCGAACTCAACTGGCTGCGGATCATGTCGAGCGTGCGAGCGATTCCAGTGCAACCGTGGTAGACTTCCAAAATGGCCATGAAGGGGGCTCCCTATGCTAAAACTTTGGAAACCCTCTTCGCTGGCCGCTCTTTGCCTGTCAAGCTGCTGCCCGAGAAATCAACACAAAAGACCCCTTTTTTCCCTTCAAGCCTACCCTGGGAGCCATCCATGGAGTCTCTTCCCACCTTCCTGTTGTTCGCCACCATGGGGGCGGCGTCCACGTTCCTCTTCTTTGTCACCGGGAAGCTGGGACCGTTTCGGCTTCCAGCCTCCTGGATGAAGCACTGCGAGAAGTGCAACATCAAGTGGGAGGTGCTGTACCGCAGGATCTGCCCGTCCTGCGGCTCGGAGTTGGCGCAGGTCAACACCCAGCGGTATTGGAGCCAGTGGCGCGAGATCCGAGATATAGTTGCAGCGGCAGTCCAAGATGCCAGAGCCGGTCAGGCACCGGAAGAGCCCGAGAAGGGCTTGTAGGACAGGTAGGACAGGACTGCACTGGATGGGTCATCTACGGCGTCGAGCGCCGCACCCAGATCCAGCCCTCCGGTACTGGGCAAGTCTGCAGCTGCAGGTCATACGACAATCTGGTCGCCCGCCAGCATCCAGCCGTCACATAGCCCTGTCGGTTTTCCTACCCGTTCCGGTTCCATCAACCCGTTGCTCCAAGCAGCGTTTTCCTCGGAACTGTGTCACGGAGCACCGCTTGGAGTGTGGTACCCGCCGCGACGTCGCGGCAGCGCGAGGCCGCGACGTCGATGCGAACCTCGCTCCCTGCGGGCAAGCGATAGCGGTCGAGGTTCTGCCTCCATGTCTTGCGCCTCCACTGGCGTGCAGACACGTCCGGGGCGACGAGCCTGGGGCCTGGTGACCCGGGCGGGGCTGTATTGACCTCGATGTTCAAGGTTGCTCCGAGGAACGTGCTGGAGTGGATGCACCCGTTGCGGCCGGGGCGGTTTGAGAGTTCCCCTCCAGAAATGGCGGAGCGAGAGGGAAGAAACTGGCGTTGTGACGGTCAGAACGGGACTTGCTTCCCCATAGAGGGAAGAAACTGGCGTTGTGACGGTCCCCATGTTGACCGCGGTCCGGCGATTCATGCGGTATAACGCAGCATGTTGTTCGAAATGTAGCTACAATAGAATACTGTTTAAGTACTTGACACGCGGAAGATACGTGATACTGTAGCTACAATATGTACCTACGCATCGCCACTGTCCGCCGCGGCTCCCGCGTCTACCGCTACGCGCAGCTCGTCGAGTCCTTCCGCCGTCCCGATGGTACGCCCACCAATCGGGTGATCGCCAAGTTGGGCAAACTGGATGACGTCGCGGTCGAGAATCTCCGCCTGGCGCTGGCGGCTTCTCGCGAGGGCCGCTCTCTCGTAGTACCCGACATGGATGCCGTAGGGGTTCGGGCCAAGGTCTGCGAGAACCTCCGTTACCTGGACCTGGCCGTGCTGCTGGAGCTGTGGCGGGATCTCGGACTCCCCCGGTTCCTCCAACGCGTGCTTCCCCACGGCGAACGCACCGCCGCAGTGGAGGACGTGATCGCCTCGCTGGTGCTGCAGCGATGCGTGGCCCCTGCATCGAAGCTCGCCGCGGAACGGTGGTACCCGACCACGGCGCTGCCGGAGCTGCTCGGCATCCCGGTTCGGCAGTTCAACAACTCCCGCATCCATCGTGCCCTCTCAACGCTGGAGCAGGGCGAGGCCGCATTGAAGGAGCAACTTCCAGCGGTGGTCCAGGCCAGCGAGGGGGCATTTGCTGCCTTGTTCATCGACGCAACGGACACCTGGTTCGTGGGTCGTGGACCGGCCATGGCGCACAAGGCCCGCGTGAAGGAAGGCC
>JAJRWT010000106.1 GCA_024276675.1 Myxococcota bacterium | reverse complement strand
GGGCTCCCATGTACATACGTTCAAAACGGCGGGGCTCCCATGTACATACGTTCAAAACGGCGGGGCTCCCATGTACATACGTTCAAAACGGCGGGGCTCCCATGTACATACCTTCAAAATGGCGGGGCTCCCATGTACATACGTTCAAAACGGCGGGGCTCCCATGTACATACCTTCAAAATGGCGCCATTTGCCGCTTATCATGGCAATAATCACGCCTGCATGTCTCTTGTGCGCAGTGGGCAACGCGCCTGGCGTCCAGGACCGTCGGTCAACTTCGAGGCTTGTCTTCGACACATCAACGCCGTCGGGAAGACCCATGCCTGCCGCGGGGCGCCATGATGGCTTCGTAGACGCGCAAACCCGAGTCTATTGGCTGAATGGGCAGGGCCAGCTCTGCTGCCCAGTCCCGGGGATGGTGGACCTTCACCTCGTCGAAACCCGCCTGGCGGAACATGGATTCAGCCTGGACGCGGTTCCGCACCAGGGGGCGGAGCGGTACCCCGGTCAAGCGGTGCAGGCAAAAACGAAAGGCGCGACCCAGGAGCATGGCGTCCACCTGGTCGCCGTGGTGCAGTTCGGTGAGATACGTGCCGCCACCACAGGCTCGCAGCAAACCCGCCACGCGGGCCAGGACCTGCGCCACCTGTTCCGGGGAGAAGTAGGTGAGGATGCCTTCCGTGAGCACCACGGCCGGAGCGTCGCGTAGGTACACCCGGTCCAACTGGGCGACGTAGTCGTCCCTTCCCAGCAGGTCCAGTGCCGCCTGGCGGTAGCCTGGCGGCAGACGGGCGGGCAGCAGACTCCGCTTCGTGGCCACCATCTCGGGGAGGTCGGCGTCTATGCAGCGCAGGATGCCGTCTTCCTGGGCGAAGGCCAGGCAGCGGGGGCTCAGGCCGGCGGCCAGCTCCACCACCTGGATGGGCGAGATGCGGCGCAGCAGGGCGTCCATGATGCAGTGGCGCTGCACGAGGAACTCCTGGGGAGTGGTATGGCCCATGCGGCGGCCCAGGGCCCAGACCGGAGCCAGCAAACGACGGTAGAACCGGCCCTGGGCGGTGTCGAAGTGACGGGCCCAGGGCAGCCCCTGGCAGACCCAGGCCTGGGCCGTGTAGTGGGCCGTCATGGAGATGTTGCCGGAGATGTTCACGATGGGTTCCCGGTTGCTCTGTGTGTGGAAGACTTCCGTGGGAGGCAGGCCTACGAGATCATCAGCCAACGATACTCCCCTGCCCGGTCTGGGCGCCAACGCCAACAGAGAGCAGCAGATCCGTAAACGCCGGCCCAGGGGATTTTCTGCCGGTCCAGGTGGATTTTTTGAACAACCTGTCCATTTGGTGACACTCTTCTGTCAGGAACATGGACCAGGCATTAGAGAGTGCCCTCGTAGGAGAGCACGAGAGAGAAACGAAGAACCAGCACGCGAATCCCATGAAGTACCTCCTTGCCCTCATAGCTGCCGTCGCCATCATCGCATCCATGGGACTGTGCGCCGTCACACTCGTCGGTCTGCTGGCCACCAGGCACACGGATCCGGGCACGTCGGCAGTGGCCACCGCCATCCTGCTCCTGCTCCCATCCCTGGGGCTGGCGGGCCTGCTGGGAAGCCACAGGGCCGGGCTGCTCCTGGCGTCCCTGGGCTGGCCCCTGCTGGTCCTGAGCGGGCTTCCGCTCTTCTTTCCCGGTGAGCGGGCCGAGGCCATGGCGAGCGGATTGGTAATATTGAGCCTTCCCTTTCATGAACCCATCTCCCCTGCCAAGAGTGAAGAGCTGGCCCTCTGGCTGGACGGGCTGCTGCCATCCCCCAGCTCCACCCAACCCTTGCCACGAGCGGAACCCCTCCCCGAAAAGCTTCTGCCACCATCCACCATCCCCATGGCCGAAGACCAGGTCGCTCTGCCCTACGAGGGTCAGGGAAACAGCCTCAGCATTCCAGTGTCGCTCCAAGGGGCCACGGGAGACGACATGGATGTCTTCATGCTGCTGGACACGGGCTCCACCTTCACCACCCTGGACAGGAGCACCATCCAGGCGCTCGGGTACCGACTGGCCCCCGACGCCCCCATAATCACCACGTCCACCGCAAAAGGAGACAGCGACACCTCCATCTTGATCCTGGACCGCCTCTGGCTGGGGGGCTTCCAGGTGGATGGCGTCACCGTGGCTGTCTGTGATCCCTGCGCCGACGACGACGGCCAGGCAGGCCTGCTGGGTCTCAACGTGACAGGCCGTTTCATGCTGCACCTGGACACCGCTCGGCGTGAGCTGGTCCTGGAACCCAGGCCCCCAGGAACCCCCACGACCCTGGACATCAAACCCTGGATCGAGATCAGCGGGCGCAGCACCCACTGGCCCGACGGCAGAACCGAGTTTCTGATCCATGGAGAAAACCTCGGAGACCGCCAGATCACCAACGCCAGGGTGGCCATTCGCTGCTCCTCCCGCACCTTCATCGCGGAGCTTCCGCCCATACCACCCCGCGAGCTCGTATCGACATCGCTGAGCGTACCCCGAACCGCGAGCTGTGAATCGGTGGAGCTGGCGCTGGAGCAGGCCTCCTGGTAGACGTGAATCGGTGGAGCTGGCGCTGGAGCAGGCCTCCTGGTAGTTCCCATCCGGAAATGGCTCCCATCGCCGGAGCGGCCCATTCCTTCGCCAGGCACATCCGCGCAACCACTTGAAATAGCGCTGCTATTCCGGCGGGTTGCGCGGACGCACCTGGCTCGAAAGCGACT
>JAJRWT010000105.1 GCA_024276675.1 Myxococcota bacterium | reverse complement strand
TCGCCGGAGCGGCCCATTCCTTCGCCAGGCACATCCGCGCAACCACTTGAAATAGCGCTGCTATTCCGGCGGGTTACGCAGGATGCGCCTGGCTCGAAAGCGACTCGCCCCGGCTCGGTCCGCCTTTTCCGGATGGGAACTAGCAGGCCTCTCCGCGACCAACCCGTTCTCCCCGGCTCGCCCATCATGAGTTCTCCTGCCTGGTCGGTTGTGGACCTCAGAGCTGAAGTGGTGAAATTTTCTGCTTGCACCGTCGCCCGAAATGACGTTAATTCCCGCTTCGAGTTCATTCTCCTGTTTTTTCGGGCCCTTGGAAGCCGGCCAATTCTTTGGCAGGATCTTCGCTGCAAGTATTTGGTAACACAGCTCACAACTCCCTCTATTTCTGGGACTATGTATCCTGAATATTCCCCTGGCATCCGCAGTATCGATGCGCTCGAATAAACTTGAACGCAGCCATGAAGAGCACAGTGTGCAACAGCAACTGGGAGTTTTCCAGGCACAGGTCCGATAGATGTTGACACTTGCCGGTCCAGCGAGAATAATCTGGATACATTGCTCGAAGGAAACGGCAGAATGGGTTCTTATGGGCCTTACTTCCTGATCAATTCGCAATTGAACGGAGCCAGACATGAATGATCAAACGTTGATCGAGGCCGCTCGGAAGCGCCTGGACGATCTAAAGGAACTGACTGCGGCTGGACTTATCAGCGATGTCGGAGAGTTCTTCCCTGCGGGTGTCCACTATCCTCCAATCACGATGTACCCTCCCGACGAGGAAGAACAATACCTGAAAACCTACACGCCGCCGGACGACCACAGGTTCGTTCTCTATGCCCATATTCCTTTCTGCCCCGCACGTTGCACATATTGCCACTACCCCGTAACCACGGGAGTTTCAGAGTTGCGGCAGGAGGCCTATCTCGACCTGTTCGAGAAAGAAATGGACATGTGGCTGGACCGCTTTGGCATTCCCAGGTTCAAGACTCATTCGGTCCTGATAGCGGGCGGCACGCCTTCCTACCTGAGTCCCCGCCTGTTCAAGAGGTTTCACGAAATTTTTGAGAAAAGAGTGGACCTGGACCAGTGCACCCAGTTTGCCTACGATGTTCATCCGCTGACCCTCATCGGTCCCCAGGGCCGTGAGCGCCTCAAGATCATGAGGGACTATCGCTCCGAACGGCTCACCATCGGTCTGAACGCCATGGATGATGGCCTTCTTCGCAAGATGAACCGTCGTCACACCTCTGCCGAATCGGCCGAGGCAGTGAAAAGCTGTCGTGACGCTGGATACGAAGACATCTGTGTTGAGTTCATCTACGGCTATCCAGACCTTAGCACCGAAATGTGGATCCAATGCATCAAGGATGCCATCGCTCTGGATGTGGACGAGATACAGACCTACCGCCTGAAGATCATACCCTACGGAGATGCACGCGGACCAATTGAACGCCTCTACGAGAAACACCCTGAACGCTTCCCTGGCCTGGAGGAATCCCTTCTACAGAAGCAGATCTCCATCTTGATGCTCAACGAAGCCGGCTACAACGAAACCCTCATCAGGGTCTTCTCTCGCGATCCCGACTTCTACTCTCACTATGCCTTTGACCAGTGCTGTTCGCAATACGATACCCTGGGCATGGGCTTGAGCGCCTTCAGCAGCCTGCGAGACCGGTTCTCCATAAACACCGACTCCATGAAGGATTACGTGGAACGAATCAAGTCGGGCCGACTGCCCGTGAATCGTGGTCTGGTACGAGATGTCGAGGCAGCTCTTCGTTGGCACATGGTACTGCCTCTCAAGAACAACGACGTGCTCAAGAGCGCGTACAAAGAACAGACCGGCTACGATGTCCATGACATCTGGGGATCCGAGATCAAGGCTCTCAAGTCCTTCGGCTTGGTGGAAGAAAACGACCACGTCGTCAAGCTGACACGCAAGGGGCGTTTCTTTGCAGATGAAGTCTGTACACAATTCTATGATCCGGAGTTCATTCCCTTCCCCATGGAATCATATGCTGATGGTCCACTGAAACTCTTCAAGACCACCGCCGATCCGAGGGCAAAGGTAGTCAACGCCTGATCAGCCGCTGGGTGCGGTCCTGAAGACAGCCCCCGCCGTCCTCCGTGGACGACCGGGGGTTTTCTTCTGCACAGATGCTCCTCTGCCTTGAGGACGGATGGAGTCTCGCGCAGAGCTGCCAAACTCTGCCATATATTGTAGACACCTTGTGTTCTACTCGTCGTTCTTCATGTTGACATGCTTCTGGGGTGCCCTGGTGGGTTCACCGGTGGTGTCGTACTTCTGGAGTTTGTCACTGGCAAATGCGATGGAACGTGCGACTCGTTCGTTGACGTCCCAGTTGAGAAGCATCTCGGTGATGAACAGACTGGCGGCATCTTCGTCCAGGAGGTTTCTGACCTGCTGTTGAAGTTCTTTTTTTTCTCCGTTGAGCAGCAGCAATGTGCCTTCGTCTGAGATCTCTGCACGGAGCTGCATCATGGCGATCTCATTGACGTCTGCGACGTATTGAGCGGTAAAATCACGAAGTTGTTGGGCCTTGAATTCGTCGAGTTCCTGTCGTTGAATGAACAGCTCCAGCCAGGACTTCTTGCCTTCTGTAATTCCTTCCACCAGAGAGCGGGAAAAGACCACCATGCCCTTGGATGGGTCGATGGCTGGTGGGCCTTTTCGTTCAAGGGCTTCTTCCTCGGTGAAGTAACGCTGGATGAGTGCCCCCTCTGTCTGATGGCGGACCAGAAGAGCACCGAGAACCATTGTGGCAAAGCACAGGCCAACGACAAGCACCCACAAGAAAGTGATGGAATTACCCCTGCGGCAACGGTACGTGGCCAGGGCAACGGCTTTGCAGGGAACGGATTTCACGCAATGTTCCATGTCTGGTCCTCTGTCGGCATTTGGGGAGTACCCGCTTCTGCTATCACAGCAGAGACCGAAAACCAAGGGTATGAGAACCACCATGTGCCTGGAAAGAACTGTCCGCGCCCCCATCAAGCTCCCGTCCGGAATTGGCTGACCGAGCCTGTCGAGCCAACGCAACCCGCCGGAATAGCAGCGCTATTTCCAATGGTTGCGCAGAAGTGGCTGGCCGGTGATTCAACAAGGGGGCTGCTTTGGTGATGGAAGCCTCTTCCGGATGGGAACCATCGAGATTCGCCAGGGAGTGGCCCATCAACCACGACTATTGTTGACACTCCCGTATCGTGTAATAGACGGTGCAGACGAAGCTGTTCAGGTTGGCCGGTGAAGTACCGTGAGCCTGAATCCCCATCATCCCCAGCCGAGGAACACCAGATGTACAAAGCGGCTTATCGAATTCGAACCCTGGCCTGCATCGCTGGTGCCTTTTCCATCTTGTCCATTCCAGCTTGCAGCAAGAACAAGGGAGAGGGCAGGCCTCCCAGGCCTGAGAGTACGAGTGCCCAGCAAGGATCGCAAGCGCAGGGACAGGAGCCTGAGAAGGAATTTCAGCAACCCAAGAAGTCATACAAAGATCTTTTTGAGCCATATTTGATCTATGCCCGCCAACAAGGCGACCAGAGCAAGAAGAGCTGGAACAAGTTGGACCGCCAGGGAAGGGTTCTGTACGAGCAGTATTTCCGCACCTATCCAAAGCACACCAATTTCCAGTTCAAACACGAATTGGTGGAACGTCAAGAGGATCCCGAAAAGGTCATGGAGATAATGAACCTTCAAGAGGGCATGTCCGTGGCTGATATCGGTTGCGGATCCGGTTTTTTCACCACTGCTTTCGCGAAAGCAGTGGGACGAACGGGTACGGTCTACGCGCTGGACATCCAGGAATCTGCACTGGAATACCTGCAGAACAGGGTAAAAGAGGACCCCTCACTGGATCCATACAACAACATAGTGTTCAAGGTGAGCAAGGTTGACGACACCACCCTTCCTCCAAACACCCTGGATGCCGGCTTGCTCTCCCATGCAGACTTCTACATGTTCCAGAATCTGCTGGATGAAAACATCAAGATGATCGACAGCCTCTACCGCTCCTTCAAGCCCGGTGGGCAGTTGACCGTCATTCAGTTTCTCGGAATCGGACTCAACACTGCGGGCAAGTTCATCAAGACAAACTTTGAAGCCGCTGGTTTCCATACCAAGAGTTACGAATATGACCCGGAGCTGACTGTATGGTACGGTGCCTTCGTCAAGCCCGAAGAGCCTGCCCGTTAGCCCTTGATGCTGCTGTGCCTGGTGGGCTCGTGTGAGCCCAGCACAACAGGTTGCCATCCAGGTGACTCGTGCTATTGCCCAGAGGGTTGGCCAGCGGCTTGTTGAGGTTCCAGGTTCGCGAGCGTCTGGAAAATCTGCGGGTAGTTCTGCTTCCATGCTTTTGTGATGATGTCATCCAGCTCCTTGCCCGCCTCTTTTCCCAGCAGCTTCTGGAGGGAACGTAGCCGAATGTCGAATTCAAACGTTATCTGGGCGGCTCCCTCCTGGGGAGTCAAACCGTGATTGTACAACTTGATGCTTAGCTCGTTGATTCGGCCCATGTTCATCACGATGACCTGCCGGGCGCGCTTCGCCGTATCCTCGTCGACGGACTTGTTTTCGAAGAAATCTTCCAGCCATGCGTTCTTGCCAATATCGAGGGCGTCCATGTCGGCGCTACCAAAGATCTTGCCTTCGCCTATGAACTTGTGGCGCTTGATCTCACGTTCGAACTGCATCTGCTTTGGCGCAATACGCCGTACCTTCTTGAGCATCTTGAACTCGTGGTAGGTGGCAACTCCACCCTCGAGGATTACGGCACAAGCAAGAATCGCTATCAAGGCCCATAGTGCCTTGAACTCACTCAAGAACCGCCCGGTTCCCGGCATCGGCGCTGTTTTTTGGTTCGCAGTGGGATTGGTCGTTCCCGTTGCCATGTGGCTCCTCCGTAGGTGGGAAAAGGTTGGCGGAACGTAGCACGCGGCAGGTTTTGTCGCCATCCGTGAGTGGGGCTGGACAGTAGTCCATGGTCCCAGGATGTCGGATTTTCAGCAGGGGGTGCAACTCTGACTACCCCGGACGTCGGACGTGGTAGACCGGCGCACATCCGTCCTCCTGTGGGCCGAACTGGTGGGTACGTGAATAGGCTCCGGTCCTGTCCACCGGTGGAACCGGCAGCAGGTACCTGTCAACATCCCAGTCTTCAGGAAACTTGCCAAGTTCCACGGGTAGTGGTCCCACCAGTTCATGGCCGCAATCGAAAGTTTCGATATCTTCAATCAGGTTCGCCGGAAGCTCTGCATAGGCCGTAGGGGCAGGAAGGTACCAGGAAAAATCCATCTGCTCCAGTATGCCTTCTTCGTACTTGTAGACGTGGGGCGGTGTTGCTACCCAGGGCACCCTGTAACGACGAGCAGGCGTTATACGAAAAAAAGGCTGGTTTGTGTAGAATACCAGGGCGTTGATGGTGCCGTGCTTCAAGACCCGTTCCCCTGGGGCGGCGTGAGTATTGAGGAAATCCGCCACTCCCGTGGTGTATCTCGGCCATTCGGGGCCGAATATCTCCACCAACATTTTAGGGAAATCCACCTGGGGTGTGGAGGCTGGTCCAGACCACTCAAGCAGGTTCGTGGCTTTACGGATTCCAATCTGCTTCAATGGATACAAAGGTAGGTAGGGCAGCATGTTGAAGAGGTTGGTGAAGAGTAACACCAGGAGCCCTGCAAGAGCCAACTTCGGCCTCTGGCGATACACCTCACGGAACAAGAAGCCCCCCAACAACGCGGTGGCAGGAAAGAGTCCCACGAGGTATCGAATCGACCCCCAGGTTGTGAAGCCCACGAACGCCCAGGACACTACAATTCCCCCTACCAGGGAAACCACCATCAGCCGTGCTGGGTCCCTCCGTCTCAGGAAATAGAACAGCAGCGGAAACAGGACCAGCGGGAACAGGTAGTCGTTGAGATCAGCCAGAAGCTCCCACACGTGGTTGATACCGTCGCTGCCGACATCGATGACCATGTTGTCGGGAAGCGACATGATTTGCAGCCAGACAAGGCCCTGAACGGCAACCAAGCCGTAGGCCAGGAGACCACGCCACCAGGGATATCTGCCCTGAACCACAAAGCCCAGAAGCATGAGGCCGCCCACCGAGAACCCGGTGACAAACGGGTATGGATGTGTATGGAACAGCAGGGCACCCAGGAGGAACAACAGGGCCTCCCAACGCCATTGCCTTCGAGGGAGGTACAGATGGACCCACCAGAGGCCGGCTACCATCGCCATGCTCATTGGGTAGTATCTGGCAACGCGGGCGTGCAGCAGAAACGGAACAAACAGGCCCAGGAGCGCTGTGGTGGCCAGCACGGAAGCCTCGTTCCGAAGTACGCGAAAAGCCAGTCCCCTGACGAGGAAAACCGTCAGGAGGCCCATGAACGCGAACGGAAGCCGTGCTGACCCGGTGCTTTCCCCAAAGAGCTCGAATGACAATGCCTCTGTATAGAATGGGAGCCATGGCTGCAGGATCCAGAGCTGGTCCTGGTTGGTCTCCGGTACGTTGGGAGATGCGATGAGTGACTGCCCATCGAAGCCGTAGGGAACACCGTGTTGGATGATTGTCCGAGCAACCACGGCGGTTTGCCCTTCATCTTCGCTCAACGGAACGTGGCCCAGCCCAAACAATAACAGGCAGGCGATGGACAGCAGCAGGAACCTGTCCAGCCAACGGAACGTAGGAGTGTTGAAACTGTGGCGTGGCCTGCTATCCATGATCGGTTGCTCCTGTTTTTCTACAATTGAGGATAAGTCGCCAGGCTCATCGTGCTGGTCCATGGTCCATCGGGAACAAAGGGTTGGGAGCTTTCCGGAATCTTCCACGGTTGGAGTAGCTTCAAGAGCCTGCTGCTCGGCGCTCTAGCCACGATGGAGTTATTTCTGCCTGTACCCTAACCTGGGCCACCTTCCAACCCGAGTTCGGGCTACGCTTATCAGGAGAGGTGCTGATGCCACGTTCCAACAGGCTGTCATGGTCACGATATCCCAAGGGCTCAGCCGAGGCCTTCTGCGCGGCCATGCTCAGTGAACTCGGTTTCGATGAAGATCCTGAAACCGGCCTGACACCAGAACTGTTCGTTGGTTTTCTTCGTGACATGGATCCACGTCGCCCGGCCCCGGGGGTCGCTCCCATAGCAACGGAGGGCACAGACCTTGTGATCTTGAAGGATATTCCATTCCACAGCATCTGTGCTCACCACCTGCTTCCATTTTCCGGCACTGCGGTAATAGGTTACCGGCCCGCCGGCATGGTGGCGGGACTGGGCAGCATCGTTAGACTCCTGCATCATCATGCGGCGAGGCCGCAAGTCCAGGAACGCCTGGGATGCGATCTCGCCGAAGACTTGCTCCAACGGCTGGGTGCCGCCAGCGTGCTGGTGAGGCTGCAAGCACGCCACCTGTGCATGGAAATGAGGAGCACGCGAACTCCAGGTATCGTGGAGACCCTCACGTTGCGTGGGAAGAAGGACGAAGAACTCCAGCTACGGATTTGAGTGCTGCAAGATGCTGTCGTGTATCGAGCAAGTGAACCGTTAGGCGTTTGCACCGAAGTACTTGTCCGGGAGCACAAGAACGCATGGGAACGACAAGCCGCCGTGTGGTAGTTTCCGGCCGGAAACTCGCGCAGTGAACCACATGTTGGTTTTCCAGCAAACACGATCTCTGGTCAGAGACCACTATGCACCAGGATCTTCATGCGGCAGCACCCTGTAGCGGAGATAGATTTCGTCGCCCAGGATCCTGCTGGTGAGCAGCTTCAATCTCCTGATGTCGTCCGACAGAAACCCTGCCCCGTCAACCAGGCTGGTGGCCCCCAGCCCGCCGATCAAGCTGGGGCAGATGGTCACGTTGATCTCGTGAAGCCTGTTGGCCTCAAGCAACTGAAATATGAGATCCCCGCCTCCTTCAACCAGGAGTGAATCGACTCCATACTCGTCTTCCAACCTGTCCAGTACATTTTCTACAGTCGAATCCGGTCCCAGTCGATGAATGTCAACTCCGTCGGGAAAGCCCGAAAGATCTGCTTCAGGGGCTCCGAAGAACACGACCCTGGTGCCGGGATGCTGGAAGAAGGCGCCCCGTCTGGGGCCATACCCGGTCCTGGTCAACACCGCGTTCACCATGGGGCGATGACGCTGGCTCGCGGCTACTCGTGGGTCTTCTATGAGAGGTAGGGCCCAGTTGCGGAATGTTCTCCCCCCTACCAGGACGGCATCGGCTTTTGCCCGCAGAACGCTCATCCATCGCCTGTCTTCCGGTGTGCCCAGAGAAACATGGTCGTTCCTCGTGGTGGAGAGGCGGCCATCGAGACTCGTCGCACTGTTCGAGAATACCAACATGTCACTCAATGGTCTCCATCGAATCCTGTTGGTCGTCTTGTTGGAAATCGGCTGGGATCCTGGTGCATGCCACGCCCACGGCCTCGACGTTTGGCATGTCGAACGGGGTTTTGGTCACCCGGACTCGAACCCTCTCGACCGGGTACTCGGTGCATATCAACCTGGCTACGTCCTCGGCAACGGTTTCAATGAGCTTGTATTCACGTTCTCCCAGCAACGTGGCCAGCCGCCTGTTGATCTCGTAGTAGTCCACGATACCCGAGGGATCGTCTTCCCGCCCGTTCCGCCGCCAGTTGGTTTCCACCTCGAAATCCACCAGGACCCGTTGCTTCATCTGCCTTTCGTAGTCCCGGTAGCCTACCTTGCAGGCGTAGGAGAACGATTTTCCCAACACTGTGTCTGCCATCTATCACTCCAATCACTCAATATCCTGTGTATTGAACGGCCAGCATCGTTGTCGGCCTTGACAACGGGCGATGGGCTGGCGACCCGGGCCCGGGTGTTCACGGCTGCCGCTACAAGGGCTCGTCCAAGAATAACTCCGTCATGGCGCGGGCGCTGAAGCACCCAACTGGCAGGGTGCATGGAGCGAGGTATATTTGGCCTGTTGGAACGATGCCGAATACCAGGCATGGGTGGAATGCCCCATCCCAGGGTTCAGCACCAAGGGCCCGGGTTCGTTGCCAGGACTCATCTCGATTCCAAACGTTCTTCGCTTCCCAATCCATGGATAACGCTTCCCGGATCGTTCAAGGAGCCCCAAATATGCGCGTGATGATCACGTACCCGCCCCTCCAGGGAAAAGGAAGCCCAATGCTCACGCAGAACCGCCAGTTCCAGTGGTTCCACGAGCCCAGCTACCTCTACCCCTGTGTCCCGGCCTCTGCCGCCACCTACCTTCGTCACCTGGGTAACGAAGTCCTGTGGAACGACTGCATCGCTGAGCACAAGAACTGGAACCAGTTTTCAAGGCTGCTCTCGGACTTCGCTCCACAACTGGTGGCCATGGAGACCAAGAGCCCGGTGGTTCGGCAACACTGGGCCATCACGGATCGCATCAAGCAGATCGTGCCCGGAGTCAAGGTTGTCCTTTTCGGCGACCATGCGGCTGCCATGCCCGACGAGACCATGCAGAACTCCAGCGTCGACTTCTGCCTTACGGGTGGTGATTATGATTTCTCGCTGGCCAGTATCGCAGCTCACCTGGAAAAGGGGCAGGCTCTCGGAAGCGGGATCTTCCACCGGAAGCGGGATGGCAGTTACTCCAACACCGGCCCCTACCGGCACGAGGGAAAGCTCGAAGAACTGCCCTGGATTGATCGCCACCTCACCAATGCCCACCTCTACTTCGAAAAATGGAAGAAGCGCCTTCCATTCATGTGGACCATGGCGGGCAGGGACTGTCCCTACGGTCGCTGTACTTTCTGTGCCTGGACCATTACCTACCCCCGTTTCCGAACCGTAAGCCCTGAGCATCTGCTCGACGAAATGCAGATGCTGGTGGATGTCTACGGTGCCAGGGAGATCTTCGACGACACCGGCTCGCTTCCGGGGGGGAACTGGCTGATCAGGTTCTGTGAAGGAATGATCCAGCGCAAGCTCAACGAAAAAGTCATCTTCGACTGCAACTTCCGGTACGACTATTTCACCCCCCGAAACTGTGAGCTGATGGCCAGGGCGGGATTCCGTAAGCTGATCATCGGCCTTGAATCTGCCAATGAGCGTACTCTCGATATCCTCAACAAGAAACTCTCCAGGAAACAGGTGATCGAGGGCAGCAAGATGGCGGCCTCGGCAGGTCTACAGGTTCAACTCACGCTAATGGTGGGTTTTCCATGGGAAACCAGAGAAGATGCAATGGAGACCCTTCGCCTGGCCAGGTACCTGATGTACGAAGGGCTGGCCCACCATCTTCAGGCCACCGTGATCATGCCATACCCTGGAACTCCCCTCTTCCGGCTCTGCAAGCGCCACGGTTGGCTCCGTTTCGCACCCGATGCCTATGAACGATACGACATGACCGAACCGGCCTGCGCGCTGACCGACATGACCGAAGAAGAAGTTGTGAGAATGGCTGGTCAGTTCTACAAGATGTACCTGCACCCGAGATTTGTGGCCCGGCAATTGAAGGACCTTCGCTCCCTTGAAGACCTGGACTACCTCGCCCGGGGCGTGAAGGCCATTTGGGGCCACATCAAGGATTTCGCCGGTATCCGTACCTGAAGTTGGAAATTGTAGCTTCTTTTTTCGGTGCGAACGGCGTGATGCGGCGGGTCTACGTTGGACGGAAGGCAGGTCTGGGTCAGACCTTCCTGCCACCTGCCAGCAACCTGGAGTAGCGCACCAGTTCTGTTCCAAGGGTGTAGAGTTCTTCTTCCAGGCCGTCTCTTACAGGGATTCCCGCCTGATCGAAGGCATCTTGAGCCCGGGGCACCGAGACCTGTGTCGGCAAGACCCACGCTCCCACCCAACGGAAGACGTGACGAAGGTGGTTCAAGGTGTTCATGGCCCCAGCATCTCCACGAGCCACCGCCAGAAGACCCGCCATCTTACCCTTCATGGGTTCGGGGCCAATGAGATCTATCGCATTCTTGAGTGCCCCCGACATGGACCCGTAGTACTCTGGCGACCCAACGAGAAAGGCGTCGGCACCACTGACCCTTTCCTTGAGATGGACTACCCTGTCCCCGTAGGAGCATTCATCATCCCGACCATCGCAAATGGGCAGATCCATTTCCCGCAGGTCCAGCCATTCCACATCCGCTCCTGCTTCGGCGACGGCTTTGAGAGCAACGGCAAGAGCCGCCCTGGTAGTGGAAGATATACTCATGGAACCTACTATTGCCAGGACTTTCATTGCTGACTCCGTTTCTGGGCGACTCACTCCAGGCGGTCTGCACCACCTGGGAGTGCCTGGAAAAAATGCTGCTGCCCACTATTGCCCAAGTGGATGCCTTGCAAGTTTTCAGTGGGAAAGGGTACACCCGGCACGAACAGCGAAGCCGCTATCCACATGGGGTTATTCGGATGATCTTTCGTATTTTGGAGCAAGTCTGACCAGCGGGGAGGGCTTGTACTGGGAAGCCACGGTGATTGGCAGATCGTCTCCGCCCTCGATGCTCCTCAGGGCCTGGCGAGCTGCTTTGAGTGCTTTTGCCGGCCTGTTGTTTTCCTCAGAGAGGTGGGCCAGAAAGAGATGACCCAGGTTCCTGTGGAAGATGCTGCCAAGCAGATCTGCTGCCTGTTCATTGGAAAGATGGCCATGGATCCCGCGGATTCTCTGTTTCAGATGCCACGGGTACGAGCCCTCCAAGAGCATTTCCAGGTCGTGGTTGAATTCCAGGATCGCCACGTCCAGATACTCCAGATTTGCCCTGACAAGAGACGTGACTTTACCCAGATCCGTGACTATTGCGATGCGTACTCCCGCAAGTTCCAGTCTGTACGCGACGGGATCAGCGGTGTCGTGGGGTATGGAGAAGGCACTGATGTCGATTCCACCCACACGAATGGAGTCGCCCGGTCTGATGAACTCCAGTCCATTGGGCACGAGATGTTCCGGCAGGGAACGGGCTGTTCCCGCGGTCATGAAGAATGGAACCCGAGCATCGCTGCGGATCCTGAGAATCTTCCGGGCCAACACGGCGGCGCTGCCTACATGGTCCCTGTGCTCGTGGGTGACGAGCACTGCGTCCAATGGGGCTCCGGTAAGACCGACGGTTTTCATTCGCGCAAAGATCTGGGCCGTCGATATTCCGCAATCCACCAGAACACCTGTTCTTCCGTCGCCCACGTAGGTGCAGTTACCCCTTGAACCTGAGGCCAGAACAGCGATTGAAACTACATGATTGGCGGTACTCAGCATCGTTGCCATCCGATTCACGCCCATCCACCGGACGACAGACAGTGGCAGGCTTGGGATTGGTATCTATCCTGGGATAGAATTTCCGCATCCACGGGTTCAACACATGCTGATGCTTGGAATACCCAGGGCACCCCAATGAAATCGACCACGAAATACCTCGCACTCATTCCAGCATTGCTCGTGCCGCTTTTCAGGGCGGCGGCCGGTGAACCGCCACCAGCCCTCGTGGAGCTTGCATCCGTCACCATCGTTGATGGTTCCGTTTTCTATCGTCCAGGCGATCTCATCGTCGGGCACCCTTCGCTGCCGGGTCGCCCAGGCCTTCGCCCCATGGCGGGAGCCGATCCTGTGCAGATTCCAGCGGACCTCTCCGACTACGAGGATCTTTCCTCCGCCTGCCCCAGGGTTCCGCCGGTCTCCCATCCCCAGCAGACTGCACTCGGGGAGGGTGTCGTCATCGCCAGGGGTGACATGGGAGCAGATGGGCGCATCGAACATGTCACGGTACGACGCTCCAGTCTGATGGATCCACCGCGAGTGCTGGTATTCCGTGACGAGGAACTGCTGGCCGACGCGTACCTTCCCATGCCTGCGCAGCCTTGTACCGCCCTGGTGGCGGAAGCATCACCTGGCGCTTCTCCCGACTTGATTCTTCTCTGGAGCAGCCGGGGATACCAGGGACTCACCATTGGAGTCCTGGTGTTCAGGCTCCCGTAGGCCAGATTCTGACCGCATGATCCCGCTACTTCGTGTCGGCGGGGGGCTGGAAATCCACGGTGGGAAGATCCGATGTGGGCAGTCCCGATGGAGCATCTTCTGCCACTCGTGGTTTTTCAGTGGAAATGGAATCTTCGGGAACCCAGCCGAATTCGTCATCGCTTTGAACGCGTACCACGTTTTCGGCGCGATACACCACCAGGACCCTGGTGCCCTGTTCAAGGGAAAAGGTCACGATCTCGGAATCGGGCCAGCGTAGACCTTCGACGGACCTGGTGGTCCAGGCTTCTTCTGCCCGGGAATCATGAGGCAGCACGAGGAATACTGGAAACAGCAGAGCAAAGGCCGCTATTTGACGAGACATGGTAATTCCTGCTTCCGTTGGTGAACGCACGGTGGGAGAGACTCACAGGCTCTTCGAAGGTAACCCCGGCCCCAAACCCTGGCCAATTCTGCACGGTCTGCCCGCTGAAGGGGCTGTCCCATTGTCCGCGACCCTGCAACGATGGGTCGGGACGTGATAGAGCAAGGCGTGGCCTTGGGGGGAGCCATCTCGATGTCGTCATGCTTCGTTCTTGTTCAGTAGTCCATCCATTTCCGGGGAGAAAGGTTGAGATCGTCAATCATGACTCTGGGCCGAATGGGGCTCCTGGCATGGAATATCGCAAGGGTGACATTCAACGGGAATGTGTCCCTTCCTGGCTTTCTGGAGCATCTGTACAAGGTGATAATCCGATGCCTGCTTCCGGTCATGGCCGTGCTGTTACCCTTCGGGATGGTCATGTCCTTGCAGGGTTTGGACATCTTCGCTCTCTATGGCACTCAGCGCATGCTGTCCTCGTTCGTCGCTGCCGCGATCATCCGTGAGCTCTCGCCCGTAATGGCATGCGTACTGGTGGCGGCCCAGGGAGGGGCATCCATAGCTGCCGAGCTGGGTGCCATGCGGATCAAGGAAGAGATCGACGCCACCGAGGTCATGGCGGTGGATTCCGTGGCTCACCACGTCGCCCCCAGGTTTCTCGCGCTCGTCGTGGCCTGCCCATTGCTGGATATGCTTGGCTGTGTTTCCGGAATCGCTGGAGGCTACCTCACGGCAGTCTTGATGAACGGTGAACCATCCGGAACCTTCGTTGCCGAAATGTGGGTGATGACCACGTGGTATGACCTGCTGGCCACAGTCCTGAAGTCATTGGTGTTTGGCGGCATCATCGGGTTGGTCAGTTCATACCTGGGTTACAACGCCAGGGGCGGGGCTGCGGGCGTTGGGCGTGCGGTCAACGACTCCGTGGTCTACTCCGTGCTGGCCTTCATAACCGCCAACTACCTGCTCACCTCCGCAATATACGGAGGTATCACGTGATTCGCCGTTTCCTTGCCCGTGTTCTCCCAGCAAGTTTCATTCCACCTGGACCGCGGCCGGTTGGGCTCCTGGAACCATCGAGGCACCGGTAATACTCCATGGTACTTCTCTCGCCGATTGGAAGTTTCGGATTGTTTATGGCGGATTTTGTCCGTGCTTCCTGGAATCGTCCGCCTCCAACCGGCCAGGTGATGGCGGAGGCATATCGAATAGGAGTCAAGAGCCTGCCGGTGCTGCTGATCATCGCGGTCTTCGTCGGCACCAACCTGTCTCTTCAGGGCTACAACGCTTTCAAACCCCTGGGAGGCCAGTACATGGTCGGCCTTTTTGTGTCCATGGCGGGAGTTCGCGAGATGGCTCCCGTGATAGCGGCCGCCATGATTGCCGCCAAGGCCGGCACCGAGATGGCCACCCAGATAGCTGTCATGCGTATCAGGGAGCAGATAGATGCCTTGGAGGTCATGGCTGTCGACCCTCTCTGGTTTCTCGTGACTCCCAGGCTCCTGGGGATTGCCCTCGTATTGCCCGCCCTTACCATCATTTCCATCTTTGCTACGTTACTTTCGGCATATCTCGTGGCAGTTTGGCAGTTGGGCCTGAACGGAGCCCAGTTCCTTTCATTTGCCAGGGAAGGGCTGGCTCCCATGGATCTGCTCTATTGTGTCATAAAGGGTCTGTGCTTCGGAATCGTGATCGCGGTGGTCGGTTGTTTTTTCGGGTTCAAAGCGGGACGTGGTCCCGAGGGCGTGGGACGGGCCACGAACGGGGCGGTGGTAACGATGAGCGTAGTGGTGGTCTTCCTGAACTATTTTCTTTCGGAGTTGTTCTATGGATAGCCCTGCTGGCACGGCCCAATCCATCATCGAACTCGACGGAGTCCGAAAGTGCTTTGGCCGCCAGGTCGTGCTGGATGACGTGACCATAGCGTTCCCGCAGAACGCGACAACGGCAATAATCGGCCCTTCCGGGGCCGGGAAGTCTGTTCTGCTGAAGCATCTCGTGGGCTTGCTGTACGCCGATGAAGGGCGTGTGAGCGTGTTCGGGACGGACATGGCGAGCGCCTCCACCAGGCAGCTATATGGAATTCGCAGGCGCTTCGGGATGCTCTTCCAGGATGGCGCGCTCTTCGACTCGTTGACCGTTGGCGAGAACGTGGCCTTTCCCCTGGAGCATCACATGCCCCAGCTCAGCGAGGAAGAGCGCTGGGTCAAGGTGGCGGAAAAACTGGGCTGGGTGGGGCTACCGGGTTTCGAGAAACGTTCCATATCTTCTCTTTCCGGTGGGCAGCGCAAGCGTGTAGGGTTGGCACGAGCCATCATCATGGAGCCGGAAGTAGTGCTGTTCGACGAGCCCAACTCGGGGCTCGATCCTCTCACCAGTGACTCCATCGACCAGTTGATTCTGGACATGAAGGACCGCCTGGGAATAACCTTCATCATCATCAGCCACGACATCATCGGCACCATCAAGGTTGCGGACTACATCGGGATGCTGTACGAAGGGCGCCTGGTGGAATACGCTCCAACCAAGAATTTCATCCAGTCACACATCCCTGTCGTGCGGAGTTTTCTTCGCAGAAACATCTTCGGCCCCAGGGATTCTCTCAACCAACGAAAACAACAGGCACCGGAGCAGAGTTGAGCCGAAGGAACAGGCGACACGAGATGGGGGTGGGAATCCTCCTGTTGGTGGGACTGGCCATTTTTTCCTTCCTGGCCGTGCAGGTGGACGCATTCCACGTCGACCGGGGTACTATCCGCCTCTATGCACTGTTGGATAATGCCGCGGGCTTGAACGAGGGAGCAGTCGTAGCCGTGGCGGGAGTAGATGTTGGCAGGATCACCGCCCTTGCAGTGGAGGGCGCTCAGGCACGTGTCGACCTGGTGTTGGACGACGAGATCGAGCCAAGGCAGGATGCGATCCTCAAGATACGCGCTCGGTCCGTGCTGGGGGAAAAGTACCTGGAGCTGGATCCGGGCTCCCCCACTTCTCCGCTGCTTCTCGATGGTGAACGGATTTCCAGGACGCAGGGCCAGGTGGAGCTAGACCAGATGGTGACTTCGATGGGCCCGCTCCTGGATGCGGCCAACCCTGGAGCCCTGGCCGAAGCCATCGACCACCTGAGCCGACTCGTCAATGAAGACCCTCAACGCCTGGAGACAATCTCCAGTGACGCCCAGGCGCTGCTGCACAACCTGCGCGTGGCAAGTGAATCCGCACCTGGTCTGGTGAAACAGGCCGATGCGACACTGGCCCGGATCTCTGCCATGGTGGAAGAAACCGAGCCGTTGCTGGCACGGACCGATCACCTGCTTCGACAGGTGGAAGGGCTCATGGAGCCCCTGGACGCCGCTGCCCAGGACCTCCCAGGCGCAACCGATGAGCTGACCATCGTTCTTCGAGATACTCGGCAAATCTTGCAGGTCGTGAATGCTTCATCCAGGGATCTCGCACAGGTTCTGGCTAATCTGAAAGAGATCGACAAATGGGAACTCCGTCGACTTCTTCGAGAAGAAGGGGTTTTTTTGCGTTTCCGAGCACACGAAGTCGTTCCCGATGATGCAGCACCGGATGGCTCTGGGGGATCAAAGTAGCTTTCGGCGGCTTCCACGCCAGACCGCCCCCCCGTCAGCCATGGTCGGTTTCGTCGGGAGTTTCCTGGGCAGGATCATCTTGGACAACTTCCTGCTCTGGATTTTCCGGTTGTTCGTTCAGTGGTCTGAGATTGATGCTGGTGTGGAACTCCAGGGAGTAGTTGGTGAGCAAGTGGTGTACCCCCTCTCCCACCCGTAGTTCCGTCAGGTAGTGGCGCATTTCTCGGGCAAATAGCCTCACAAACTCCGTCTTGGCACGATCGCCTGTTTCCAGTATGGTATTGACGGCGTCTCGGGCCATGTCCTGGAAATCTCGTTCCCCCTTGTCGCGTTCGCGGTCGGAGAGGATTCTCTTGGCGATATCGCGCAAGCGACGTTCCTTTCGCTCGTGTTTCGGTCTGCGACCGTACTCCGCCGATCCGGACTCCGACTGTTCGTCCATGATTTCGTCGTCTCTTTCTGTCATGTTTTCTCCTCGAAGCTGATAGCGGACGCTCAGGGGACTTCATGGATTCGAGTGCTGCTGCAATGCACATGGTTGCGCTGCTCGTCGCCTGCATATTCCAACGAAGCTTCCCACAGCCGACGCCTTGCCAGGGCTGGGGGTGTCCGGGCGCCCTTTGTACCATGGAGGCATTCTTGCGTGACCAATCACTGAACTCCCAAGGGTTGATTCAAAAAGCCATCCAATCGCTCCAGTACCAGGCGTGAGGGGCCGGCAACCTTTGTGGCTGGAGGAAGGGCCGACAAGAACCACCTGCCGTACCAACGATCATGAATGCGGCGATCCAGCAGGATGACTGCTCCCACGTCATTCTGGGATCTGATGAGCCGTCCGAAGCCCTGGCGGAGCTTCAGGGCTGCACGCGGCAGAGAGTGTACCATGAACGGGTTCTGGCCCTGCTGCCGGAGCCGGTCATGTCTGGCCGCGATGAGTGGATCAGTGGGTACGTCGAAAGGGAGTTTTGGTATAATGACAAGTCTCAGTGCCCGCCCTCTGATGCTTACACCTTCCCAGAAGGAAGCAGTTCCGAACAACACGGAGCCCTGTTGGCTGGCAAAGCGCCTGAGGATCTGTGTCCTGGAAATGGAGCCTTGCCGCATGACCGGATAGCGATGACCCAGGGTTTTCTGGGCCATGTCGGCCAGGACGTCGACGTGATCGAAGCTGGTACAGAGTATGAAAGCGCCACCCCTGCTGACTTGCAGTGCCCTGTGGATGAAAAGGCTCATCTGCCGGATATAGCCCGTAGCACCTGGAGGAGCGATATCCCGTGGAAGTCCCAGCAGCACCTGGTTCGGGTAGTCGAATGGCGAAATCCATCGTCGAATGACCGTATCCCGTTCCTGCTGCACCTCGTCAATACCCACGCTCCCCAGGAACAGGTCGAACTTGTCCCGTACCGACAGAGTGGCGGAAGTGTAGACTCTACCTTTGATCCCGTCTGACAGCAGATCCGCAATCACGTCGCCGACATCCACCGGAGCACGGCAAAGTACCCCCGCGGGTCCATGTGCCTCTGGTTCGAGCCACCTGCACCAACCGTCCTGTTCCTCCAATGAAAGGGCGGCACAATTGGCCTGATCATTCATCCGGGTCCGCAGGCGGTTCAATTCAAGCAATGGCGCCAAGAGCTTTTCGTGAATGGGAGTGCTCTCGATACAGGTAGTGATGGCATCCAGCGCACGGACTGTTTCCGACAGGCGCTGCGCCAGTTGCTCCACGTGCTCCTGCCAACTCCCCAGGTGGTCTCGGGTTGGAGGGGATGCTTCGTCTGCGCCAGCGGAATCCCGGTGGGGGAGCGACACGGGGTAGTTCTCGAGGCCCAGCAAACATGAAAGCGCTTCCAGGAGAAATGGCCCTTCAAGGTAGAGTTTACTTGTCAGCTCTCTTGCTCGATGAATGGCCGCTCCCAGCTTCAGGCGGGCCGGCTCCGCGAAAGGGCTGGCGGTTCCTGCGAAGGTGGATTCGATCCTGTCCAGCGTTCCCGGTTTCTTCCTGTTCCCTTTCATGTGTCCCAGGAGTGAACGGCAGCTTCTGCGCACTCGGGCCGATGCCAGCCTGGAAGTCATGCTGGATGTCGTCGCATCTTCCAGGTGATGAGCTTCGTCTATCACCACGCGATCATAATGGGGCAGGATTCCCCATCCTCCGGACTGCCGCTTGATCTCCAGATCAGCCATTAGCAGGCTGTGATTGAGAATCAGCAACGAGCTTGCAGCGGCATTTCGCCGCGCACGGTGGTAGAAACATGACTCGTAGGAACTGCACTTGATCCCAAGACACTGGGAAGCGTCAGAGTCGAGCCTGTCCCACAGGTCTCCTGGGACGGGAAAGGAAATCTCAGAGCGCAAGCCCGCCCTGGTCAAACCTGCCCATTGCCGGATCTGGTGGAGAGCCGATATTTCCGGGTCGTATTCCGGCCTTCGCTCCTCCCCGGAGGATGCCGTGGATTTGTCTATTGTCAACTGTGTAGTGGGGGGGGGAAGCACAGCAGGCTTGATTGCCGCTTCAAGCTTGCGCAGGCACAGGTAGTTGCTTCGGCCCTTCATCACGGCAAAGGACACATCGAGACCAGCCCTGTGCATGAGTGGGATGTCGGCTCGTACCAACTGGTCCTGGAGGGCCAGGGTATAGGTGGCAACGGCCACGATTCGCTTGTTGGCCCTGGACCACATGGCAGCCGGTACGAGGTAGGCCAGTGATTTTCCCGTTCCAGTACCTGCCTCGGCCACCAGGGAACCGCCATCGTTCATGCAACGCAATACGTCCAGCGCCATCTCCAACTGGGCGGGCCTGTCCTCGTGATGCCTTAAGACCCGGGGCAGATCCTCGGAGAAAAACTTGTGGACCGCGGCCTCCGGAACCTGGTCGTTGCTGATGCAAAGAGGTTCTACGACCCAGAGGTCCCTGGACACGGAGTTGTTGACTATGACCATTCCCACACCGTCTTGTCCGTGGTGCGATGCCAGTTGAAGATCGGCCTCGGACGGTGTCAGGTCACCGGAGGGATGGTTGTGTACCACGACCTGGCCAGGTCTCGCCCGTTGGAAGAGCGCCGCGACCGAGCCCTTTCTGCCCCTGGCCTGGATCTCAACTTCGGTGATTGTTCCGGAATCGTCCAGCCCGGCAATGGCAAATACTTCTGCGCCTTCGGCATCGTCAATTGCCCGTTTCAGAACCTGGGCTGCCTGGGCCGTCAGCCTGGTGGAAGAGTCGCTTCGCCGTTTTCGAGCGCCCCGTTGTGAAGATGTGCTCATGTCCTGCCATCCGTGGAAACCGTGGCCCCATGGAAACGGACGGGCAAAGCGTGTACCGGAGCGAAAGCGGACTTGATGTGGCCAGGATTGTCGGCGCTGGAGGAAGCTGGCCGCCTTTGTTGTGAGACCTGAGCGCTGGTCATGCGAACCCCCGTTGCTTGCCCAGTCAGTTGTGTTGGCCTCGGGGGAAATCATAGACCCGCCCCCCCCAAGAACCTGCCCGCTCTGCTTCTGACAGGCCGCGCCTGAAGGCATCCAGCACCGAGGCGAGGTCCATTCCAGGTGCCATGGCCGTCCTGATGCGGCCCAAAAGATATCCTACACGGAAGGCGTTTTTCCTGGCAGCACGTTCAAGGATGGTCTCAAGTGCGGGATGGCCGGCCAAGGACGAAGATGAGAGAAACCTTTTCCAGGCCCGATGGACTCGTTTCATGGTTCTTTTGCACTCCGGTCAACGAGAGATCAGCAGAGCGATATCAGCAAAGTGAAGGAGCCACTCCGTAACCCGCCCAAGAAAGAAATCCTTGACGTTGCTTCTTCCTCGGTAACCAAGGGCTATCATGTTGCAGTCGAAACGCTGGGCCGCCAGCAGGAGGGACTCCCGTGGTTCACCGGGCAGGTAGTGGCATGTCAGGTCCACCCGCATGTCCTGGAAGTAATGCCGGACTTCTTCCAAAGGATCTGGAGACCAGGGTGTGTTGCAGATGCACACAGCATGGAGGGGAACCGGGATTATTTCTACGAGGTGCCTTGCAGAGCGCAGGGCATGAGAAGCGCCATCGCTACCATCGAAACCCAGGACAAGCCCCTTGATGGGTTCCTGGTCTTGTGGAATGACCATGCAGGTTGAACTCATGGAGCGTACCACTCGTTCAACGGTGCCTCCCCCGTGACCAGGGAAAGCCTCTTCGGTGAGGCCGCGGGCTCCCATGACCCCCAGGTCCGCCTGATCACCATGGTGAACGATTCTCTCGACGACATTGCCCTGGTCCAGGACGCTCCGATGCCGGACTCCGGCTAATCGACAGCTCTCCTCCAGCCCGGAAAGAAACTCCAGTCCTCGAGATCGGTAGTAGCCTTCCACGCGCTCCGGGACCAGTACAGGCTCGAAGCCCAGCAAGCCGGCCAGGTCCTGAAGCACCCTTCCCGTCAATCGCATCACGCTCAAGATGTGCAGGCCGGTTACGCGAGATATGGGAGCGGCGCCCGAGGCAAGGGCCAGAGCGACCCGCGAAGCGGCAAGGCTGGCGGGCGAACCATCCAGCGCAACAGTGATGTCAAGGCTCCTCATGTCAAAAACCCCTTGGTTGGACCTTGCCCGCTACGAGTATTCTCAATTATCCTTCATCCAGAACCCGGATGGGCGACAGTCGGCATCACATAGGATACGCCCCCTCGTGGGCAGTTCTGCTCCTGAAACACCAGACACCGTCAGCAGGAAGAAATGAAGCTACTGCTCCTGACTTGCGCCTTGAGTCTATCTTCATGTGTACCCCCGGTATTTCCCGAGGACAACATCCCAATCTACGAGGAACGCCCAGTCTACGGGCATTTCAACTCCGACTTTACCACTGTCTGGGAATCGGCACTGCAGGTGATGAGTGATCATTACCCGATATCCCACGTGGACAAAGACAGGGGCAGCATCCTCACGGAATGGAACTTGGGCACATCGGACTACGTGTACAATGTCTTTTCCGGGACGAAGATACCAGAGCGTGTGCGGTTCCGCATCCGCATGGATGTCCGCAACAGATCGGGCAAGATCGAGGTGCGGCTGCTCCTTCACGAGCAAATGGAAAAGGACGTGATATCGGCCAACCTGGAATTCACGGGCGCGATATACGAATGGATCGACATCCCTTCCTCCACGTTGAGAGAGCGTCAGGTTCTGCGGGAAATGCTCGACATCATCGAAGGGCGTGTTCAGGAGGATCTCGATTTCCTTGAGTAAGCGTCCGCACAGGTACTTCTGCGTTGCGACGAGGGCAGCGATGCGCCCGCCTGGCAAGGCGCAAGGAGCGAGGTATGTCAGGATCGTGCGGGCCACGAACCACGCGGTCGGACGGGATGGCCCCCTTCCCAGAATAGTGAATCGTCCGCGGTCCAGCCCCGGCACCCCAACCGTTTCAGGTGCTGGTGTTTCGGCCTCCAGGGCCACGGATGGTTTTGGAAGACGGTCGGCTGGGCGCCTGCTGCTCACGATTTACCTGATCCTGGCTGCGCTTCTTCTGGCGGCAGTGGTCTACGTCGGAGTCATTCTACCTCACAGCAATGAGCCCGACGAAACCAGAACTGGGCCCCGCAGCCTGAACATGGCGCGGGCCGCGGACGTGCTGGGCGTGGAGGTCAGGGAAATGGAGCAATCCCTGACTGGCGCACTTCTTCCAGGGACCGAGGAAACCCTCTACCAACTGTTCTCCACGTTGGCGGAAGCTTCGCAGCTCGAATTGCTCGGCACACGATTTGTGCCCCTTCCAAGGGATGGACTGGTACAACCAGTGGCGGTCTCCATCAACCTGGATGGAAGCTATTACGACCTGCCCATCTTCATAGATGGCATCTACAGGCAAAGCCGCGTGGTGGAACTGCGCAGCTTGACCCTGGATAGATCTGGGCCATTTTCCAGTAGGATCTCTGCCCGCATCGATGCCACCTTCTTTCGCCCGGTACAGCCTCCAACGGAACTGCTTGAAAACCTGGCATCCAGGCTGGAGTTGGAGCCGACAGACAAGACCTTTGCCAGGTTGGCCCTCACCGAGGCAGCGAGACTGTTGGCCATGGAGGCCTTCCGACGCCGTCTACCCCAGCTCTCTCGCGACTCGATGTCAAACCACGATCTCGTGATACACTCCATTCCAGCCTTGATCCGCAAGCTCCCCGAATCGCCCATGGACTGGCTCTCCGCAGACTTCAGCGGCGACGAGGTGACTGTTGACCTGGAAACCGACGAGCCTGGGTCGAGGAGCCCCGACCCATGAGGATCCGCCCTTGTTGCACCTTGATGCCATATTTCTTCATGAGCTTCTTGAAGTTGGGCCGATCCTGACCGGATAGTCTTGCGGCTTCGGCAATATTGCCACCGCTTTCTCGTAGTCGTTGCCCGATATATGCCTTTGAAAGGCTCTCCAGTACATGGGCCTTGAAGTCCCTGTAGGGGAGCGTCATCAGGTACTCCGGTAATACCTGGGTGCTTCCTTCGATACACTCTGCAGACAGGGGTATGGGCTCGCTCCTTGGGGTCGCTGCCCCCAGCGCCGTGTCCAACTCCAGCGACTCCCCCTCGGTGAGAAGCATCGCCCTGTGGATTACATGTTGAAGCTGCCGAACATTGTTCTCCTTCCATTCCAGGGACTCCAGGTGCCGCATGACTGCCTTGGGAACGCGGCGGACCTGTTTCCCGTAGATCTTGTTGTACTTCACTACGAAGTGGAGAGTGAGGAGCGGGATGTCCTCTGCTCTCTCCCGGAGAGGGGGGACATGAAGGTTCACAACGTCCAGCCGATAGTGAAGGTCCTGGCGAAATTCCCCACGTGCCGACATGGCTGCCAGGTCGCGGTTGGTGGCAGAGACCACCCGGAATCTCGCTCCAATGGTCCTAGTGCCTCCCAGACGGCGAAAGTCCCCGGTTTCCAGGACCCTCAACAGCTTCGCCTGGAGCTCCATCGGCAGCTCTCCGATTTCGTCCAGGAAAACGGTGCCGTCCTCCGCCACTTCGAACAGGCCGAGCTTGCGGCGATGCGCTCCTGAGAAAGCACCTTGTTCATGCCCGAAGAGCTCGCTTTCAAGCAGATCCCTGGGGATTGCAGCACAATTCACGTCGAGAAACGGCCGGTCGTTCCATGGGCTGGATTTGTGGATGGCATGCGCCACCAGCTCCTTACCCGTACCACTCTCGCCGGTGACAAGCACGGGTGCCCTGGAGGCAGCGAAGCGTACTATCCGCTGGCGCAGGCTCTCGATGGCCTTGCTTTTGCCGATGATGGCATCAAGGCCGGGCTCCCCTGCCCTTCCGCGTATCCTGCGCTGGACTTCTTGCAGACGCTCCTGCCTTTCCTTGAAGTGACGTATTTCAAGGGCTTTCTTCAATACCTGTCCGAAGCGTGTCCAGTCTTCTATGGGTTTTTCGAAGTAATCGTAGGCCCCCATGTTCAGTGCCTGGAAGGCGTCTTCCACGTTGGCCTGGCTAGTCAGGACTATGCAGGGCATCTCTGGCCATCGTGCTGAGATCTCTGCCAGAAGGTTCCTGCCCCTCCTGTTGGAGTCGTCGGCGAGTTCGAGCAGCACGAGATGGAAGAAATGATTGGAAAGCTTGACCATTGCAGCGGCTGGACCTGCGCTGGAATCGACTTCGTAGCCCTGTTGCCCAAGAACGCGAACCATGGCGGCCCGCGTGGCGGGATCCTTGTCCACTACGAGTACGGAGGGAGCGCTCTCTACTTTCCCGTCCATTTCCGGTGACGACATCACGCACCTCTCGGTTGTATACTTTTCCGCATTCTGAAGTATACTGGCGCGTGGTTCTGGAAGCCAAGCGACCATGGCAAGCCCATGGTCCATGCAAACTCGCCCTTTTGACCTTCAGAAGCAAAAATATGGCGAAATACACAGACAAGCCCCCCAGGGATGGCTCAAATCCAAGGCTGGCATCCATCGAGGATATCGTGGACAGGGTGTTGTCCTACCCTGGATTTGGTATCCACGATCCGTTGCTTCGGCGGGCTCTGACCAGGGCCACTGTCGCCGAGGTGGAAGCGCAGGGCCTGCTGGACAGGCACAAGCGGGAATTCGTCGCCATTCGGGAGGCATGCAGGAAGTCCCTGGATCATCTACGCCCCGAGTACCCCACGCAAGAGCCGGCGCAGCATATTCCAACCGGTGTCATGGTCTCCCTTGCCCTGACGCCTGCTGCCATGGCCGCTCCCACTCTGGAAGCAGCCACGGCTCACTTGAAAACCTGCCAGACATGCCAGGCTCACATGGATCTCATCCGAAACGCCGCGACTCACGTGGCTGGAACCCTCCTGGCCGGGGCCGTTGAACAGGAGATCGGTGAACCAGAGCTGGGGCAGGCGGCAAGGCTCGGTCCCAGGAAGATACCTGGAGCATCGACTTCTGCTCCTTCCTCCGCCCCGGGGAGAAAACCCAAGCTCTCCACCAAGCCGCTTCATCGCTCGGAAGCAACTTTGCGGACGCGCCGTGGTCCTGGAAGATTTCCCAGCAAAAGTGAACCGTACCCCAGGGCTCGGATCCTGGTGCTGACGTTGCTGATCTTAGTGATGGCAATTGGCTTTTTTTGGCTGAAGCACGACTCCGGGAAACAAGACCTCGTTTCCCATGTCGCTGACCTTGCCAGGCTGGAACTTCCTCCCCTTCCCCGGATCAGGGATCGTCCGCCGCAGTTGGAGGACGCCTTTCTGGAGATGGAACGAGGAGCTTGGGGCAACGCCTCACGGCGGTTCAGGATTTTCCGGAAACGCCAGCCTCAACAGTGGATCGGTTGGTACTATGAAGGGCTCTGCTGGCTGCAGGTCGGTAAAGCCGACTCTGCCAGAGAGGCATTGGAAGTCGCCTACCAGCTTGCGGATGACCATCGCGTAGTAACGGCCTGGTACCTGGCCCAGGCGGCACTGCTGCAAGGTGACCTGGACAGGGCCTTGCAGATGTTGTCCGAAGTGGACGGGCCCACATCACCCCTGAAGGACCAGGCCAGAGACCTGGAGCAGGAACTCCAGTCTCAGCGGCTCAAGTGAAGACGCGAGCAACATCAGGCCAGGTCTTCGCCATGTCCACCGACGCCAGCAGGCTGGAAGGGCGGCTCCATGTAGGATTCCAGGTATCCCACATGAGGTCCCGTAAGAGATCGATCTTTGGAACCTGCATTTCAAGGCGCATTTTTGACAATACGAAAACCTATGGATTCGTAGCGACTGTCTGGGCTGGCCTTGGAGCGGAATGCTGATCGCAGCATTCGCGGGCTGTTGCTGAAGGCACCCCCCCGAATGACACGGCTGTCGCCGTCTTTGTCGCCCCAGGGATCCTCCATCGGCTCTTCGGTGTAGGGGCTCCCGTCCCACCAGTCATGGCACCATTCCCTGACGTTGCCGTGTACATCGTAGAGTCCCCAATCGTTGACTCCAGCGTTGCCCACATCGACCGTGGTGTTTGCGTTGCCGCAGTACCAGGCGATATCGTCAAGGTAGGTAGAGTTCTGCAGCATGAGATTGCCGCTACATTCATCCAGGTCGTCGGTACCATCTCCGTCGGAGTCGCCAGGGAAAAGATCTCCTCCGTTGGAATACGCGGTCTCTGAGCCAGCCCGAGCAGCGTACTCCCATTCCGCCTCCGTTGGCAGCCGGTAGCCATCGCATTCGTAGGGCGTCGAGTATTCATCAGCCAGGCGGCATTCCAGGTCTTCATCCTTGCCTGAACAAGAAAAACACTCAGGAAGGCCTTCTGCAAGGGAGAGGAGGTTGGCATAGTTGGCTGCTTCGCTCCAGCTCAGGTTTTCGACGGGGCATTCCGAACAGCTCGAATGGCCGGAAGGTTGATAGTAGCAGACCTTTTCAAACTGGGTTTGGTCGATCTCGTGGGTCGATACGTAGAATGCCCGGTTCAAGACCACTTCGTGCATGATCTCGTCGAAATCGTGACCAACCTCGGCATCCGGGCTGCCCATGTTGAAGGAGCCCGCACATACCATGGCCATCTCGATTGTCCAATCAGAGTGATAGGAGATCTCGCCAAATACACAGTCGGCGTCGGCGTCGGCGTCGGCGTCGGCGTCGGTGTCGGTGTCGGTGTCGGTGTCGGCGTCGGCGTCGGTGTCGGTGTCGGCGTCGGCGTCGGTGTCATCCGGCTGGCCGTGGCTGGTGTCATTCTTGTGGGCGTCCTGCCAGTCGTCCCAGTCGCCCGGCCAGACGCCTATACAGCCACAAAGCCACACAGGAAATACCAGAACCAGTACGTTTTGCATACCAGACTCCATGGCGAATCTCACCTGTCTCTTCTTTCTTTTTCTTCCTTCTGGCCTTCTGGACCTGTGTGCCATTTATTGCCAACACCTTGCCGGGCAAAGCGCTCGTGGACCATGCACCATCGGGTATTACGTTAGCTCATTCCAGCCACACTGGCACGATTTCTGTACCACCAGAGCCTGTCGGGGCAGCAGTGTTGCCTGGAGGATCGGAAGCTGGCTTTTTTGGTTGAAACCTGTTTCAGGCAGCAACCGCCCTGTCAGAGTTGATATAATGGGCCCATCATGGAACTCTCCGAGGGTCAGATCGTAGATCGATACTCCGTTGTACGTCTGCTGGGCGAAGGCGGAATGGCCATGGTCTACCTGGTCAGGCACAACACGCTTGGCTCTCTGTACGCGCTGAAAGTGCTCAGCCTGACATCCAAGAGTCTTCGTACCAGGCTGATTCTCGAAGGCCAGGTACAAGCCAAGCTCCGGCATGTCAACGTGGTGGCGGTGACAGACGTCTTCGAGCTGCACGGTGCTCCGGCGTTGATCATGGAATACGTGGATGGGCCGTCGTTGGCTGACTGGCTCCAGGAAAACAAGCCCGACCTCGAAACCGCCGAAGCCATTTTTCTCGGTATCCTGGACGCAGTGCAGACCGCGCACGACATGGGCATCATCCACCGGGATCTGAAACCGGCCAACGTGTTGTTGGAATGGACCGATGAGGGACCACGTCCCAAGGTGACCGATTTTGGTCTGGCCAAGGTGCTGCGCGACGACGCCGCCAACCAGCATACTCGTACCGGCCACACCATGGGCACTCCCAGTTACATGGCCCCCGAGCAGATCCGAGACTCCAAGGCGGTGGATCACCAGGCAGACATATTCTCGCTTGGGTGCATCCTCTACGAAATCGTCTTTGGCCAGAAGGCTTTCTCCGGCAACGGTTCCTTCGAGATCATGAACTCGGTCATTACGGGGCTCTACTCTTTTCCGGGCAAATCAGATGCCGACATCCCAGCACGCATCATCGAGACCATCAAGGCCTGCCTCGAAGTAGAGCCGGAGAAAAGGGCCCATGATTGTCGCGAGCTTAGAAGCCTCTTTCTTGGAGAAGCTCCTCCTCATGCACAGTCTCCCCGCATCACACTCCCCCCCCTGGGTGCCGACAGGGGCCACATCGGAACAACGGAAAACCATTCGCGGGATCTGAAACAGGATCCGGACAGGCCTACGCTGCTTCCCGGTACCATGATGGCCCCGTCATCGTTCAACGCTTCTGGAAAGCTCCCTTCCGACGGGGGTGTGATTTCCACTTCCCAGGCAGGCCCAACAACCGGCAGTAGGCCTGCCTCGCTCTCCGGTGACGAATCCAGCAATACCTGGGCCTGGCGGCCCGAGCAGCCCGATTCGCCGCATCCGGAATCTTTTTCACGCGCTGCCGGCAGTGCTCCCCCCACTTCTTCCAGTAGCCGTCATGAAGACTATTCAGGCAGCACTGGAACATCTTCTGTGGTGTCTTCCGTCTCCCACGACAGAAACACTCAATCTCTCGTAGCTCTCTCTCACCCCACGGTCTCCGCTCCTGGTCGGAGCATGGAAGGCGAGCCCGCTGTTTCAGGCCATGCACCATCCATAGCGCCCGCCACGTCGTCCAGGGGGTCTGCAGAAACCCAGCACTCCCCGCCACGTCGTCTCCGTTGGATCCTTGCTGCCGCAGGGCTGTGTATCGCCGTGGTGGCGCTCTTCTACCACAGGTTTCCATCACTCTCCGGGTCAGACCAGGCTCCATCCGTTTCCGAGTCGTCCTCGACTGTCAGGACCGGGGCTGGCGATCCCCTCCCCTCCAGGTCCGCCAACCGGCAGCCCCCCGTGGACCCGGGAATGCCCCGGGATGCTGCTGTCATCCAACTCGGCCAGCACGGAGAACAAACCACCTCCCCGCCATCCAGGGAGGCCGACGGCAGCACTGGCGGGGACAATGCTGCCGGGGACAATGCTGCCGGGCCCAGCACCCGGGAAGAAAACCAGCAAGACCCTCCCCGCCAGGTAGAGGAAACAACCCTGGGGAATGCAGCACCTGAACGGTCGAGTCCGGAAGAGCCCAGACCATACGCTGCAAACAACGGGAACGGCTCTCCACGTTCATCATCCCATCCGTCAGGCGAGCCCGAGACCGAGGAAGCCACCGGGGCTGTCGTCGTGAGGGGCAACATCCTGGGGGCCCGTCTGGTTGGACAGGACGGCAGGGAATGGTCCCCAGGAACCCTTCCTGCCGGTGTCTACGACCTGGCAGTTGCCTTCCCTGGTGGAATCACGATATCCAGAAAAGAGCTGGTATCGGTGAAGGCTGGCCAGACATCGGTGGTTCAATGCGATGCAAGAGCACAAAACTGCCGTTGATGCCAAGGCACCCGTGCTACGGTTCAGAACTCATCCCGGTCAAGCCCTGTAGGCTCCTGGGCCTTCGATACGCGGGGATCTCATTCTTGGGGATCCAGTGGTGGAAAACCCGGACGACGGAGGTACGTCGCAAAGAAACCGTCGCAGTTGGTGTCCAGCGAACAGAAACGGCAGATTTCTTCCTTGTGGAATGACAGGACTTCGGGGAAGAACATCAATGCGCCATCCCGTTGATGATCGGCATCCACGTACCAACGGTTCGAAGTGCGACCTATGAAACTGGCATAGTTGCCGAGATAGCAGGCAGGAAGGCCCTTGAGCCTCGGGCGTACACCGGCGGAGACGAGGGTGACGAGCGCGGATTTCATGGCTGCCAGGGTTCGTCGAATGGGGGGAGGCGCGGCGCCTTCGTTGCCGTTCACGGGAAATGGGTATGTGAACAACACCCGGTCCGGCTTGAGCCGGGCGATGGCCCTGGCCACCGCCGGGAGCCTGTCCACAGCTCGTTGAGTGAGAACGGTGTTTACGGTTACGGATATCCCCACATCCCGACAATGGGCCACAGCCTCCATGGCATGGGAAAGACCGCCTGCCACGGCAACGGGTTGCATTGGCACCACGATGGCATCCAACAGATCCTTGCGGGCTGTATGGGGCAGGTGCCGGAGGTCTTCCCCGCCGGCATGGAGAAGCAGCCGTTGGATTCCCCATTGGCGAGCCGTTTCGGCGATTCGGACGATATCGGGACGAGTGACGACTCCCACGCCAGAGAGCAGCAGGCAGGTGCACTGGGGGATCCTGGTGGATTGTCGTTCCCTGGTGAAAAACTCGATGTTGCGAAGGATGTCCGTGGTGGACATGGAACGGGTGGGCACGGGGGCACCGGCCCTCACCCGTCCGGGGTAGCTTCGCTGAACCCTGATCTGGAGCGTGGTGGGGCTCTCCACTGCTCCGGCTGGTGTCCAGGAGATCATCTTTTCTGGCGCCTCCGGCCAGCAGAAAACACTGCCCTGTTGGCAATTCCCAACCGCAGGGTGTAGAGAGCTGGCAGTTATGGCATGAAACGGATGCTGGCGATGCCGGCCAACTCCCACTTGACCATGAAATCGGGGAGGGGCATTTCGTACTGTTCGTCCACGTCGTCCCAGGGATAGGGATCCATTACCTTCACCACGTCGGTGACTTCCTCTACCATGACCCAATGCTCACCAACGCGCCCCTCGGGAAAGCGGTCGATGATAAGCGCCAACCAGGGGCGGCTGTTGGAAAACTGGTACCTGCGAATAGCACGCGTTCGCTCTTCCCGATCTTCACCCTTGCCCAGGTCGGAAGCGATGTGTTCGGGGCCAAACCAGTCTGTTACGACCTGCAGTACCTGCTTGAATGATGGGGTCGCTGTGCCCAATTCACCGACAATTGCCTCTACCAGGGCCTTTCCCAGTTCATCAAGATCAGCGGACCGGGGATCGGCATCATCCAGGGCACGGCAGGCTGCCTGGACTGTGCTGCAGGCCGGGCTGTAGCCACTCCTGTGCAGCATGTAGACCCACGTGGCCATGGTAATGTTGAGGTTGCTGTCAGACCCGTGTTCAACGCTGTTCTGGTTCATTTCTTCCTTCCCTTCCAAACGGGATGCCGTTTCTCCGTAGTCCATCGCTATGATTGATAACCCACCGGATGGGAACTTGCTCCGTGATGATACGCAGCCATGGGACTGGGCCTTCCAGAATGGGCTGGCCATCACAGTTCGACGAATTATCTTTGCATCCACTGGAACGTTCAGGATCAGCCAGACGACGGTTTTGCTTCGTGGAGGTGCTTTGCCATGCCAAGAACGATTGTGTTGGCAGGAGGCGGTACAGGAGGGCATGTCTATCCCGCCCTGGCCATCGGCGATGCCCTCCGGGCCAGGGGGCAGGATCTTCTCTATTATGGCGATCCAACCAGGCTGGAAGGCCGCGTGGTGGAAAAACGCGGTTATCCGCTGCGGCCCGTGAGGGCCATGGGCTATCCGCGAGCCGGTATCCTGGGTAAGGTGGTTTTCGCCGTCACGCTTGCCAGGGAAGTGATCAAGGCCGCCATGAAACTGCGCTCCGATGGAGTACAGGCTGTCATCGGTTTCGGTGGATACGTGAGCGCACCAACGATTCTTGCCGCCTGGCTCCTGCGCATTCCACGAGCCATTCACGAGTCCAACGTCACTCCCGGGCTGGCCAACAAGCTATGCGCCAGGGTGGCAGATCTCGTCCTGGTGACCTACCCCCAGTCCATCCACCGCGTACCCGGCAAGGCACACAAAGAAGTGGTGGGCTGTCCTGTCAACCCAAGAGTTCTCGAGGGGAACAGGAGCAAGGCTCTGGAGCGATATGACCTCAGTGCTGAAAAACCCGTGGTGTTGTTCGTCGGGGGGAGCCTTGGAGCTGCCAGGATCAACGACCTGGCTGTCGCCGCAGCCAGGCAAGGCTCTCGTGATTTTCAGATCGTCCAGATCACCGGTCCCGCCTACCTGGCCGATGTCAGGAGCGCACTTGGAGGCCAGCCCGCCAGTGTTGCCCTCGTGGGCTATGAACACCATATGGCCGATGCCTACGCCGCCTCGGATCTGGTGGTGTGCCGTGCTGGTTCATCCACGCTGGCAGAGCTTACGGTGCTGGGAAAGCCATCAGTGCTGATCCCCTCACCAAATGTCACCGACAATCACCAGGAAGCCAACGCTCGTGGAATGGAACAGGCAGGGGCCGCGCTGGTCTTCACCGAGGCCGAGTTGACCACCAGTCGTTTTCTCGAAATGGTGTCCAACCTGGTTGGAGACAGGGCCTCTCTTCGTTTAATGTCTGAAGCGGCATCCAGGCTGGGCAAAGCTGACTCGGCGGAACATGCCGCTCACATCATCGACGTGCTGCTCCTTTCAAGCAAGTCAAGGTGAAAACATGCATTCCATCTTCGACAACATGGCTCTACATGATCGGCACGCCCTGGTGTGCGGGGCCAGCGCAGGTATAGGCAGGGCCGCGGCCCTGGCCCTGGCTCGCATGGGCGCCACGATAACCGTGCTCGCACGCAGAGAGGCACGTCTGCAAGACCTTGCTTCCGAGTTGCTTGGCGCCGGCTCTCCCAGAGCCGAAATCCTCGTGGCTGACATGGATGATCGCGAGAGCCTGTTACCCAAGGTCCAAGGCCTGCTTTCAAGGAGTGTCGTTCACATTCTGATCAACAATTCCGGAGGGCCACCTCCAGGTAGACTGTTGGATGCCGCCGAGGAGGACTTCCTTGCGGCATTCGGCAGGCACGTTCTGTCCGCCCATCTGCTGGTGAAAGCCGTGCTGCCGGGCATGAAAAAGGCAGGATGGGGCAGGATCATCAATATAATCTCGCTTTCAGTGAGGGAACCGATACCCAATCTGGGGGTGAGCAACACCGTGCGCGGTGCCATGGCTTCCTGGGCCAAGTCGATGGCCGCGGAATTTCCACCAGGTGTGACCATCAACAACGTGTTGCCCGGCTACACGGATACCGAGAGGCTTCGGACCCTGAAGGAGAGCATCGCTGCAGGCAGGGGAGTCTCGGCTGGACTCGTAGAATCGGAGTGGGTTTCTTCCATCCCGGAAGGTAGGCTTGGTAACCCTGAAGAGTTGGGCTCTGTCATCGCGTTTCTGGCCTCGCCAGCAGCCAGCTATGTTCGTGGCGCTAGCATTCCGGTGGACGGAGGGCGACTTCGCTGCATTTGAGCCTATGGCGTGATTGGGCAGTGGCACGGAGCAGGCTGCCGACCTCTGTTGATACGTGGCTATCCAGGTCCCATCCGGCAAAGACTCCCATCGCCTGGGCGACCCGTTTTTTCGCCAGGCAGGTCCGCGCAACCACTCGGTTCACCATTCCCAGACGGAAACCATCCTGGCAGGTTCCAGACTTGCTGACGACGCCGGGCAGACAGCAGGAACGCCAGCATGGCCGGGAGGGCCGTGAAAACCCTGGAACCTCCAATGGTTGCTGTTGCACAGGAGCAGCCGTTGTCCACTCCCATGGCCACATCCAACACCTTGAGCTTCAGACCTGTGAAGATCCGGGTTCCGTCGTCCACCTCGATCCCGTGTTCCCCCAGCCCGGTAGTATAGGGTATCGCTATGTCTACCTGGAGTTGGGTGTCGGTCACGAGCCGCACGTCTTCGATCACGATCTCGGAACCGATTCGGACTTCAGGAGTATCCTCGAATGGTTCACTGGCCGTGATGGTCAGGGTGCCGGCTTCGCCCTGGTACATGCTTTCGGGTTGCAGAGAGAGCAGACTGGGCCTGGAATCGCCATCCAGTACTGTGAAGGCGTCATCCACTTCAAGCTCAAGCCCAAAGGTTACCAGGGTGAGTTTGCGACTGCCGGGTTCTGCATCCCCGGCGATGGAGATCTTGATGTACGCCATGTCCACGTCGCGAACGTCCATCTCAAGCACCCGGATCCCATCACCCAGGTCCACGTAGGCCTCGTTTTGAACCAGCAGAAGGTACTCCCCGGTGAGCATGAGGCGCAGGGTGTCGCTCTGGTAGCCTTCGGAAGGTTGCAGTGCTTCCACCACGGGAACGGCGCCCTCCAACTCCAGGGCCTGGGATTGATCTCCTTCACCCACGTCGAAGATGCCCGATACCGTGAACTCCTGGATACCACTGACCAGGGGCACCTCTGCTTCGGTATCTTGTTCTTCCAATATGAAGGTGCCATCCCTGTACACGGCATAGCCCAGAATCTGGTGGATGGAATCGGGGCTGGTCCAGGTCAAGGATGCGGTGGTCCCCCAAATGGGTCCGCCTTTTTCCGCTGCTGACAGGTTGGTGGGAGCTGGCAGGCGAACCCTGAAAGAAAGGGGTTCATCTGGTTCGGTTACCTGGTTGTAGCCATCACTTGCCTCGACCTGGTATTCGACGATGGAATCCAGCGCCTGGGCCGGGATTCCGGCAAGGTAGGTGTTGGTGCCCTGGAGAGTCATGTTCAACTCTTCCTGGTAGGAGCCATCCACGGAATAGACCAGCAGTACCTGCTGGACGACGACGTTGTCGCTCACCGTGGCTTCCACCAGGTAGGGTCCCTCCAGGTCCTCCGTATCGCCCAGCGAGGTTATCTCGCTCACGTCTGGCGGGACGATGTCCCCGTCGATCAACTGGAAGTTGTCGACGTACCAGCCTTCGGAGGAGACGGAGTCGTCGGCGTGGAAATGCAGACGGATGAGATCCAGGGAATCGAGTCCAGTGAGATCCACATAGACTTGCAACCAATCTCCGGAATCACCGGTGTATCCCGCCTCGTCGGGGTATCCGTAGACAGGGTACAACGTGGTCCATACCCCGCCTTGATTGGCCTCTATGAGCCCATAGTCCCCAGACTGTATTGCGTACCACTGATAGAAAACCAACAGGGGGGTTTCTATGCCGGACAGGTCGATTGCCGGAAAGCCCAGGTAGTCGTCGGCATCGTGCAGGTAGTTCCTTGAGATCCCGGTGGCCCAGCACCTGGTTCCATCAAAGCTGGTCCCGGGCTTGGCCGTGCTGATGGTACCCCATTGCCATTGAAGGGTGTCACCGGAGCTGTTGAAGCCCCCGTCGTCGTTCTCGAGATCCGCCAACCAGACGATGTCGGATGAAGCGAACGAGGTATTGAGCAGTAGTAGCCACAAAAACACGATCATTGGGCTTCCTGTGTCTCTGATACCTCGTAACGTACCGTGACAATGGAATCCGGAGCAGGCGCCGTGTCGAAGACGATGGTGGGTGGAGAGGCTTCATAGGACCATCCATCGTTCTGTCGTTGGTCATTCAACTCCACCTTGATGGTGGATTCCACTGCGGATGCCTGCAGGGGAAACTCGCTGGGGTAGACGATGCTGAAAACGCCTATGGCCGAAACCACCGCAGACATGTCACTCGTGCATATGCTTGAGAACACTCCTCCAAAGTACTCTACCATGGTCTCATAACGCTCTGCCGGTTGTGCACGCCCTCCTTCTCCACTGCAACCATTGGGAGTTTCGCCGGCCAGCGCAGAGAACAGCACCTGGCTCCCCGTGTTCAGGGACTCTTCTTCCAGAAACCCGGCGAAAGTAGAGACGGTGTCGTCGCCCAGCAGCTCGTCACTTTCGTCGTCTGTGTCGGATACGACCACGACATGGAGGGTGGCCCCATCCCTGCGGAACCCCCTGTTGCTGCCGGACCTGTTGGGTTCAGTGAGGGCCAGGTACGCTGCTCCGAAGCCTGCTTCGGGACCGGTGCCGTCGGTACCGACTTCTACTGCCTGGACGAAATCAGCCACGGGGTCGTCAGCTTGCGGCGTGATGATCCATGGCGATCCCACCAGCTCTCCGGCTCCTGCTCTCTGGATGTCGGTGGTCACCACCCCCAACTGGTAGTCGATGTCTTCGCCATCCAGGGCATCGACGAAGGAAGCAAAGGAGTCGGCCAGGGCTTCTTGTTCTTCTTCCATGCTGCCGGTGTTGTCGATGACCCACAGGGTGTCCAACATGGGGGCGGCTGCCTGGATGAAGGTCTCCTCCACCACAACCGGTTCGACGGCGGATGAATCCTCGTCACCAATGCTGTAGTCCAGACAGGCATTTTGCATGGCCACGACAGTCACGGCCAAACTCCAGTTGCGCAGCGCCAAACGCACTTCCTTCGCCTCCGAGACACACAGGGCAAACACTTCCAGGACCTGAAAGGCTCCCTTCGCCTATACTCACAAATCTTGCCTGGAAGGTCAATACCTTTGGGGGCGTCCGTGGATGGCAGCAAGACCTCGTGGTGCATGTAGTACCGTGAGCGGCAGCGCGTCGTCGAGAGTTCCCATCGGCCCTGTATTCCGCTGGGCGGCGAAACATGCGGCCGGTACGGCCTCAGCCACCCGGCTGGTCCGATTCCTGTTTCCAGGCTTCAACCTGTATTACCCGGTCCGAGTTTCCTTCCGCTCTCTTCAGACGAAATCGAACGAAGTCCAGTTCATGGCCCAGCCTGTACTCCCGATGTGTGATGCGCCAGTTGCCAACGTACGGAGGAAAGCCGGTAAGCTCCAGAGCTTCGCTTCGGGTGACCGGACGAGGAAGGTCAACACGAATCATGTAGATCGTATCGTTTCGTACTCTTATGGTACCTCGTGCGAACACAAGCTCCACACCCTTGCGCGTACCCAGGTCTCTCCGGTTCATCACCAGTCCCAACTGCCTGGTCACTTCATCCCGGACGGACTGGTATGATCTACCTCCAAGCCACCTGATGTCTATGTAGACGTTTTCGGGCTTGACGTAGGGCGTGCTGGTCTTGCGGCTACGCTCATCGGAGGTGGCTGTACCTTCCAGTGAGGAGGTCCCTTCAGCCAGGCCGGCCGGCCGGACAACTGTCAACACGGGTTCGGGTTCATGGCATGCCATGAGCAGAAGGAATGGAAAGACAAGGCTCAACGGTGCCTCCATTGGATGAACCATACCCGCAGCCCGCGTGGATGACAGGAGCATGTCTCTTGTTGGTCACGATCTCTGCAGACCGTGTTATTGCAGGGATCATGCATGTACACGTTCTGGCATTTGCTATTCTGAAGGAGCGGCTTGGCTGGGAATCCCGCCAGGTGAGTGTAGCCGATGGCACCACTGTTGCTCAACTCTATCATCAACTGCACGGGGACTCACAGGAACCCTCTTTTCCCGTGCTCTTCGCCATCGACCAGGAATATGTCTCTCCCGACACGCCATTGACGGATGGCTGCGAACTCGCCATGATTCCGCCCCTTGGAGGTGGATGATGTACGTGTGTGTTCAAGAAGACCCAATAGAACCGGGGCTGGTTCAGGCCGCGGTGGAGCATCCGAGCTGTGGGGCCGTTCTGGTTTTCTCTGGTGTTGTCCGTGACCACCACGAAGGTCGTAGAGTGGATTCCCTGTCCTACGAGGCATACGCCCCCATGGCCGAAAAGGTGCTGGCTTCCATCGCCCAGCAGGCCGCCAGGCTCCATCCCGGAGCCCGTGTAGCCATTGTGCATCGCACGGGCCGGCTTTCCGTCGGCGAAACCAGCATCGTGATAGCCGTCGCCAGTCCCCACCGTGACCAGGCCTATGCCGCCTCGCGCTACTGCATCGATCAGACCAAGAGCCTTGCACCCATCTGGAAACGAGAAGAATCGCACGACGGTTCCCATCGCTGGATAAGCAACCCTGAATCCACGAAAGGCCGACCAAGCCTCGATGATCAGAGCTGAACGCCGGAAATTTGGCTTCGATGCGCTGGAACCCAGGGACTACGCCGATCCCGACCTCAACCCCTACCTCAAGCTCCACGCACGCTTTGGCCCGCCCGTGCTCACAGCAGCTCAGGCGCAGATTCATGCCGGGGCCTGGTCCAGTGCTTTCGGAAGGAAGGCCCCTCTCCACCTGGAGATCGGCAGTGGGAACGGCTTCTACCTGGCTGGCATGGCCGCGGCCCACCCGGAATGGAACTGGTTGGGTATGGAAATTCGTTTCAAGCGTGTTGTCCTGACCGCCAGAAAGATCCGGCGTGCGCATCTGTCGAACGCTCTCATCGCCCGTTACGATGCCTTCCACCTGGGCGACCTGTTCAGGCCATCGGAACTGGATGGAATCCATCTCAACCATCCGGATCCATGGCCCAAGAAGCGGCATGGAAAGAACCGCCTCATCTCGGCTTCCTTCGCCCGCCAGGTGGCACAACTGCTCAAGCCGGGCGGCACTCTGCGCCTGAAGACCGATGACCGCTCGAACCTGGAACGGATGCTGGCCGTGATCCCAGGTCTTCCACTCCGAATGCTGGCAATGACTACTGATATTGCACGCCATGGCCCCCCATGGCCAGCGGACGACGATGTGATCACCAACTACGAACGAAAATTCCGCGAAAGAGGCCTCCCGGTTCTTGCCTTGCTGCTGGTACGAGACCCAGCCTGACCATATACGTTCCCATCACCTTCGGGAGTTGCAAATGACCACCTGGATCGTATGGTTTTCCGTGGTCCTTTCACTGGCCTGTAGATACAGCGCCAGCATCGAGGACAGCTCCGACACCTCCGGCGACTCTACTGTGGAAACAGGCGATTCCAACGGTGAACCCACCTTCTCCGGCGACGTGCATCCCATGTTGTGGGAATCGTGCGGCGGCTGTCATCTGCCGGCCTTCGCCGTGATGGCTCTCACCGGCGATCCCGCCGAAGACTACGACATCATCATGCCCTACGTGGATGTGGTGAACCCGATGGCATCGTTGTTGCTCACCAAGGCCACCGGTGTCCAACACGAAAAGATCTGGGAAGTGGGAGGAAACGAGTTCGAAACGACCATAGCCTGGATCGAAAACGGCGCTGTCAACAACTGAAATCACGCGGAGAATCCGGGGTATGGCATTCCAAACTCCAGACGGCGCACTACTACTCCGATGAACGACTCGGCACGGCGACTCCCTCTTCTGCTTCTCGCCCTCCTCACGGGCCATCTCCAGGGGGGCTGCGAGGGTGTGCCAGATTCCAACAGGCGGGAGGCGGTGGACAAGGGGCCCCAGATTTCGCCAAAGGAGCCACCAGGCGAAGAAACACCTGCTCCGGCTCCACCCGGGAGCATGACCGAGAGCCGACCAGGGCCACTGTACTCACTGACACCCGTTGACGTAAAACCGCTTTCGGAGCCGCGAGTGGTGTTTTCGTTGCAGGACTCGTTTCCTCCGCTCGCCCGGAAGTTCATAGAGCAGGCTTCCACGTGGGCTCTCGGCGAACCTGTGGAGCTGCCTGCAACCCGGGGGGCTGGTCTCCGCAGCGCTGCCGAGCGCCATGCTGTTGCGGTAGAGTTGGCTGCCGGCCCCGGCCCCTCCACCGTGGTCGTGCTCGGTGGAGCACCCCAGGAGTTGCAGTCCATCCGTGAAGCCCTGTCCTTGTTGCCGGGCGGTTTCCAGGTGCGAGTCCCGCTTCAGGAACCACCAGAAGCGGGGGGGCAGCGCGACAGTCCGGCAACGCCTCTCTCCGCCAGGCTCGTTCTGCCAGAAGGTTCCCATCCAGCCTTGGCGCTCTCCAGCGCACTCGATGTGGCCCTGGTGCTGACGGGGCGAGAAACTGCCAACGCCGTCTTCTCGCTTTTCTCTCCCGACGGCAGCTACTGCTTCATCCAATGGGGTACGCGAGCCTTGCTTCTTGGTACGGGCGGGGCCATGGCGGCCACGGCCAGGAACCCCGGGGACGAGGCCAATGAGTTCTGGGGGCAATCTATCGCTACATCGCCATGGACCGGGGTTGGCAGCACCTGGGTGGTCGTTCGCGGTCCTCTCTCCGACGGCAGCAGCGCCATTCACCTGCATGAGGCCGACTCCCTGGAAGAACAAGGTCTAGTCAAACTGTGGGATCTGCTTCCGGGGGCGATGTTCGACCTGCGCTACAAGACCGACAACAACTTTGTCCACCAGGTCCTCTACCCCCCCGGCGCCAGTTGCTACCTGGTGCCGGAGTCAGCTCTTGCCTTGATGCAGGCCAATGCTCTGCTGGACAAGACGGGACTGCGCCTGCTTGTCTACGATTGTTACAGACCCCTAAGCGTTCAGAAAAGAATGTGGGAGGTCTACCCCGTGAGGGGCTTCGTGGCGCCCCCCACCAAGTTCGGCAGCGTACACAACCGGGGCGCGGCAGTGGACGTGGGAGCGGTGGATCTCAGGTCCAGAGTCGTTCCAATGCCCACCGACTACGACTCCTTCTCGCCCCGGGCCCGCTCCCGAGCCAGCGATGGGCTTGGCTGGTACGAGATACAGAACCGTGGCTCACTGCAACAAGCGATGATCGACGCCGGCTTCGAGACCATCGGCTCGGAGTGGTGGCACTTCGAGGGGCCCGGAGGCCGCCCCCTTGCCCTTGACCTTGACTTTCCCTCGGTAGAACCAGGAAAACAGGCAGAGCCTGGCTCCGCTCCCCAGGCCGCACCCTTCGGGAAATAACACGTGAAACTGGTTCAATCGCCGCCAATACCGAAAATGTAGGCAGCTCCGGCATCTGTTCCGGCGCTGTCTTCACCCGGTGCTCCCATAATCAGGAATGTGAGGGCCTCTTGTTGCTGGATCCACGGCAAGGTGCCCAGGTGGGATAGAGAAGCGCCCACCTGGTCGTCCTTCTGCTCCCCCACGACCATCAAGGGAGCTTCCGACAGGGGGACTGTGCCGCTCTGGACATCGTATAGCAGGTAGACGTAACCCTCGTCCCTGAACGAGACATTTGCAGTGCCGTTGGCCTTGGCGCCGATGACGAAGTCGTCGGCTCCGTCGCCGTCAACATCGCCCACGGTAGAGAGGGAGCTGCCTGCAAGCTCGCCCTCGGCGGTCCCTTCGAAAATGGTCTCGGCGTCGGCCAGGCTGCGCTCCAACACGTTGGAATCGAAGATGGTGCTGCCCAGGACCAGGTACACGTTGCCCTGGTCTATGCCCCCGTTGCTGCCGGTGCCGTCTGCTTCCGGGGCGCCCACCAACATGTCCTGGTAGCCGTCGGCATTGGCATCACCTACGATGCAGACGGAAAAGCCCGCCTCGTCTCCATCCGCCTCGCCGGTCAAAGGAGTTGCTTCGTCAGCCAGCTCAAGTTCAACCGGCTCCAACTGGCCCAGGTGCCATGATGCCTGCATGGGGAGAATGTAGGCGAGCCCACGACGTTCGCCATCGACAATTGCCGCGCTGGCGCCTACCAGGACATAGGGCTGCCCGCTGCCGGATATGTCGCCAGCCTGTGAGATGGCAGATCCCGCCGATTCTCCATCCGTAGCTCCATGGTAGAGTGCCACGGGCTCCGGAGTCGCTGCTCCGGTGGAACTCCCGGCGAATACAGCCACGATGCCCTGGTCCAGCGCCCCCCAGTCCATGGCGCCCACGAGGATTTCGTCACGTCCGTCGGAATCCAGGTCGCCCGGAGAAGCCAGGGAGCAACCGGCAAGATCCCCCTCTTCCAGTCCTTGGAGTGTGGCATGGGGGGCGGAAGTGTCCAGTTCCTGGCCTCCAAGGTAGACGTGGGCCTCTCCGAATGAGTCTGGTTCTCCGAGGAAAGGGGCTCCAAGCACGAGATCTGCGATCCCGTCACCGTTGTAGTCCACAGCAGTACTGCCGCCGTTGCCTCCCAGCATGGAATAGCCCAGGTGCTCGCCTTCCCTGTTGCCCTCCATGTAGATGTCCGCCATCTGCTCCAACTGCCCGTCGGCGCCGAAGTCGCCGTTGCTCTCCCACAGGTTCAGGAGCCGCAGCCCGTCAACCAGGTACACGGCGCCCACGGAGTCCAGGGAGCCGGAAGCGCGGGACGGCGCGGCCACCAGGAAGTCCGGGTAGGCGTTTTCCAGGACATCTCCAACCGACGCCACCACGTAGCCGGCGCGCTCGTTGGCGGTGGTGCCTGTGAGCTTGAAGTCCGCATCGCTGTCCAGGTGCCGGACGCCCAGGAGACGACAGGCCAGGCCGTCGTCCTTTTCGCCGTTGCAGTCGTTGTCCTTGGCATCGCATTCGAAGTCTTCTTCCAGGAGCCCGGGATTTACGTCAGGGTCGGAGTCGTCACAGTCCAGGTCGTTGGAGACATAGCCTTGGGGAGGATGGCACTGCTGTTCCACGGTCATGAGCGGATCCGGATCGCCAAAGCCATCGCCGTCCTGGTCCAGGTACCAGGTGGAGGTGCTGTCGTCCACGAGGGGATCGGTGTCGTCGCAGTCGTAGGGCCACATGGCGCCGTCGCCGTCGGGATCGAGGATTTCGTCGATTCGCTGGGCCGAATAGAGATTGCAGGCCATGGCGGAACACAGGGAACAGACCAGCAAGGGTCTGGCCCGGGTGAGGATGCCGTATGGTCGCAGGTCGATCAGGTGTTGGAGGTTCATTCTACGTCGCAGCTCACGAACACCGCATCGCAGTGTACGGTGATGTCTATGCCGGCATTCACGCGGAAGCTGAATTCCACCGGTTCGGGGAATTCTTTGAAATAGGCCAGCCCCTTGTAGCTGCCAGGTGGCACAAAGCTGTTCCCCGTGTATTCCTTTCCCGAGGCTCCCTTGAGTAGAACCGAGGTGGCCCCTCCCGTGACCTTCACAAGGGATTGGTTGGGGGGGAGGGCTTCAGGGGCCGTGTAGTCGCGGGTGCTGGTTGAAGAGGCTGGATCCTGGCTGTGTGCTCCTTCAAGGGAGGAACCGGCTCCAGGTTCGGTTTGCTTGGTCCGGGAGGCGGTCTTCGTTTCGATGGCCGCTGGAGATGTGGGAGCATCGACCCTGGAACTCGACTCCTTGGCAGATGAGGAAGCTCCCGCAGAATGGGCAGCTTCCCGGTCTTTGCCCTGCACAGTGGGGGCGGGGCTGGTCTTGGGGCTGGAAACCAGGGAAGCCCTGGAGTGGGGGGCGGCAGCAGGCTGTGGCCCCGGGCTGTCTCCCCCCCGGGTCTCCAGCACTTGCGTTCCGGTCGGGATGGATCGGCCTGTGCTGGCCGTGGAGGGCTCCTGGCGGGTCAGGCCAGGAGTTCCAGGCGCTTGGAGATGTACAAGAGACTCATCAGACCGGTGGTAGTAGAGGATGAATACCAGAGAGAGGGCCAACATGGCCAGGATGAAGAAGAGCACTGGCCATACATGGGGAAAACGGGCGTTGGATCCCGTAGAGCCCATGACTGCCGGCCCTTCCTCGTGAAGAGTCGCCCGTGCCGGGGGATGTTCTTGTTGGCTCCTGGGTGGGTGGTGGTAGCCGGCGGAGTCGCCCGTGCTTTCCGATGCCGGGGATTCATCCCGGTGAGAGGACATTTCAGGGCTGCCGGGCTGCTCCACACGGTTGGGACCGATTCTGGAAAAAGTAGTTGGTGGTGGTCCCTTGGCGGTGGTGTCCTGATCGCTGGTGTCCTGTTCCCGGGGGTAGACAGGGTTCCCTGCCCCATCGTTCCGCCAGTTGGGCGAAGAGCCAGCCAAAGCTGGTTGGTGGATGAGACTGTTCTGGCTGTCGGCATATTCCGCGGACAGATAGACCCCCTCCATTTCGCTCTTGGGTAGCGGTTCCAACCGGGAGAGGATGTCCTTCACCCTGGAGGTGGCCCAATCATTGAAAGGCGGTCCTTGCAATTCGCGCCGTATGGTTTCACAGCGGCGTACAAACTCCTGGGCAGTTGGCCTCTCTTGGTGTTCGGCGTTCAACATCCCGGCCAGGAGTTCCACCAGTCCCGGATGGAGCAATTCCCTCGCTCCGACTCCCAGCAGTTTCTCTATTCTTCCCTTGTCGGCTGGGCAGTTGCACGTGAGGGGGCCCAGCCTGGCGGATGAGCCGTGTGTCAACATCTGGAGCAGGACCAGGCCCAGGGAGTAGATGTCTCCGGCCGGGGTGTCCACGTTCCAGGCGCGCTCCGGAGCCATGAAGCGCCGGGTTCCCATGAGCAGGTTTTCGCTCTTGGCTTCTCGTTGTGAGAAGCATGCCTTGGCAATGCCGAAGTCCAGGACCTTCACGCCACCGTGGATGGTGATCTGGATGTTGGCGGGTTTTATGTCGCGATGCAAAAGCCCGAGGGGCCGGCCGTCCAGTCCATGGGCAGTGTGGGCGGTGTGGAGAGCCAGGGCTACGTCCTTGGCGATCTTGAGGGCACATGGTGCCGGGATTTGCTCAAAGGCCATGAGCTGCTTCAGGTTGAGTCCCTCCACGTATTCCATCACGATGGTCCAGAGGCCATTGAGGCGCACCAGGCGGTCGACGTGTACGATGTTCTGGTGATGCAGCAGACCCAGGAGACGAGCTTCATCCCGAAGCCGGGACGATATCTGCTGTATTTCCCTACCTGCGATTCTGGCTGGTTTGAGGATTTTGAGCGCCACTATGCGCGAGAAGCCGCCCTCACCGGTATAGCGCGCCTTGTAGACCTCGCCAAACCCCCCCTTGCCGATGAGACCCAGAACCAGGTACTCGCCAGATCCTACCATTTCCGCACCACCACTCCACCCACGGCCAGCCCCGAAGACAGGCCGGTGGTGACCTGGGCCCAAAGAAACAGTTGGTTGCTGGTCTGGAATGCTTGCCTGGCTTCTTCCTGGGAGCCGAAGTCCACCCAGTCGCTCCCGGGCTCGTCCCCCGACTGGATGTTGTCTGCAAAGGTTTGCATTCGTTGCCCGTAGACGAAGGTGGCGGTCCAGAATCCCGCGGACACGAGGGCCATCCCTCCCGCACCCTTGAACAGGAACCTGGCCACGCGGTTCTTCTGGTGCTGGTGTATGGCGAATGGCAGGTCTGAACCCGCACGCAGAATACCGTTCCACTGGAAGGAGCCGTCTCTGGTTGTCAACTGCATGATCACCGGTCTCCCCACGGGCCGAAGTTCTGTCTGTTGGCCGTCTACGAACATGTTCATCCCCTTGGGGACATCCACATGTTCCAGCTCGTCCGGAGGCAGTTTCGCGGCCTCATTCCAGTACTTCCTGACCGGATGGCCCATGGGCAGGAGCGACTCCGGCCACTGATAGTCGGGAAGGATCTGCCAGGCGTAGTGGAAGTAGGATCGGGCCTGCTGGGGTTCCCTGCCCAGGAAGGCTCTCAGGCCCAGCAGGCGGTAGTATTCCGCGACAACCCGAGGCTCCAGGACCTCGCCCAGGCACTCCAGGAGGTAGTTCGCTCGCGCATACATACGTTCCACCAGATCGAGCTGCTTGGCGGAAAAGGCATCCATGGCATCGTTGAGCGCAGCAGAGATTTCGCCAGATTCGGAGGGGCAGCGGGCAGATGAGGGCGATGGCACAAAGAGCAGGCACAAAAGCACGAGGAAACCCACGAAACGTGAGGCCAATCTTGGAGATGTGGTGGGAAGATGTCGGGGCACTGTCAGTTTCCGTGGTTCAGCGACACACCTGGACAAGCGGAGTCGGAGAGCTGTAGCTGCAACCCAGTTCGCCTGTGAAACAATTGCCATCGGCCACTGCGCCTCCCGTGTTGCCGCACTCAGGTGCCGTGGCCATGTATGCGAAGCCCTCCGCGGAGAAATCCACGCAAGAGCCATCCTGGCAAGCCACACCGTAGAGGGGCTCTTCGTTTCCGTCACAGTTGTAGTCGTAGCTGCTGCCGCCCGCAGGCGTGGTGTAGGGAGCAGCGTAGTAATCCAGGACTCCCGGATGCACGTAGTCGTATTCGTCCTGACAATCGGCCTCTGCCGTGGAGTCCAGGTAGCCGTCGGGTTGCAGGCAGCTCCTGGTGCTGCTGTCCAGATCGATGTATCCGTCGGAATCCAGGTCGCGGTACCAGGTGGGCGCGTCGATTGCATCGGATTCGTCGATGTCGCCGTCGCAGTCGTTGTCGATACCGTCGTCGCAGAGTTCTGCAGCGGACGGGTTCACCGAGGCATCACCGTCATCGCAATCGGCGGAGTTGGCCGAGTAGCCCGAGGGAAGTTCACATGCCATTGTTGACCAGTCGCCACCCCCAAAACCGTCTCCATCCAGGTCCATGTACCACGTGCTGGCGTCCAGGGCGCTGGACTCGTCGATGTCGCCGTCGCAGTCGTTGTCGATACCGTCACAGTATTCATCCGCTCCGGGATTCACGGCTGAGTCGCCATCGTCGCAATCACTCGAATCGGCCAACCATCCTTCCGTTGAATAACAGGAGTCCATGGTGACCGCGGGATCTCCGTAGCCATCCAGGTCGGTGTCGGCGTACCAGGTCATGGGGTCCATCACCACGTCGTCGTCGTCCACAGCTCCGTCACAGTCGTTGTCCACGCCGTCGCAGACCTCGTCGGCGGCAGGGCTGATGCTGGATGCGAAGTCATCACAGTCCGTGTCGGTGGAAGAGTAGCCGTCGGGTTGCTGGCAGGCTTCGGTGGAGTGGGCAATATCACCGTAACCGTCTCCATCCCGGTCCAGGTACCAGGTGGTTGTCCCGGTCAGCACCGAGTCGATGTCGTCATCGTCGATGGCGCCGTCGCAGTCGTTGTCGATGCCGTCACAGGCCTCGTCGGCTCCAGGGTGGATGCTGGCGGAGGCATCATCGCAGTCCAGGGAATACGCCTGGTAGCCGTCAGGGGCCGTACAGGCAACCGTGGAGCCGTCGTTCCCTGCATAGCCGTCGCCGTCGGCATCCAGGAACCAGGTGGTGGCGTCCAGGGAGTCGCTTTCGTCGGTGAGACCGTCACAGTCGTTGTCCACATCGTCACAGTACTCGCTGGCGGATGGGTTTACCGCCGGGTTGGAGTCGTCGCAGTCGTTGTCATCGGCCACGAAGCCCGGGGGTTGTTCGCAGGCTCCCTGCTGGATTGCGGGATCTCCGAATTCGTCCCCGTCGTGATCGGCGTACCAGGTGTAGGGATCGCTCAGGACGTCGTCATCGTCGTCCACGGCGCCATCACAGTCATTGTCGAGTCCGTCGCAGATTTCGTCGGCGGCGGGGCTGATGGCTGAGGACAGGTCGTTGCAGTCCAGCAGATTCGCAACGAAGCCGTCGGGCGCATTGCAGGCTTCGATGGTGGATGCCGGGTCGCCGTAGCCGTCGCCGTCCCGGTCCTGGTACCAGGTCACACCACCCGAAAGGCCGTCGTCGTCGTCGTCAACTGCTCCGTCGCAGTCGTTGTCCAGGTCGTCACAGACTTCTTCGGCACCGGGGTGTATGTCGGCGGCTGCATCGTTGCAGTCGTCGGCACTGGAGAAATAGGAATCCGGCCGAAGGCAGGCTTCTCTGGTGTACTCCGCACCGGCGTAGCCATCTCCGTCTGCGTCCAGGAACCAGATCGCCGCGTCGATGGCGTCATCTTCATCCACGGCTCCATCGCAGTCGTTGTCCGAGCCATCGCAGAGTTCGGAGGCCTCTGGATTGATGGTGGGATCACTGTCGTCGCAGTCGTTGTTGTCGGAGAGGTAGCCGTCGGGCTGCTCACATTGTTCCATCGTGGTGAGAGGATCACCGTAGCCGTCGTCGTCCAGATCACGATACCAGGTCAGCAATCCTCCGATGAGGTCGTCGTCGTCGTCGACGAGTCCGTCGCAGTCGTTGTCGACTCCGTCGCATACTTCTCCCGCCCCGGGATGGATGGATGTGGCCCCATCGTCGCAGTCACCGGAGTCCGCCACGTAGCCCGGAGCTGCATCGCAGGCCTCCGTGGAGCTGTAGGGGTCGCCATAGCCGTCGCTGTCGGCATCGGCGTAGAAGGTACTGGTGACGCCTTCATCCACGACTCCGTCACAGTCATTGTCCAGCTCGTCGCATGACTCTGTGGCTCCGGGGTTGGCGCTGGGATCGGTGTCGTCGCAGTCTTCGGGTTGTGACGTGTAGCCCTCGGGTGAAGAGCAGGCTTCCTGGGTCAGGTCCGTGTCGCCAAAGCCGTCTCCGTCGCGGTCTCGGTAGAACGTGGTGGTCACATCCTCGTCTATTGTACCGTCGCAGTCATTGTCTGATTCGTCACAGTACTCGAGGCAGGATGGGCAGACATCCGAGCGCGTATCGTCACAGTCTTCGTGATTCCCAACGAAACCAAGGGGCGCATCGCAGGCCAGGGCGGAATCCGCGGTAAAATCACCGTAACCATCGCCGTCGGCGTCACGGTACCAGGTGGAGAAGCCCGTCGTGCTGGAGTCTTCGTCATCGGTGTAGCCATCACAGTCGTTGTCCTTGCCGTCGCAGACCTCGGAGGCCGATGGGTTGGTCTCGGCATCGGTGTCGTCGCAGTCGTCGTCGTTGGAGACGTAGCCGTCGGGGTTGATGCAGGCCTCGTCCACACCCGAGTCGGAAGATCCGTAGCCATCTCCGTCGAAGTCGCGATACCAGTGGGATCTCCCGGAAACGTCCAGATCGGAGTCGTCCACCAGGTCATCGCAATCGTTGTCCACCCCATCACAGATTTCGTCTGCCCCGGGATAGACGTCGGCCCGGGTGTCGTCGCAGTCGTCGGAGCTGTCCACGTACCCGTGAGGTGCGTAACAGGCGACCTCCAGGCTGGAGCCCTGACCGTGGCCGTCCATGTCGGAGTCCTGGTACCACCAGGATGCGTCCAGGGCGTCATCTTCGTCGATCTCACCGTCGCAATCGTTGTCGATACCGTCGCAGAACTCGTCGCTGCCGGGAAACACCAGGGGATCGTCATCATCGCAGTCGCCCTGATCCGCTACGTGGCCGCTGGGTTGCAGGCAGGCGCTGGTGGATGAGTCGGGATCGCCGAATGAATCCGCGTCGGAGTCGGCGTACCAGGTTTCAGCGTCCACGGCATCGCCTTCGTCGATTTCGCCGTCGCAGTCGTCATCCAGCTCGTTGCAGTACTCGGGGGCTCCAGGGTAGACATCGTCGTCGGTGTCGTCGCAGTCCCCTCCCTCGGAGATGTAGCCCTCGGGTTGGGTACAGGAGGTCCTGGTGTAGTCGGGATCCCCGGAGCCGTCGCCGTCGGCGTCGAAATACCAGGTGTGGGAGTCCGCGGCGTCGTCTTCGTTGACCAGGCCGTCGCAGTCGTTGTCTATTTCGTCACGGCAGAGTTCATCGGCCGCCGGGTTGACCTCCGGATCGGTATCGTCGCAGTCAAATGGCCGGCCATCGTCGTGCAACACGTATGCCGGGACGCCGGCCGTACCCGTGTCCGGGTTGGAACAGTCCTGGTCGGGGTCCCCGGTGTCAGCCGGGGGGCAGGCGGTATCGGCCCCCCCGGGCTCGGAGTCGGATTCGCTGCATGAAGGGTCGCTGCAGGAGATCAGGTATTCGGACTCGTCGCCGTACCCGTCGGAATCGGCGTCCAGGTACCAGGTGAGTGCTCCCACCAGCTCCAGGTAGTCGGAATCCGTCGAGTCTTCCAGTTCGTCCACGAGATCGTCGCAATCGTTGTCAGCGCCGTCACATATTTCCAGGGCATCGGGGTTCACCGCGGCACAGTTGTCGTTGCAATCTACGGGGAGGCTCTCGCCTTCGTCGTCGAGCGAGGGCAACCACGTCGTATCCACCAGGTCGCTGGAGCTGAGGTCCTCGCAGGTACAGCGCGCACGGTCGGCGTTTCCAAAACCGTCATCGTCGTTGTCGGGCAGGTACCACAGGCAACCCGACGACATCTCGGGGTAGATGTCACCTTCCCACGTGGAGTCCTGGTTCCAGCCATCGAAGTCGTCGCTCCCGTCGCAGTCGCTGTCTATGCCGTCACAGCTCTCGCGATGCCCCGGGTAGATGTCGGGATCGGTGTCGTCGCAATCTCCCTCGGCTGGAGTGAAGCCGTCCAGGTCCTCGTCCAGGTCGTCGGGTTCGAAGCTCTGGGAATCCTGGTCCGAAGCGGTGCCAGCGGTGTCCAGTACATCGGTGGAGTCCGTTGAAGCGTTGGGTGAGTCGGCCGAGCCGCTGTCGGGTTTGTCTTCGCCGCTGTCGAAACAGGCGGGGAGACCCGGGCAGGTGAGCAACAACAGGAAGAACAGGGCCAGGTGTCCTGGCCATGGGTACCTGCGGAAATGCGGAGCAGCCGGCAGCGACCCGGGGCAATGGCCGCAAGTGCCCACCTGGATGGTGCTGGAAGGGAGCAGAGTGGCGGGGAAACGGCGCGTGGAATTCGAGCGCTCCATTGTTATCTCCTTCCACAGCATCAGCGGGCGTCCAGGCAGGAGTCGCAGTGAGAGCAGCGCCTGCTGGACCAGAGGGCTCCTGTGAACACAGTGGAATGAGAGGGTATATCAGATCCATCCTCGCATTGAAACCCGCCTGTGGCAGCAGGTACCCGTCCCGGAAGGCGGATCCAGCGGGAGCAGGCGCACATCGGGCCGCCAGCCTTCGCACAGCCCGCCGGAATAGTGGTGCGGTTTCAAGCTCTTGCAGGAACGTGCCCGCCCAACCATCCTGAAATACTCTACGTTCCAGGGACTTGAACGGCTACTGGTTGGGAACAGGCAACAGGAAATATGTAAGGTATCTCCTCCCGCACGAGTTACAGACCCTGGGTGCTGGCATCCTCGCTCCACAGCACGCAAGATGAACCGGCATGAAAGGAGCTGTCGGGTCCATGCTCGCTTCCCTCCTATTGTTTCTGTGTTCCACTGCCACCGCTCAGCAGCCATCCCAGCAGGACCTGTTCGCTCCGGATCCCTACCTGGTCTATGGAGACGGCTGGCCGCAGCTCCTGGAGACCGCAGAGAGCGACTTCGCCGATGGCATCAGGAAGTGGATTCGCTGGACCACGGAGATATCCGTTGAATACGGCGGCAATAGAGCACCTCCCGGTTCATATCAAGATATACTGGACCGCATCCAGAAAGCCAGAATCCAGTACATGGGCGCGAAGAACCAACTGGACTACCTGGCCAATGCTCGCATGGATCTGAAGGATCGCATCGAAATCGAGCAGGAACAATCCGACTACTGGCAAAACTCCAGGGAGTTCTTCGCCACCAGGATCGAAGACACCCGTAGCGCGCTGGACAACGCCCGGTTGCAGCTCAGCAAGGACATGGACGCCACCGGGTCCGGGAAGAAGGCCCTCAGGAAACTGGCTGGCTGGTGGCAGGAGTATTCCGTCCGTGGTTGGGAAGAACGCTTCTCTGACGGCGGAACCGCCATGAAGGCGGAGCACGAGAGCAGGTTGGCTCTTGAACGAGCATGTCGTGCGCTGGCGGATTCCGTGGCCGGAGAAACGAGCAGCGCGGTGCTGAACAGCCTGGAAGCCCTCCTGGTGGCGGCCAACGCCCACTACAGTGCGCAGTTGGCCTACTACAAACACAGCGCCGGCCAGGAAAACCCCCACACCGCGGTCATCCAGGAACTCCAGGGCAAATACGCGGAGATCGACGCCAAGTACCGTGAGACCTTCAACACTTTCCATGCGCTGGACCTTGCGTTGGGGCGCCTGCAGGACGAGCTGGACCAGAAAATGGGCTCGGCACTGGGAACGGAGCAGCCAGATGCGGAGCCCACCCCATTGGGCCTCCTCCGGAGGGCCGTGGCGCGCTATACCCGCCTGGAAACGCAGCTCGACAAGATGGAGAGACCCATCTCCTCCGATTCCTGGTGCAAGGTCTGGGTTCACGGGGGCCTCGCTCGTCTCGTGCTACAACAAGATCGAGCCATCGACATGCTCCGAACCGCTGCCGGTTCATGGCAGCAGAGTTGTTTCGCCACCGTTGCTCCGTACCTGGATACGCCCTATTTCCAGGTTCACTGGGCCGAAGCTCTCTTCAAGGAAAGCACTCAGCAGAACGTGCCACTCCAGGTGGCCTTTGAATCCGGCAACTGGAAACTGGACGGAGTCCCGCTCTACGGCGTGGGGCAGAGCTATATCTACGTCAACCCCGGCATCCACCTCATAGAGTTTTCCAGCGAATCGGGCGATGTCTTCGACAGCCTGCTGGCAACCTTCGAACCTGGTGAATCCTCCAGGATCACCATGGCCCGCGACGGCCTGGATCTCACTTCCCTGCCCCGGGGCGCCGCCCAGCTCCCCGGGGGGGGCATCTCGGCCGTCGCTGCCGATTTCAGCTACCTGGCGGCAACCGACTTCACCCAGTACAATGTCGACCTGGATCCCGAACCACGAGCACCTTCCAGGCTACAGCTTCACCTGACCGCCTCGTACATCCAACTCCATCAGCTACCCCACGTGGGAATGGGGCTCGGTGTTTCCGGTACCGTCTTCCGCAGCGAAAAACTGGACATGGATCTGGCTTTCTACCATGACATGGCCTCCGGCGAAAACAGCTACTCCTACGGCATGAACGACTCCCGGGACTGGACCGCCAGGTTGCTCTTCATGGACCGCGCTGTCTTCAGGCTCAGACCCACCACCCTGGGCATTCGCCCCTCCCTGGAAATGGGACTTGGCGTGATACCACCACTGAATGCAGCCCTGCTGGCGCCCGCCCTTGGATGGGAGTGGATGCTGGACGAGCAGGTTGGAATCATCGCCCGGGTCACCCTGAACACCACCATCTGGCAAGACACCGTGCTGGTTATGGAACCCTCCTTGAACCTGGGAGCTTCAAGATGGTTTTGACTTTGCAGTGCCATCTGCCGATGCTCCTGTTCCTGGGGGGCTGCGCAAACCTCGCTGACTTCACCGACGCCGATCACGACGGCTACCCCTTTACCCAGGACTGCGACGATTCGGATCCCGATATCCATCCCGGCGCCGACGAAGTCCTGAACGGCCTGGACGACGATTGCGACGGTCTCCCCGACAACTGCGTGGCGGACTACGACGAAGACTGCGACGACTATGTCCGCCAGGACAGGGGCGGAGAGGACTGCGACGATTCGGATCCCTCCATCAATCCATCCTCCCCGGAAACCTGTGGCGACGGCCTGGACAACGACTGCGATGGCGGTGCCGGTTCCTGCGAGCTTGTGGGCGATATCCCCCTGGAGGACAATCCCGACTTCGCCATGGCCATGGTCATAGGAAGTTCCGAGGGTGACCAGGCGAGCTACGCGATCCGCGCCTTTGCCCGCACGGACACCGCTCTTTCGGATCTGCTGGTGGGGGCGCCGGGCAACGACGACTCCGGCATGACCGACTCCGGAGCCGCTTTCCTTCTGCCCGGACCGCTGAACACATCCCGATCCACCTCAGACGCCTCCCTGGTCATTCTGGGTCAGGAAGAACAGGCGCACCTGGGCATGGCGGTGGAAGCCTGGCGCAACGAAGACCGCTCCGATGACCAGGCATACCTTCTGCTGGCCGCCCCCCATGCAGGCTCCGACTCGGCAGGTGAGGTATTCCTGATCTTCGCAGAGGATTCCTGGTTCCAGGCCAACACGGAGCAGGTGGAGCTTACAGCCTCCGCCGCTTCTCTCCAACAGGCAGGGGTGGATTTCTCGGTTCTCCATGGAGAGGAACCCGGAGATGCCGCCGGTTCGGCTCTGCTGGTGGAAGAGCTGAGCGGCGACAGCTACAAGGACATGGCGCTGGCCGCCCCGGAGGCCTCTTCGGGAGACGGTGCCGTCTACCTGGTGACCGGGCGCGAGTCCTACGAAGACTATATCGACCTGTCCTCCAGCAGCATCACGCACCTTCGAGGAAGCTTGGGCGAGGGTGCCGGTGTCTCGCTGGCCTCGGCAGGCGACATGAACGCCGACGGAGTCAACGACCTCCTGGTGGGTGCTCCCTTTCGTGATCGACTGGCGGGTGCGGCGTATATCATTCACGGCCCCCCCGAGGTAGAGTTGCTCCTTTCCCAGGCCGACGCACAGATACCCGGAACACAGATCGCCGGAGAATTCGGCAGTTCCCTGGCCGGAGCAGGCGATGCCGACGGTGACGGCTATGCGGACCTGCTGGTGGGTGCTCCCGGTGTCCTGGACATGGACCAGCAGAGTGGAGCGGTCTACCTTTTCCTGGGCCCCATGTCCGGTGATCTGGGTCTGGATGCTGCCCAGACCGTGTTCTACGGCGAATCCGACGGCGACAACGCGGGCTGCTCGGTGGCCGCACAGGATCTGGACCTGGACGGAGAGATCGATGTGCTCATCGGCGCATCCAGGTCCGGCGTGGCCGCCGAAGAAGCAGGCGCCGCGTACCTGCTGCGAGGGCCCATGCCCTTGGGGGCCGTCAAACTGAGTACCGCAGACACGCGATTCCTCGGCCAGCTTTCCAACAATGCCGCGGGCTCGGTGGTCTCTTTTGTCGGCCATCTCAACGGTAGCCCCTACCCGGATCTCCTGGTGTCGGTGCCTCGGTACGACCGCACCAACGAACAGGGTGCGCTCCTGGCAGCCGATGAAGGGGCTGCCTTCATCTATTTCGGGCAGCGCCTTTAGAGCCCGGGAGCGTCGGGGAAAGGCCAGCAGGCCATGGCAGGCGGACAAGGCCGCAGCGTAGTTTGCCCGTGCGCCGCGTTCAACTCCAGGGGCGCGAGAGTGGATTGGCGAGGGCGGCGTTTCGTCGAAAGAGCAGGAGCAGGATGGGCAGCGGGAACCATGGTGGGAGATCTCCGGTCACCGGCGCGTTGCAGCCGCAGCCCGTATCCTGCACCAGGTTCTGGGTGGGGTTGGTTCCCAGCAGGTACTCCTCGATGTTCGTATAGCCGTCTCCGTCGGGATCCTCAGATGAATCGTCCCGCGTGGTATCCAGGCCGTAGTCGGCTTCCCATGTGTCGCTCATACCGTCGTGATCCATGTCCACCGGCATGACGAAGTTCATGTCGCTCCGGAACTCACCGGCTAGGAGAGGCAGGGAGGATGCCTGTAGCTCGTTGACCGCGCCATCCCAGTACACGGTCACGTAGCCCGGATCCAGCGGACAATAGTAGTTGTACCGTACCTGGACTTCGTAGACCCCCTCGTGGAGGCCGTTCAGGAGATAGCTCCCGTCGTCGGCAGTGCTGGCCAGCTCCATGGCGCCTTCACCGGAGGTCTCTTCGGCGTAGACATAAGCGCCGTAGACCGGTTCGCCCTGGTCATCCGTCACCCACCCCTGGATGCTCGCCCCCCGGGGCAGAGACACCCAGGCCCTGGTCGCCTGCCCCTCGTCCACCTGGAACCAGCGGGTTTCGCCGTCGTCGTCCAGCACGAAGTCATCCACGTAGCCTTCGTCGGCGGCGAAGATGAACAAGGCATAGGAGCCGCCGTGGAGGGCGTCCATCTCGAAGAGCCCATCGGGGTCCAGAGCCGCTCCCCAGCCCACGGTGAAGGTGTCGTTGTAGAGCAGGGCCGTGGCGCCGGAGAGATCCCCCGTGCCTTCGAGACGACCGCTGAAGGTGGCTTCCCAGGGCATGTGGAGATCGACACCCTGGAGTACGGAGCCCTCGCCGCCGGAATCCAGGTATTCACCCGGCCTGTCGGCGTCAGGGTAGTAGGTGGTGCCAAGGCCGTCGGCAGTGGCCCATGCCAGCACCGAACCCGGAGGAAGGGCCCAGGCTTCGTAGGCACCCGACTGGTCGGTTTCGACGCTCAGCACCTGCCCCTCGCTGTAGACATGGACGGTGGCGCCTTCTTCCGGAGCATCGGGTCCGTACACGGTACCGGTGACGAGAACACCGTCGTTCAGAATCCAGTCGCCCACATCGGCGGAGGCAGGTACGGAGATCTGGTGGGCGGTATCCTGGTCGTAGGAACCCCCCAGGTACTGGGCGGGCCATCCCTCGGCTTCGGCTTCGAGTACGTATGGGCCTGAACCATACTCCGGAGTCCGAAGGCCGCGCAGTTGGAAGTGCCCATCCTGGTCTGTCCATGCCTCCCGGGAGTAGCCCTCCACACCGATGCCCACTCCCTCGGCCTCGATCCTGGCATTGGGGACCGGCTCGCCGTCAGAGTCCAGCACGGTCCCCGAAAGAAGTGCACCACCCGCGAGGCGGAAATCCGCATCCAGCCAGGTGGAGGAGTCGGGCAGAGTCAGCAGCTCGCCGTCACAGTAGTCGGCAGAATCCGGCCAGTACTGCTCTACGAAATCCGTTTCGTCGCCGGGCACTGCTCTTAGACGGTAGGCTCCGGCGGAGAGAGAGTCGAATTCGTAGTTGCCGTTGTCGTCGGTGCTGGCATAGGTGTAGCCCAGTCGCAGGTCGTAGCAGAACAGCAGAACCCCCGAGACCGGGAGGCCATTTTCGTCCGCCACCGTGCCGGATATTCCGCCGGCCAGGGCCGTCACAGCGAAGAGTATCAGCCATGGCATCATGTGGCTATTATACCCGGTTGGTCATGGGGCGCCTGGCCTCACGCTGTCGCCGCGGGATGGGGCTCATGGAAAAAATCCTCCGCCAACGAGGCGGAGCAGGTTACGGACAATGTCAGGTTCCACGGATCATTATTGGCAGACCCACAGAATACTGAACACAGGTAGCACAGGATATGCGTTTCAGGGGAAAGGACTATTTCGGAAGAGGAGTCACGGTTGCCATCATCGACAGCGGCCTGGACCCCAACGATCCTCGAATGGAGGGTGTCGAATACGAAGGCTGGAGCATTCAGTTCGGAGCCACTGGCCACGCCCTCTTGGATGCCGATTGCCACGACGAATCAGGCCATGGCACCGAGATCGCCGCGGCCGTGCGCCACTTTGCTCCCGGGGCCAGGTTGTTGGCCATAAAGATCATGGACGAATCGCTCCGCACCAACGCCGACCTCATGGCGGCCGGTCTCGAAACCGCCTATCGGAACGGGGCACAGGTCTTGAACCTCTCCATGGGTACTCCCAACATGGGCAAGGCTCTCTTGCTGCGTGACTGCTGCGCCATGGCCGTGGAAAACGGCTGCTGTGTCCTTGCAGCGGCGCACCCCAGGGGGGAGCGGGCCTATCCCGCCGACCTGCCCGAAGCCTGCGGTGTGGCGAGTCATCCCGACTGCCCGGTCGACAAGTACTATTACTTCGCTCCCCACAGGTTTCCCCGAAGGGAGTGGGCGGGTCTCTCCGGCAAGTTTCTGGCCTACGGCTACAGCCCTCAGCACGCAGCCGCACCGGGCAAGAAGCTCTGGAGGGGCTCGGGAATCGCCACCGCGTACCTGGCGGGAAGGGTTGCCTGCCTGCGCGAAGCCCTGCCCGATGAAGACGCCGACGGCATAACCGAAATACTCCGGCAACTGGCCCTCACTCCAGTGCCCGAGATCGGCTACGCCTGAAGCGTCATGTTTTCACTGCTACTCGCATCCATGCTGCTGGAGTTGGCGGAAACCTCCTGGGCCAGTCCCGTGGAAACTTTCGGTTCGGGCGCCTGCTCCATTGGCATGGGAGGCGGCGGCGTGGCCTATCCCAGGGACTCGGGGGCCATCTTCCTGAACCCTGCCTCCATATTCTCTCTGTCCGGCGAACACCGCCTGCTGGTGGGATTCGCCCTGGTGCGCTCCCATTTCCAGTCCTTTCCCGACCTGTGGTGGGACACCAACCAGGACGGTCTGCTCAACGAAGACGACACCCCGCTCCAATGGCAGCCCGACTACGAATCGGGCGACGGCGTCCACGCCGCCACAGTACAGAAGATCGGCGGACGGCTCGCCCTTGGGCTCGGTTTCTTTCTGCCGGTGAATCGGCTCCTGCTGCTCTCCACTTTCGAGCCCGAACTCCCCATATACTTCATGTACGACAGCCGGCTCCAGCGCTACGATTTTTCGGGCGGCCTGGCTTTCGACCTGGGATTGGGATTGAACCTGGGCGCCGGAGTGCGCATGATTCCCCACGCCCGCTACCACATCGCCACGACCATAGATTTAACCGTCACGGCAGCCGACGAAGACGACCAGAACGCCCTGGAACTCATCACCGACGTCGAAATGGACGTACACGAGATGAGCCTGGACCTGGGATGGGGCTTCGCCCCCCTAATCGGCCTTCAATGGGACCTTGGAGAAGCTGCCTCCGCTCTGCACGGGCTGTCCCTGGCGGCGACCTGGCGCGGCAGCACCGGTCTGCCGGTGGACGTGGACGCCGAGCTGCAAGGCAACTTCACCATCCAGGATCTGGGCGAATTGCAAGACACCATAATACCCATGGTAGTGGATCTGGGTCTCTCGGTATACGATCACTACATGCCCGAGCAGGTGGTCCTGGGAATCGCCTACTCCGGCCTGCCGCATGTGTCCGCGTACGCGGACCTTCGCTGGACTCGTTGGCAGCAGTTGAGCGTCAACATCACCCGGCTGGCGTACACAACGCTGGAGACCCCTTTCTGGGAACTGGATCCCGACGCCGTCCAGGACGGAAACGACTACACTCCCCTCATGCGCAACACCTGGTCCTGGAGGCTCGGTGGCGAACTTGTCTTTCCGGAAGTCCCTCTCAAGGGCGCAATGAAGAGCCTGCTCTTCGTGTTGCGAGCTGGTGGCGGCGTGGAGTTCACCCCCCTGGTATCACAGACCTCCGACACCTCGCTGCTGGACTCGGACCGGCTGGTGCTGGCGATGGGTGCCGGAATGCAACACCACGATCCCCTGGACCTGCTGGGTACGATCCACTGGGATGTCTTCGCCCAGGTACACAAGCTGGCCGATGGCACCTATTCTCGCAAGTCGGGTGATTCCCCCATCGAAGGCTATCCTCGGGAAACCGACGACGACGGCAACGTGGTCATCGATATCGGCGGCTCCCTGTGGACCGCGGGCCTGCAGATGGGCCTGGACTACTGAGTTCCCAGCCGGAAATGGCTCCCATCGCCGGAGCGGCCCATTCCTTCGCCAGGCACATCCGCGCAACCACTTGAAATAGCGCTGCTATTCCGGCGGGTTGCGCGGACGCACCTGGCTCGAAAGCGACTCGCCCCGGCTCGGTCCGCCT
>JAJRWT010000104.1 GCA_024276675.1 Myxococcota bacterium | reverse complement strand
TCCGCACGCTCCTCTTCAGGGAAGAAACAAGATGGCCGGGATACTACTTCAGGTCCGACACCCCAAAGATGGACGACGATTCCTGGAAGGTCTTCGTCAACTGCAAGAAAGACCCGGCAAGCGATGACTGGGAGATGATCAAACGGCCCATCTACTCCATCATCGACTAACTGGTCCATTCCTATGACTCGCTCCCCCCCCAGATGCGCCGCATCTGGGGGGGTGTCTCTACCTCGATTCTGTATTGGATACCTGCCGTGCCAGCAGACCTTGGAACCCACTTTTCAGGGGCTTTTGCACCACAACCAGCAGACGGCTCCGCTCCCTGACCGGGTTTTCCCGCCCAACTCGTTGCGATGCCCCTCCCAGGTTGATTTGTAGTCTGCCACGACACTATTCTCATGCAACTTCATCGAGGTCTTCTGCGCAACCGGAAGAAGCAAGTGACCGAGAAACATCTCGATACCTGTCCTCACTGTGGCGAAAAGCTCAAGCACTGGGCAACCCCCCCCGACTCCACCTGGGGCGGTGAAAACCATCTTGTCTGTTTCAACGATGCCTGCCCCTACTTTCAAAAGGGCTGGCAATGGATGGCGGAACACTACGAAGTCCGCGCCTCCTACCGTTTTCGCTACGATCCAATAAACGGCTCAACGGGCCCGCTTCCCGTCTGGTCAGCCTTTGCCATGCGGGAATGGATAGTAGAAGACGAAGGCGATCCGGAGGAACAATGAGCAGTATTCAGGATTTCAAGAAGCGAGTACTGGACGAAGCCCCGCGCCTGGGCATCGAGGATCGCTTCAGGTTTTCGTGCAATCCTGGCGTCCCGTGCTTCAATGACTGCTGTGCCGACATCAACATACTGCTTACCCCCTACGACGTCCTGAGACTGAAGCGCCGCCTGGGCATCACCTCCTCGGAGTTCATCAATAAATACACAGTGGTTCCCTTCAACAAAGAGGTCAAGCAACCCGTACCGGTCCTGCGCATGAGCGACGACGCCAACAAGACCTGCCCGTTCCTGTCGGAAAAGGGTTGCACCGTTTACGAAGACCGCCCATGGGCCTGTAGAATGTACCCTGTCGGGATGGCGGCTCCTCTAGATGAACGAAAACAAGGGGAGCGATTTTTTTTCTTGATGCAGGAAGACCACTGCAAGGGTTTTGAAGAGCAGCGCGAGTACTCAATCGCCCAATGGCTCGAAGAACAAGGCATTGGCGAATACAACGAGGCAGGCGAGTTGTTCAAGCCCATCAGTCTTCACCCGTTTTTCCAGACCGGCGACATGTCGCCAGCAAAAATGGACATGTTCTTCACCGCGTCCTACGATCTGGACCGCTTCCGCCGCTTCGTCTTCGGCACCACCTTTCTCGACAAGTTTGTAATAGACCCTGAAGAAATAGAAGCGATTCTAACAGACGACTACGAACTCATGAAATTCGGTTTCCGATGGTTGCGCTTTGCTCTCGGGACCGAACCCACGATGGTCTTGAATCCAGTATTCGACGAAATGAGGCGCAAGGAAAAGGAATTCTTTCAAAAAACCCCGAGCCGCAAAGGCTCGTCAGATTGAGGAACCGAGCGAACATCCATTCACATGGAGGTAAGGTAAGGTGACCGAAAACACTGCTCGAAGCGGCAAAGACACCATCCTGGTGATCGGTGGAGGCATTGCCGGAATCACTGCTGCTCTTGAAGCAGCGGAAGTGGGCTGCAACGTAATCCTAGTAGAAAAGGAGGCATACCTGGGTGGCCGCGTAGTCAGGATGAACCAGTACTTCCCCAAGCTCTGCCCTCCCACCTGCGGCTTGGAGATCAACTACCAACGCATCCGAAAGAACCCCCGCATCAAAGTGCTCACCCTGTCCGAGGTGAGCAAGGTTGCCGGGCAAAAAGGGAACTTCAATGTCACAATTCGCATCCATCCCAGGTACGTGACAGGGAACGCTCCCATTAGCCGGGCACAACTGGATGCCATCTCCAGCGAGATTCCCAACGACTTCAACTCTGGCATGGACAGGACCAGGGCCCTGTACATGCCCCACGACCAGGCTTTCCCCCACCTTCACGTTCTGGCGCGTTATGCTCTCACCAGCGAGGAGATCTCCAGGCTGGAAGAAACAGAACCCAGGGAAGCAATAGACCTCTCGGCGGGAGCCGAGACTCTCGATGTGAACGTGGCTGCCATCATCGTGGCAACCGGTTGGCAGCCCTACGACGCCAACAACCTGGATCTGCTGGGCTACAGCAGCAACGCCGATGTGATCACCAATATAGAGATGGAACGTCTGGCAGCGCGCACCGGACCCACGGGAGGCAAGATCATCCGTCCATCGGACGGCCGCGAGCCCGCTCGCGTGGCCTTCGTCCAGTGTGCCGGCTCTCGTGACGCCAACAACCTCCCCTACTGCTCCGCCGTCTGCTGCATGGCATCACTGAAACAGGCCCGCTACCTGCGCAACAAGCTGCCCGACGCATCCATCAGTATCTTCTACATCGATATTCGCACAATCGGGCGCCATGAAGAGTTCTACTACCAACTCCTTGCGGACGACCACGTAAGCTTCGTAAAGGGCAAAGTTGCCCGGATTACACCCGAAGCCTCGAATCTCGTGTTGGACGTGGAAGACACCCTTGGTGGCAAGCTCCTGCAAGAGAGCTTCGACCTGGTGGTTCTGGCCACAGGCGTGGTTCCCAACCAGGCCAGGCATCCGCTGCCCGGACTCGACATCACCACGGACGAGTACGGTTTCATCGTTGAAGGAGTCGTGAGGAACGGCATCTACGCCGCGGGTTGTGCATGCCGTCCAACTGATGTCTCTCGTTCAGTGAAGGACGCCACCGCTGCAGCGCTTCGTGCCATCCAGGATGTGAGGAGGTAGCCATGGCTGACAAGCTCGGAGTATTCATTTGTACAGGCTATGGAATCGCCGATGCCCTCGATATTGATGCTCTTCACGAGGTCGCCACCGGGGAAATGGGGGCCCAGCATTGCGAAACCTTTGCCAGTGGCAGTACCGGGGAAATGGCTGCCATCCGCGAAAAAGTCCAGAAACTTGGGCTCAACAAGGTAGTCATTGCAGGGCCATCCTCTCGGTCCTACCTGGCTTCCACTCTACCGGAAGCTGACTCCCTGCAGTTGGTCAACCTCCTGGAATGGGTGGTTCTTACTCACGAACCAAACGACGAAGACACCCAGATGATGGCAGAGGACTACCTTCGTATGGGTATCACCCGCGCCCAGAAGGCCAAGAAACCAAAACCGTTCCCTGAACACCAGGAAATAAGCAAGACCATCCTGGTGGTTGGGGCGGGGATAGCCGGTCTTACGGCCGCCTACGAAGCAGCCGATGCCGGCTACGATGTCGTTCTCGTGGAAAGGGAAGATGAGCTGGGCGGATACATGGCCAGGCTCCATCGTTCCATCCCAACCCGACCTCCCTACCGTGAGTTGGAAGATCCGAACATCGAGCAGAAGATCGCTGCCGTTTCCACCAATGGGCACATAAAGGTCTACACCGGCACCACCATCGAATCCATATCCGGCGGCCCCGGGCTCTTCGACGTCACCCTCCAGGGCGCTGCGGCTCCCGAGGGGGCCATCAGGATCGGAGCAATCGTCCAGGCCACGGGCTTCACACCCGCGGACCCCACGGGCTTCGAACACCTGGGGTTCAGCAAGTTCCCTGACGTGGTCACGAACGTGGATTTCGAACAGATGGCCAAGGATGGCGCTTTCCTCAAGCCATCCAACAAGCAGCCAGTAAAGAACGTGGCCTTCGTCCAGTGTGGCGACTCGCGCAATCCCGACACCTTCTCCTATGCATCGGCCATCATGTCCTTGAATGCCCTCAAGCAGGCCATGTACATACGCGAAGAGGATCCGGAAGCCCGAGCGTTCATATTCTTTGAACACCTGCGCACGCCGGGGCAGTTGGAGGATTTCTATCGCAGGGCACAAGAAGACCCAGGGATCTTCCTCACCCGAGGCATGGTCTCTTTGGTCTCCAGCGTAGGGGGCCACCTGGTTCTGCAGGTTGAAGACAGCATGTTGGGTGAAGATCTGGAAGTCGAAGTGGACCTTCTGGTGCTCAACAACGGCATGGTTCCCAACTCCGCCGACGGAGAGGCCATCCGCAAGTACCAGGACAGCATCCAGATCGTAAAAGAAGGGCCTGGCAACGCAAAGTACGAGGACGCATCCAGAGCTGTGGAAGAATTGAAGATCCACGAGAACACCGAGATCCTGAACCTGGACTATCGACAGGGTCCGGACCTCCCCAGCCTCCGCCACGGCTATCCCGACTCCCACTTCATCTGTTTCCCCTACGAAACACGCCGCACGGGCATCTACGCCGCCGGAGCCATGCGCACTCCAACCGACGGCGCCAGCGCCGCCGAAGACGCCATGGGGGCAGTTCTGAAGGCCATTCAGTGTGTAGAGATGCTCTCAAGAGGAGAAACGGTCCACCCACGAGCGGGCGACATCTCCTTCCCCGAGTTTTCGCTCATGCGCTGCACACAGTGCAAACGCTGTACCGAAGAATGTCCCTTCGGGTCCATCAACGAAGACGAAAAGGGCACACCCGAGTATTCCGTCACTCGTTGCAGGCGATGTGGGATCTGCCTGGGGGCTTGTCCAGAGCGCATCATCAACTTCCCAGACTACTCCATCGGCGGGGTGGCTGACTCCATCAAATCCGTCGAAGTCCCCGAGGAATGGGATGAAAAGCCCAGAGTTCTGGTGCTGGCTTGTGAAAACGATGCGATCCCCGCACTGGAGGCGGCTGCAGTCCATGGCATCAAGTACAGTCCCTTCGTCAGGGTCGTTCCGGTTCGCTGCCTCGGTTCCGTCAACGTCGTCTTCATCAAGGAGGCCATCTCTGCCGGCTTCGACGGAGTGCTCTTGTTCGGATGCAAGTACGGAGATGACTACCAGTGCCATTTCATCCGGGGCAGTGAGTTGATGGAGACCCGCGGAGGCAACATCAAGGAAGCCCTGGAACAGATGTCAATGGAAAACGAGCGCGTTCAACTACACCAGGTGGAGATCTCCGACTACGAGACCATCCCAAGGGTCATCGACGAGTTCATGGAACTCATCGACGAGATCGGAATGAACCCCTTCAAGGGAATGTAGAACGTAGCATCGCAGTCGGCGTCTGGCCTCCCCGTCCTGGGCAGGCGTCGGCTCCTGTCAATCCACCCCAAGTACATCCGGAGAACCGGGGTAGCCATGCTAGTCAAACCCGACATCGCCTACATTGAAGATCTCGCCCAGTCTGGCGGGTCCGACCTGAAAAAATGCTACCAGTGCGCCACGTGCTCTGTCATTTGCCCGTTGTCGCCTGAACTCAAGCCCTACCCCCGCAAGGAGATGATCTGGGCCAGTTGGGGCTTGAAGGGCAGACTGGCGGCAGATCCGGATCTGTGGCTCTGTCACCAGTGCGGAGATTGCTCCGTGCAATGCCCTCGTGGCGCTCGCCCCGGTGATGTCATGGCAGCGTTGCGTGGAAAGACCATCGAGCACTTCGCCTTTCCCGCCTTCATGGGAAAGTTGACACGGCATCCCCGATATCTTCCCATACTGGCAGCAATATCGGCGTTCTTCATCGGGGTCATGCTGCTGGTGCAACAGCTCTGGGAACAAGATGCACCGCTGCTGTTCCTGGGCTCCCACTTTGAATACGAACAGTTTCTCGCCCACAAGGTGCTGATCCTGTTCTTCTTTTCGGCCTCGTTTCTCATGGTTGTCTTTGCAGCCATCAGCGCCTCGCGTTTCTGGAAGGCAATGGACAAACTCTCCTCCGGCTGGTCCACGGCTCCGGTCGAAGACCTTCGATCCAGCGTAATCGGGGCAGCCATGGACCTCATCAAGCACAGCCGCTTCCACCGCTGCGATTCCGGCAAGCAACGCCGTTCAGGGCACCTCCTGGTGTTCTACGGCTTCGTGGGACTATTCGTCACCACCAGTATTGCCACGGTACTCACGTTCCTGGAATATCCGCTGAACAACCCTGATCTCTACCCTCTGGGTTGGTTCCACCCCGTGAAGATCCTGGGCAACGCCGGTGGGATCGCCCTGTTGGCCGGCTGTTTCTACGTGTGGAACTACAGGCGCAACTCCCCCGACCACACCGGAGAAAGCAGCTATTCAGACTGGTTTTTCCTTGCCCTGTTGTTCATGGTGGGAGCGACTGGAATATTTACCGAAGTTGTGCGCCTCACTGCCGTTCCATCGATCTTGGGTACACCTGTCTACGTGGTCCATCTGCTGGCGGTGTTCTGGCTGTTGATTTTCCTGCCATACACCAAATTCGCACATATCTTTTATCGTTTCCTGGCCATGATTCATGCCCGCCTGAATGGGCGTAGGCTCCCCGACGCTCCAGCTCAGTGATCCAAATGCTGAAGAACTGCCCAACGCCTGCCGGGAACAGTTTTCGTCGGCGTCTGGGTGATTCTTCCTGAAACCGGCCTCCCATGCCCCCTGACCTGTTTCCCGTGATGATGAAGCTGGCCGGCAGACGGGTGCTGGTCGTGGGTGCGGGGAAGGTCGCCATTCGCAAAGTCAGAGATCTGCTACCCTGCGGTGCCACTATCTTGGTTGTGGCTCCCAGGGTGGACGCTGCAATCCGGAACCTTGCCTCTGCTGGACGACTGCGCATCCAGCAAAGGGAATTTCACCCCGATGATATAGTTGGTACTGTACTGGTGTTCGTGGCCACCGATGATCCCAGCGTGAACCGGCTGGTCGTGCGGAGTGCCAGGGCAAGAGGTGTCCCGGTCAACGCCGTGGATCAACCTGAGCTGTGCGATTTCTACCTGGCATCGGTGGTGCGGCGTGGGCCTCTCCTGCTGGCCGTGTCGTCCGGTGGCACTTCCCCGGCTCTGGCAGCAACTCTTGCCAGGGAACTGGGAGCAAACCTGGAAGAGTCCCTCGAGCAGTACCTGGCTCTCCTGTCGGAGGCAAGAGCGGAAACCCGGCGCTTGTTTCCCAATGATCCCGAGAAACGTTTCGCCCTGAATCGCTCCCTCGTTCGAACCAACGCCCGATGGCTGGTATCGGCGGGTAACATCGACGCAGCACGCCGAGCGCTGTGGAAGGTGATTCATGCCTCGTAAGCCCAGCCAAGACCCGGAACAGGTGGGCGCGAATTTTTCGAGAGTGTTCCTGGTGGGCGCCGGCCCGGGTGATCCCGATCTGATTACCGTAAAGGGTCTGGACCTGTTGGAACGATGTGATGTACTCGTGTACGACTCTCTGGTGCCTCCCGAGCTGATTGAACGGAGTCCCGCCGCGGAAAAACACTACGTAGGCAAGACCCTTGGCGGTCATGCCATGCCCCAGGATGAAATCACGAGTCTTCTGGTCCGCCTGGCAAAGGCGCCCGGGCCTCCACGCACCATCGTGCGCCTCAAGGGAGGCGATCCCTACGTATTTGGCAGGGGGGGAGAGGAGGCCATCACCTGCGCACGTGCGGGAATCCCGGTAGAGGTGGTGCCCGGTGTCACCGCGGGAATCGCGGCGCTTGCCTATGCAGGCGTTCCCGTCACCCACAGGGGCCTGAGCAAGGGGGTTGTACTGCTCACCGGCCACAAGGCCCGTGGGGGGCTACCCGATCTCCCCTGGCGAGGATTGGTGGATTCGGGGCTATCCCTGGTCTTCTACATGGGCGTGACTACCCTCTCTTCCATTGCACGAAAGCTCATCCTGCATGGCATGGACCCCGACACTCCAGCGATAACCGTACAGGAGGGAACACTCCCGGGGCAACGACAGGTCACAGGTCCCCTCCATGCCATCGCACGACTCGTAACGGAGCATGGCATCAGGCCCCCTGCCATCACAGCCGTGGGGAGCGTTGCGGGGCTGTCTCCCCTCCTCTCACGCCAGCTTCCGCGCCCGCTGGCGGGAAGGATCATCGTCTTCCTGAGGGCGGAAGAGCGGCACTACAGCGAGATATCCCAGCTTCGTTCGGCTGGGGCCAGAGTTCTGGACATCCCGGGGATACGCTTTCTACCATTGACCGACACCCCCCGGATCACCGACATGATGCGCTCCCTGGAAGCCTCCCACGTCGTACTCCTGACAAGCTCAATCGCCGCAGAGTTCTTCAGCAGTTTGCTGCACCGGCAGCTCGCCGGAAAACAGGCGACGAATTCATCCGTCGCCGGTTGGCAACCGGTAATGGTGCCCACCAGTCCCTCCGTGTCATCTGTTCTCGTCAAGCACGGCTGGGAAGTCACCATCCAGGCCGGTACACCTGGATGGGCCGCCTCCCTGGAATCGATGATTTCAAGCGGTCTCCGAAAGGGCACGCCAGTTTGGATGCCCCGCTCCACGGTTGCTGATGACCAACTACCCGAAGCGGTGCGGAAGGCCGGGTTCCTGCCCCTGCCGGTACCCATCTACAGCAGCCACCCGGTACCCCTATCCATGGACGTACGCAGCATGCTCGTTCATGGCAGGGTCGACGCGTTGGTCTTTCTAGCCCCATCCTGCGTGGAATCCGTAACGTCTTCGATGCCTGAAATCCTGAAGGGTCTGGACACCGGCCGTACCATCGTGGCTGCTCTCGGTCCAAAAACGCGGGCCGCCATTACCAGGAACGGCCTTTCCTGCCACCTGGTGCCTTCCGAGTACACCGTTCCTGCTCTCGTGAAGGCCATCTTACGGTACTTCGAACCAGGCAGTTCATAGAATGTTCACAGCGCCGAAAGGGAAATTCCAGCGCTGCACCCAAGAGGAAATAGTGCTCAGCATTGCCTTGACAGGTCCGTCAAGCCTATTAGGATGTCACTCTTTCTTTTTTGTAATGTGGCATACAAGATTTCGTTTCCAGAACAGCAGTTCCAGAGGTGATTCAGAACCTGTGCAGGCGTGGAAACGGCATCAGTAGTTACCCAAGGCTATCGGAAGAACAAAGACCAGTACAGAGCCACTTTCACAATATAAAGGAGAACAGATCATGGCATTGGTTCCACCACATGGCAAAGATCGTGTTTTGAAGCCTCTTCTGCTTGAAGGTAATGCACTTGCCGAAGAAAAGGCCCGGGCACAGGGTATGCTGAAGGTGCCCATGACATCCCGCGAAACCTGTGACTGCATCATGATGGGAATCGGTGCTTTCACTCCGCTGCCTGGATTCATGGGGTACGAAGACTGGAAGAATGTCTGCGACGCGATGAAGTTGACCGACGGCACCTTCTGGCCCATCCCCATCACTCTTTCAGCCACCACCGAACTCGCCGAGACCATCCCCCTGGGAAGTGAAGTGGCCCTGCAGGACTCCGAATCCGGCGAGATCATTGCCACCATGAAGGTGGAAGAAAAGTACAGCATCGACAAGGTACACGAATGCAAGACTGTCTTCACCACGGACGACCCGGAACACCCGGGGGTAGCCAAGGTGATGGCTCAAGCCGATGTCAACCTGGCAGGCCCCATCAAGGTCCTGAGCGAGAGCTACTTCCCCGAAGAGTTCAAGGCCATCTACATCCGTCCCGCCGAATCCCGCAAGAAGTTCGAAGAGTTGGGCTGGACCACCGTGGCAGCCTTTCATACCCGCAACCCCATGCACCGCTCTCATGAGTACCTTTGCAAGATCGCCATCGAAGTCAGTGACGGCATCTTCATACACCAGATTGTCGGCAAGCTCAAGGCCGGGGACATTCCCGCCGACGTCCGCCAGGATTGCATCGACGTCCTGGTAGACAACTACTTCCGCGAAGGAACCGTTGTTCAGGGCGGCTACCCCATGGAAATGCGCTATGGCGGCCCTCGTGAAGCTCTGCTGCATGCGGTCTTCCGGCAGAACTTTGGTTGCTCACACCTCATCGTTGGTCGTGACCACGCCGGTGTCGGCTCCTACTACGGTCCATTCGATGCCCAGAAGATCTTCCACGAAATACCTGCTGACGCGCTGGTGCTCAAGCCACTGCCCATCGACTGGACCTTCCACTGCTACAAGTGTGGCGGCATGGCCTCCATGAAGACCTGCCCCCATGGCAAGGATGACAGGCTCCTCCTCTCTGGAACGATGGTCCGCAAGACCCTCTCCGAAGGTGGAGAGCTGCCAGCAGAGTTCAGTCGCCCCGAAGTAGTGAAGATCCTGAAAGAATACTACCAGGGCCTGGAAGAAAAGGTGGAGATCAAGCTTCACAAGTTCGCCACGGGCGATGATTCCAAGAAATAGCTTCCAGAATGCTCGCCAGGAAAGGCGGGCATTGATTGCTGTTTTTCAGTTTTTCTCTCTCGAGGGCTGATCCCTAACCAAAGCGAAAAGGAGGTCAAAGGATGCCCAGTTTTGTGAATCCGGAGAAGTGTGACGGGTGCAAGGCGCTGGACAAGACGGCGTGTCAGTACATCTGTCCCAATGATTTGATGTTGCTGAACAAGGCGACGGAGAAGGCGTACAACCAGGATCCCGACATGTGTTGGGAGTGTCAATGCTGTGTGAAGATATGTCCCACGCAGG
>JAJRWT010000009.1 GCA_024276675.1 Myxococcota bacterium | reverse complement strand
CATTCCTTCGCCCGGCACATCCGCGCAACCACTTGAAATAGCGCTGCTATTCCGGCGGGTTGCGCGGACGCACCTGGCTCGAAAGCGACTCCCCCCGGCTCGGTCCGCCTTTTCCGGATGGGAACTTGTGAATCTTGAAGTGGTGGGAGCCCTTTCCCGGTGCGCCAGGCCCGGGACCAGCTTGGCAGGCCTGCGAAGCGAATCAATCCACGAGCGGAGCCTGGGAGGGGTCGGTCATGCGACCCTGGAACAGGACGGTTCCCGTCAGGCGGTCGCGGATCAGGAAGATGAATGGGTGATCCGCATGGAACTCCTGTGATACCTCGGCAGACTCGGTGACCATGGCTGCCCCGGTTGCGGCAGCGGCTTCGGTGCCTTGCTCGTCCACGCGGACGAAGGCTTTGTGGACGACCTTGCCCAGCCACAGGCCGTCCCACGCGGGGTCCAGCAGACCAGAGAAGTCGGCGTCGGTGGCGTTCCAGGCGTCCACGACTCCCAGGTCCAGGAGTACGTCCTCGATGGGGAAATCGCATTCCATCTGAAAGCTGGGGATGATCACCGAGACCTCTGTCTCGGCGAGTCCGTCGAGCCATGTGGCCACCTGCTCCGTGTTCAGCGAGTCCTCCAGGGCATCCAGGCCGTCGTGTTCGGAGGGCATGATGAAGACCATGGAGACCTCGCCGCTCTCGTAGGGCATCTCCAGGACCTGGACGCCGTCGAAGCTGCCGAGGGAAAGGTCTGCCGACATGTACATCATGGGAACATTCACCGTGGCGCCCGATGAGAGCGTGAAGTCGCGGTATTGCGTCTCGTCTTCGTCGAACTGCTCCTCCCAGTCCGCCAGAAAGTAGATGGCGTTGGCCAGCACCATGCGCGTGTCCGAGCTTATGTCTCCCTGTTTGAAGAGTTCGGCTATACGGTCGCGTGTCTGCTCCGCCACCCAGTCGTTGATGTCCTGGCGCACGGTGTCGTAGTCGCCGGCGAAGTCCGCGTCTTCCAGGGGTGCAAGGTATTGCTCGTCCACGACGGAGAGGAAATCCTCTTCCCAGGGGTAGCCGGCCTGCCCCCAGATCTTGTTGGCCGCGTACAGGGTGTATGGCCTGTAGTGCTCACCCGTCAGGTCGGCCAGCAGCAGTCCCATCTGCTGGTGCCACGAATCCTCTCCCCCCTCCGGAACACCGAGGGCCACACCGATCTGTGCCTCGGTCTCGCCCTCGGCCCCGGCGTAGACCATGGACATGGCCGCCACCTGCGAGAACGGCGAGTAGAACATGTTGCCTTGCAGGTGCGACCGTGAAGCCTGCCAGGCCCACCAGGAGTAGTCGTTGGTACCCTGTACGATGGGCTCCAACTCGGGGTAGAGCATGGTAATCTGCCTGGCGTCGGGGGAGTGGCATCCCGAAGCGCCCAGGGACAGCGCGAGCACGGACATGACAAGGGAATGGTGGGTCATTTTTCGCTCCCGACGGAGGGTGTTCAAGAAGGCAGGCGCACCATTTTCGAGCAACTTTCGTACCAGGTCGTGGGCCACGGTGTTTCCGTCGATCTTCGGGTCTCTCGAACTTCGCAGGAGCCCGATCCGCGATCCCGGTGTCGCGGCACTACAGGTGGCGCGGAGGCTCCAGGAGGCGCCGCCTGGTGCGCCTGGGGATGACAGTCCGGCAGGGAACTGCTGCTGTCTCGCGTAGGCCGCCGCCTGGTGCGCCTGGGGATGACAGTCTTTCATGGCGTTGCGCGCTGGCCATCACGCGGTGGAACCGGCAGCCGGGCGCGGCGTTGCGCGCCGGCCATCACGCGTAGGAACCGGCAGCCGGGCGCGGCTCGTCCAGCAGCAGCCTGGCAATAGCCTTCGAGCTGCCCTTGTGGCATTGCCCGATGCCTGGTAGAACCGAAAAATGGATTTGACCTCAGCAACTCACATTCCCGTAGCCCGTACCGAAGCCCGGAGCACCTGAACGGTCGCCAACCAGGTTGTTATGGATGCAGTTCATGTCCGCGAAAAACACGGGTGCCGGCGTTCGTCTCTACCTGGCCTATTTCTTCGCGGTCGTGCTGGCCATCGGTCTCCGTCCCTGGCAGGGCGCAGCCTGGACCGAGCAGCTCTCATTGGTCTTCCTGCTGTTCACGGTGCCGCCCCTCCTGGCGTATCCACGCTGGACGCTCCTGCTGGAGCACTTCACGCTGTGGGTAGTGCTTGTGATCATGGCAGGTCAAGGTCTGGACCATCCCTTTTTGTTGGGCCTGCCGATGGTCTCTGCCATGCTGTGTTGGGTCACCTTTCCGCTGAGTTCAAGCGCCCTGGTGCTGCTCTCCATGTTGCTCACGGCATTCTTCGCTGTGAACCTTCCTTTCAGCGCCAATCCCGTGGCGTCTGGCGTACTCCTGGTCCTGACCGTGGCCCAGTGGGCCATCCTCCTGGTGCAGGAGAGAGATGCCCGGAACACGTCCATTCGACACCTGGACCTGGTCGTTGCCTCCTACTCGGGCAACACCGCCCACATTGCCTCTTCGCTGGTGGATGGCGCTCTCGGGGCAGGGGCTGAAGTGACCTCTCACCGGTTCCACTACATCGACGATCCTCCCCCCCGGCTTGAGGGCGATGGCCTTGCGTTGGTGTTTCCCGTGTTCGGGTGGAAACCGCCTTGGCCAGTCATGGACCTGCTGCTTCGGGGGTTGCCGAAAGGTAATGGTAAACCTGCCTTTATACTCTATTCGGCGGCAGGTGGCCCCGAGAACACGGGCGTTGTCGCCTGGGCGCTCCTCAAGCTGCGGGGCTACCGAGTCGTGGGCAGGAGCTGGGGGATCTACCCCTTGAGCGTGGTGACCTTTCGGCTGGGGCCGGCATTCTTGTGGAAAGCAATGGATCGCCTGACGGCCTGGATCTTCATCCCTCGTGCCATCGATACCGACGGCCGGGACCTGGTCCTGGGGCGCCGTGCTGGTATGCCGGTGCTGTTGTGGCCTTCGCCCATGCCCGTGGTGGGCTTCTTGTTGGAAAACAAGCTGATCAACCGGTTTCTCTATCGCAACCACGCCTACCGTTGGCGATGCAACGGCTGCGGGCTCTGTGTCCGTTACTGCCCTGTTGGGCGCCTGCACATGGAGGACGGCCTGCCCAGGGCAAGAGGGACCTGTTCTCTGTGCATGGGCTGCATCAACCATTGTCCCACGGGTGCCATGCAGATCTGGTTCGGTTCCGAGTATGGTCAGCCCTACCACAGCCTGTGGCCCAAGCTCGTCGTCAAGCGGCGGCGGAGCAAGCCGGCAGGGAGTGCCAACATGGAGGGGAGCAGTACGCACGGGGTCGCCCAGGATTGAATGGCCGAAATCGTCTGCTCCGGCATTCTGCTGTGGCCCGTTTCATGTTTGGGACAGCTTCCCTCAAGTGTAGGGACTTTCACCAGTTTCTCCACGACTATGGTGGAAATCGCGAGGACTATGGTGGAAATGGCGAAGATTGTGCATCCGGGACCAGCACGCCTCGTTTTTTGTTTCCCTGGCCGATCACCTTCTTTTTGCCGGGAGTCCAGGCGCGGCGCTTTATGACTCCGTCGTCGTTCATACTCCAGGACACCACGGTGGCAGCACCCTCTTCGATCTCCAGTCCCCACACCAGGTTCTCGAACCTTCCAGCGCTGCCCGAGTTCAGGTAGCAATCCTGTGGATAGCCGTTGGGCGCGCAGGGCATGTTACGAACCTCGTGAGTGTGGCCAAGCACCAGGCGGGGCCGCTTTTGGAGTGGGTAGTTCCGCAGGTGGTACCAGATGAACAGCTCGTCCGTGTGGCGGAACTTCATCCAGCGCTTTCCTGCGAGGATCTCTTTTTCCATGGCTTCCGACTCGCTGTCGTGCTCGAAGTACTCCCAGGCCACGTTGTGGCCGAACAGCCGCTCCAGGAACCACTCGTCCACATCTCCCACGGGGAGCCAGCGTGGGTCGTCGCCGACGAACTCGTTGAGAAAGACATTCGAGCCGTTCGCCCATTTCCGGGCTTCATCCACAGGCCAGAAGCGGTCCGCCCCCTGGTAGTAGATGCCCAGGCATTCGGAGATGGTTTCGCCGAACCGGGGTGCCGAGGTGGGGTTGGAGCTTTCGTCAAACTGGTGGCCGTGCATGACGATGTAGGGGCGGTCCTTGCCAATGACCAGGTAGTCCACCGGTTGGGCCAGTGGGATCCCGTGGGTGCTGCGGTACTCGTGCAGGTAGGCCCCGTCCTGCTGCAGGTCGTAGTCGTGGTTGCCGGCCACGCGGACCAGTCGGCTGTGGCCTTCGCTTGTTGTCGCCCCGGCGAACTGCCTCCACAGGTCCAGCAGGCCCGCGTGTGCCGGATCGTCGAGGATCAACTTGAGCTGTGCCAGGCGCATGACTTGCCGGCGTGCCTTCAGCTCCGACAACGTCGCCAGCGATGCGCGCAGCCGGGCCTCCTCCTGCCCCCCAGCGTAGTCACGTTGGGGTTCGAAGATGATCAGCTCTTCCACGTCGCCGTTTTCGACGAGGGTGTAGCCACGTGAGAAGTATGCATTCAAGGCAGCCTCGTAGACGGGGAGATTGGCCTGCCACACGTTGTAGTGCCGATGCCCGGGGAAGGCGATGTGGTGGTCGCTGAAGACCACGTACTTTTCGCCTGCCAGGGGCCTTCGGGCGACCTTGCTCTGGCCGGTCCCACCCGTGACGGGCCGCCCTTTCAGCACCTGGTGGAGGTGGCCGAAGGCGGCCTGGGTGGCCTTCTTGGCCTTGTGCTTTTCCGTACGGGTCTGGGTTTTGGACAGCCCGAGCACGATGGAGGCGTACACGCTCCAGGATGCGGGCCACACCTCGTTCAGCTCGGTCGTTTTCATCCCGTACTTGGTGGCCAGACCTCGGTTGAACACTTCCATCAACGCGTCTTTCATGGGACTTCCTCGAAATCTGGGGGGCATGGACCCCGGTTGCCTCTGGTGTGAACGGTATGGCACGTTCCTGGACAACATATCACAGTCCCCAGTGCTGAGTTCCCGGCCACGTCCCTTCCTGTGCTGCCATCTGCGAAAAATGGTAATATGCTTTTGCCTGGTCGGGGCATGGGAGGAAGGGAAAAAGATGCGAACGCTTGCCTGTACTGCTTTGGCTTCACTGGCCGTCCTTGCCACCGTCTCCCTGCCCGCCTGCGGCGACGGGGGAAAGGACACGGCCGACACCCACGAAGAATCCGACACCGATACGGATTCAGATACCGACACAGATTCAGACACAGATTCAGACACAGATTCGGATACCGACACCGATTCGGATACCGATGCTGATACTGACGCCGACGCCGATTCAGACGCCGACGCCGACGCCGACGCCGATTCGGACGCCGACGCCGACGCCGACGCCGACGCCGATTCGGACGCCGACGCCGATCCCACCTGCACTGCCGAGGATCTCGCCTTTGCAACCCAGGTTCGGAGTGCGGATGGAGCCTGCACGGTTTGTCCCACCGGCGAGGTGTTGGATTTCGTGGCCCTGGTTTCCAATCCCTGCTCCACCGACATCGTGCTGACCACGACCTCGGCCTGCCTTGTGGGAAGCTACGATCTCATCAACCTGGACACAGGTGTGGGAATGTCCGCCGTATGGGACTGCCTGCCAGAGGCGACCGACTGGACCATTCCAGCCAAGGACGCACTGGAGCAGGTCTACGAGTCCTACCGCGGAAACCGGGAAAACAGCTACTACCTGACCGTCTTCTTCGAAGACGCCGCCCACAGCTCGGCAAGCTACGAGTTCGAGTTGGACGAACTGTAGCAGCGCGCAGGGCCAAGATCCGGGGTCCGCCGGAAACAAGCCTGCCGAAGGCAGGCGCCGCGCTGGGCCAGGCATTCTTGCCCCATCCATGGATCCCCACCCCGGGCGGGCGGGCAATGGTTTCGGTTTGTTGTAGCCTCCTCCTGCCCAGGCTCCTGGACAGGGCGCATTGTGTACTCCATGTCCCGACATTATAGAACGCCCACAAGGAGTAACCGTGTCAACAAGTCCCTGGAACCTATACGTGGACGAATCGGGCAGTTCCTACGATCCAAACGACCTCCTCGTGGTTGTTGGCATCGCCTTGAACGACCCCGAATCACCCGCGTCGACGGCGAGGCTTCGCCGCGAGCTGGAACGGGTGTACCCCGTGTGCCCCTGGCCCCCCCACGCCTCGTCTCTCAATATCAACGCATCCAGGCTGGCCGCCCACCTGCTGGTCCCCGAAGCCCCCGGCGAAACCGCGCAAGCACGCCTGCTGCGCGGCCTTGTCCGCGAGCCCTGCCGTCGCGCCCAGTCCTCCAGCGATTCCTCTCTCGACGGCTTCCAGCGGGCCATCCAGCAAGGCCGTTTCCCTGCCTTCGACCAGCTCCAGGCCTGCGATGCCTGGTTGTCAATGCACTTTCCCGGAATCTGGCACAAGCTCTCGCATTTCAGGGCCGCAGAGGATCGCCGCATGAGGGCCCTGCTCTCCATGCTTGCAAGGACTTTTGCTCCCGACAAGCTGTTGCTCCTGGTCTCCGCTTCCAAGGTGGCCGATGCCAGGCCCGTGGAGCGCCAGATGGGAAGTACCTGTGTCAAAAGGGATCCCTACGTCTGCCTGGCCGAAGGGCTCTTCGAGCGCTTGTTCTGCCTCCGCTGCGCCGGGGGCGCCAGCGTAGAGTCGGTCTGGGCCCGCCTGGCCACCCGCAACATAGAAATCCATGGCTTTCCCAAGCCAGTGGGCCTGTACCCCATCTATGTGGGTGATATCGTGAAGGGAGCCATGGATTTTCCCATGGACCCCGCTGCCCGAAGCTCCGTTCGAGTCATCCCCCTGGGCCCACTCAACCGCTACGATTCTACTGCCCATCCCTTGCTCGTGGTGGCGGACTACCTGGCCAATCGTCTGCGCAAGTTCCTTCTCCGGGCTCCATCGCTGGAAGGCCTGGAGCGCTGTCCCGCGCTGGGCCTGCCAGGCCAATCACGGATCCCCCTGAAAGCAGTACCCAGAGCCGCTCCCTCGCTGGGAGCGCTGCCAACCATCGCCGGCGGAGGCAAGGCCCGCGAGCTTGTACGTCAGGCATTCGAGCTTCGCGCCAGCCCCGCCTGTGACGGAATAACGCCCACCTGGGCACGCCAGCAGGCTGAAGCCTGGTGCCGTGTCGCCCATGAAGGGGGATGGGTATGACTCTCACTGAAGCCATCCGGATCCTTCGCGACGATCCTTCCGATTCCAATGCCATTTCCAGGTTGTACGAACACCTGGACCAGGTTGCCGGGTCCATAGGCTGCCGCGACGACGCGGACGCCCTGCGCCAGAAGCTCTTGCTTGAGATCCTGTACATGGCTCAGCAAGGTAGGCTACCCCGGTTGCGGAGCCCTGAGACCTGGCTGAGAAAGCGGGCTCGTTGGCGCCACATGGATCTGCACCGAAAAAAAACCCGCTCCACCTCCCTCGAGGCAGCAAAGCCGGCGACCAGGCCCCAAGAACTGCAACCTACGGAAGATTGCCTGGATCTGATCAACCTCGTCATGGAAAGGGCCATCCAGCTCAGGGAACCCAGGTTTCGCGAAGAGTTTGGGAAAGTTCTCCAGCAGATGCTTCAAACCGTATTGGAGGGCAGGCCCCTGGTCGAGCTGGTGGCAGAGGCCGAAGGCACTCCCAACGCCAATCAGTCAGACCTGACCAAGGCCTTGAACCGCACCTACAAGGCCCACTCCCGCGCCAGGAGGGCGCTGCTGGACGCCGTGGATGACCTGGAGCGGCGTGGCCCGGGCCCGGCCGTACCTGGATTGAAGCAGGGAGGTGGTTTGAGCAAGGACGACGCCGAAGAAGCAAGGAGATGCCTCGGGCGTTTCCTTCGTGTCAGGAAGTTGGCTCGAGCTACGTCTACACCGGTGGAGCAGAGATGAATACTCCCGACAATTTCTTGCTGGATCTCACCGGGTCCCGCCCTGAAGAGATCAAATTGCTGGAAAGCCACCAGCCTCGAGACGGAGCCAGGGGCTTCGGTTTTGAAGGCTATTCTCCGGATCCCGTCACAACCCGGGATCCCATGAACCTTCGACGCATCACGCTGGAAACGGCTCCCGACTTGTTCCTGGCATCGTGGAACCCGGACCCCACCGTTTTCCTGGCAAGCGCAAAAGGCGTGACCATCCTCTCCGGCGACTGCATCCTGCTGGACGACCAGGACCTGGAGATCCGCAGTTCGAGCCAGCGGGCCGTGCTTCTGGTGGACAGCCTCCATCCCGATGTCCTGCTCTTGCTGGACCTGGAAGGCGGCGAGGTGAGGCTCTGGTCCCAGGAAATCCCACGAACGCTCATGGAGTCTCTGCCAAAGGTACCCCATGTGGGCATCGAGGACATCCAGGTACCGGACATGGAACGGCTTGCGGATGGCCTGGACCTGGCACGGTGGCTTCGCGACATGACCACTTCGTTGATGGATTCACAGTCTCCTCTGGCAACGATCCAGGGTCTCGGCCTGCTTTTGCGGTTCTACAGGCCCGAACACGACCACGCCGTCCACCGGGAGTTGGAAAGATTGAAGAAGGGCGAGCCCCCCATTTTGCTCCAGAGGCTCCGTTCCTGGGCCAGTACCATTCCACCCCAGGCCTGGGAGCAGTTGGTGGAGCATCTACAGCTCGAGGTCGACGCCATGTACGAAGAGCTGGATCACCTGGCGCAGCTCGTGTCAGGCTTTTCCGGTGCTGCTTTTCATGTAGCGTCCGGCCTGGTTGCACGCCGCGACCAACTGGAGAGCGCCCTGGCCTGCCTACAGGCCGCGGGCTGCACCCTGGCGCCGCAGGTGGCCGGGCACCTGGGCTCACTGGACACCCATTTCGCCATCCACCTCTCTCCGCTGGGCGAGGCTCTGGATGGCCATTCTCCACTTTCACGGGAGCACATGCAAGCTCTGGCGCGCTACGAGCCAGACTCATGGTGGTCCGTGTTCCATCAGGACTGAACCAGAAATGCCCGGATCCATCGAAGAACTCCTGGAGGGCAAACCTTCCGGAAACTACAACACCACCCACCTGCCCAAGCTGCTCTCCGTTGCCTGCTGCGTCCCGTCCAGCCAGTCCGGACGGAACAAGGCCGCGGCCCACCTGGAGCCCCTTCCCACCGAGCTTCCAACCGGTACGGCTCTGCTCGTGTCGCTCACTCCGCCATCGGGGGGAGCGCTCTGGCTGCTGGAGCACAGCGAGCCACGAGCGGGCAACAAGCCCCTGGTGGGAGACGCCTCACGGACCTGGCACATGGCGCTGGCAATGGCCAGCCACGACCTTCCGGCGCTGGGCTCACTCCTGGTTCCCGGTCAGCCCTCCCCGGTGAGCGCCCGGTTGCTGGTGAACGACGCCCATGGTGGCGACCGCATCCTGGACGGCGGCTCCTTCGGGCTGGCGATGGCCATGGCGGCCCTGTCTTCCTACTGCGGCCTCCCCCTGCCCCCGGACGTGACTTTCCTGGCGACCCTGGACTCCCGGGCCCGCCTGGCTTGCGTCAAAGGCTTGAAGGAAAAACTGGACCTGCTGCTACGATGGGCGCCTGGAACAAGGAAGGTGCTGGTTTGCCCCAAGCAGAAAGACCTCGTTCGCCAGGTCGCGCCGCACTTGCAGGTACTGGCCCCGGTCAGTCTCGCCTCTGTCGTGGAAACCATCTTCCCCGACCTGGGCTCTGCCCTGGTCGGCAGGTGGCTCTCCCATCCCGCTGAAGCTCGCCAGGTGGCCACTCACCTGTTCAACCTTGTGCTGGAACGTTCCAGTACCCTGCTGTCGTGGGCCTCCGTGGCCCGGTCCGCGGAGCTGCTGCTGGAGCACGGGTTCGTAGAGCCATCCAGCAGGTGGAGGCTGGATCTGGCCGCCAACATCGCCTGGCGTCATTCTGGCCGCGCCGCCCCCATGCCAAAAATAGCCCCACAGACCCTTGCCACCATGCGTCGACCACTGCGAATGGAGTTGCTGGCACAAGATCTGCAATCGCTCAACGACAGCGCCTCCCCTGGCTGGGAGTCGGCGGCCCAACAAGCGGAAGGCCAGCTTCCAGGCTGCGAGCGCGACGACTCTCCCTCGGACCTCATGGTGCTGGGCGCCCTGGGCAGGCTCTACGCGGCCTGGGGTCTCTACGGGCGGGCCAGCGAGCTGCTCCAGCGCACGGTGCGCGGCTGGATAGAGATCCACCGGGCGGCACAGGCCAGCAGACCACTCTGCGAGCTTCTCCGTGTCACGGGCATACAGCGGGAGCGCTCTCTCCTGGAAACGATCCGGGGCGCTCAGCTTCCTGCCGTGCTGTCAGCATCGTCTGATCCCGCCGACTCCGCGTTCCTCTACCTGGCCCTGGGGCGCTGCCTGGCCCAGGTCGGTGACCTGGCGGGGGCCATCTCCGTGCTGGAGTCAAGCGGGTACATGGACTGGGAGCGGGCCTGGCTACATGTACGAGCCGCCCGTCTACGTTGGCAGGATTGGTGCCTGCGCCGCATGGGGCGCCACGAAGAAGCTGCCGCCATCGCCCTGCGCCTGGAGCACCTGGGCTCTGACCGGCCCACAGATGCAGCCTACAGCCAATGTTTGGCTGAAATGGACCGCCGCGTTGAGCGTGGGGCCTCGCCCCGGGATCTGGAAGCCGCAATACAGCGATTGGCGGCCTTGGAGTACGAAGCACCGCTCGTAACACGTATCGAGGCATTCTCATCTTTCGACTCACCGGCAGATCTGGCCAGGGCGTTGGTCTGGAACTACCCGTATTGATGTGTTTGTTTACCAATGAAAGAAGGCCAGGTGGACGAAGAACACGCACACCGCACCCCTGCTCCGGCCGGTCCAGCCACGCGCCGGCGCCTGGTGACCTTCCTCGGGGTGGGAAGGTACGAAAAGACGCGCTACAACTTCCATGAAGACGACGACGGCTACGAAACCCACTTCGTCGCAGAGGCTCTTGCCAGGCACTTTCAACCGGAGCAGGTCGTGGTCATCGCCACCGAGCCGGCCTTCGCGTTGCACGGCGCCCATCTGGACAAGGTTCTCGCGGCACGGCAGATTCAGGTGTTTCACGAGATCCTGCCCGACGGGCAGTCCCCAGGGGAGCAGTGGGTGCAGTTCGACAAGCTCCGGGCGGCTCTGGATGCTGGAGCGGAGTTGGACGAGATCATCCTGGACATAACCCACGGCTTCAGGGCGCAGCCTTTCATGGCGGCGGCTGTGCTCGCCTGGACCAGGGCCACAACCGAAAAGCTGCTCCCCGTGCGAGTAGTATACGGCGCCTTTGCCGACCGGGAGTCGCCCTCCGAGCCCCGACCCGCGCCAGAGATCTTGAAGAACACACGCATCTGGATGTTGCCGGCCTTCGTGGAACTACTTGACTGGTCCCGCGCGCTGCAGATGCTGCTGGAGGCTGGCAGGGCCGGTCCTGTAGCAGAGCAAGCGCGGCGAATCGGGCGCGAAGCACGGAAGGGCTGGGCCAACGAGGGTCGACACGGAGAATCACCCGTGTTGGAGCAGCTTGGGAAAGCGCTTGGCAGCTTTGGTGAACAGTTGGAGACCATCCAGGCGCCCGCCATCCTGGGTCCCGATGGCTCGGCATCGGTTGTCCTGCGATGGCTCCAGCAGGCGAAGGGCGACACGGCAAGGTTGCTCCCACCCCTCGCGCCAATGCTGGATCGTCTCGAAGCGATGCTTCGTCCCCTGGCGGTGAAGGATCTGCAACGTAACGGCGACAAGGCCCTCGTAGCACTTACCCTCCTGTACACCCGTCTCGGCCGCTACCCCGAGGCAATCACCGTCTGTCGCGAAGCCTGGCTCAATCGCTACTGTGAAGCCGAGGCTCGCTGGCCCGGGCCCGGCTTCAGCTCCCAGGGGCGCCAGGAAGGCCGGAATCGCTGGTATCGCGAAGACAGGTGGGGATCGCAGAGGGTGGGCGACATCAGGAACACCCTTGACCACGCAGGCTTCAGAAGCTCCCTGCCCAGGAACCCCGTACAGCTTGTCAAGGACGTTGTGGAAGAACTGGAGCAGGGCGGCTCGCCGCAGCCGTCCATGGGCCAATCGAAGGACATCTTCCTCAACATCTCCAATCATCCATCGTCATCCTGGGCGCCCCAGCAGCTCGACGCGGCGCGGCGCATCGCTCCCGAGGTTCGGGATCTCACCTTTCCCCATGTGGACCCATTGCTGGACGAAACAAGTATCGGCGCCATGGCAGGCGACATCCTGGCCAAGGTGCCTCAGCGCACGGGCGCGTGTATGGTACAGGGCGAGTTCACCCTCACCTGGAACGTGGTCAAAGGCCTCCAGGAGCGGGGAATTCCCTGCTACGCAGCTACGACGCGCCGGAAGGTGCGCCTGGAAGGGGGCCGAAAGATCAGCGAGTTCCAGTTCGTTCGCTTCCGTCGCTTCGCGAGCGGTCACTGATAGGTTTCACCACCACTTCGAACAGAACCCCGTTGTCAGTCTGTTGAGTGCCGATTTTTATGCCACCATGTTGTCCTGATAGGTGGCTTTTCGGCCTGTCTGGGCGCGAGGGCTGGCCTGGTGTGCGATTCGCTTGTCAGGAAAGCGATAAGCTGTACGTCTTGTATTCAACGACCTAATCCTCACAGGAGAACCGCAATGATTGCGTGGCTTCAACGTATCCTTGGACTGCCCCGTCTGACGGCTTTGACCGCTATTCTCTCTTTTATCGCGTTTTTCGTTGGCATGCCTCTTATCGGTCCCGCCATCGAGCAGGTTCTCCAATTCATGTTACCAAGTGATGCCTACCTCATGAGATCCCTGGTCTTGTGGGTCATCGCCATCTGCACTGCCGTAGCAGCAGTTGTATCACACAAGGTGAGTAAAACCTTCCTGATGGACGAAAAACGAGCGTACCGAAATCCGGTTCCTGCCAAGCGGCTGGTAATACTCAGCTCCGACAAGGGGCCATCTGCTGACATGGTGGAAGAGTGGCTTACAATCGAGGATCGGCGGCAGCTTTTCAGGGCCATCACGAGTGCTGTGCATAAAAGACAGCTAGCGCCGTGGATCGAGCTGCTGTTCAGAGCCATCGAGTGGCATCGCCCAAGATTGGAAGAGCTGGTGCTCGTAGTCACCCGAGACGGCCTGGCCCGGGATTCTGTTCAGTTGGACCATCTGACTCGCCTCTTGGAGCACTACCTGAGCCTTCGTCGAGGATCCGAGTCGCTGGCAGAGCTTTGTGTGAAGGAAGTCCCCAACAGTGTTGGCTTCGAGGAGACCCGCGTTGTAGTAGAATCCATTAAAAGGGGTATCGAACCCGAGGATATTATCTTCAACCTGACCCCCGGGACCAAGTCTATGAGTGTAGGCATGGTGCTGGCCTGCTTGGATAGCCGGTACAACCTGGAGTATTTCATGCAGATGAACCCCACCTTGAGAAAGGCGGCGGTATCCCTGGCCCGGACCAGGGAAGCCAGCCCCCCGCTGGATGATTTGAAGGACGCCATGGAACCGGAAGCCGTTGGCTGGGGGCTATTGCCCATCGAGCGCGAAATGCACGAGTCCTTGGATGATGCCGGCGTCCTACCGATTTTGATCGACGTAGACACGAGAGTAATACTATCCAATATGGATTCTTGATTGAACGAGTGACCGCGTAAAGCCTGTGTTTGGGCTTGCGCGGATTACATACAGGAGCAAGATTTTGAAAGATCTCACCGGATACGTCGCAGTCGTCGAAACTGGCGGAAACCAGGCCTACATCTTCGAATCCAACCGCCTGCGCGATGCCGTTGGTGCATCCTATCTGCTTGCGAGCCTGGAGCACAAGGCGATTGAGGCCCTGGATGGATGCGGCCGGGTACTCCTGACCACGTCGGGTAAGGCAGAGGCTTTGTTCGCGAGCAGGGACTTGGCCCAGGCATGGATCAGGGACTTGACTCTCTGGTCTGCCCAGAACGCTCCGGGCATGGACCTGGTGGGCGCGATCGAGCAGTTGGGTGATCGTGGCATTGAAACTGCCATTGGAAGGGCCTACGCAAAGTTGGGCTCCATGCGCGGAAGGCAGGCGTTGGCGCGGCGTACTCTGCCCTGGAGCCGGCCATGCAGCTACACGGGCCTGCCCGCCTCTGCGGAGCGTAATCCTACGCACCCTGAACACGAGCGTGGGCGCCGGGCCAGCGTCGAGGTGTGTTCAAAAAGGTACCAGCATGTCTTCAAAGCCACCAGGAAACGCGTGGCCCAGCGCATGAAGGCCGCCGGATGGCACGATGCTCTCATCCAGAACATCGACCAAGCCTATTCGCGCATGGCGCCCGACCAGGGCGAACCAGCCACGGATCGCGAGACCTGGAGGGCCGTTATCCACGCCGATGCCAACCGCATGGGTCGGGTGTTCCTAAACTTTCCAGCCATCGCCCAGCAAATGGGAGTTGATTGGTTGACCGCCCGGGAGGAATTCTCGAGGGCGATAGACAACGCTTCCTGGCGAGCCCTGGGTGATGCCCTCCAAGAATTCCGTGGCTTGGTGCATCCAGGCGTTCCTTTTCAAGTCTATCCCCTGATCGTCGGTGGTGACGACCTTACCATTGTCTGTGACGGGCGCTTTTCGCTGTCGATTGCCCATCGCTACCTGGAGGCCTTCCTGGAGCGTACAGCCAGTGAACCCAAAATCAGTTCCGTAATGAAGGCCGCTGCAAAGTACTTTGGTGATGATACCACTACCGAAACAGGGGGAATCCACGCCTGCGCTGGAGTTGCCATCGTCAAGCATCATTTCCCCTTTTTCACCGCTGTGGGGCTGGCCGAAGAGCTATGCAGGAGCGCCAAGGATCGCGTCCGGGAACGGCCGGGGTCAGCCATGGACTGGCACGCGGTATACGACGCATCTCCGCCGAGCCTCCCGCAGATCCGTGAAAAGCTGCAACATGAAATGAATGGCATTCGCTATCTGCTCACCTGCCGTCCCTACCGCCTGGACCAGTTGCCCCCCTTCCTGGATGCCGCAAAGGCCGTGTTCGCCATGAACCAGGATGGTAGGCGGAAGCTCCCCAACGGTGCACTGAACCGGCTGCGCTCCGCGCTCTTTCAGGGCCCCGACGAAACCAAGCGGTACATAGCGGTTTTAGAGAAGCGCGCTGAAACCTGGAAGGCCCAGGACGAGCTTGTTTCCCTGCTTGGAGCAGGGGGGAACGCTGAACAAGGGCCATGGACGCGTTGCCAGGCAGGCCAAGCGGAGAGTTCCGCGCCAAGCCGACCAGAAGACCAGAAAGAACAAAAACCGTGCTACCGAAGCGCAGTAGTGGACGTCATCGACAGCATGGCCTTCCTGGAGGGCTGGAAAAGATGAAACTGGAGATCACCTTCATCTCGGATTGGCATCCCGGAATGGGCGCGGGGCGGCCGGGCGACCTCGACCGACTGGTACGGCGCGACGTTGAAGGCCTTCCATGCCTGTCGGCCCGTACACTCGTGGGCATGTGGCGAGACGCGGCCGAAGCTCTGGCCCAGGCACTGGAAAGCAACGGTCAAGGCGGTTGGTTGGCCCTGATCAATGACCTTTTCGGCACGCAACCTGCTTTGGGCGGGCAGGGTGGAAGGGCTCCACAACCATCGCTCCTGCGCGTGGATGCCCCCAGGCTGTCCGGGAGGCTGGCTCGTGTGTTGGCAGAAGTGCCCATCTTGCGGGAAGGTCTGACCTTTGCCGTTCCATCCGTAGCAATAGACAGCAGTACCGGGGCAGCCGCGGAGAACAAGCTCTTTTTCACGGAGATGGTCAGAAAGGGCGCTGTCCTGTCAGCCAATGCCCACCTGGATTTGCCACGCAAATATGTGCGGACTGCGGAGCTGTTTCTTGCTGCTGCTGCTGAAGGCATAAGGGCCATGGGCGGGAAGAGGCGACGAGGCAAGGGGCTGTGCAGAGTTCGCGTGGACGACCTGGAATGCGTGGACGACCTACAATCTGCCACCGACGCGTTCTTCGACGCGCTACCAAACCTGGAACTTCCAAACATTCCCGGCAAAAGGGCATCTTCCGGCGCATCCCCTGCATCAGGCCTTGCCTCTGGCCGACCCGCGTGGCATGGGTGGAGGCTGGGAATACGATGTCTCGAACCTCTCTGTGCCTGGCGCCGAACAACTGGAAACGTGGAAGAGAGCTACGACCATGTGCCCGGAACGCTGCTGCTGGGAGCCGTCGCCTCGAGACTCGAAGCCGCGGGGCACGATGTCTTTTCGCTGTTGGCCGATGGCCACCTTCTCATGCGCTCTGCGATGCCAAGCGTCTCGGGTAGACGCGGCTGCCCCGTTCCCCTGGCCTTCTTCGAAGACAAGTTCTCCAACCGGCTGGCGCAGAATCTCCTGGAAGAACTGCCGGATGGGAACGCTTCCCAGTGGAAGCAGCTTCGCAAGGGTTACGTGGAGCCAGAACCGGGCGATGCACTGCGGGTGGTCGATGTTACCGTAGTGCAGCAGGTCCACAACGTGATACACGATGACCTGCAACGGCCGGATGAGTCCCTGGGTGGTATCTATACGCGCCAGGCCATTCCCCAGGGAACGCAGTTGCAGGCTGAAATCCTGCTTTTCGGCCCCCCCGGCGCCGCGGAAAGCGTTGAGGGCATACTGGACGGATTGGGCGAACTGCGCTTGGGCCGTGCCACCAAGGCCGACTACGGCAGGGTGAGCCTCTCCCGTGAAGACTGGAAACCTCCCGTCCCGGAAGTGCGGAAAGACTCACGGCTGGTGTTGTGGCTCGTCTCGCCGCTCTTGTTCCGCGGGCCGAGCCTGCTGCCATCCATAGATCCTGTTCACCTGGAGAAGGAGTTGGCCCAGGTGCTGGGGGTTTCGGTGGAATTCCGCCCCAATCGCAGTATTTGGAGGGTCATACGGCGTGAGTCCTGGCAGCGTTCCTGGAGCCTGGCTCGTCCGTCCCTGGTGGGGCTGGCGGCTGGCTCGGTGCTCACCTTCCATTTGCAGCGGGATCCACAGGGGTCCGCCCTGACGGAACTGGCCATCCGGGGGATAGGCGAGAGACGCGGTGAGGGCATGGGAGAGATCATCGTCAATCCCGAGTGGGTCGACGCTTCGCCCAGTCATCGCTCCAGCTCTCAACAGCTTGGGAGCCCGGGCAGGACTCCCACTGCCGAAGACATCGAGATACTCCAGAGCAGCGGGCTGGGGCGCGCTGTCCTGATGGGCGTGGCGATGCGTGCCGTGGAGCGTGCCGTTGTTTGCAGCAAAATGCACGAGAGCTTCGAAAAGGACGGTTCCGCATCCCAGATCGGGGCGCTGCGCAGCCTGGTGGCCTCCGCTCCTGTCGGCCAGGTGGCGGCAAAAGCAAAGGAGTGGGCCATACGAAAACCCCGGGCCAAAGGTAAGACCTTTCCGCATGAGGCAGCCCAGAAAGAGGTGCAGACGCTCCTGGCACAGAAGTCCTTCTGGGCCTGTCTCGCTGCCAGTAGCGCGTCGTCCCCCTGGTTGATGAGTGAAACCGCAGATGAGGATACGGCAATGAAAAGGCTGAGGAGCGAGATCTACGACGAGGCGCTTAGAATCCTCCTCGTGGATTGGTGCCAGCGCAGGCAACGCGGTGTGGAGGTTTGAATGGCACGCAACTTGACACATGTATGGTTGCTTCAAGCCAGGTTGAGGGCGCTCAGCCCCATCCATGTGGGCGGGATGGGCGGCGATGCCAGCGCGGATCTGGCCCTGGCTCGCGATGGCGCGGGGCAGGTGTACATCCCATCCACGGCGCTGGTGGGCGTCATCCGTCGTGATCTCGAGTGCTTGGACACGGACGCCTGCGACCGCCTTTTCGGCTACCAGGATTCTGAACTTCCCTCTCGAGGCTCCGCAAGCCCTGCATCGACGCCGTGGACCCAGGGCTGGGCAAGCTATGTCCGGGTCAAGGATGCTACCATCTCCTCCGATGCCATCCTGGAAATCCGGGATGGTATCTTGATGGACCGGGAGAGTGGCTCGGCGGCTGATGACTTTCTCTACAGCAGGCAGGTGGTGGCGGCTGGCGCAGTCATCGACCTGAACATAGAGGTGGAGGTTCCAGTTTCATGTAAAAGATGGAAAAGGGCCGGGCGACTCTCGCCGCCCGATGCGGCACTTGCGGAGAAAGAGATCCCCCGCCTGGCTTCCCGCCTGTTGCGCGACGGTCTAACCGTGGGT
>JAJRWT010000103.1 GCA_024276675.1 Myxococcota bacterium | reverse complement strand
TCGCCGAAGCTGCCCATTCCTTCGCCAGGCACGCCCGCGCAACCACTTGAAATAGCGCTGCTATTCCGGCGGGTTGCGCCGACGCACCTGGCTCGAAAGCGACTCGCCCCGGCTCGGTCCGCCTTTTCCGGATGGGAACTAGCGACTCCATGCCCGCCGGATTGTCATCCGCACGGTGTACTCATGCCTGAGCGCAACGACATCACCTTGCTCCTTTTCCTGATAAACCCCGTGCATCGTTGACGGCAAATAGGTAAAGAACGATTGGCCTGTGTTGGGGGCCCATGGACCCGGCCTGCCTCGGTCTCCGGAGAAGCAATGAAGACCCTACGAGAACACGAGTACACGTTGCTGAAGGCACTATCGGGCCTTGGCAGTCCAATCTCCGTCGATGAACTTGCAGCTCGGCTGTCTATCGACCAGAGCCAGGTGGCCGCGGCGGGCGCTGTTCTGCAAGAGGCTGGTTTCGTGGAATCCAGCACAGTTGTCTACCAGGAGTTCCGATTGGGACCAGTGGGTCAGGCAATGGCGGCTGGTACCATCCCGGAGAGGGCTGTCATAGCTGCCCTGCAGGAAGCGGGTGGACAGGCAACAATCCAAGAACTTTCAGCTCTTTCCGGGCTGAAGAACAATACCATTGGGCAGTGTCTACGCTTCCTGTTCGTCAAGGGCTGGGCAGAAAAGGAAGGCCCCCGACTGAAGATCACCGAGGAAGGTCTGGCTGCTCTGGAACAACCCGGTCCTGATGAACAGTTGTTGGGGGAATTGAATGAGCGAGGCCCTTGCACGGACAAGGACCTCCAACCGACCGGAATCGACCTGTCAATGGCCCAAAAGTACTTGAAGGGCCGTAAGGGCGTGTTGTTGATCAAGTCCAGAAAGCGCAGGTTGCTCAATGCCACTGAAGCCGGACGACAGATCTCTTCCCGAATATCCATGCGTCGGCAGGTCAATCAACTGACAGATGCGATGCTGCTGGACGGTAGCTGGCGAGATGTTGATTTCCGCCCGTATGACATGAGCGTTGCCACGGAACCAATCTACCCGGGGAAGGTACACCCTCTTGGGCGCATTCTCGATCAAACGCGGCGGGTTTTTCTCGAGATGGGTTTCCAGGAAATAGCAAGCCCGTTCGTGGAAAGCTCTTTCTGGAACTTCGACGCTCTTTTCCAACCGCAGGACCACCCTGCTCGTGACATGCAGGACACCTTCTATGTACAGCGTCCTGCCAAGTGCAGCCTGCCTGCAAGTTCTCTGGTGGAAACCATTGGAAACACCCACCAGGATGGAGGAGGCACAGGCTCTCTGGGTTGGGGATATTCTTGGGATAAGAAACTTGCCAGGCAGCCAGTGCTGCGAACACATACCACGGCCAGTACCATTCGGGCTCTGGCCAACAACCCGAACCCGCCCTCGAAGGTGTTCTGCGTGGGGAAGGTGTTCAGGAGAGAAACCCTGGATTACAAACATCTTCCTGTATTCTACCAGGTTGACGGGATCATCGTCGATGAGAAGGCATCATTTGCCACCCTCCTGGGAACTCTCAGCGCTTTCTATGAAAAGATGGGTTTTCGGCGCTTCGAGTTCAGGCCTGCATTCTTTCCGTATACCGAGCCGTCAGTCGAGGTCTTCGTCTACATGGAAGAAAAACGGGATTGGGTAGAAATGGGTGGAGCCGGGGTATTCAGACCTGAAGTCACCGAGCCCCTTGGCTGTCACGTACCCGTGTTGGCCTGGGGCCTGGGTCTGGAGCGCCTTGCGATGTTCAGGTACGACATCAGCGACATACGCGATATCTACGTCGCCGATCTCAAATGGCTCAAGGAGGCGGAGCTATGCCGGTAGTGGGAATTTCCGTGAAGCTGCTGACGGAGCGGCTGCAATCGCCTCTGGGACGTGAGGAGTTGATCCAGGAGCTTCAGCACCTGGGATGTGATGTGGAGGGCTACACATCCCTTCGGCGCTACAAGTGCCTCAGGTGCGGCAATATCGTAGATCTCACCATGACCCAGGATCCGCCGGTGTTGTGCAAGAGATGTGGCCTGAACTACCGGGAATGCCCCGGTGAACTGGAGGATCTGGGCACTTCGGAAGTAATCAGGATGGAACTCCTGGCGGTTCGGCCCGACATGTTCGACCCGGGGGGGCTTGCTCGTACGCTTCGTGGTTACCTGGGGCAGCAGGACAGTCCACCACGCTATACCCTACACCCCCCCGTGGCAAGGGTAGGAGTGGACCCGCTTCTCCTTGGCCAGCAATGCCCAAGGCCAGCCATCGCCTGTGCCGTGGTCCGTGGCATTCACCTCGATGACGACATCATCAAGGTTCTGATGAACCTGCAGGAAAACCTGCACTGGGCACTGGGAAGGGATCGTAAGCACGCCTCGATTGGCGTCTACGACCTCTCGACTCTGGCATGGCCAGAATTCGCCTACCGTGCAGTGGAGCCCGAGGAAGTTCGTTTCACAGCCCTGGGTTTTGATACAGCATCTCGCGAGAGCGCGATGACCCCGCGAGAAATCCTTGAACACCATCCCAAAGGTGTGGAATTTCGTCGGCTGCTGGATGGCTTTTCTAGATATCCACTGCTGACAGACGCCCGGGGCAACGTTTTGTCCATGCCCCCAATCATCAACAGCGAGGCCACAAGAGTCACCGACGACACCGACTCCTTTTTCATCGATGTAACCGGAACCAACAGGCGCCTGGTGGGTAGAACGTTGAACGTATTTGTAACTTCCCTGGTGGAGTTGGAGCCTGGCATCATCGTGGAGCAGGTGCATATCGACTACCCGCAACAAACCTTGATCACACCGGATTTTACCGACCAACAAGTCCGCTTGGGAGTCACGGATACCAGCGAACTGCTGGGGATTCCGCTGGATACCGAACAGCTTGAACGGCTCCTGGCCAGGATGGGGCACACATCTGTCGTGGAATCACCTGATTCCCTGCTGGTAAAGGTTCCTGCCTACCGCAACGACATCATGCATCCAAGGGACCTGATGGAAGACGTGGCCATCGCTTTCGGCTACCACAACATCAGTCCCCGACTGGTGCCTACCATGACCATTGGCGGGGAACTTGAAATCGAAAAGATCTCTCGTGTCGCCAGGCAAGCACTCTGTGGGCTCGGGTTCCTGGAGGTGATGACCCTGGTGCTCACTTCCGAGAGAGCTGCATTCCACGCCCTGGGCCTTGTCCCAGGGGAAGACCACGTGTCTTTGAAGAACCCCATCAGCAAGGACCAGACAATACTGCGGCCATCATTGCTTGCCGGCTTGTTGGAGACCTTGACCATCAACGCGCACCGGGAGTATCCACAAAGGATTTTCGAGATTGGTGATGTGTCGGGATTGGTGGATTCCGACACCGGAGCCATAGAGAGCAGGTATGTGGCTGGAGCGGTCATAGGCGAGGGGATGGGTGTTACCCAGGTACGCGCGGCAGCCGAGGCGGTTCTTAGGGAATTCGCCTGGAGCATCCGCACCGTTGCCATGGAGTTTCCAGCCTTCCTTCCCGGGCGTGGAGCATCTGTCGTGGCATGTCGGGGTCAACAGGAAAAGCAGGTGGGCATACTTGGGGAGCTTCATCCTGCCACGTTGGAACATTTCAAGCTGCGCCATTCCACAGGCTTGTTCGAAATCGATCTCCACACTTTGATCATGGAGCCTTGAACTCGCAATCGCCAAGGAGGTCAACATGTCACCAAGAACCAGAAGCAAGTTGCTGACCACCGAAGACTACTGGGCCATCTGGTTGGGAATGTTGGTAATCGGGCTTGCCATGATCACCTACTATTCTGGCGGCACCATCAAGGCCTGGGCTGTGACACCCGGCAAATGGAACGACCTGCCATCACTGGGGGCGGACCTGAGGAAGCACTGGTTGGCCTACCTCATCATCTACCTGGGCTTCGGCACTGTTTTCCTGGTGAGCATGAAAGCCATGGGGCGCAACATCAGGCAGTTTGCCGCAGGATACACGGTGCTTTTTGTGAGCGCGATCGTGATTTTCTACCTTGCGGCCTGGCAGGTGATGAAGTCCGTGCATCTTGGCGCGCCGTTGCTTGCCCTCATCATTGGCCTCGTTGCAGGAAATCTCAAGGCCATGCCTGAATGGTTCAGGACAGCGCTTCGCACAGAGTACTACATCAAGACAGGGATTGTTCTGCTGGGTGCGACTCTTCCTCTCACGTTGATACTCACGGCCGGGCCCGTGGCCTTTCTACAGGCCACCATAGTCTCGATCACCACATGGTTGACAATCTACATGGCGGCAACCAGGATCTTCAAGCTGGATCCTCGCTTTGCCTCGGTGCTGGGGGCTGGTGGGGCGGTCTGTGGGGTCTCTGGTTCCATAGCCATCGGTGGCGCGGTACGGGCCGACAAGGAGCACATCTCCATCGGGATAGCCGTGGTATCTGTATGGGCCATCGTAATGATCCTGGTGTTGACCGTACTCACCAAGTTCGTGGTGCCCGATCCGATTTCGCCTGGTGTAGCAGGGGCCTGGGTGGGTACATCCGAATATGCTGATGCCGCTGGTTTCGCTGTCGTGGCAGAACTGGCCACAGAGCACGGTGATGGGCCCATTCACACCTTCACTCTCATGAAGGTGATCGGTCGAGATATCTGGATCGGTATATGGGCCCTGGTGCTCTCCATCGTGTCGGTGGTATACTGGGAAAAGGATCGGCGGGGGCGAAACCTTGGAGCAGGTGTAGTCTGGGATCGGTTTCCGAAATTCGTCATAGGTTTCTTTGCCGCCTCGATAATCATGAGCTTCATCGCTGCCAACCCGCCTGCCGGATGGACAGGAAAGGCGAAGTTGCAGGACACCTTCAAATCACACACAGAAAAAACCCACTATAATGCCGATTTCAGCGGCTACCGGGTTCCTGCTGCACTTGCAGACAAGTTTACATGGGACGCCGGTGCCGGGCTCGTCACTTTCAAGGGGAAGATGAGCTATGACGAACTGGACACCCTGATGGAGGCAGCAACGAGTTCAGATCAGGAGTACGCATTGAAGCAACTCCATTACAAGTCCGATTGGTTCGAGAGCCATCTCAAGAGCAGGGCAATCACTCCTATCAAGAAGCTGCGTTCCTGGGCATTTGTGCTATGTTTTCTCTGCATAGGGCTGTCTACCCGCTTCAAGGAGCTTGCCACCTTCGGGCTCAAACCCTTCTGGGCATTCACCGTGGGAGTGGCAGTAAACGTCCCATTGGGCTTCGTTCTGTCGCAGTACGTTTTTCGCAGTTTCTGGGAAAACATCAGGTAGGCGGGAGCGATGGTTTCGGCTCAAAGCTCTGGCAGAAATCCCTGGCTGACATGAAGCGGCTCGTTATTCTACAGAAACCCGAATCACCCCTGGTCGAGCCGTACATCGAGCCCAGGATTCCGATTCCTGGAAGCTCTGCTTCCATGTTCTCGGGATCGTCCATGAAGTGCTTACAGAACCCACAACCGGGGCCTGGGTGGATAGAGGGCTGCTTGGTCTTGAGCATGGACAGCTCCCCGCGCTGGTTGATGTGTTGAAGTCAGGCCCCACGGGACAGTGTCGATTCCCATTGCGCTACAAAGGAGAGCAGACATGAAGATCCAGGTAAGGCCCTGGGGGCAGAGGAGAGCCATCATTCTTGACGACGCAATTCTGGACCAGCTTGGGATCAAGGAAGACAGCCTGCTGGAATTGACCTACACGGAAGATAACGAGGGCTTGATTTTGCGGCCCGCAGAAAGGGAACCGGATGAGGTCGCCCTTCTGGAAACAAATTTCATCCAGAGGAAGTCCTCTCCACGCAGTGAGCGTGTGCTTCGTTTCCTGCGCAGTACCCGCGGGCAGTTCCATGAACCAGACTCAGTACCCCTGGGAAAGCGCTTCAGCGCACAATCCGGGGGAGATCTGTTTGCCTATTGTGGGAGGGCAGCGTTTGAAGACGAGTTTGTAACGATTCTGAGAGGCAGGATCGGGTACCGGTTCGAGAAGGTCACCATGGAAACCCTGCGGCCTGAATGGGAATTTCGGCAGAAAGCCTATTCCATTAGTTCCACAGCAAGGCGGAAGGACCAGATAGTACTCGCTCTTCTCGCCAGCCAGAAGGGAAGGTTCTTCACTCGCCAGGAGATCTTCCAGCAGCTTCACCGGCGTTGGCGGGGACCGGGTGGGATCATGTTGAGAGACGTGGATATATGTGGCGCCAGGTTGGCTTTTACAAGACCTGACGCTCTGGTGTTCGCGTCCTCGCTGGCCATTATTTCCCCGGCAGGATGAGGGCCTCCGCGACAAGGTCCACAAGCTGCTTGACTTCACAATCCAGCTTGTAGTGCTTGATGAGATCTGAAAGGCCGTCCACACAGTTATGGCATGAAGTCACTACTACTCTGGCTCCGGTTTCCCGGATCTGGTCGGCTTTGATCTTTGCTGATTTCAAGCGACGTGGTGTGTATTCCGCCATGGACATGGCCCCTCCGCCGCCCGTACAGCAATAGTTTTCCGTTCGGTTGGGGTACATTTCGCGGAAGTCTGTGGTTACCATCTCGAGGAGTTCCCTGGGTTCCTCGTAGAAGCCACAACTCCTGGCGTTGTTGCAGGAGTCATGGAAGGTGACAGGCTGGGAGTTCCTGTTTTTGTCGACTTTGATTTTTCCTTCCTTGATGTAGCGAGCCATTGTGATGACTGCACTTTCCATGATGAAGTCCTGGTCGGTCTTTGCCCAGTTGGGCCCCTCACACCTCGTGGAGCGGAGCCCATGTCCGCATTCAGAGATCACGAGCCGTTTACCGCCGAGGTTTTTGAAGGTTTCTTGCAGGTGCTTCCAGGTAGCCGCGCCCAACTCGTCATCACCAGAAAAAAGACCGAAGTTGGTCTGGTCCCAACCCCAACTGGCCATAGTCCAGTTGGCTCCCGCTGCGTAGAAAATAGTGGCAGCGTTCGTGATCGTACGAGGATCATACTTGACCTCACGGGGGTTGATGGCGTAGATGATGTCGGCATCTTCCTTGTCGATGGGAATGGCGGCCCTTTCGTCGTCGAATTCGTCCACCAATTCTTCAGACAGCCATTCTATGGTATCGATGTAGTCCTCTTTGAGGACCCCCATCTGGTTGCCCAACTCCCAGGTATCCTTGCTTACCACGCGAACACCCTCTGGCATTACGCCGACCCTGGTCAGCAGGCCACGCATGATTCGGTTCAAGGTGGCGGTGTCTACCCCCATCGGACAGTTGAAAGTACATCGCCGACAGTTGGTACACGTGCCGAAGGCGATATCCTTCAGCTTTTCCAGGTCTTCGTCTGTCATCGGTGTGGTCGCCTTGACCCACCACGGAAAAACCCTGCCAGTCCAATCGTGCCTGGCCTTGAAGATCTTCCTGAGTTGATCCGCCTTGTATGAAGGGGTCATCCTGGGGTCGTCAGGGTGGGTCAACGCGTAGTGGCAGGACTCGTGACACATGCCGCAGTGGACACAGGCGAGCAGTGATCCCACCACCTGGCGATTGAGCTTCTGCGGAAGGAGCTCCATCATCTTTTGAGCTTTATGGGAAGGCATGGAACTTGACATGTTTCCTCCTTCAACCCCTGGAAACAGACATGCTGCCACGGTGACCGAGAGTGCGGCCCAGCCAGTAGCGTGTGAAGGGGTAGTAGAGGTAGTGCGAGATCTTTGAGAAAGGTACATAGATCAGGAAGAAGCTCGTGGCCACGAGATAGGCTACCAACCAGATCTCGCTCCGGAGCATGCCCACCAGGTGCGCTTCGGCAGCCACTCCGAGACCAAACCACACCGTGAGGGTGAGCAGGGAAAAGTAGTCGTCAGGTGTGCTGATGAGCCTGAGAACCGGGCTGACGAGACGCCTGACAACGCGTCCGATGGAAACCAGGAAAGCCATACCCATCAGGATCATGAACAAGGAGGCCACCCAGGTATTCTGGTGCAGGGCTGTAAATGTATTTGTAAAAGCCAGGATGATACCAAGGGCCACGCCAAGGTGGAATAGCACAAAACTCGCGTAGAAAAGCAGGTTTTTGCGCGTGCTTTCCATGATCCATGGCATGGCAACGTTGCCCATGGAAAAGAGAGGAACCGCGATGGACGTACTGCCCCGCTCCTCTCCAGGGAGTTGGCGATCACGAGTACCGGGGAACTTGAAGAGCCAGATGAGTCGGAGTGTATAGACCGTACCCATCACGCCCAAGGCAATCCAGTGTATGACTTCAACGATTGGCAGAATGCCATTATCTCCGTGCATGGTCTACTCCCCAATGTTGTTTTCTATCTTTTCTCGATGTGAAGCTGGAAAGGCAGGTATTCACGAGTGTCCAATGCCACGAAGACAACCCTTTCAAGGGAAGTCGTACCTCGCAGGTGCTCCGCGACAGTCTCGACCATCACTCGGGCGCAAAGGTCAAGTGGCACCTGGTATAGACCAGTACCGACCGGGGGCAGTGCCAGGCTTCTGAGTTGATGATCGTTGGCCAGGCGTAGAGCTGCGGCTGTCGCTCTCCGCAGCTTTCCCTCGGTGTCTTTCTCGAAAAACTTGGGGCCGTTCAGGTGGATGATGTGCCTGGCCTTCAGCTTGCCGGCAGATGTGATGATTGCTGTGCCTTTGGGACAATTACCGATGGCATCCAACTCTTGCTGGATCACCTTCCCCCCCCTGACGGAAATCGCACTTCCGTAGCCAGATCCCAGCTTGGCGTCTTTCGTGATGTCGAAGGCGAATGCTTCAATCTCCATGTCGGTGATATCGCCCTTGACGAGCTGGATCGTCTTGTCGCCAATTCTTTGTTCGACCATTTGTTCGCCTCCTTGCAAATATCGGGAATCGCCGTTCAGTGTTGAAGGTCCTGGCTACTCACCGACCATGGAAGAGTCAGGGGATGCCCCCTGTTCCATGGAGTTGACTCGTTGGCGCAGAGCCGCCATCTGTTCGGGGTCGGCAAGATCGGCCAGAGAGTAGTTGTGCAAGATGCCCTTTACTGCTCTGCTGGCCAGAATCCAGACAGGTCTACACTCGCAGAACTCTCTGTTCATGCAATAGGATGCGCTGTCTTCGCACTCGACGAACCTTATGGGCCCTGATGCTGCCGTCACGATATCTGCAACATCGATTTCGCCGGCCTCCCGGGCAAGGACATATCCGCCTTTTCGACCGGGCTGGCTCTGTACCAGGCCGGCGTTCCTCAACAAAACGGCCAACTGTTCCAGGTAGCGCCTGGAGATCCCGGACCGGGCCGAGATCTCGCTCAAGCTGACAGGATTGCCCGCGTGTGCTTGCCGGGCCAGATCGATCATAAGCCTCAGGCAGTACCGTGTACGAGTGGTCATCATATAGGTGTGATTCTCCCATGAGCAATGTGGTGTCTGGCTTCCTGCCTGCTCCAAAACTACCTATATCCGCTAGGAATTAGGTTCAATATGTCGAGGCAGGAAAATAATGACCAGCGGCACATCTTTCACCTGTTATGTCCCGCGTGAAAAAGGGAAAAAGGGGATAGGCTGGACAACTCCTGGGGAGAAGCAGCTTCCAGTGAAGTCCGTCGAGCTTGTGCTGGTCCCAGGAGCCTTCCCAACAAAAGCTGGCGATTAGCGCAGATGCCGGGCGATTCCCATTCCAACAGACGAGGTTATACAGGAGCTGTGCGCTATTCGTTTCTGAAGCAGCACAGGTGGCCGTCGTCGTAGAAAAGCTTGAAACTGCTGGGCAGGTGGGGGGAAAGACAGTCTGCCACGCTGAAAACAACCGTGCCAACAGGTGAGTTCCTCAAGCTGTGGGCAAGTCGCTTGTAGAAGCTCAATCCAGGACCCTCAGGGCGCAAGGGTCGGTAGAGATAGACGAAATGTGCCCGGGGAATCACAACTTCCAGTAGATCGGCACAGACCCACTCCATAGCGGCATCCGGCAGACCCATCCAGGATCCCAGTAGTCTGCCGGCTTCCAGGAGTCTGGCGGAGATCTCCACCTGTATGCTACGCCGATGCGGATAGAGGAACTGGAGGAACAAGCCCTGTAGACCATTACCAGCGCCCAGATCCAGGGAGACGGAGTCGGTGTCCAGGTGGGGACCTGCCTTCAGGACAGGTGAAAGTCCGCCAGCATGACACAGGTATCCACCACTGGCGAGCACGGATGCTCGCTCTTTCACGGTATATGGTGGTCTGTAGCAATGCAGGTGCGAATACAGGGCCAGGAAGGAGCCTTCAATTCCCTTCCAGTCTCCCATCTCGATGGCTTCAAGGAAACTCTGCCTCAGAAGCCCGTAACGCGGGAACAGTCCAAATGGATCCGGTGGAGGAGGCAGGTGCGCCATCAGGCGCATTAGCTGGATCAGGCTCCGTGCTTCCAGCGGATCCATCCCGTAGGTGGGAGAGCATTCAGACAGGCGTTGCTCCAGCGAATCCATTGGCCGGTCCACCTGCCATCAACTCGAAAACGACTTGTGACTGAGGTGGTTTCAGACCTGTTCCAGGTCTTCTCGTACAGAAGTTACAATCTTGTACAGGACGGTGAGCACCAGGAATCCGAAAGCCCAGATCATCGTGGAGATGAGTATTTCAACGATGGTGGGCGCGTAATGGGGGACTGCAAGAAGGGGGGTGGGGATATAGCCAGTGACCAGTAATGCCAATCCCTTTTCGGCCCAGAGAGAGAAGAACACACCACCAGCCGCCCACGCCAGGATAGTCTCGTTCCTTCGGAAGCGGGGGAATAACAGCAGAACCAGGGCAACAATTCCAACAAAGGATGAGAACCACATCAGAGGCGTAATGAAACTGGTTTCACCTTCAAGGCCAAGGAACATGAACTGAAAATGTTCCATGTGAGCGGGAATGTTGCTGTACAATGAGGTGAAGAGTTCCAATGCTATGAAGAACACGTTCACCGCCATGGCGTAAGTTACTATGGTCCCCAGCTTTTGAATGGCTTCTCGTCCGGGATCGAACTTGGTGTATTTCCTCACGACAAGGCTCAAGATTATCAGGAGAGCCGGTCCCGCGGAAAATGCTGATGCCAGAAATCTCGGGGCCAGGATTGCTGTCATCCAGTATGGGCGTGCGGCAAGACCGCAGTATAGAAACGCCGTGACGGTGTGGATACTGACTGCCCATGGTATGGACAGTATGATCAGCGGTTTTACCCATCCTGGGGGTGCGATTCCCTTTGCTTCCGCGCCGAAGGTGGTCCATCCAATCACAACGTTCAGGACTAGGTATCCGAACAGGACAACGGTATCCCAGAACATAGGTGAGTTGGGTGTTGGGTGAAGGAACACGTTCAGGATACGAGTGGGTTGGCCCATGTCCACGAAGATGAAGCCCATGCACATAAGCACAGATGGAATAGCAAGACACTCGCCCAGTATCGTGATCTTGCCGAAGGCCTTGTAGTTATGCAGGTAGTACGGAAGAACCACCATCACCGCTGATGCTGCAACGCCAACGAGAAAGGTGAATTGCCCGATGTAGAGCCCCCAGGATACATCTCTGCTCAGGCCTGTGACGCCCAGCCCGGTGAAGAACTGAACCACATAGGCGATGGCTCCTATGGCCAGGACGAGCAGCAGTATCCCGACAAGGCTCCAGTATCGGTAGCTGCCATGAAAAGCCTTTTCCAACATGGTGTGGCCTCATACAAGGTAGAAAACGTGGGGTCTGGTGCCGATTTCAGGTTTGCGCCGAATGGTGTTCGCTCCGCTTTCCCGGAGCAGCGCCAGCAACGGGGACGAAGGATCGTGTAGGTCTCCGAAGTGCAACACCGGTTCTCTTCCATGGCGGGAGCATGCTTCCCGGCAGGCTTCTACGCAGTACGGCAGGGCGGAGGCATCGTCGTTGATACGCTCGGAGCAAAAATTACACTTCTCTACCACACCCTTTGTACGAGTCGGAAAATCCCTGGAAAGCGCTGCGCCTTGTTCTTCGAGCCTTTCTCTGGGATCGAGCCAGTTGAAGCTTCGCGCACCATAGGGACATGCTGCAAGGCAATATCGGCAGCCGATACACCGGTGCTGGTCCATGGCCACGATACCCGATGCCGTTTTGAAGGTGGCTTTGGTGGGGCAGGCTCGCACGCATGGTGGATTGTCGCAGTGGTTGCACAACACCGGCACAGGGAGTTCACGAAGGGCCGCAGTGGAGTAGCTGTGTACTTGCTCGGGAAAAACATGTTCCCAAGGCTCTTTCCAGATCCACTTGATTTCGTGTTTGATGTCGTCCCATTGCGGGATGTTGTGGGCCAGGTTGCAGGACTTCATGCAGGCCGTACAGCCCTCGGGGCAGGGAGTACGGAGGTCCACCACGAGTGCCCAGCGCTTTCCGGCTGTCCCCTGCCCATTTACGGGAGCAGTGGTTGCACAACCGGTTGGACCGCCGAAGCAAAGCCCTGCTACCGAGAAGCCAGCCAGTTTGATGAAGTCTCTTCTGCTTGCAGCCATCTGTCAATCCCCTTCCACATGGCATTCCCAGCAATAGGGAGATACGCCGGCGTACTCGTGGCAGCGGTCACAGAACTGGGTTTGATCCGCATGACAGTTCCCGCAGCCTCGAGAAAGGCTTTTGGGGTAGGCAGTGCCATTGATCTCTATGGGCTCCCTGTCGGAGCGGCGTACGACTTCGTTCCGCCAATCATCCAGGATTTCCATATGCCCGGCGATCATTTGCTCGGTTGACTCCACACATTGGCTCGTGGACGTGGGGAACACGGGCTCTGGCTTGTAGGCCGTCTTGCCGGCGGCCATGGCGTACCAGAACGGAAAAGTTGCCCCGACGAGGAAAATCGCCAGTCCTGTGAATATCTTTCCTGCATCGTAGAACATGGCCAGTCCCTTCTTCTGAGTTACTCGTCGTCCCCGATGGGCTCCATGCGCAGGTTCAAGGTCCTTTTTTGTTCACCCTTCATGACCAGGGCATTGGCTAGCATTTCGTGGACACCAGTGACCTCGACACCAGGTGCCCAGTAGTCACAGACCGTTTGCAGCGTTGCGCGGTCGATGGCACATACGCATGCCAACGTGTTGACATCGAACTTGTCCTGAACGTACTTGACGGCATTACCCCTGGGGAGGCCTCCTCGAAGGCGCATTTCCATGTTTTCGTCCGTGCCCAGCCCAGCTCCCCCGCCACAGCAGAAGGTTTGCTCACGAATTGTGTTTTCGGGCATCTCGAAGAAGTTGTTGCATACGGACTTGATTATCTGGCGAGGTTCTTCAAATAGCCCCATTCCCCTGGCTGGATTGCAGGAATCGTGGAACGTCACGCGTAGCTTGTCGTTTCGAGATGGGTCGAACTTGAGCTTCCCGTGCTGGATGAGATCAGCGGTGAACTCCGTGATGTGGACCATCTTGGTGGAACGAGCGTTTTCGAAAACCGTTCCAGTGACTGGAGAGCGGGGTACTTCCAGGAAGTCCGCTGGGCCATTCATGGTATCCATGTACTGGTGCAGGACTCGCCACATGTGCCCACATTCACCACCGAGTATCCACTTTACACCCAACCTCTTTGCCTCGGCGTAGATCTTGGCGTTCAGCCGCTTCATCATTTCGGCGGAAGTGAAAAGCCCGAAGTTACCGCCTTCGGATGCGTAGGTGCTCCATGTGTAGTCCAGCCCCAGTTCGTGAAAGAGCATCATGTAGCCCATACAGGTAAAGGTACCGGGATCCGCGAGAAAATCACCGGATGGCGTGACAAACAGGATCTCGGCTCCCTTCTTGTTGATGGGAGGCTCTATGGCGATTCCGGTGATTTCCTCGATGTCTTCGGCGAAGAACTCGAGTGTGTCCTTCAGGCCGTGGGGGAGGATTCCCAGGTGGTTCCCGGTGCGATAGCAGTTGGAAACGGGTTCAATGATCCAGTTGACGGTTATACCGAGTTCCAGGAGCAACTCACGCCCAAGCATCGTGAGTTCGGCGGTGTCTATTCCGTAGGGGCAGTACACCGAACAACGCCGGCATTCGGTACACTGGAAGAAGTAGGAAAACCATTCCTTGATAACGTCTATGGTGAGCTTTCTGGCACCCACGAGATTTCCCAGAAGTCTGCCCGCAGTGGTGAATTCGCCCCGGTACACCGAGCGAAGCAGTTCGGCACGCAGGACCGGCATGTTCTTGGGATCTCCACCGCCGATGAAAAAGTGGCACTTGTCAGCGCAGGCACCACAGCGGACACACACGTCCATGAATACTTGTAGAGTACGTGAACGCTCCAGGCGGTTCCTGAGGGTCTTCAGGACTATTTCGCGCCAATTGTCTGGAAGCTTCCAATCATCGGCCGTGACTTCCCATTCTCGGGGATTGGGAATGCCGAGATACTCCAGGTGTTTTGGTTTTCCTGGGTAGATGAAACTTCCTGGCCTGAAGTTTACGGGGGTTTCCATCCATCCGGTGCTCGGTGGAAGAAAATCGACGGCCCACATGTCGTCGTGTTTGTAGTACTCCATCTGGTCCGGCTTTGGAGTTGCCATGATCAATCCTTCTCCACGGGGATACCGGCTTCCTTCATCTTGTTCCTGAAATGGTCTTCGTATTCGGGGTAGGTGTGGACCTTCACAGGGTAGTTCCAGGGGTTCACGTGGCGTTTCATCCGGTTGTTGTTGGCCAGGTTCCTGGTGGGACTGAGGAACACTCCCCCCATGTGCATGATCTTGCTGAATGGGATGTAGACCAAAAGCACACAGACCAGGAAAATATGTGTGTAGAACAGGTAGTGAACACCTTCCGACACGAGTGGATGGAATCCCACCAGGCCTTGCATCATCTCCTTGATCCCCACGACATCGGTCTTCACAACATGGCGCATCAAGAATCCCGTGGTGCCGATTCCCAGGAGCAAGAACAGGGGAAAGAAGTCATTTGGGAGGGAAATGTAACGAATTTGCGGGATGAAAAGGCGGCGAAGCAGAAGGTAGAACAACCCGAGCAGGAAAGCAAAGGTGGTGATGTAGAAGACGGGCACACCCACCTGAAAGAACCCGTCGGCCCAGATTACCGCGGAGACGACCTGGGGGACTGGTTCCAGGAAGAAACGGAGATGCCGGAAAAGTAGTATGGCCATGCCCCAGTGAAAGGCCAGCGCGGCAATCCACATCCACAAGCTGGGGCTGTATACGACTCGCTTCAGTCCGGGTTCAACTCCAGCCCTGGTGTTGCGAAAAAGAGAACGAAAAAAAAGTATTTCCAGGAGCATCCTTCCAATCACACCTGTGGTGGTGTGGGGATTGTCCAGGTAGGAAGATTTAATCCATGGAAGGCTGTACTGTTGCCCACAAGTAGTGGGGATCCGGAAAGGTACGGGGGCCCTTGCCCATCTTTGAATTCTGAAGACTACACCAGCCAGAAAGACCGCGAAGGCGAAATAGGGAAGTATTCCGCCAAAAAAGAGCTGGAGGCCCAGTGCCTGGACACCCAGAATGGCGACAGCCACTAGTACGAGAACCGCGATCAAAGAGTATAGGGCGTTCATCGACCACTACCTCGGGAGGAGCATTGATGGGGTGAGTCGTCGGGCTCCGAAGGTTCGAAAATACCGGATCCTGATAGCAGGCGGGAGACGTTTCTCTTGATCTCGGCAATCCTGATTTCGTAGATCTTCTCACGTGACTTCACGTAGACATCGAATGACAGTAGAGCGAGCTGGTCGATGTGCCTGTCTATGGCCTCAAGACCGTGGTGCCGAGCTGAGTCGACGAGACAATCCCCCAATTCTTCCCGGATCGCTGCCTTCAGCAGGTATACAAATGAAACCGCTTTTGATGGTGAGAGATTCTGAATGGCCCTGATCTTGATTATTCGTTCCAGGTGAGGCACGAGTTGTTCAGGATCCGGGCCTTCCAACACCAAGCGACACAGTTCGGAAGTTTCTTGTTCGAAGGTCCGACCAACGGGGTTTGCAAAAGGGTTGGACTCCCGCGACAAGAATCGAGATGTGTCAGAAGGATAGCTCTCGAAGATCTTGTCCAGCCACCTTTTCGATATCTGCTTTTGCCTGGCGAGCAGAAGATCTTTCAACGTCTCTTCCTGTATCTACCAAACCAACTCGACGGAGCCTGCTGGCTCCGGCGAACTGTTGGCAACAAGCCGATGTGAAGGAATCAGACGCAGCCAGTCGGCTTTGGCAGTCCCGCCACCTTGCAGGCACCCTTGGCGGGACCAGAGGGGAAGAGATCGTAGATTTTTTTGAGCTTGAAGCCCGTGCCCCTGCAGAGCTTGCGGATCATGGGGGCAATTTCATATTCGAGATAGTATTCACGCAGGTAGTTGACGACGACCCAGTGTTCATCGGTCAGTTCGTCCACACCTTCTGTCTTGGCAAGATCTGCCGCGACAGCTTCGTCCCATACGCTTGGATCCTGGATGAAGCCATCCTCATCGATGTCGATGTCTTTTCCACCGAGGTTCAAGGTTGCCATGCTATTCTCCTTTCTGAAATAGACACATGGTCTTTCCGGAACTCCTACCGCAATGCTTACTACGGTGCCAGACATCTGGTAGCACGGGGCGTCATGGCTCGCAAGCACATGAGGACACCAGATCTACGCCTGTGTGACCTGGGAAAGGGGATGTCTCGACAAGCGGTGGAATGCTCGCGAAGATGGCCTTCAGGACGCTGTTTCGTTCTCTTGGGCAGACTGCGGGAACACATGGCAGGGAGGTCATGGCCCGGGAAGATCACTTCCATGGGAGGCACGTGACTTTCCCCTGTAGCGAGCAGAAAGAGCGACGAATGTGCCAGCCCAGGAAGGTGTTGAAAGGGAATGTATATGGCCGAAAGTTGCAATGGTGTTGAGCATTGTCAGGCCATCCACGGAACCGTCGATTCCATTCCCCCGGAGGACTCGGAATACCGCGTGTAGTTCACCAGACAGAGGAGCCGTTGGTCTTGTGTAGTGGAACTCATGAGACAGGATGGTGGTACCTTTCTGAAACCAGGGATTGTCGGAGAGCGCCACGTAGCGAGTATAGCCATGCCCCTGTGGGCTGTTGGTCAACTCCAGGTCAAGGGGGAACACACCGGCCATGGAATATCGGCGCCCTGAGACGGCAAAACTCCTGCACAGGTAGATGAGCCCGCCACATTCCGCGTATATGGGCAGTCCGGCAAGTGAAGATCTCTTTATGTCGTCGAGAAGAGAATGATTCGCGGCAAGGAGAGCCACGTTGGACTCGGGAAAGCCCCCTCCTATGTAGAGCCCATGGATCTGTGGAAGGGAGGAGCTACGTGTGGCATCCAGATCGATCAGACGAGCGCCGGAGTGGAGCAGGGCTTCCAGGTTCTCGGGATAATAGAAATGGAAAGAGGAGTCACGCAGCAGGCCAATCCGAACCGGTTCTTCCGGAGGCTGTATGGTCGGGTACAGATGGTCATGAGAGGTGTCTGGAGCCTGGAAGTCCGGCGCTGCCCTGGCAATCTCCAGAATCGAAGACACGTCGAGATATCCGGAGAGACGTTTTGTGAGCAGGCCAAGGATATCTTCCCGGCGGACCTGTTCCTGAACCGGCAACAGTCCAAGGTGCCTCTCTGGGAAGTCAAGATCGCCCAGCCGCGGAATGGCTCCAACTACGGGAATACCCGTGTGATCCTCGATGGCGCGGCGAATCACGGTCTCCTGCCGCTTGCTGCCCAGCTCGTTCAGAACGACGCCGGCAATATTCAGGCCATCCAGGAAGGCCGCACAGCCCTGTACCACCGCAGCGGTCGTGGCCGTCACCTTCCGGCAACCAACCAGCAACAGCACCGGAATTCCAAGAGACCTGGCAAGGGCGGCAGTACTATAGCTTCCCCTGGAGTCTACACCGTCGAAGAGCCCGCGATTACCCTCCAGAAGCGAGATGTCGGCTCCATGGGAGCGGTGGAGGAACGATCTCCTTATGACATCTTCGCTCATCAAGTATGGATCAAGATGATGACAGGCGTTCCCGGCGGCAAATTGCAGCCAGGCGGCGTCGATGTAGTCGGGTCCCTTCTTGAAAGGTACCACGTTCAAACCACAGTCACGCCAGATCCTGCAAAGAGCAAGGGCGACGGTGGTCTTGCCCGTACCGCCACCGAGACCACTGATGGCGATCCGCGGATGGCAACACATCGAGGAGTTCACTCTATTTCATCAAGATGAAGCCACACGGACATTCTTCGGCGCATTTCTTGCAGCCCTGACAGACCTCCATCTTGGTGAATTCGTAGAGTTGACCAAATTCAAGAGGCTTGTGGATGACTCCGTCCTGGCAGAAGAAGTAGCAGGTGCCGCAGAAGAAACATTCGCCACAGGAAAGGCATCGAGCGGCTTCGTCTCGCACCTGTTCCTCAGAAAGGCCCAGGGAGATCTCGGCGTCTATGTCGGCAAACCTTTCCGCTGGTGGGATTTCCGGTACGGGATGCCTCTTTGCGCGAACTTCGCCCTTTTCCGCCTGTTCTTTGTAGTAGCCGAAATGGATGTCGTCTTTGCCAACGATTTCGCCCAGGTCTTCCAGCACGGGTTCGATGCCGCGCAGATGGGCGTGCATGGTTTCGGCGGCGAAACGACCCTGGGCTACCGCAGTGGTCACCAGGGAGAGGTTGGTGGCATCGCCCCCTGCATAGGTTCCTTGAACGGGTGTACCACCGAGAAGCATTTGCCCATGTTCGTCTACCTTGATCCAATCGCGACCTTCACGAACCTCACCCAGGGTATCGAACTCGGGCTCCTGGCTTATCGCGGCAATGACCATGGTTGCGTCGATTATCCATTCCGTGCCCTCTATCGGAACAGGCCTGCGACGCCCGGATGCATCGGGTTCGCCCAGTTCGCATTTGATGACCTTCATTCCAGTGGCCTGCCCGTTTTCATCGAGGATCATCTCGACAGGGGCAGCAAGCTCGTGAAGTGTCACACCTTCTTCAAGGGCGCCATCAATCTCGGGTTCTATGGCTGGCATCTCGTTGCGTGTGCGACGATACACGATGGTCACCTCGGCCCCATGCCGCCTGGCCATGCGCGCCGCGTCGATGGCGGTATCTCCTCCACCAATGACGAGTACCTTGTCGCCCTGTCCAGGGACATCGCCTTCATTGGTCCTGTGCAGGTACTCAGCACCTGAAAGCACGTTGGACGCGTGTTCACCCTGGATTCCGAGATTACGCCCTTTGTGGGCGCCTATACCGATGAAGACAGCGTCATGCTCTTCCCGGATCCGGCTGAGAGAGATGTCTTTGCCGACGATGGTGTCGGTTTTGATCTCTACACCAAGCCGTGTGATACGCTGGATCTCTGCATCAAGGATTTCACGCGGCAAACGGTACCTGGGGATGCCATAGCGAAGCATTCCACCGACTTTGGGGAAGGCCTCGAACAGTGTGACGGGGTATCCGCGCCTGGCCATCTGGTAGGCGCATGAGAGACCGGCGGGACCACCACCGATGACGGCGATGGATTCCTTTGCGCTGGCATCTTTGGCGCTGGGGAGATCCAGCCCATGCTCGAGCGCCCAGTCGCCCACAAATCTTTCCACCTGGTTGATGGAAACGGCGTCGTCGAACTCACCCCGGTTGCAAGAGCTTTCGCAGGGGTGGGGGCAGACTCGCCCGCATACGGACGGAAAAGGCCCCTTTTCAGCAAACAGGTAGAAGGCCCTGGTATAGGCTTCTTCCTGGCTGATCTCGCGTTTCTGGGCCTGGGCGATAGTGGTGAGAACTCCACGGACATCCTTGTGGTTGGGGCAGGCCGAACGACAAGGGGGAGTACGTGGATTGTGCTGGGGCCGCAGGTCTGAGGTAACTCTGGAGGAGGCTCCGCTCTGTTTTACCTTCAGCTTCTTCTTGGCCTTTCTCTTGATAGCCATGACTTTATACTCCGAAATGCAGAAAGAGAGTTTGGTACCAGTACCATGCTGTTCCCTTGGCTGGACCCGCTGGGCGGTATGCAGGTCCATGAGAACACTCGTAGGACACAAACGTGGGAAGCGATTGCCGGGGAGGACACCATTGCCGGCCCAAAAGGCCGGTTATTAAAAAAAGCGTTCCAGTTGGGGCTGGAAAGGAAAAATCCCACCGAGCAGCAAGGCCCGGTGGGATTCAGGTTCTACTCTTTGTGGCAGAACTTTTGCTTCACTTGTCGACACCCTCTGCGGGAGGAAGCTCGATGAAGCTACCACCGTAATAGCTATAGACACAGCGACCGGAGTTGATCAACTCCTTGATGGCCTCTTTGCCGAGTTTCTTGCAGGTTCTCTTGTCGGCGCGATCACTGAAGCGTTCGTAGATCATTTTCTGAAGGTCCATGGGCTTGAGCTTCTTCCGACCCTGTACGGATGCCACCTCTTTGTACATGGACTCTACGACTTCTTCAAGAGTAAGATCAGATGCCATGAGATACCTCAATCCATGTAGCTGGCACGACGCAGGTGTGCCGAGCGATTGTAGGAAAGGCCGGCGTGCTTGAAGTCGTCTATGTGTTGTTTGGTGAACTCAATCTCACACCGGTCGAAGAAAGCAGGCCATCCGATCCGTTCGATCCACTCACCCATGCGTTCAAACGGGAGGGCGTCCTTGGACCATTCTTCGATCATCGTGATGATCTTGGATGTGACCTCAGGCCAGCGTGGTGGATTGTTGGGGATGAATGGAACGGCCAGCTTGGAGAACGTGGGCTTGCTCCGTGCGTTGGAGACTTTTCCACCGACCCACAGGGAGATCCCGTCGGTGGTGGGGTTGTTCAACGGCATTGCGGGACAGACCGTAAAGCAGTTGGCGCAGAACATGCAGCGTTCCTGGTCCACTTCTACGGTGCGGGTGCCGTCTTCCAGCGTGGAAGGCCTGATGGCCGCAGTGGGGCATGCCGCCACCACGTTGGGAATCTCGCACTGCTTGTTGACCTGTGTGTCATCAGTGGCGGGCGGCCTGGTGTGGACGCCCAGAATGGCGATGTCAGAGCAGTGTACGGCGCCGCACATGTTCAAGCAACAGGCCAGGGCGATGCGAAGTTTGCCGGGGATGGGCTTCCGCCCGTCGAAGTACTCGATGACTTCGTCCATGACGGCCTTCACGACCCCGGAGGCATCGGTGGCGGAGGAGTGGCAATGTACCCATCCCTGCGTATGCACGATGGATGTGATGGCTGCTCCGATGCCACCCACAGGATGACCGATGTCTGCAAGTGCCTGGATGATGTCATCCACCCGTTCTTCGTGGGTGGTCATGAATTCCACGTTGTGGCGGCTGGTGAAACGTAGGAATCCGTCACAGTGCTTGTCGGCGATGTCGCAGAACATGCGGAGCTTGTCTGTGGCGGTGAGACGGCCAGAGGCTCCTCTTACGGTGAAGAGCTTGTCACCGGATTCCGACACATGGACCAGGACACCTGGTTTTACGATTTCGTGGTACTTCCATTTTCCGTAGTTTGCCTTGATGGCCGGTGGGAGGAAGCGCGAGTAGTGAGGAGGACCAAAATCGGTCTTTCGTTCGAATGACATTTCCGAAACTCCATTTTTCCGAAATTTAGGGTTCGCGGGCTTGAACGTGTCTGTCGGACCGCGTTCTAGTCCTCTTCCTGTTCGAAGAAGATGTAGGGGTTGTCGCGTGGATGCGCCACCATTTCTGGGATGGGCTCCAAGCCGATGGCTTCCAGGAAGTTGGACTTACCGACGCGTTCGATGAACTCACCGATACGCTCGCGATTCTTGCCTTCATCGCTCCAGATGTCCCAGATTTCTTCGACGATTTCGCAAACAGCTTCGTAGTCTTCTTCTTCGTCGATCTTCACGAAGGGGATCATCATTGACGACAACATTGCCCCTTCGATAATGGGAGCCTTTGCACCCATGAGGATCGAACAGCCCCTGTCCTTGCCGGGAGCCAGGGCCTTGGGCATGGCGTTGATACAGTGCATGCAGTGGACGCAGTTGTCGTTGTCGATGGTCAGCTTGTCGCCATTCCATTCCATGCATCTGGAGGGGCAACGTTCTACCACGTCGCGCAGGATGTTGAGGGTCTTCGCGTATTCGGCTACCGCCGCGTCGTCCTGTTGGATGTCGTCGCGCCAGGTGCCGATGAAGGAGATGTCGGCACGTGCAATGGCAGCGACACAGTCGTTGGGACAACCCGAGAACTTGAACTTCCACTTGTAGGGGAAGGCGGGGCGATGGAGTTCGTCCTGGTACTGCATGGTTATCTTGTGGCAGACCTCCATGGTGTCGAAACACGCCCACTCACAGCGGGATTTGCCCAGGCAGCAACTGGGGGTGCGGACGTCTGAACCGGAGCCACCTATGTCGAACTCGAGTTTGATCAACTCGTCGAATATCGGTTCGAGTTCTTCGGTCGTGGTACCCAGGAGGACCAGGTCACCGGTGGAGCCATGCATGTTGGTGAGGCCAGAGCCGTGCTCGTCCCACATGTCGCAAATGGCGCGAAGTGCGTCGGTCGAGTAATACCAACCCGCTGGTTGATTGACACGAATGGTATGGAAATGACGCACATTGGGGTACTGTTCGGGAATGGCGACGTAACGCCCGATGACGCCACCGCCGTAGCCCATGACGCCGACGATACCGCCGTGCTTCCAGTAACCAATCTTGTCTCTGTATGACTTTTCGAGAAGGTCCAGGAGATCTTGAGACATGGCGCTGTTTTTCGCGGCCATCTTGATCTCCTTGACGAAGCTTGGCCATGGGCCCTTTTCCAGCTCGTCAAGCAATGGTGTATCTGACATCGTGCTCTCCTTATCCTTGTACCTTTTCAGTGGCGTTCACTCTGTTCTGGAGTGGCGGTGCCTGCTCTCTCGGCCAGGAGGATTTACCGCTCAACAAGGGATCCACATGCTGTCGCATGCATGGTTTTGTGTAATCCATGGGGATCCTCTTGGCCACTTCCTTGAAACGGAAACTGAGTCGGCTCAGCAAACAAAAGGGCGCCCTGGAAGAGCGCCCCCGAATCGTCCTGTCGGCAGGGCAGATCCGGTTGGCGCACGCAGCAACAGCCAACATGGCAAACCGAATATGGCCCCTGGGAATGGACCAGTTAGTCGATGATGGAGTAGATGGGCCGTTTGATCATCTCCCAGTCATCACTTGCCGGGTCTTTCTTGCAGTTGACGAAGACCTTCCAGGAATCGTCGTCCATCTTTGGGGTGTCGGACCTGAAGTAGTATCCCGGCCATCTTGTTTCTTCCCTGAAGAGGAGCGTGCGGACGTGGGCTTCCGCCTGTGCCAAGCGGTGGCGGTTTTCCCAGGCACGTTCCAGTTCGTAGAGGGACTCGGCGGCGAGCTTGTCGTTGTCTTCCCTGAGGAAGGCCAGAAGCTCCATCGCCCTGTCCAACATGACCTTGTTCGTCGCGAAAGCCGCGGAGACTCCACCGGCGTACTCGTCCATGATCTTCTGCAGGCGATACATGAACTGCCGCGGGCGAATGTAGGCCGGGTTCACGTTGGGGTCGGTGGTGTCGCCCTTGTGGGCCTCGAAGACTTCCATGGGATGGAAGATCTCGGCCTTCAAGGATTCGATGGTGGCGTCGGACACCACGGGCGCCTCGTTGTGCTCCAGGACATACTGCACGAGAGACTTGCCCACCATGCGACCCTCGGCGTGCGAACCGGAAGAGAACTTGTGGCTCGAAGCTCCGGATGCATCGCCAGCCGCAAACAGGCTGGGCACCGTGGTCAAACCATAGGGACCCCAGCAGTACTCGTCCCGGGTCTCGTCGGTCTGCAAATCCGCCGAACCACTGATCCAGGCTCCCGATGCCCCCGAGTGCGAACCGATGAAGTAGGGCTCACATGCCGCTATCTCGGACGAACGTTCCTCTGGCTTCGTGTTGGTGGCCGCCCAGAGATGCGCCTGGGAGATTGTCATGTCCAGGAAATCCTCCCATGCCTCGTTCTCCAACTCACGCATCTTCTTGCGATAGGCCCGCTTGTCGTCCTTGTACTGCTCCGCAAGACGCCCAATGGCTTCCTCGGTGCGCATGTAAATGGGACCCTTGCCATCGAATATGTCCAGCATCCCGAGCCAGTTGCGCAGGTTGGCGGGTATCGGCTTCACAAGGCCATACGGAGCCCACTTCTGCAACTCCGGACGACGCTCCACCATGTACTCGCCGCCAAAGGCGTTGGTCGCTCGTGACTTGAACAGAAGGAACCAGGCTCCCACGGGACCATACGCATCCTTGAAACGAATGGGTATGAAACGTACCTCCTGACAGGTCATCTCGGCACCAGCCGCGATGGTGAAATGAGCACTCGAACCCGTGTTGAACGGCGGATACCACGAACGCCCAAATCCCTCGCCCGTCGAACGAGGCTTGAACACGTGAACCGCTCCACCCATCGCCGCCAACGTGGCCTTGGCCTTGAATACGTAGAACTTGTTCTCGCGGGTGGAAAATCCTACCGCGCCCTTGCACTTGCCGTCTTCAACTATCGGACCCGTGATGAACACACGCTCGTAGATGTTGTCGTCGCCAAGCTCCTTCAGAGCGTTCTTCGCCGCCTCGGCCACGATGATCTTGTACGACTCACCGTTGATCATCAACTGCCAACGACCTTCATGAACGTACTTCCCTTCCGCATCCTTCCAGATGGGAAGGCCCCACTTCTCGAACAAATGTACCGTCGAATCCACGTGACGCGCTATGTCGAATACCAGATCCTCGCGCGCTACTCCCATGAGATCCTGCCGTACATACCGAACATAGTCCTCGGCAGTGTTGTCGCCTGCAGCTATGCCTACATACTGGTTCAACGCCGACAAACCCATGGCAACGGCTCCTGAACGATCCATCGCCGCCTTGTCTACCAGCGCTATGCTCAACCCGTTCTTCTTGGCCCAGTACGCCGCCTCTACTGCTGCCCCACACGCGGCCATACCTCCGCCAAGGATCAGGATGTCGCTCTCTACTACCACTGTTTCGAAACCAGACATTCCTTGCCTCCCTTCTACTTCGATAGCCTGGCGATGGCGCCGCCAGAAGACATGGGCTCCGTGTACAGCTCGGCGCTGCCCAGATCGTCGTGTACCTCGTATCCTCCCGCAGGATCCGCCTCGCCCTCGGGCGTCGTCCGAATCCGAAACTTGAACCTCTTCAATGAACCATCCCGAAACTTGATGGTCCACATGATGGAGTCAGTGCTGCGCATAGGTACCACGCTCGCTCCAAGCGGCATGAAATCCGCATAGCCACGAATGGCTATCGCCTGCGTGGGACATATCTTCACACAGCATTGACACTCCCAACACATGTCGGGATCCTGGTTGTACGCCTTCTCCGTCGCCTTGTTCAGCAACATCAAATCATTGGGACAGATGTACTGACATGCCGTCTTGTCCAGCGCCTTGCACCCGTCACACTTCTCCGGATTCACAAAACTGGGCATCCTTTGACCTCCTTTGCTCTTTTCCACGAAAACCCCATAGAAGGGGCCAGCATCTTATCGAACCCCCTGGGCCTGTCAAGCCGATGCAGGCATTATGTGGAGCGAGAACCCGCCGGGATCACCCACCTGAATATCCAGCGGACGGAAGGGCCGGGGTCACAAGTGAATGTGGGCTTCGTTGACAGGATCAAGGATGGCTTGACATGGGTAGCTGCCAAGGTATCTTTTGAGTTCTCCAGGCGACGCTTCGCCCGAGGCGGTCTGTTGCGCCGCCACACGTCGTACAGCAGGAGTCACCTTCCTTCCCGCGTATCCAAGGAGCAGCGTTATGCAATTCGAAGAAGCCTACATACCCTATGGTGCCTATTGGAGCACACCGTTCTGCAAGTGGCAGGGTAGCTTTGCCAGCAAGGAGCCCATTCCCTTCGCCGCTGAAGTCGCCAGGAAGATCATGGAAGAGCGCGGGATCTCACCCGAACTCTTCGATGGGGCCTGCCTGGGGTACACGGTGCCCTCCAGGCATTCTTTCTACGGGGGGCCATGGTTCACTGCGATGGCCGGGCTTGGCTCCCTGCCTGCTCCCATCATCTCCCAGGCATGTGCCACCGGAGTACGATGTATAATATATGGTGTAAAGGAAGTAATCTCCGGCTCTGCATCAGCGCTGCTGGCTGTCACTGCTGATCGTTGCAGCAACGGGCCCCACCTCTACTACCCCAACCCCGGCGGGCCTGGCGGCACCGGCAAGTCCGAGGACTGGGTGATGGACAACTTCGGTCATGATCCCTGGGCTCGCAATGCCATGATCCAGACCGCTGAAAACGCTGCTGCCGAAGCGGGCATCGACAGGGAAATACAGGACCGGGTGGCTCTCATGCGCTTTCAGCAGTACCAGAATGCCCTCCAGGACGACGCCGCATTTCAGAAGCGTTATATGATCAGCCCCATAGACGTCACTGATTCACGAGGTAGAAAGGTTCTGGCGACCGTCACCAGCGACGAGGGCGTCTTCCCCACCACAGCCGAAGGGCTGGCAAGGCTTCGCCCGGTGATGAAGGGCGGTACCGTAACCTTTGGGGCGCAGACCTACCCGGCCGACGGCAACGCCGCCGTGGTCATTACCAACAAGGACATGGCCAGGGAGTTCTCTCGCGACAGCTCCATCGAGGTCAGGGTAGTGGCCGAAGCTCAAGCCAGGGTGAAAAAGGGTTACATGCCCATGGCCAATGCTCCCGCCGTCAGGATGGCCTTGTCGCGAGCCGGCATCGGGGTTGGTGACCTGAAGGCCATGACCAGCCACACACCCTTTGCCGTCAACGACGTCTACCTGTCCCGGGAGCTGGGAATTCCGCTGGAAGACATGAACCGATACGGATGCTCCCTGGTATGGGGGCACCCACAGGCTCCAACCGGCATGAGGGGCGTCATCGAACTCATAGAAGAGCTGGCCATGCTGGGAGGCGGCTACGGCGTCTTCACGGGCTGCGCCGCCGGCGACAGCGCTTCAGCGCTGGTTGTCAAGGTGAACTAGTACCGCCGGAAAGGGCCTGGACCTTCGTTCGATGGCCATGGCACTCCCCCCAAGCCGTGCCCACAAGCCCACTTTTTTGACCGTGGATGCTCCACACAGGAAAACGACGATGTCCGAACCAATTCCTCGTGCCAGGCCCATAGCAGCCGCCCGGCTGATGAAACGCGTCATGGCGGACCATTTTCTCCGCCTGGACGAAGCCGCCAGGGATCCCTCCCGCAAGGTGGCCTGGTGCAACAGTGTGGGCCCGGGGGAACTTCTCCATGGCTTTGGGTTCGAGGTCTACTACCCCGAAAACCACTCGGCCATTCTGGGGGCGACCCGCAAGGCCACCGAGTACATCCCCTATGCCAACGCCAGGGGCTACTCTCCCGAGATCTGCTCCTACCTTACCGCCGATATCGGTGCCTTCATGAAGGGATTCACCCCTCTCAAGAAGGCCTACGGCATCGAGGCCGTGCCCAGGCCCGACGTGCTGGTCTACAACACCAACCAGTGTCGCGACGTGCAGGATTGGTTCAGATGGTACGGCAGGCACTTCGGGGTGCCCTGCATCGGAGTCCACACGCATCGCAACATCGACGAAGTAACCGATACCCACGTGGCCTCTATTTCGGGGCAGTTCCAGGAGCTTGCCCGTGACCTCGCCGGCATTGCCGGGCATTCCCTGGACATGGACCGTTTTCGCGACGTGGTGCGGCTGTCGGCTCGGTGTTCACAGCTCTGGGAGCAGGTGCTGCGCACAGCCATGGCTCGCCCCTCACCCCTGACCTTCTTCGACGGCACCATCCACATGGGGCCCGCCGTGGTCCTGAGAGGCACCAAGGTGGCCGTGGACTACTACGAAACCCTTCTCCAGGAGCTTCGCTCCAGGGTGAGCGATGGCGTGGCCGCCGTGGAGGGTGAACGTTTCAGGCTGTACTGGGAAGGTATGCCCATATGGGGCAAGCTCCGTTCCCTGAGCGAACAGTTTCTTGGTCTGCGGAGCTGTGTCCTGGCTTCGACATATTGCAATTCATGGATCTTCAACCAACTGGATCCCGATGATCCCTTCGATTCGATGGCCAGGGCCTACACGGAGTTGTTCATCGTTCGCTCCGATCCCGTGAAGGAACAGTACATCTCCCGGATGTGCGCGGATTTCCAGGTGGATGGTATCATCTACCACGACGCCAGGACCTGTCCCAACAACTCCAACAATCGCTATGGAATGCCCGGAAGACTGGCCGACAGGCTCGGTATTCCCTATCTCACCATCGACGGAGACCTGAACGACCTGCGCCTCTACTCCGAGGAACAGGCCCGCACCAGCATAGAAGCCTTCATCGAGCAGTTGGACCAGGACTGAAGGATGCCTCTTTTTGCGGGAGTGGATGTCGGCTCATCAGCCACAAAGGCGGTGCTCGTAGACGAGCACCTGCGTGTTCTTGGAAGGGGAACAGGGGATTCGGGAGCCGATTTCGCCGGAGCTGCCGAGTCCGCCTTCGAGCAGGCACTTGGACAGGCCGGAGTAACCCGGGACATTATCGGGTACGTGGTTTCCACCGGCTATGGCCGCGGCAACGTGGCCTTTGCAAACGCCCAGAGAACCGAGATCCACTGTCATGCCAAGGGGGCCTTCCACCTGTTTCCACGTGCCATCACCGTGGTGGACATCGGCGGTCAGGACAACAAGATCATCCAGGTGGACCGGCGCGGAAGAAGGTTGGACTTCGCCATGAACCGGAAGTGCGCTGCGGGCACGGGTTCATTCCTGGAAGAGATTGCGCACCGCCTGCGGATTCCACTCCAGGATCTGTCGGGCATGGCCAGCCGGAGTACCGACGTAACCGTCTCCATCGGCTCCTATTGTACCGTCTTTGCACAAACCGAGATTCTGGCCAAGATCCGCGCGGGCATCAAGCGCGAGGACCTGGCCCGTGCGGCCATGGTGTCGGTTGCCAGGAGGGTGCTGGAAACACTGGCGGTGAGCAACGAAGTGGTGGCCACCGGGGGCGTGGTGGCACATAATCCGCCCATGAAAGAAATCCTCTCTGAAATCCTCGGTGTGGTCGTACACGTACCGCCCCACGCACAACACGTTGGGGCCCTGGGCGCGGCCATCACCGCAGCGGGAAAGTGACAGGAGGCCTGCATGGCCCAACTAGACGCCTTGTTCAGGCCGCGTGGAATCGCGGTCGTCGGCGCTTCGGCGCGCCCACTCACCATCGGCAACAGGATCATACGGAACCTGCTGCGCTACGGATTCAGCGGCCCTGTGCATCCCGTGAATCCCAGGGGAGGGGAGATCGCCGGACTTCCCGTGTTTCGTTCCATCCTGGATGTGCCGGGAGACATCGACCTGGCCCACGTGATCGTACGTGCGGACCTGGTGGCGTCCACGCTGGAGGACTGTGCCGCCAGGGGAATCAAGGTTGTGATCGTCAACAGCTCCGGATTCAAGGAGATTGGACCCCGGGGCGCCGAGATGGAGCAGCGGATAGTCGAGATCGCTCGCCGCACCGGCATGCGCCTTTTCGGTCCAAACTGCCAGGGGGTGATGAACAGCGATCCCCGGGTCAACCTGTACTCCAACTTCACCTTTGCCAAGATGACCCCTGGACATGTATCCGTGGTGGCCCAGGGCGGCGGAGTGGCCGAGGTCATCAACAACTATTTTGGCATGAACGGCATCGGGCAGCGGATGTACGCATCCAACGGCAACGCCTGTGATATTTCCATTCCCGAGATCATCGAGTACTACGGAGAAGACGACGAAACCCACGTTATCGTACTCCACCTGGAGAGTTTCGCGGACCCGGGTGAGTTCCTGGCCCGGGTCGCCCCAGTGGCTGCTCGCAAGCCCGTCCTTGCTCTCAAGAGCGGCACGACTCCCGAGGGTGCAAGGGCGGTATCGTCCCACACAGGCGGATTGATGGAGCAGGACACCACCACCGACGTCTTGCTGGACAAGTGCGGAGTGCTGCGTTTTTCCAGCCTGTCTGAACTCTGCCAGGTGGCCAGGGCCTTCGCCACCCAGCCGGTACCCGCTGGGAACGGCGTGGGAATGGTGACCAACGCCGGTTCTCCGGCCATCATCGTGACCGACGAGCTGGTGAAGGCCGGAATGAAGGTGCCTCCGCTTTCCAGGGAGTCCAGGGACTTCCTTCAGGAAAAACTTCAGTCCATGGCATCCCTGGCGAACCCCATCGACATGATGGCAACAGCCTCCGGCCAGGAATTCGGCTGGTCCCTGGAGGCTCTCCTGGGCGACCCCTGCATGGACGCCGTAGTGGTATGCTTCATGACCCCCTTCTTCGTCGACACGCTGGCCATTGCCAGGGCCATCGAGGAGCAGGCAAGGAACAGCAACAAGACCTTGTTGGCTGTGGCCATGACGAATCCAGACGAAAAACCAGAATGGCGCGAGACCATCGACCGCGTCAACGCTGCCGGGGTGCCGGTGTTCTACTTTCCCGAGTCGGCGGCCCAGGTGCTCTTCCACATGGATCGTTTCCGGAGGTTGCGTGATCGGCGGAATGAGCCAGCCCCCCGATTGGATGTTGACGCCCAGGGGGCTCGCGGGATCATCGCCTCCTCGCATCCCGGTCCCGACGGTTTCCTGCCTCCGGCGGAAGTGGCGGACATACTGCGTTCATACGGCATTCCCATGGTCTCCGAGAGCCGAGCGAGCGACTGGAACGGCCTCCAACGGGCTGCCCTGGAGATTGGCTTCCCCGTGGTCTTGAAGGCCGAGGCCGCGGACCTGCTGCACAAGACAGATGCTGGAGGAGTCGCCCTTGGGATTGCCGACATGGACCAACTGAAGGAAGCCCACCAAGACATGGCCCGGCGGTTGCGGGGTGTCGAAGGGGTCCGGTGGCTGCTTCAGCCAAGTCTTGAAGCCACCCTGGAAATAATCGTGGGGGCCAGCAGATCTCCAGGTGTGGGTCCCATCGTGATGTTCGGACTGGGGGGTATTCACGTGGAGGTCTTGAAGGACGTGGTCTTCAAGCTGGCTCCACTCTCCGCCACGGATACCCGCGAGATGCTCGACGGTGTAAAGGCAAGAGCGCTGCTGCACGGGGTGAGAGGCAAGCCCGGCGTGGACCTGGCTGCCCTCCGCGATATCATCCACCGGGTCTCGCTGCTCATGGAAGAAAACCCTTCCATCCAGGAGCTGGATCTCAACCCCGTCATGGCCAGCAACAAGCCCGGTGGCACAAAAGTGGTGGACGCCAGGCTCCGTCTGGTGCGGGAAAAGTAGCTGGGAAACCCGGGGCAAGCACCATACAAGAATGCCGACAGGAGTTCCAATGGCAACCTGGATGAACCTTGGCGAGATGCTGAAACTGAACGCCAGGAAGTACCCCGAGACCACCTGCCTTCAGGACGCCGTGCGAAGCTTCAACTATCGGCAGACCAACGCACGGGTCTGCCGCCTGGCCAACTCCCTGCTGGCCATGGGACTGTCCAAGGGGGACACGGTTTCCGTGCTCCTGGAGAACTGCGTCGAGTTCGTGGAACTCTACCTGGCCACGGCAAAGGCGGGGCTCATCATAAACCCCATCAACTTCAGGCTCCTGGGGGACGATATCGCATATATCGTCAACCACGCCGACGCCAGGGTCTTCGTGGTCCATGACGAGTTCTGTCCCGTGGTGGATGGAATTCGTCAACGACTGACAGGAATGCCGAGTAACGGCTTTATCGTGGTTGGGGAAGAAGCAGATGGCTATGTCAACTACGAAAGCCTGATACGGGCCTCCAGCGCGGGGGAGCCGGAGGTTCCCCTTTCACCACGAGACACATGGATCTTGCTCTACACCTCAGGTACCACCGGGCGGCCCAAGGGCGTGGTGCGCTCTCACGAGTCATACGTGGCTTTCTACCTTATCAACGCAGTTGACTTCGGCTTCCGTCCAGGTGATCGCGTGCTCAACGTGATGCCCCTTTGCCATGTCAACACCACGTTTTTCACCTTCACTTTTCTGTACATTGGAGCCACGGCCTACATCCACCCGGCCCGTCGTTTCGATGCCCGCGAGATCCTTGGCATCGTGGAAAAGGCCAGCATCAATTTCATCTCGCTGATCCCCACCCACTACGCCTTGATTCTGGCCGTCCCGGAAAACGAGCGCAGGCGTTTTGACGTGAGTTCCGTCAAGAAGCTGCTTTGCTCGTCGGCTCCCGCCAGGGTCCAGCAGAAGATCGCCATCATGGACTACTTCGAGGGGGTGGAACTGTACGAGGGATACGGCTCCACCGAAGCCGGCATCGTCACCACGCTCTTTCCCCACGAACAGCTAAGCAAGCCTGGCTCCATCGGCAGGGAAAGTCTGGGAACGGACTTCGTGAAGATCCTGGACGAGCAGGGCAGGCCAGTGCCCGTCGGGCAGACAGGCGAGCTGTACAGCAGGGGCCCCATGATGTTCGATCACTACTACAAGGATCCCCACAAGACCGCTGAATCGTTCCGTGGCGAGTACTTCTCAGCCGGCGACATGGCCTACCAGGATCGTGACGGATACTACTTCCTCGTCGACCGTAAGAACAACATGATCATCACTGGGGGGGAGCACGTCTTCCCCTCCGAGGTGGAAAAGCTCATCTCCCGACACGATGCCGTCTTCGACGTGGCCGTTATAGGGGTTCCACATCCCAAGTGGGGCGAGGCAGTCATGGCGGTGGTGGTTCTGCACGAAGGCAAGACCGCCACGGAAACAGAGATCGTGGATTTCTGCCGAGATCGCCTGGCTCCCTACAAGCGTCCCAAGTCCGTGCGTTTCATCGCTTCCCATGAAATGCCGCGTACCGCCACCGGCAAGATACTACACCGCGTCCTTCGCGAGCGTTTCTCTCGTTCTTGAACCCCGACACATCCAAGGCAGCTTGAAATGGTACTACCCAGTTTTCAAGTCCTGATACCGTCTTCTTTGCAAGAAGCCCTCGACATGCTGGATGGCCATCCCGATGCCCGGCTGCTGGCCGGTGGCACCGACCTGCTGGTGGACTTGAGACCTGCTGTGATCAGGTCGGCGCCCTTCGTGCCCCAGGGCTATGCGGATGAATGGGGCATCGGCTACCAGCAAGAACCATCGGGGCCCCTCGTATCGCTCCACGGGCTGGAGCAGCTCCGGGGACTGCGCTCCCTCACCAGCCATGTTCGCGCAGGCGCCACCACCACGGTGGCCGAACTGGCCAGCTCTCCATTGCTCCGGAAACATCTCACAGCCCTGGCCGAGGGCGCGGCCGCGCTGGGAACGCCCCTGGTGCGGAACCGTGGAACCTACGGTGGCAACATATGCAACGCCAGACCCGCGGCGGACACCCTTGTCCCCACGGTGGCCCTTGGGGGAACACTGCACCTGGCACACAAGAACTCCACCAGGAAGGTGAGCGTGGTGGACTTCGTGCTGGGCCCCGGCAGGATCGCCCTTCGGGCAGGAGAACTGCTGACCCACATCCAACTTCCCTTCTTCCCGCGGCAGGGCAGTGCCTACCTGAAGCTGGGCACCCGCAAGGCCCTGGAGATCGCGCAGGTGGGAGTGGCGGCAAGCGTTGTACTGGACCAGGCAGGGCGCGTCGTCCACTCCGGCGTCGCCCTGGGGGCCGTGGGCCCCACGCCCATACTCTGTCATGGCACGGCGGAATCTCTCCATGGACATGTTCCAGACCAGGCCGCCATCCGCGCGGCATCACTGGCGGCCCGTAGAGAAGCCGCACCCATCAGCGATCACCGCGCCAGCCGCGAATACCGATTGGAGATGGTCCAGCTTTTGACAAGGCGTGCTCTTACCAGGGCGGTGGAGCGCGCGCGGAGCGCGGCAGCTCCCGGGGAGCAATCATGAAGCACGACATACAGGTCACAATCAACGGGACCAGCCACCAACTGGCGGTGCCAGCCAACCGTACCCTGCTGGAGCTTCTGCGTGACGACCTGCGACTCACGGGTACCAACAAGGGCTGCGAGGCAGGGGACTGCGGTGCATGCACGGTGTTGCTTGACGGCGATCCCGTCCCGTCCTGCCTGGTCCTGGCGGTGCAGGCCGATGGCTGCGATGTCTTGACCATAGAAGGCCTGGCCTCCGGAAACCGTCTCCACCCGATTCAGCAGGCCTTCGTGGACACGGGCGCGGTCCAATGTGGATACTGCACGCCGGGAATGATCCTGGTTTCTCTGGCTTTGTTGAGGAAAAACCCGCATCCCGACGAAGCCGAGATCCGCGGGGCGCTTTCGGGGAATCTCTGTCGCTGTACCGGCTACCAGAAGATCGTCCAGGCGGTTCAAGCCGCGGCAAAGGAGATGCCATGAACAGCTACCGAGTACTGAACTCGCGGGTTGCCCGCGTCGATGCGGTGGAAAAGGTAGTGGGCAAGGCCGTCTACACCGACGACATGGTGGTCTCGGGAATGCTCTACGGGGCAATCCTCCACAGCCCGGTTGCCCATGCCCGGATCCTCTCCATCGACACATCCCTCGCGAAGGCCCTTCCGGGAGTGAAGGCCGTTCTCACTCATGCCGATACCGGGCACGTGAAGTTCGGCGTGAGCCCGGCTCGGTACGACGAGACCATCTTCTGCGAAGACAAGGTTCGCTACGTGGGCGACGAAGTCGCCGCGGTGGCTGCCACGGATCCCGGGACGGCCATGAAGGCCCTGGATCTCATCAAGGTGGTGTACGAGCCGCTTCCCATCCTGCTGGACGGCCTCCGCGCCATGGAACCGGGCGCCCCCAAGGTCCACGAGAGGTTCCATCGCAACATCTGCCAGGAGGTCCATTGGCATTTCGGCGACGTGGACGCCGCTCGCGCCCAGGCCGACTTCGTTCGCACCGACTCCCTGTCCAGCAAAATGCAGGACGGTGCTTTTCTCGAACCCCAGTCCGCCCTCGCCCAGTACGATCACAACGGCTACCTGACCTTGTACAGCTCCACCCAGACCACCCACTACGTGCATCGCACCCTGGCGATGGTGCTCGATATTCCGCTGCACAAGGTACGGGTGGTAAAACCATACGTGGGCGGCGGATTCGGGCCCAAAGCGGCCTGTTCATCCATGGAACTGATCACCGCCCTGCTGGCCATGAAGACCGGCCGCCCGGTCAAGATCACCTTCGACCGGGAGCAGGTCTTTCTGCACTCGCGAGCCAGGCACCAGTTCTTTCACAAGATGACCACGGGAATCCGGCGCGACGGCACAATCTCGTTCCTTGAACATCACTGCATCATGGACGGGGGCGCCTACAGCAGCTTTGGAATAGCATCGGTCTACTACGCGGGATCGTTGCTGGGCGGGCCATACCGCCTGGCCAACATGAAATACGACGGCTACCGGGTATTTACCAACAAGCCGGTCTCCGGAGCCCAGCGCGGCCACGGCGCGGTAATCGCCAGGGCCCTGTTCGAGGTCCAACTGGATCGCCTGGCGGAAGAAATCGGCATGGATCCGCTGGAACTGCGTCTCAAGAACGTGATGGAAACCGGCGACACCACCTGCAACGAGCTGGACATGAGTTCGCTGGGCATGCGCGAATGTCTCGAAGCAGTGCGGGAACGAACTGGCTGGAATTCCCGTCGTACAAAGGGCTCCTCCCACAAGGCGGATGGGCACGGAATGGGCGTTGCCGCCGGCTTCTTCGTTTCGGGGGCCGGGTACCCCATCTACCGTTCACGCACCCACCATTGCACGGTGGAGATCAAGGTGGCCGAGGTTGGCGGCGGCGTGACGGTGCGAAGTGGCGCCGCCGAGATCGGCCAGGGCTCCGACACCATGCTGGCCATGATCACGGCCGAAGTCCTCGGTATTCCAATGGAAGATGTGAAGGTACTCTCGGGCGACTCTGATCTGAGCGTGGACCTGGGCGCCTATTCCAGTCGTACGACCCTCATGACAGGCCACGCCACCCGCCAGGCGGCCATGGACGCCAGGAAACAGATCCTGGAGGTCTTGGCGGAGAAGACCGGCATCCCCCTGGACGCTCTCGACATCCGCGACGGATTTGTGCATGTCCAGGGCAGCCAGATGGATTTCGCCTCCATACGGAAGGAATACCTTGGAGAACACAGGGGATTCCCCACGCAGCCCCACGGAGATCTGCTTACATTTGCCGAGGCTTCACGACTGGCCTTCCTGGAAAGGGGTTCCATCATCGGCAAGGGCTCCTACAGGCCACCTCCCCTGGGAGGCTCGTTCAAGGGGGCAGCGGTGGGGACTTCTCCAGCCTTTGGCTGCTCGGCGCAGGTGGCAGAGCTGAATGTTGACATGGAGACCGGGCAGATCCACATGGAGCGCATCACCGGCGCGCACGACTGCGGTTTCGCCATCAACCGTACCCAGGTGGAAGCCCAGATGCAGGGAGCCATGTCCATGGGGCTTGGCGAGGCCCTGATGGAAGAGGTCAAGTACGACGACCAGGGGCGTATCCTCAATGCGAACCTGGCCGAGTACAAGATCCCCACCGCCATGGACATGCCGCCTCTGGAGTCCATCATCGTGGAAAGCCACGAACCCAATGGCCCTTTCGGAGCCAAAGAGGTGGGGGAGGGGGCCATCATGCCCACCATCCCAGCGGTGCTCAACGCCCTGTACGACGCCACGGGAGCCATGGTGACCGAGCTTCCCCTTACTCCCGAGCGCGTGCTGCGCGCCATCAAAAAGGCCAGGGGCGAGACATCTCGCGGTGACGGAGATACCAGGGAACAGGTATAGGAGCCGCCGGGGAAAAGGCAGCCGAAGGGCCCTGTTCCACAGCATCGTCCAGAGCTGCCGCCAGGAGGGCCTGGACCCCCACGTATACATGCTGGAGGCCGTGCGAAGAGCCATCGAGGACCGTGTCGACGTCCTCTTGCCCGAGGACTTCGCCGCGATCATAGCCGACCCACCAGAGGCAGCCCAGCAGTCCTGAACAGCAAAAGGATCGGGACGGCACGGGCATGTAAACGCCCCGCCGCGATGCTCTTTTTCCCGGGGGGGGGATGCAAGGCAAGCATGTACCTTGTGCCCCTTTGCGGACCGAACTGCCCCCATACCCCGGGGTATACACCGACTTCGGTCCGCTTTTGCGCCCCTTTGCGGACCGAACTGCCCCCATACCCCAGGGTATACACCGACTTCGGTCCGCTTTTGCGCCCCTTTGCGGACCGAACTGCCCCCATACCCCGGGGTATACACCGACTTCGGTCCGCTTTTGCGCCCCTTTGCGGACCGAACTGCCCCCATACCCCGGGGTATACACCGACTTCGGTCCGCTTTTGCGCCCCTT
>JAJRWT010000102.1 GCA_024276675.1 Myxococcota bacterium | reverse complement strand
TTCGCCGGAGCGGCCCATTCCTTCGCCATGCACGCCCGCGTAACCACTTGAAATAGCGCTGCTATTCCGGCGGGTTACGCGGACGCACCTGGCTCGGAAGCGACTCGCCCCAGCTCGGTCCGCCTTTTCCGGATGGGAACTAGACCTGGGGGTTTCCGCATGGAGAAGAAGCAGATCTTGGTGCTCTGGATCGTCGTGATCGCGCTAACCGTGGCGATTATGGGTGTTGGCGCGGTTATTGTTCGTCACGAGATCAAGTTGAACGCAGCTCTGGTCAGACTCGATTCTCGTAAGACAGAATCCAACAAAGACGAAGAGCAGAAACAGGCAGAAAAGGGCAAGCCCAGCCCCACCTCGGAAGGCGGCGTTTTCACGGAACAAGAAATTGACGGCGTCAGAAATGGCCAGGCGGCCTGGCTGGAAGATTTCCTGAACCAGAACGCAGTGGATCCGGATACCGCCGAGCAGGTGAGAACAGTCATCGTCACCAACATGCGAAAAGTGAACGCTCTGAAGATCATGGAATTCAAGAAAGCCATGAAGACTGAAGAAGCGCTTGCGCAGATCGCCAACGAGTTTGTCAGGCGGAAAAGAGTTCTTGTGGAATTGCTGGGAGTGCAGTTGGGTCAGCGTCTGGACGACGTGGTCATCCAGAAGATAGGTGATCGTGTGGCCGAATAGGTATCGCCGTCCATGTGTACGTCCGGGCAGGGCCCTGGTCTTCACGGAGCGGCGACTCGGGGTGGCTTGCTGAAAACACCGTACCAGACGTTCTGTTCGCGGACGAAGATGGCGGTTTCGTTCTTGAAACCCACGGACTCCACGTTGCGTACGATGTTATCGCCGTTGGTGTTGGGGTCCAGGCCCAGAAACTGGACGATCACGAGATGGCCACCCACCTTGAAAGCCCTGAAGAGGCTCTCCAGCATTGCCCTTCCTTCGTCCAGCAACCCGGGGAACATGTAGAAGTCCGCGTGGGACAGCAGCCCCGTGTCCAGGGATGATTCGTCCAGCATGCAGTCATCTACCTTGCTGACCTTCAGGGTGATGTTGTCATAGGGGTTCAGGTCGGGGTTCTGCTGCAAGCGATTCCAAAGGTATTCCACGGCTTTCTGTTGAATATCAATGGCGAAGACACGGCCGGTCGGGCCCACCAGTTTCGCAAAAGCAGAGGTAAAGAAACCGGAGCCACAGCCGATATCGGCAACTGTCCCGCCTGGACGGAGAGACAGGAGATCCATCACCAGCTCCGGGTTTTCTTGCCTTTCAACGAGTTCATGTTCAAGCTGAAACCAGGTGTGGGAAGGATAGCTGCGGAATACCATTTCATAGAGGATCATGGCTTCGTCGCTGGGAATACCCCTGGAGCCCGGTTGGCCCGATGGTGGGATGGCGTTGATTATGTACGGAGGGAAGAGATCCCTGTATTCTCCGGAGCTTCCGGGTGATTCGGTTTCGGTGACATCGCCCGGCTCCGCTACGACAGGCGTCGAGAAACTCAGGAATGCAGGCAACAGCCATATGGATTGGGTAAACATGGAGGGATCTCCCTGCCTGCTGGCATCGCTCGTTGGCTCGGTACAGAAAAGATTGCCAAGGGCTCGCGCAAGAATGGATTCCTGTATTCGGACACCAACCCATCCCGCCCGGCTACCCTCCCCGTCGCTGGCAAATCTACGATATGCCAGCCTTGTTGCCGGGCTTCCCGCGCCCAGCCTGGTGGACATTTCGACGCTCTCGGTGCTGCGGAGTTGTTACTGCAGAACCTCTAACCTGGTATACGTCATCTTGAAGGGCGAGTGGAAACGTAGAAGCGCCAGGTAGCGGAGTGTGGCGTGAAAAAACAGAGATTGCCGGAAGAGATACCAAGCCATAAATATCCTTGTGAGCCGCCACCAAAAGAACTCATTGCTGGCGGAGAGCCCCTCGAAGCGGAATCCGCGGGGCTCTCCGCGCTCTGGACGGTCCTCGGCATCCTTGGATTGTTGCTGGTCGTAGAGATTTTTTTTGTGCGGCGCCACGAAGCACGGATAGTGGCACTGGATGCGAGTTTGGACTCCGTACCCATCCAGACCTCCGGGGTGCGGCCATCGTTGCCACGTGGAGAAGCGGGGAGGCCTCGCCCCATCCCCTATGACAAACTCGTCATATTTCAGGCCGACCTTGTGGAACGGGTGGCAACCGGCAAGGAGCAATGGCTCCGTGACTTTTTCCAGAGCCAGGGAATTGCAACCCAACAGGCCGCGGAGTTGCGGGGCTTGTTGGTTGACTACATGTACGGCTGCAACCTCATTGGATTGACCAAGACCAAAGCCAACCTGTCGGACCAGGGAATGAGAATTCTCCTGGACGGCAAACGACAGGACCTGCAAGCTGAGCTTTCAGGAATCATGGGGGTCGCTGTAAGCCGGGACTTCCTGGCGGCCATGAACCAGGCGTGGCACGTGGAGGAGTGGGTGGCAACATCGATGGCAACGACAGGAAGATATTCGGGCCAGATGAGCTTTCCCGTTACCTCTGCACGCGGGAATCCCGGTGAAGAAGACGCTACTTCCGTGGTACCCCCCCCCGCTGGGCCATAAGGCCGGGGCCATCCGCTCACTTGAGTTTTTCTTCACCGCTGAAGTCACGTTGAAGCTTCAATTGCCCCAGGATTTCCTGGTGGGCCGTGGAGCCATCGGCGATAATATCTGCCATGATCTGGCCCAATCCCGGACCCAACATGAATCCCTGGCCGCACATCCCTACGGCCAGCCACAGGTTTTCGGGGTACCCCGCAGGGCCGACGATGGGGAAGCCGTCGGGTGTCATGGGGTACAGTCCGCGCCAGGTTCGTCGTACGCGTAGGTTGCGCAGACGAGGGTAGATACCCATCATCCTGCTGGTCACTTGTGGCAGGAAGGCCGAAGTGCAATCCTGGTCCGTGCCGGGTATGGCTGGATCGGGAGTAAGGCAGAAAACCACCTGGTTTTCTTTGTTCTGGTAGAAATAGTAGTTGGCGGAGTCGGGGCCGGGCCGGATGTCCACTACCATGGGTTGGAAGAAGCGCCGAGCGGGCTCAGTGATACCGGCCTCGTGGGATTCTGGAAAAACCGGGATGTCGAGACCCAACATGGCACCGATAGTTCGTGCTCCGGCTCCAGTGGCGTCGATGATGGTCCCGCAGGAAAACGAGTCCCTGCTGGTGTCTATACGCACGATCCGGTCCTCGGCCAGGCGAAAGCCAGTGATCTCGCGCTCCATGTGGTAGCTGACTCCGGCCCTTCGGCAGAGCAGAGAGTAGGCGAGCGAGAGCTTCAGTGGCGAGGTGGACCCGTCTCCCGGTGAGTAGTTTCCCCCCCGAAGTCCGTTGCGGACTATTCCGGGGACCAGCTCGTAGATGGTTTCCGCGTCGACCCAGGCGATATCCAGACCGGCTTCCTGCTGGGTCGTGAGGAGTGACTTCAGGACATGCTCCGTGTGCGGATCATAGGCTGGGTAGAGATAGCCTCCCTGGAACCAGTCCACCGGTAGCCCATGTTCTGATTCCATTCGCTTGACGATGTCGAGTGACCTGGTGCAGATTTCGATCTTCGCGGGATCAGAATGAGTGGCCCTCATGCCACCGATGGCAGCTCTGTTCTGTCCCCGGCCAGGGGCGGACAGCCGGTCGATGATGGCCACGTTCAGCCCACGTAGGGCAAGTTCCAGAGCGATGGGTTGGCCGATGCTGCCGGCACCCATGACTACCACATCGTGTACGTGCATTGGTGTGATACCTTGGTTGTGTGCTTTCGTCGTGCAGAGATGGGCTCCGGCCAGGGAATGCCGCCGGGTTCACGGTCGCTGGTCTTCGTTGGCGATGGCCTTCATGGGTACTTCCACGGAAAGCGGCCGAAGGGTGCCCCGTGTGACCCGGCTCCAGTCTACGCCGGCCATGGCGAAGACCCTTGGAAGAAGAACTGAACATGTCTTGCCGCCGCAGGCACCCATGCCCACGCGGATTTGCTTGAGGTCGTTGGCGTCCTCTACCTGGAACTTGCGTATATGTTCCAGAACCTCGCCCACGGTTATTCGCTCGCAACGGCACAAGATACCGTTTTCCGGGATGAAATCTGGTATTGCTCTGGGAGTGGGCGCCACCAGCGAGGGATCTTGAATCCTGATGCCAGCTATGGCCCCGGCGTCTTCCAGTGGAACCTGTACATGGATGAGCCATGTTCCGTACTTCTTGTTTCTACGGATTTTTTGCACGGTCCCATGTTGAAGCAGTGCACCCTCCCGGTTCACCAGTGGAACGGCATCGCCAGGGGCGAAGGTAGGGATGTATTCGTGTGCCAGGACCACCAACGCTTTTTGTCGGTCCAGCCTACGAACCAGAGTAATGGCGAGGCCAGGGCACACGGCGATGCACATGGCACAACCAGTGCAACCACCGAGGTAGCGCGGCAGATCCAGGATATTACGATTTGACCCCTCCAATTCGATGGCATGCACGGGACAGACCGATGTGCATGGGTCGCAGGGGATTTCCTGGTCGCAGTGGATGACAGGCTGGAAATCGTCGCCAATGACCGGTGCTGGCAGCTTGTGCAGCGGTCCTGGTCTGGCACTCAGCACTTCCATCTTTTCATGGAAACTGGGCTCCTCGGCCACGGAGAGACCCAGGCGGCGAGCCACCTGCAAAGCCGCCATGCGCCCACCAAACATGGCTGACGATGCCTCTGCAATCTCGGCGGCATCACCCGCCTTGACCACCGGGAAGCCAAAGTCCGAAGCAGTGTCGTGGAACTCGTCTGCCGGCGTGAGGCCGACCGCCACGAGGAGAGTATCCACGAGGAAGGTCTTCGCCGTGTCCAGCAAGGGGTTGAAGTCGGAGTCCACCTGCGCGATGCTGATTCGTTCCACCCTGCCTTCGCCTTCCGCACACAGGATCGTGTGGCCCAGGTATATCGGAACTCCCATTCTCTTGATCTTGCTGGCATGGACCTTGTAGCCCGAGGGCTCTGGAAGGATGTCGGCTATGCCTGAGACACATATCCCCGCCTGCAAGGCGTGGTAGGCCGCGATTAGCCCAACGTTGCCGCTCCCCACGATGAATACGCGTTTCGCCGGAGCCACCAGGTCGCGGTTCAGCAGGGTTTGGAAGGCGCCGGCTCCATAGACGCCCGGCAGGTCGTTTCCCGGGAAGATCAACGAGCGTTCCCGGGCACCAGAAGCCAGGATCAACCCCTGGAAATCCACCAGCAGGTAGGAATCGCCGTTGATGAGTACTCCGGCCTTGCGATCCTTGAAGATGCCCACCACGGATGCGTTGGTGAGAACCTGGACCTTCGTCCGCGTGCGTAGCTCGTTTTCGAGGATCCTGGCGATGTCGATGCCCCTTGTCCCGGCATGGCAGTCTTCGATGGATCCGAAGAACTTGTGGGTTTGAAGGAGCAGTTTCCCACCCAGATGATCTTTGTCGTCCACCAGCAGGACAGAGATGCCCAGTCTGGCCAACTCCAGGGAAGCCGTGAGCCCCGAGGGTCCGCCTCCTATCACCAGAACCTGGCAGGTTCGGGTCTCGACTCTACTGCCCCCGAAGGATCTGTCATCGGGGGGGAGATGGGGCAGGTGCCGAAGGGTGCGGATATCCATCCCATCGCGGAGAGCCGTCACACAGGATTTGCGGGGATGGCCGTCGATCACCACTGTACACTGCGAACACTGGCCGTTGGCGCAGAATATTCCCTGGGGGGAACTTCCCCGCCTGTGAATGGAAAACGTCCTGATTCCATTGGCCACCAGCGCGGAGGACACCATTTCGCCATCGACACCCACCATTGGTTTGCCGTCGAAATGGAAACACGCCCTGGGACGCCCTGAAGGTACTTCCAGTACCGGATGCATTTCTACTCGATTCATTGGAGTCTCTTGTTGCTGGTGGCAATGCGGTAGTTGACAGGTTTGCAGAAAGAGCGCTGGCATCGCGACTTCCCATACGGGTATGGCGGAGCGGGATCCGCTCACTGGCCGTCGGCGGCCCACACGGATCCGTCGGCCATGCCCATGAACAGATGGCCTTTCCAATACGCCAGCGAATACGGAAAGATGTCCAACTGCTGGGTCACGAGCTGTGTGAAATCGGTACCGTCGCTGGTGAGCCCTGCTATCACGGTCCAGGGACCTTCGCTGTCGGTGGGGTACTCGTCGCCATCGAGCATGAGCAGTAGAGTGCGTCCATCCTCCAGATCCTGGGCGTGCAGCGGAGTCATCCCCTCCATGGCCTCCGTTGGCTGGATGTCGGTCTGCGTGACGAGCAGCGTCTGCCAGCGGAGCGTGGTTGAAACCGATACGCCCATGATGAGCCCCAGCTCCGCTGAGAGCAAGGCCGTGTCAGTCACGTAGAAAGCGGCAAGTTCCGGGATGTCCTCAAGAGATCCCTATACCAGGCGATAGGCGGGAAAACCCCAGTACTCCGTGTTGCCGGTGATGGAGTCCATCTTGTAGTAGTAACCGAATACCATCAAGCCCTGGTCCAGGGCCAACAGGTTCGTGAATCGATGATCTCCCGGCGGATCCGGATGTTCCAACTGTACCTGTATGCTGAACGTTTCTCCCATGTCGTCGCTGCGGTACAGGAAGGCGTTTACCGTGCTGTTTTCGTAGTCGTCCAGTGTACCGCCGCTCCCGCAGGCATACAGAGTTTCGCCCATTCGGGCTATATCATGGACATGCCAGGCATATTCCAGGGTACGGCTCTTGAACCAAGAGCCACCCAGGGGCAGGGTGTAGGCGTTGCCCATGAGGTCGTCTTCGGTGGCGTCTTCGCCAGGCACCATCATCAGATCATCGGAAACCCTGTAGCGACCCACCTGCTCCTCGTCCACGGTGAAGTCGGTCTCCAGCGCCCCTGGCTCCGCTTCGTACCAGTAGCGTAGCTCGATGGGCGTATTCCTGCCGAGGTTTTCATTGGCATCACCGTAGCCCAGGTACATGCGGTCCTGGTAGACTGCCAGGTCGTAGATGGCCTTGAGGAAACTGTCGTCGCCAAGTATCTCTGTGTTGGTCTCGATGTAGTCCTGTATAGGGGTGGCCCATGGTGTGAAGGTGGTGAAGGCCAACCCGGCGATATCGGGAGCAGCGCTGTCGATGGAAGCGGTGCTGCCCGTGTCTTGGGAGCTGCAGGCACAAGACACGAGAACAGTTGCAACCACCGGCAGCCAGCGATGGAATGTGGCACGAGACTGTCGCGGATGGTGTGTGCGCGCCCTGGGGGAGTGGGGATCGTTCCTATGGACCGAAGCGTGGCGAGGGGCTCTGGAAGCGCAACGAAGATGGCTCCGGTGGATAGCGGGTGTCGAAGGCGCGCTGGAATTGGTCCACGGGTGGGATATCACCAGGAAGGCGTCGGGGAGAAGGCAGCCGACCGGTTCGCGCCGCGGCACCTGTTGTTCGGAAGCAGGCAGGAGTGTTCCCGACGGCTCCCGGGGCCCTGCGCGGCGGCAACAGGCGTTACGTGGTGGATTCCGTGTGCGCGACAAGTTCGTGGGCATCGCAAATGGGTAGAGAGCCGTTCTGATCATTGTTTCTCATCCGGCGAAAACATGCGCCGGATGGGGGAGATCCGACAGCAAGGTTCCGGGATCCATGTTGTTCTGGGGGGCGTTCAGTATTGCAACAGGTGAGAGCGGGCGTCCAGCAGTGGTTATATCCCGTGTGAATCGGTGAGTCCGTCGTGAAGGAACCCGGTCGCGCTGTTGATGGAGGATCTTCCACGATGGATATCTGGAAGCGTGCCGCGGCGATTTCATCGGCCGGCGGAGTCTTCTGTCCTGCTGATCCACAGCGATAAAAGCCTGGTAGGGGCAGCTTCGACCGGCAACATGCCGCAGGTCCAACTACAGCGGCTTTTTCCTTTGCTTTTGGGGCCTTGAAGGAATACTGGGCGCCTTCCTTGGATAGTTCCCGCCTGGCAAGGCTCCCATGATCGGAGCGTCCCATTCCTTCGCCAGCCACGCCCGCACGACCGCTTGGAACAGCGCTGCTGTACCGGTGGGTTGCGCCGACGCACCTGGCTTGAAAGCTGCTCGCTCCTGCCTGGTCCGCCTTTTCCTGGCGGGATCTTGATAGTCACGCAAGATATCCGGTGAACCGGGCAAAACAGGTCCCGCTTCGAGACCACAACCGTGGAGATATGGGAGATGGCTGAAAAAAAGCCCAGTGTTGAAGAGCTTCTGCGGAAGGCGCAGCAACCCTCGAAGGATGCCATGCGCCTTCATCCCTTTTACGCCGGCAAGGTGGAGATCGTTTCCAAGTGTTGTATCCGCAACCTGGATGATTTTGCCATCTGGTACACCCCCGGTGTGGCCGCACCCTGCATGGACATCTACAAGCACCCTGAACGTGTCTACGAACACACCAACAAGGGCAACATGGTGGCAGTCGTATCCGATGGCACCAGGGTGCTGGGGCTTGGAGACATCGGCCCTGAAGCAGCCATGCCAGTGATGGAGGGAAAGGCCATTCTGTTCAAGTATCTGGGCGGAGTGGACGCCTTCCCAATCTGCCTGGGAACCAAGAATGCGGAAGAGATCATCCAGGCCGTGAAGTGGCTACAGCCCAGTTTTGGGGGGGTCAACCTGGAAGACATCGAAAAACCCAAGTGCTTCGACATCCTGGAACGACTCCGCGAGGAAGCTCACATCCCCGTCTGGCACGACGATCAGCAGGGGACTGCCGCGGTCACGGTGGCGGGCATGATCAATGCCCTGAAGCTGGTTGGCAAGAAAATGGGCAAGGCTCGCATCGTGCTCTTCGGTGCTGGAGCCTCCAATCTGGCCATCTGCCGGATACTGGTTCTGGCAGGCGCAGATCCCGACAACATTCTGATAGTCGACTCCAAGGGGATTCTCCACAAGGAGCGCACGGACATACGCGACAGCGGGGATTCCAACAAGTGGTACTGGAGCACAAGAACCAATGCCCAGCAGATCCACGGCGATGCCGCCATCGCGTTGGAAAACGCAGACGCCCTGATCGCCCTGTCAAAGCCGGGGCCTGGAACCATCAAGCCCGAGTGGGTAGCCAAGATGGCCAAGGACTCCATCGTGTTCACCTGCGCCAACCCCATCCCCGAAATCTGGCCCTGGGAGGCCAAGGCTGCGGGGGCCCGCGTTGTCGCCACCGGTCGCTCCGACTTCGAAAACCAGGTAAACAATTCTCTTGGTTTCCCGGGTATCTTTCGCGGGACGCTCGATGTCCGCGCAACAACCATCACCGACGAAATGTGCCTTGCCGCGTCGCTGGAGCTGGCCGCCACCGCCGCTGACAAGGGATTGCGTGAAGACTACATCATCCCCTCCATGGATGAATGGGAAGTCTTCCCCCGGGAAGCCGTGGCCGTTGCCATGAAGGCAATGGAGCAGGGCATCGCCCAACTGGAGTTCAGCAGCGACCAACTCTTCGAAATGGCGCAGAGTGCCATCAAGAGAGCGAGAGCCGAGGTCCAGGACCTCATGAAGGCAGGGCACATCCGCATGCCGGATTGAAGCCCGGCGCGCCACTACAAGGTGAAGAGACCGGAGGCGCGAGCCCCCGGTCCTTCATGGGATCTACCGAGGTGGGAACATGTCCCGTGGTAGCTTTTCCACGTACAGGCTGGTGGATGGGAAGGCGAAGCTGATCCCCAGTTGTTCGGCGGCCTCCATGAATGACAGGAAGATCTCGTGCCGGATCTGCAACTCTCTGTGCCAGTCCGGGGCATCCAGGAAGATGTAGACCATAATCTCCAGGGCACTGGCGCCGAAATCTTTGAAGTGAATCTCGACTGTGCCTTTCCAGGTTTCGGGGTGCTGCTGGATGATCTCGTTGAGGCGAGCGACGTAGGCATCCAGCTTGGCTCGGGGAGTGTCGTAGGTGACTCCTATGGTCGTGGTGATTCGGCGGTAGGGCCTCTGGCCCATGTTGTTGACGGTGGCGCTGGCCACTTCTCCGTTGGGAACGGACACCAGCGACTTGGCGAAGGTGCGAACGCGGGTCGTGCGCAGGCCCACTTCTTCCACCACTCCTTCCACGTCCTTGCCGATGATCACCCAGTCACCGATCTGGAATGGTCTGTCCAAGAATATCGCGATTGAGCCAAACAAGTTCTGGACGGTATCCTTGGCGGCCAGGGCGAAGGCCAAGCCACCGAGACCCAGGCCAGCGATGAGGCTCGCCACATCCACGCCCTGGTTCTGGAGAACAAACACCACTCCCAGGAGCACCACGACGAGCTTTGCGATGCGGGCCACGAGGGGAACCAACTGGTCGTCCAGTTTGCCCTCGGTGATCCTGGCTCGCCTTCCAAAAACCCGCTCGGCCACCCCCACCAGGCGGTAGGCCACGGCTACCACGGCGAAGGACAGGGTCACCTGGGCGATGAAGAGCAGAGCCCTCGTGGAGCGCACCCCCAGTTGAAGGTCCGGAATCCCCCAGTAGAAGACGCCGCTGGCGGCTGCGAGGGTTATTGGGCCACGCATGCGGTTGTAGATGGCGGCATCCAGGGGAATGCCCGCCCTTCTAGCCAGGTCGAGAACCCTTCCCGAAAGGAGCATGTGGAGGAGCCTGCCCGCGCTCCAGGACACCAACAGGAGGAGAATGAAGTAGAGCATCTGCCAGTAGTGGACCCCTGCCAGTTTGTGGAAGAAGATGGCAGGCAGCAACTCCTGGAAAGCCAGGGAGAGCCCCGAGAAGGTTTCTTTGTACAGCTCGGGTGTGAGCTGCACGGACTCATTACTGAAAAGCCAATTATCGCCGGACTTTTCCAGGTATATCGCTGGAAGGCTGTCCACGAGCACGAAGCGGTGCCTGCCCTGCTTGTCCACGTAGTCGGGATCACCGGGTAGTTCATCGGTGGGGATGAACAGCCCACGGGCATCCAGGATCTGCTTCAACTGGACGGCCACCTTGGGGCCGCTGGTCTGTTTTGAAGTGCCCAGATCAAAGCAACTGGATGCCGCCACCGGGTCGTAGTTGTCTGGGTGGAGCCAGTCCAGTAGAGACGCCGTGGCTTCTCTGGGACTGTTGCATGACGTGTTGGCAGCCAGGCTCGGCGGGGCCGCCAGGAACAGAAGTAGTGCCATCAGCCATGACGCTGGGTGGGGCATGGTTGTCTCCGTGGAGTTTGGAATATCAGGCCTGATATCACCGGAGGCCTGGACGCGCTTCACGGGTTTCGGGTCTTCCTGGATACCCTCAGGTATTACAGAACAATCGGGCATTCGGGGCCTACCGCCAGGAGCGGCTTGTCAGTTCCCATCCGGAAATGGTGGACCGAGGAGCTTTGTGTCTGTGTCCTGCCCGATTAGACCAGGAAAGGTATGACGAGGATAACTTTACTCCATGAACACACGCGGGAGTTCATCGTGGGCGATGCTTCATCAAGGCCGGGAGCACTGCTGTTGGGCGCACCGGGAAGGTATCCGTTAAGCGGGCATATAAGGCTGACACTGGACAGAGGCCAGAGTACAATCCACATAGCGGCAGCAGTAGACATGGGTTCAGATCCCGTGGACGCATGGCATACCACCGGCGAGTTGTTCCAGGTGCTGCTCCAACTCGACGGGCGCACCCGTTTCGACCTGCTAAGGAACGCCTGGGCTTCGCTATCCAGCCTGGATCCGAGTTCCCTGGGGCCTTCCCGCGGGGATGACGTTGCCCTCTTGATGGTGGCCCGCGATTCCCATGGATACACGGTCGCCGCCAGTGGGCTGGAAGATCTCTACAGGGTTGAGGATGGCCAACTCGAAAGGTTTCTTCCAAGGGCACATCCCGTGTTCGAGACCGCGGGAATACCTTCGGAACCACCCAAGGTCCTGAATCCCCCAGACGACGTGGGGCCGTTGCTGGGCGTGCCGCGAGCGGCGGCTATGCCCCTGCCCCGACAAGGCTGGGAATCCGCCTTTGGATTGCGAGGAGACCAGATCCAGGTGGTTCCCGGTTTCAGCCCGCACACTCGACGAGCCTCTGCCGAGCCAGGATCGGGAGCGTCAGGAGAGCTGGAACCTGCGACTCCGCAATCTTCCCCCGACACCATTTGTTCCGGGCCCCTGGGCAGGTCTCTCCTGGAAGGCGATCTCGACAGACTGGAACCCCGCAGAGATCTCCCGTTTCTCTTCCGTTTCGTGGCCAGCGCCGGTAGACGTGGGTGGAACCTTGGCCCATTCTTCAAAGCCCTTGCCCGCAAGGATCCGCTGGCTCTCGTGGAGCTTACCACCGGGCCCAGGGCGCCTGGAGGCGCCAGTGCCGTGCGGGGGGCACTGTGCGTCCTGGACGATCTGGAGGCACAGTTGGGTCCCTCGGGTCTCTACCGAAGGTTGATAGTACTGGATGCAGGGACCAGCCTCCAGGTACTGGATGCTGCTGCAAGCAGGCACCCAGCCGCCGGTTGGATGATCCCTCTGGGGCATTTGGCATCAGAGACCCCTCCAGGCCTGGTTCACCTGTTGCGCGCTTCATCACGCCCGGTCTTCGGGCGAGTGTGCCACGACCATGCCATGGCCGGGCACGCGGAGGCCCTGGTCACCGCCGCCTCCCGGTTGGGCAGAGCCGAGCCCGTCGCTTCGCTGCTAAGTGCTGGAGCCGTGTCCATGGCCCTTCAGGCCGCGGCGGGGGCTCTTGGCGCCAACCCGGCCTGTCCGGTGGTGCCAATGGTGGCAGCCAGTTGGGGGCCGGAGCCCGATCTCTTCTTTCTCGCATTGGTCCCCTTGCTTCGCAGTCGATCCGCAGCCCAGGCCCTGATGGAACAGGGCCCCAGGCTACCCAGGACCACCGCTCTTCTTGCAGTCACCATCCCCGGTATGCGCGATGTCGAAGCCTCATGAAGTCAGCCTCCCCAAAGGCCTGTTCAGGGCGCACAGGGAGCGGTTCATGCATGCTCTCGGGGGTGGTTTTGCATTCCTGCAAGCAGCTCCTCTTCGTTATCGCAGCCTTGATACGCCATATCGCTACAGGCAGGAGAGCAACTTCTTCTACCTGACCGGGTGGGAGTCTCCGGGCGCCGCCGCTCTTTTCCGCCCGGGGACGGCGCAGCCATACGTCTTGTTTTGCAGCTCCGGCAGTAGTAGCCAGATTGGCTCTGCACACGGATGCGGCTCGGCTTCGGGGCAGCGCTGCGGGGGTGCCGGCGCCGATTTGGTTCTGCCCATATCAGAACTTGCAGAACGCATGCCGGATCTGCTCCAGGGAGCAGCCGTACTACACTGCCCTCTGGGAGTGGATCCCGAGATTGACCAACTGCTTTTCGCGGCATCGAGAGCGGCGAGAGCGCAGGCCCGACGCAATGGAATGGAAGCTCCTGATACCTTTGTTGATATTTCCCGAATCATGGGCTGTCTTCGCCAGATCAAGGACTCCAGCGAGATCCTGCTGCTGCGAACCTCGGCATCCATCACAGCTCGCGCCATTGCGCGTGCCATGGCGCGTACCCGTCCAGGAATCAAGGAGTACCACATCGAGGCCATCGTGGAATCCGGCTTCCGGCAGAGGGGGGCTTCCGGCCCCGCTTTTCCAACAGTGGTCGCTGCCGGGCGTAACACCCTCATCCCCCATTACCAGCAAAACCACTCACCGGTGGAAGCGGGGGACCTGGTCCTGGTGGACGCGGGCTGTGAGTACGGAGGCTACTCCTCCGACCTTTGCAGGACCTTCCCTGCATCCGGGCGCTTCACTCCCCGGCAGGCAGAACTGTACCGGCTAGTCCTGGAGGCGCAGCAGGCAGGCATGGATTCCGCTGTCCCGGGAGCTCGTCTGGCGGATCTTCACGATGCAATAGTTGGACGGCTCGAACGGGGTCTGAAGGATCTGGGCATCTGCCGGTCGGCTCTTTCCGCTTTGGCTGGGCCTGTTTTCCAACGGGGTTCCGCGGGCTACCGGGCAGGATCTGCACGCCTGGAGTCGTTTCTTCCGCACATGACCGCCCACTGGATCGGTCTGGATGTTCACGACCTGGGCGCATACCACGTGGATGGAAGGAGCCGCCTGCTTGAGCCCGGCATGGTGTTGGCCCTTGAGCCCGGTCTGTACCTGGGTGACGGGCCGGAGATACCCGCTGGTTTTCGTGGGCTGGGGATCAGAATCGAAGACGAAATACTCATCACGAACGACGGATGCGAACTGCTTTCATCCATGTGCCCAAGGGCGGTGGACGATGTCGAGCGAATGGTGGGAAGCGAGACATAGAGACATAAAATGGGCACCGTGGTTCCACTCCATGGAGCCACGATGCCCACTCTGAATACGCGGAAGTCACGATGCGGACCTATGAACGTGCTGGTTTCTACTCGCACGGATCGTAGGAGCCGTCGTCGCTGCTGCCGGAACTGTGGCCGCTGCCGGCTTCGTAGATGGTGAAGACGGACTCGACCCATGATGCCGTTCCGTCCTTGAACTCCACCAGCAGGTCCACGGGACCTGGTTCGGCATCAGGCGAGATGCTCAGGGTGAGGAGGTATTCCCAGGAGCGGGCATCGCTTGCGATGATTTCGATATCACCTTCGTAGAATCTGAGATCGGTGATGGCTTCGAAATCGGGCGTGTCTTCTCCGTCTGCCCGAAGTGAAGCTATGAAGATCTCACCCGCTTCACCCTGGGAGGGCAGCAGGTAGAACCCATAGTCCACGGTGTCTGCTTCGGCGGCGGAATCGGCTGTATCAGTGATTTCGGCGGTATCGTTCGTGCCGGAGGGGTCCCCGTTGGGATCGGCATCGTCGCAGAAGCCCTCACCTGCCGGGCAGTTGTCGTTGGGATCTACTTCACAACCCTTGCAGTCTTCGTCATAGATGACGCAAGCCTGCAGGGCCAGGAGAGATGTGGTGATGAAAATGGGCAGGGTTGCACGCATTGGCGGCGCCTCCTTGTGTTTCGAATAGAGTCTTGCTGTTTGCCGTATGGCCTGTACCCCGAATTGTTTTTCTTTCGACACCCGGTCGACGTTCTGATGCAACGGTACATTCAAAAAAAAAATCGCTTTGCTTGCCAGGGCCCATATGGGCCTTAATAGGGCGCTCAAAGAGTGGTTTGGATTCCCCTGTCCGTGGCAGGAGCCAGTATTCCCTCCCGCTACGGACTGTCCAGGGTTTCCAGCGGCTCGACCGGAGATACTTCATGGATCCAGTCAAAGCCTATGAAAACCTTCCTTTCTTGAAAAGTGCATCGGCTCGTGCCATTCGTCTGCTGTGCGAGTACGAGGAACCGCGTCAACGTTTCGATGCCTGCTCCATCCGTGGAACCATCGTCTTCTTCGGTTCAGCACGGGTCCTTCCGGTGGAGACTGCGCGGGAGATGCGGGACCTGGCGAAGATGGAACTCCAGGCAGCCTCCGGAGAACATCGTGCATCCCTGGAATCCACCTTGGCGCGCGCCGAGCAGCGTCTGAAGATGGGCCGTTACTACGAAGACGCCCGGAAACTTGCCAGGAAGCTGGCACAATGGAGTGCCAGTCGAGCACATGGACCGGGTTATGTCATCTGTTCTGGCGGGGGGCCGGGGATCATGGAAGCGGCCAACCGTGGAGCGGCAGATGTCAAGGGGGGCAGGAGCATCGGGCTGGGCATCTCCGTGCCGACGGAAGAAACAGTAAACCAGTATGTCTCGCCGGAACTCGCGTTCGAGTTTCACTACTTTTTCATGCGAAAGTACTGGTTTCTCTACCATGCGAAGGCCCAGGTGATATACCCGGGAGGCTTCGGAACACTGGATGAGTTGATGGAAACCCTCACCCTGCGGCAGACCGGGAAACTTGGCAAGGACCTTCCCATGGTGTTGTACGGGGCCGAGTACTGGAACGATATTCTGGACCTGCACGCGTTGGTGAAGTGGGGTACCATCTCTCCTGCTGATCTGGACCTGCTGCATATCTCCGATACCGTTGACGAGGCCTTCCAGTACATCGTGGACGAATTGGCCGTCCGGGAAGGAAAGCTGCGGGGAGTCCCGTCTCCCGGAGCCACCAGTCAAAACCTCGACCCAGCCAAGGATCCATCGTGACACCATTCCAACTTCGAAAACGTTTGAAGCGATTCGTTCGCCACAGGCGGCAGAGCACAAGACCCGTGGAAAGAATCCATGTGACCTTTGTCCTGCCCGATGGGACTGAGCATGTCGTCCGGACTGAACCGGGATACACGCTCACAATGGCCTCCCAGTTGCTGGAGACGCCCATTGACAACCCCTGTCCAGACGGTCACTGTGGTCAGTGTCAGGTGCAGGTGTTGGCAGGAGCGGAACATCTCCGGCAAGCCAGCGAAGCCGAAGGGGCCATCTTGCGAGAAGTCCTGGGCAACGAGTATGATCCCGGGGTGCGTCTTGCATGCCACGCCCGCCTCACCGGCTCCGGAGCCGTGATACGGGTGAACAAGGTCTGGCGCCTTGAAGACCTGCTGTAGGAGATCCGTGCCGGGGGGGATGGGCTATTCCGGCGGCTTGATGTCTATTCTGCCCTTGGCGCTCAGAGTGATTGATGGACCTCCGTCGTTGATGGTACCGGTGACCTTGCTGGGAGTGTTGGTCCCGCTCACCAGGTGCGCGATGGAGACCTCTGAGCCGGAAGCACTCAAGTTGGCAGACTGGGTAAGGGGCAAGTAGATGGTGATGTCTCCGGCGCTGGCGGTGGCGCGGCTCGAAGAAGTGATTTCCGATTCGGGGGCAAGAGACAGCTCCACGTTTCCGGTGCTGGCCGACAGGTTGAAGGAGCTGAAGTTCCCTCTTGCGTAGATGCCGTTTTGCCTTGTGCTGGCCTTGATTGTACCGGTGCAGTCGGTCACCTGGATCCAGTCGTTGCTCCCATTGATCACAAGGCTGGCCCTGGTGGGTAGCATTATGGTGAGGGCCAGCTTGGCGCTATCCACACCTGAGTAGAGCCCGGGCACCCTGGTCTTGACCGAGGCGCTGTAGTTGCTGGCCCAGGTGGATATTCCCAGTGCATCGCCATAGGCCTTGAGCTTGTCTTTGTTGTCGCCCTCCAGGGTGTACTGTAGCCTGGCGGTAAGGCCATCCGTATCTGTGCAGCGAACGGTGATCGTTCCCTTTGTGTGGGTGATTGTGACAGTGGTGCCTGGCTTGTAGTTTGGCGAAGCCTGGGACGCAGTGCCCTCGTAGGTGTGGATCTCGTCCAGGTTTTCGTCGTCCAGGTTGATTTCTCCGATATCGATGCCGAAGAGTCCTCCGTCTTCGTCGTCTTCCTGTGCTTCGGCTGCTGGTGTTGCCGCCAGGATGGATAATAGACCCCAGCCCAGCAGAGCTATCACGGAGACAAGGAGCAGGTGACGTTTCATGGGTTCTCCTGGATCGTAGCAGACAGAAGGAAGTCCGGTATGGGAGCCCCTGTTGTCGGGACTGGTGTACGGGGCTTGTTTAGCACGCCCGGCGCTCTTTTGGGAGCTTTCGCCACCGTCTTGCTTCCATCCTCTGGCAGCTCCTATGGTTTGTGACGACGGCGACGATAGGGTTTCTTGTGGCGGCGGCTCTGGGAGCGTTTTTGGTTGTCGGTCCTTTTCTTTTCGTCCAGAGCAGTCAGTGATGACGAAGATGTGCCGGCGTCGGCCTTGCGCTGCCGGTCCCAGAGGAAAAAGGCCCGGAGGGCGACCGCGAGAAGCATATCGCCGTCAGGGGCTCCCCTGAGGGCTCTCACGGTCTTGAGATAACCCTCGAAAGCCATGGTTTTCATGGCATCTCTGAGACGGGCGGTCTGGTGCTTGAGGATGAGCTGGGTGACCTCTTCCGGCGTGGGCAACTGCCGGGTTTCGAAGACGACCTGGTAGTCCTTTTCAAGAGTGGATCTGGTGTTGAGATCTGTACCACCTGCCAGGCTGATGGCGATGCCGGTCTTTCCGATCCTGCCGGTTCTTCCTGTCCTGTGGAGGTAGACCGCGGGATCTTCCGGTAACGAGTAGTTTATGACGTGGGAGAGATCACTGATGTCGATGCCCCTGGCGGCCACGTCGGTGGCCACGAGAAACTGGACTTCGCCCCTTTTCACCTGGGCCATAACCTCTTCTCGTTTTTTCTGGGGCAGCTCGCCTGAGATGATCTCCACGTCCAGGCCCTGTCGATCCAGGAAGGATGCCACGGTTGAAGTGTCTTCCCGCGTGTTGCAGAAGATCAAGGTGCTTCCCGGTTGCTCTCGGCCGATGATGGCGAGGAGCGACCTGACCTTGTGTGTGGAGGGATCCGTTTCGTACAGTATGTGGGAGATGCCCTCCACTTTGTCTGTATCAGTGGAGAGGATCATGGAAACCGGATCATGCAGAAAGTGCCTGATCAGGTTGCTGATCTTCTCCGAGACGGTGGCGCTGAACAGGAATACCTGGGGCTTGGGTGCGAGCCTCTTGAGGATAGTGGTGACGTCCTCGAAGAAACCCATTGACAGCATTTCGTCGGCTTCGTCCAAGCAGGCCATGTGGCACCGCGAAAGGTCCAGGTTGCCTCGCCGGATGTGGTCGATGATGCGCCCCGGGGTGCCGACTATCATGTCCACACCATTTTTGAGGGCGTCCGTCTGTGGGCCGATTCGGACACCGCCGTAGAGGGTGCAGATGCGAATGTCCAGGAAGCGACCCAGAGATGCGCACTCCTGGGCGACCTGGACTGTGAGTTCCCTGGTGGGTGTCAAGACGATGGCCTGGGGGAAGCGGGCTCCCTGTTGGATCCTGTCCAGAATAGGAATGCCGAATGCGGCTGTCTTTCCGGTGCCGGTCTTGGCCCGGACGACGAGATCCCGGCCCGCCAGCCCCGGCTCGATGGCTGCCACCTGGACTGGTGTAGCTACTTTGTAGCCGTGTTTCTCGATTCCACGGACCAGCTCCGCGCTGATGGGAAAATCTTTGAAGGTTCGGTTGGAGATGTAATCCGATGAGCCGTTGGCTTCGGTTGCGAACTCCTGTGTGTCCGGGGGCGGCGCCGGGTTGGCGTCGGTGGAAGAAGGGGGCGATGATGGTGTACCCGTTGGGAGATGGTGCGATTGATCCTGGCTTTTCTTGTCTGGATTGGTTTCGGTCAAGGGTGGTTTTTCGGTCAAGGGTTGTTCTCCGTTCACGACCTGGCTCGTCCACACCCCACGGTGAGGTCTGGTATGCTGGCTCTGCTCCGTGGCTGCATCGGTCTGCGGATTCCTGGTCGCGTTCTCTGCTGGTATCTGTGGATTGTCGTGTTCGACGGGTGGATGCACCGATTTGTGGGAACAGGATGGTTGGAGCCGATCCGTTTGTTGTGGCTCGGGCGGGCCAGGTGGCTCGCCAGAGGAAGACATTCTATCTGCACCACCTGCCTACGTCCAATGTGACAGCGTCCTCTCCAGCAACTGCCATGTGACTGGAGGCGGTTTCGATGGAAGCATGGGCCGGGTTGCGGAGATCTGTTGGATTGACTGGGACGAAAAGGATGAAATGCGTTAAGCTGTCGCCTTTTCCCGAGAACGCTCCTCGGCCGGCTCCTGGCCGTGTAAAACGGACCCGGAGGAACAGAGTGACTTCCAGCGATAGAACACCCGAGCATGACAACAGCGATGCCAGTTGATGAACTCCTGGACCTGGTCAGACGGGCCGGCAGGATTCTGCTCACGGGACCATCGGATTCCGATGGTGACAGCATAGGGAGCTGCCTGGCCCTATCCTCGATGATCCAGAAGGTGTCGAACGCAAAGGTTCTGGTGGCGGGAAGACCTGATCGTCGCTATTCCAACCTGCCCGGCATCTCTGCCATGGTGGAAGACCATCTCATCCAGGGCCCGTTCGATCTCGGTATCATCGTGGATGGTGATCAGCGTCGGCTGAGCCCGCATCTTGCTCCGGTGTTCCAGGCGGCTACAACCAGGGTCATAGTGGACCACCACTATTCCTCCAGGGCGGACGGCTACGATCTGGCCCTGCTGGATCCTGGAGCAGCCAGCACCTGTGAGATCATCGGCGGGTTGATGGCGCGGTGGGGGGTTGAGCTGGACCTGGACACCGCGAGCCTTCTCTACGTGGGCATGGTCTTTGATACGGGCGGTTTCCTGCACTCAAACACCTCTGCCCGAACCCACCTCCTGGCAGCCCGCCTTCTACGGGCCGGCATCGACCATTCCCGTTTGCACGTGCGAGTCTTGATGGAACGTAGCCCCGGAGGGATCAAACTCCTGGGCAACGTGCTGGCAGGGGCAAGTTTCCACGAACAAGGAACGGTCCTCATCGCTGCGGTAACCATGGATCTCCTGGAGAGTGCTGGTGCCGAGTTGGAAGACACCGTTGGTATCGTGGACATGCTGGTATACACCTCGGGAGTGGAAGTGGCAATCCTGGCTGTGGAACGGAAGCCGCGGCAGGTCAAGCTCTCGCTGCGTTCCCGGGGCAAGGTGAACGTGGCCCTGGTGGCCAGATCCCTGGATCCGGGGGGAGGGGGGCACGAAAGAGCGGCTGGTGTGGTCCTGGAAAAGCCCCTGGCCCGAGTGCTGGAGTGGATGCCTCGGAAGGTCGCCAACGCCGTGCGTCATGGCTCTTCAGCCTCGCAAGAAGCGGGCAGGCAGCCCCCCGGGGCCCCCGGCAAGCCTTGACTTGCAGGACGCCAACCTTCGGTTCCCTGGGAGCCGCCGGGAAAGCTCATGTCTGCCACTGAGTGCCAGCCGCTGTTGCGCCGGCCCTTGCGCGACATAGTGCAGCGGGTGTTGGTTTTTCGACGGTCCGGGGGAACGGTCACTCGCTCAACGACTTGCCATCGACCACGATGTTGCCGGATGATGCCAACTGGCTCATGTCCTGGACGCAGATTCGCTGGGCGTTGCCGATGACCTTGGTCCCTGGATCCAGGGCCACGGCCAAATGGCTGATTCCGACGGATTTGAACCCTTCGCTACAAATCGGGGGATCGCAGAGAGCGAAGTAGGTGTCGCCGTCCACCGCCATCCTGGCGGCGCAGCTCGTGTTGTAGACGGCACCGGTTCCCATGGTGTATTGAACGGTATCAGCGCACGATGTGCCCATGATGCCAGAAAATGCCAACAATGCTGCCAATGGTGGCAGGACCGGCGGGGTGGACGGGAGGCCGCGGCGTTGGTGTCGTTTCATGTGCGGCGCTTTCGACAAGAGGGTGTGGTCAGGGGGATGATGGAATCCGGGGAGGGTTTCTGGCTGGCGGGCCGGCTACCAGTCGGTGCTCGCCAGCTTGGCGTTGGTCTCCCGCAGTCGTTCTCCCAGGGTACGAAGCAGCTTCCAGAGCAACTGGTTCCCCAGCACTGGTTCTCGGTTGCAGAAGCCCAGCAGATGATCTTGCCGGATGGTGAGCAGGCTCCCAAAGCTCTGGCCCGTTACGGTCGCAGAACGTGGTTTCTGATCCGCCAGGGCGATCTCGCCGAAGTGCTGCCCTGGCCCAAGCCTGGCCAACTCGACGCCGTCCACCGACACGGATACCTCGCCCTGAACCACGACGTACATGGTCTTTCCGGCCTCGGACTGCGTGACGATGTCCTGGTTGGGAGTAAAGAATACTTCGTCACAGATTCTGCTGACTCGTAACCTGGCGTGGAACGGAAGGTCCTTGAACAGGAACAGGCGCTCCATGATGCGTGCTCTGGCGATGGCCGCCTCGGCCTGTGGGTTGGCCTCGGGTTGCAGCAGCACCAGGGTGACGTTGTCGGGAGCGCCCCTGTTGAGGGTTTCGTCCAGCAGGGCGTCGGAGGCTTCTTCCATGTCGGGGAGGCTGCCCAGGCGGCAGAGAAGATCTTCGGGCAGTACGTCGCTGAGACCGTCGGAATTCAGCATCAGTCGGTCTCCGGGGAGGATCTCGACCGTGAGTAGATCCGGTTGCACGGTCGGGTGGAGCCCGATGGCACGGGTGATCACGTTGCGGTACCTGCTCTTGACGGCGTCCTCGCGAGACATCTGGTTGCTTCGCACCAGCTCGTTCACCATCGAGTGATCCTCGGTGAGTTGGCGAATGCTACCATTCCTGATGAGATAGGCCCTTGAATCGCCCACATGGGCGACGAAAGCTGTGCCGCCCCCCACAAGCACGGCCACCAGCGTGGTCGTCATTCCGCGGTGGTTCTGGCGGTTGGCAGCTTCGTAGACCTGGCGACTGGCTTGTTGGCTGGTGTCGTCCAGGGTTTCGAGTACCAGGTTCAGGGTCTTGCGGCTGGGAGCCTTGGTGTAGGCATCTACAGTGTCGCGCAGGAGGGGGGCTGCCTGGCGGAAGGTTTCAACGGTCAGTGCCGCAGCCACTTCGCCGGCGGCGCGCCCTCCGACACCGTCGGCCACCAGGAAAACACCGTTTTCGGCGTCGCATAGGAAGGCATCTTCATTGTGCTTTCGTCTGCAGCCGATATCTGTACGCGAGAAGAAGACAGTCATGGTGGCTCCCGGTGCAGGTGGTAGGTTCTGTTGTGGGATGGTGGCAGGGCAGGCTGCCCATGTCAGGCTGCTATTGGATGGTGATGGGATAGTTTCGGGTCAGAAGCACTTCTTCGGAACCGCTGCGAACCAGGATAACCCGTAGCTCGGCATCACCGGCAGGAGACTTCTGAGGAACCGTGATCGTAAAGGAGACTTCCACCTGCCCTCCTGGAGGAATGCGAGTGTCTGGTAGCGGCCCTGTGCCGTTTTCTTCGGCTGTTGGCCAGCCCAACCTGTAGGTGAATGGTGCGCTCCGGGGGGTGTCGCCCTGGTATGCGGCCATCTGCAGGGTAATGGTTCCGAGGGGCGAACCAGTGGGAAAGTAGTGGCCCGCCCCCGTGTTTTGAAGCAACAGTGATCCGCCAAAGGCTTCTCCCCTGGTCAATCGCGGGCTGTCCAGGGACATGAGCAGGCTCAAGGCTCTGGACACATCCGCCGTGACGAGGTGGCTCCGGTGGCTCGCAAAACGAGATGCGGTGATCATGGACGAACGTAGGGGCATATGGCAGTCCTTGCAGCCTATTCCAGCTTCGCGGTAGGCTGACCTGCGCCATTCGCCGTATGTGTCGTAGTAGGGTGCTTCAGTTCCTGTGATGCTCAATTGATGGCAGGGTGAGCAAGACATGGGCGACCCGATGTCGTCGCTCTGGCGTACAGGATGGGGGGCGGCTGCAGTGGCCCTTGGGCCGAGAACTACGCCATCTCTAATGTGACATGCTGCGCAAGTGACTCCTTCAACCTGCAGGGTGGGATCCCAGGAAGGGTTGGGAGAGAGTACGGGCATGGAGAGTTTTTCGGTCTGATAACTCTTTGTCAAGCTGGAATGCTGGTTTTGTAGCGGAAGATGGCAAGCCTTGCATGCCGTGGGATCGCCAGCGTCCCTGGCAGCCTTCATAACACGCGGTGATTTCCATGATGAGGCGTGGGCGCTGGAGGCCCACTCGTCGTGGATGGAATAGTGGCAAGCGTTGCAAGCCTGGGAAGAGATACTGGACAGGCCCATGGGAGGCTCCATGGGAGCCAGTGGAAGCCCCGACGCAAAGAGCCGCCCCGGGGCCGGGCTTTCTGGCAATGGAGTGGCCACGGGAATGGGGTCCGCCTGGGAAGGGAGGTGGTCGTTGCCATCTGTCCAGGCGATGGCCACCAGGCCGGCCAGGCCCATGAGCATTGTGAGTCTGTGATGTATAATCCTTGAACCCCTGTCCAATTGTGTGCGAGGGCTTGTTCTTCCGATGGTGATGTCTCTGCAGGCCCCAGGAGGGACTCAATAGTCTATTACGGTGGGATCGTCGCCTTCAACCCTGAGGTCCACGTTCACGAAACTGCCCGGAGCTGCGTAGATACTCACGTACCTGGCGTAGAAAGCCATCACCCGGCGGACGTAATTGCGAGTTTCATCCACGGGTATCTGTTCCACCAGGTCGTCGATCTCCAGGGTGCTGTAGAGATCACGGAACCAGGCATGGACGTTGTGGGGCCCTGCGTTGTAGGCCGCAGCGGCCATGGGCAGCGAGCCATGGAAGCGTTTCATGAGCCTGCCCAGGTACCAGGAGCCGTATTGTATGTTTATAATGGGATTTTCGAGGCTTCTTGTGGAAAAGGAGAGCAGGCCGAGATCATTTGCGATGAGCGCGCCGGTGGTGGGCATGATCTGCATGACACCACGAGCCCCGGTCCTGGACAGCGCCCACGGGCAGTAGAGGCTTTCTTGGCGCATCAAGGCCGTCGTGAAGAGCGGGTCGAGGTCGTTGGCGCGGGCTTCCGGCCAGACGTACTGGGCGAAGGCCGCCGGGTAGGCCAGGCGAAGGGCCTGGCGGCGGGACTCGTCGTCGGAGGCGTACTTGTCCATGCCCATGCAGAAACGTGAGCCGTGGTGGTGATCGTGGGTGTAGAGGAAGATCTGCCGCCAGCTTGATTGTGGCAGGTAGACACGGTGGGAAGCGGGTTCGGAGCTGTTGGCGAGGGCTTCTTCGACATCTTCGTAGACCCTGCCAATTATTTCGGACGCCAGTTCGTAGACTCCAGCATCCGCCAGTGCCAGCGCGGTGGGGAGAAGGTTCCAGGTTGAGGCATGTGCAGCCACGAAGGAGGCCAGCACAGGCCTGGCGGAGGCTGGGTCGAAGTAGGGGCCCGGTTCGTAGCTGTTGGGAGGGAGCAGGGGATTGGAGCCAGTTTCCGGGGGGGCGTCCAGTGATTCTTCTCCCCACGAAGGTGGAGTTGGGGCGGTTGGAGATCCATGGCCCTCTGGCTCCCGTGTCAGTTGCGCTGCCGTCGACGCGCCGGGCATCCATCGCAGGAAGGCCCAGTTGAAGGAGGATGATGGCTTTGCCGGGAGCAGGTGGGAGGCCCTGGGATCAGCCAGCGTATGGACGGGCTTGATGGGAGTGGGCTCTGGAGGGCTTGGGTCGGGCGGAATGGGAGCTGGCCAGAACCCTGTCCTTTCGTGGGAATTGCCGGATGAGAGGCCCAACCGGGCTCTGGCAAGCATGGAGTACCAGTCGTTTGGCTCGGCGGCCAGGAGCCCCGCGTAGGCCCTGCTGGCCGCCTCCGGGTCTCCGCTGGCCGAAAGCAGCCTTGCGCGGTAGTAGCTGGCTCTGGTGGCGCGGCGGGAATCACTGGCGATGACTTCTCGGAGGCGCTTGTCGGCTTCATCCAGGTTTCCCGCCTTGAAGGTTGTATACGCTGCCATCCATCGTGCCCGCCCACCCAGGTTGCCACCGGTTCTACCCAGCCGGTCCCACATCGCTGCTGCTTGTGTGTACTGTCCTGAATTGGTCAGTGCCAAGGCAACGTTTTCGTGGGCATGCCTCCAACGCCGGTGGCTGGAATGTTCATGCAGACCGCGCTCGCCCCATTTGGCGGCGTCGGCCCAGTAGCCTCCGCGTGCCAGGGCACGGTTAATCTGCCAACAGGTTTCGCCGTCCGGGGCGGACTCGTACTCACGTATCAGGCTGCTCACCAGCTCCGGGTATTGGCGGGTCCTCCATCGGAACCTGGACAGGTTGGACTCGACCCAGTCCGTCAGGCCGGGGTCGGAAAATGATGCCTGGCGGATTTGTCGGAAGAGTTCCCAGGCCAGGTGGGTCTGCTTTGCTCGAAGCGCTGACGATGCGAGCTGAATACGCTCCTGGGTGTTTTCGGGTTGGACCGACTTCATGTCTTGCCCAGAGAGTTCTTCGATTGCAATCAGGGCGGCGGTCCTGGTGGTGGGGTAGCTGTAGTTGAGGGATATGGCGGAGAGCTGTCGCAGGCCTGCCTCGACGTTGCGGTTGGCCGTTGCCCTTGCCATCCCCAGGCGAGCGAGTTCTTGATCCGGATGCTCGGGGTACCGTTGGATGTACTCCTGGAAAGCCAGGATGGCGGGATCGCGGTATCCCGATGCCGTGTAGGCTTCGCCCATGAGCAGGAGGCAGTCCATGCTGAACCTGCCTTCCGGCCATTCCTGACGGTAGTGCCTGCACTCACGGGCAGCAACCTGGTGCCTGCCTCGCAGGAAGTCGGCCCTGGCTTCGTACCATGCGGCGTACTCGGCCAGGGAATCGACGGAGAGGCGAGCCTTCGTGAAGTTTTCGGATGCCAGGTTTTCCATGCCCATGCCCTTGTAGAGCCAGCCAAGCAGGAACCTGCCCCGAAGCTTGTACCGGTAGCTGCCCAGTGGATGAAGTCCATCCAGTCTGCCGGCGAACCAGTCGGACAGGATGCGCGCTGCATCGGATGGGCGACCACCGAGACGTTGTTCTATGGCCATCGAGAGGGGATCGATGCCTGTGGGGAGGGGAGAGACGGGATCGAAGTCGAGTACTGCTGGAAGAAGGCTCGAACCGTCTCTCCAGGATATTGCCACCCATGGGTTTTCGGGGCTGGGTGCGGGGGCACTCTCCATCGAAAGAGGCTCTGAAACGGAGTTGATGGACTCCGTCGATAAAGTGGGGCTGTCCGCCATAGCCCTGTGGGTTGCCAGGAAGAACTGGCCGAGGCACAGCAAGGTCGTGGCCGAAGCGAATATACGTTTCATGGATTCCACTGGTCAGGGGGCATGATTGTGTCCGATTTCTTCGAGGCATATAAGTCGTCGGGAAAAAGGCTGCCGACGGCAGCCCGCTCATACCGTGGCGAGGGACGCCAGGCGCGCAGCGAGACGGGCTCCGGCCGATATTGCGCGGCGAAGGCGTATTGTAATACGCCGAAGCTCCTCCCCCCATTTGTGGGGAGGTTGGGAGTATGGGAACTTGCGCGATGTCGGCCAGGGCCGTGCAGTAGCGCCTTGCGTTCCGCAGTAGGCATGAGCTTTCCCGGCGGGTTCTATCAACTCGACCGCTGGTCGATGGGCTCTCCAGCCTTCCTCCATGCCTGGAACCCGCCCACCAATCTGCGAGATCTGGCCCAGCCGGCCTTTCGGAGGCGCTGGGCCTCCTGCTCGCTGGGGCCCAGACCATCTTCATCGTATAGCACCACCTGCAGTTCCTTGTCTGGCAGGCGCTCGCCGTGATCAGCAGGCGAGATCTGGTACATGGAGATGGCCCCGGGGATGTGACCATGCGAGTATTCCGATGGAGGGCGCAGGTCGATGAGGAAAGGTGCGACCCCGGAGACAATCTGTGCTGATACCCAGGAGATGCTCACATCGCTCTTGTGGTTGGGGCCTGGTGCATCGCCTCGGCCTGGTTGGATGGTGAGATGGGGGGGGATCTGATCGTCCGGGATCTGTACGGCATCCCGGGCGGGCGGTGGGGGGCTGTAGTCGGTGCCGTCGCCGCCAAGGTTGCGATTGATCTCGCGAAGCTTGGTGTTTGCTCGCGAAAAGATACGTTTCATCCGGTTTCTGAGCATGATAAGGTCCATGGTTTCTTGATCGTGGCAGTGGTGTCATGGCAATATATTCGGCGGAGCGGCTTCGTCTTCCGAGGCTGGCCTGAAAATGTTCCGTCCTGCCGCCTGCACCCGGGAACCCACCCCACAGGTGTTTTTCGGGAGGGCCTTCCGCTGGATTCACCGTTCACGGTGGAAACTGGCAAGGCACGATAGACGCGGTATATCGTGTATGCGTCGGCGATGTGTGTTGATACCGGGGGGATTGGGGCGGTGTCCGGATACGGGTATTCTTGGTGAGCCCCAACCCCAGACAGCAAATTGCCGGAGGGTCACATGAGTATTCTCAAGACCTTGATTCTGGGCAGACCGGACGGCGTTCGTTCCCGTCTTGTATCCCTCGTCAAGGGCGCTGTTACTACGCTGCGGTCTGCCATCTGCCCGCGACCCGGTGCTGGCAGATCACAGAATGGTTCCCGTGGTCCACCTGGCTGCAACGCCGCGCCGTCCACCATACCAGGGCAGGGCCCTGACACGACCATTCCCCGGGGGTATAGAGTGGTACTGGAACGTAGCGCGCTGCGCCCCGGACAGACCAGGGAGATCTTCCTTGACGGCAGGTCCTTGCTCCTGGCCGATGTCGATGGCAAGGTCCACGCGCTATCCAACACCTGCCTGCATGCAAATGGTCCGCTGGCCGAGGGTACTCTTGAAGGGCACACCATATCCTGCCCCCATCACGGTTGGACCTATGACTTGAGAGATGGCGCGTGCAAGGTGGATACGAGGCTTTCGTTGGAAACCTTTCAAGTTGAAGTAATGGATGGTCGGATCTGTTTGAAGATGAATTCATCGCCACGGGCAGAGGTAGGTGAACGTAGCGGGGAGCCTGGATGAGAGTCCTCGTAATGGGATTGGGGCGGTTTGGGCGCACCATGGTCCCTCTTCTGAGAGATGCTGGCCACGAAGTAGTGACATGGAGTCGTGGTCAGTCGGTGCCATCTGCGGACTTGACCTGGATCACCGTATCCGACACTTCGGTGAAGAGTGTGGCTTCCCTGGTGCCATCGGGGAGCATCGTCCTGCATGCCAGCGCTCGCCTGGAGCATGAAGTCCTTAGGCCTCACAGCCCCGCGGGAAGCCTGCATCCACTGATGTCGTTTCCAGGTCCGGAGTTGGTGGTTCCACGGTTGGCGGGTGTTCCCGCGGCGGTTGCGGGAGATCCCGAAGCCGTCAGCATTGCCGGGTCTCTGGCCCGGTCACTTGGCATGGAGCCGGTACCGGTTCCAGGAGACAGGCGTCTGTACCATGCGGCATGCGTGATGGCCGGGAATCTATCGGTGGCTCTACTGGCAGACGCCGCGGGTCTTCTGGAGTGCATCGGTGTCCAGTCCGACGATGCGGTTCGCCTGTTGTATCCGCTGGTATCCGGCGCATTGGTCAACGTGGCGGAAAGCGGCCCGGTCAACGCTTTGACCGGGCCGTATGCACGCGCTGATGCCGATGCCGTGCAGGATCATCGCTTTGCCATTTCCCATGCCAGGCCGGAGCTGTTGGCCATGTACGAGCAGCTTGCCCACAGAGCGCTGGAGCTTGCCAGGAAGCGTGGTGTTCCCGCCAGGGAACTCCGCCTGATGAAAGAAGCCTTGAACGAACCGTTGGAAGAATGATTCTGCACAGGGCCGGGTTGCCGATTCAGACCTTGGCGGTTCCCATCCGGTTGTTGTGCCTTCAACATGAGCAGCCAGCCTACCTTGTGGAGTTGCCCCTGGGAAAACCGGTGCTATACTTATAGATAGAGTCCAGGTGCCTGGGCATCCGGAGGGGTTACATGCTCGATGCCTACATCATAGAAAGGATCCGGCAGAACCAGCATCGCAACCCAGATTCTGCCAGCATTCCGCTTCGCATAAGGATTCCTGAAAAGCCTCCTGCCAGGGATCCCCCCGGAGGTTCCGACGAAGCGACCCCACCCAGTCGCGGGATCATCGAGGTGGATCAAAACGTCGAGGTGGGTATCGCGCTGGCACCACGGGGTTGAAAGCCTTCTGAATGGCGGGTGTCTGCTGCCACAATGGTCGGGATGTCGCGTTGCCGTTGGTGGATCGTGTCGTGGTTCTTCCCGGAACCCAGCTCATTGGCGGCTCGTTGCCGGGATTTTGCGGCTGTTGTGCGCCCAGGATGCATCTTTTTCTTCCGAGCACGGGGTGAGGGGCCTTGCCGACTGCCCAGAATCATGCTAGCAAGCGCCGGTTGAAGTCTACGAGTCGGCCACTGGATGTTATTTCCCGTTTCATCGTGCGGATGGCGATGGCTCTGGAGCAGGGACCATCTGAAGAGCCCAACGGGCGTACCTGCCCAAACGCCACACCTGGCGCCTGGAAAACACGGTTCCCGGGGTGGTGCGAAGCAGGCTGAACGGGTTTCGCGACCAAGCCACCCCCCGAACTGACAGAGGACAAAAATGGCTCGCAAGTGCATTTTAACCGGCAAACGCCCCAACATGGCCAACAAAGTCTCACACTCCCACATCAAGACCAGGAAGCAGCAGCGTCCAAACGTCCACACGCGCAGGCTATGGTTGGAAGACGAGCAACGTTGGGTAAAATTGAAGCTGTCCACAAGGGCTCTTCGAACCATTCGGAAGAAGGGTCTCGCACGTTATGCTTCTGAAGTGGGGCTGGACCTGTCCCGGTATTGAGGACCGGGCTTCCGTCGGAAAGGCTGGCCACTCATCAGCGCCAGGGTGATTGAGTATCGTCAACCTCTGCCCAAGGCTTCGGCCCGTTCTGCGCCGCGGTCCATGGGGTTGCATCGCAGGTCCATCATCGACAATTCGCAGAGCTGGCACCTGCTGCTGGTGCCACTTTCAACCTGGAGCAGCCATGTCTCACAACAGGCCCAGGAGGGTAGCCGAGCTGGTACATGGAGAGCTGGCTCGAATTTTTCGTGAGGAGATCTCCGACCCCAGGTTGATGGCGATATCCATTACCTCCGTCTGGATGACTGCCGATCTCCGGGCTGCCAGGGTAATGGTGGCCCCCATGGGTGGTCGGGGGGACAGGGAGCAGATCGTGGCAGCTCTGGAAAAGGCCAGGGGCTACCTGCGCCGCAATCTCGGCCGCGGCCTGCGTCTGCGCCATGTGCCGGATTTGCAGTTCATGATCGACGATGACCTGGACAAGGCCATCAGCATGACCGCACTCCTCCAGCGGATGGAGTCGGGGGAGCTGAACGAAGAATGACTTTGGAACCAGTTTTTCTCGTGGTCGACAAGCCACCGGATCTCACGAGCCACGATGTTGTTGCCATCGTACGGGCGGTGACGGGTGTGCGCAAGGTGGGGCATACCGGCACTCTGGACCCCTTCGCCACTGGCGTGCTGCCGCTGGCCATAGGAGCCGCCACCAGGCTGATTCGCTACCTGGACGAGGAAGAAAAAATCTACGATGCAACCATCAAGATGGGCACCGCCACTGAAACGGGCGATCCCACGGGGCGGGTGACCCGCACAGAACCAGTCCCCGAACTGGAACCAGACAGAGTACAGGAAGTGCTCAACGGTTTCATTGGCGAGCGGCTTCAGGTTCCGCATCCCTTTTCGGCAGTAAAGGTCGATGGAAAGAGGCTCTACGAGTATGCCCGGCGGGGCCAGCGTGTGAAGGTGGAGCCGCGTCTCATCAAGATATTCGCTGCCGACCTGCTTTCGGTAACGAACGACGAGATAAGAGTTCTGTGGAACTGTTCGCGTGGAACCTATGCACGTGTTCTGGCCGACGATGTGGCCGTGGCTCTTGGAACGGCGGGTCACTTGAAATGCCTGACTCGCAGGCGAAGTGGTTCCTTTTCACTGGAGCAGGCCATTTCACTTCCCCGTCTTTCCGAAATAGTGGCCAGGACCCCCGACTGGAAGACCGCCCTCCGGCCGGGCAAGGGAGCGGACCGCGTAGAATGGCGTCCCAGGGAGCAGGTCCACGAAGAACTGGGACAATTCGTCATCAGACCCATTGACGCTTTGCGGCACATACCGTTGCTGCCGGTATCACACGTGGTTGCCAGGGCAGTATGCAATGGAGCCGCTGCACCGGCTCCTCCTGCCGGTATCAGGCCGGGCGGGAGGTACCTGCTGGTGTTCGAGGATCGCCTGGTGGCGATAGCTGCTTCCCGTGGTGCGGGAAGCAGTAATGTCATATGGCGAAGTCCGGCCTTCAAATGAGTTTTTTGGAGTCACAGCCCCCCCCCCTCCCAAGAGCCGGGGGAGCCTGACTCCTGCTGGCTCCTCGACCGCATCGTGGTCATGCCAGGCTTGTTCGAAGACACAGATGATATGAAAGTATGCATGTTGTGAATGTTCCCTGGAGCAGGTTTGCCGGCCTGCTGGTTTCGGTGGACTGGACCATGGGCATGTACGTAGCCCACATGAGAGTCATTGCACGGTTGACGTTGGGGGCTGGCCGGGGCATAGAGGGTGCCAGCCTTCTACGGCAGCATCTCAACTCATCACGACGGTTTCCGCGGCACAGGTGCGACAGCGCCGGCACCCAGCCCTGTGGATACCGCGAACGCATGGGAGTAATTCATGGCGCTTACCATCGAGCAAAAAAAGTCCATCATCGAAGAGTACAAAACCCATGACAGCGACACCGGTTCCCCCGAAGTACAGGTGGCGCTGTTGACCAGAAGGATCAACGATCTCACCGAGCATTTTCGCACCCACAAGAAGGACCACCACTCCCGTCGTGGCCTGCTCAAGCTCGTGGGTCAAAGGCGTCGGCTTCTGAAGTTTCTCAAGAACCGACATCCCGATCGCTACCGGGCTCTGATCAAGTCTCTCGGTCTACGTCGCTGACCACTGCGCAGGGTCATTGCAGGGATTCTGTCATCGGCGGCTACGCGGCCTCAGAGTTCCAAGGCAACTCCACATCTACAGCTCCACCGCCCTGCCGAGTTCCAGGCGAACCGGCAGGATTTCACCAACCTACAAACAAAAACCAGGGTTGCATCGCTGGTTCCTCGCTGCCGCAGGTCTCCACGGGCTGAGCGCTGGTTTCCGGTCCATTGAACCGGGAGAGTCCGTCGCTCAATCCGGGAAGGCCTACGGAACCTCCATGAGGCATCAGGTTCCACGATGCCGGCTTTCACTCTGGTATTCCCCCAAAGCACCCCCTCCTCGATGAGCGGGGCGCTGAGCAACGTTCGGCCAGGTGCTCGTGGCGAGAAAGCCAACACGGGTACGGTCGACAAGGAACACAGATGCCAGAAACAAAATCAGTAACAGTAGATGTGGGCGGACGCCCACTCACTTTCGAGACAGGCAAGTACGCCAGGCAGGCCTCCGGGGCCGTGCTGGTGAAGCAGGGCGAGTCGGTGGTGATGGTAACCGCCGTGATGGGCAAGACCAGGAATGTCGACTTTCTGCCCCTCACCGTTGACTACCAGGACCGTGCCGGTGCGTACGGGCGGATTCCAGGCAGCTACATCAAGCGTGAAGGGCGCCAGAACGAAAGGGAAACCCTCACCAGCAGAATCATAGATCGTCCCATACGCCCTCTCTTCCCCAAGCATCTGAGAAACGAAATCCAGGTCATAGCCACGGTGATGTCCTACGACCCCGACAACGAAACGGACACCATGGCTCTGTGCGGGGCTTCGGCGGCTCTGCACATCTCCGAGGCGCCCATCCAGGAACCCGTGGCCGGCGTGCGCGTCATCCGCTCAGGCGGAAGATTGATCATCAACCCTTCCAGGAACGAATCCGAAGAAGCCGACATGAACCTGATGATCGCCGGGACAACCGAGGCCATCATCATGGTGGAGGGAAGTGCCAACGAGGTGCCAGAGGCCGTCATGCTGGAGGCGCTGGACTTCGGACACGAGGCCATCAAAGAGATATGCGGAGCCATCAACCAGCTCCGTGAAAAGGCGGGCAAGCCCAAGACCGAAGTGGAACCTTTGGCCGAGATCCCCGATGAACTTCGGGACTGGGTCACGGAACAAGGCCTGGAGCAATTGCGGGCGGCCCTCTCAACCACGGGCAAGCACGAACGCGCCCAGGCCACGAAGGATATCCGCAATGCCTTGATGGAGCAGAGAGTCGAGGGACTGGAACCTGAGGCAGCCGCCGTTGTGAAGGAGCAGGTGAAGACCATCTGGTCCGACATGGTGCGAGGCGAGATCCGCGACAGTATTCTCGATAAAGGGCAACGAGTAGATGGGCGAGCAACCGACGAGGTCCGCGAAATATGGTGCGAGGTCACGGTGGCTCCCCGAGCCCACGGCTCGGCAGTCTTCACCAGGGGCGAAACACAGGTCTTCGCCACCATAGCCCTTGGTACCGAGAGTGACGCCCAGAGGTTGGAGTTCGCCAACAACCCCGACGGCCGGCGCAACTGGATGCTCACCTACAACTTCCCTCCGTACTGCACCGGCGAGACCTCCCCCATCAGGGGGCCCAAGAGGCGTGAGGTGGGGCATGGTGCGTTGGCGCATCGTGCCTTGCTACCCGTGCTTCCCGACTTCCAGGAGTTCCCCTACGTGCTGCGCTCCACCGCCGAAGTAATGGAATCCAACGGCTCATCGTCCATGGCCACGGTGTGCTCCACGACCCTGGCCATCATGGATGCTGGAGTGCCCATCAAGGCACCGGTGGCGGGGATTGCCATGGGGCTCGTGAAAGACGGTGAACGTTGGGCGGTTCTCTCCGACATACTGGGAGACGAGGACCACCTGGGCGACATGGACTTCAAGGTCACCGGTACGGCCAGCGGCATCACCGCTTTCCAGATGGACGTAAAGATATCTGGTGTCTCCCGCGAGATATTGGCTCGTGCGCTGGCACAGGCCCGTGAAGGAAGGCTGCACATCCTGGGGGAAATGACCAAGGTTCTTCCCGCCCCACGGCCAGATCTGTCAAAATACGCGCCGCGCATCATCACCATCAACATCAAGCCTGATCGCATCCGCGACATCATCGGTCCCGGAGGAAAGACCATCAGGGGGATCCAGGATCTCACCGGCACCAAGGTGTCGGTTGATGACTCCGGCAGGGTGGACGTGGCGGCAGTGGATTCCGATGCTGCCAACAAGGCCATAGGGATGATCCGCGAGATCACGCAGGAAGCCGAGATCGGTAAGCTCTACGTGGGCGTGGTGAAGCGGGTTGTAGACTTTGGCGCCTTTGTGGAGATCTTTCCCGGCACCGACGGTCTGATTCACATCAGTCACCTGGCGCGGGAGCGCGTGAACAAGGTCACGGACGTGGTCAACGAAGGCGACGAGGTGCTTGTCAGGGTTATCGATGTGGACCGGGCCGGCAAGATTCGCCTTTCCCGCAAGGATGCAATCGAAGCCATGGGCGACAGGCTGTAGATCCTGGTTGGGGTTCGTGCAGGAATCACTGCCCGTATTCGGGCAGTGATTCATTTTCCGGGACGTTGCTCACGGAGCTTCGGGGCGGAACACGACGCTGTCATCCCCTGCAACGACAAACGAGTGACGTGGATAACTACGGGACGAGGGGCGCCCATGCTGTCCATCCCCATACAGGTTCTCTCCCATGCGCGGGGGCTGGCTTTGCCCTGCTACGCGACCCCAGGTGCTGCCGGGATGGACTTGAGAGCTGCTCTTTCGGCAGCCATCGAGATCAGTCCCGGGCATCGGAAGTCGATCCCCACGGGTTTGAAGCTGGCCATACCAGACGGATACGAAGCCCAGGTCAGGCCCAGGTCGGGCATGGCTGCCAAGACAGGTTTGACCGTCCTCAACGCCCCCGGGACCGTGGATTCGGACTACCGGGGCGAGATCAAGGTCATCTTGATCAATCACGGTCAGGAGCCCGTCTTCATCAAAAAAGGGCAACGGATTGCACAGCTCGTCGTGGCGCCGGTTGCCAGGGTTGCGTGGGTGCTCAGCGACTCTCTGCCCGATACTTCGCGGGGTGACGGGGGGTTCGGATCCACCGGAGATGACTGAAAGGCCGTCCAGGGTCAGTCGAGATAGCCGTTTTCTTCAAGCCATTGGCAGTCGCTGAAGCACACGAACTGACCCGAGGACTCGGTGCAGGAGTAGCCGCGAGGACAGGCGTCCACTTCTTGGCCGGGGTCGCAGTCCACCAGGCAGTAGCCCAGGTAGCAGGAGAAGGCGTAGCAGAACCAGCCGGGTTGGCAGTCGTTGGTGGAAAAACAGAAGCTCCCGTCGCTGTCGAACAGCCAACAACTCGCACCCTCGGCGCAGTTGTCACGGTTTTGCGCGTCTATTTCGCACGAGGCGCAGTGGCCCTCGCCCGTGGCGTCGTAGCACAGGCCGGATTCGATGTCGCAGTATTGCCCTATGGCACAGTCCAGTTCGGTGGAACGGCAGCCGTAGCGCTCACAACTATTGGTCTCGGTGTTGCAGGCTTCGCCCGCGTAACAGTCGGCGTCTTCGGCGCAACCTTCGATGCAGGTGTAGGGGGTGTTCTGGGTGTCGCAGTACTGGTTTATCTGGCAATCGGCCGAGGACATACATTCCACGTCCAGGCATGAATCGGCCTGACAGATCTGCATGTCGTCGCAGTCACTGTTGTCGGTGCAGTCGGCGTTGGCTGCACTGTCTTTGTTGCAGCCTGCGGTCCAGGTTATCAAGGCGAGGAAGACGCTGAAGACAGGGAGACCAACGCCGCGATGGGTGGGGAACGCGTTCATTGGGAGACCTCCGTGCTGCTCTCCGTGCAGAAATCCGCCGGATCACCTCCCCCCCAGTTGTACTTGACGATTATCCTGCTGTTGGAGGGTGGCAGGAAGCTCTGATGGAAGACGATGGCAGGCATTTCCACTTCTTCGCCGGAGTCGTCCAGCTCGACCAGGAGCTGGTAGCTCCATTCGCCCTCGGAGCAATCGATGAGTCTGTCGTCCACCCAGACCTGGAGGCTGGAAACCTGGGGGGTCGTGGACAGGTAGAAGGTGTCTTCAAGGCGACTGACATTGAGTGACAGGTCGGTGACGATGTTGGCAAAGTCGTCGGAGCAGATGTTGCCCACGACTCCACCGGTCTGGTCGGCCACATCCACGTAGCGCACCGATTCGCTGCTCCAATCCATGGCTTCGGGCGAGCAGGAGCCGAGATCGGTGACCACGAGGGCCGATCCATTGAAGATGTCACGGTCTCTTTGGCCCTTCACGTTCTGGAAGTCGTTGATGTACACGTTGACCGGTGATGGCGAGCTGTCTTCTTCATCGCTGACAAAGAGCAATGAGAGGCTCGCGTCTTCGCGGAGAAACCCCGCATTGGCCATGGAGATGTTGGGCTCTGAGAGCGCCAGGCGGGCAGCCTCCAGGCCCATTTCGAACCCGGAGCCCTGTACGCCCACGTTGACGATGTCCATGAAGACGGCGTCTGCGTTATCTGTTTCCGTGGTGATGACAGGGCCCTGGATTCGGCCGGCTTCCTGGGTCGTGATGTCTGTGGTGATGGCCGCGATGTGGTAGTCGATGTCGGCCTCGACGAAGTAGGTGAGGAAGGATTCGAAGTTTTGGCCGAGTTTTTCCTGGTAGGGAGCCATGGAACCCGAGTTGTCCACCACCAGGAGGATGTCGACGCTTTCCGGGGGGTTCTGTTGGAAGGTATCGACGCTGTCCCACACGATGAGTTCGTATTCGCTGCAACCGGACGATTGGACAGATGCGAGACAGCAGAAGATGAAAGCCCGCCCGAGCCCGGCCCTTGCCCTGGTCCGCCCCCTGGAACCGGCCTGTGGAACTGCCGGGTGCAGGCCCACGCGGGATGTTTCCTGCTCAACAGGTGTTTCCCCCTGGAGGCCTGGAGGCGACCTGGTCATGTGTGTATCAGCCCCGTAGTGCATCTCGACTCCCGGTTCATGAATATCGTTGAAATCTAACATCGCCGTCAAAGTGCGGTTTGTCAAGATCCTGTTGTCAGCAGCGGGATCAGCCTTATGCACTATCCTCGGTCGTGAAGTTGGGGCTGACTATTGCGACCCTGCATGGATATCTTGACGTCCGTCGTGGAAGAGATAGCATCCAGAGGCTCATCGAGGTATTCGACCGGGACCATGAGTCCAGACATCCATCGCCCTGGCCTGAGGACCGGTCACATTGACCAGCCGGAGAAACACATGCTGGAAACCCTGTCTCGTGGATTTCGACAGGCCCGCCTGAAGCTCCAGGGAAAGGGCATTCTCACCGAAGCCAACATTCGCGATGCCTTGAGGGAGGTGCGGGTCAGCCTGTTGGAGGCCGACGTCGAACTCGGTGTCGTCAAGTCCTTTCTTCAGACCGTGCAGGACAGGGCCAACGGAGAGGTGGTCGCCCTGAGGGCAGGCAGGGGGGCCGACGGAATCCGGGTGACCCCCGGCGAAAAATTCGTCAAGATCTGCCACGACGAACTGGTGGCCCTCATGGGCGAAGAAGAGGGCAGCCTGGACCTGGACGCAAACCCGGCCGTCGTGATGATGGTTGGTCTACAGGGTTCGGGCAAGACCACCACCGCCGGCAAGCTCGCACGAATGCTCAAGATGCAGGGCCACAAACCCATGCTCGTGGCGGCAGACATCTATCGCCCCGCAGCCGTGGACCAGTTGACCACTATCGGGCGCAAGCTGGGCATACCGGTCTTCTATATTCGGGGCATGAAACCGGTTCAGCTTTGTCAGTTGGCCATAGCGCAGGCCAGAAACGTCCAGCGCAACGTCGTCATTTTCGATACCGCCGGTCGTCTGGCCATCGACAACGCACTCATGGACGAGCTGGTGCAGATTCGCCAGCAGACCAACCCATCCAATATCCTCTTCGTTTGCGATGCCATGATCGGTCAGGACGCCGTGAGAACCGCTTCCGAGTTCGACAAGCGGCTGGATTTCACGGGTTTCGTGCTCACAAAGATGGATGGCGATGCCAGAGGGGGGGCCGCGCTATCCATAAGAAAAGTGACCGGCAAGCCCATCAAGTTCCTGGGTATGGGCGAGGCCATGGACGAGTTGGAGTCGTTTCGGGCCGAAGGTCTGGCGGGCAGAATCCTGGGCATGGGAGATATCGTGGGCCTGGTCCGCGATTTCGAGCAGGTGGCGGATCGGGAACAGGCCGAGCAGGACGCCGAGGCCATGTTGACCGGTGATTTCACCTTCGACTCCTTCCTGAACCAGATCCAGACAATTCAGAAGATGGGCTCCTTGAAGGACGTAGTGGGGAAGATGCCGCTCTTTTCCGACATGCTGGACCAGCTTCCACCAGATGCCCTGGACGATGCCGAACTCAAGCGCATAGAAGCGATCATCCAGTCCATGACCCGGCACGAGCGGCAGCATCCCGACATCATGAACCCCTCCCGAATGAAGCGCATCGCCATGGGGAGTGGGACCGGGCTCGAGGATGTCAAGGCCATCTACGAACGCTTCTTGATGGCGCGAAAGACCATGCAGCACATCGGCAAGGCCTCGGGGCTCTTCGGAAGTCTCAAGCAAACAAGAAAGGCTCGCAAGATGCTCGCACGAGCCGGTGGGGCCATGGACGCCAACCCTCTTGCCGGCATGTTTGGAACTCCCCCCAAGGTTGTGGCCCCCACTCGCAGTCCACAGGAAAAAATAGCCCGTCGCAAGAAACAGAAGGCCGCGCGAAGGGCCAGGCGCAAGCAAAGGGGGCGGCGCAAGTAGCCGCGCCGAGATGGTAACCCCCAATATCCGTGCAATCTCCACTTCCCGGCACCTCGGGGCAGGGGCGCGCCTGTTCATCAGGGCGCCCAATCACCTGGGTGATGCCATCATGGCCATGCCATCGATTCTGGCGCTGGTGGAGTCTGCCTCCCAGGCATGGATCGCGGTACCTGCATGGGGTCAGTGGCTCTTTGCTTCCTGCGGGGCCAGCATCCTGGAACCACGGCAGGTTCCCTCCACGGCGACGGTTGCCGTGATCATGGCACCATCGTTTCGAGCCGCCTGGTTGGCCAGGCGGATTCCGCGGCGCATCGGCCTGGCCACCGACGCTCGTTGGCCCTTGCTCAGCGACGCCATCCAGCCAGCCGGCCTCCACCGCTCCCAGGATTACCGGAACCTGGCGGCTGTGCTGGGTGTCCGGGTCTCGAGCCTTCCCTCGATAGTGATCCCGGCACGAGCCAGGAAGGAGTGGGAGGAGTTTCCACAGCACGTGGCATTGAACCCGGTGAGCAGGAGCGGCTCCACCGTGCAGTGGCCCGGTTTCGCCTCTCTGCGGGAAAGACTGGAGCAGCGGGTAACGGTGTACGCGGGACCGGGGGAGGCCGGGCGGGCCACGCAGGCAACCGGCCTTGCCATCAGCGATGGAAGGTCTGGAGAGACGAACAACAGCAATCATCTGCTCGCCGGGTTGCCGCTGGAGCGTGTTGTCGGTGCCCTGAGCAGGTGCCAGATCATGGTGTCCAACGACTCTGGGATGGCTCATTTTGCCGCCGCCTGTGGCGTGCCAACCATCGTGATCCATACCTCCACCACCGCGAGCCGCACGGGAGCACCCGGCGCTCTGGCCCTGGAAGGTCCGGATATGCCCTGTCGCCCCTGTTATCGGAAGACCTGCACAGAGGGGCTTGCCTGCCTGCGGGTGCCGGTGGAACATGTGCTGGAGGCGGTTCGCACGCTGCTGGGATCCTGAGTCGGAGCCACAATCCATGAGCCCGTCTCCACCCCTTCCTTCCACCTGCCCACATCATTACCGTGCTATGTTTGTCCACGTAGTGTAAACACGGTTCTGCGGGCTGGGGAAAAACCTTTTTCCCCACGGCTCCTGGCGTGAACCAGTGTCTGCCGGGGAGCAGCCTTGTCGGGAACGGTGTTGGTCAGGTTTTCATCGTTGGGCGATATCGTGCTCACGGGAGCCGTGACGGCTGCCCTGGCACCGGTCACCTATGTCACCTCCCAGCGTTACCGCCAGGTTGCCCAGTGTCTTCCTGGCGTGGAGGAGGTCATCGCTCTAGGGGACGGCATGTCCCTGCGCCAACTGGCTCGCCGCATCCCCCCGGCAGACCGGATGGTGGATCTCCATGCGAGCCCCCGTTCTCGGCTTCTGCGTCTCCTGGCGGGGGGGAACTGGTCCTCGCTGCGGCGTCACGACATCAGGAGGCGGCTTCGGGTGGCCTTCAAATGGGAGCCCGCCCCGGCGGTCGTGCAGCGTTACGCGGACGCCGCCAAGGTACTTCCATCGAAGCCACCATGGCTCCCGGTGAATGGTCCGAGAGACGCCCTCGTGCTGGTGCCCGGAGCTTCACGCTCTACCAAGATGTGGCCCGCCCGCCGTTTTTCAGAGGTGGCAAACCAGCTCGGCTGGCCCGTACTGATCCTGGGCGGTCCCGCCGAAGAGGAACTCTGCCAGCAGGTGGCTCGGCGACTGGCCTGTTCATCCCGTGTCATCTGCCAGGCGGGCTTCGCCGAGGTTCTGGATGTCCTGGGCCAGGGCAGGCTGGTGCTGGGAGGAGATACCGGACTCGTTCACCTCTGCGTCGCGGCCGGGATTCCCTCGGTGCTGATCTTTGGCTCCACCTGTTCACGTGACGGTTTCTGGCCATGGGCGCTGCCCAGGGACGAGCTGTGGCTCCCCGGCGAACCTCGTTGCGTGGCCGTGGAGCTGGATCTCTACTGCCGGCCCTGCAGTCTGCACGGGGCTGGAGTTTGTCCCTTCGGTGACGTGCTCTGCATGGATGCCGTGGACGTCAACTCCGTTCTGGACGCCATCTACCGGGTTTGGACTCCACGTTCCACGCATCCATCAGCCCCTGGACCTGCTGACTCAGGGTGAATCCTCGTTCCCGGAGGCGGCGCCGTGCCATGGCTCCCCGTGCGGCTCTTTCCCCGGCTGTCGCTTCCAGCATGGCCGCTGCGAGGGCTTCAGGGTTGTCCGGTGCCACGAGCCACCCAACGGATTCGTCCACCAGCTCCGGAATCCCCGAGATAGTGGTACTGATGACCGGGCGGCCGCTGGCCATCGCCTCCATGACGGCGACGGGTATGCCGTCCATGTCGCCGTCCGCTGCCTTCCGACAGGGAAGCACGAAGAGGTTGCAGGCTGCCATGACACGTTTCAATTGTGCCGAAGGCAGCGGCCCCAGGACATCTAGGCCCGGAAGTCCAGAAACACTGGGAAAGCCCCCGGCGATGCTCAGGGATGCGCTGCCGGGAAGCAGGTCGCGAGATTGGAGCCACGCCCAGGCCTTGAGTAGAATATCCATGCCTTTCTTGGGGACGTCTCTACCCACGGACAACACGCGCAGGGGATCTGGCGGCAGCGGAAGAAGCGCCCACTTGGTGAGATCAGGTCCGCAGTGGACCAGTTTTGCCTCCGTGCCCAGTTGGGAAAGTCTGCTCACGTTGAAGCTGGAGATGGTGATGACGGCGTCTGCATCACGGAGTACTTCCAGGAAGGATGGCCTGGGGCGGAACAGGTCGGCAGCGTGTACCGTGACAGAGTAGGGGATTCCCAGGTCCATGTGGATTGCGCGGGCCATTTCGGCTGCCTCTCCGGCGAAGTGGACGTGGAGGCGATGGAAATGTCTGGCACGGGAGGCGATCCATGGCAGCCTCGCCACGTCCTTGGGTCTCTGCTGTGCGGCCAGCCACCGCATACCGGCGGTGGGTGGGGATAGACGGCCGGTGAAGGGGTGGCGCGGTACGCGAAGGACGGAGATACCGGGCAGATGGTCGGCGAGGCGCCCATCGGGTCGGGTTCCCAGGCTGGCCACCACCACATGTACCCCACGGGCTGCGAGGCTCCCCAACTCCCCGTTGACGAAGGTCTCGCTCAGGGTGGGGAAATACCGGAGCAGGTACAGGACGCGATACCCACGGGAGCCGGGCTCGCCACCCTCTGGACCGGAGGGCTTCATCAGAAGAGATCTTCCAGCTCCCGTGCCCTTTGAGCCCAGGAGCGCAGAGAGGAGGGTCGCTGGCCGCTGGCCAGAGCCGTGGCTACCGCTCGAACCATGTCCAGGTGATCTCCAGGTCGGTAGAGGTGGATGGAACTACGGGTGCTGTGCATTATTTCACGGATGGATGGTAGGTCGGCAGCGACGATGGGCACACATGTTGCGAGGTAGTCCCAGATCTTCAGGGGGGAAGTCAGGCTGCGACCGTAGAGGTTGTTGCGCAGGGGAAGGAGCAGGCATCGGGAGCGAGCCAACAGGTCTGGCACCAGTGGATAGGGCAGGGGGGGCTGGAGCAGAACATTGCTGGTCACTGCCCCGACGTCAACGTGCCCCCGCCGGTCGGTGCCCACCAACTCCAGCGGAAGTGGCAGGAGGGGGGCCGCTGAAAACAAGATGTCGGTGCCCTTGTACTCTCCCAGCGAGCCGATGTACCTGATGACCTGGTCCCCGTCAGTTACGAGAGGTCGGACTCGGGTGGGAGATGTGGCATTGTGGCATACCATGGTCCTCGCCGGAAGGGGTAGAGACCATTCTTCGGCGGCCTGTTCCCACATGGCCAGCGTGCCATGGCAGTTGGCCACAAGGGCATACGCACGACGGGCGACATCTGCTTCCAGTTTTTTGAAGGGCCCCGGGTCTGTGTGGGATTCCAGGGCAAGAGCGGAGTCCAACTCGTGGGTCTCCAGTATTACCCGGTGTTTTTTTTGTTCGTTCCCCTTGTCGGGGTGCCTGGAGTGCCTTCGGAGTGCGGCCAGCAGCCGCCTTTTGTCCCTGGCCAACACCAACCCCGGTGGGCCTTCCCACCATCGCGCAACCTGCCTGCGAAACCACAGACCCGACAATCCCGGGTGCTTCCACGGCGCGAATCGCAGGTCCAGCGTGGACAGGGGGCAGAGTTGGAAGGCGTCCAGCACCGCTTCCACCGTGGGCCGGTTCATTCCGGGGTCTGCAAGCAAGGTCACATGGTGACCGCGTTTCGCCAGCGCATGGGCGGTGTGGAGCACTTGTATGGCCTGTGCCCGGTACGAGGGGAGCCTGGGCCTGTACAGGTGGAGAATACGCAGTCCGGCATGTGTTGGCATGGGCTATGGCTCGACCATGTACAGCTTGCAGCAATCCCTGGCCGAGCCATTTCGCCCGCCCGTTTTGCTGGCTGTTGGCATGTTGATGGTATACCTCACCCAGGTACCATGTATTGTGATATATGCGCCAGTCCACGGAATTCTTCGGTTGCGTTGGCGATGGGTTGGGAGCCATGAACGATGAACACACTCGTCATCTCAAGCAGATAGCCAGGGGTGTCGTAAAGGCCAATGCGCGGTTGGGCCAGGTTCTCGAGTTGTTGGAACGTGGCGGAGGGGGAGAGACCAAACCCACCTTGCCCCTGGAACCCATGCTGGATCTGCTACAGGCCCTGGAAGACAGCCTGGATGCTTCAGCGGCTGGCCTGACCACAAGGCAGCTTTCATGGTGGGAGCGTCTCCTGGGCGCTTCGTCGTCGCCGATTCGCGGCCCAACCTGGCAGGGGTTGGAATTGGCTCGTCAGCGTGCCCATGAGCAGTTGGCATCTCTGGGAATACTGCCCACACCCCGTTCCGGTCCGCCCAACCCCATGCTGCATAGTATCTTGAACATCGTTCCATGCCCCAGGGGAGGCGCCCCGGGCCACGTGGCTGAAGTCCACCAACAAGGATGGTATCGCGACCATCCCGATGGTCCCCGACCGTTGCGCGTAGCAACAGTCAGCGTTTTTTCACAAGGAAACACACCATCCGATGAACAATGAACCAATTTTCGGTATCGATCTGGGTACAACATGCTCGGCCATCGCCTGGGCAGGCAACGGCCGGCCGACGATACTGCCCGTACATGGCGAAGACCTGCTGCCATCGGTGGTGTCTTTCACCGCCGACGGCCCTTCTCTGGTGGGGCGACCTGCACTGAACCACATGGCTCTCGAACCTGAGCGTACGATTCGTTCCGCCAAGCGTCACATGGGCTCTGACCACTTTTGGGACGTGGATGGGCTCGTGATTGCACCGGCGCACGTGGCGACGGTCATCCTGAAGGAGCTGGCCCGTGCCGCCGGGCGGGCTTCGGGGCATGACGTGAAGCGAGTCGTCATCACCGTGCCAGCATGGTTTACCCAGGCCCAACGCGCCGACACCCGCAAGGCCGGTCTTGAAGCCGGCCTGGAGGTTGTGAGGCTCGTCAACGAACCAACGGCCGCCGCCCTGGCCCATGCCCACGGCCAGGACATCAGGCGAAAAGCCCTGGTCTATGACCTGGGTGGTGGGACCTTCGACGTGAGCCTGGTGTACCAGGACGGTCCGGTGGTAGAGGTACTCGCTTCCCATGGCGACACTGGACTGGGAGGAGATGATTTCGACAAGCTGCTCATGGGTCACGTGCTGGAGCGCCTGGGCGACAAAGATCCCGAGCTGCTCCAGGCGGTGGAAGGCTCTCCGCCAGCCCGAAGTCGGCTCTTGGCGGCCTTGGAACAGGCCAAGATGGCTCTGTCGGATTCTACTCGCACGCGCTTGCTGGTGCCGTTCCTGCTCGAAATGGATGGAGAGCCCCGGCACCTGGAAATGTCCCTGGAAAGATCCGCTTTCGAATCCTTGATCGATACTTTGCTGGACCGCACCATGGACTGCGTGGACCAGGTGTTGGCCGACGGCAGACTGAGCCAAGACGAAGTAGACGAGTTGCTACTGGTGGGTGGTTCCACACGGATACCGCTGGTGTGGGAGCGGCTGCGCGCCCGATACGGCCTGGAGGGAAGCGCTGCCATCCCTCCCGACAGGGCCGTGGTGCTGGGCGCCGCCGTCCAGGGGGCGATAGTCGGTGGTAGTCGCGTGGACGGAATACTGGTGGATGTGGCTCCCTTCTCGTTGTCGGTGGCAGTAATCGCGCACCTGGCCCCATCCGGCCCCCCCAACTACATCTGCCGCGTGGTGACTCCGCGCAACGCCCCCCTTCCTTCCCGTCACACGGAGCGATTCTACACCCTGCATCCCCGTCAGGAGATACTCAAGCTCACGGTGTTCCAGGGAGGCCATTCAAATCCGCTTGCCAACGTGGCGCTTGGTGAGATCGCCATGTCCGGCATTCCTCCGGCCCCAGAAGGTGAGGATGCAAGGCCGATAGACGTGGAATTTCGCCATGACCTGGATGGAATGGTCGATATCCGGGTCATCGACCTCCTGGGGAATCGTGAGGTGGCGGGCCGAGTAGCCGCCGATGGCGAGCAGGTGGCAAAGTTGATGCAACAGACCAGGGAAACCATGATGAAGGCCGGCTGGACCCCCGGTGATGGCAGTGACCCCGACCCATGGCATCCCCTGCCCGTGGACAAGGCGCTCCCGGAACCCGGTGAAACCGGGACTGAGCAGGACGAAGCCCATCTCCAGGACGATCTCCAGCAGTACACCGATGGTCCCGATGATGCACGTGCCTTGTTCAAGGCGGTTCGTAGACGTCACAAGATGCTGAGGAATCGCTACCCGGAGCTGGCCGATGAGCTTCTTGGGAGCGCATCTCAAGGTCTGGAATACCTGGACTCGGGAGAGCAGCGGAAGGCCATGCAGAACTACGATGACCTGGCCGACCGGCTGTTCGATCTTGGGATATTCATCTGATGGCCGGGAGCGGGAAAAGGGCTCTGCCCGGGTCCAGGGCCCTGGAATCCCTGCAGGCCTGGCAACTTGCCGAGAAGTCCGTGGGAGATGGCTCCGAGGCCCCGCTTGTGGATGGATTGCTGCCGATGGATCGCAAGCTGCTGTTGCGTACCATGGACGTACTGGAGCGCGGAAACAGGGCTGAAGTCAAGGCACTGCGGGACCAGCTCGAAGAAGCTGGAGAGTACGAGCTGTCCACCTTCCTGGATGTACTGCTGGCTCCAGCTCGCAGCCTTGAGCCAACCGCGATCCGAAGCGACGCCAAGCAGATGGGCATCGGCCAGGAGCTGGGCTTTCCCTACCTGGATCTGCTGCGTCTCATGGCAGCGTGGCGTCGAGCGGGCATGTCCGCCAAAGCCTCTCCCAGGCTTTCGCGTGCTGCAAAGAGCAACAACAGGCCCGCCCTGGCGGCTGCCGTAGACGCGCTGAAGGGAATCAGACCGAAGTCCTCCCCCTGGCAGGATCTCCTGGAGACCAGGTTTCCAAGGGCCCTGCTCATCTGGCAGGCGCTGAAATACAAACAGGGCATCGACCAGGACTTTCAGGTCTTGTCAAAGCTGGAGCCTCCCGACCCCAGGGATTTCCCTCGAAGCAGGTGGCTCGAACTGTACGCTGATGATTGGCTTGTTGCGTTGTCGGGCTGGGTGGGGAACCCAATCACGAATCCATTCTCACACGAATGGCGTTCTGCCCTGAAGGGGCTGTACCGCCTGTCCCCCAGGGAACAAGCCATGTGGCTGGGCCGGATCCTGGACGCCATTTCAGCGGAACTGGAAAAGGGCCGAGCCCAACAAGCCTGGTTTCTGGTGCTGGTTGCCAGGGAACTTGCGGGCGGGATCCCCCAACAGTCCGAAGTGCTCCATGAGCAGTTGCGGGAGTTGGAGTTTCATCTGCGTCGTTTCTCGACGAGGGGCCAGGAAGATGAACACGTGGAGGCGCTGGAGATCCTCTGGCAACGTTCCGTTGACCTTGCCGCAGGGGAGCGAGCGGTTCTGGCGAGGGCCATCATGGACCACCAGGCGTGGAAGAATGACGCCCTGGACCCGGATGTCCGCCAGGGGGTCCTGTTGGAACTCATTACGCTGGATTCTTCCCACCTTGCCCCGCGCCTGAAGATGCTGCGGGCATACGGCGATGAGCTGGATCCCGTAAGACTGACCGCCGCCCTTTCCCCGGATGTTCCTCCGTTGGAACGTCACCACTTGTTGGGATTGTCCCGGGCGATTCACGGGGACTTGATTCAGGCTCTGCATATAGTCCTGGAGCTGGCCGGGATGGAGCAGGGCCAGGGGACTGCCATTGAAATTCTCAAGGAATGCGTTCTACGGGCTGATCGTATGAGTAGCGCCGGAATTCGGCGCTTGTTGGACCGTATCGCCAACGAGCTGAGTAAAAACCCGTCAGAACCATTTCCGCTTCTGGATCTCCTCATCACCGTGCAAGACCGCTGGGGCGGCGCAACTCGTACTCGCTGGGTACGTACTTTCAAAGAGCCATTGCAGGCGAGTACCCGTTTCCCTGCAAGGCAACCTCGCCGTATGGCTGCCCTGGTGGTGGCGGGGATCGTTGCGGGCAGCAAGTCGACGAGTGATGGCATCTTGCGCGACTGGGCGCGTGTTTTGCGACGGGCAGAGGATCCTTGCACGGCCAACCGCCAGGTTCTGATCGTGCTGGCCTGGATGCTGGGGCTGTCCAGGGCACTGGGAATCGACAGGCACCTGGCTGACTGGGTCGGGCGTCTGGTGCTATACATGCGGCGGCGCCCACAGGGCGAGATCGCGGGATTGGTGGATCCCTTCTTGTATGAACACAGGTGTTACCTGGCGGGCCTGGCCTTGTTGCATGACAGGTATGGGGCACGGCTGGGGCACGACGCTGCATGGACCCTGGTGCGGGCTCTTGTCTGCATGGAACGCGGCCAGGAAGAACGGGCCCAGGTTCTGTTGAACAGGGCCGTCGAAAAACTGGGCCCACGCTCTCCCTTGATCCAGCGGTTCCTTGCCCGGCAGTTGGTTTGGGGATCAGAAGATCGCGAATCATGTTGAATCGGGAGGAAGCAACACATGGCGCGAAGGCGAGGAAAGCGAAAGAGCAGGGCTCGGAGGGCCAGCAGGAAGAACGCGCGTCGCACTGTTCCTGCTGGACAGGACAAGTCACGCTTCGCATCGGATGACAGGTTGGAAGCCCTTCGCCAGCGTGGGCGAGATCTGCTGGAAAAGATGGAAGAGATCATTTCAGAACTTGGTGAGACACCATGGCTCAACCTGCTGGACAAGGAAGTACTGCTGGATGGGAGAGCGCTGGCCGCCCTGGGACAGGCCGTTGAAAGCCTTCCCTTCGGTGAACTTCGAGAGATGGTGGACATCTTGCAACAGTGGGTGGATTCTGCCATGCACCTGTTGGACCAGCCCCAGCGAGATTCCGAATCGCAATACCGTGACGAATGCGAGGACTGCCCGAAACGGGCAACCCCCGCTTGTCCCAGGTGCGATGAAGAAGGCGAAACCAATTTTCCCCAGCCGTTTTCCCAGGAGCCCGATTCGGCGATGGACCATGGATCTCCCGTAAGAATCAGGCTTGTCCGGGAAGGTGGCCACAGGCAGAGACAAGGCTGTCTGCCCCCCTTCCACACCGACGAAAAGGGCCGCCCGCAGCCGGATCCGTGGAAAGTGCTGGGCCTGGAGCCAGCGCTGGACACCTTCGACCGTCGACTGGTGCGTGAGACCTGGCGCCGCATGACCATTGAACATCCTCCCGAGGCCGACCCCCAGGGAGCCCTTCGCCTTCGCGAAGCCCGAGATCGACTCATCGACCCCCGCCAGGTGGTAGCCAGGGAACTCAACGTCCTGCACGTACCCGACCCCCGTGCCCTGGGTCTACCTTCCATGGACAGGCATGCCAGCAGCGTGGATTTGATGCCGTCAAGGGATCGGCTGGCCGCTTTGCTTTTCCTCTACGCGATGGTGGAAGACAGCCTGCTTGCGGAGGAACGGCGACCAGGAGAGGCCTCTGCGGGCGGGACCAGTCGGACTGCCGGGTCCACCGGGCAAGAGAAGCTCGGCGGCTCGGAGGACCAAGACGCGGAATCCGAGCCCGAACAACAACGCAACGTACAGCAAGCGCTGCCATTTTAACCATCTGGGGCCTTGCTGCCCGCGCTGGTGCGGGAGATCTTCCTGCCAGGCCCCCGGCTTGTGGCGAGGTGAACATTGAATGTACTCCTGCTCTCGGCCACGCCGGGTATTCCGCTCATGGGGCCTTCAGGTGCCTCGGCTCACCTTCGCGCCGATGCCAGGGCCCTGCGGAAGCTGGGCTTCGACGTCCACGTGGCTGTTCCTCTGTTGCAGGACCATCGGGGTCCTGTGGAGGACCGCGTGGAGGCAGCCGTTACCATTTTTCCGCCGCGCCGTTGGACTTGGCTCCGCGGCTACCGGGAGTGGGGAGAGATCCTGGACGGGCGCAAGCTGGTGGAGCGCGTCCTGGGAACCGGATTCGAACCGGACTTCATCTACGAGCGCCATTCCCTGTTCTGCGATGCCGGGATGCGCATGGGGATCCCCAGGATCGTTGAACTGAACGCTCCGCTGGCCATGGAACGACAGCGTTTCGCCAGGGTCTTCAACCCCGCGATGGCCAGGAAGATGGAGGGCGCTCTGCTCAGATCGGCGGACAGGGTGGTGGCGGTATCGCGTTGGCTGAGTCGCTGGGCGGTACGGGAAGTGGGCTGTGAGCCACAGCGTGTCTTGCATGTGCCCAACGGGGCCGCGAGTACCAGGGTCGTCGCTTCGGGCACCCTGCGGCGCAGATTGGGGCTGCGAGGCCTGGTGCTGGGATTCATGGGCACCATGAAACCCTGGCACGGCGTGGACAGACTCCCTGGAATTCTGGATCTGCTGCCCGAGGCCATGGCTCTGGTGGTGGGAGATGGGCCATGCCCGGTCCCACCGCATCCCCGCCTGGTATCCGTGGGCAGGGTCAAGCCCTCTCTGGTGGGAGAATATGTGGCGGCCATGGACGTGGGACTGGTGCTCTACCGTCGAGATGCTCCGCCGTGGTTTTGCCCCCTCAAGCTTTTGGAGTACATGGCCCAGGGTGTGCCGGTGGTGGCGGCGGATGTGGGCGATTGCGGGTTTCTGCTGGCCCGGGGCGGAGGGGAGTTGGTCTCAAGCGACGAACCGGCCAGGTGGGCGGCGGCTATCCGGCGGCAGGCCGAATCTCGGGTGCCTGCCAGGAGAAGGAGCTTCACCCAGGTCATGCGCGAGGCGCTGGACGGTTTTTCCGTGGAAGGAACGACACTCGATTTGCCCATGCCCTCGGGATGAGATGGAGAACGTGCCTGAGCCATGATGCAGTAGGCGAGGTACTAGGCAAGGCTCCTCCTTTCCCGAACCAGTGATGGGGGGTCGTCTCTGGTCCAGTTTTTCAACCCTGCCCTTTGGCTCCAGCGCACAGTTGCAGGACACGTTCCACCATCCTTTGACGGGACAGATCCGTCAGCACGCGATGCCGGGCCTGTGCTCCCAGTCGCCTGGCCAGAGCGGGACGTTCCAACAGAGTGCGGAGCGTGGCCGCGATGGACCGAGGACTGTTGGGATCGGCCAGCAGCCCCGTCCTTCCGTGGATTACCGCTTCAGGTGCTCCGCCGGAATCACCCGCCAGGGCTGGTCGGCCACAGGCGGCGGCCTCCAGGTAGGTAATCCCGAACCCTTCCACGTCGTCTGCCCATTCCCGGCATGGCATGGCGTACAGGGTGCAGCTTCGATAGGCCGCACCCAGGCTCTCTTCGGGAACGAAGCCCGTGAAACGGACCCTGTCATGGATGCCTTGCTCTCGTGAGATGGCACGGAGCCTGTTCTCGTCCTGTCCCTTCCCGGCGATGACGTAGACCAGGTCTGGGAAATCGGCCAAAAGGCCGGGAAGGCTCCGGATCATCATGTCCTGCCCCTTCCTGGGGACCAGGCGGCCCAGGGTCAGCAGAACCGGGCCCTCGGTCACATTCCACGAACGGCGCAGATGATCGCGGCCCGCCAGACGTGCGGGATCGATGGAGGGGTGCACCACGTGCAGACGGTGTGCATGGGCGCCGGCACCCTGGGCCAGGTCAGCCACGTGCCTGCTGTTGGAGATGAGCGCATGGGCTGCGTTCAGGGTTTTTTCGAGCTGGGCGGGGCTCTCTCTGCGAGCATCTAGGATTTCCAGGCCATGAAGGTAGATGAGCACCTGTCGCCAGGGCAGATGTAGCAGGGGCTGGGCCAGGTTCCAGGTGGCCGCGTGCAGCACGGTGGTCCTGGCTTTTTTTTTGAGGAAGGGAGCATGGAGGCGCAGGTATTGTGGGTGCCAGCGCAGCCAGGAATGTCCGGGCAGCCTCTTCACGCGGGCGGGGTGTGAGAGATCGTGGGCCAGTAGATCTGGTCCTCGTCCACGGGATATGACCTGGACATCTTGGCCCGCTTGGACCAGACCCCTGGCCAGCTCGTCCATCCAACGGGATATTCCGCCATCCTGTCGTGGCGGGAAGTCCAGGGTGACGATGGTATGTGATGGCACGGCGGTTGTGGGGTGCCTTGGAGGACATTTGGCCATGACATCGGATTATGACATCCAGAGAGTAATTTCCATACCGGGAGTGGTTCGTGGGGCTGGACAGGAACGAAGGCAGGATGCGAGAGGCGATACGTGCCTGGGTTTTGGCCATGGAAGCCGGCTCTGGGAAGGTCGCGGCATGTCGGGCAGCCGCTGAAAAACTGGTGGGGCAACCGTGGGACATGGTGGTGCTGGCGGGCAGGCTGGCCAGGGCGGAGCCACGGAAGGCGAGGCGCGAACTGGGCTTGACCGCGGGACTCGTGACTGTCGGGGTATATTCCTCCAGGGCCGTGTACACCGTGGCAGGCGGCAGCTTCTACCCCTCGTTGGACAGGGCTGGAAAGAAGCGCAGTGGAGCCTTCGACACGCCTCGGCAGATGGCATCTGAAGCGGTGGACCTTGCCCTGGCCGCGGCCCGTGGGCGGGTGCGGAGCGGGCTGGATCCTTCATGTGGATCGGGAGCCTTCCTCCTGGCAATGTTGGAGAAGGGCGTTCCACGGCTACACGGCATCGACAACGACCCCTCGGTCCTTGCGGTCGCCTCGGTCCTGTTACCCGGGGCAAAGCTTGAAAAGGGCGATTTTCTCTCCCTCCCGAAGGGCCGTCGAAAGGAGATCTCCCGGCCCGCGGGCAGCGACCTGGCTGCCACGGAGGTGGACCTGCTGGTGGGTAATCCCCCCTACGTATCCCCGGAGCGCCAGGATTCCCGGTACAGGGCTTCGTTGCGAGAGCGCATTCCCTGGCTCCACGGCAGATTCGACCTGGCGGTTCCTTTTGTCTGGACAGCCATGGAGAGACTGCGGGACGGAGGAGGGGCATGCCTCGTTCTGCCCCAGCCCCTCCTGGTTCAGCCCTACGGACTGGAGCTGCGAAGGCGCCTCCTGCAAAGGCACCTGTTGACGCACATCGGGGAAGCCAGGCCCTTCCCCGGGGCGGCAGTGCTGGTCTCCTTGCTGGCGTTGTGCAAGAACCGTGGCCCGGGACCAGTGGGCCAGGGTGGGATCTCCGCCACGGATCTGTTGGCCATCCCATCCCTGCCCATCACTCCCTTTCATCGCCCGGGGGACCTGGAGATCCTGGAACTTGTCAGAGGTCGCTCATTCCCCCTGGGCCAGATCTGTCTCGTTGACACGGGGGTCGTTTGCCATGGTCCCGGCCATCGTCGTGCCCACCTGCTCCACGAGAAGCCGGCGGAGGGCAGGTTTGAATACGCCGATGCACGCGACATGTCGCTGGGGCGTCGATGGTGGTTGGACTACAAGCCGGAGATAATGCATCGCCCCAAGAGCTTGAGCCTGTTTTCACCTCCCAAGCTGTTGGTTGCGCGCATCGCCGGCAGGAAGCCACTGAGGGTGTGGTTGGACCGGAGCCGCCTGGTGCCTGGCCACACGCTCAACGTGCTCAAACTCGGACCCGCTACTCTCGCGCCCCCTCTCGCCAGGATCCGAGACCTGCTGGAGAGCCCTTTGACCCGCGGGCTGCTCTTGTTGGCGAAGGGTGATCGCCTGGACGTCTACCCAGGGGATCTGCGACAGCTTCCTGTTCCACTGACCTGGAAGAGCAGGCCCGATACACCGCTGGACCGGGCATGGGGCCTGGAAGAACGCCACGTGGTGCGCCTGACGCATCTTGCCCGGCGCGTCGGCCATGGAGAACCAGGTGAACCAGGTGAAGTGTAGGTACATCCGGCTTGCTGCGACGATGCGGCCACCACGCGCTGGTTCCCATCCGGAAAGTGCGGACCGAGCAGGAGCGAGTCGCTTTCGAGCCAGGTGCGTTCGGGCAACCCGCCGGAATAGCATCGCTATTTCAAGTGGTTGCCCGGGCGTGCCTGGCGAAGGAATGGGCGGCTCCTGCGATGGGAGCAGTTTCCGGATGGGAACTCGCTATGAGTGGGGACGTGGTTGTAGCAGGGGTGGCCACCTGGCTCGACAGGGGCTAGAAGGCACTGGACAGATGCGCGGCCAGCGCGTGTCGCCGTGGAGACGGGCTCCACGAGCCACCGCGTCAAACTTGGAGAGGAAAGACCATTGGCATTCACACACGACTTCGACGTCACCGGACTGGGCAACGCGCTGGTGGACACCCTTCTGGTGGTGGATGATCACCTGCTGGACGACATAGGTTTCGAACGTGGAATCATGCACCTTGTGGACCACCGGCAGTGGCGCAGCATCTATGATCGTTTCGAGGGGGAGCACATGGAAGTCCACTCCGGGGGCTCATGTGCAAACACCATCGCGGGGCTGGGCATCCTTGGGGCACGGGCCCTGTTTCGCGGCCAGGTGGGCGCGGACGAGCTTGGAGACCGATATCGCAGCAGCCTGGAAGAAGCCTGCGGAGTCCACGCCCTCAACAGGGTGGATGGCCTCAACACCGGCAAGTGCCTGTCTCTCATAAGCAGATCCGACAGGCAAAGGACCATGTTCACCGATCTTGGAGCCGCTCCCCTGTTGCAGGACCGCGGTGATTTCGACGAAAAGGTCATGCGCTCGGGTATCTTCCACCTGACCGGCTACGTGTTGCTGGAAGGTCCCATCCGCGACACAGCCGTGGATCTTCTGGAAGTCGCGCGCAGTGCCGGGGTCAGGATTTCCATCGACGTGGCCGATCCTTTTGTGGTTCAGGCCATCAGGGACGACCTCTGGGACATACTGGACCAGTACGCCGACATCGCCTTCCTGAACGACGAAGAAGCCACCGCCCTGTGCAACGGGACCGAACCAGAGCAAGCGGTACACCAGGTGGCCAGGATCGTGGAGACGGTGGTGGTCAAGCTGGGTTCGCGCGGCAGCCTGGTCAAGAGCGCTGGAGAACTCACGCCGGTGGGTATACACCAGGTGGTGCCGCTGGACACCACCGGCGCTGGCGACGCCTACGCCGCTGGCTTTCTCTTCGGACTCGCCCAGGACTGGAGCCCGGCAAGGAGTGCGCGCCTGGGGGCCAGGGTGTCTGCCCTCACGGTGGCTCGGCTGGGAGCGGTAGTACGCGAAAAGGCCACCCTCCTTGATGCCGTGGACGCATGCAGGGAGATCCCATGAGTCTTCCCGTCGAGGTGATCGAAAAGACCCGCCAGGGAACATGTATTCTCGTGTTGGGATCCCGTGCCAGCCACGAAGCCGCCACCAGGGCCGGAGTGGAGTACCCGGTGGCCAGGGTCCTGGCGCGGAAGCTGGGTTGGAAGCCACCCCGGCGGCTCATGGGCTCAACAAGCCGAGCCGTCGCTCCCTCGGTGGAACAGGGAGCCCAGCAGTTCCAGGCCCAGAACGGGCGGAATTCGCTCATCCGCGAGTTGTCCCGACTGGTGGGGGCCAATGGAGTCGCCCCCACGGGCGCCCATGATCTCATTCTGCGTCACTTTCCCCTTGTCATCACCACCTGCTGGGACGACCTCCTGGAGAGAGCCGCTGCCAAGACGGGCAAGCAAGTAGAGGTGGTTCCCAGAAACGGCCATTTTACGGAAACAGGGGGCGATTCCACGCTGTTGTTGAAGATGAGGGGCGGTTTCGACCAACCACGTTCCCTGGTGGTGACCGCCAATGATTTCAAGTTGCCCATGAGCCCGGCCTTTCTCAAGGCCGTGGCCACGCTCCTGCGTAGACGCACCATGTTTTTCGTGGGCTTCCGGCCCGACGAAGAAGAGTTCGAGCGTGTCTGGGAAGACCTCACCACGGCCTACGGAGGGGAACTCCCCCGGGGCCACATGGCCGTGGTACAGGGGCGCATGGACGACTTTCTCTGGCAGAAGTGGATCTGGCGGGGCCTCACCCTCTTCACCGCCGATCCCGAGGATTGCCTTCGGGAACTCGACGCCAATCTCCGGGATTGACCCGGGAGATCAGGCCCCTCCATGCAAGAAGCCATACGCAACTCGGCGGTGATGGGAGTGCTGGCGCTCCTATCCGTGGCCTCGTTCTGGGGAGCGGCACGCAGGCCATTCCTGGCACCCGCCGCCGCCTGCCTGGGGCTGTTGCTGGCGGCTTTCATGGGCATGCTCCAGCCACTGCAATGGCGGGTTTGGGCGGCTTCCCTGCCCCTGCTGCCGCTTTGCATGCTGCTCCTGTGGTGGTGGGCGGGTACTGTTCTGCAGGAATTGGCGGCCTCGGACGACACCCTCCCCGGGGCCGCCACGGTCTTCCTGGGGGCCGCCGCCCTGGGCGCGCCCGCCGTGGGCCTGGCTCATGCCCGCCGTCTGTCGGCAAAACATGCCCACGATGCAGCTACGGTCATTTTACTGGCCTCCGCGGGCGCTGTGTGTGGACCTCTCGGCAATGAAATGGCTCTAGTGCTGGGCGCTGGTGTGCCTGTCAGTCTGCTGCCCCTGGGGTTGTTGCTTTTCCTGGCGGCCTGGCCCTGGAGCCTCGGGTGGCGCGGCGGGGCATTGTCGCTTCCGCCTCTGGCCCTGATATATGGGCTGGCCGTCATGGCGGGGCCTGTCCCCGCGCTGTTCCTCCTGGTCGCGATTGCCGTGGTGATGAGCCTCTTGTTTTCCAGGAAATCTCCGTCGCTGGGGGCTTCCGCGGAAGCAACTCCCCCGCGTCGGTGGGGCCTCCTTTCGACGGGTTCGGGGCTCTGTTGGGCGGCCGCTACCCTCGTTTCCATCTGGCTCCTGCTCCCCGCCTCCCTTCTGGCACTGATCACGGATGGCGTGGCAGAGGCTGAGACCCTTCTTCGGGGGACCATGGCTCCCCTCTACTCCATGGCCGCCATGTTTCTGGCTGTGCTGGGCACGGCCCTGCCTGTGGCCTGGATGGCGGCGTTGCTGGAGCATTGCGGTTTTGCGGCACTCCCCGAGAGCTTCGTCGTGCCTGTCATCGCGGGAGCAAGCGTCGGGGCTGGTCTGCCGTTGATGGCCATGGCGGGCGGTGGCACCCTCAAGGCGGGCCTCCCTCGTTGGAGTATCCAGGTATTGCTGGTGGTCCTGTACCTTTTCGCGCTCTACTGGAGTTGAGCGCCGGCAACGGCAGGCGGGGCAACAGGGCGGTCATGTCCAACGACCCTTCCTGTTCCTGTTGGAGTTGTCCCGGCCATGCTCTCGGCCTGTACCCGGGGTCGTTTGATCTGTCGATGCGTGGCCGCTCCGGCAATCCGGATGGCCAGGGACGGCTTCCCCGCGGGTGATCACCTGGCCGGGGCTTGTCCATGTGACGAAGCGGAGCTGTCCTGGAGTTCATGACCGGTGCCGTTCCCCCCTGTTCTCGCTCCACGTGGTGCGGCTCGGACTACCATTACTTCTCCAGATGTGCTAGATTCTGCTCACCCAGGAGGTTGCCCCATGAGAGCTGCTTACATTTTTTCTGTCCTGATCGCTCTCGCCCTTCCAGGGCTTTCCGGATGCGACTCGGATTGTGAAAGACCTTCACGCCTGGACGGCAAGTACGCCGTCTGGTCCAACGTCATAACTCACGATCCCGAAGTCATTCCCGACGACTACCCATCCAGGGAAATCTTCTACAACGGTTGGTCTTCCTGGGATCTGAGGTACATATCGGCACAGAGCAGCTTCGAGTTGGCCGTTGACGACCAGCCGACCTACGCCGGCGCCTACCAATCATCGGACAACAACTGCAACAGCTTCACCCTGAGCTTCGAAGGCATCTACGTCGACGACACGGGCTGTATGCACGATTTCACGTGGACTGGGGAACTCAGCTACTACGGTTCCCACCTGGCGGGTACCTGGGATTATTCTTCAGACTGGAACGATCCCATCACCGGTGGAAACGGGCAGGTGCAGGCCCACGGGCAGTTGACCGGGACCAAGATCTATGGCAGCTACGACACTGGCTTCACGGTCTTCTGAAATCTCCTGAGCCCATAGCCAGCGCCGCCCTGGCCGCTGTCTCCCACGGACGCACCCTGCGGTGAGTGGAATGTACAACCTGTTGATCTCACTCGTGATAGCAGCCCTGGCCTTCTCACTGGGAATGGTGGTGGCGGGGCACTGGGTGGCCGGCTTCGTTCCGGCCGTCCTGGCGCTGGGTATTGCCTATGTCATCCTGGCACGGCGCACGGGCAACAAGCTCCAGGCCGTCATGGACCGAGCCATGGCTCTCGTCCAGAAACAACGGTTCGACGAAGCCTCTCGCGTCATCGAAGCGGCCCGCCCCCTGGGGCGCTGGCAGTTTCTGGTTGCAACCCAGATCGACGGTCAACTGGGAGCCCTGGCCTACCTGCAGAAGGACTACAAGAAAGCCAAACCCTACCTGGAACGCTCCTTCAGCCGAAACTGGGTCGCCAAGGCCATGCTGGCTGCCATCGAGTACAGGGAACGCAAGCTGGATCGAGCGGTCCGAATAATGGAGAAGATCTCCGGCCCGGCCAAGAAGGAAGCCGTGTTCTGGGGGCTGTATGCCTACATGCTGGTGGAAAGGGGCAAGAGGGACCAGTCCCTGGATGTGTTGGCTCGCGGCATGAAGGCAATGCCCGACAGCGAAGCCCTGAAGGCCATGCGCAACATGGTGTCCAACAAAAAGAAGCTCCGCATGAAGATCTTCGGGCAGATGTGGTACACCTTCTTTCCGGAACATATGTCCATGCGGCGCTATGCCCACATGGCCCAACAGGGCAAGACCTTCCCGATGCCGCGTCGATAGGACTTCGCTCCCGGGGGTGTGGCTCTCCTGCAACGATTATGGGCTAATACATGGGATAATGGCTGGAACTTCGCGCAGAGCCGCCAGGATTTGGCGGAACGTGGGCATGATGAAGAGCGCTTCCTGGGAGAACGAACTCTCGCTGGATATCGTGGACGCTGCGCTCGAGCGGGTCGGCCTGTGGGAGTTGGCGCAGGAGCAACATTCCTTCGACTGTTCTTGATCACGGCTCTACAGGTTTTTGCGCGTGGAATCCTGGGGACGGCAGGTTTTTCAGGACTTCCTGCCGTTGTTCCTCGCTTCCGCGGAAGATCTCAAGTGCTTGGCGCATTTCTGCCCTTCGCCCTGGTTCTTCTCCGTATTCCTCGATGATGGTGGCTATTCCCGTCAGCACCTGCGCCCTCGTGGGGGCCTCGTTCAACGCAAGCATGTAGGCGTCCATGGCCTCATCGGGAAGGCCGGCTCTTCGCAGAGCCTCACCCAGCTTGAAGTGGACACGCCATGAAGACGGGTGGGAGATCGCCGCAGATCGGGCGGAAGCAAGCTCTTCAGGTTCCTTCAATTCGATGTTTTGCCGGATACGGTTCCAGAGCACGTCGTAATGGGCGGCATGTGCTCTCTCGATGTGCATGTGGACGCGGTGCAGGTAATGCCCGCGACACACCAGAAAGGCATACATGAAATAGGGCTCGCCAGAGATCTCCAGGGTGATGTCCACGCTTGCCGCGGGCCATCCATCCAGCGTAGCCGGCTGGGAGTTGACGATGCGAGCGTGTTTCACACCCGCGTCGACCTGCTCCAGGAATTGCCGGATGGCTTCTTCGATTTCCAATGGCTGGGGATGTACGGTGGTGGCAACCACCAGCGTGGCAAGCCCGGTGGGTGAGAACGAGCCCCGGTCGCCGGTGAAGGTCCAACCGTCCAGCCAATAGGCAGGTGTCATGGTTACGATGCCGGCTTCAGTCCTGCTCTCCATGGGCACCAGGCGTTGGCCCGCGGCGGCCATGGAGAGCAGGAAGACCAGCAACAAGGCGGAAACCCAGATCTGCAAGCGCCTGTTCCTGGCGTGGTGTCTCCTGAGCAGGCGCGGTTGCAAGATCGTGGCCATGGATGCGCCTGCCAGGAGTCCTCCGACATGCCCCACGTTGTCCACCTGGGCCGAAGTCATTCCCGACACGAAGGCAAGCACCAGGTATGGAAGGATGGCCCAGCCAAAATATTTTCGGGCCGAGGCCGGGATCAGATCGCCGTGCTTCCAACCGAAGACGACGCTTCCAGCGATGAGTCCGAAATCCCCCGCGCTGGCTCCGATGCTCATGCCACCGGGATTGGCCGCCAGGGAGAGCAAGCCGCCGGAAAAGATGCTCACAGAGTACAGGAGCAGGAGGTTGACCCTGCCCATGGCATGTTCCAGGTTCCAGCCGGCATAGACAAGGAAGAGTAGGTTGAAGGCAAGGTGCGTCAGTCCATCGTGGATGAGGCTGCAGGTGAACAGCCTGTAGACCTCTGATCTTTCCAGGATCGCCGGTCCCCAGTTGGCGAGATGTTCCATGAGCCAGGTCCTGGCCCCCGGCAATCTGCTCCAGAGGTAGAAGCGAAACTGGATCCCCGCCAGAAGCAGGGTGACCAGTGGGAGTCCGCGGCGTTTGAGGTGGCGACGCAAGGCGACCTGGTCGGAATGCACAAGATCCCGGTACAGCTCCAGGTCGCTTATGGGCAGAAAGCGGTCTCCAGTCACGGCATCGAAGTGGACCATGGCGTCGGGGGGCACCTGGCCGTCACGGAGCATTCTCTCCAACTCGTCGTAGGTGATCTCTTTGCGCTGGTCACCGATTTTCAGGGTGACGATCATGACCTGCCTGACCCTGCTGGTACCTGGAGCCACCCTGGGGGATGGCGCCCCTTCGGCGCCACATGGCCAGGCAGCGAGGCCGGGCGTAGTGCGGTCGTGAAATCAACCATGGCCATCCAGGTATCGCTCCAGGGTGGGTCTGGCACCCGGGTCCGACTCTCGTTTCCAGAGTTTTTCCACCTGGAGTCTGCCACCGCAGCGCAGGGCGGCCCAGGCCGAGGAAGTCCGCACCACCGGGGATGGGTGGAGAAGACCTTGGCCCAAGGGATCGATTGAAGCTGCCAGGCGCAGGTTACCGAGAACTATGGCAGCGTTGCGTTTCATGAATACAGGCCCCGGTCGCGCGTAGGCCGTGCCGGTGAAGCGACGGTGCAGTTCCTCGTCGCTGCTGTGCATGAGCCAGTGGAGATCCGGCCAGACCTGTTCCGGCCTGGGGGCAAAGGCGGGTTCGCCTCCCGGCATGGGCACGTTGTTCATCGGACAGGCCTCCTGGCAGGCCTCGCAGCCCAGCACCCTCCTGCCCATGGCCAGTTTGATTCGTTGGGGTATTTCCTTCCTGGATTCCACCGTGTGGTAGGAAATACACTCTCGGGAGTCCAGGACGCCTGGCTCCCGCAGGGCTCCCGTGGGACAGGCCGCGATGCAGAGCCCGCAGCCGTTGCAGGTGCCGGCAGGCGGGCGCGTGGGCGGGAGAACCAGGTCCAGCATCAAGGTGGCCAGGAAAACGTGCGACCCGAATCGGGGAGTGATGACGCAGCAGTTGGCGCCGCGGACTCCGATTCCCGACTGCAGGGCCCAGGCTCGTTCCAGCACCGGCCGGTTGTCCACGCTTGTGCGGGTGACAGATGCCCCGAGACTGCTCCTGCACATTCTGCCCAGTTTCCGGAGGCGTTTACCGATGACATTGTGATAGTCGCGTCCCCAGGCATGGCGTGCCGCCATACCCGTGGCACCTTCGGGGTCCGGAGGGCGCTGGTGATGATGGCTCATGGCCAGGACCACGACGCTTCGCAGCCGGGGAATGGTCAACGATGGGTTCAGCCTGGTTTCGGGCTTGCGTGCCAAATAGTCCATGTCTGCGTGGAAGCCGCGGTGCAGCCAGGAAAGGTAGCGTTGGCCATATTCCCCCTCCAGGGGCGGAACAGCTACTCCCATCACCTGGAAGCCCAGCTTCCAGGCCGCATCGCGGATGGCACGGGCCTTGTTGTGGGACATGGCGTTTCCTGGCTGCTGGTGCCCCCCGGAGGGGGCAGGGAGGTACCTGGGGGTCGGTCCCGGGGGCTGGGGCCACGGGCCTGGAATGCGGGGATGCCGGGTCGGCCGTTCAAGGTGGCTTTCATTCGGGCCGGGCGTGGGCAACTGCTGCTCCAGAGATGGGCATAACCCGCCTGGAGGATGCCCTGGCGCCTGTACCGCCATGGGCGGCCCGGTACCCTCCACGAGGGGCCATCCTGCCGGTGGAGCCAACCGAGGCCACTGTCTCCCGGAGCACATGTGCCACGTGAATGACTTGCCTTCCAATGGCACACGGTCTATGGTGCGCCAAACAGCCCGCCGGATCCCTGGCGGGAGTTCAGCAGGGGAGCCGCCATGACTGCAAGCAACACCACATCCGGAAGCTCTCGCATGTCGTTCACGGAGCAGGTTCGCTCCATGACCTGGAACTTCTGGGTGGCCAACTCCATCGAGGCCATGGAAAGGCTGGCCTTCTTCGGGGTGAGAGCGGTTCTCCCACTCTACATGGTGGACACCACCGGTTCGGGCTTGGGCCTGAGCTACACCCAGAAGGGCGTCATCTACATGGCCTGGGCGCTCTTTCAATGCCTGATACCCATGGTGTCCGGTGGCTACACCGACACCTACGGCTACAAGAAGAGCATGTACGTTGCCTTTTCCATCAATATTCTGGGCTATTCCCTGATGGCCAATGCTTCGGGGTTCTGGACCATGATGATCGCAGCCCTTTGTGTCGGTACTGGCACCGCCATCTTCAAGCCGCCCGTGCAGGGCGCGGTGGCCAAGAGCCTGAACGACGGAAACTCCGGTCTGGGCTTTGGTATCTTCTATTGGATAGTCAACATCGGGGGGTTCCTGGCCCCCATGGCCGCGGCGACGCTGCGGGGCAACGAAGCCCATCCCACCTGGGAGTACGTGTTCTACGGAGCGGCGGTTGTGACCGCACTCAATTTTTTGCCGGCCTTGTTCCTGTTCCGCGAACCGGAACTGGACGTGGAGGCCAGGAAGAAGAGCCCGTTTCAGGTCTTCAAGGACACCATGATGGTCCTGTGGCGCGACCAGGCGATGCTGAAGTTCCTGCTCATCGTCTCTGGGTTCTGGTTCATGTTCATGCAGCTTTGGGACCTGTTGCCAAACTTCATCGACGAGTGGGTGGATACCCGCCAACTGGGCTCGTGGATGGCGGCTGCGCTGGGTTCCGGAGCCGATGGTTTTCTCACCGCCGATGGGGCAGCCAAGCCCGAGATGCTCATCAACATCGACTCGGCCGCAATCATCCTGCTGGTCATCCCCATGTCGTATTTCTTCGGCCGTTTCAAGATGATGACCTCCCTGGTGATAGGAATGGCCCTGGCCGCCGTGAGTTTCATGGCTGCCGGAATGACCACCGTGGGTTGGATATGCGCTCTGGCGATCTTCCTGTTCGCCATAGGCGAAATCATCTGCAGCCCCAAGTTCTCCGAGTTCATCGGAATGACAGCGCCGCCCGACAAGAAGGCCATCTACATGGGCTACTCCAACATCCCCTTCGCCATCGGCTGGGCTGCCGGCAACCTGGTCTCCGGCCCGTTATACGACGCCTTTTCTTCAAAGCTGCTCTTGGGCAGGCGCTACCTGGTGGAGCGGATGGGTATGGAACAGAGCGTAGTGGACGCCATACCCGACGCCCGGGTCATGGAAACCCTCACTGGAAGACTACCCGCCGGTTCCACCAGCTACGATGCCGTCCAGGTACTCTGGAGCACGTATCAGCCATGGTTGATATGGGTGATCCTGGGTGCTGTGGGAATAGTCTCGCTCCTGGCCATGGTCATCTCGTACCAGCGCGCACAGCGCCAGAGCGTGTCATAGGCCCCTGGCCTCTCCTGGCCGCGGCTCCGACGCCAGCATCCCGGGGCGGGTTCCGGTGTGGTGTGGATCTTGTGTCGCAAGGGGTAGCCGCGACATGCTGCGGGTTCTCATACTACACGAGCATGTTCCCGGTCTAGGTCCTGGTACCGCCGTCTCTCCGGGGCTGCGGCTGAGCCGCTGTCGCCAGGCCTTCCCCAACGCGATATCTGACCTGGGGAGGGTGCTCCATGGTGGACTTTCTCGAGACATTCAAGAAGCTGTTGAGCGGTGGAAGCGAAGAACTCGGCCGTGACGATCTGCTCAGGCGTGTTGCCGACGGCATCTCCAGAATGAGAACCTGGGGAGCCAAGGGCAGCGAGCTCTTTCCGCCGGCCGTCGTGGTGAAGATCTCCGTGGCAGATGCAAGCGTGAGCCTGATCAAGGAAATGGTGGACGATCCCGCTTTCGACCACGAAGTAGAGGCCAGGCTCAAGAACACCCTGGTCAGGGTCACGGGAGTCCGTATGCCGGTACGGCGCTACGAAGTGCGGGAGGCATCGGAAAACCGCATCCAGGTAAAGGAAGATTCCGAGAGTGCGGTGACCAGGCTGACCATAGAAGGGGGCGATCTGGATGGGCAGACCCTGGACATGCCGACGCGGCAGCGGGTGTTTCGCATGGGCCGGGGTGAGTGGCATGGAAGCGACAGGGTGGTACCCAACGACCTTGTGATCACAAACTCCGATGCCTTTGTCAGCAGGGCTGCCGCGATCATTCGTCGTGTGGGGGCCTTCCTGGAGTTGGAAACACGGGATCAGGGCGAATTTCTACTCCTGCACCGGGGCGACGGCGCCCGTGTGCGGCCTGCCATGACCGCCAAAGGTCGCGTCCTCGTCAGGCCTGGCGACAGCATCGCGTTCACCGACGGCGCTTCAAAACGCATCACAATCAAGGTGGTGGAGGACTGATGGGAGCAGTAACTGCCCTGGCACCGGATCTTTTTCGCGTGGATCTGGCCATCCTGGCACAGTCGAGGCCCGGCTCGGGGTTCTTCTCGGTACCGGATCCCCTGGACTGGTTGCGCGGGAAGGCCAACGCACCCGTAATGGTGGACCCCTACCTGGTTGCGCGGGCAATACTGGAAGTTGTGGGTCACTGCCAGGTTCGGTCACCGGCGGGTGGTCGGCTGGTCTGGAACGAGTACCTTGTCTTCCTGGCACGGGAAGACCACGACAGGCTTCGTCCCCTGGAGGGCCTGCTGCACGGAGAGCTGCGCCCCTTGTTGCGGGAGCAGATCAAGAAGCTCAACGCAGAAACGGTTGGGGAGATCACGGTCCGGCTCCTGGTGGACGAAGGCGAGGGGCAGGTGGCCGGAACTATCCAGATTCGGGTCAAGTTCGTACCGGCCCCCCAACGTCAGCCAACGGAAAAAGGCGAGATCACCATTCGTGTCGGGCTTGAATCCAGTGAGCACTCCCCCTCTTCCTACGGCTCCATCACCAACACGACAGGCCCGGAAGATCCCACCGTGAAGGCTGGCCCCGTACCTGTGGGACACTTGGCAGATGGCACAGAGAGGATCCCCGAACCCGGTCCCGGCGTGCGGCTCACCTGGCGGGGGGGGAGGGTCTTCGTACCCATGGGCAAGAGGGTCGTCCTGGGGCGCCCCCACGCGGATCCAAGAGGCTCTTTCATCGCATTGGACGGAGCCAGCTCCAGGATAAGCCGCCGGCATTGCTGGGTGGAGCCCCTCAACGACGTAGTGGAAGTGGGCCGTTTGGCAGATGCCAACCCGGTACAGGTTCACGGCCGGTTGCTGCAACCGGGTGGTCGGCTCACAGTGGAAGCTTTCCCGGTTGAAATCTCACTCTCCAGTGGTGACCTGGTGGTGGGGCTCGATATGGTCAAGGGCTCCTGAGGGCCATGACCATGGGCAGATCCCGGAATCTCCACAGGGCTGCCATGGCTGGCAACGCTTCCGGCAAGCTGCGTGTCCACAAGGCCATGGGGGTCGAGGCCGCGGTGCGTTCCCACACGGGGCTTGTACGTGACCACAACGAAGACACCTTCGTCTGCCTTCCCCGAAAGGGCCTTTTTGCCGTAATAGACGGCATGGGGGGAGAAAACGCCGGCGAGGTGGCATCGTCCATGGCCGCCAGACGGCTCGAAGCAATCGAAGAACACGAAGCTCTGGCCCAGGCCATCCACGAGGCCAACACCAGCATTGTTCGGCGCAGCCAGAGCAGACCCGCAGAAAAGGGCATGGGTTGCGTCATGACCGCCATTCGACTGCGTGGTGGAGACGTGGAATTGGCCCACGTGGGCGACACTCGTGCCTACCTGGTGAGCGATGCGGGAGCGGAACAGCTCACCAGGGATCACACCGCCATAGCCGAAGCGCAGGCTGCGCTCGGACTTTCAGAGGCCGAAGCCAGTCGCATGCCCAACCGGCACCAGGTGACCAGGGACGTGGGCCGGGAACTCCATGCGGACATGAGCTGGATCGACCAGAGCACGGCCTCCGTGATGCCCGGCGACCTCATGATGCTTTGCAGCGATGGCCTCCATGACATGGTCCCCCACCAGGAGCTGGTCCGGATACTCTCCACCGCCAGGCGCAACGGGATGGCTGTGGATGCAATGGTTCAGCATCTCATAGATCTGGCGCTGGAACGAGGTGGCCACGACAACGTCACGGTCCTTGTCCTGCGTCGGACAGAGGCCGCCCCACACAGCAGGCTCCAGCTCTTGCTGGCCGCCTTCACAGGGGTGGTGTTGGTGGCCGTCGGCTTCGTCCTGGGTCTCTTCTGGGCCGGCAGGACCCACCTGCCCAGCCCGGAATCGCCTGGGCAACAACAGGTTTCGCATCCTGGTTTTCCAGCCGAGGCCCTGGTTGCGAACCCGGTCGAGCTGCTCTCCGGTGTCCTCACCCGTTCCGCCACTCTGGACCTGGATGAGCCCGTCATCATCGACGATTCACCCCTGGTCACCAGGCTGGCGGATGGTGTGGACGTCAGGCTGCTGCGCCTGGACCTGGGCACAGGCGGCGAAGCGGCTGTCTGGCAGATCATGCTGGCCACGGGAGCCTCGCTGCAGTTGGAAGCCGCCGTACTGGACGCACCCGGGCTGGAAGTAATGGTCGCTCTGGAAGGTCCTGACAGCCTGTTGGAACTGAAGGACTGCCGGATCGGCATCAAGTCGTTCCAGGCAAGCGGTCCCGCCGGCTCCCTTGTGAAGGTCTCCGGTGAATCATGGCAGCTTTTCCAGCAGGAACAGGTTCCGATTCTGGACGGGGCAACGCTGGTGTGGAATCAGCGCCCGTTGAAGGGGGGCAGCCTGGCCGAGCTTGTCGATGCCGGCATGGTACTCCAGACTGCCGATCCCGTATCCGATGTCCCACAGGAGCAGATCCCATGAGACCATTGATCGTTGAATCCATTGCTTGCCTGCTGGTGATGGCCTTGGCTTTCTGGGGAGTGAGCGGTGCTGTGGAGGGCGCCCTGGAGGGGGCTGCCGTTCGTGGTGGCGACACGCTGCGGACGCCGGCCGAGGTCTGGTCCATGGCCTGGAGCTGTCTGTGGTACTTTTTCGGGGGGGCGGTGGCTCTGTACCTGGGCAGGCTCGCCAGCGCCATGCGCTCCGGCAAGCACATCACCGTACCTTTTCTTCTGCCAGCGGTGCTCGGAGCCATCACCCTGGGTTTCCTTCTGCAATTGGGCTATGGTGATCCTCTCCGTGCAGCCGGATGGCCGGGACCGCAGTTTGCTCGTGGTGTTTTCTTCGCGGGCATCATCGGTGGCCTCATTCTGGGAATACCCTGGGATCCGGCCCGTCTCTTCCACAGACTGCAGAATGTGCTAATCATCGCAATAATGCTGGTCTTCGTTGCGCTCAGCTTTTTCGGCAGCGGCCCCAGCGGATCCGGCACGCGCATCAACCTTGGCCCCATCCAGCCGATAGAAGCCGTCAAGGTGGGCTTCATCATCTTCCTGGCCATCTACCTGGGCTCTCGTGCCGCCAAGATTCGATACCAACGCCGGAAGGCTGGTTTTCTGCGCTTGCCCAGGCCAAGGCTCCTCCTGCCGGCCATCGTCGTGCTGGTGGGAGTGTTCATGGCGTTGTTCATGGTTCGCGACCTGGGGCCCACCCTGATTCTGTTCATGGTGGTTCTCTGCCTCTTCTACGTGGTTACCCGTTCTCCCGGCTGGGTAGCCATCGCGTTGCTGCTGGTGGCCGCTCTCCTGGTGCTGCTGGTCATCAACCCCGACATCGTCGGTGGTTCCGGCGTGGCCCTGAGGATCAGGATGTGGCTGGATCCCTGGTACAACGGCCTGGCCAACGGGGACCAACTGGCGGCAGCGCGTTGGGCCATAGCAGCGGGGACCATGATGGGGCAGGGCTTGGGTCATGGGGCAATAGCAGCCCTCCCCGCCGGCCACACAGACCTGATTATGGCCCACCTGGCCGAGGAACTGGGTTTCAGGGGGGTGGCCTTCTACCTCGTCATGCTGGGCCTGGTGGTGGCACAGGGCTTTCGGGTGGCCATCAACAGTCGCACACCTGAACGCAGCATGCTGGCCACTGGTCTCTCGGTGCTCCTTTTTGCCCAGTGGGCCGTAATCGCAGGTGGCACCCTGGGCCTGATCCCGCTCACGGGCGTGGTGGTGCCATACCTGTCCTACGGCAAGACCAGCATGGCCACCTTTCTGGCCGTCACCGCCCTGCTGGGCAAGCTGGCTGAAAACGGCATGGTGCGCGAGCCGACAGACGAGTTGCAGGAGTTGGCCATGGGCATCAAGCGGGTTGCCACGGCCCTGGGGCTGATGCTGGCCATGGGTTTTGCCGCTTCCTTCTGGCAGGGAGTGATGATGGCCAGCAGTATCAGTGCTCATGGGCTGGTGACCACCCTGGGCGACGGGAGCGTGATACATCGGCACGATCCCAGGGTCGCCGCCATTGCAAAGGCGATTCCCAGGGGCGAGATAAGAGACCGGAACGGCAAGATAATCGTGGGTTCTGACAGCGAAGGCCGGCGTGTCTACCCCCTGGGCGACGCCATGGGCACGCTCATCGGGCCGGCCAGGGGCGACGTGTTGAGGCCCAGGTGGTCCATAGAAAGGATCTTCGACGTCCGACTTAGGGGCTACCCGGACCTGGAAGACGGTCCGGCCGTATGGCGGGTGGCCACCGACTCCGGTGAAAAGCTCCTTTTCGTGGTGGACTCCCGGAAGGAACGCGAAGAGGATCGCCTGCTCGCCCAGCGCAAGGCAAAGGCCCTCGCCCAGGATCCGGAAAAGATAAGGCTGCTGCCCCTTCCTGCGCCGGACCTCGGCCCCATGGTGGAACTGCTCCAGGTTCCGTGGTCCAGACGAGCGGAAGCCATAGAAAAGGTGGCTCTGGACACCGATTCGCGGGCGGTCACACTCTCGCTGGACGCCGCTCTCCAGGTGGCAGCCGTGGAAGCCCTGAAAAAGGCAGCCAAAAGGGGCAAGGCTGCTGCTGCCATCGTCATGGACGTGGACACTGGGCAGGTTCTGGCCAGGGCCCAGGTGCCCGACTACAACCCGGGCGACGAGGAACAATGGAAGCCTCCCCTGATTGACCGTGATCCGGAGTTCACGGGTGTCTACGGGCCCTGGAGCGACAAGACCGGAGTGCTTGGTTTCTACCAGGCCGGTTCCGTGTTCAAGTTGTTTACCTCCGTGGCAGCCGTCAGACAGGGTGCCGGGTACGGTGGTGAACAGTGCCTGGTGACGGGCGTCGAAACCTTCAAGTGCCTGGAAAGGGACAAACAGGGCCCGTTTTTCACGTTGCCCCACTGGCGTAGATCCATCCACGACTACTGGAAGGACAGAAACCACGGAGAGCTGGATATCACCCAGGCAATAGCCGTGAGCTGCAACGTCTTTTTTGCACAACTCGGCCTGGAACTGGGGCCTGAACCCTTCGTGCAGCTCGTCTCCGATGGTCTCGAGGTGGGTTGGTCTTCCACCTTCGACCCTGGACCGGCGGAAAGTCGGCGCCTGGCGTCCACGGCCTTTGGCCAGGGGGCCGCTGCCTTGAGCGTGGCCCAGGCCGCCCGCCTGGTGACGCTCATCGGGGGCGGAGGCGTGTATCGCAAGTGCGACTCCAGCATGGAACTGGACGCGCCGTGCAGCCAAACGCCCCTCGTGCAAGACACGGAGGGACTCACCCTGGTCCTTTCGGGCATGCGCAAGGTGATGCACTCGGGTACGGGGCATCGTTTGAAGAAAATCCAGGGTGTTCGCGTCTACGGCAAAACCGGAACAGGAGACGCCGTGGGCCTCCAGGAAGAAGAACCATACGGGATCACACCCGGTTCCCGACGGGAACAGCCCCATTCGTGGTTTGTTGCAATAGCCGAGCCTGCTTCCGCGGACCCCTGCGCCTCCCTGGTACACGGGCGTCTGGCGTTGGCCGTCGTGGTGCCCCGTGGCGGTACCGGGGCGGGGGCTGCCGGGACAGCGGCCCTGGAGATCATCGCTGCCGCGCACGAGTTGGGATATTTCCCGGAGGGAGGCTGATGGGCGCTGGGCGTTGGGAAGGGCTCGTCCCCGGCCACGAAGTCCTGGAGATGCTTCGCGAAGTCAAGGGCATGCGAACTGTTCTCAAGACTCGTTTCAAAGGAGAACTCTGTGCTACTCGCATCGTGATGGTGTCGCTCCCTCGTCAGTATTCCCACATCGTCAAGGAGATCGCACTTCACGGCAAGGGAAGCCCCGCGGGCTTGCCCGAGGATGCCCTCCTGGTTCTGGAAGGCTATCGTTCTGCTGCTCTTGCCTCGACTCTTCCCGGTCTGCCCGATGTCCTGGACGCCGGGGTTCTGCGAGGGCGGGACCAGATCCAGCACCAGCCAGGCAGGTACTATACCGAAGGAAACCTCTACATCACCACGAGGTGGGTCCAGGGGATCCCCCTTCAGGATTGCTGGACCGTCCTGGGGCTGCCCAGGCAGGAATGGGCCTTGCAGAAAATACTGGAGGTGCTGGATGGTCTGCACAGGTTCAACGTGGCCTACGGAGACCTGAAACCCAGCAACATCGTCCTGGGCCCCAAGGGCGTCTCAATCATCGATATGGACACCATGCGAGTAGTGGCTGGACCCACCGCTGCCGCCATCACCCGCGACCTCACACCTCGCTTTGCGGCCCCCGAACAGAAGTTGGACAGAGTGACCTACCTGTCCAGCGACCTCTACGCCTTCGGTGCGATGGTCTGCCGGTTGATGGGCGACGTGGCGCCCGGCGAAGATGGGTTTCCACCTGTTCTTAGAGCCCCGTGGGATCGCCTGGTTTTCATGTGTCTCCGAGAGAGCCCGCTGCAGCGCCCCACGGCGGGCGAACTCCTTCTGGCTGTACGCGGAGAGGTGGACGAGCCCGCAACATGGGCGCAGTGTTTTCCGGAAGGCTGGTCTTCCACGATTGGCTGGCATGGCCGGGATTCCGACAGCGAACCCGTACCCGATCCGCAGGGCGAGTCCCATGGGCAGCTCGATCAAACTCCCCGGAGCCCTGGGGTAGTCACGGAGCGCGTACCGGAACCAGTGGCCGAGGTGGTGACCGAGCGGGTTCCGGAGCCAGTGGTGGCGGAGTGGGAATCCCAGGATGACCCGTCATGTTCTGGCCAAAAGGTCGTCGTTTCCCGCAAGTCCAGCCCGAGTCTGCTCCTGAAACGCCTGTGGCCGCCGCCCAGCGGGGCCCGGCGTCTGCTCCTTCCCGTCCTGATGGTATTCTTCGTGGCCATGGCGGTATCGGGCTCTTTCTACCTGTTCCACCAGGACCCCGCCGCCAGGGAAGCAGACGGCCTGGCGGCAGAAGCCGCGGCGGATCTGAAGCAGCACAAGACCGTACCCGCCCTGAACAAGGGGGAGAGCGGTGTGAAGTACCTGGACCAGATAGTCCAGCAGGCTCAGGCGGCGGTGCAGGTGAAAGAGACGGCCTACGCCATGGGCGTGTACGCCCTGGCTCGCATGTGGCAGACACGGTGGCATTTCAAGAATGCCAGGCTGGACGATGGGCTTTTCAAGGAAATGGACGATCTCACCTCCCGGACTCTGGACCTTGGCCGTACTGCCGAAGGCATCTTGGCGAGAGCACTTCTGGACCTGGCGGGCTGTCGGCTGCTGCCAGCCGACGACACCAGGCGCGAGGAACTCTGCCAGGAAGGAGGGGAACAGGTCAAGGCGGTGGCCAGGAAGGTTGAACGTAGTCAAGACCTGTACTGGATGGTGGTGGAAGCTCATTGGGTGGCTGTCATGATCGATTCCACCCAGGCGGTCAGGTACAGCAAGCAGCTCCAGACGTCGCGGGTGGAGCGCCTGCGCCAGGACGCCCACCAGCATTGCCAGGCCGCCTGGCCATTTCTCGAGTACGCTCCCGTGAACGGCCCGGAACTTGCCGAAGACTGTTTTCCCGTGGCAGCCAGTGTTGAAGCCTTTGACGACTACCTCTCCTGGAGCAACTGGTGGCTGGAGTGGAATCTCAACGAGTACGGAAAGATCCCTCCCTACAACGTGGGAAGGATCTTCAAGGCGCTTCACCCGGATTGCGAAAGTGCTCGCACCGACAGCCGTGGGGTTCTGACTCCCGGCAAACCCGACGCAAAGGATCCCCTGACCATGTGCTCCTACCTGGGCAGGGTGGCCGTGGGATGCAGAAAACGCGCCTACACCGTACTGCCCACCTCGTTGCGCATGGGCAGGGTTTTCGGAGGCTTCGCCTGGAGTTCGTCTCTGCCATGGGGAAAGGTCTTCTCGGCCGTTCGCAACGCCCCTCGGCTGCAATGTGAGGTCGAGGGCCTGGACGGCGGCTGAACCAGCAGGACCAGCACTTGTGTCGTCGTTCACTTGTCGTGGTGGCCGGATGCTCCGGATTCTCATGGAAGCCGTGGGGTTCGTATGGAACCTGCGCTCGTCATGGCTTCCGGCGGTTGTTGGGAGCCCGATGTTCAGCTCCCCGGAGCATGGACGCCACCGGGCTACTCCCACTCGATGGTGCCCGGTGGCTTGGTGGTGATGTCGTACAGGACGATGCCAGCACCATCCAGGGACTGGATTGAGGCGATGATCTCGTTGAGAAGACCTGCGGGCATTTCGTAGACATCGGCCGTCATGGCGTCGCGAGAGCATACCGGACGAAGGACGAAGGTCTCGTTTTCTTCAGGATCGTGCAGGGGCAACGAGACCACGGGAAGCTGCCAGATCTCCTGGATGTGGGCGGTCATGTGATTCACGGTGTCGTCCACCTTGCGGAGAAGCTCCACCCTGCCCTCGTCCACCCACCCGGGGAAAGGGCGAAGTGTCTGGGGTTCCTGGGCACCTGGGGCCCAGACCACCCGGTTGATTCCTGCCAGGGTGTTGACGATCTTGGAGGCACATGACTTGAGGCTGCTCCAGCTCGGGTAGATACCCCGTGGATGCCAGAGCAGCACCGGATGGGCGTAGGTTCTGGAGTCACCCTGCACGCCCACGCTGCGCAGCGGCAGGACCAGGGCTGACAGACCCGTTCCCCACAGCAGCGCCTCCAGGGCTGGAGGCCTGGGTATTTTTTTTTCCGGATGAGGAGAGGGCTCCGCCGCCAGGACCCTTATGGCCAGACCAGGGCCTGGAAAGGGGCGCCTGTCGACCATGTTGGGGGGCAGGTTCAGCTCTGCGCCCAACCTGCGCACCTCGTGCTTGTACAGCTCCGACAAGGGTTCGATCACCTTGCCGGAGGCCATGAGATCCTGGATTTCCTGTACGCGGTTGTGATGCGTCTTGATTGTGGCCGCCCGGCCGTCGCCGCTCTCCACCCTGTCGGGGTAGATGGTACCCTGGACCAGCTTCCAGCCGTCTCCCGTGCCCCTGACGGCCCTGGACACCAGCTCGACGAAGAGCTTGCCGATGATCCGGCGTTTCTGTTCCGGGTCCCACACTCCCCGCAAGGCTCCCATGAACAGGCTCTGGGCGTTTTCCAATCGTAGGTTCTTCAAGCCAAGGCCATGGAAGAACTCCATGATGGCCGAAGACTCACCGGCCCGCATGAAGCCTGTGTCCACGTGCAGGGCCGACAAACGTTCCGGGCCAACGGCCTCCAGGCATATGGCCAGCGCCACCAGCGAGTCCACTCCTCCCGAGAGCAGGATGAAGAGCTGATGGTCTTCTGCCTGGTCGCGGACCCTGGAAACCGCTGTCTCCCTGAAGGCGGCGGGGCGCCAGTTCCGCTGCGGCGTACAGAGGGAGAGGAAGTTGTCCAGGATGCGGTCCCCGTGTTGCGTGTGATAGACCTCGGGGTGGAACTGGAGACCGAATACCGCCCCATCGACGGACTGGAACGCAGCGTTGGGAACCTGTGGAGATGTCGCCGTTGCCCTGAAGCCCGGTGGCAGCCTCTCCACCGTGTCCCCGTGGCTCATCCAGACAGCCAGATCCCTGGGCAGGCCGTGAAAGATGGGGGATTCCCCGTCACATGCCAGGGGGGTCAGGCCGTATTCCCTGCTGCCGCCGCTGCGTACATGGCCTCCGGCGAGGCGCGCTATCAACTGGTGCCCGTAGCACAGGCCCAGGACGGGTACATCCAGGGCCAGGGGGTTCATGGCCGGTTCCGGTGACTGCGGGGACAGGACCGATGATGGGCCGCCGGACAGCACGACGCCAGCCAACGATGGGTAGCCATCGGGCCGGAAGTCGTCAGGGGCGAGGATGAGGCTGAAGACCCCCAACTCGCGGATCTTCTTTGCCAGCAGGTGGGTGTACTGGCCACCAAAGTCCAGCACGACGATTGTTGCCTGATGGGTGTGGATCTTCATGGTCTTTCCGGATCTGGGTCTGCTGTGGCCAGGGCTTCGTTGGACGTGATAGGACAGCGGTGGATGAAGAGATGAAGAGATGAAGAGATGAAGAGATGAAGAGATGAAGAGATGAAGAGATGGAGAGATGAAAAAGGGCCAGCCCTGGAGATGACTGAGCCGGCGGGGAGGGAGCATGGCAAAAAGGTTGGTGGTGATGCGTCACGCGATGGCGGTCTGGCCAGACGATGGCTCATCGGACCACCGGCGTCCCCTTCACCCCTACGGACTTGAACAGGCCAGGTACCTGGGAGTTCTCCTGGTGGACAGTGGGTGGATCCCACAGGCCATGTACTGCAGTGATGCCACGCGTACCAGGCAAACCTGCCATGGGCTCAGGCAGGTCCTGCCTGGTGATGTTGCCGAAACCTACCTGCCAACCCTGTATAGCGGAGACCTGCAAGAAGTGGTGGGGACCATCGCCAGCTTTCCTGGGCCGCTCGCAAGCGCGCTGGTGCTGGGCCACAATCCCACCATGGAACATCTGGTCCGCTGGCTGGCTGCCAGCAGGCAGCCCATGTCCATGGGCACCGCGGTGCTGCTGGAGTCCTTGTCAGGGGATTGGCGGGAGCTGTCGGCCAGCCCCGGGCTGTGGAGGATCATGGGCGTGTTGGAGCCGGATTTCTCCGCGGCTCCCAGCCTGTAGAACCATCGGTCATTTCCCTGTCCCGGCGCCCATTGGCGGTCGGGCGCCTGGTCCAGGCGAGGGCTGCCCCATCAATCCGTGACAGGTGCTGGGCAGTTGGGTTGCCAGGCCAATAGGTCCTCCATGCGGGTCTCTGGGTTCAGGACCGCCAATCCGTCCCATGCGCCACCGAACCTGGCCCCGGGCGCACAGAGAGCCCGGGAGTAGCTGGCGATTCCCGAGGCATCATCGACAACTACGAAGTACGAGTCGCGGGGAAGCCAGCCGGGCTTGTCTGCGTCGATGGCCTGGAGATCCCGTTGTTCACCGGAGACGACGAGCGCCACTCTTCCCCCCGGGGCGAAGTCGCCCCTGTTCCTTCCGCGCAGCAACATGTCCAGCATGACAGCCGATGGCTCGGCGGCGGGAGTTCCGGAGATCAAAAGGCCATCCACCACCAGGAGGCCCCTGGGAACGCGAAGGGAGATCTCGTGGGAGATCTGGCTTGTTGCACCCAGAGTACCCGGACGGTGGGGATGACCCGGTGCCGGAATCATGCTGGCGGGGAATCTCAACAGGGCCACGGAAAGGATGGCAGCCCAGTTGGGAAGGCCCACCAGCCCCACGGCGGCGGGAACCGACAGAAGGCGCAGATGGTGGTCCCTGAGATAGCCAGACCAGCTCCCCACCATCAGCATGGCCAATGACGAGAACAGGACGGCAGCCATCAGAGTCCTTGTCTCCGTGAACCTGAACCCCGCCAGCAGTCCCAGCACCAGCAGCCAGGAGCCGGCGCCACCTTGCTGGAACCAGGCGGACAAGGCGTCGATGGGAAGGGCCGCGATTCCCCCGCTGTCCGGGATGCCGTGACCAACCAGCACGGCGATGCCGGGACTGGCCAGCAGGAGGGCTGCCAGTGCTCCCAGGATCGTCCGCTTTGTACGCCAGGGGAGCAGGGCCAGTATTGGAAGGGCACAGGTGGAGTAGGGATGATTCATTGTGGCCACGGAAAAGGAAACAAGGGCGAGCGGCGGCCCCCAGGTTTCTTTCCGGCAAGCCCAACCAAGACATACGAAAGCCATGCAGGTGGGGGCAAGGTAGCACTCCGCGCCAGAACGAAATGTATCCATGAGACCGCCATCCAGGGCCAGGGCCAACCCGGCAAGAAGGGAGGGCAGCTTGGCGCCTGGACGGAGTCTCAGTATGCAGAGCGAGACGGCGGGGGCCACCAGGGCGTGCAGGGCTGCCATGATGCCCACGGCCTGCGCCAGGGAGCCCGCCAGGGCGAGACAGAGGGCATAGGGGGGCAACAGCGCCCAGCCGTAGGGCAGGGCGTGTGGATGGAGGTTGAAGGGGTTGGCCAGCGCGCTCAACCAGGGCCCCGTACCGTCGGCAAGGAGCAGGACGGCATCCATCTCGTGGAGTCTGAACCCGAGGGCAACCACGAAGACCGCCATACACAGTGCCCAAGCGGGCAGGGCCCTGGCGCGGGTAAGGATCGGCACCATCAAGTTCAACGGAGGATCCTCCTGGCAGCTTCCGGGGAGGGCAACTTGGTGTTCATGAAATAACCCCAACTCCAGCATTGGCCTGCATCCGCCCTTGTGCTACCCTGGCAACCCACATGTTCGTGGACGCTGTGTGCGGATAAACCTGAAGAGCCGGAGGCCATCCGGTTCAATGGACAGCGAGGCTTCCCTTACATGACGAGATGCAGACCGAGTTCGCCGCCAGCCAACCTGCTACGTGGCTTGTTGTTGGTCGTGTTCCTTGCCTTCCCCACCTCGAGCTGGGGCCAGGCAGGACAGGCCCCTGCTATGCGTATGGTCCCCCAATCCACCACGCCAGCCCATCAATCCCAGGCTGAGCACCGCGTCGCGGCGGGGAGCGACCAGGCACCCGTCCAGGCGGCAGCACCAACCGCGTTTATGCCCGGCACCGTCGCCGGCCAGGAACCCTCTGCCGAGAATCTCGCTGACTCCGAGAGCCCCGAGTCCGCCAGTCTGGTGGACTGGATCAAGGAAATCCTCCCCATAATCATTCTGCTGGCAGTCATTGGCGTGGTCCTGGCCCGCCTCCCCAAGGTCGAATTGGGCCACTCGCGTGCTTTCTTGCGGCGTCGCGTGATGAATTGGCTGCCCCTTGGGCTCACCTACGCCTTCCTGTACATGGGGCGCTACAACCTGAAGGTGAGCAAACACGCTTTCGAAACCATGAGGTCCGCCGATGGTGCCGCCCTCATGGGAAACGAGGCCTTCGGGTTGATATTCGGCGTCGGTACGATTGTATATGGATTCTCATTCATCATCAACGGCCCCCTGACCGACAGGGTGGGGGGCAAGACAGCCATTCTCCTGGGTGCCGGTGGTGCTGCCCTGTGCAATTTCCTCATGGGGCTGGCTTCCCTGACCCTGCTCGAGCAGGGGCCCTTCTTCCAGTTGTTTTCCGCCCACTTCGTCGTGTTGTTTTCCATAATCTACGCCATGAACATGTATTTCCAGAGCTTCGGCGCGGTGGCAATCGTGAAGGTGAACGCACCATGGTTCCACGTGAGGGAGAGGGGCGTGTTCGGGGCGATTTTCGGAATTCTCATCTCGCTGGGAATCTACTTTGCCTTCGACTGGAGCTACATGATTCTCAACTCCATCGGGCTCATCTGGGTGTTCATGGTCCCGGCGGCCATTCTCATGACATTCTGGGTCATCGACCTGGTGCTGGTCAAAGACACACCCGGCAAAGCTGGGCATGCAGATTTCGACACCGCCGATGCCACTTCCGGTGATGATGGCCCACGTCTTGGAACCGTCGCGGTGTTCAAGCTGATGATGAAAAATCCCATAATCGTGACCATTGCGCTCGTGGAGTTCTGTAGCGGTTTCCTGCGCCAGTCGATCATGCAATGGTATCGCACCTTTGCCAAGCATACCGACGCCGTTCTGGGATTCTCGCATAGCTTCATCTACGAAAACTGGGGGCTCCTGCTGTGTTGTGCCGGCATCATGGGGGGAGTGGTGGCTGGCGTGATCTCAGACCGGGTCTTTGGTTCAAGGCGTGGACCGGTGGCAATGTTGCTGTATGTGGTCATGTTCATATGTGCGATTACACTCACCTTCACCTACGAGACCCACCTGGTGGGATTCCTGGTGATACTGATGTCCATGGCGGTCATAGGAGTTCACGGCATGCTGTCCGGCACCGCCAGTATGGACTTCGGAGGTGCCAAGAACGTCGGCGTGGCGGTGGGAATCATCGACGGGTTCGTGTACCTGGGCACCGCGGCCATGTCCTTCACCTACGCGATTCTGCTGCCCCGCGAAGAACTGGACGCATCCAACCACGTGGCGGGTGCGGCCACCAATCCAGACAACTGGATCTACTGGCCAGTGGCCATGATCCCCATGGCGTTCATCGGCATGGTGTTGGCTTCTCGCATCTGGCATGCCATGCCCAAGCCCAGAACCAGTGGCCATTGAACCCAGGCGCCAGACATTCCTACGGTTGGTTGAACGGGTCCAGGAGGCGTCGAATGGCACGATCCCCGGCCTGTGGATGGTTGCGCTGGTGGCTCCACGAGCCACCAGGGGAGGGGGCTTCTCGCTATCTGGCCACTTTTCGCCGGCACGGCTGGTCCAGGGCGGCCTTCACGGCTTGTTGGAAGGGAGTCAGGGGTAGATGGAAAAGCCCGGTGAACGTCGAGGGATCCACTGAATTGTCATGTCCAAGAAGAGCCTGCCATTCCTGCAGGTGGCTGGCCCAGCCGGGACTCAGCAGCCGCGCAAAGCCCCTGGCCAGCGCCAGGCCCGGCGCAGGTATGGGGAGCAGCCGCGCTCCGGTTCCACGGGCCAACTCCATCGCCTGGTTCAGTGCCTCGGCCAAGGTCATGGTCTGGGGACCCCCCAGCGGAATGGCACGGTTCCTGACAGAGTCCAGGTCCAGGCTCGCCATGGCATGAAGGGCGACGTCCCGCGTTGATATGGGGCTGCAAAGGGCACTACCCCGGCCGGGCAGCAGCATCCGACCGGAGGATGTTGCCCTGTTTGCCATGCAGGCGATGACTTCGGTGTAGATCGATGGGCGAAGAACCACGTAGTCCAACCCGCTTCGCCGCAGGGATTCCTCGGCGAGATCCCTGCTGGTTCGGGCCCTGGTCCTGGATGGGCCAGCAGTGGCTTCGTTGCTCATGCAGGACAGGAATACCACGCGTTGGATTCCCTCGTCCAGAGCCGCATCCCAGAGAGCTTCGTGGCCTCTCACGGTAACGTTTTCGTGGTTGTTGGCCCTGGTCTCGATGTGTACACCGCTGCACGCCACCAGGTACCTTTGCCCACGGCATGCTCTGCGAAGAGTCGAAGGATCGCGCAGGTCTCCGAAGAAAAAATCGGCCCCGAGATCGTTCAACCGGTAGTATTCGCTGCCCTTTCGAACCAGGCAACGGGTGGGAAAGCCTGCCTGGCGCAAAATGCGAACCAGGTCTGTGCCAACTCTACCTGTGGCGCCGGTGACCAGAACCATGTTCATCCTCGCTTTGGAGCAATCATTGCATGCGCCCTGGCGGCTGCTGTCGTGCAGGTTGGGCGGCGGGGGGGATTCACGTTCACGGGAGTTTGTCCAGGCCCATGACGTAGATTCTCTTGAAGTCGCGTTGCTGGTCGTTGCCGAGGCCCTGGGCTGCCACCGCCAGGTAGAGCCTGCCGTCTGTGCCGGTCGTGACGTCCAGATCCCCGTTCCCGATGGTGTCGCTGGCTATGGTGGCCCATTGGCCTGGTGAATCCGTGGAGATGGCGCATACCGGATCGAAACGGTCGTCGTCGTCCAGTACGAATACCAGGTGATTCCCATCGGGTGTCCATGTGGGGCCGCGGCTGTTCATCACGACACCTTCCACCAGGAGAGACGGTTCGCCGCCGAGAGACAGGACGTACAGGTCGAATCTCTTGGAGTCCTGGTGGTTGGAGTAGAAAGCAACCTTTTGACCGTCCGGTGAAAACGATGGCCTGGTCTGCGTGTGACCCCAGCCGGTGAGGAGGGTCGGGTTGGATGACTGCTCCATGTCCAGGAGGTAGATGTTGTCACCGTTGTCGTCGTGGCCCACGAAAGCGATGCTGCGGCTGTCGGGGGCCCACGAGATGAACAGCTCGGCCGAGGTCTCCTGGAAGGTGAGACGGCGCGGAGCGGCTGCGATGTCGTTCACATCCATGACGTATATGTCGCCCTGCCCTGTTCGTGCGCTCGTGAAGGCGATGTAGCGCCCGTCCGGGCTCCAACTGGGGCCTCCGTCTGCTCCAGGAGAGCTGAATAGCGCCCCGGAGCCGTCCAGGTAGAGGTCGTAATCCCTGTCGGGGCCGGAGGCCGAGTAGACGAAACGCCCGAAGTCCGCAGGAGCCCAGGACAGCTCATGTGCAACCATGTCGTCGCTGCTGGTGCTGAAGCCCGCGGTGATGGCGCTGGCACCCCTGGCTACTGGACGTACCGCCGTGGGACTGCCCTGCCCCGGTGTCAATATGTAGAGTTCTATTCGCTTCTGGTCGTGGTAGTTGACTTCGAAGGATAGCCGGGAGCCGTCCCTGGCCCACAATGGGGCTTGGCAGTTGCCGTTGTACTCGGGGCTGACGGGAGCAGCTCGACTCAGGGCTGGCGGTGCAAGGCCCATGGACACGATGAGTGCGAGGCATGAAGAAAGTTGGATCATGGCCGTTCCGAAGTGGCGGTTTCGAAGAATCAAAGGGCAAATGAAAAGTTGGCGAGTATGCGGATCCCGGTGGCATGGAACCAGGCGCGCTCGGTGGAGACGGCCAGAAGGCCGTCATCTTGATGGTTCGGATCCTTCGCCGTTGTGGATGAAGGTAGAGTTCCAAGTATCTGGTCCAGCGTGAAGCGGATACCGAAACCGGCGGCGGTCGTTCTACCTGCCTTCCTGTAGTCCATGGTCAACTCTGCGTAGGGTATGTGGGTTCTGGCGACGGCGTAGAGGTGGGTGCTGGCCTCTGTTGCGTTGCCTGGTGTGTCGCAGACCAGGTCGCTCCCGGTGTCGCGAGATGACCAGCAGTCATAGCGTATACCCGGCAGCAGTCCGTAGCGATAGCCCAGCCCCGGTCGCACGACAAAGGGCCCGTCGGTGAAGATCTCGAAGCTCAGCCCAAGACCCACCGAGTAGGCGTGGGCATCGAAGGCCTCTCCGCTGTCGAGTACGCTGAAAGTACGCAGGGACTGGTCCAGGGTGACCCCGAGGACTGCCCTGTGCAGGGGTTGCAGCAGCGCCAGTGAAAACTCCCCTCCGGGCAGGAGATTGCCAACGCGGGAGCCCAGGAGGATTCCGAAGCCCGACGATAACTCCAGCCGTGTGACCTGGAGTGCTGATAGTCCTTTGTTGCCCATTTGGCGCCATGTCAGTGGGATCTCGGTCGTGGTGGAGGGCCGGACGGTGACGGGCTGACCATTCAGCAGGTAGTCGCCGGCGGGCAGGGCCAGCTCCGTGGGGAGCGCGGTCCTTTCACGCAGGGACAGAGCCTTGCGATCCAGAAATCGCTTCAACTCCGGATCCAGCATGGGAGACTCGGGTTCCAGTTGAAGTCGCGTAGAGGCGCCAGGTTGGGGTCCCGAAACCCGGACGAAGCCGAAGTTGCCTTCCAGGTAGCCGTAGAGTTCACGGGCTGTCGATGCCTGTTCCACGTTCTCGGCCAGTCTCAGGGACATGGATGAGTGGTAGAGAGCCGCCCGGACATCGGTGAGTTCCAGGCACACCTGTGCCAGCAGCCAGTGGATTTCGGGATTTCGCTGGCCACCTGGCGCTTCCAGGGCCGATTCCAGTTCCAGGCGGGCGTCGTCGTACCAGCCCTTCTTGATGAAATGCAGGGCCAACGTGGTCCCGTGACGCGTACTGGGCGCCTTCCGACTCTCACCCGCCAGAACCTGGTGGGGAAAGCCGAGAAGCAGTAGCAGACACAAGATGCGAGGCATGCGGATCATGGGACTTATACTCCCGCCATAACGTGACAGGCGATGCGATGGGCCTTGCCCGATCCCGTTGAATGATGGGAGCTGGAAGTGCTGGGGGAAGGAGGTGGTCCAAGGAGAGGGCGTTCCCGATGGCACAGGGGGATGGCAATGGGGCAGAACGGCGCGAAGGGACAGCCCGAATGCACCCTGGCGACAGTGGCGGGTCGGGCACTAGTCCTGCCAAGGGGGGCATCCAGTATACCCGCGGCCTGCAGGAGCGAGCTTGTGTAGGGGTGGTGAGCTGTGCTGGCAAGATCTCGGACCCTGGTCTCTTCCAGGACGATACCGGAATTGATCACTACCATGCGATCACAGGAGTAGCCCACAAGGTCCAGGTCATGCGAGATGATGAGGTGGCCGACATGTTCATCGTGGGCTTGTAGAAGAAGGTCCACGATGTCTGCCTTGAGGGATGCGTCCAGGCCGGCGGTGGGTTCGTCCGCCACCATGAGCAGGGGCTGCGCGATGAGCAGCCTGGCGATTCCAACCCTTCGCTTTTCACCCCCGGAGAGCTGGTGGGGCCAGGCCCTGAACCTGTGAAGGATGCCCACCTTGTCTGCCGCTTCCCTGGCCAGGTCCATGGGATTCTCGCCGGGTCTGTGGAGTCTGGCCGATTCCAGCAGGTGATCCGCCACGGGCAGGTTGGGGTTCAGGGAAGCATCGGGACTCTGGAGCAGCAGTTGTGCCTGCAGTCGCAATCTGCGGTGCTCCTTCCGCCGAAGGATATCCAAGGGCAGTCCCATGAGCCATCGCTGGCCCGAGTCGATGGGCAGATGGCCCATGGCAGCCTTGACCAGGGTTGTCTTGCCGGATCCGCTCTCGCCGATGAGGCCGACCACCTCTCCCGGGTCCACCCTCAGTGTTACTCCGTCCACGGCAGGCCTTCGCCTGGCGCCCAGCGCTCCCATCAAGCCCGGCCGATGGTAGGACTTGACCATCTCCTTCACCAGCAGGAGAGGTCCCTTCACCTTGAACCCCCGCTGATCCTGGCGGTGGCCAGGAGCATCTCCCTGGCCCTGGTGGATGTGGCACTGCTCAACTCTCGGGCTGCCATCTCTTCCAGGACCTTGCCCTGGTGCAGGATTACGACTCGCCTTGCAAGCCGGGAGACAAGCCGCAGATCGTGAGTGATGAGGATCACGCCCACACCGTCGTCGGCGAGTTTCCGGATCTCGGCGAGAATTCCGTTCCTCACGGTGGGATCAAGGCCGGTGCTCGGTTCGTCGGCGACGATGAAGCGACTGCCCCTGGCCATTGTCATGGCCAGGGACACTCTCTGCGCCATGCCGCCTGACAACTGGTGAGGGTAGAGGGGCTGAACCACAGCCGGGTGGTCGAAGCCGGCTCTTCGAAGCCAGTCTGCCGGTTCTCCAGACGTGCCGCCAAGCGTGATGGATTCGGCCACCAGGCGCTGGACCGTCCACAGCGGATCCAGACCTCCGCGGGCGTCTTGTGGCAGATAGCCCACCACGGCGCCCCTGATGCCCTTGAAGCGTTTGTCCAGGAGCTTGCTGCTCCAGGGAGCAGGCCCCAGGCCGGCGTACGGGCGATGGCAGCAGCCGTCTACCTGGATGAGCAGCTCCGCGGATACGATTCCCGGCCGTGGTCCGGGCAGGCCCAGCAGGCTCCTGGCGGTGAGAGTCTTTCCCGAACCGGATTCGCCCACCAGGGCCAGGATTTCGCCTGCCTCGACGGACATGTGTACTCCATCCAGGAGCATGCGATCCCTGGCGCGGACTTCCAGCCTTCGCATCTCCAGGCGATCAGGCACGACGTTTCTCCACCAGTGAGTTGGCAAGCAGGTTGCAAGCAAGGATGGTCAGCCAGATGGCGAGCGCTGGCGCCCAGGCTCCCCAGGGATTGCCGTCTCGCTGGCCGAACTCGAAAGCCAGCATGTTTCCCCAACTCGGGGTGGGTTCCTTGACTCCGAAGCCTCCGATGTATGAGAGCGTAGTTTCCAGCAGCAGCGTATAGCTGAACAAGTATAGGGCGTGGCGCCCCACCAGGTAGCGGCAGTTGATCCACAGCAGGTGATACCAGAGGATACGCCAGGATCCAAGGCCGTGGGCTCGGGCGGCCAGTACGAACTCGTCGCGTTTCAGGGAGTCGATTCTGTTGTACACCGCCTCAGCCAGTGTGGGGGCGTAGGCCAGCCCTGCCGCCGCGCCCAGGATCCACATGTTGTCTCCATAGATGGTGATGGCCAACAACACCAGCACGAAACGAGGCAGGGTGGCAATGACGGTGGCGAGATACCGCAAGGCATAGGCAATGGGGCCGCCGAAAAAGCCGGCCAGGGCACCGGCAGCGACACCTGGTAGACTCGAGACGGTGCAGGCCAGCAGCCCAGGCCCCATGAAGGCCTGGGAAGCCTTGAGCAGCCGCCATGCCACGTCTCTGCCCAGGTGATCGGTTCCCAGCCAGTGGTCCAGGCTGGGTCCAAGGCTGGCCCGCGAAGGATCCACGTCGGCGATGACGTCGTAGCTGGAGATGCTTGCCAACGCCCAGCCCGCCAGCACCATGGCCAACACCGCGGCTCCGAAGCGCGCTCCGGCGTTCATCAGGGAATCTCCCTCAGGCGAGGGTCCACCGCAACCCGCAGAATGTCGGCCAACAACCTTGTTCCTGCCACGGTGGCGGCCGCCAGGACAGTGATCCCGAGAGCTACGGGATAATCCCGCATGAGGCATGCCTGCCACAGCATGGCGCCCACACCGTTGAGGTGCATCACCTTCTCGACGATAATGAGCCCCCCCATGAGGAAGACCACGCGGCTGCTGGCAACTGCACTCAATGGGCCCACCAGGTTGGGAAGCAGGTGAGGCCATACGCTGGCACCCCTGGCCTTCGCTGCGTCCAGGAAAGTGGAGTTGCGCACCCTTCTGATTTCGTTTTCACATGCCGCGTGTACCTCCGCCAGCGAGCCGGAACCGACGGCCAGGATCAGAATCGACAGGAGCAGTTTGAGCCAGGAGTCGGTGTCTGGAAGGGCGAACCAGTCCGGGCGCGATATTCTGCCAGCCTCCATGAGCGTGAAGGTGGTTTCATTGGCCAGGTGCACCACCATGAAAGCCATGAGGAAGACAGGTGTGACACTCAGCGCCTGTATGGGTCTGCGAGAGAGGCGAGTGTGCCCGGCAGTGAACCAGGCCAGACCCAGTCCCATGGGCATCACCAGGACCAGGGCGGGCAGGAGCACCTGCAAGGAACGGAGAGCTGCCGGTGTCATCAGGGAGAGGACTTGGGCTCCAGGTCTGAAGGTGAGTGAATAGCCGAGATCTCCCCGGAGCGCTCTCGTGACGAATGACCAGTAGCGTCGGGCGGGAGACTTGTCCAGCCCCCATTCCTGCTCCAACGCGCTGCGCATGGACTCACCGTTGGGGACCAGGTCCACCGGATCCCCCGGGGCGGCCCAGAGCAGGAGTTGGACCAGCAGAAGTGCTCCCAGCAAGGTCAACGTGAAGGAGACCAGCGGCTTGCCCATGGCCAGGAACAGGCCAAGGATGCTTCGCAACGGAAGGGAAGATGGGGGCAGCTCCGGAGGCCCGGAAAACGGTGTCGCCACCACGGGGCTCATTGGAGAGTCAATCCCGTGGGCCAAAGCTGTGGTGTCGTTCTGCGGCTCGGTCGGCAATGCCCCTGATTCCTCTAGTCCATGGTCCAATCGCCGACGTAGGTGAAGAAATAGAAGGGGTGGATTACCACGGAGCCCACCCGCGTGGATAGGGCGGCGTAACTGTCCAGGGTCCACAGGAACACCATGGGGAGTTCATCGTGTATGATTCGGTGAGCTTCACGAAGGGAGGTTTTCTTTTCCTGGGGGTCGGTTGTTTCTCTTGCCAGCTCAAGCAGCTTGTCCACGTCGGCGTTGCTGAAGCCCGTGAAGTTGCGGGAGCCGCCCTTGTGGAATTGATCCAGGATGTCTTCGTTGCGGTCGAAGGTCCACTGGGAGAGGATCAGCTCAAAGTCTCGTTCTCGCCATACCCTGGCTTTCCATGTAGCTTCGTCCAGGAAGCCAACATCCACCTGGATGCCCGCCGACTGAAGCTGGCTTTGCAGGTTGATCACCACTTCCTGGGAAGATTCCAGCGCCTGGTGGGCCGTGATGGTGATGCGCAGAGGCTCATCGCCGTCCATCCACTGGTCGCCTTCCATTGTGAAACCGGCCTGTTCCAGGTACATGGCGGCCAGGTCCGGATCGTGTGTCCATTCCGGGACATCGTGGTTGTAGAAGGGACTGGACTTGACGTATGGCCCCGTGAGGATATCGCCGGTTCCGATGGGGGCCAGGAGGGTGTCCACGTCTACCAGGTGCGCGATGGCGCGGCGGAAGTCGATGTTGTTGTAGGGTTCTTCGTTGAGGTTGAAGCCCAGGTACCACCATGAGTTGGTCTGGTAGGGGTAGAGTTCCACCTTTCGGTTGTTCTGGAGAACAGCCAGATCTCTGGGAAGAACCCGTACCAGGCTTTCCAGGCTTTCGTAGACCAGCAACTTGGCCTGGTAGTTCTTGTCGCTGACTTCACGCATGGTGATCTGGTCCAGGTGGGCCGGGTTGCGGTGATCCAGCCAGCGCTCCATGGAGATGGAGTTGTCGTCGTTGTAGCGAACCAGTCGGTATGGCCCTGTACCAATCGGGTTGTTCCTGAATGAGTCTGTTCGCTTCACGGTGGTGCCGTCGAAGCCATGTGCTGGCAGGATCTTGAAAAGGAGTTTGTCTTCCGGGCGGGCTTCGGGGCGATCGAAGCGTAGCTTGACCGTGTAGTCATCTACGATTTCGGCTTTCTTGATCCACGATACCCGGCCCAGCTCGGGTGAGAGCGTGTTGCGATCCTTCATGGCTTCGATGGTGAAGACCACGTCTTGCGCGGTGAATCGTTCGCCGTCGTGCCAACTCACGTCCTGCCGCAGGTGGATGAGCATTTCCGTTCGATCTTCGGAAACCTCGGCGGACTCGGCCAGGCAGGGTACACTCATCAACTCCTGGTTGTCGGTGTAGAGACCTTCGAAGATCAGTTCATTCAGTCGGGTCTCGGGCATGCTGGTGGAGAAGATGGGGTTGACGATTCCGGGAGCCTGGTCCTCGGCGTAACGCAGTGTACCTGCAAAAGCGGGCATGGACAGGGTCGCCAGAGCAGTGGCGTGGAGGAGTAGGCTGGTTTTCATTTGAATCCCTTCCAGGTTGACCAGGTGAGGTCCATGATCAGTTCTCCTTGCTGTCGCCAAAACGATCCAGCCCTTGAAGGATTGCCAGGTCGCCCAGCACTTCGTTCAGTCCTGTCAAGGCTGGATAGGCGGGGAGCAGGATCTGCAGGGCATCCAGCGCCTCGCGAGTATGTCCGGTGCGGAGCTGCCCCTCCATTATCAGTGCCTGCAGTCCCGGGTGGTTTACGGCGGTCAGTGCCCGTGGACTTTCCAGGTCCAGGCCCAGATAGGCGAAGGCAAGGGCCTGCCGGGGATGGTCTGCCAGCATGCAGCGGCGTGCCATTGCCAGGAGGACCCTGGAGCGGAACAACTCGGGCAGCTTCAGATCCAGAAGGAGAGCCAGACCGTCGGAGTCCAACGAAGTTTTATGTTCCACGACCCATTGATCCAGGGCGCTGTCAAGCAGCCGAAGCTGCTCCCGAGCCCAGTTGGCGTCGTCTTCCCGGGGAAGCTCGAGAACGAGCCCCAACTGGGCGAGGGTAGGGGACATGGCGCCCAGGGTACCCGGAGCCGATATCGCCCGGGTGCCTTCGGCTCGGAGGTCATGAAGGTTCGGAGCAGGCGAAAAGAGAAGGGCGGCCAGGGGATCGGCTTCTGGTGTGGGATGTGTGACTGCGTGCAGGGGATCATCCAGCCCAAGTGCCATGCTGGCCTTGATCCTGAAGCCCATGGAGAGGGTTCTGCAGAGCATGGGGTCATACAGGCGATGTACTACGAAGGTACCGGTTTTTTCGTTGGGAACTCGTTCTTCCACCAAGGGTTCGTGCGCGCTTTTCATGATGGGAGAGAGAGCCCCCGTGCTTCGCGCACGCAGATGCTGGTTGACCCTTGCGATGAGGGGAGGGAGATCCTGGCCCTGGAAGGGAGCTTCCAGTGATTCGACGGAAGCCAGTTGCAGAGAGGCCTGCGCGAGGAATGGATTCGTGGATTCCGCAGAGATGGCCAGCCAGTTCCGGGCGGATTGCAGGTCTCCGGAATCCAGGGCGGCCAGACCGGCGACGTAGGGGATGGAACTGCCAGCGGGGATTGCGGATCTTTCCTTCCAGGTGGAGAAGGTCGAAGCCCACGCAAGCTCGGACACGCGGGCGGCGTCGTCGTAGAAGAGGGACAGTTCCCAGAGGGCTCGGCCCCTGGCCAGTCGTGTAGAGGCGTCTTCGCCCTTGAAAGAAGAGCTGGCGCTGGTGAAGTCGTTGCGATGAAAGGCGATCCAGCCGTCCCGTGAGCTGGCGTCCACCAGGCTGGAGAAATCCTGCGGTGAAGACGTGATCTGTTGCAGCCAGCTACCGGCAAGGGGGGAGAGCTTTTGCGAAGCGGCATGCTCGGGCTGCCCCTGGCAGGAGGCGAGTGACAGGAGAAGCACGGTGACGATGACGGAAAGCCGATTCACGGTGCTACTCGCCCTCGTAGGCTGCGCCATGGTTCTGGGTTCGGTCGGGGTAGAGATCCGGATCTATGTTTTCTTCTCCAGCGTCTACCCGTATGGTGTCTTCCACCATTGTCATGCTCTCCAGGTCAAGCTCCCCGCGTTTGAAGTAGAAAGAGGAGCTGGCATCGTGATAACCGGGTTTGAAGGCGGTCAGGGTGTAGTCGATCTTTTTTTGTAGCTTAACCCTTTCCCCCGATTCGTCGCGCAGGTAGTCGATGGTGAAGTTGCCCTGTTCGTCGGTCACAAGTTCCACATCTCCCGGTTCCAGGGAGACGATGACTCGTTCGAGAGGTTCGCCGTTGCGGTTGATCACCGATCCGTGGATGGCGTGGTATCGTGAGCATCCGGACACCGCGATGGCCAGAAATACTGTGCAGGAAATTGGCCTCATTGTTGTACTCCCATTCCTCTACCTAAGCCTGGCCTTGATTTTTTCCAGCTTCTCGATCTCGGTGTCGGCGCGTGCCAGGAGATCACTCCTGGACTTGGTCTTGACATGGTTTCGGTACTTTTGCCAATGCCGCAGAGCCTTGTCCAGCAGGCCCAGGTTGTCCTCGCTCCTGTAGAACAGGCCCTGGTAGGCGGCGGCCTGGATTTCGTATATCTCCGCCTTCTTGATGAAGATCAACTCGGGAGGAATGCGGGCCCAGTGACGTTCCGCGAGTATGGCCTTGTCCAGGGCGCGTTGGTAGTCGCCCTTGTTCACGTAGTATCGTGCAAGTTCCACCAGGACGGTCGGGTTGTACTGGTTTTCGGGCTTGCTCACGAGCTGGTCCAGGTATCGCTTCAGGGCCGAGTCGTCGCCCCGGGCCTTGGCGTTCATGGCCAGGAGCACTCGTGAACGTGTGAAATCCTGCTCTGATTGTTGGACCATCTCCAGGACCATGATGTCGGTGGCGGTCAGTGAACCATTGGCCGCCGGTGTGGAGTAGGTGTCCAGGTCGGTGTCGGATTCCGGTTCATCGGAGCCTGGTGCAGCAGCCTGGTAGCCGTCCAGGTCGATGCTGGCGTTTGCCTGGGAGAAATCCGACTGTGGGGAGGGTGTGGCACCGTACCCGCCGGATGTGACACGATGGGAGCGAGAACGCGAAGATGACTTTGCGGAGTACGAAGAGGAACCTGTCGAGCGGGATGTGTTCCTCGAAGTGGTCGTGTCGCGGGATCCACGGGAGGCGTCCCCGGGGCCATCAGAAGGTGCTTCCAGGGTCCTTGCCATGGAGGGCTTGTTCTTGTCTGCGCCCATGGATCCGGGCTCCAGATCTGGACCCTGCCCTGTTGGAAGCGTTTCTTCGGCGACCAGGTCGCCGAGGTTGGCCACTTGTTCCGGTGGTTCTGATCGTGGTATTTGGATGGATTCGGTGGTTTGGGCCATTTGGGTGGCAGGAGAGAGGAAGAGCTTGTAGCCGGCCAACAACGCGCCGGAACACGCCAGCACCATGATCACGCCCACCACCAGGAGGACAGCAATCGACCTGCCGCTGGATGCCCTGGCGCCACCCACGCCGCTTGTGGAGGCAGCAGCGGAGGGGGGGGCGGGGGCTTCTTCGAGATCCGTGGAGAAGCCTTCCGTGGAGGGAGCTGTCGAGGCCGTGGCCGCGGTGGCAAGTACCTCCCTGGCGGAGGGTGGCGGTACAGAACGTGTGAAGGGCTGCGGAGCCTGCGATGGAGGCAGGGGTGGTATGGCCTGGGCTGTTGCGGATCTTGGGGCCTGGGCCGGGGGGAGGCCGGTGGGAGAAGGGCCAGGTTGGGCCCCTGAAGATGCGGGCTCTACTCTCTGGAACGAAGTACCGGATTGCATGTCCGCGTTGCCTTGGAGTGGGATTTGGTCGGTGGGGCCGATGTCGGAAGCGCCGGGTGGAGTGGTGGCGGCGGGTGCTTCGGCCGTTTCCGGGGCCGCGGGTCGAGTGACTGTGGACGGCTGCTCCGGCTCCGGGGGTTCAGGCGCCTCGCTGGTTCCTTGTGATGCGTCCAGATCGGGCCCGGCGGCGGCGGAGGGGCCGGCCGGTGTGGGCGGAGCAACGGAGGATGGTTGCGGCGACGAGGTTTCTTGATCTGGTTCGGGAGGGAGGTCCGGAGGGAGTATCGTATCGTGGGAGGGATCCTGAAGTTCTTCGGGGGATGGAGTCCTGTTGGAAGTGTCGGGTCCGGGTTCCTGGACGACGGGTCGGCCATTGCTGGCCGCCGGACCGGCTCCAGAGAGGTAGATCTTTGCCGGTGGCATGGGGGACGAAACCGGTGGGACCTCGGGTTCCCAGGTTTCGGGTCGGTGGCTCTTGCGGCGACGACGATCCCGCGCCGCCCGCTCCGCCAGCGCACGCGCGGCCAGGGCGGCAGTGGAGACCGGGTCCGGGTCGATGCGGGTGGATGGGAGATCATCGAATGTATCCACCGGACCGGGCGCGTCGGGAGCCTGCACGGGCGCAGGGAACCCGGTTGGTCTTTCGGGCGGTTGCCCGGTGCTGCGGAGTAGTGGTTCCAGGAAGCTGCGGGTATCATCGATGATCGTGGAGAAGGAGAACCCGGCCATGAGGCCACGCAGGTCTTCTCGAAGCACGAAAGCTCTCTGGAAACGATGCCGTGGGTTCAGGGAGAGAGAGCGGTGCAGCACCTTGTCCAGGCCCGGCAGGGACTCCTTGACCGGCAGCAGGGCCGTGCCCACCTCGCAGCGCCTGACGAGTTGGATGGTGTCCAGCGCGGTGTCGGCGTCGAACAACGGTCTCAAGGTGAGCATTTCGTAGAGGATTGTGCCCAGTGAGAAGATATCGCTGGCGGGCGTCAGAGCTTGTTCCGGGTGTGTCTGCTCCGGGGAGAGGTGGCGAACGGCAGAGACCGGGAGCCCATCGGGGCCCGCATGTCTGGTGGACATGGGTGATGGAGTGAGGCCATATTTGCCGATTACCACCTTGCCGTCGCTGGTGAGGAAGATGGCCGGAGGTCCCAGGGCCATGTGCAGCAGGTTGGTGGCGCCCGAGCGCCTGCCCGTACGTCCATGAAGGGCTTCGAGACCGTTGCAGATCTGTGTGGCCAGGTTCAGGTAGACGTTGTGGGGAAGCCCAACCCCTTGTTCCAGGCAGCGGGAGAGAACGAAGTCCAGGCTCGTTCCTTCGATCCACTCCTCGACGAGATAGAACGAGCCGGAGTCATCCATGAACTCGATAACCGGGACGAGGAACGGGTGCCGTACACCCATGAGATCCTGAATGCGCGTCTCCAGCGCCCTGCGGTGGTTGGGGTCGGTGAGAGCGCGTGGGTTTATCTTGAGGGCGAAGACATCTCGAGAACCTGTGGATTCCAGTCGAGCCTTGTAGCTTTCGATGAAATCATCGCCACCAATGAACCGCTCTAGCGTCAGTGGACCGATGGTCACGGGAGGATGCGTCATCCCAGTGCGCCTTTCGCCCGCTCTGTGCGGACATCCTGTTTGCAGTCTGTTTGCAGTGCATGCGGTCGACCTTGTCACGGAAGCTGTCCGCGCCCGCCGGAGGTCTGCCGAAAAAGCTCCTTGGAAAATTACGTTACTGTTCATGGCGCGGCCCCGTCAAGGCGATGGCCCCCCTTTGATGCCTCTCTTTGCAGCTTTTCACGGGGAGTTGACGGGATGGGCCGCAGGGAGTGTTTCCTCGATGGCATTCCCGACTCCGCGAAGCGATGCGCTATACTTCCATGGGCTGTTTCCACGTCCCTCTCCCACGAGGTCAGAGCCGGATGCGATTCTCGACACTCAAGCAAGATCCGGTTCATGCTCGCGGCATTGTGACGGCTTGGCGCCCCTGCCTTGCCGACATGTTCCACTTCGGGATCTCGTGGGCACGGGGGGGGCGCCGGGGCAGGGGCCGTCACGCTCTATCGCTGCTACTGTTGCTGGCGTGCTGCCAGGTGGCGATCTCCTGCTCCTTCAACGCCCGGCGTGCTGGACTTCTGGAAAAACCAGGTACAACAATACGACTTGCGGCAACTGATGGCAAGCACTTCAGGCTGATACTCGGAGAATCGTCCAGACCGCTCAGATCCCTGGAAGGCTGCCAGGTGTCCGTTGAAGGTTGCCGCATCGGTGCTTGGTTGGTGGTAAAAAACTGGAAGGTGACAGATGCGGGAGACGGCTCGGAACCATACATTGGTATATTGAGGCAGCACGGTTCGAGGCTGCTGCTTGAAGACCGGAACACCGGCATGCCCCTTCTGCTGGACCAGGCCAGTGCCGCGGAGCTGGAACCCTTTGTCGGTCGCATGATCCTTGTTATCGGATTCATCGTGGGGGCTCAGGAGGTTGGCGTTGTCGCCTATCGTGTCATCTCCGATTGAGTATCTTTCCTTCGAGGGGTTGTGATGGGGCGCACCTACTGCTACGGATGCGGCGCCGAGATTAACGGCGAGGCAGATCAAGCCGCTGCTCTGTGCCAGGATTGCCATTTCAAGGAGCAGGTGTCCCAGCAGGATCGCACGTGGATGCTGCGGCGGAAAGGCGAACGCGTCCAGGGTCCGTTCAGAAGGGACACCATCGAGGAGTGGATCAGCAGATCGGTGGTCACCATCGACGACGAGATCTCCCGACCCGACGGGCTCTGGCAGCCCCTGTGGAAGCACGAGGACTTTCGTGCCTGGTTCACCCCCGGCGACCTCCATTTCCAGAATCGCCTCAGCACTGTGTCGACTCGTCGACGAGAACGCAGGGCCGAATCCCGCAACAGGATTCTGGCCATCACTACCTTCGTGCTGGTGTTGGCCGTTTCTGTATCTCTGACCCCGCTGGCCCTGCAGGGGAATTGGACGATCATCCCCGAACCCGCCGTGACCACCATGCTGCGTTACGCCGGTTCGGCGTGGAGCAGAGCCTATTCCACCGTAAAACACGCAACGGACGAGTCTGATGCCCAGGAGGCCATCGCCAGTCTTGCCCAACTGCCCGGGGAATCGCTCATCGATGACCTGACCGCCCAGTACTCCGCCGGATCGGGTGCCACGGACCTGCGGAATCTTCCTCCGGCCGAGTTGGCCCTGCTGGAAGGCAAGGCGCTCCTCCTGGAGTTGGACAGCGATTCCACCAGGAAAGCCGTGCAGAAGATAGAAGAGGCGGTGGTACTCCTGCCCCGCTACGTGCCTGCCTTGACAGCGCTTGCCGAAGCATATTCCCTGGCCGGAAACCTGGACTCCCACAAAGCTGGCGAGGCCGCCACACTCCTGTCCCGTGCCGGAGCAATCAACACCCACCAGCCACAGATTTACCAGGCCAGGAGCGCTATGGGGCTGGCCGGTGGTTCCTTCGACACCGCTCTGCAGGCTGCGAACCGTTGCCTGGAAATGGATGGGTCCAACCTGCTGTGTCTGTACTTCAAGGCCAGGGCCCTCATGGGCCTGGGAAAACCGGCGGCAGCCGAACCGCTTCTCACGGACCTGGTGGAAAAGGCCCCCCATGTTCCGCGCTTCCAACTGGCGCTGTGCCAACAAGCCCTCGCTGCGGACCAACTGGCCGCCGCCAGGCGAGCGCTGGACAAGTTCCAGCGCAATTTCAAGAACGTAGCAGAGGCCCACGCGCTGGATGCCAGGCTTTCCTGGCTCGTCGCCGACTGGGAACGGGCCCTTGCCCAGGCGGGGAGGGCCGCCGGACTCGAAGCCGGACTGCTGGAAATGAGAGTCCTGGAAGCAGAACTCTCACTAGTGCTCAGGGGACCGGGAGCTGCTCTCAAGGTACTGGAACCTCTGTTGAAGGAACCTGCACTGGGCTCGACTGTCCTGTCGAACCGGGCATACCTGGTGGCTGCCAGGGCCAAGCTGGCTCTGGGTGACTACCAGGCCGCAATCGACAATGCCCAGAATGCTCTTTCATATATACCCAACTGGGGCCCTGCCGCCCTGGCCCTGGGATATGCCCAGTGGAAGAGCGGTGACCCCGGCTCTGCCCAGAACAGTATCAAGAGTGCGGATGGCGATGATCTCTCACCCGTGGATGCCGGGCGTCTACACGTTGCCCTGGGGCGTCTCTACGCGGAGCAGGGAAGGGACAAGGCGGCGCTCACCGCCTTCAGGAGGGCCATCGACGTAGACAAAGACTGCGTCATGGGGCGCCTGGGGCTGGCCGAAACCTACCTGCGCCTGGAAAACCCCAGGCAAGCACTGACAACTCTGCAAGAGATCCCAGAAACCGACTTTGAGCAGAGAAACACCCATCCCCCGTACCAGGTGTGCTGGTTGCAGACCCAATCCATGGAACCCTTGAGGACCGCATTCAGAGAAGCAGCCCTGCAAGATTTCCAGATCAAGGATTCCTTGAACGACGTTGACGGTCTGTTGGCCTACTTGGAGGGCGATCTCGATGCCGCATCCAGGCTTTTTTCCGCCTCTCTGTCCATGGACGACTCCGACGACATGGCCAGGGCCTTTCTGGCTAGAATCGCCATACACAGGGGTGAGTGGGGCAAGGCGCGCGAACTGCTGACGAGACTTGCGGCGACCCGCCCAAAGGTGGGGATCTATGCAGCCTGGTTGGGGCTGGCCATGGCATATACCGGGCAGACCGACTCGCTCGAACCAGTGTTCCAGAGAGCGTTTCAGACCACAGAGCTTCAGCCCGGCCCCCATCGCCTCTTCGCCCGGGTCCTGTTCATGACCGGTCAGAAAGATCGAGCCCTGGAAGAAGCCGACAAGGTGATATCCATGGATCCCATGGACCACCGGGTCCGCAGGTTGGTCCTGGAAGGAACGCTTCACTGAATTCCAGGGTCCGGGCCGCCAGGAACAGGGGCCGGGAAGGACCCGGCAGCGCCGTCCCAGGGAGAACGACATCCATGATGGCAGATGGTCATGATTCGGTGTACGCGTCCTCTCTCGATGACGTTTCTTTCGGCGCCACGGTGGAGCACGCGATTCGTGTATTGTGGCGTCGGGGAACCATCGTGCTTTATCCGACCCAGACACTCTACGGGCTCGGTGGAAGGGCCAGCGATGAAGAGTCGGTCCTGCGCCTGGCACGTCTAAAGGGTCGCGAGCCTGGCAGGCTCGTGGTCCTGTGTGAGGATCCTCCGTTGCCCTGGGCCGTGGCCCGAAGGCTGGCGGGTCGTTTCTGGCCCGGCCCTTTGAGCATCGTGGTACCGGCGTGGGGGGAGCTGGCTCCCGCCGTCTGTGCCAGGGATGGCACGGTGGCAGTGAGGCCCCCTTGTCACCCGGTGGCCGCGGCGATGGTTCGTTCCGTGGGGCCCCTCACATCGACGTCCGCGAATCTCAGTGGGATGCCCCCCATCTCGCTGCCATCGGCCTTGCCGTTCACCGTCGATGCCGTGGTCGACGTTGGATCGCTGCCCCGATCTCCTCCCTCCAGCGTCGTGCGCGGCGACAGCGGTGAGATCCTGCGCGAAGGAGCCATACCCTCCCAGGTCATTCAGGCTTGTTTGGCGTGATCCGGAGGTGACCATGGACCCATGTGACCTGAGCATGGAACATCCGGCTCCCGGACTTTCTGTGTTTCAGCCAAGGCGAGGGTTTCGGTATTCCATGGATCCCTTCATTCTGGCTGCCTGGGCTCTGGATGGAGGGACGCCAGCCACCGTTCTGGATCTGGGCACCGGCTGTGGCATCATGGCCCTCCTGCTGGCCCGCCTGGGTTTTGACGTGACAGGATTCGACGTTCAACCACGCTGGATCAGCATGGCTCGCCTCTCGGCGGCGGCAAGCGGTCTCCACGTGGACTTCCGGCTTGGGGATGTTCGTGCCCTCCCACCCATGGACGCCGATCTCGCGGTCATGAATCCCCCATATTTTCCCGTTGGCAGGGGGCACCTGAGCCCGGACCCCTGCAAGGCGGCGGCACGAATGGAACTCAATGGTGACCTGGAAGAGCTGACGTTGGCCGGCGCAAGGTTGGCGCGTCGTCTGTGCATGGTGCTTCCGCTCGCCCGGGAGCCAGATGGAATGGCAGGGATACGGCGGGCGGGCATGTATTTGAGCCGATGCTGCCAGGTGGGCTCGTCCATTGTTTTGCTGGAAGGGCTGCGGTGCAAACGGGCTGTACAGGCCCGAGATCAGCGCAGGGTCACACGCATGAGCGTCCCCATGAGGACTGGCAATACTTTCTCTGCGCAGGTGAAGGCATGGTATGAACGCCTGGGCGCTGGTCTGTGGGAACGGCGGACTTGAAGGGGCCTCGCAGGATCAACCCTCAGTGGACCACTGGTTCGGATTCTGGCGGTTCAATTGGCCGAAGCTGGATCTTGATGCGCAAGTAGCGTGAACGGGAGAACCAGCCGCCCAGCCCGCCGGGTCGAGGCATGCCGTCCACTGCCCTGTGTACTATGCGGGGAACGCCCTGAAGGGGCGACATGTCGGCGTCCAGGGGGCGAAAGGTGTGCCACCAACGATTGTCGGGCCACTCGATGAAGACAACACCGGCTTTACCCCTGGGTCTGCCGGTGTGGAGGAGCGAGAGTACCCCGATGAAGGCCAGGGCTTCCGTGTTCTGGCGGCCGGCAACTCCGGCTATGAAATAGTCCAGGCGTTCCCCGGCCTTGATTATTGGAACCAGGTCGATCAGCTCCACCTTGTCTTCCCGGAAGGCCAGGAGTGCCGGTGGTGGTACTCCCTGCTGGAGGGCGTGGTCCACCATCGACTCCAGGGCCTGACCCAGGGCATCGTCTTCCCGGGGAAAGCGCTGGGGATCCCTGGGCCCCACGCGAATTCGTAGTCGGATGGAATCTGATGGGTTCATCTGGCTATCGGTGATGGATTTGGCGGAAAGCTCTTCTCTTTCAGTTGGGGCCTGATCCTAGGATCCAGGCAGGGGCTTTTGGAATGCATGCCAACTACAACCAAACTACTGGAGAAAACGCTCGGTCAGATTGCCTTCCGTGTGCCCGTCAGGGAACTTCAAGATGTAGTCGTACACGACTTCCTGGGATACTTCTACCTGATCACCTGGCAACAGGCCATCCACCCAGGTAGGAGTTGAGCGCATTGTGCCGCGCAGGGTACTGCCTTCCCAGGATTCCACCTCTACCCAGAGATACTCGATGGACTGGTCCCTGGCTTCGAAGGGAGCGCTTACCAGCAACCTGGTGCCCGCTGGCAGGCCCGCCTGGTACCTCTGGCGCACGGAGCCCGAGAGGTTTCGGGCGGATATGAGCATGGCCTCTTCCAGCGTGGAGGGTACCGGTGCCTGTGCAGTCGGGGTCTCGGAGGCAGGTGCCGCCGCCGAGGATGCCCCGGTTTCCTGGGCGGGTGCCGCGGGTATGGCCTCTGCCGGGGCCGTTGGGCTGGTCTCTTGCCCTGGTTGGGGGCCGGCCAGCGGTTCCGAGGCGGATTTCGAAGCCGTGGTGGCCTGATTCTGCGAAGATTCCATGCCCAGCAGGGAGTCGTACCAGGACGAATCGTGCAGGGGCGCTGCATCGAACAAGCCCTGGTACTGAACCAGGGCCACGGGGTTCCGTAGTCCGCCAAGCCGGGGAGCCACGTAGCTGGCCGTTGCCTGCCCCAGCAGGCCCACGGCGCGAGCCTGGCCCATGGGCAGGGTCACGGCCTGTTCGGAGATCTGGGTGATTGTCTGGAGGCCACCGCCCTCGAACGCGATCTGTGCCAGGGCGTTGATGACGGCGGCCATGTCTTCGATCTGCTCGGGGGCCACGTGGTCCATTCTGAGTTCCTGGAGCCCGAGGGCGCGCAGGCCGGTGGTGGAGATCTCGATGGTTCCGTCGTCTTCGATGGGCTCCACCACGTATATGGTAGTGGCGTCGAAGGGGTCCGCAGCCAGAGCTTGCAGCAGTTCGCCAAAGGAGGAAGCATCGAAGAGGCGCGAGGTGAATACTTCCTCGACCACGCCTCCGGTGGAGACGGCCAACTGGCCGAAGGCTGAATACGCTGCCCGGAGCGATGGAAGTGCCTGCTGTGTTGGCGAGGCAAAGCTGGCCATCAGGACTTCCTCGCAGCGCCCCATTACGGCTTCTCCCTGGGGTCCAAGGCCGTCAGCCAGGGAGCCAAGGGTTTCGAGATCGGGGACTTTCCAGGAGGCGGCATCCGTAAGCCCGGTGATGGCCGTTGGCGTCCTGGCCGTGCGGGGCAGGGTGGCTCTTGCTTCAAAATCGGAGAGAGACTGCTCCAGTTCTTGCAGCATGGCGTCGCCACATGTGGGGTTGCAATACAGCGCGAGACTGAATCGGGCATCCGGCACGAAGCCGGGAGGAGCTGCGTGAAGGGCTGTGAAGAGCAGGAGGGTCGCTATCATCTGGATCTTCCGCGTGGGTGTCTGGGATTGCAGGGAACGCCACTGTGTCGCCCCGGGAGGGCGGGTAGGTGGGCGGCCGAGTCGTTCAATGCCTGGGGGGAGCGGTTCCGGAGGTCCATGAGCCGTCGCTCATGATCCAGATGCGCTGGTCGGCCGGGACGTCGTCGATGGTCACCGTGTAGCCATAGGGGTAGGGGAAGTAGACGGTCACGTGGTCGGCCATGCTGTTCTTTCCAAGGCCGAAATGGCTGATCAGCGAGTCCTGGCTGGTGGTGCCGCTTCCTCCGCTGATCATGCGGAGCTGGCTGGTGCCGTTGGTTTCCAGCTTCACTACGGCGCCGATGGCCGATGTGTTTCCCTCCAGGCCCACGGGGCGGACCTGGAGCCAGTGGTTTCCGGAATCCAGGTCGTTGCGGAACAGGTCGTAGGTCATGATGTCCACGTCACCATCGTTGTCGTAGTCCGATGCGGCGGAGCCCCAGCCGTTCTGCTCCAGCAGACCGCTCTCGTAGTTCCGGAGCGTAAAATGGCCGGTGCCGTCGTTTTCGTAGAAATCGCTGTCGCGGTAGGAGTACACGCAGGTGATGAAAAGGTCCAGGTCGCCGTCGTTGTCGGCGTCGAACAAGGTGGGGTTGGAGTGGGTCTCTCGGTAGTAGATGCCTCGCTCCTGGGCTTCGTCGGTGAAATAGCCGTTGCCGTCGTTGATGAGCAGCATGGTCTTGTCGCTGAAGTCGTAGTAGAAGGGGTGGGCCAGGTTCGCGTGAACCATGTCGAAGTCGCCGTCGTTGTCGATGTCACCGAAGACCGCACCGATGGTGTGCCCGTAGGAACCCCAGACGGCCACCCCCTGGGTTCCATTGGAGCCGGCGATGTCGTCCAATGTCCTGTCCCCCAGGTTTTCGTAGAAGAAGTTTTTGTCCAACCTGTAGTTGCTGACGAAGAGATCCACGTCGAAATCCAAGTCGAAGTCGCCAGGGGTTACTCCACGGCCCGCCTGGTTGCTGGTCTCGATACCCACCAGTGAACCCACGTCCGAGAAGGTTCCGTCCCCATTGTTGCGGAAGAGGCGATCATCGTAGTTCTTGTAGTAGTCGTAGTCGCTGGTACACTCGTAGTTGGCCAGGTAGAGATCCAGGAGCCCGTCGCCATCGTAGTCGAACCAGCCGGAACCTTCCGTGGGGCTGTATTCGGGGAGCCCGTCGCCGTCGCAATCGCGCTCGTCCTGGGTGTCGTCTATACCGCTGAATTCTATGACGTCGGTAAAGGTGCCGTCGCAGTTGTTGTGAAGCAGGGTTTCGCCAGCCGTGTAGGAGTTGCCCTGGCCGAAGTAGTCCAGGCAGCCGTCGTTGTCGTAGTCTCCCCACACGCCGCCTCCGGAGGCGTTGATGGTCCCCTTGGGGATGGCCGTGCTGGTGACGTCGATGAAACTCCCGTCGCCCTGGTTTCGGTACAGGGTCGGTCCGTTGGTCATGAGGTCGTCGTAGCCGTCGTTGTCGTAATCTCCCCAGGCGACTCGGGAAGAGGCGCTTGCGAACATTGCCGAGGCGATGGTGGCGTATCTTGAAAGTTTGAAGAAGGCGGGGGATCCGTTTCCTTCGCCGGTTGAAGAGGCGATTGTTGAGATTGATATGGGGAAGATTGAAGGGGCGGCCTGATGGCTTCTTTGCCTTTGATTTCCAGTAAGGACGCGATCCGTGCGTTTGGGAAGATTGGGTACGAGGTGCATCATCAGCGGGGGAGTCATATTGTGCTGCGTAAGGCGGGGCCTCCAGCAGCACATTTGTCGATTCCTGAGCGGAAGGAACTGGCTCGCGGAACACTTCGCGGGTTGATCCGGTCGGCGGGGATCAGTGTTGAAGAGTTTGTTGAACTGTTGAAGAAATAACTGTTGAAAAAATAAGAGTTGAACTCAGAACTACAAAGGAGCCAATCATGGCCGTCAAACCACTTGAAGATCGTGTGCTGGTCAAGCCAGTTGAGCAAGAATCAATAACCTCGTCGGGGCTGTATTTGCCTGAGTCGAGTAAGGAGAAGCCGATTCAGGGGACGGTTGTGTCCGTCGGGCCTGGGAAGGTGCTTGAGAATGGGAACCGGGCTCAGATGAGTGTCGGCAAAGGGGATCGGGTTGTGTACTCGCAATACGCGGGGACAGAGGTTGATATTGATGGCGTGGAGCATCTGATTCTTCGGGAGTCAGAGTTGCTTGGCGTGTTTGCGTGAATGAGTAGCCCGGTGGCCCGGCTCGCCGAGCCGGGTTCTTTGGTAGATGAGAACACTAGGTATTTCTGGAAGATCCCGGCTCGG
>JAJRWT010000101.1 GCA_024276675.1 Myxococcota bacterium | reverse complement strand
GGGGGGAGTCGCTTTCGAGCCAGGTGCGTCCGCGCAACCCGCCGGAATAGCAGCGCTATTTCAAGTGGTTGCGCGGATGTGCCTGGCGAAGGAATGGGCCGCTCCGGCGATGGGAGCCATTTCCGGATGGGAACTCACAAGGGTCCACTCGCGACATGCCCCCCGTGGAGAAGCCCTCCGAGGGTACTGCTACCATGAGCTGGCCCAACCAGGCGTCCGCGAGCACCAGGGCGCACATGGCCTCGGCCACCGGCACCAGCCTGGGGGCGATGCAGGGGTCGTGGCGACCCCGCACCGAGACGGTGACGGGCAGGCCGGCCAGGTCCACGGTCTGCTGTTCCCTGGCAATGCTGGGGGTGGGCTTTACGGCCAGTCGGACCACGATGGTCTCCCCGTTGGAAATGCCTCCCAGGATTCCCCCGCAATGGTTGGAAGCGAAGCCCCCGGGAAGAATTGCATCGTTGTTCTGGCTGCCTCGGGCGCGAGCCGCCCGGAAACCATCGCCGATCTCCACCGCCTTCACGGCACCTATTCCCATCAAGGCCCCCGCCAACATCGCGTCCAGCTTGCCGAAGACCGGATCCCCCCAGCCCAGCGGAACACCGCTGGCCCGCAGCTCCACTACGCCGCCCACCGAGTCCCCGGCGGCCCGAGCCGTCTCGATGGCTTCTTCCATCCTGCCCACGGCGGAGGCATCGGCACAGCACAGCGGGTTGGTCCCGATGACACGCGGATCGAAGTTCCTGGCGCGTATTCCAGCTATTTCCACCACGTGCCCCAGGATGCCGACCCCCTGCCCCGCCAGCAACTGGCCGGCCACGGCGCCCGCCGCCACCCGTGCAGCGGTCTCGCGACCCGAGGAGCGCCCGCCGCCGCGCCAGTCGCGCAGGCCGTACTTGCCCTGCCAGGTGAAGTCGGCGTGTCCCGGCCGAAAAACTCTTTTCAGGTGGTCGTAGTCCTGCGGGCGGGCGTCTTCGTTGAACAGCAGCAGGCAGATGGGCGCCCCCGTGGTGCGACCGTCCAGCATCCCCGACAGCACCTGGATCCCATCCCGTTCGCGGCGCGAAGAACTCACGGTGCTCCCGCCGGGCCGCCGCCTGTCCATCCATTTGCGGATATTTCCGGGATCAACGGCCAGGTTGGGAGGAATACCGTCTATCACCACCCCCAGGGCGGGGCCGTGGGACTCACCGAAGGTGGTGATCCGAAAGTGACGACCAAAAGTGTTGTATGACATCCACCACCTCGTCGGGGTTCATGGAACCGGTGTCGATACGCAGATCAGCCACCTGCCTGTACTGGGCCTCTCGGGTTGCCACGAGCCACTCCAGCTCCTGGCGGGGAGGCATGTGGGTCAAGGGCGGGCGAGCGCTGTCCCGGGTTCTATCCAGCAGGATCCCGGGGGGGGCGTCCAGCCAGACGACTCCCGGGAGCGATGCCAGGGCAGATCTCACCCGCGGATCCTCCAGCGACCCGCCACCCGATGCCACCAGCAGGCCAGGCTCCTGGCAAAGACGCAGCAGTATGCGCCTTTCCGTGGCCCGAAAAGCGGCTGCTCCGTGCTTGTCGAAGATCTCGGCAACGGCAATGCCCGCCTGTCGCTCCACCAGGACATCGCTGTCCTGGAACGAAAGCCCCAGCGCCTTCGCCGCCAGTGCCCCGACGCTGCTCTTGCCCGCCCCTCGTGGGCCCACCAGGAAAAGGCTGTGTCGCTCGCTCATTGGATGGCTCGTAGATCTTCCCAGAAAGCCGGGTAGGACTTGGCAACGCATTGACGGTCCATGACCGCCACACGGGGATTGCGAAGGGAGAGCAAGCCAAAGGCCATGGCCATCCGGTGATCCCCATGGGGATCCAGGGCAACGGCAGGCATGGACCCGCCGGGCCGGATCAGCAGGCCGTCGCCGCGTTGTTCCACATGGTGACCAGCCCTGGAAAGCTCGCTTGCCAACACCGCCACGCGGTCTGATTCCTTGCCCCGGGCGTGGGCCACGCCACGAATGCGGGTGGGGCCCCGTGCGAAGAGGCAGGCAACGGCCAGGGGAGGCAGCAAATCGGGGCAGTCGCCGAGCTGGAAAACCCTGGGGCCCGGCGTGTCGAGCTGTTCCAGGAACGAAACCACGGCCTTGTCACCTTGCGGCGATTGTTCTGAAAGGCCGGGCAAGACGATCTTCCGACCCACCAGCCACGCCGCGGTCAACAGGAAGGCCGCGGCGGACCAGTCACGCTCGATATGGATGCGGGCGGGGCGGTAGGAAGCGGCGGGAACCAGGTATCGTCGGCCCCGGGATCGCGCATACACTCCGAAGCTGCCCATCACGGAGATGGTCATGTCCAGGTAGGGACGGGATACGACCCTTGGGGCTTCCGTACCTCCACGGCCTGGATCCCTGACGGAAGCCAGGCGTAGCGAGAGGCCGCCCGGCAGCAATGGACCCACCATGAGCAGGGCACTGGCGAACTGGCTGCTGTGGCTGGCATCCACCGAGATGCTGGCCGGTCGTTCCCCCGGGGACCCGCCCCGTCGCGGTCCACAGAGTCGGATGGGCAGCAAACAGCTCGTGGATGCGCCTCTCGTAGGTTGGCCCCGCCCGGCACCGGGGCGCGCTACGCGGGATGGGCGTAGAGAGTCCCAGCGGAGTCCCAGAGCCTCTGCCGCCTGGAGCAGCGGAAGCAGGGAGCGGCGGGACAGGCCCTCGCTTCCATCCAGGACCAGGCATCCGGGGGTGAGCAGGGCCAGCGCCGCCAGGAAGCGCAGGGTGGTTCCGCCTTCGCCACAGTGGATGTGCTCCCCGGGGGCCCGAAGCCGCCCTCCCTGGATGATCCATCCATCCGGGCCATCTTGGATGCTCGCTCCAAGAGCTTCCAGGGCTCGCCGCAGGTGTGCCGTGTCGTCACAGTCCAACGGGGCCAGGATTTCGCTGCGGCCATGCGCCAGGGCCGCCAACAGGAGGGCCCGCTGGGTGTGGCTCTTGGAGCCGGGTGGGTCGATGGTGACAGGAGGAGAAGATCCGGGCATATGATCCCCATGAAGAGCTGATATTCTGCACTGTTCCCGCTGTCCACGGGTGCCTTCTTCCTGTGATGGCTCCGGCGGGCTCGTAAGTTCCTGGCCGGTCCGCTTTTTCAGGACGCCACTTGCAAGCTGGGGCTTGACGTAGCATCTTCCTGGGATGAACGACTCCAAGAAACAGGCCGGAATGGAATACGCCGATCTGCACAGGCACCTGGACGGTTCCCTGCGCCGTTCCACCGTGCGGGAGCTGGCGCAAGAAAAATCCCTGTCCCTACCCTCGGACCTCGCGTTCAGCCCCGGCATGGGGCTTGACGAGGCCCTGGCTCGCTTTGCCTTTACCCTGTCCCTCCTGGACTCCCCAGGAGCCGTGCGCCGCGTGGCTTCCGAGATCTGCCAGGACGCCGCATCCGAAGGAGTGACCTGCCTGGAAATCCGTTTTGCACCGCAGCTCCACGCAAGGGCATCCAACCCTTCCACCGCTCCCTCTCGGGGCGCAGTTGCCTCCGTGCTGGATGCCGCCCTGGATGGGATCGCTGGGCGGGCGGGATTGTTATTGTGCGGGCTCTACGGCGAGCCGCCTGCGGTCCTGGAGACCCTGGTGGACCTGGCATCCCGGCGAACCGGAGTGGTGGGCATCGACCTGGCGGGAGGGCCGGCACCCGAGCACCGCTGGAAAATGTTGGACTATGCGCCAGCCTTCAGGCGAGCAGCCGAACTGGGACTCGGCCGAACGGTCCATGCGGGTGAGGGCAGGCCTCCCGCCGAGATCCGGGTCGCCGTGGTGGAGCTTTTGGCTCAGCGCATCGGCCACGGCACGACCCTGCTGGAAGACCCGGACCTTCCCTCGTTGCTCATGGAGCGGGGAGTCACGGTTGAAGCCTGCGTGACCTCCAACTGGCACGTTGGAGCCATCGCCCGCATCGACGAGCATCCACTGCCCCAGTGGCTTCGCATGGGTGTCAAGGCCTGCATCTGTACCGACAACACCCTCCTCTCCGGCGTGGACGCCCCAGAGGAGCACCGTCGGGTGGCTGGCATCCCCGGCATGACCCCCGACCTGCTGCTCCTTGCAGTTACCAACGGCCACGCGGCAGCTTTCAACAGATAGTTCACATACTGGAAAGGCTCCCTTCGCCGGAGCGCTCCATTCCTTCGCCTGGCAGGCCAGCGCGCCCGCTGGCTCCGCCTTTCCAGACGGGAACCATGTCCCCCTGCAATCCTCTCTTCCGCCCTGCCGGCCGCCGGAAAGCTGCTGGGCCCAGGCGCAACGTGAGCGTCAGTAAACGTCGGCAGCGTCGAAATGTGTCGAAAAAACGTCGAGATCGTCGAACAGTAGTGGATACTGCCGCTGGGTATCCAGTTGATAAGCCCAATATGCATTGGCACGTGTCTTGATTGAGGCATGGTGACACAAGCACTCTTCAATGTCGGAGAGCCGCTTGACAACCAACTCCACATGCAAGGAGAGTCATCATGCGCTCGTCAATCATGTTTGTTGTTTCCTGCTCAACCGCCATCTCCGTTCTCTTCTCCGGCCAGGCCCTGGCTGCTCGATGGCAGCCACTGCAAAGCGATGGGCAGACAGTCGTGGACCCGGAGGGGGATCTGCACTGCGTCCCCGACACCCGGGAAACCGAACTCCCCTGGGATATCGTGGGAGACGACAACAGACCTGCCGCCTACTGGGCCGTGGACCTGGAGTCGCTCCATCTCCGAATGCGCCTCGACGACGACCCCAGCGGAACCTTCAGCGGGGGGGCCTACGGCTTCCTGCTGGACACGGACCTGTGGGGCGATTCCTTCGAGTACATGGTGGCCACCGAGGATGCGGGAGAAGAAGTGTGTGTCTACGAAAACACCAGCGCCGAGCCCGAATGGTACGCCCAGGCCGACCAGGTCCTCTTCTGCCTGGGTTCCGACGCCGTCACCGTGACGGTAGCCCAGGGGCGCTCGTTTGGCGACTACCAGGACTACTACCTGGACATCACCCTCCCTCTCGCAGATCTCCGGGAAGCTGGAATCATCGATGACGCCATCTCATCCATGCAGGTGGCGGCCGGAACCGACGCATGCAGCCCGTCGGGCGGGGCTCTCCTGGCCTCGGATACCTCCAACCTGGACAACGTGGGCTCCCAGTTCTATCGCCAGCTCTGCCAGGCCCTGACTGATCCCATCGAAATGAAGTTCGACCAGGACCTGCTATTGAGCGGGATACAGGACGACTCCGCCGACTCCATCCTTTACGGCGCCGCATCCTCCGCCGAGCAGTACCCGGAGGCAGCCGATTTGGCGGGCGGCAAAGGCGACTCCGCCGACTCTGCCCTGTGCGACAGCTCGCTTATCACCAACCAGTACCAGGACGGAGCCCAACTGCCTGGTGGCGAAGACGACTGCGACGGCTGCCAGGTGGTGGACTCCTCCTGGTTGAACCCGAGCCTGACCCTCTACGCAGAAGACGCCGAGACCGCTGATGACGCCTCCACCGACACCCGCTTCGCCGGATCGTCCCTGGCGGCAGGTCGCTTCCCCCATGGAGCCGACTGAGCAGCGGCGAGGATGATTCTTCGCCTGGCGCAGCGTGTCGAAACACCCTCACACCCCCCCCCAGGGCAGGGGGGGGAGGCTGGGGGGGGACACAACGCGCCACGTCGGCCAGGGCTGGGCGCAGCAGCGCCGGACCTCCCGCGGAAGGAACCATCTCTCCAGACGGCTCCAAGGTTCAGTCCATCAGCAGCTTTCCGTTGCTGGTGGGCTTCGCACCCACGGGCCTGTGGAGCACGATTTTCCGGCCGGCCTCCATCCCGTCCCGCCACGCTTCGGTGACACGGATCGTCGGACCCCGGTGCCTCAGGGTCCGGGGGTGCCGTTGTTGGAAGAAGTCCTGCAGGCCAGGATCCCCCACCCAGATCAGCCCTTCTTCCCGGTTTTTACCTGACTGGTCCTGGAGTTGTTCCTGAAAGCCCAGCATGACACCCGCCAGGTAGCGACGCCGATGGGCGTTCCCCCTTATTCCCCTGCGGCGCTTGTGCTCCCCCCACAAGCGCTCGCCGGTTTCCAACAGAAAGTCGTAGACCCACTGAGCCATGTCCAGGTTTTCCCTGGTCCCGACAATCTCGAGATAGAGGCCCGTGATACCCCGTTCCGTGTTGAAACCCTGCAACCAGATTCCTTCCACGAAGAAAAAGCGCGTCAAGAGCCCGGCGAGGATCTTCTCGTGCGCCTGGAAACGCCCTTTCACGGGGCCCAGTTGGCGAGCATGGTAGCTGCGCGGATCGGCCATGTCGCACTGTTCCAGGTTGTACTCCAACATCAGGCGCTGCGCCCTGGCGGCGGCCAGCCTGGCTTCATGCTCGTTGGGGCTCCTGGCCAGGGCCAGCAGTTTCTGGATCTTTCGCATGATGCGAGAATTCACGTCCTGGCCGCCCGGCTCCTGTCCCTGTTGTTCCATGCCATGGGGGATGCCGCGTGCATGCGCCGAGATACCCATTCGCTTGCAGGTAAACCGAAAGGCCTGCCCGTGGGCTGTCTCGTCCAGCGCTCCCAGCACCTCGTGGGCGTACTGGTGCGCCATCTCGTGGGCCAACACCTCGCGAACCCGGGCCCACTGGCAGTCCTGCAACAGGTACCTGGACATGGTGATGGTGCGGCTACGATGGTCCCAGACCCCCAGTTGCCGAAGGCTGTCGGAGATGCCCAGGACGGGCGGACGGAGTGCATTCCACAGCAGTTGCTGGTTCAGGTGGTGCCACTCCCTCATCAGGGCTCGGAGAAGGATTCGATCAGAACCGACATAGCGTTGCCTGGACATGTGGGGCACTCCCGGATTTCAAAGGGATTCAGTTTGAGCTTTCCCGACGGCTCCTAGAACTGGAAATAGAAGAACGGCCTGACGAAACCAGAGAACAGGGATAACACCGCGCAGGCTATCAGCGTGACTCCCGCCAGCGAGATGGCGGGGGCCCCGGCAAAGACCTCCCGCAAGATCTGCTTCCAGCGCAGCGGCGTAAGGTGCAGAAAAATGGCCAGCGCGAACATGGTGAGGGAAAAGGGCCCCAACAGCCCCGATGAAGGCGTGCTCCAGTGGGCCAGGGAGCCCAGCAAGGCCCAGGACTGCCCGAAGGTCGGGGAGTGCAGGAAGATGAGCCCGAAGGCCAGCAGGTTGAAGTTGACGAAGGTGGAGATGGCCCTTCCCAGGCGAGTCTCGGGAGGGCGGGGGGCCAGTGCTCGCCAGGCCACGAGCACCAGGCCGTTGTAGATGCCCCAGACAAGGAACTGCCAACCGGCCCCATGCCAGAGCCCCGCCAACAGGAAGGTGATCAACAGGTTGCGGCTGGTGACCCAGGCGCCGCCCCGGGATCCCCCCAGGGGGATGTACAGGTAGTCTCGCAGCCAACTGGTGAAGGAGATGTGCCAGCGCCTCCACAACTCCATGGGTGAGCTGGCCACGAAGGGACGGTTGAAATTGAGAGGAATGCGGAAGCCGAAGAGCAGGGCCGCACCGATGGCCACGTCTGTGTAGCCGGAGAAGTCGCAATACACCTGGAAAGCAGTGGCCCAACTCCCCACCACCACCTCCCAGGCGCTGCGCTCCTGGGGCTGTGAAAACAGCGGAAAGGTAACCATCACCTTGAGGGTATCCGACAGGATCATCTTCTTGGCAAGGCCCGCCAGGACAAGGAACAGTCCCTCGCCCAGTGCCCGCCTGTCCATGCGGGGCCTGTTCCGAAGCTGGGGCAGGAAGGTGGAGGCCCTGACGATGGGTCCCGCCACCAACTGGGGAAAGAACGCCACGAAGACCGAGAACTCCAAGAGGTTCCTGGCCCGCGGGATCTTCCGCCGGTAGATGTCGATGGTGTAGCTCAAGGTCTGGAAGGTGTAGAACGAGATACCCACGGGCAGTTCGGTGGTGAGCCTGGGTAGCTGCAAGGTCCATCCCGCCGCCGCCGCGGCCAGCTCTGCCGATGCCAGGAAGAAGTTGCCGTACTTGAATACTCCCAGCAGGGCCAGGTCGATGGAAACCGTAGCCACCAGCAGGAGTCTTCGCCGGCGAGGGGAGCGCCCCTTGTCGATGGCAATGCCGAAGAAGTACGAGTTGAGCGTGGAGATGGCGATGAGGACCAGGTACCAGGGCTTCCAGCAGCCATAGAAGAAGGCACTCACCAGCAGCATCCAGGCCAGCCAGGGCCAGCGCCACCTGTGGATCAGGCGATAGACAAGGAAGGCCACCACCAGGAATACCGGAAAGGCGAAGGAGTTGAAAAGCACGGTTGCGCTCCTTGCCTATGGGGCCAGCATGGGCGTCAGCAGGGATCGACAGACCGCGTTGCTGAGAATGTAGGCCCCTGTTTGGTTCAGGTGATCGGGATCCACGAAACGATTCCGGTTGTCGAGCCAACTGGGGTTGTCCGAATGCAGGATGGGCAGGTGGTGCTCCTGGGCCAGGCGGTCGATGTAGCTCCTGTAGGCCCGCCGGGCCTGGAACGGGATCCGCTCCGCGTAGATCCGGTGCAACGGCATGTCCACCAGCGCCACCTTCACCCCCCGCTCCTGGCTCCAGTCCAGGATGTCCAGCATGGCGCGGTTCATTTCTCCGGTGCCCACCTCGTAGCTCTGAAAATGATTGTGTATCTTGCGAGCCATGCGCGCCATGGCCTTCTTGCTGCCCCAGGGGGGCAGCGAGCCCGATATGTTTTCGTTGTTCTTCTGGCACTGCGGGTTGCCGTAGCAGTACTGCCCTCCGCCGTGGTGGAGCATCATCCAGCGAAGATGGCGGTCCGAGGCGAAACGACCGCTCAGGAATAGAGCCAGGTTTTCCGGGCCGCGCACCAGCGGACGCAGCGCCATGAGCAGGTCCGAGAGGCCCCTGGCCCGGGCGAGCCCCATGGGAATGTCGCCCAGATCGCCAAAGTCCCTCACGAGCTGCGCCCAGAGCGGGGTGGTCTCGTCAACAGACTCGGGGCCCAGGGCCAGCACGATGACCCTGGGGGTCTTCTCGTCGTTGAGCAGGTCGTGGACCAGCTTGTTGCTGGCCCAGATCGGAGAACTGTTGCGGGCCAGGTTGACGGAGGTGGTCTGCCGGCCAAGCTTTCGGGTCAGGCACTGGTCCAGGGCCGAAGGAGACAGGCCAAAGCTGGCCCGGCTCGCACCCATTATGGCCACGTCCAGGGTTCCGAAGTCCGTGCGTTGAAAGGCGTAGATGTCTGTAGGCCATATCACGCCCTGCACGTACTTCAGGTGAGCCCAGGCCACCATCCAATAGCTGATGGCGCAAAAGACGAGGAGCCAGGCGATGATGGCCAGGCCATGACGCGTGTTGCGGGAACTCGCTCCCCCGAGCTTCGGTTCTGGTGACTCGTGGCAGCCACTACCCGAGGAACCGGAACCCCCGTGCACGGCATCACTGGAAGGGGGGGGGCCGTTCATCGCCCTTCCTCGGTGTTCTCCTGCCGGGCTCGCGGCCTGACCTGCCCGGGCAGGGCCACCGAGCTGCGCCCACCCGACCTTGGTTCCAGCGTGGTGATGAGTGGGCGGTTGTCCAGGCCCTGCCGCAGGTGCGGCATCGGGGCGGGTGGAAGATCCTTCATTCCCTGGGCGCGGGCACGGTCGAACTCACGGGAGTGTACTGCCGGCAGAAGCAAGACCGCGACTCCGGCGGCCAGAAAAATCAGCAGCAGCGCGGAGCCCATGAGGCGCCCCAGGATCCCCACGACTGGCCCGCCACGTTGTTCAGTACCTTCGCCATTTTTCTGCATCTTGTCTGCTCATGGTTGAACTGGCATCACTCGGTATAACCTGCTCACCGCCCCCCCCTTCTCCGGTAAAAAAGGGTAGAAGGAAAAACCGGCCATGGTCGAAATCATGCTGCTGGAGCATCTTCGGCAGGATCTCTGCTGGAAATCACCAGCGGGCAAGGGATCCCGCGGGCTATTTTCTTGCATGACGGCCCGTGAAACGGTCATCATGATCCGGAAGCATCACTCCCCCTCCGGGCCACGGTCCCGCCACGCCTGGCGGAATCACTTGAAGGAGAAACCTTGAAGCGAATGGTCGCTCTCTCTCTCCTGTTGGGCAGCGCCGCCTGTGCGCCGTCTTCCGACGACGCCCCCCGGGCTTCGGGAGGGGGCACGGTGCTGGTGATGGTGATGGACGGGGTCCGTCCAGGAGAATCCCTGGGAGACGAAGCTTCACTTGCAACCGGTGAGAGCCCCAGGGACTTCATGCCTCGCACATGGTCATCCCTGGTTCCCCAGGGAGTGCGTGCCACCAACGCCTGGACCCTGGCGGCCACCACCACGGCTCCCGGCCACGCTGCCATGGTCTGCGGAAGGCGGCAGCCCCTGGCCAACTTTCCAGTAGAGGATTCCCCCGGCCTCTACAGGCCCGAGCTGCCCACCCTGCCGGAGCTGCTGCGGCGCTCAGGCGATGTGCCGCCGGGGCAGGCCATCATCGTGGCCAACTCGGAACTGCTGAGTCCCATGACCCAGAGCCTCTGGCCCCTGGACGGGGAACAACACGCCGGGGAGTTCGTGTTCGTGGCCAACCAGGACTACGATGACGCCGGCTCGGGCTCCGACGATCTGGTGATCCACCAGGTGATGCAGCGCCTGATCTTCGACCATCCAAGCTTCGTCCTGGCCAACCTGCACCAGGTGGACCGTTCGGGTCATTTCGGCAGCTACTACGACTACCCCGACGAAGCCCGCCTGCTGGACAGGCCCCTGGTGGAACTCTGGGAGTGGCTCCAGCGACAAGATACCTTCAAGGACAACACCTGGATGCTCCTGATCGCGGATCACGGGCGTCACAGTATTTCCGACGACGACCCCACCTGGAGGCACCACGGTTGTTCATGCAACGGATGTCGCCGCTTGCCCTTCCTGCTGTTGGGGCCGGGAGTGAACCAGGCCGCGGAGCTGGACGACCCCCTGCTTCTCACGGATGTGGCTCCCACCCTGGCCGCCTTGTTGGACCTGGACATGCCATGGGCCGACGGCATGGTGCGCGACGACCTGTTCCAACAACCCACCGGGCATCCCGGTCGAAGCGGCGTGGCGGCAATTGCCGTCTCTGGTGGCCTGGTGGCCCAGGTAGTCTACAAGGACGATCCGGCGCATCGTAGCGAACTCCGCCTGGACGGGCAGATCCTGTCGGATCCCCAGGCAATCGCGGTGGAAGCACCGGCGCTGGCCACGGACCTGGACCAGGCCTGGCTCTGTTTCCGCGAAATCCTGCTGGAGCCCCAGCAGGACGAATCACCATGGATTCCGCGTTGCCTCCACTCCTCCGACGGAGCCCAGACCTGGGAAGACATCGGCGCTCCCACGGCAACCGCCACCGCCGACTGGCAGGTGAAGCTCATTCCCTGGGATGGGGATTCCTTGTTGGCGGTCTACGCCATCAATCCCAACGGCATGGCCATCTCCGGCTACCAGGCAGAACAGGACCGCATCGAGGCGGCTCTCTACCAGGATGGGAGCTGGATCGTGGCCCAGGCCCAGTCGGTTCCTTCCTTTCCCACCTTCATCGACGCGGTTGAATCCGACGACGGAGTGCTCCTGGCCGTGGGTGCTTCCAGGGACGGCGCCTTCGCCAGGTACACCCGAGACATCTACACCGCCAGGGTACAAGTGGTGGAAGGTTGGCCGCGGGTGTCGAACCTGAAATCCATGGGGCTGGCTCCCTCGATGGGCCAGGAGGGGGAGTGGCGCTTCGAACATCCCGCCATGAGGGCCGGCGACGACGGCGTATTGGAACTCGCCCTTCTCGCCTTCCAGGATGGGGCCAATAATGGGCTCGTGCTCAGAAGCACCGACCATGGCATCACCTGGGAGGAACCGGGATTGTTGAACCTGCCCGGCTCGACCATGCCAAACATCACACCCAGGTGGGTGGAAGATCGGGCAATTTTTGCCGTGGTGGACCGCGATACGGGAGAAGCTCGACTATGTGCCGGCAACCTGGATTCCGAGCCCGTGTGCGTGGATGCCATGAGCCCACGGATTCTCGACCTTGCCGTGGACCAGGACATGGTCTACGCCATCGTGGACAGATCCTCCGGGGAGTGGGAAGAGGCTCGCTGGAGCGCTTCGGAGCTGGGTATATGAAGCGAATTCCGCTGCTGTCCACAGGTACCCGGAGCCCCTGGGATGTATCCCACCAGGCCATGTGTCCAGGTGGAAACCCGGGAGCCACCGTCACTGCTAGCATACGGTTGGCGCGGGGGGCTTCGCCGCGGCCCGAGCCAACTGTTTCGTGCAGCATCTTTCCCGACGGCTCCCAGATGTCAAAAACAGAACGGTCCTGCGCAGTGTGGTACAAAAAACTGGACATAATGGTGATCCTGGCTTTGACCTGGTTGTTCACGGCCATTGGCATGACCCTGGTGTTGGGGGCCCAACTGGGCTTGCGAGGTTGGGTCTGGCTGTGCCTGCACTACGCCCTGTGCCTGGTGGGCGCCGGTCACGAACTGCGTAGGGGATGGCTACGGCGCAAGGGGCTCGCCCGGAAATAGACCGTGAACACCCGATGGCGCCAGGCGCACCACGAGCCGGGCCCTGGCCGACAACCCGCCCGATCGGTTCAGGTTCCCGCCACGACGCAGTTGCGACCTCGTTCTTTTGCCGCGTACATGCGCTCGTCCACCATGCTCACCAGCAGCAGGGGATCGGTGATGGAAAATGGCATCTGCAGAACGCCGATGGAGATGGTGATGGGAACTATCTGGTCGCCCACCCGGAAATCCGTCCGCTCCACGAGGGCCCGCAGCTTTTCGGCAAAGCGTCGGGCCTTTGGTTCGGTCGTTTCCGTGGAGATGATCATGAACTCTTCACCGCCGAAGCGGCCGAACAGGTCTTCTTTTCGGATCCTTCCCTTGAGGATCTGCACCAGCCGTACCAGAATGCGATCACCGGCCAGGTGGCCGTAACGGTCGTTGACTTCCTTGAAGTGGTCGATGTCGAACATCAATATGGAGATAGGCCGCTGGTGGCGTTTTGCGCGGGACATCTCGCGAGCCAGGTGTTCCAGGCAGAAACGCTTGTTGGGGATCCTGGTCAGGCCGTCCATGGTGGCCATGTGGTAGATCTGGTCGTGGTAACTGGTTTCCGGGTTGCCGCAGGCCAGGAACTTGAGGATGGTGCCGCCAACCTTCAACAGGTCGCCGTCGTGCAGAGTTCCCTTGCTTATCCTGCTGTCGTTGATGAAAGTGCCGTTGGTGGAGTTCAGGTCCTCCACGAGGATGGTGTCTCCGTGCTGCTCCAACCTTGCGTGGCACCTTGAGACACTCTGCACGTGTACCACCAGGTCCATGCGGGAGTCCCGGCCCAGGAGCATCGTGGGTTTTCCCAGGATGTGTAGCTTACCGATCTGGGCACCGTGAAGTTCGATCAAGGATGGTTCATGGATACTCCCGAGATCCACGGATTCCGCCAGGGTGACCGTTCCGGTGTCTTCTTCTTCGTCGGCGATCAGATTGCAGGTGTCACGAAGGGTGTTGCCGGCCATGACAGATGGTTCTCCGATTCATGGTAATGGAAACGAAGTTGATAGGTTGATTGATAAACATATTTTCCGGTGAGAAAACAATACTGGCTACGGCGTGTGGGATTCAATACCCGGTGTCCATCAATCCGAGGCGACGACTCTGTTCCTGCCGCCGCGCTTGGCCGCGTAGAGCCTTCGATCCACGATTCGAACGAAATCCTGGGTGGACTCGCAGTGTTCGGGCATCTGGGCAACACCCAGGGAAATAGTGATTCTGATGTCCTGGGAATCGTGATGGAAGGTCGCAGACTCAACGATGGCCCGGAGCTTTTCGGCGAACAGGCTGGCGTGATGCTCGGTGATTTCCGGAGAGATGATCAGAAATTCTTCCCCGCCGTAGCGCCCCATGCTGTCTTCGCGACGAATGTTGGGGATGATGGTCTCCACCAGTGAGCGAAGTATGAAGTCGCCGGCGACATGCCCGTACTTGTCGTTTACAGCCTTGAAGTGGTCTATGTCCATCATCAGCAGCGAGAGGGGGCGGGCGTGCCGCAGGCAGCGCGCCATCTCGCGCGAGAGGACTTCGTCGCTGAAGCGCCTGTTGGGCAGACCGGTCAAGGGATCGCTCGTGGCCATCTGGTACATTTCGCGATGGAAATTTGCCTCGACATCGCTACCTTGAACGAACTTCAGAACCACGTCTCCAAGGCGGACCTTGTCGTTCTTGCCAAGGCTGCACTTGGTGATCTTGCGGTCGTTGATGAAGGTACCGTTGGTGGAGTTCAGGTCTTCGATGAGCACCTGGTCCCCGATTCTATATAGCCTGGCGTGGCTTCTGGAGACGCTCCCCATGGACAGGCAGATCTTGTGCCTGGGCGCTCGCCCGATGTATGTGGTGCCGTTTTCAAGAGGATAGCTCTTCCCGATGTTGTCGCCCTGGATTACCACCAGACTCGGCCTCCCAGCACTTGCTGCCGGAGTTTCGCCGGGAATGGAGAGGATTCGGGTGTCCTCGCTTTCGTCGAAGGGATCGCGTTCCCTGTCGTTCATGTGCCTGTTATCGACTGGATGACAAAGGTGGACATTTGGACGTATTACCCTGGATTGCTCTGATTGAGAGAAGATATTTGTGCTTTCACCAGAGAACAAGGAAAAAAAAGTCAACCCTTTCCATGGGCAGGCCGGCGATGCCCACAGCGCCGGGAAGAAACACAGTTCCCGCTCGATGGCCGGATGCCAAAAAAATATCGGGATGAGCCCCAAATAGCCGTTCCCGTCCGGAAAAGGCGGCCCGAGACATTACTTGATGGGAACTACCCAGTTCCCATCCGGAAAGTGCGGACCGAGCAGGAGCGAGTCGCTTTCGAGCCAGGTGCGTCCGGGCAACCCGCCGGAATAGCAGCGCTATTTCAAGCGGTTGCCCGGCGCGGCTGGCGAAGGAATGGGCCGCTCCTGCGATGGGAGCCATTTCCGGATGGGAACTACCTACCAATCCCCGTCGGGACCGCCGTAGGCGCCCATGTCGGAACGCGTACCGTCGCTGTCGTGAATGGACGGTGAGCCCGCGTCGATGCAGGCACTGGAGGCTTCCAGGCTGAAGTCACCGTTGTCCGGATCCACGTATTCCGGATCTGCCGAGATGTTGCCGTCGGAGCCCACCGGGTCGTCGATGTTGTGGGTGTTGCCCGCGTCGTTGTCGTAGAAGTCGGTGTACGAGATGGTGACGGTGGCTTCCTTGACGTAGATGGCTTCGATTTCGGAGTGACTGTCGATTATTCCGTTGGTGATGGTAACCGTGCAGAACTCGTCGTATTCATCGTCGTCGTCGGTGTCGACGGCCTTGATGGCTATGGCCGAGCCGTCACCCGGGCCCGCGTTGCCGTGCATGACGAAGTTTTCCAGTTCCGCCGTGGCCACCTTCATGTAGAGGGCTCCGCCGTCGTCGTTGGCTTCGTTGTCGTAGATGACGGTGTTCTTTATCGAGAGCTTGTTGCGCTTCCAGGTGTCTACGATGTCGTCGTCGTTGGAGTCGTACTCGACCCAGTCGGCGCAGATACCGCCGCCGTCCTCTGCCGTATTGTCGAAGATCTCCAGGCGCTCCAGGTTGACGGTGTAGATGTCGTTGTCCAGCGATATAGCACCGCCGCAGTCGCCGGCTTCGTTTTCGTAGAACACCGAATCCTGGATGGTGAAGGGGCTCTCGTTGCGCCAGGAGTGAAGCCCGGCGCCGCGATCTGCGATGTTGGCCACGAAGGTGTTGTCGGTGATCAGGCTGGTGTCGTTGTCCAACTCCATGCCCCCCCCCGCATCGCCGGCTTCGTTACCCTCGAAGTAGTTGTTGGAGACGGTACTTTCCCAGTGTGAGAGCTTGGCACCGCCGCCGTCGTCGGTGGCCTGGTTGTTGTAGAACTCGTTGTCTTCTATGGTGGTGGCGCTGACGTAGACTCGCAAGCCGCCGCCGTCGTCATAGGCCACGTTGTCGGTCAAGACGTTGCCTGAAAAGGTAGAGGTGGACTGGTTCAGGTAGATTGCCCCACCATCGTCGCCACAGGCGTTCTCGCTGAAGGTGTTGTCGCTGATGTCGCCGCTGCCATAGACCACGTACAGCGCCCCGCCATCGTCGTCGGTGACGTTGCCGTTGAACTCGTTGCCTTCTATACGGGCGTCGCTGTAGTGATAGATGGCACCGCCGAAGCTGTAGGTGTAGTTGTCTTCGAACAGGTTTTCGATGATGGGGGTGTTGCCGCCGTAGGTGGTGAGAGCGCCGCCGTTGGAAGAAAGGTTGTTGTAGAACTCGTTGCCCGAGACATCGCCGGAGCAGGCGTACAGGTAGGCGCCACCCCCATAGTCGTCGGCTTCGTTGTCGCTGAAGGTGTTGTCGGTGAGCGCCAGGGTGCAATCGTTGGCCGCCAGTCCCCCGCCATTGGTGGCGTAGTTGTCGGTGAATACGTTCCCGATGAGTTCCAGCGTGGAGTTCTGGCAGTAGACCCCACCACCTGTCTCGCCATCGGCTCCCGTGATGGTGAAGCCTTCGAATGCGGCCCAATCAACGCCCACCACGCGCAGGGGCGTGCCGGAATCTGCTGGTTCCAGGGTTGTTTCACCAGGACCTTCTTCCGCCAGTACACGAACGGCCTTGTTGGGAAACACTATGTTTTCTTCCCAGGTTCCGGGGCATACCACCAGGGTCCAGCCCGCGGGGACCTCGTTCAGGGCCTGTTGTATGGTGGTGTACTCGGCGTCGATTCCATCACAGACATAGGCGTCGTCCACCAGGCCGTTGCAGTCGTTGTCGATACGGTCGTCCAGTTCTTCGGCGCCCGGGTTGATGTCGGGATTGTCGTCGTCGCAGTCTTCGTCGGAGTAGTAGCCGTCGCCGTCGTTGTCCACGGGCTCCGGGAGCCCGCTGTCGGCCGAATCCTGGGGCCGGGATGTGTCTTCCGGGTTGAAGCTGTCCGTGGGAAGGTCGGTCTCTCCCGTGTCCAGGGGGTTTTCATCGCCGGGGTCGTAGTACGGACCGGTGTCTTCCGGCTTTTCTACACCGCCTTCGTAGCATCCCGATGGGAGGGTGAGAGCCAGAACGCCCAGAGCGATGCACCCGGATTTCGAAAAACGGTGAAAAGCAGACATTTGGTGGTCCTTGAAAGTGAGGAGGCCAGATCGCGGACAAACATGGCGGAACATGTCAAGCACATGTTAGCACGAGAATCACTGCATCTTGACAGAGTTTTTTTCATGGTGGCACTGTCCGTTGTCATCATTGCGACCGACCCGTCGACAGCAGATCCCGGAAAGCCCGCCAGGCTGCACAGGTTCTGACCTGGGGATCCCGTGCTTTCGTGTCTCCCGCATCGCGACTACACGGACCCGCCAATTCCAGCAGCGAGTGTTTCAGATGCCCCGTCCTGATTCCAGTCGGCGTCTCGAAAGGCAGATCGAACGTGACCTTGTGAAGGAACGGGGTGCGAGGCGCCGTCCTCCGTCGGGGCCGGGCAGGAAGCTCTTGGCGGCCCTGTTGCTGCTGCTGCTGGTGTTTCTCGTGTTCAGGCGGCTGACATCCGGCCCGAGCGTCGTGGATGAACCCCCCAACCAGGCACCGGAATATTCCGGCGTCATCCCCTTGCGTACTCTTCAACAGGTGTCCGGGGGCTGGGTAGCCGAAGCCGATCCCTCCTGGCTCGGTCTGCTCTACAGCGACGACGCCATCGAAGGCTGCAAAGCCCTTGCCACCAGGCTACCGTTCATTCCATCGGAAACTCTGACCATTCTGGATACGCAGGGGCTTCCCGTGGTGGAGTGCCCGCTGACGTTGGACCTGGCAGTTGACTTGATCCGCTCTTCGGGTCAATAGCGATCCGGGTACAGGTCGTAGAAGTAGCCCCCATCGAGCCCCTCGCCCGAGTAGTAGCGAATGATGGCCGAGCTGTTGTCGTCGTCTACATCGCAGTAGGAATCGGCCCGGAACTGGGTCCCACCCGAAAGAATACTGACAATGTAGGTGCATCGCACCAGCCCGTCCGGTTCCCAGCCCAGCTCCGTCCATCCGTCTTCACCACGAACCCACTCCTTCTGGGTCTTGCCGAGAGGCGGGCCCGGATTGGAAGCGGCTGCCACGTAGGTGTCGAAGGCGGCTTCGTAGGCGGTTTCGGACGTGGCAATGCCGCGAAGGTTCGTGTAGGCTTCGGCTCGCCTGGCCTTGAGCACCATCTCGGAAAGCTGCGGTATGGCGATCGTGGACAGAATCCCGATGATGGCTACCACGATCATCAGCTCCACCAGGGTGAAGGCCCGGCGGAAAGGTCTCAGTCTGGCTGTGGGCATCTTGTTTCCCGTGCGGCTCGTTTTCACGTCCAGGGCTATCTTAGCACGACGATCCCCGTTGGACACGATGAAATGAGCCCCCCCGCGCCTCGGCAGCACAGCGACGGTTGGGGGGCATCCAGGGATCAGGGATGATACGTTGTAGCTGGACCCATGCCCGCAGTCGGCAACCATGGAGGTGGACATGAACCACGGCAGCGACATCATCCTCAGATATGCTCGTCATGCTTGCCAAGCCGGTGTTTTACTACCGATGCTGGCCTGTGGTGGCGGCTCCAACAACGTCATCAATTCCACGAAAGACACGGGCTACGTGGATGCCGACATGGACGGTTATCCCGACACCGTCGATTGCGATGACTCCGATCCCAGCGTGCATCCCGAAGCAGAAGAAATCTGCAACGACGGAATAGACAACGATTGCAGCGGTGATTCGGCGGGCTGCGAACTCCGTGGTGAATTCTCCCTGGACGACCTGCAGACCGCCGTTCTCACGGGCGAGGCCTCGGACCAGGCTGGCTTTGCCGTTGCCTTGCCCGGCGATGCCAGCGGCGACGGCCTGCCGGATATTCTCATCGGCGCCCCCAACGCCTCCGTGGGTGCCGCGGAGCGCGGGGGCTATGTCTACCTTGTGAACGGCCCCATCACCGCCGACGAAACCCTCTCCGCATCCAGCGGAGCCCGAATGGGAGCTTCGGTGTCAGGAGGAGCCGCGGGCTACTCGGTCTCCGGTGCTGGCGACCTGAACGCCGATGGAGTGGCAGACATCGTCATTGGCGCTCCGGGCATCGAATCCGACACCTGCAACAAGGAACTCACCGGCACCGCCTATGCCTTGCTGGGACCGGTGAGTGGTGATGTGGACCTGGATGATGCCGACTTGATCATGCACGGCGACACCCTGTGCGACGCCATGGGTACCAGGGTGGTGGCCACGGCGGATCTCAACGGCAACGGCACCGACGACCTGGCCGTGAGCGCCTTCAACTACACTCCGGACGGCGGCGGCACCCACCACGGGGCGGTGTTTTTGTTCGATGGTGAAACCCGTGGGGAATACAATGCCGTGAACGCCACCCTGAGCCTTCTGCTGGACGCCCCGCAGAGCGCCTGGGGGGGCTGGTCCCTGGCTTCCGGGCAGGACGTGAACGGCGACGGCTACGCCGACATGTTGATAGGTATCCCCTACCTGTACAACGACGACATCCGCGACGCCGGCGGCGCCTACCTGGTCTACGGTTCCGTGCATGAAGGCGTGCTCTGGCTTCTCAACCACTCCGATTCCCAGTGGTTCGGCGAAGAGGAGGACGGGCTGGTGGGCACCCAGGTGGCCATGCTGCCGGACATGGATTCGGACGGCAACGCCGAAATGATCATCTCGTCGGTCTACGAAAGCTCCATACAAGACGAAGCCGGCGCGGTGTACTTCCTGGATGGCTCTCTGGAAGGCAGCCACGTCCTGTCTGAAGCCGACGGTGCAATACTGGGCGACAGCGAGTACAACTGGGTGGGTGCCGCGGTCGACTCCGCGGGTGACTTCGATCAAGATGGGCACCCTGACCTGCTGCTGGGCATACCCGGCTTTTCTCCTGGATATTCTGGCGCGGGCCTGTATGCCGAGGGCGGTGCCTACGTGGTCTACGAACCCGACCTTGACGCCGTGCAGCAACTGGAAACCTTCTCCGAGCGGGGAGATGTGCTTTTCCAGGGAGTGGTATACAGCGCCCAGGTGGGTTCATCGGTGGCCGGCGGAGCCGACCTGGACGGCGACGGTCTCGACGACCTGGTCCTGGGAGCCCCGGGCACCTATCGCTCCGACGCCGGCGCCGGAATGGCCTACGTGGTTTTCGGCCAGGGCGGTTGAACGCGGGATTTCGCCCACAAGCGCAGCCAGGAAAAACAAATCCAGGATCTTCAATGTGAGCGCAGCTTGCTGCGCAGGTATTCCTGTTGGGCAGGAGAAAGGTTGTTCCAGGCACGCAGGCGACCCAGCAGGACTTCCCGTTCCTCGGGGCTCATCTTCTTCAGGATCTCGTAGTTCCTCTTGATCCTGGCCTGCTCGGCGGGAGCCAGTTTTTGCCAACGGAGGTAGGCCCTCCGCAGAAGGGCCTGTCGCGCCGAACTCAGTTGCTGGAAACGCTCCAGGTTCTGGCGAACGAGCGCCTGCTCGGCTGGCTCCATGTCCTGGAACCTGGTGAGGTTGCTGCGGATCTGCTGCTGCTGATCCGCGGAAAGCGACTGGAACCTCTGTTGCGCACGCAGCAGGGCACTCTGTTCCTGGGGACTCAGGTCGGCCCAACGCTGCGCGGGAGTGGGTTCGCCGGGATCCTGTACCTGCTGGGATACGGTTTCGGACGAGGCGTCCTGGGCGATTGCCCGGCCAACGGGCAGGATGACGAGGGACGATAGCAAGAAGAACAAGATGGTTGGACGGGACATGGTCTCAGTCCTCTTCCAGGTAGAGGAGATCCAGGTACTGCGCGATCTCCATGTTCATGAGAAGATCAAGGTTTTCCAGGATGTCGATGTTTTCGATGGCTGCCTGTTCCAGGGGCTCCAGTGGACGGAGTGGGGCGTCCTCGGGGGACTGCAGCGGCACGAGGGGCTCGTGCGTGACGGACGGGACTTCAGGAGGCGTGACGGTATCCCCGGGCGCATCGCGTGGATTCCTGTCGTCCAGCACCGGACCATCGGATTCCGCCTGGACCGCCGAAGGTTCGGCCCAGGCAAGCATGGCCATCACCAGGCAGTTGAGAAACATCAGGGCTGCTCCCCGTTCCAGGCCAGGAGCAGGTCCATGTTCTGGAGAAGGTCCAGGTTTTCGATGACATCCAGGTTGGCGTAGAGATCCAGGTCATCCCCCGCGGGCTCCGCCGGCTGAAGAACCGTCAGGCTCAGCCCCGCTGCCAGGGCCACGGCTGCAACAGCGGCGCCCGCCACCTGCCAGGGCCACCTGCCACGCGGAGCAGGGTTGGGGGTCTCCATGCGAGTTCTGAAGCGATCATCGAAGTCTTCTGAAAGAACAGGTTCCGCGTACTGCCCCAGGGTGTCCCAGATGGGATCCCCCAGTACCTCCCGCGGGTCTTGTTCCGGGTTGGTGCTCATCTTGCCTCCATCGCTGGTTGCGTGAGCAGGTGGGAAAGCGAGAGTGTGAGCCTGGCCCTGGCGCGATGCAGCAGGAGTTTCGCCGCCCCGGTGCTGGGAAGATCCAGGGCCTGGGCCACTTCGCGCATGCTGCAACCTTCGTAACGAGCCAACAGCACGGCGGCTCGCTGACGTTGTGGAAGGGCGTCCAGGGCCAGTTGGATGCTGCGGGCGGCGTCCGTGCCCTCGTAGATGGCCGCGGGATCGGAGGCGGGCCGGGCGGGCAGGTCCAGGCCCGCCGTGCCCGACTCGGTACCCAGCTCACGCTTGCGCCAGGCCTTCTGACGCTCGTTGATGCAGTGGTTGGTGGCGATGCGGAAAAGCCAGGTCCTGAAGCGTGCCTGGGGACGATAGGTCTTTCGCGCCCGGTAGACCTTGAGCAGGATCTCCTGGGTGGCCTCTTCCGCGGAGCCGCGATCAGAGAGCATCCTGAAGGCGTACCTGAACACCATCTGCCGGATGCGCTGGTAGAGTTCATCGAAGGCGGCATCTTCTCCGCGTTGAAAACGCAGCATGAGTTCCTGCTCCTGGTCCCTGAAGCCTTTTCCCGAAGAGTCCACGGGCAAGTCAACCCTCCCGAAAGTGGCGATCCACGGATACAAACAGGCAGGTTCGGCAGAAGTTACGCATCACCGGGATATCTGCCCAAGAAACTGCATGCCGGCATATACCCGCCAGCCCATGGGCAGGGTCGTGGGATCCCCCAGGAAATCCCCCGGCGCCAACATGCCGGATTCAACGAACATCAGCCAGTTGGAGGAGGGTTGAAGTGACAAGGTCAAGTCACCTTCCAGGCCATATATCCAGGCATCGTAGTCTTGTTGCAGGGGCGAGGGCGAAGTGGACATGGGCAGCGCCACCTGGAGACCCAGGTGGCACTTGTCGGTGGTCCACACAGAGGAGAGACCCGGCGTCATGAGGCCGAAGCCCGACAGCCCCGGAGCGCTGCTGAACGCTCCCGTCCGGCTGGCAGTGTCCACGGGAAAGAGAGCCGTGCGCAGGAAGCGCTGATCCGTGGCAAGAAAGAGTGTGCTGGTGGCGCCGTTGATGGCCTTGGCAACGGGATCCGGGTCGCCGCTCATTCCCTGGAAGAACACCAACCATTGCCAGACACCGGAGCGCAGCGAGGAGATGGCCAGATCCCAGGCCCATCCGCTCACCTTCAGATCCAGCGAAAACGCCTCCCTGGGAGACACACTTGCCCAGTTCTCATCGCCCAGATCCTGGGGAACGGCGGAATCGGGGATCTCGTTACCCTTGATTTCAGCGTGCCCCCCGGCGTGTACCAGGGCCAGGTCCACAAATACGGGCCCCAGGACCTTTCGGGCCAGCAGGCTGCTGTGCAGCAACGAAGCCGAGCCATCCAGATCCAGGAAGGTCTTGAGATCATCGTAGAACAGGCTCACTCCGTACTCCGAAGTGCCGTAGAGGTCGTACAGGCCTGACATGACCCAGGCTTCGTGGGCATCCATGAAGCCGGATGATGTGTCCCACAGCAGCTCGGTGAGCATGCCCAGGTCCTCTTCCAGCAACGGCGTGATTCCGCCATTGGAATCCCGGGTGAAGGAGATCTCCAGTCCCAGCTCTTCAAACAGCGAAGGCTCGTGCAACAGGCTCAAAGCGCAGAATACCGTGCCCCTGGCGGTGGTGGCGCCCCGGGCCTCCAGGGCCAGGGGAATCCAGCCCAGGCGCCCGGCGTCCAGGCGAAACGAGGCGCCGGGCCAGCTCTCCGCAAGGAAGCGCCCCCCTGAAATGGAAAACGGCAGTACTCCAAGGCGCAGGTCCATCGAGGGATCACCACGCGGCCGGTAGCGCCACGAGGCCTCGTCCAGGAAGAGCCTTTCCTTCCATGCTTCTTCAACGGGAACACCGTCGGAGGCCAGGCCATGGACCAGGTTCAGCTCCTCGTCGAAGCTGGTGTAGCGCTGCAAGGTCCGGCCATCGAGGTCCACGCGGAAACGGTGCTTCTCACCTGGCCGAAGGGTGAAACGCACCTGGGGCACCAGCATGAGCCTGTCGGGCAGGTAGGGCGGAGAGGAGAGGTCGAAGCCTCCCATCAGCAGGTCACCGCCCCAGAGGGAGTCATACTCCAGCCAGCCCAGCTCCAGGCTGGACTCCAGCTCCCACAGGATCGGGCCCGGAGCTGCGTTCAGCAGGTGAACCATGAAAAGCAGGAAAAGCATTCCAGGAGTATATACCCCAACAACCCACCAGCACCGCTGGCGGGCGAGACGCCCGCACTCCAGGAGCCCGTGTCAGGCATCGTCGTTCTCACACTATGAGCCGTCGGGAAAGAGAAAGAGGCTGTCGGAGACCCAGAGCATCGGCAGCGGGCCCGACCAGTAGACCGGTGCCACGTTTCCCACTACCTGTAGCAGTGGCCCCACAGTCCGAAGAAGTAGCCACCCAGGGAGTTCCTGCGTTCGTAGTGGCCCGCCAGCTCGCCCTGGGAGCTGGTGCCGTCATCGTTCACCACGTCCCACTGGCCCACGAAATCACCGCCGTCGTAGTAGCCCATCATGCTGCCGTCCAGGGATGGACCAGAAACGTCTCCCTCGAACTCACCGTCGCCGTAGAGACCTTCCACCGTCCCACCCAGGTCGCCCGTACCCAGCTCGAACCAGGAGCCCTCGAAGACGGGGGCAATGCCCTCGTCGTACCACACGCCGGAGATCACGCCTTCAACCTCGCAACCCATGTAGTCCCGCGAAATGCTCACGTATTCGACTCCCAGGTCGAACAGGTCCTGGTCGGCGATGGGCAGCTCGGCACGTACCGGGTCGAGCGCCATGATGGCGGCGTCCAGCGCCACGTACTCGGCATCGCTCAGATCCTGGGATGCCGGAGTCGCGCAACCGATAGCCAGGCCGGTGATGGCCGTTGCAGTGAAAACGCTGAAGAGCAGGTTCCTGGACATTGTTTTTCTCCGTCTGTTTGAGGGTGTTCTGCTTGATGCACATCCACTCCAACCGCCGTTGAGGAGCATGGTTACGGTGGCGGGGAAAAAAACCGCCGCTGCTCGAAGCAAAGGTGCCATGGCCCGCGGAGGGGGCGGGAGAGGCGGCACCCACGATGGAGCATGGAGGGTCCCGCTTCTTGGATGAATGCAGAAAACAGGGGTATCGTAGCTCCTGTGGTCCGCGTCTGCTCTCCCACCCGAAACATGGTCGGCGGATTGCCCGCGGCATGCCAGAAACATCAAAAAACCAGGAGCAAACGAAGAACAACGGGCTAAATCTCTTTTCTTCGTTTCCGGGAGGTCTTCATGGGACTGCGAACCGTCTTGTGTCTTTCACTGGCCCTGGCCGCGTGCAGCGGTGATTCCACGGATGACTCCGCCACCATCCCCGAGCCCGGCGAGTTCATGGCGGGTTCCGCCACCTTGCGAATCCCCGCCCCCGTGGGGATCGGCTGTCCCGGCTACAGCCCATTCGACGTTCCCGAGTCGGTCTCGCCCTTCGCCGACATCTACCCTGCCACCACGCGGCTCCACGGCCACCCCCAGGTACGGGTTGGCGTCGTCTCCAGGGGAGAACCCTACGAACTCGTCTTCGTGCGCATCGACTCCGTGGGCGTCTTCCAGCAGATCCGGCGTGCCCTGGTGCTGGAGATACAGGACAGGCTGGGCCGCGACCTGGATGACTCGCTCATCATCGGAGCCACCCACACCCATTCGGGCCCCGGGAGGGTGGTGGACGCCGGAGGCTTCTTCGATCTCATCGCCGACTCTTTCTTCCCCGAGTTCTACGAGCGATTCGTCGATTCCATCGCCAGCGCCATCGAACTGGCCTACGAAGACCTGGCCCCGGCACAGGTGGCCTGGACCTTCGCCAACTGCGACGATGCGCACGACGACCGGCGCTGCGAGGACGGGCTGGACTACCAGAACGGGGCCATGCCCCTGGTAGCGGTGCAGCGGGATGGGCAGGTGGACGGCCTCATCATGTCATACGCCATCCACGGAACGGTGTTGAACATCGACGATCTGACCCTGAGCCAGGATGTCTCCGGGGCCATCGAGCAGGCGGTCGAGGATCGCTTCGACCACCCGGTCCAGGTAATCTTCTTCAATAGCTGGGGTGCCGACATGTCGCCTGGTTCTCCCGACGTGGAGGCCGGCGAGGGCGCCGAGCAACCGGACGGCTACGACCAGATGGAGCAGATCGGGCTGGCCGTGGCCGACGCCGTGGAACAGGAGTTGGACAGCTTCGAATTCCAGTCTGAACCCGACATCCGCGCCAGCACCTACAGGATTCCCATCGACCGAGATGCCATAGGCTACGACGACGGCGACTTCGACTATGACTACGGCGCCGTGTACTGCGGCATGAACTACGAAGCCGACTGCGATCCCGAAACCACCTCCGACGACCTGGACGAGTCCTGCATCTCTTTCACCGAGGAGTACCCCGCTCCAGATCAGACCCTGTTCACTGTGGGCAACCTGGGGGACCTCTTCCTGGTGACCTTCACCGGGGAACCGGGTACCCTCCTGGCGGAGCAGATCATCGACGGAGCCACCGCCCACGATGGCGTGGATGACGTGATGTTCCTGGGCTACACCCAGGACTACCTGGGCTACTCCATCCTGGAAGACGACTGGTGGCAAGGGGGCTACGAGGCCAGCGGCGCCCTCTGGGGGCCCCGGCAGGGGGAATACCTGGCGGACATGACCGCCCTGGGCATCGACGACTACCTGGGCACGGGCACCTTCGGCAGCCAGGCCTCGGCGGTGGATCCCTTCGACGACCCCGTCTACACCCCCTACGAACCCACCACGGCCCTGGACAGCGGGTCCGTGCTGCAAGACGTGGATCCCACCTATGCCCCGACAGACGTGGTGGAGTTCGCCATCGCGGGCGAAGACCCCTGGCTGGGCACTCCCATCGCCTACCTGGAAAGCTCGGACGGAACACCGGTGTTGCGAGACGGCGGTTCGCCGGTGACCAGCGACGGCTACCGCTTCTGGGTCGACCTGGAACCCGATCCCCCCTACGAAGACGACGCCACCCAGCGAACCTTCAGGTGGCAGTTCAACATGCCCGTCCAGCATGTCTACTCCATGGGCGGCCCCGTGCTGCAAGGCCAGTACCGGCTACGCGTCGAGATCCCCCAACAGGACGGCTCCATCATCGAAGCCACCAGCAGCACCTTCACCGTGGAACGCTGAAGAACACCTGGCAGAGCCGGCAGCCAGGGGCGCATCTTGGGTGGAGAAGACCTTTCCAACTGCCTGGCCAGGCGCACAGGCACAGCGATCAACTGGACTGCCGGACCTTGCGGCCAATGCCGAGCGGGTCGTTGTTGTCGGCATTGTGGGAAGCCACGATCCCGGTACCCATCATCACCAGCAGGATGCCCACGGCCTGTGCAGCGTGCAGGTTCTCGCCAAAGATGGTGATGGCGGCCACGATGGGGAGCAGGTTGGAGATGATGGTGACCATCGGCGCCACCACGCTGGCCCGCCCGTTGGCGAACGCAGTCTGGTAGAGTACCCCTCCCAGCAGGTTGGCCACGAAAATGACGTAGATGGGATAGTCCGTGGCCAGGCTCCACCAGATCTCGGGCCTGGCCAGGCTGAAGGGTTCACCAACGTCCACCAGCGCTCGCTGGGTGGCCACCTTGGCCAGCATGTGGACCAGGCCGTACACGAGGCCCGCCGCCAGGGACAACCTGAGTTCGCCGCTGAGCCCCAGGCTGTGCATGAGCAAGATGGTAAGGACCACGGCGGAGGTGACAATCGAAAATAGCAGCAACTCCAGGAAAACGGGTAGATGTGCGCTCTGCTCGCCGCTTGCCAGGCCGATGATCAGCACTCCGGCCAGGATTGTGGCCATCCCCCCCCACTCCCTGGCCAGCAGTCTCTCACCCAGAAAGAGAACCCCGATGATTGTGGCCACAACCGCGGTGAGGTTCATCACGGGTTGGACCTGGGTCAGGTCCCCCTGGCCCAGCGCCATGCCGTAGAACCCGGTGCCCGCGATCATGGCCGCGAGCCCCAGCAGCCAGACCTTCATGGTGAAGAGGGTTCCCAGTACATGGGGCAGACGGGAGATGAAGCCAGCCAGGGAGATCCTTGGAAAGCTGGTGGCCATGCCGTGCTTTTGAACCGCGGTCCCCACGCCCCAGAAGATACTGGCGACCACGGCCAACAGGATTGCTTCCATTCACCTCTCCAAGGCCTCCACTCGAACCTGGGCTCCGGATGGCCCGACTTCGGTCGCCCGGTTAACCATTCCAAGTACCTGGATCTTCCGCTGATGCAGGGAAAAGCGCTGGAGCCCAGTGTATTGTTGCGGTTGGTCATGGGGGTTGGAAGCTACGGGGACCTCCGGCCCGGCCGCCCGTCGCGCTCGTCTTGCCGCGCAACCCGCTGCATGAATGTTCACCGACCTGCCTTGCGCCCCGCTCCCTGGACCTTGCCCCCTGCCGCGTGCCTGTCCTGGCGCCCCAGGAGGCTGCCACGCACAGCGAATCTGCCGTGCAGCGCCCGTCGCTGCGATTCGGTCCACAAGCAGGATCCGTGCTCGCACAAGGCCCGCGCCAGCCATACACGACAGGCTTCCAGGAGCGCCGTGGAGAATCCCGCACCAACCTGAAGATGGTATCATTCCAACCAGATGGGCTTCTACTTCGACCCTGGCAGGCTATATGTTTCGGGATGTAGTTTCTCCAGCACATTTCTTCGTAAGCAGCCTCTTCGTTGCTCGACACGGAAGATCAGCATGGACGCCGGAACGTCATCATCGCCCGTGGAGTACGACATGATCGGTCAGCACATCGGCCGCTTCGTCATCACGGAAAAACTGGGAGAAGGCGGTTTTGGAAAAGTCTACCGCGCCAGGAGCCTGGACGCCTCCCAGGAAGACGTGGCCATCAAGGTGGCTGATACGAAGCACGCGAAAGACCCGCGTTTCGTGGCGGCCATGTTCAGGGAGTCCCAGCACATCCATCGTCTGCATCACCCGGGTATAGTGGGCTTCAAGCAGTTCTGGTACGAAGAGGACGGCCTGGTGGTCATTGTCATGGAGCTGTTGGAGGGGCGCACTCTGCGGAGGGAAATGCTGCATCGCTTCAAAGCCACGGGGACCTCCAGGTTGCTGGTTCCCGAGGCCATGGATGCCCTGGAAGCCATACTGGAGGCCCTGGCCTATGCCCACGAACACGGTGTGGTCCACAGAGACATCAAGCCCAGCAATGTTTTCTGGTGCGCCGACGGAAAGTTCAAGCTCATGGATTTCGGGTTGGCGGGGGCCGCCCAACGGAGCCACTGGGTTCAAAGGGGCTGGACTCCCCGCTACACGTCACCGGAGCGGTTCAAGGGCCAGGTTCCTCCGGCCGTCGACATCTACGCCGCGGGATTGGTGGCATGGGAAATGCTCGCCGGGCGACCCGCCTGCAAGAGGCGAAAGCTGGAGCAGATCGTGGACTGGCACCTGACCCGGCGTTCGCCCCCCGTTCGCCGCTTTCGCCCCGACTGCCCCCAGTGGTTGTCTTCGGTCATCTGGCACCTCACCGAACCCGACCTGGAACTTCGCCCCAAAAACGGCTCGGACGCCTTTTCGTTGTTCTGGTCTGCAAAAGTGGGCAAACCCATCGACGGACCGGACCCCGGCTACGAAATGGACGACGATCCCCTGGCGGAACCGACTTCTCACTTCTACACGTCCATCAAACACAGAAAAAGCGACGGCGCCCTGATTCCGGGGCTCTGCTCCGGAAGCACCACCGCCCTCCTGCCGGCAGATGGCCCCGCCGTGGACAAACCGCCAGCTTCTTCCGACGATCCCGAATTCCTGGGAATTTCCGTGGATCCATGTTCCACCATGTCACCCACCCCCAGCGCAGCTCGTGCACCAGGGCAGGCCCAGGATCCTCCACCCGGAAGGGATGACAGGAAAACCCACCGGACCGGTGTCTCCCCCACAAGACCCGCCACGTCGCCGGAACGGCTCCCCGCGCCGTCCCAGCAGGCTCCATCCCCGCCACGACAGGTCCAGTCATCCCAACGCTGGAAGACCATCCTGCTCGTGGTGCTGTTGCTCATCCTGGCCGCGGACATCCTGCGCCAGATTCTGTACTGATCCAGGAAGCATCGCAGGGCATCGTGAGCCATGGAGGCTTCCGACCACAGGACTCGTTCCAGCGCGAGCCCAAGGCGGGTTTCTGATCATCTGCAAGGCCTTTGGCGAAACCGTCGCTTTTTCGTGTTAAGAACGCAGCCCAGGAGGATCGAAATGAATGTAGAGATCAACAAAGAGCGTTTGAAAAACCGTTTCACCAGGTACGTCAAGATCTGGTCCCAATCCAGAGACGACGTGGAAGACCGCTATCCATCCACGGAACAACAGGTGGAATTCGCCAGGATCCTCGAGAAGGACCTGGAAGAAATGGGCCTGCAAGACGTACAGATGGACGAGCACTGCTATGTCACGGCCACCCTGCCCGCCAACCCGCCCGAAAACTCCGCCAGGCCGGTCCTGGGGCTCCTTGCCCACTACGACACCTACCCCGGTGTCAGCGGCAAGGATGTCAAGCCCATCCTACACATCTACGACGGGGGCGACATCGTCCTGCCCGACGACCCCAAAGTGGTCATAAAGGCCAAGGAAAACCCCGAGTTGGCCAAGTTCGTGGGCGAAGAAATCATCACGGCCAGCGGCACCACCTTGCTCGGCGCCGACGACAAAGCCGGTCTTGCCGAAGTACTCGAAGCCGTGCAGACCCTCATGGAGCACCCCGAGATCCCTCGCCCCACCATCCGCCTGGCCTTCACCCCCGACGAAGAAACCGGCAACGGAACCAAGTTCTTCGACCACGAAGCCTTCGGAGCCCACGTAGCCTACACCTTCGACGGTTCGGTCATGGGCGAAGTGGAAAACGAAACCTTCAGCGCCGACGGCGCCAAGGTGTTCATCACCGGGCGTGATGTCCATCCGGGCTATGCAAAGGGCAAAATGATCAACGCGCTGCGCGTGGCGGCCCGCTTCATCGAGTGCATTCCCCAAGGCATGTCTCCGGAATACACCGAAGCTCGTGAACCCTACCTCCATCCCGTGGGCATGGATGGGAACACCAGCGAAGCCACAATCACCTACATCGTTCGAGCCTTCGACGTCGAGGGCCTCAAGGCCCAGGAAGCCTACATGCAGCTCCTGGCCGAAGGACTGGAGCGCGAGTTCGAAGGCTCCAGGATACGCGTCGAAGTAAAGGAACAATACCGCAACATGCGTTACTACCTGGACAAAGAACCCAGGGCCGTGGAGTTCGCCATGCAAGCGGTACGCATGGCCGGTATCCAGCCTCACCTGGAGTCCATTCGCGGGGGGACCGATGGCGCCCGCCTTTCCATTCTGGGCCTCCCAACCCCCAACATCTTCGCGGGTGGAGTCAACTTCCACTCCAAGTTCGAGTGGGTGGCGGTGAGAGCCATGGCCAAGGCCACCGAGACAGCGCTCAACCTGGTACAGCTCTGGGCCGGGGCTGATCGCCGGGCATAGCGCGGCAGCACGGAGCCCCACGAGATCCGTGCAGATCCTCCGAGTGTTTCACCCCTGGCTGTTCCTCCTCGCCCTTCACTGTTGCCCGTACAAGCGTTCACGCAGCGCTGGCAGCAGAAGCCGGGCCAGGAGGGCGTGTCCCCGGGCTGAAGGATGGACCTGGTCCACGAACAACGCGTCCCTCCCCTGGAAGTCCTGTGGATCCCTGAAGTACACCGTTCGAAAATAGCCGGGGGCGTCGAGCACCGGCACGTCGTGTTCCCAGCCCACCAGGCTCATGGCACAGCGGTAGCTGCCTCGGGCAGGCATGGGAGAGTCGCGGTCTCGAGAACCTGCCAACCTGTTCCGGACGGCCTGGGCTTCGGCTGCGTTGCGCACCTGAAAGTCCAGATCCCCCGCGCTGGACCGCGGTGAAAGGTCTTCAAGTACCGGTGGAACGACAAAAACGAGCCAGGCTTCGTGCTGCCGGGCGATTCGGACCAGGCTCTCGAGGTTCTCGCGGTAGTGATCAAACGTGACCCGCACCTGGTCACCTTGCGCGGGAGAAGCCATCCGAAGTTCCAGTAGCTCCCGAAGAGTGTTGAACAGGGCCAGCTTACCCAAAAAGGACACATGACGGTTGGCCCAGTCGTGGTAGAAGACGTCGTCCCTGGTGCCACGACCCAGGCCAAAATCGCTGATCATGTTGTAGACGACTATCCCCTGGGGGTGAAGGTCCAGGTTACGTTCCAGCGTCACGATGGCCTGGTAGGTGGAGTAGCCCGGGGTGGCGGCATTGATCACCTCGACCGGGCGCGGTGAGCTTTCCTGGGGATTCAGCAGACGCTCCAGGCGACAGGCAAAACTGTCGCGCCGCCTGACTCCGGAACCCCAGGCAGAAGAGTCACCCAGGAGCATGACCCGTGCCTGGCCTTCCGGAGGCTCGCGAGGGAGTTCCTCGTCTCGAAAACCACGATGGTTCGTCGGAACTTCGCCACTGGCATCGGCCCCTGTCCCCCAACGTGCCTCCCAATCACGCAGGATGGGATCTTCGGGGTACGCTCCCGGGTGCATCCGCCAGCCCAGTTGGGGATCCGAATCGAAGTAGCCGGTGAGATCCCGATCCGTATCGAGGAGGGTCTCATGGGCGGAAGTGAGCGCAAAAGCACGGAGTGCCAACTCCGACAAGACCAGGACCAGGCCAGCGGCCAGGCCCGCGAAGAGCAATCGTCTTACCAGTTTCATGGTTGCGTTTCACATTTCAGCCGCCGGCAGGGCTGTGCCACGGGTCCAGGTTCCCGACCCGCCTATCCGGGCTGCAGCACCAGGAACCATAGATCGGGAGCTTCCACCTGCAAGGACAGGAATCCCGATTCACCGGGTTGGAAATCCTCCTGGCTGGTGGGTTCCCAGTCGGTGGAGCTTGCCTCCAATCGGTATGTCGCCAGGGTGGCGTTTTCCCGGAGGTTTTCGGGGACGTTGTCCAGAAAGACACCGATGGTGCCGCTGAATTCGAGGCTGCTCAGCAGGATGGCCGTTTCGCCGTTTTGCCCATCCAACCCAGCCATGGCGGCGAAGCCGTCCCCCTCGGCCATTGCCTCTGGGTAGCTCACCGCCAGCCTGTCCATTCCCGCCAGGTCCCTGAAGGGCATGAAGCTGAACCATCCAGGCTCCACCTGGCAATCCCCCTGCTGGCAGTCGAAAAACGGTGACTCGTCGTACTCCTTCAGATCGGGAAAGAGAAAAAGAGGTGGAGCCCTGTAGACGATGGAGCAGTCCAGTATTGGCTCCAGCAGGATTCGGGCGGTGGTGGTGAAGACCCCGGTCCAGTGGCTCAGCTCGTCGGTTCCGTCGGCCAGGTTGCCGATTCGGTTCCACTCGGAGTTGCAGACCGGCATGCCGAAAGCGTCGGCGATCTCCTTGATGGCCACGCTCCCCTCGTAGATCTCCCATGGCGTCAGCCGGTAGGTGTGCATGCTGAAGATGTCGATGCGGCGGCCCTGCAGCAGGTCGTCCAGGAACTGCACGTAGTAGTCCACCGTGAGATGGTAGTCCTCTGGCAGGTCGGCGGCGGGGCCCATGAGCACCAGCTCACGCCCGTACTCCTGCTCGTAGGACTCGAGAGCGTCCACGAAGTCGCGATAGACGGCGAAGATCACCTCCTTGTCGTCTACGAAGCCCCCGCAGACCACGGGTTCATTGATGAACTCGACGTGGCTGATGCCCCACTCGTGGCCATCTGCCCAGCCATCGTTCCAGTGCATGACAACGTGTTTGACCACGTCGGCCCATTTCTCGGAGTCATCGGGTTGATCGCCTCCCTGGCAGCATTCCATGCCCCAGTTTTCGTTGGGTCCGATGTCGTAGATGGCCTGCCAGATGGGCTCTGCTCCCGTGGCGAGCACGGATTCCAACAGGTCGTCGATGTCGTCGAAGTGGTAGGAAGCGGGATCGTCGGCATCGGCGGAGGCATCGGGAAAGATGGAGCTCAAGGCATAGTCGTAGCCGTCGTCCTGGGGAAAGCGCACCATGGGGACATGGGCATCGACGTAGTACTGGGTGAGGTCCATCTGGGGGATGAGTTTCCACTGGGGGGGGCCCTGCACGCCGTTCATGTTGGCAATCGTTCCGCTGCTGGTGGAGAAATCCACGTGTACCGCGACATCGTACTCCGTGGGATCGCAGCTCTGCTCCCGAGAGACGCATGGTTCGCCGGAATCGCAGGGCTGCGGCTCGCAGGCATCGTTCGATGCCTGGCAGGCCGCCAATATCGAGCCGATTGCGGCGAAGCGAATATGACTGCCGAGGCTGCCGGCGGGAGAATCCCCGGGCCGCGGTCGAGCAAGGTGCCCGACGGCTCCTCGAAAGGAAGGTATGTTGGCTGGTGGAGGCACAGGTTCTCCTGCTGGCTGGGCGTGACGTCTGTTTCAGCACATTAGGCCCGAGACAGGCTCCCATGGCAAGCGTTCCGGCAACGCGCTCCTTGTGAATATGGACAAAACAAGGTATTTCCTGCCTTCAACCGGAGGTAGATCAGATGACTCGTTCGCGAACCGGCTGGGCCCTGGCCCTGGCGACACTCCTCACGCTTCTCTGCATTCTTGGCGCTCCCGCGGCCCAGGCCATGACCGAAGGCGAAACCTGGCAGGCCCTGAATGCCGTCACCAGCGATGACTACCCCGAGGCAGACGCGGTGGTGGTCCTGGACGAGACCACCGTGGAGGTAGAGGAGACGGGCTTGAGCCACGTCTACAAGACCCAGCTCATCAAGGTGCTCACCGAGGCGGGCGCCGCGCAGTACGCCACCATGCGTTTCGACTACGATCCCGCCTCGTCCCTGGCAGAGGTGCAAGGCATCACTGTCTATCGCAAGGGGGGCGAAGCTCAGGAGCTACCCCCATCCCGTATCTACGATCTGCCCCAACCCCAGGCATGGATCTACTGGGGACCGCGCATGAAGGTGGCATCCATTCCCAAGCTCCAGCCGGGCGATGCAGTGGAGATTCGCACCTATTCCAAGGGTTTCGTCATCGCCTACCTGGGCCAGGACGACGACGAAAAGTACATCCCGCCCATGAGGGGCCACTACTACGACGTGGTGCTCTTCCAGGGCGATCTCCCCATGGTCAGGAAGGTCTATACCATCCATCTACCCAAGGACAAGCCCATCATCGCCAAGGTCTTCAACGGTGGGCTGGCCTCTTCCACCAGCTTTGACCAGGACTCCCTGACCTACAGCTTCTGGAAGGAAGACGTGCCCGCCGTGGAGCGAGAAGAAAGAATGGTGGAAGACTCCGACACCCTTCCCAAGCTGGTGTTGGCCACGGTCCAGGACTGGCCCGAGAAATCCCGCTGGTTCTTCAAGGTGAACGAAGACTTCGGCGCCTTCGACTGGAACGACGCGATCATGGCCAAGGTCCGGGAAATAACAAAGGGCCTGAAGACCGACGAAGACAAGCGCTTCGCACTCCTGGCCTGGGTGGCTCGCCAGATACGCTACTCCGGCATCAGCATGGGCAAGGGTGAAGGCTACACGCTCCACCCGGGCATCATGACCTTCAACGACAGGGCGGGCGTGTGCAAGGACATCGCCGGCATGCTCATCACCATGCTGCGAGCGGCCGGCTACACTGTCTATCCCGCCATGACCATGGCCGGCGCCAGGGTGGAAGACATCCCCGCCGACCAGTTCAACCACTGCGTGGTGGCTGTGGAGACCGGCAAGGACGAATACACCCTGTACGATCCCACCTGGTGTCCCTTCAGCAGAGAAATCTGGTCCAGCGCCGAAAAGCCCCAGCACTACGTCATCGGTACGCCGCGGGGCGAAGTACTCATGAGCACCCCCGAAGCAGATCCGGCCGACAACTTCATCCAGGTGGTGTCCACCGGCAGGATCGACCCGCAGGGCAACCTCAGGGGCAAGCTGCTGGTGACCGCCGGTCACTACAGCGAAACCAACCTGCGATGGGGCATCGTCTACCACGAAGCCAGCGAGACCCGCTCCGTGTTCGAGAAGTGGGTCGCCGCCATCTCGCCGGCGGCCAGCCTGCTTTCTTTCAAGACAACGGATGTCCTGGACGTGGGCCGTCCCTTCCGCATCACCCTGGAATACGAGGTTCCCGGCTACGCCATGGTGTCGGCGGATCGCATGATCCTCACCCCGCCCGCGGCCCACAACGTGCTGGACAATCGCAGGCTCCTGGACTGGGCCTCTGCCGTAGACACCGACACCAGGACCTACGACATCTTCCTGAGAGCCCCCCGGGAGTTCCGCTTTACCGAGACCATCACCCTGCCCTCCGGCTATCGCCTGGAAAGCGCGCCGTCGCTCGAAGCAGTGGACGGCGACGTGGCTGCCTTTTCCGCCCACCAGGAACTCAAGGGCAACAAGCTCCGCCTGGAAGAAACCTTCGTGGTGAAGAAAAAGATCATCCCGGCAGATCAATACGCGAACCTGAAGCAGGCTGCCGAAGCGTTCCTGGACTTCGGCGACGCTCTCACCGTGCTGGCCAGGTAGGAGCCGACCATGAAAACCACCGTACTTCGAAGCACCATGGCGTTGGGCCTTCTCCACCTGTCGCTGCTCTGCTGGGGAACGACCCCTGCGCTGGCGGCACCCCACGCCCGTTTTGCCGGCAGCCCCGGCTCGGTTGAATACCCCGACGCCGACGTGCTGGTGCTCTCCTACACCATCCACTTCACCCTCCTGCCCGATGGGCGCATCTCGGAACAGCACAGCATCCTGGAAAAGATCCTCACCTACGAAGGTCTGGACGCCGCCGGCGACCCCCACATCGCCTTTGACAGCCAGCGCCAGGATCTTACCTTCGACGCCGTCCAGAGCTGGACCCCCTGGCAAGAAGTGGTGAAGGCGAAAGACAACAGCTTCACCGAAATGACCCCCTTCCAACTGGAGCACGCCCCGGAATACACCAACTGGCGCCAGATGGTGGTCTCCAACGTGGGGCTCGACATCGACGCCGTCATCGAGATGGACTACACCATAGCCGACAAGGAGCCCTGGCGGCCCTTCCTGGAAGGCATCACCCGTATCTGGGATGGCGACCCGGCACTGGAACGGGTGGTCATGATCACCGTTCCCCAGGGCACCGTGCTGCGCTACGCGCTGTTCAACAGCGGCGTCCAGCCGCAGGAGCAGAGTTCGGATGGCAGCACCACCTACACCTGGCGCTTCACGGACATCCCCTCGCAACGGCTGGGGGACTCCACCGAAGCCGAGCAGAGCTACCTGCCTGAGCTGGTCTTCACCACCTGTCCCGACTGGGCCGCTGCCGCGCAGAGCGTCGCGGAGCTGGTCCGGAAGGCGGTGGCTGATGTCTCTCCCGATTTGAAGGCCAAGGTGGAAGAGCTGACCGACCACCTACCCGGGCAGTGGCAGCAAGCCATGGCCATCCACGAATACGTGGTCAACAGCATCAACGGAGTAGACTGGCCCGTGGGTCTCATGGGCTTTTCGCCCCGCGGAGCCGCGGAGATCTATGACTCCGGGTACGGCAACGCCCTGGACAAGGCGGTCCTGCTCCAGGCCATGCTGGCACAGGTGGGGGTCGAAGCCCCCATCGCCGCGTGTCGCCTGGAGCTGCCCGGCGCATGGAGCCCGGAGCCCGTGCCCAGCCTCTCGCAGATGGACCGCTTCTTGCTGCACGCACAGGTGGGGGATCGCGTGCTCTGGCTGGATCCCACCGCATCCCTGGGCGAGATGTCCCACCGCGACTTCCAGTCCTACAGGGGTCTGCCCCTTCTGCCGGACGCCGACGGACTGCACACCATGCCCCCGGTAGCTTCCCGGGATGACCTGCAAGTGCTGCTCACCCTGAAGATGGACGAAAACCTCGACATCACCGGCAGTGCCTCGCTGCTCATGACCGGCTGCTATTCACCCTACTTCCAGGTGGGTGCCTCCCGGGAAGAAAACCTCTCCTTCGCCGGTGACCTGCTTTCGGAAATCCTTCCCGGCGCCCAGGTGGGGGAGATCTCCATGACCCACCTGGAGCCTGCCCAGGTGGCCTTCAGTCTGGATCTCGACCTGCACCTGGATTCCAGGAACGACTCTCCGCCCGCCCTGGGCCTGGGTTTTTCCTCGGCGTCCCTGCTCCGGGACCTGGAAGGTCTCTACCGGAACAGCAGGGATCTTCCACTGGACCTGGGTTGGGCGGGCCAGGAGGAGCTTCACCTGGAGCTGGAGCTTCCCCGGGGGCTTCAGCCCATCTACGTACCCGACGACCTGCAACTGACCAGCGATACCGTCGAGATCAGCGCCGACTGGGAACTGGAGGGCACGATGCTCACGCTGGACCGGAAAGTGGAGGTCAATTCCAGGGTCGTGGATGTCCAGGATTATCCAGCCTTCCGCCAGGTGGTGACCAGCGGCATCGCACCGACGGCGTGCACGGTGGTGTTCAGGTAGAGCCCTGCATGGGCTGGCGCGGTGGATCCGCTGGTTCCGGGGCACCGGTGGATGGGCGGGTCTGGCTGGACTGCTCATCCAACATCCACGAGGCCAGGGTGTCGAGATCCACGAAGGTCTCCACGCCCTCGGCAAGTTCCGGGATGGCGGTCAGTGGAACTTCGTGGGAGGTGCGTGAGAGCAGTTCTTCCACCAGCTCCTTGTGTTGGGCCACCTGGTTTTGTTCCAGCCGGGCCAGGCCCACCAGCTTGCCCAGGGCGCTGCGGTGGTGGGGAGTGGGATGGGGCGGCAGCAGGAACTCGCCGGGGAAGAGCCTCTCCACCATGGGCACGCGGCTCCGGTTCAAGAGAAAGCCCCCCAGGGGCAGGCCGAGCTGGTGGATCTTTTCCTGGAAATAGATGGCGTCGTCCAGGGCCTCGCGCACCGGCGAGGTGACCAACAGGAAGGAGGTGTCGTCTTCCTGGAGACGAAGCCTCATGCGCTGGGAGTTGCCGTTGAGCTGGCTGAATATGGCGGCGAACGAGGCGAAGAAGACCTGGAGATCCGCGTAGAACTGCTCACCGAACACGGTGCCCAGCACGGCGTTGATGATGCGCCTGGTGGTGCCGATGATGGCGTCGGGATTTCTGGGCAGGAGGAGCTTCAGTATCCGCCCGTCCAGGAACTCCCCCAGTCTTTGCGGAGCTTCCAGGAAGTTCAGGGCGTTGCGCGATGGAGGCGTGTCCAGGATGACCAGGTCGAACCTGCCCTGCTGGATGAAGCCGTGCAGGGCTTCCATGGCGGTGTATTCTTGCATACCCGCGACCATGTCGGTCACGCGCTGGTAGATGGGGTTCATGAGCAGACGCCTGGCTTCGTCGGGACTGCGTGCCAGCCTTTCCACCGTTCGATCCGAGACCAGCTTGGGATCCAGGACCCATGCGGAGAGCATACCGGGAGAAGGTATTTCCACATCCACCGGCTGGATGATCACCGGTTCAGGGGTGTTGCGTTGGATACCCAGGGTTTCCGCCAGGCGCCGGGAAGGGTCTATGGTGAGTACCAGCACGCGGCGCTCCGCCTGGGCAGCTCCCAGGGCCAGGGCCGCCGCTGCCGTGGTCTTGCCCACGCCTCCGGCGCCGCAGCAGACCACGATACGTTTTTCGCTGATGAGATCCCTGACCCAGCTCAAGAGGTTCCTCCCAGCAACCCGCCGAGCTGCGACGCCATGCCCCGCAGCACGGATGATGCGTCGGATTCCGGTTGCTCGTCTACGAAGATCATGGGGAAGTCCAAGCCGCGCTCCAGGCGATCCAGCGAATCACGGGCCCTGGATATTCTGTCTACTTCTACCCGGCCGGCGATTGGTTCCCGGGGCAGGATATCGGCCAGCGCCAGGCGTTCCTGGGGAGTGAAGGGGTCTCGGGGAATGCGGTTGACCACCACGCCACCCACCGCCACGGTGCTGGCGCGCAGGCCATCCACCAGCTCCATGGTTTCGGAGACCGGCAGGGGTTCGGGGATGGTCACCACCAGCGCCGTGGTCTGGGCCGGATCCTTCAAGACCTGGTTGCCCTCCCGCAGGGCTCTGGCCATGGGGCCGCGGTTCACCAGGGACAGCAACACCCTGGGCAGGCCGGTGAGAGCCAGGGTGTGGCCGGTGGCGGGCATGTCCACCACCAGGAGATCGTAGAGGTGGGCGCCTTCGTGGTCCTGGGCGCGGAGGATCTCCATCACGTGGTAGAAGATGCCCATTTCGTGGAAAGAAGGTGCGGCGTCCAGGAAGCGAAGAAGGGGTGGGGTACGCATTGCCAGCCGCGCCAGAGCCTTCACGTTGAACACCGAGCCCAGAAAGGCCTCGGTTCCCTTGCGAGAGTCCAGCATCACTCCCCAGAGGCCCTCGGCCAGGGGGGTGGAGTCGCTGGGAAGCAGGGATTCTTCGAAGAGACGCGCCAGGGGAGACCAGGTCTGGCGCGTGGGTTCCTGGATCTCCGCCACCATGACGCGCTTTCCGGCCCTGGCAGCCGTGAGGGCGAGAGCAGCGGTGCAGGTGGTGCGACCCACTCCCCCCTTGCCGGTCACCAGGATGACCCTGTGGGACAGGAGTTCTTGCAGCGTTGGTGCAGAAGATGTCATGACGGATAGGCGCGGATAACATCTGAAAGGCAACGGCGCCCGGGCCTGGGATGAGCAAATTATGTGCGACCCGCCGACAAGCAGTCTCCGTCCCTGTACCTGGGCGGGAACTATCTATCGTCCCAGGGGTTCAGCAGCGGGACAGCGATCGCTCGAAAGTCGACCACATTGCGGGTGACGACGGTCATTTCATGCACCAGCGCAGTGGCGGCGATGATGGCATCGCGCTCTGCGCGTGGATCGGGAACGTGAAGTGCTGCCCAGCACCGTGCGACGACGGTATCCACGGGCAGGATGCGCCCATGGAATGCTGGAAGGACGTGGTGATCCAGCCAATCTCGGAGGACGGAGCCCTGTGTCGAATCTCGCCGCTCCACCAGGAGCACGCCGCGCTCCAGCTCCAGAATCGAGATCACAGACAGAAAGAGGGCACCAGCCGGGACGCTCACGGCCCATGAGGTGACATTTCCGTCGGCCTTTCCCGCCTTCGCCTTCCGGAGTTCGGAGACGACGTTGGTGTCCAGGAGGTACATCAACCCAGCTCTACCATCCGAGAAAGGCTGCCGATGCGCTGGGGCTCAAACTCCACCTCTTCCACGCCCGGGGATGCCAGCAGGTCGACGATGGTGGCCTGCCCCCCCGTCAGTTCCCGGTAGGTCTCTATCGTGATGAGCACATGCGCCGGCCGGCCGCGGTCCGTGATGAACACCGGCCCTTTCCTGGCTGCTCTCTTGGCCCTAGCGACATCTCGGTTGAATTCGCGACTTGATATGGTTGTAACTGTCATGTCATGTCTCTTCCGATCAACGTAGGTACATTACTACATTTTAGATCCATCCGCAAGCAGGTGGCGCTTCCGGCCCGGCGCTCCACCGGGGGACCGGGTCGGGTGCGTCGGCGTCGTGACCGACGCCAAACCCGACGCCGTAGCATGGGCTTCGCCGCCGACACCCTCGAGAAAGTGTGGATACTGCTCAGCCTGCTCAAGCTCATCGACGCTCACCCCTTTTGGTCCTCATGGGCGCAACAAAGCGGACCGAACTGGGGTAATACCCCATGGTATACACCGACTTCGGTCCGCTTTTGGGCCCCTGGGCGGACCGAACTGGGGTAATACCCCATGGTATACACCGACTTCGGTCCGCTTTTGGG
>JAJRWT010000100.1 GCA_024276675.1 Myxococcota bacterium | reverse complement strand
GAGCCGGGGCGAGTCGCTTTCGAGCCAGGCGCATCCTGCGTAACCCGCCGGAATAGCAGCGCTATTTCAAGTGGTTGCGCGGATGTGCCTGGCGAAGGAATGGGCCGCTCCGGCGATGGGAGCCATTTCCGGATGGGAGCTTTCTATGGGAGGGACTCATGATCCATCCGGCCGCCCCATTCGCCCAGGATGGTGGGGCCGGCATCCTGCTGGCCCATGTCGTCACTATGCATGGTACGCCGGCTGGAAGCCGGCGCCACGGGTGAGCTGGGGGCACGGGCGAGCTGGGGGCACGGGTGAGCTGGGGGCACGGGTGAGCTGGGGGCACGGGGAACGCCGGCTGGAAGCCTGCTCCACGGGGGAAGCCGGCGTCACGGGTGAGCTGGGGGCACGGGGAACGTCGGCAGGAAGCCTGCTCCACGCTGTGCTCTTGTAGCAAGCAGGCTGGAAGCCTGCTCCACGCTGTGCTGGTGGGACGCATATTCAGACCATTCCAGCCCCGACAGGTGCAACGGGCACCATGACAACGCAGCCATGCCTTGCTACGCTGGCCCTTCATGGAATCTCATGCCCAGGAGCTGCCGTGGCCCGCGTCAATCCACTCACAGAAAGCCTTGCCGTCTACCCCATCGTACAACTCAACCAGATCCGGGATCGCGTCCTGGCCTCGGGCGAGCCTCTGTTCGACTTCAGCATGGGCGATCCGCCAGATCCCACCCCCCCTTTCATCCGGCAAGCATTGCTGGACGCCGTTCCCGAGATCAGCCAGTACCCCACCGTCACGGGAACGGCTCCGGTACGCGCCGCCTTCTGCAGCTACATCAAGCGCCGTTTCAACGTGGACCTGCACCCGGAACGCCACGTGCTGCCGTCCAGCGGCTCCAAGGAAGTGGTCTTTCACCTCCCCATGATGGTCCTGGATCCCAAGGCTCCGGATCGGGGCGTCATCTACTCCGACCCCTGCTACCCCGTGTACGAGCGGGGCACGCGCTTCGCCGGCGGCCAGCCCCACGCGGTGCCCCTGCACGGCGACTTCCGCTTCAGGCCATGGGAACTCCCCCGGGACGTGCTGAAAAACGCTCGCCTGATGTTCATCAACACGCCCCACAACCCCACCAGCGCCGTGTCCTCCCTGGAAGATCTCCGTCGGACCTGGGAAACCTGCCGAGAACACGACATCCTGCTGGTCTCCGACGACACCTACGCCGACATGTACGACGACGAGCCCCCCCCCAACATCTTCGATGTCAGCACCGAGGGGGTGCTCTCCATCCACAGTCTCTCCAAGCGCAGCGCCATGACGGGCTTCCGCTCCGGCTTCATCGCCGGCGACGAAGCATGGATCCAGCGGCTGCGTCTCTTCCGCCCCAACCCGGGCCTGGCATCCCAGAGCTTCATCAACGAAGCCGCCCGGGTGGCCTGGCTGGACGATGCCCACGTCCGGGAACGCAGGAGCCGCTTCAAGGAACGCCGTGCCCTCATCATGGACTTCTTCCAGGAAGTGGGCATCGAGGCGGTGCAATCTGGCGCCACCATCTACATCTGGTTCAAGGCCCCCCAACCCTTCGACGACCTGAGCTACCACCAGCACCTCCTGAAAGAAGGCATCCTGGCCACCCCCGGCCGTATGCTTGCCACCACCGAAGCCGGAAACGGCTACCTGCGCCTGGCGCTGGTGCCCGACATCGAAGGCTGCGCCAAGGCCATCGAGGCATGGAGGCGACTGCTGTAGATGAACGAATATAGCCACCTGGAATCCCGTATCCGCGAGAGCCTGGCCCATCCACAGGAACCGGATGGCGATGCCGTGGAGGAAGTGATCCGGCTCCTGGACCAGGGGCGCCTGCGGGTGGCATCCCCGGTGGGCGGCACATGGATCGTGCACGAATGGGTGCAACAAGCCATCAACCTGTATTTCAAGGTGGCGGACCTGCAGGTGACCGAACTGGGACCATTCTCCTGGCACGACAAGATCCCCCTCAAGAAGGACCCGGCCAGCGCCGGTATTCGCGTGGTCCCGCCTGGAGCCGTCCGCTACGGCGCCTTCCTGGAAAGGGGCTGCGTGGTCATGCCCGCCTACGTGAACATCGGGGCCTACGTGGGGGCCGGCACCATGGTAGACACCTGGGCAACGGTGGGTTCCTGCGCCCAGGTAGGCGCGGGAGTACATCTTTCGGGAGGAGTGGGTATCGGAGGCGTGCTGGAACCCCCGGGCGCCCGTCCCGTGATCATCGAAGACGGCGCGTTCATCGGTTCGCGCTGCGTTGTGGTGGAAGGCGTCCTGGTGGAACGTGAGGCGGTCATCGGCGCCAACACGGTCCTCACCGCCAGCACCCCCATAATCGACGTCACCGGCCCCAGTGAGCGCGTCCACAAGGGGCGGGTGCCCGCCAGGAGCGTTGTCATCCCCGGCACCAGGCCCCGTCGCTTTCCCGCCGGCACCTATCATTTGCCCTGCGCCCTCATCATTGGGAGCCGCTCCCAGTCCACCGACCGAAAAACCTCGCTCAACCAGGTGCTCCGTGAGTTCGCCCTTCCCGTCTGACCTGGCCCGGGAACTGGGCGACGCCACCCTGGAACTCTGCGCAATACCCAGTGTTACAGGCGACGAATCCGCCATCTGCGACTTCGTGCAGCGGGCGCTCGCGCCCCTGGGGTTCCACGTGGAACGTGTGGGCAACTCCCTGGTGGCGCGTCCCCCCGGCCCGCCCCGGCCCCTGGTGCTGCTGGTGGGCCACCTGGACACCGTACCCCCCAACCCCGCCAGCGGCCCCCTGCGGCGCCAGGACCGACACGTCCACGGCCTTGGCGCCAGCGACATGAAGTCCGGCCTGGCCGTCATGCTCCGACTTGCCCGGCACCTGTCCCTGGAACGAACGCCCCTGGCCATGGGCCTGGTCTTCTATGACCGTGAAGAGGGTCCATACCAGGAAAACGGCCTGGAGCCGCTCCTGCAAGGCATGTCCTGGCTGCGCCGGGCGGACCTGGCCATCTGTCTCGAGCCCACCGAAGCCAGGCTCCACGCTGGCTGCATGGGGACCATCCACGCACGGGTGACCTTTCGAGGCCGACGAGCACATTCCGCCAGGCCGTGGCAGGGTGAAAACGCCATTCACAAGGCTGGGGAGCTGCTTTGCCGCCTGCAAGGTCGCCAACCCACCCCGGTCAGGGTGGCTGGACTGACTTTCCGCGAGACCATGAGTGCCACCCTGATACATGGAGGAAAGGCGCGCAACGTGGTCCCCGACCGCGTGGAGCTGAATGTCAACTACCGCTTCGCCCCAGGCAGGAGCCTTGGAAGCGCCGAAGACCGTCTGCTTGCCTTCCTGGGCCGGGGAGTGCGGGTCGAAGTGGTGGATCGGGCTCCCGCCGGCCCCGTGGAGCTGGCCGAGCCCCTCGTACGGCACTTCCTGGAGCTGTCCGGCGCCGTGGTGGCTCCCAAGGAAGCATGGACCGACGTGGCTCGCCTGGCGGCCCACGGCATACCCGCCGTCAACTACGGTCCTGGATTCACCAACCAGGCCCACCAGCCCGACGAGTTCGCCCACCAGGGGTTGATGGCCGAAACCTGCCTGGCACTCCACCGCTTTTTCACCACCGACCCACCCACGTCCACCAACACCAAGAGCCTCGTCAAGTGACCCCCCCGCGGGAAGTATCCAGGAAACCCACATGAGCACAAAGGCAACCCCCCTCTCACTCCCGGCCCTGGAAGCCGTTTTTCATGAGCAGACCGGCCTTGCACGAGCCTGGCTGGTGTCCTCCTCCGGTATCAATCGCATCACGCCGGAGTTCGCCGAAGACATGCAATCGCTCCTGCGCTGGATGCGCGTTCTTCCCGGTCTGCGCGGCCTCATCCTGGCATCCCGATCTCCCCACTTCTGCGTTGGCGCCCACCTGGAATACCTCTATCGCCAGAGGGACCAGCGAGAACTCGAGCGCTGGGCACTGGACTTGAATCGCGCCTTTCGCGGCCTGGAGACCGCGGGGGTCCCAGTGGTGGCCAAGATCGAAGGTTCGGCCCTGGGGGGGGGCTTCGCCCTGGCGCTGGCCTGCCACAGGCGCCTGGTACTCGATGATCCCTCTGTCCGCCTGGGAGTGCCGGGGGTCAAGATGGGCCTCCTGCCAACACTGGGCTCCACCCAGCGTCTTCCCAGGTTGGTGGGCATGGAGGCGGCTTCCCGCCTGCTGCTGGATTCCAGGGTCCTGAATCCCCGGCAGGCCCTGGAGGCCGGGCTGGTCCACCAGCTTCTACCCGACGCCGATGCCCTGGACAAGGCCGCCGTGGAATGGCTCCGCTCCGGAAGCGCTCCCTTCCAACCCTGGGACGAAGCGGGCTACTCGTTTCCCCCGCCCGCTCCCGACAGCAGGGCGGGGCGCAAGCTCATGCTGGCCATCGCCGCCAGGCTCCATCGCGAATCCGGCGACACAGCGGCGGCTGCCCAGGCCACCCTGAGGGCCATACAGGAAGGCAGCCGGCAACCGCTGGACATGGCCCTGGAGTTGGAGTCCCGACTCTTCGCCAGGACAACGGCCCGTCCCCAGACCAGGGACATGCTGCGCACGTTGTGGTTTCACCGCAAGTCGGCCCGTCGCATGGAAGGGCTTCCCAAAGCCCGACAATCCACTGTTTCGCACCTGGGCTTGGTAGGGGCGGGCCTCCTGACCTCCGGCCTGGCACGGCTGGCCGCCAGGCAGGGGCTTCGCGTGAGCCTGTGGGATTTCCACCCCGCTCGGCTGGAACGAGCACATGCGTACTGGCAGGCATGTGCCAAAGCCGACGCCCGGCAGAACGACGACGGTGACTGGCTTCAGCGCATCGAGACGCCAAGAGAGCAATACGAACTGGCCGAGTGCGATGTCGTGGTCCTGGCCTCCCAGAAGGCCCTCCCGGAGCTGCGACAGCAGTTGGGCCGCCTGGCACATGACACCCAGGACCATTGCACTTTGCTGCTGGCCAATGCTCCCGAGCCGTTGGCATCCATATGCGAGAACCGTCGGTGGAAGAAACGAGTCCTGGGCCTGGGCATACCTTCGTCGCCGGAGCAGGGCGCGTTGGTCGAATTCTGGGGATCTGCCACGGCTGCACGCCTGGGCAGGGCGCTGGCCCTGATGCGGAGACTCGACATGGTGCCCCTTGTGGTGGCGGACGTAGCCGCCCAGTACGCCACCAGGCTCAAGGCGACATACGTGGTGGAGGCCCTGCAGATGCTTCAGGACGGTATCCATCCATCCCGCGTGGAGTGGGCGGGTATCGCGGCGGGCATGGCCACATCTCCGCTGCTGCTGGCAGACACCATCGGGATGCCAACCCTGCGCAGGGCGATGGGGAGCCTGTTGACCGCCCCCGGCGGTGGCAGGTTTCGCATGGCCGGGGTTTCGCTCCTGGACCGAGTCCACAAGGAACTCCACCGGCCGGGCCGGGCCTGGGGCAGGGGATTCTACGAATACCGGGCAGGCAATCCCACCGGCCTCTGGGGCGGGCTGGGCCTGCCCACCCCCGGCGACGACAAGAGCGAAAGCACCCACCAGCTCTCCCGGCGTTTCCTGCTGGTACAGGCGGCCGAAGCCGCCAGGGCGCTGAATGACGGCATCGTCAAGAACGAGCGCGATGCCGATCTGGGCGCAGTCCTGGGAGCGGGCTTCGCCGCGGGCACCGGCGGTCCCCTGGCCTGGATGGATTCCCAGGGCCTTCCAGCCCTGGTCGGGGAACTGGAGTCCATGGTCGGCCCCCTGGGGGAGCGTTTCGCACCGGCCCCCATTCTGGGCAAAATGGCCCAGGAAGGCCGCCGCTTCTACGGCGAGGATTCCCGGGAGGGAACTCACGAAGATGTCTCGACGGCTCCTGTTTCGGGATGACGACCACGAGCCGGGAACGCCAGCGACACCACGTCTCCCGTCCCCACGGAGACCCCGCCGAGTCGCGCCCCCGGACATGGACGCCTGCATCGTGGAAGCCAACGAGAGGCAGGCACTGAAGGACCACGAGGGCAGGGTAGGCCACCGGCCACATATGGCCCGGCGGGCTGTGTTGCCTGCCGGCTCCGGACTGACGATTGTGGACATCCCCACGGTGCCCGGGGGCGTGATAAGCTGTGTTCATGAGGCTCAAGTTTCCCATAGGCATCTCGGACTTCCGCAAGCTGCGCCGCGGCGGCTTCCACTATGTGGACAAGACCGGCCTGGTGGCAGAAGTCGTGGATGCCGGCGCCCAGGTGCTGCCGCGGACAGGAACCGTCCAGCCACGATCCCGGAGTCGTGGATGCCGGCGCCCAGGTGCTGCTCCTCCCGCGCCCGCGTCGCTTCGGCAAGACCCTGAACCTCTCAACGCTGCGCTACTTCTTCGAGCGCAGCCACGAAGACCGCTCCGACCTCTTCTGCGGCCTTGCGGCCTGGAGCGCCGGCCAGACCTGCCGCTCCCATTTCCAGCGCCACCCGGTCATCTACCTGACATTCAAAGACCTGAAGGCATCCACCTTCCAGGGTTTCGCCAGCGGCCTGGCTACCCAGCTCAAGCGCCTGTTCAAGGAGCACCGTGAGCTGCTGGACCCACCCCTGCTCACCAGGGACGAGCGGAGTTTTTTCGGGGATGTGATGTCGGGCAGGGCCTCCCCCCAGGAGCTTCAAGGGGTTCTGTACGACCTCTCATCCTGGCTCCACGACTCCACGGGCGAGGACGTGGTGATCCTGGTGGATGAGTACGACACTCCCATCCACGCCGGCTACGCCCACGGCTACTACCAGGAAGTGGTGGAGTTCTTCCGGGTGTTTCTCTCTGGGGGGCTGAAGGACAACCCGTACCTCTTCAAGGGCGTCCTCACCGGCATCCTGCGCGTGGCAAAGGAGAGCATCTTTTCGGGTTTGAACAACCTGGCGGTACACACCATCGTCTCCCATCGCTTCTCCGGCCACTTCGGCTTCACCCGTTCAGAGGTGGAGAGCCTGGCGCGGGAAGCCGGGGCCCAGGACAGGCTGGGTGAGATTCGGGAGTGGTACGACGGCTATCTTTTCGGTGGCCGGGTGGTGTACAACCCCTGGTCGGTGTTGTGCTACATGGACAACCCGCAAGACGGTCCCAAGCCCTACTGGGTGTCCACCGCCTCGGACGAGCTGCTCCGGGGCCTGCTCCTTGGGAGGGGAGCCGTGACCCACGACGAGATGCAGGTCCTGCTGGGCGGTGGTTCCCTGACCAGGCCCGTGCAGGAGCACGTGGCGCTGCGGGACCTGGACCTGGACCGCTCCGCTGTCTGGAGCTTCCTGCTGTTCTCGGGGTACCTCAAAGGCGAGGGACCTCACGGGGTGGACAACCTGGACAACCCCCTGTACCGGCTCTCGGTCCCCAACCGCGAGGTCTACGTGGCCTACCGCGGCCTCTACCTGTCCTGGCTACGGAACGGCCTTGGGGGACAGGACCGGCTGGATGCCCTTGGGCGAGCGCTCCTCTCCGGCGACGCGGAGGGCTTCCGGGCGCACCTGGAGCTTCTCCTACGCCACGGCATGTCCTACCACGACCTGGGGGGAGCGGAGCCGGAGCGTGTGTACCAGGCCTTCATCATGGGGCTGTCGGTACACCTGGAGCAGACCCACATGGTGCGCTCCAACCGGGAGTCGGGCCTGGGTCGTTACGACGTATCCCTGATCCCCCGGCAGGCCGGCCGAGATCTTGCGCGCAGGAGTGTCAGGGGCCGAAACGGTTTCAGATCTGCGTTTCCTCTCCGACGAAACGCAAAAGTGAAACGTCCAGGGGCCGAAACGGTTTCAGATCTGCGTTTCCTCTCCGACGAAACGCAAAAGTGAAACGCCCAGGGCCCGAAACGGTTTCAGATCTGCGTTTCCTCTCCGACGAAACGCAAAAGTG
>JAJRWT010000099.1 GCA_024276675.1 Myxococcota bacterium | reverse complement strand
TCACTTTTGCGATTCCTCCGGGACGGATCGCAGATCTGAAACGGATTCGCCCCCCAGGTGTTTCACTTTTGCGATTCCTCCGGGACGGATCGCAGATCTGAAACGGATTCGGCCCCCAGGCGTTTCACTTTTGCGATTCCTCCAGGACGGATCGCAGATCTGAAACGGATTCGCCCCCCAGGTGTTTCACTTTTGCGATTCCTCCGGGACGGATCGCAGATCTGAAACCATCTCGGACATCGCAGAGCACAGCAGTCGGAGACCCCACGCGATCCTCCGCTTCGACGAGCCCTGCATGTGCTGCCATGGCAGGCATGCCCGCCCATCACGCCATGCTCGCTACCTTTTTCGTCCTGCTCGCGGGCTTACCATGCTGGACTACTCGAGGAGCCTGGCCTCGACCAGGTCGGAAAGCAGGGTGGCGTACTCGGGCCTGGTGGGGAAGTGGCGGATGATGCGCTTGGTGCCATATGGGCGCATCGAGCGTAAAATCTGCTCTGCATACTACCCGCGCTGGCCCACTTCGCGACCTCACGGACCTCGGGGAGGCGTTACGATGCCGTAAGCAAGTTACGTGCCAGATCTGGGCCGACGATTATGGGGGGATCGTCGCCCGCCGTGAGCCCTCGTGACCATCCTGTGCTCCACGAGGGCGCTTTCTTCCACGCCTCCTCCGCTTCGCCTTCTTCTTCCACGGAGGATCGCTTGATGGCGGCGGACGACCTCGACTGTGTTTTTTCCTCCCCCCAAAAGCTCACCATTCGACCCAACAACTTCGATGACTCGCTCCAGTTGACAATCGAGGCCTACGGCCTGCCAGGGGTACATCTGGCTGTCGACCTGGTGCCCCAGGCCCGGGGCGATCACTTCAGGTTTGCTCGCCGCGGGCTCGAGGTACAGGGTAGGCTGCTTTCCCACTCTCCTGAGAGCGGAGCCATCGTTGACCTCGAAAGCGTCACCTTCCAGGGAACCCCGCTCTGTTTGCCAGGGGTGTATTTCTTCCCGGGCGAGTCGTAGAGATGCCTGCACGGCGACATCGCGGGCTCCTGCTCCTGGCGGCGTTGCTGCCCTTTGCAGCGCTGTCTTGCGCCGGTGACTACTACTTTCCGCCAATAGAGCCCGAAAAGGCCTGGTCATACGACGAGGTGGTGGAGGCCTGTGGCCTGGAGGTGGACACCTACGGCCTCTTACCTTTCGACGCCCACGGCGACCTCCAGGAACCTGTCACCGAGGAGTGCATGGAGACAGTCGGCAGCGCATTCGGCTTCTCGTGGGCGTCCTTCGACGAGGTTGCTCACGAGTTCGACGTGGCACGGACCCCCCTGGAGAGGGTCATGGAGGGCTTCCTCATGGTGTTGGGCTGGAACGGCGCCATGGTGGCGGACGTGCTGGACGGCGGGGGACCGGTGGCCTTGACCCAGCTACTCTCCGAGTACGAGGACGCATACCACCTCAAGTCCACCATCGACGCCGGCGAGCTGTGGTTCGCGCTGCTCTACGACTCGATACAGAAGGTCTACTACTACCCGGACCTCGATGCAAAAATGAGCTACGTTTCAAACAAAGGCCTGGTATACATTGGGGATGTGACCGACGAGGTCAAGGAACCTGCGCTCGGCAATGCCTGGGACAAGGAAATTATCGCGAGTGGGCTCATACACGAGGCCAGCCACGCTATCTATGGAGGCCACGTCCAGTGCGGCGACAACCCGGACAATAAAACTTGCGACGAGGACAAAGAGGGCGCATTTGGCTCCCAGGTCTGGTGGTACTACAACTGGCTCACGTTCAACGCAGAGCTGCTTGACGAGTGGTTTTGTATCAGTGTACGGGACAATATGTATCTCTCCTGCTTCCACATCAACGACCACGGCGACTACCTCCCCTGCGACGAGGAGCAACTTTGGTGGACCATTTGTCCCGATGTATACCTGACCCGTTCCAGTTCAATCAGCCCGCGGACAGGAATCATGAAGGCAGTCCCGGAAGTACACTCATAAGTCGGCATATGGCGGGGACCAGCGGGGCGCCTGTCGCCAGGGGTGCTGGAACGGTCCTGGCGGCCCATGCGCACGCACTTGTCAGGTCAATAATCCCCTCGTGGATTGCCATCGTCTCTGACGGCACACGCAGGCCTGTCAGGCCGTCGTCGAGGAGACTCCCGACCGTGGCGACCGGCGGCACATGCGTACCGTACCTGTCAGGCAGGAGAGAATGGCGCCAGGCGGAAGCAACCGGCGCCAGACCGGAGTTCTCCCGGGAGTTGCTTCCGGGCGGGGGCTGCAAGGCGGAAGCAACCGGGGTCAGACCCCGGGTTCTCCCCGGAGTTGCTTCCGTTTTACGCCTTTGTGGCGGAAGCAACCGGCGCCAGACCGGAGTTCTCCCGGGAGTTGCTTCCGGGCGGGGCTCTTTTTCTTCCACCGTGCCTGTCCGCTGCCCAGGCGGAAATCCGTTAAGAGTCTGTGACAGGAGCCGTGCGGCGCCAGGCGGGGCCGGGGAGGAGGATCGGTGGCACTCATCATGGGAATCGACGAAGCAGGGCGGGGTTCGGTGTTGGGCCCCATGGTCGTGGGTGGCTACATGCTGCCGGCGGAACTGCTTGGTGATCTCGAGGCCACCGGCGTCACCGATTCCAAGAGACTGAGCCCCTTGCGGCGGCGTCGACTGGTTCCGCTGCTCGAGGAGCTGGGCACGGGCGATGTGCGGCTGGTTTCGGCGCAGCAGATCGACGCGGGCAATCTCAATGCCCTGGAGCTTCGCGTGATGGTGGACTTGATCCGGACCCATCGCCCCTGGCACGTTTTCATCGACGCTCCCACCCATCCCGCGGCAATCCCCCGTTTCCAGCAAGCTCTCTACGCGGCCCTGGACTACCGTCCCCGCTTCACCATCGAGCCCAGGGCAGACCTCAACTGGAAGGTGGTGGGGGCGGCATCGGTTCTGGCCAAGGTGCGGCGCGATGAAGAGCTTGCCTCCCTGGGGCCCGTGGGCAGCGGCTACCCCTCGGATCCCATCACCAGGGAGTGGATTCGTGGGTTCTTGGACCGGAACGAAGACCTGCCCTCCTGTGTTCGCAGCAGGTGGGGGACCATTCGCAAGCTGTCCCAGCAGAGCCTGTTTCCCCGGTGAAGGACATGAAGCAAGACCTGGACAGCCTGGGGCTCGTCATCCCCCTCTACGACGAAGAGGCCTGCTGCGTGTGGGCCACCCGGTCGCTGTGTTCCTGCCTGGACGGCGCGGCCGTGCCCTATCGCCTGGTACTGGTGAACAACGGCTCCAGGGACCGCACCGGGAAACTGGTGGACATGCTGGCCTCTGGGCATCCCTCCGTAGAGGCCCTCCACCTGAGTCGGAACGCTGGCTACGGTGGTGGAATCCTGCAGGGCCTCCGCCGCCTGGAAACGCCCATCCTGGGCTGGCACTGGGGGGATGGGCAGGTGGAACCCCACGTGGTGCTCCAGGCCTGGAGGCTCATGCGCACCGGCAGCTTCGACATGGTCAAGGCCCGTCGCACCATGAGGCAGGACGGCTGGGCCCGAGCCATGGTGAGCAGGTCCTACAATGTTGGCACCCACGCCCTCCTGGGTATCCCTCACGACGACCTCAATGGCTGTCCCAAGCTCTTCACGCGCCGGGCCATGGAGCTGTTGACCCCTGCCTCCATGGACTGGCTCCTGGACCTGGAGGTCATGGTAAAAGCCGTGCGCCACGGACTCGAGGTGGGGCAGGTGCCCGCCGTCATGCGTCGCAGGAGCGAAGGCGCCAGCAAGGTCAACCTCCTGACCGTGGCGGAGTTCACCAAGGCCATGGGCTTGATCGCCCTGGGGCGGGAGCCCTGGGAATGAGGCCCCCCTAAAATGAGCCCCCCCTAAAATGGGGCCCCTTAAAATGAGCCCCCCCTATGGGGATGCGCCGCCCGCCAGCAGCACGCCGGTCATGGGGTCGATGGGAAGGCCCAGGGCGTCCTGGAGGATGGAGATGTCCACCAGGTAGTCGTAGTAGGAGCTGACCTGCTGGGAACGGGCCTTCAAGGCAAGGGCCTCGGCATCCAGCAGGTCCGTGGCGGAGGCCATGTGGGACTCGAAGCGGGCGTTGACGATGCGGAGGTTTTCTTCGGCCTGCTGCTTGGTGATCTTGCTCACCTGGTATGCCTCCAGGGCGATCTCGGCATCGTTGAGGGCGCTCGATGCCTGCATGAGGGCGCCTTCCCGCAGGGCCCGGAGGCCGGCCGACGCCTGGTTGGCCTGGGCGTCGGCCTGGCGGGCCTGCTGGTATGTGCGCCCCCAGTCCCAGACATCCCATTCCAGGCCCAGACCTACGTACCAGGCGTTGGAGTCCGTGAGGTCCCCGAGTCCCCAGTAGCGCTCCCAGGTGGCCAGGGCGGCAACCTGGGGCACCAGGTCGGCCCGGGCGGCGTTCCTGGCGGCCAGTGCGGCCTGTGCCTTGTAGGAGAGGGCAGCCACGTCGTAGCGGGAAGCCACCTGGGCGGCCATTGCCCGGGAGTCCACTTCCAGCGGAGGGAGCGTGCCGGCGGGCAGGTCATGGGGCACCAGGCGAGGCTCCGTGGCTCCGACCCTGAAGGCCAGGTTGCGCTCCGCCAGGATCAGCCCCTTTCGGGCCCTGGTCAGGTCCAGGCGTGTTTCGGCCAGGGCGACTTGTATCTGCAGAAGCTCGTTGCGGCCGATTATCCCCGCATCCAGGAATGCCTGCCCCTGCTGCAGGTGGGCCTGGAGGCTCTCGGTGCCGGCGCTGGCCACCTCTTCCAGGTGCCGCACCTCCAGGGCCTTGAAATATGCCTTCACCACTTCCAGGGCCACTGAGGATTCGGTGCCCCGCAGTTGGGCTTCTTCCGCTTGTTCCAGGGCCCGCCTGGCCTTGAGGCCCTGTTGCACGTTGTAGAGGCTGGTGATGGGCTGCACCGCCTTGAGTTCCAGTGACTGCGTGGCCTGTTCGCGGAGCAGCCAGGGTTGGGAGAGAGAACCCACCAGGCTTTCGCACATGGTGCCGAAGTCGCCGGGGATGGTGGTGCAGTCCACGTCGGTGAGTGATTCGTCCGCCAGTTCCACGTAGAGGGAATCGTCCCACCACAGAGCGCTGGCCTGGACGCCCACCGTGGGCAGGAAGTAGGAACGAGCCTGCTTGCGTTGTGCGGATGCAGCTTCCAGCGACCAGCGGGACACTTCGTTCCGGGGATTGGAGCGCGCCGCCATCTGCAGGGCTTCTTCCAGGCTCACATCGGGCCACGCGATGTCGGCGCCAACCTGCGACGCCGTGGCCGGTGGAACCGGTAGAACGGTAAACGCTGCCAGGATTACGAGTAATCTGTGCATGGAAGACATCTGCGATACCCGTGCTGTTTGTACTGCGCGAACCATGGGAGACCTCAATGCAGGGCTTGCCCCTTGATCCTGGCCTTGGCGGACTCCACCAGGTGGTAGATGACCGGGCACAACACAAGGACCAGGATGGACGACACCGCCACTCCGCCGATTGACACCAGGGCCATGGACTGGCGCAACTCGGCCCCGGGCCCCAGGGCCATGGCCAGCGGCACCAGGCCGGCGACGGTGGAGAGGCTGGTCATGAGTATGGGGCGCAGCCGGAACAGCATCCCACGCTCCAGGGCCTTGACGATGGATTGGCCTTCCCGGCGTTGATGGGCGGTTTCTTCCAGAAGCAGGATGGCGTTGTTGACCACCAGGCCCAGGAGCAGCACCAGGGCCATGAGGCCGAAGATGTCCAGGGGGGCTCCGGTGATGGCCAGGGCGCTGAGCACGCCCACCAGGGCCAGGGGGATGGTGCTGAAGATGGTGAACGGGTGGACGAAGGACTCCAACAAGCCCGCCAGGAGCATGTAGACCAGCACCATGGCCAGGAGCAGGGCCTTGCCGATCTCGGCCGCGCCTTCGGATCGTTGCTCTTCCTCGCCGCCGAAACGAAGCTGGCAGGAAGCGGGAAACTGCTCCATGGGAAGCTGGGCCTGCACCGCCTTCGTGGTGTCGCCCACCACGCCCTGTGCCAGGTTGGCCGTAACATAGACGCGGTAGTCGCCATCCTGGCGGGGGATCACGGCGGGGGCCATCTCGCGGCTCACCCGCGCCAGCTCTCGGATGGGCACCAGGGCTCCCGAGGCGGTCTGCACGGTGGTGGCGGCCACCACCTCCATGCTACTGCGGTCCTGGGGGCGCAGCCGCACCCGCAGGGGGACCTCTTGGTCTTCCAGGCGGACCCGCGCCTGGGTATCGCCCTCGATGGCCACCCGCAGAAGTTGCCCTATTTGAAGCGGTTTCAGACCCGCCTTTGCCACCAGGTAGGGATCGGGTTCCACCCGTATCTGCGGAGTGTACTCCACGCCACTGGTCTCGATGTCCACCACGTTGGGCTGGTCTTCGAAGGCCTGGGCTATCAAGTCGGCCCAGTGTGCCAGGACCTGTCTGTCCGGGCCGATCACCTCCACGAAGAAGTCGTCGCGGATGGCGGTCTCACCTCCGCCCAGCTCCTTGAGAATCAGCGCCGCGCCCGGAACCGCACGGGCCAGGGCCGGTCGCAGGTCCTCGGTGACGGAGGTGGTTGATGGGCGGTCGTCGTCCACCAGCACCACGTGCAGCTCGGCCCGGTTCCTGGCATTGATGACCCCGAACAGGGTGTTGTAGCGGCCCACTTCGCTGTAGACGGTCTTTACGTAGGGGTTGTCCATGAGCACGGCTTCGCCGCGTCGCACGGCCTGGGCGGTCTCGTCCAGGTCGGCGTCTTCCGGGAGAGTCATCCGCAAAATGAAAAAACCCTGGTCCGGCGTGATGAACCAGCCCATGGGCACGACGGGCCCCAGCAGCGCGATGGCCGCTACGAAGATGATGGCGAAGCCGCCCACGGTGGCCGCCCGGTGGGCAAGCCCCCAACGCAGCCAGCGGCTGAAACCGTTGGTGACCCGTGCGAAGCCACGGTCCCAGGCCCGTAGCAGGGCGTTCTTGTCAGCCCTGGCATGGCTCCTGCCGGTGACCTTGCGGTAGAAGAGCGAGGCCAGCATGGGGGTGAGGGTGAAGGAGGTGAGGAGCGACAGCAGCATGGAGAAGGAGACCGTCAGGGCGAACTGCACGAAGAACTCGCCCACGATGCCCTTCATGAAGGCGATGGGCGTAAACACCACGATGTTGGTGAGGGTGGAACCCAGCACCCCCAGGAAGACCCTGCCGGTGCCGCGATCCGC